>NZ_CP119409.1:150000-1350000 GCF_029223885.1 Pararhizobium gei | reverse complement strand
TCGACGATCTGGCGGTCCTGATCGTTGGTTTCGGTCCAGACATGGGTGAGTTCATCGAGGTTGTAGTCAACGCCTTCGACCGCATCCTTGTGGACGAGCCACTTGGTCGTAACCTGAGTCAGCTCAGGCCCGAGCGGCAGCACGCGGAACGTGATGGCATGGTCGGCCAGAACATGGTTCCAGGTGCTGGGATAATGGAACATCAGCAAGGTGCCGATATGGCTCTGGCTGACATCGTCCGACAGTTGGCGCTGGACGGCACGACGGCCGGACATGGTGTAGCTCTCGGCTTCCTGGATCAGTGGCATGCGGGCAACGCGGAACTGGCCGGTGGCCGACATCCTGAATTCGCTCGGCAGACCTTCCGCTTCGCACTTTGCCCAATGGGCTGCGATGACGGGATCGTCCTTGGCGCCCTGCACGCCGGTTGCGGTCGGCGCTTCCGGATAGGTGCGGCAGAGCTCGGGATGGTTGGCCGCGCAATGATAGCACTCGCGGTTGTTTTCCCAGACGAGTTTCCAGTTGCCCTTCTCGATGATGGTGCTTTCGAAGGCGACCTTCGTATCCTTCAGATTGTGCGGAGCGAGATAGGACAGGACCATGTCGCGCATCGGCTGAAAATCCGCCGCCTCGTCTGCAAGGCAGATGAAGATATAGCCGCCAATGGTTTCGCAGTGGATGGGCTTCAGGCCGTGCTGGCCCTTGTCGAAATCCTCGCCCATCTGGCGCGCATAAATGAGCTTGCCATCGAGTTCGTAGGTCCATTGGTGATAGGGACAGACGAGCTTGGCGGAAGACCCTTTCTGCCCGGCGCAGACCCGCGACCCGCGATGCCGGCAGGAATTATGCAGGGCGCGCACCACGCCCTGGCGGTCCCGCACGACGACGACCGGATAGGCGCCCACCTGCACGGTGAAATAGTTACCGGCCCTGGGCACTTCGCAGTCATGACCGATGAAAAGCCAGTCCTTGTACCAGATCTGCTCCATATCGAGCTTGTAAAGATCGGGATCGGTGTAGAAGGCCTGCTCCAGGCTATGCCCGTCCTTGCGGTTCTTCAATTTGCGGAGGACTTCGCTGCGCAGATCCATCGTCGTTTCCTTGTGCTCGCCACTTGTGGTCCGCGAGCCAAGGAAAGGAACCGCCGCCGCGCCGGGAGAACGCGTGGATAAACTGGTTCACTCTCCGGCTGCCCGCCGCAACCAAGACATCTTTTCACAAACAAGGCTGGTTTCCGGGCTCTGGAGCTGTCTTGTCAGACCTTCCCGGCGCCTTCCCGGATCTCTCCAGTGACTTTTTTGCCGGGTTTCGCTCCACCACCGTTGCGGGGGCAGCGCCGGATTTCGACCGGCTTCCCAATTCTCCGCCCTCCCTGTAAAGGCAGCACCTTGAGTATTGCCATCTAATCCTGCGCCGCGTCAAAACAGCCGTTGGAAAGCGACATCCGATTCCAGAAAGGCGACAAGAAAATAGAGCGGTTGCGGCTGTGATCGCTGGTCATTTTCTAAGCAGAAACAACGATATTTTTCGTTATTTAGGCAGATGCCCGTTTTAGCGGCGACGGCGTGCCGGTTCTGCAAAACTCGGGTCATTTTGCGACATGGCCGGGGCCTGTTCTTCCGGCTCCGGCGAAAGCCTCGCACCATCATGCCCGGCTACCTATGGAAAGGTCCCATTAACCCTAAGCATGTAGTTTTATGGGGATTATGACGCCGTGGTATATGATCCCCGCATACCCAGCAAAATCCGGGTTCAGGCCGATGTCAAACTTGAGATATTTCGACGCCGCTGCAGTTGCGAAAACGGCTCCGCCGCCGAAAATCGCGGTTCATACAGAATTCCTGCGCACCGGGCGTATCAATCGGCACCGGCCGGAATGGCACGCGGACGAAAAGCGCTATCTCACACATCAGGAAGTGGCCGAACGCACAGGGCGCAAGCTGCAGGCGGCAGCGACCGTCACCCATGAACGGATCAACGCCTTCCATGCCTCGATCCGCTTTCCCAAGGTGGTCTTCCATCGCACTCTTCAGGGCCGGCCACATCTGGGCTATTGCCACGTCACGACGGCGCGCACGAAATTCGCCCAGTTCAACGATGTCCGCTGGTCCTTCTACATCGCCAATTTCTTCTCGGAGATCGGCGACGACGAGCAGTTCTTCGACAGCGTCAAGATCGGCTATTCCCGGATGTATTTCGCCGTTGCGACCGAGATGGATCGCGACGCGGGCAAGCTGATCCTGAACAGGTCGGTCCACGAGAACGGGCTTCTGTTTCGCACCGCCGAGCCGAAGGAAGCCTTGAAGAACGTGCTGCTGCTCGGCGCGCGCAACGAGCAGCTTCGCCGGATCATCAACAGCCTCTGACCGGCGCCGGACATCGGTTGGCAATCTCCTTGCTTGCCGGCGCGGCCAAAATGGCTTGGCAAGGCTCGGCAATGCCCTGTAAAGAGACCGAAGAGCGCGTAGCCGCGACTTTGGAAGCTGCATGACCCTGATCATCGATACACGGACGGAACCGGAGCGCGCCCTGACGGGGGCCTGCGACACACTGGGCATGGGCCTGCCCGTGGCGATCCCGACGGAAACGGTTTATGGCCTGGCGGCGGACGCCACCAATCCCGATGCAATCACCCGTATTTACGAAATGAAGGGGCGACCGCGCTTCAACCCGCTGATCTGCCATGTCTGCGATCTCGACATGGCGCGCCGCCATGTTGTTTTCGATCCGATTTCACTGGCGCTTGCCGAGGCTTTCTGGCCAGGGCCGCTGACGCTGATCCTGCCGATGAAGCCAGAGAGCGGCGTGCATCCGCTGGCATCCGCCGGCCTCGATACACTGGGGATCCGCATGCCGGACGGGTTTTCCCGCCGGGTTATCGAGAGATACGGCAAGCCGCTTGCCGCACCGAGCGCCAACACTTCCGGCAGGATCAGCCCAACGACAGCCGCGCATGTCGCGGACGATCTTGGCGGCAAGGTCGCACTCATCCTCGACGACGGACCAGCCGGGATCGGCCTGGAGTCCACCATCATCAAGGTGGAGGGCGACGAGATCAGGCTGCTGCGGCCGGGCGGGCTGGATGTCGCCGACATTGAAAGAGTGACAGGAAAGACGGTGCAGCGACCGCAGACGGCGGGGGCTGCGATCGAGGCGCCGGGCATGCTCGCCTCGCATTATGCGCCGGGAGCGGCAGTCCGGCTGAATGCATCGGATGTCACGGCCGGCGAAGCCGTCATCCGCTTCGGCGGCAAGGTCTTGCCGGGCGAAGAGAAGGCCGTGCTGGTGCTCGATCTCAGCCGCTCCGGCGATTTGCGGGAGGCGGCGGCCAATCTCTTTGCCTACATGAAACAAGCTGACGCCTCGGGCGCCACGACCATCGCCTTCGGCCCTATTCCGTCCAATGGATTAGGAGAGGCGATCATCGACCGCATCGAACGGGCGGCGGCGCCGAGGGAGGGTACTCAAGGATGAATTGTCTTGGGATATATCCCTCTGGTCTTCGCCAAACGGTCCTCCCTTTGCGGTCAGCACAATGGCTTGTTGGTTGCAGGGGCGCGCGTCGATCTCCCTCTTCTCCCCAGCGGGGAGAAGTGCCGAGCGCAAGCGAGGTGATGAGGGGGACTTCGGCGCGGCCGGAACCAAACAGAACTGGCCTTCGGGCCCCCTCATCCGGCGCTTCGCGCCACCTTCTCCCCGATGGGGAGAAGAGGGGAGCAAAGAGCAACCCGGCGACCCACAAGGGACCGCTCCTATGATGAACACCCTCCCCTCACCCGATCTGATCGCCCGCTTCACCACCATCGTCGGTGCGGCGAACGCCCTGACGGAGCCGGGCGATCTCGCTCCCTATCTGGTCGAATCCCGCGGGCTCTACAAAGGCACGACGCCGCTGGTTCTGAAACCCGGCACCGTGGAAGAGGTGTCGCAAATCCTGAAACTCGCAACGGAGACCGGTGCCGCCATCGTGCCGCAAGGGGGCAATACCGGCCACGTGGCCGGACAGATTCCGCGCACCGGCGCTGCCGATATCGTGCTGTCGCTGCAACGGCTGAACCGTATTCGCGACATGGATCCAGTTGGCAATGTCATCGTCGCCGATGCCGGATGTATTCTGGCGGATATCCAGAAGGCTGCAGAAGCGCATGATCGCCTGTTTCCGCTATCGCTCGGTTCGGAAGGCTCCTGCCGGATCGGCGGCAATCTTTCCACCAATGCCGGTGGCACGGCGGTTCTCGCCTATGGCAATATGCGCCAGCTTTGCCTTGGCCTCGAAGTCGTTCTTCCGACGGGTGAAATCTGGGACGGACTGCGGCGGCTGAAAAAGGACAATACGGGCTACGACCTGCGCGACCTGTTCATCGGAGCCGAAGGCACGCTTGGCGTCATCACCGGCGCCGTGCTGAAGCTGTTTCCGCAACCGCTCGGCCATCAGGTCGCCTTTGCCGGGTTAAGAAGCGTCGAGGACGCGCTTGACATGTTCGACAAGGCAGCCAGCCTTTGTGGGCCAGCGCTGACCGGCTTCGAACTGATGCCACGGCTCGGCGTCGAATTCACGGCACGGCATATTCCGGGCGTTCGCGATCCGCTTCAGACTGTCCATGCCTGGTATGTCCTGATCGACATCTCCACCTCGGACTCCGCGGAGACGGCGGAGCGGATGATGAACCAGTTGCTGGAAAACGCGATCTCGACGGGCTTGGTGGAAAACGCGGTGCTTGCCGCAAGCGAAGCGCAGCGCCGGAGCCTGTGGCATATGCGCGAAAGCATGTCGCCGGCGCAGAAGCCGGAAGGCGGATCGATCAAGCACGACGTTTCCGTGCCGGTGTCCAGCATTCCCGCCTTCATGGCGCAGGCGGATGCGGCTGTCATGAAGGCCATCCCCGGCGCCCGCATCTGCGCCTTCGGCCATATGGGCGACGGCAATATTCACTACAACATCTCCCAGCCGGTTGGGGCCGACATCCAAGCGTTCATCGGCCGCTGGCGCGAGATCAATGCGATCGTCCACGGCATCGTGCTTGCCTATAACGGCTCGATCTCGGCCGAGCATGGCATTGGCCAATTGAAGCGGGACGAATTGGCGCAGGTGCGCTCGCCCATCGAGATCGACCTGATGCAGCGCATCAAGCACGCCTTCGACCCGGCCGGCATCATGAATCCCGGCAAGGTGCTGCAGACCGATCCCGGCACATTCAAAGGATGAAAAAGTCCTTCTGGAGCGTGATGGCGTCATCGAAGTGGATGGCGAAATCCACCTTTTTGTCGCCGTTCACATCGGCATAGACATAGGTGTCGGAGGCTTTCTTTTCATAGCGCAACTCGCCGGCATGGCCGGAAAACGCCTTCGTTCCGATAAAGCTGAAGGCCTGATCGTGCGACAGCTTGGTATTGGCGTCGATGTCGTTCAGCTTGATGCGATCGCCACCGCTGCCGTTGAAATCGAAGATTGTATCGCGCCCGCCCACCGAAGAGGTCGAATCCTTGACGGATTTGAAGACAAAGAAGTCTTTCCCGGTTCCGCCATAGAGATCGTCGGCCCCGGCAGCACCGCGGATCTTGTCGTTACCGCCATTGCCTTTGATGACATCGTCGCCGGTGCCGGAGTTGATGATATCCGCCGAGCTGGTCCCGTTGATCGTGTCATTGCCGGCCAGCAACAGGTTGACGAACAGTGCGTCATCTTCGGCGGCGGCGGCGTCGTAAAGCCTGGCAGCGGAGACATCGAGTCCTGTGATCTTGACCGTGGTCACGCCTTTGATGACGACATCAAGCGACTGGACCTTACCCGCTGTGACATCGGTTACGAAGCCGGATTTGACAACATATTTGAAGCCGGTTCCGCCAAATGAGGTATAATTGCTGCTGTTGTCATAGAGTTTAAGCTTGGTGGAGCTTGCGCTCGCGAAATCATACTGGAACAGCAGATTGGTCGACGTCGTTGAAAAATCGATCGCGTAACCGCTGGCAGCGAAATTGAAGGTTGCCATGTCCTAGCCTGCCTCTGAAATATTGATAATAAAAAACATAGAACGCTTTTTTAGCGAGACAACAAGTATTATTCCTTGGCCTGGCGATCAAAAACCGCCTGAGCGAAGCTGGGTAAGGCTCATAAGCGTCTCGGCGCTGATGCCGCCCCGGCCGCTGCCCGCCATGATCAGTTCGGCAGGCGACGCGTCGACGTTGTTTTCTACATCGTAAAGCGCGGTGAAGCGGACCAGAAGCTTTTCCAGCTTTTCCGGGTCGTGCAGATCCTCGATATCGAGCACGCGGTTGATGTAGTCGTACTGGATATCCACATCGGCGCTCGACATTTCCTGGGGGATGCTGAACGTCGTCTGGATGACCTGCAGAAGGGCGCTGTCGGCCAGAAGGTCGTAAGCCGTGGTCACATCGCCGGCCATGCGGCGGAAATAGAGCGCCAGGCGCACGCCGGCATTGTCCTCGCCCTTCTGCTCTTCCAGGGTCTGGTTGTAGTAGAGGCCTTCGGTCTCCAGCAGGCCGCGCTTCGTCTGGATGCCGGGATCGGGCTTGGCGAGATTGCCGTCACGATCAAAGTTGAAGGACGCGACAAGTTCTTTATAGAGACTGGTTTCAGGCTCGGTATTGATGAAGCTGTTCGGATCGGCCGGATCGGATTCGAACATCTGGCGGACGTAGTCCGTGGTGATCTCTTCGGGATCGAGCCCCGCTGCGACAAGGATGAAATCGACCATGCGCCGGTTGCCCAGAAGATCGTTCAGCGTTTCGATCTTTTCGATCTCGGCACTGTAATATTTCGATTCGTCCGTCGCCTTTGTCCTGTCCTCATCCGTGCCGAAACGGCTCTTTTCAACGACATATGATTTCGCCGTATTGAGAATTTCGGTCTGGGACTGGGCAAGCAGCGGCACACCGAGCGTGCCGTCGCCGTTGAAATTGAAGGCCTTGGCCAGCTTGACGTAGCGTTCGTCTTTCAGCGTATAGACATAGCTGGCGGGGTCGGTGAGGTCGCTGGTCAGGACCTTCCTCAACGTTCGCGCGGTATCGCCCACGTTCTGCAGGCCGACGGCGGTCAGGGCCAGGTTCATGATCTTCCGGTCGGCCAGCAGATCGTCGACATCGGCGACGATGCCGATGAGCGTCTTGTAGGAGTTGATCAGCGCCTCGTCGGCAGCTTCGTCGGCGTCATTATAGCGGGCCATCCAATAGGCTGACGTCAGGGTCTTCTGATCGGCCGTCTGGGCTTTGTCGCCGGCCGCAAGCGTCCCGTCGGTCTGGAAGTTGAAGGCCGCCGCCAGTTCCTTGTAGATCGCGTTGTATTCGGTGCCGCCCTGTGTATTGGCGTAGCTGTTGGGATCGTTCAGGTCGCTGGTGAGGATGTTTTCCATCGTCGAATTCAGCAGGCTGGCCGGCAAACCGTAGGAAATGCGGATATAGGCAAAAAGGCGCGAATTCCCGAGGATATCGCCGACCTTGGTGACGCTGTCGATGGTCGATTCGTAAAACAGCTTGTTGACCTGGGCTGCAGACGACGAGAGCCGCGGCTGCGCGAAGACGTAGGCCTCGTTGGTCGATGCCTTGGCAGGATCCGACATCGGCAGATCGCCCGCAAGCAACGTGCCGTCATCCTGAAAATTGAAAGCGGCAGCCAGAGCCCTGTAATCCGGTGCATTGGCAATCGCAGTTTGAAACTGGGTGATCAGCTTGCTCGGCGCGCTGTTCGGATCTGCCAGCTCTGCTGCCGTCGCGTTCGCCGTCACCGCATCGATCTTGTCCTGATAGCCCTGTTTATAGGCGGCGTCCGCGGTGTTCACATAGCTGTTGGGATCGTTGACATCGCTCGTCACCACGCCCTTGAAATGGCTGTAGGACATATAGTCCGGATTATAGCCGAAGGCCGTCAGCACGTAGTCCTTAAGCTTCTCGTTCTGCCATAGCTGGTCAACGGTCTTCACAGTGTCGATCACTGCGTTAAAATAGACCGAGTCGGCGCGGACTGCGTCATCCTGGTTGGCGATGCTTTCATTGTAGAGCCCGATCAGGGCGTCTTCCTGTGCATCACTTTGGACCACTTCGGTCGCTTGGGAAAAACTGAACGCCATCGCGAAATTGCGGTAGCGCTCGTCGGTCAGCATGTTGGCGTAGCTGTTTTCGTCGCTCAGATCACTTTCCATGACCTTGCGCATGAAGGCCTTGGCATAGGTCATCTCTTCCAGCCCGTGCGCCTTCATCGCATAGGAATAGAGCCGGTAATCATCGAGGAATTCATCGACTGACGTGACATTGCCGATATTGGCCTTGTAATACTCGGTTTCGCGGGCAACCAGCACCTGTTCGGAGGTCCGCTGGATGCTCGTCTTCATGTCGCGGGTAATGAGGTTGTAGTCGATGAAGGTCGAAACCATAGCCGCTCTGCCGATCGCCTGAAACGCCCGCCGGACTGTTCGTCCGCGCAGGCAAGACGCCGCATCGCGCGGCCATATCCGGAAAGCACCATCGCCTGCCTGACTTGTGCGTGGCTTTCCAGCGCTGTCATCGGCTCTTGCCCGATAGGCAAAATGCGGCTGGCTTTCTTCAGTCTTTGGAAACCCTGCCGCGTTGGCTTTTGCTAACCATCGGGAAATGCAAAGTTTTTTAACTGCGATTTTTAAGCGGTCTCAAACGCCCCCCGCCTATGCTTCAGCCATAGAGGACGAAAAAGTCCCAAAGAGAAGACCGGGAACCGGCTCTCAGGTAAAACAAGGGCGATTGACATGCTGAAGACACTTCAACAACCGGCCTGGGTCGATACGACGCTGCGACTGGACCCGAAACGCTTTCCCCAGCACGCGAGCTACAGCCTGCAGGGACAATCGAGCACGGTCAGCATCAGTCTGGACGAGCGCGGCGCAGTGTTGCGCAAAATTTTACCGTCGAGCGGACTGCCGCTGTCGATCGCGCTTCCCGCCCGTGCCTTCAAGGGCGTGGCTGCCCGGGCCATCGACCATGGAAACGGCGGGGTGACCGTGACGCTGGAGCTTCACCACGACGATCCCGAACTCTGCATTCCCCTGCTCGTGGCACATGACCTTTCCGACATCGCAGCCGACTGGCGCGCCTGGGCGGAAGCCTACCGGACACCGATGCTGATGGTGGAAGCCGACGGCGTTGCACGGCCGCTGGAGGAGCATCTCGGCGAGGTGCGCACCGGCGACACCAAGCCGCGGCGTCGCCATTCGCTTTTCAACGAACGCCGTCCGCGCTTCCTGATGCGCCGCGCGACCGGCAGTCTCGGTGTCAAGATGAAGATCGACGGTCGCGAGATCATCGCGCGCAGCTGACACCCGTCATCGACGTTACTCCAGCGTGAAAGGCCGGCTCTCCCTGCAGCCGGTCTTTTGCGTATGGCGCAGGAGATTTAGACGAGCCGAACGAGGAGCGAGGCAATCAGCCCGGCAAACAGGATGAGCCCGACGAGATTGTTGAACCGGAACAGGGCAAGGCATTGCGCGGCATCGTGGATGTCGAGCACAAGGATCTGGTAAAACAAGAGCACCGCCGCGACCAGCAGCGCGGCATAGGCAAGGAGCCCGGCTCCGGCTGCGGCAAAGGAAACGAACAGCAAAACGACGGTCAGGCCGTAGAGCGCCAGCAACCAGGGGCGCGGCCTCTCGCCGAAACGGCGTGCCGTCGATCGAACCCCGATCAATTCGTCGTCTTCCTTGTCCTGGTAGGCATAGATCGTGTCGTAGCCGACCGTCCAGGCGATGGCGGCGGCATAAAGGATCGCTGCGGCGGCCGATATTTCACCGAACTGCGCCGCCCAACCCATCAGGGCGCCCCAGGAAAAGGCCAGGCCGAGAAAAAACTGCGGCCAGTCGGTGAAGCGCTTGGCGAAGGGATAGATCGCCACGAAGACGAGCGAGAAGACGCCGAGCAGGATGGAGAAGGTGTTGAACTGGAGGAGGACGACAAGCCCTACCAGTGCCTGCAGTACCATGAAGATTTTTGCCTGTCGGCGGCTGACGCGACCGGAGGGCAAGGGGCGCGAGCGGGTACGCGCCACCGCCATATCGATGTCGTGATCGATAATGTCATTATAGGTGCAGCCCGCGCCGCGCATGGCGACCGAGCCGATAAAGAACAGGATCAGATGAAAGACGAAGGGGCCAAAGGCGAAGGTTCCAAGGCTGGCCGCGGCATTGGCCGCCAGTCCCGCCGACCAGAAGCACGGCCACATCAGCAATTGCCAGCCGATCGGCCTGTCCCAGCGGGCAAGCTGGGCATAGGGCCAGAGCGGCCTGGGCAGGACGCGGTAAACCCAGTTGTTGGACGGCGCATCGTGGACGCGCCCGGAATCGGCAGATTTGGTGCTCATGGCCCGTCTTCGCAAACGCCGGGGCACACGGTCAAGCGATCAGAGCGGATGAGCGCCCGATCGCAATCAATCCAGGGTAAAATCGAACCTGTAGGTCGCCGAGAGACCGACCATGAACTGATTGCGGCTGCCGCCTTCCCTCACAATGCTCGAATCGGCCGCCGGCCCCATCAGCCGCTTGTATTCGGCAAAGGCGCTGGTCTCCAGCTTCTCGGTCGCCTGCCAGGTGATGGCCGTGCCGGCTCCCACCGAGCTCAGGCCGCCGGAGGGCGAATAGGTCGAATAACCGGATTTTGCCGCTTCGGAGCCATCGACACCGTAATAGGCGTCGAAATAGTCGCTGGTCGCCGCCGACAGCCTTGGACCGGCCGAGACCCGGACCGTGTCGGTGACATCGACAAATCCGTCCGCGGCGACGTCTGCGACAATACCGTGATGGCTGCGAATGCCCTGGCGCAGTTCGGCGCGGATCCGCAGCCAATCCGTCGGGTAGACTTCCGCAAAGCCGCCAAGTTCCCCGCCGAAACGCACGGGATCGAGGCCTTTCAGATCGGATGAAGTATCCTCGTCGCGATCGAAGATCAGCTTGCCGACGACGCCGGCCCGGAAGGCGCCCTTGTCGACGAACGCAAAGGCCGGGTTGTCGTTGCGCGAGGAAAATCGCACCGTGCTGCCGGCCCGCCCGAGCGAGATCAAGGGTGCAGCCTGGAACAGGCGGTCGGAAGAGCCATCATATTTCGGACCGATGAAGCCCGTGGCCCCGACTTTCAGATACCAGTCGCCGGACCAGAATTGACCGCCATCCTGAGCCTGGACGGAGGATGACAGACCGGCAAACAGGCCGGCGGCGAGGAAAAACGCTGATGAACGGGACATGGGGTACTCCGAATGGGCGGGCATGCTCCGGCAGCCGAACCGAGCCGGAGCGAACATCGAAAGCGCGCTAAACGCAGTTATAGGAGGTGTGTCACTACCAGATCGTTAACCAGCCCGCTTGACGCTTTCTTTGCCAAACCATTGATGCCGGCCAATCTCACTCAGACGGTGCGGGTTTTCAGGTAGGTGCTGGGGGTGCTGCCGAGCATGCGGCGGAACATGGTCGTGAAGGCCGGAATGTTTTCATAACCGGCATCGAGCGCGACATTCGTGACAAGTTCGCCGGCGGCAAGCCGCGGCAGGGATGCGAAAATACAGGCCTGCTGGCGCCAGGTAACGAAGCTGACGCCGGTTTCCTGGCGAAACAGCCGGGTGAAGGAGCGGCGGCTCATGCCGAGCGCGCGCGCCCAATCGTCGATCCCGGCATTGGCGTCGGGCGATTTCAGGAAATGGCGGCAGAGGCGCGCAAGCCGCGCCTCGCCCGGAAACGGCAGGCCGAGCGGCCGTTCCGGCAGCCGCTCGATTTCGTCGAGCAGCAGGTCCATGATCAACCGTTTGCGCCGCGGGGCCGGCAGGTCTTCGTCCGACTGCACCAGTTCCTCGATCAGGCTGGCGGCGAGCGTGGTGACCTCGAGCACGCGCGGCGCATGCGACCCGATGATCAACGGATCGACATAGATGGAGTGCATACGCACCTCACTGATCATCTCGCTGTAATGTTCGAGACCCGCGGGAATGAGCAGTCCGTGTCCGGGCGGAATCATCCAGCGCCCGCCTGCAGTGCTGACCAGCACAACGCCGCTGCGGGCACACCAGAGTTGGGTCTTGCTGTGACTGTGGAGATGACCGCGAAAACCGGCCGGATAGAGGCCGCCGAGCGCCAGGACCGGTTCTTCCGCAGTTTCAATCCAGGAAAGACTTTCAAAATGCTGGTCGTTCTGCTGGCTGTCCCTCTGTGTGAGGTCAATTACTCGCATTTGGCCCACTCTCGAAAGAATGAGACCACAGCACAAAAGCAGGCCAGACTCAAGCAATGTAGAGACATATGGCGCAAGCGGCGCAAGTCCGGCAGGCAGGAAACGAGCATGGCAACGATATCACCGAGTTCAGGCGTCAGCGCTGATAAAACCGCATTCTCGGCCATCGTGGCCGTAAGCTTCTGCCATATGCTGAACGACATCATGCAGTCGCTGCTCACCTCGCTCTATCCGCTCCTGAAGGAAAACTACACGCTCGACTTCGTGCAGATCGGACTTTTGACGTTCGCCTTCCAAGTGACGGCCTCGTTGTTGCAACCGGCCGTGGGCGTGGTCACCGACCGGTGGCCCATGCCGTTCTCCCTGCCGGCGGCCATGCTTTCGACCTGCGCCGGTCTGATCACCCTCGCCCATGCCGGCCATTTCTATATGCTCATCATCGGCGCGTGCCTTATCGGCATCGGTTCCGCCATCTTCCACCCGGAGGCCTCCCGCGTCGCCCGGCTGGCATCCGGAGGGCGGCACGGTTTGGCGCAGTCGCTGTTTCAGGTCGGCGGCAATACCGGAACGGCGATCGGGCCGCTGCTGGCTGCCTTCATCGTCATTCCGCAGGGTCAGGCCAGTCTGAGCTGGTTTTCGATCATCGCGCTGACCGGTTTCATGGTTCTGTCGTGGGTCAGCGTCTGGTACATGCGTCACCGCCGCAGCACGGCCGGCCGCAAGCCTGTCAGCCGCACCTTGCCGCTACCGCGCAATCAGGTCGTCTGGACGCTGATCGTGCTCGTCATCCTGACGGCCACGAAAAATGCCTATCTCGCCAGTCTTTCCAGCTATTTCACCTTCTTCACCATCGAGAAGTTCGGTGTCGGGGTTCAGGACGCGCAATTGCTGCTGTTCCTGTTTCTCGGGGCATCCGCGGCCGGCGTGATTTTAGGCGGCCCCATCGGGGATCGCTACGGCGCGCGTTTCGTCATCTGGTTCTCCATCCTCGGCGTTATTCCCTTTGCCCTTCTCCTGCCCTATGCGAACCTATTCTGGACGGCGACGCTGGTCGTGATCATCGGCTTTATCTTTTCCTCCGCCTTTTCGGCGATCGTGGTCTTCGCGCAGGAACTGGTTCCCGGGCGGGTCGGCCTCATAGCCGGCATGTTCTTCGGTTTTGCCTTCGGATTCGGCGGCATTGGGGCCGCGGTTCTCGGGGTCGTCGCGGATCATCGGGGAATAGCCTTCGTCTACACGATCTGCTCCTATATGCCGCTGCTCGGCCTGCTTACAGTTTTCCTGCCGCGGCTTCCGAGCCACAGGGAATAAGCGCCGGCACACTCCCGCCCCCGACTGCCTCGCGTAAGCAATCATCAAGTATTGCCCGCTAAGGTTCCTCGTGACCATCGGGGAAATTCTATGCGCGAAATGCTCCTTTCCGCTTTTCTGGCGCTCGGCATTCTTGCCGACGCCGCGCAGGCGCGAGCGGAAACGCTAAATCTCCTGATCTGGGAATCCTATATCGACCAGACGATCCTCGATCGCTGGTCGGCGAGTACCGGAGTGACCGTCAATCAGATCTTCTACGACAGCGGCGATGCGCGCGACGAGGTTCTCTCCGATCCGAACAGCAACATCGATCTTGTCGTGGTCGGTGAAAACGGCGCGGGGCTCTTCGGCAAGCGCGGCATCCTCGAACCGCTCACCATGGCGCGCACCCCCTCGCTGAAGGATTACAGGCAGGAGTGGGCTTCCCGCTGCGCCGGTTACGGCATACCCTATCTCTGGGGAACGATGGGCATTCTCTATCGATCGGATGTGGTCAGCCCCGCACCCACCTCATGGACCGCGCTGATGTCGCCGGCGGACTCGCTGAAAAAACACATCGCGATGTATGACGATCACAACGAGGCTTTTGTTGCGCCGCTGATCCTTCTCGGCAAATCGATCAATTCCAATGATCACGCAACGCTGAAGGCGGCGTTCGAGATGATGCGCAGTCAGGCGCCCTTCGTGCTCACCTATGATTATGTCATTACCTCGATCCAGAACGCTGAATTCGGCAAGGAAATCCACATGGCGATCGGCTATAGCGGCGATCAGCATGTCCTGAACGAAAAGGCCGGCACACCCGGCGTCTGGCGCTATTCCGTGCCGAGAGAGGGCACCTTGTCATGGCTCGACTGCCTGGCTGTCACGGCAGCCTCGCCACGCAAGGACATCGCCTTGAACCTTCTGGATTTTATCGGCTCACCGGAAAATGCCGCTTCGAACGCTATCGCGCTGAGCATGCCCGTGTCCAGCGAGGCCGCGCGCAAGCTCATCCCCACAGCAATGCGCGAGGACCGCGAGATCTATCCGGCTGCTGAAATCCTCGCCAAGAGCCAATATCAAAAGGAACTGTCGGTCCAGTCCATCCAGGTGCGGCGACGCATCATCAGCTCCATGGCAAATTTCCAGTGACACTTGGCAGACGCGCTTTTTTCCTGATCTTCCCCGTCGTGCTGGCTGGCTATATGCTCGCCGCCCTCTCCGTCTACATCGCGCAGAGACAGTCGGCTCTGGCGCTGGAACAGGCCCGGCTGTCGCAGCAGTTCGACCATCTCGCCGCCCTGTTCCGCAACGAACTCACCCAGAGCCGCGCGTTCCTCTACACTCTTCTGGAAGGCAATGCGGTTCGACTGTTTGTCTCCGAAGCCAACGAGGCCTACCGGAGCAACGCGCTGTCCCTGCGGCTGCAGCAAAATATCGGTTCGCTGTCCGAGGATCCAAAAAAGTTCACATCCTTTGCCATCCTGAAACCTGACGCGACAACAGGATATTATTTTGAAAACAGCGAGGATCCCTTTGCCGAGATCGGGGAGGCGCAACTTGCGCTGGCGCGCCGCTTGTCCGCTGGAAGCCAGGTGCGCGACTGGACCTATCTCTACGATCGGCAGACGCGGCCGGTCATCGTCTATTCCGAATTCATCGATCCCGTCACCTTCAGCCGCCCCTTGCCAAGCGCCAAGAAAAACGCCCTCCTTATCCAGGTGGCAGTCGAGCCCAAGCAATTTCTCAGACTGCAAGAGAAGTTAAGCGGCGAATACGGCACGGCGATTACGCTCAGCAACACGACACGACAATTTCTCCCCGACGATCTCGGCGCGTCCGTTCGGCTGGCGCCGTCGCTCTTTGCCAATCTCGAGGTGCCGGCGTCGCACAGATCGGAAAAGGCAATCCGTCTGAAGCTTCTTCTGTGTCTGGGGGCGCTGGCCATGAGCTTTGCGTCGATCGGCCTGATCATAGCTCTGATCAGCCGATTCATCACCAACCCCATTGCCGCGCTCGACCTGCAGGTCACGGCGGTTATGAACGGCAAGAACGCCGACATCGCGCAAACGGACTCGGAAGGAGAGATCGGCCGCCTGACGGGCAACATCAAGCAATTGCATGATCAGTCGCAGCAGGCCTTGCGGCTTGTACAGCATACGTCCTGGACGGATACGCTGACCGGCATCAGCAATCGCGGCCACTTCAACGCGCTGGCTGCCGGCGTCGTCGATACCATCACGGCAGAGGGCGGCCATTGCAGCCTGCTGTTCCTGGACATCGACAACTTCAAATTCGTCAACGACAAATACGGCCATTATGTCGGCGACGAATTGCTGAAGGTGCTGGCCACGAGACTTCAGGCGACGATAGCGGGCATTACCGCCAGCCGGCAGCTGCCGCCGGCCGTTCTGGCGCGCCTCTCGGGCGACGAATTTGCCGTCCTCGTGCAATCGACGCCGGGCGATGGCACGGTGCGGGAAGTCAGCGCCGCGATCCTCGCTCTGTTTTCCAGTGGCTTCGAGGTGCGCGGCAAGTCCTATCCGGTCACCGTCAGCATCGGCGTCGCCCTGTGTCCGTTGGACGCCACAAACCTTGCCGAACTGATTTCCAACGCCGACGCGGCCATGTACCAGGCCAAGACGAACGGCAAGAACCGCTCGGCACGGTTTTCGCGCGCTCTTCAGGACAAGCGCGACCGCGTCAGGCAGATCCAGGACGAATTGCGCCTGGTTGAGCCCGACGAACAGTTTCATCTCGTTTACATGCCGATCGTCGATCGACGCGGCACCGTCACCGGCTGTGAAGCGCTGTTGCGCTGGGTTTCACCCGTGCTTGGCAATGTCACGCCGGACGAGTTCGTGCCGATTGCCGAGAGTTCGGGTCTGTTCACGAAGATCGACTGGTGGGTCATCAACCGCGCAATGTCCCAGCATCAGCGCCTGAAGGCCCTGTTCGGGCCTGGTACCATCCTCGCCATCAATATCTCCTCTGCTGAACTCTATTCGAAATCGATCAGTGATTATTTCGTGGCCTGCGCCGAGCGTTATTGCCTGGACCCGGATACCGTCGAGATCGAGCTGACAGAAACCTACGCCGTAAAGCTCGGCGATCAGCTGCATCACAACATAGAAAGCCTGCGTGCCAAGGGATTTCGTATCTCGATCGACGATTTCGGCGCCGGGTACACGTCTGTCCGTCAGATCATCGAATATACTGCCGACACGATCAAGCTCGACAGGGCGCTGGTGGATAATCTCGCCCATACGAAATCCCTGCCCGCTCTCAAGGCAATGATCGCGCTCTGTCACGCCCAAAACATGGGCGTTATCGGCGAGGGCGTCGATACCGAGGAGAAGCTTACCATGCTCGAAGCGGCAGGCTGCGACCAGTTCCAGGGCTATCTGATCAGCAAGCCGCTGGGTTTGCATGACCTGTCCATATGGGCTCTGAAACGCACCGCCGAGATGGCTGGCGACATGGATGGCTTCGAACAGGACGGACGCCGGCGTGCGGGCTCGTCCCGGCTCCTGTAGGCACTGCAAATCAGGGTATTTTCCAGTTTTGCCTTGACCTTGGCCTGCCTGCGTCCTAACCGCACCACGACATGCGGTTGCGGGAGTTGGCAATGAAAGTTCTGTTGATCGGTTCGGGCGGACGCGAACATGCACTGGCATGGAAGCTCGCGCAATCGCCGCTTCTGACGGCGCTCCATGCCGCGCCGGGCAATCCCGGCATTGCCGAGCATGCGACGATCGCCGCCATCGATACCGCCGACAATGAGGCAGTTCTGTCCTATTGCCGGCAGCAGGCCGTGGATTTCGTGGTGATCGGCCCGGAAGCGCCGCTGGTGGCCGGGCTTGCGGACATGCTGGACGACGCAGGAATTGCCGTCTTCGGCCCCTCGGCCGCAGCAGCCCGGCTTGAGGGCTCCAAGGGTTTCACCAAGGACATCTGCTCCCGGTACGGCATTCCCACGGGCGCCTACCGGCGCTTTACATCGGCCGAGCCGGCCAAGGCCTATGTCCGCGATCAGGGCGCACCCATCGTCGTCAAGGCGGACGGACTGGCTGCCGGCAAGGGCGTGACGGTGGCAATGACGCTGGATGAGGCCCTGGACGCCATCGATAGCTGCTTTTCCGGCGCATTTGGCGATGCGGGCGCCGAGGTCGTGGTTGAGGCCTATCTCGATGGCGAGGAAGCGAGCTTCTTTTGCCTTTGCGACGGAGAGGCCGCGTTGGCGCTTGCCTCGGCCCAGGACCACAAGCGCGTCGGCGATGGCGATACGGGACCGAACACCGGCGGCATGGGCGCCTATTCCCCGGCTCCTGTCATGACCAAGGACATGGTCGAGCGCACCATGCGCGAAATCATCGAGCCGACGATCCGGGGCATGGCCGAGAGCGGCTATCCGTTCAAGGGCGTGCTGTTCGCGGGCCTGATGATCACCGCCAAGGGGCCGGAGCTCATCGAATACAATGTCCGTTTCGGCGATCCGGAATGCCAGGTTCTGATGATGCGGCTGGAGAGCGATCTGCTGCCGCTTCTCTACGCGTCGGCGACCGGCGGACTGGCCAATGCCACGGCGACATGGCGGGACGATGCGGCGCTGACCGTGGTGATGGCATCGAAGGGCTATCCCGGCCCCTACACGAAGAATACACCGATTCTGTCCCTGCCGGGCGAGGACGCCGGCCACAAGATTTTTCATGCCGGCACGGCGCTGAAGGATGGCCAACTGGTCGCGACCGGCGGTCGCGTGCTGAACGTGACTGCCACAGGTCCGACCGTCGGCGCCGCCAAGGATGCGGCCTATGCGGCACTCGACAGGGTGGAATGGGACAACGGCTTTTGCCGCCGTGACATCGGCTGGCAGGCCGTGCAGCGCGAGACGGCATGACCTTCCTAAAGCCTGCGCTTTCATTCAATTTTTACCAATTCTCCTGACGGGACCGTAACGCAGACCGGCTATTTTCCTCGCATTCCACAATCGAGGAGAATGCCGATGCGGATCCTGCTTTTGACACTCGCAAGTCTGGCTGCCGCCGCGCCCGCAGCCGCGTCGTCCATTGAGATCGTCGCATCCGGCACACTCGGAAACGGCAGCATCGAGCAACTGTCCTGCAGCCATTGCCCGCCGCCGGTTGTTCGCAAGAAGACCGGCTATGTCGTTCCAGAGGTGCCTGCCGGGACGGATCGCGTGGAATTCAAGGAAATCAACGGTGAAATGAAGCTGGTGCGCACCGAGGCCTGGCTTGGCGGCTCGCCGGTGGTCTTCATCAGCAAAGCCTCGCCGGAAGCCGTGGAAGCAGCCAGATCGAAAGCCGCCCCGAACACTCTGGCGGCCGGTGCGGCGACAACCACGCCGTTGGAGGCCGAGGCAACGACGACGCTTCCCGTCATCGACGATGTGGCGACGACCGGTTCGCTTAACGGCCCTTCTGTGGCCGGTATGGCCGGGATCACGCCGAAAGACAGTCATTCACAAGAAGTTGATCTTCAATCCTTCGAACTTCGGTTAAAATAAGTCTGTCGTTCCCAGTCCCTGCCTCGCCAGCCACCTCAAAAAGGCTGATCAGGCATTCGCCTTCCAAGGCGAGAATTACGCCCCTGAAGAGAAGCAGGGGCGTAATTTTTTGTGGGCTGTCTCCGGGGCTGATCAACCGGCAACAGCGGCAAGTGCTTCGATCTCGGAACCACAGAAGACGCTGATGCCGTTTGCCCTGAGCAAGGCGGTTGTGACGCCCTCGCCGTCCCGGCGCCGGCCGGAAAAGCTTCCGTCATAGATGAAGCCGGACCCGCAGGACGGGCTGCCGTCGATCAGCAACGCATAGCGACAACCGGTTTCGAGCGCCAGGGCGAGCGCATTTTCCGCTGCGCGGCGAAACGCATCCGTCACATCATGGCCGTTGCTCTCCACAACCCGGGCGCCTCCCTGAAGCACTGCCCTGCCGGAACCGCGTTCGATTTCTGCCGGCAGGCGCGGCACCGGCATCCCGGCAGACAGCTCCGGACAGATCGCCACCACCCGCCCCTCCGCCTGCCAGCGATCAAGGACCGGATGGTGAAGCGGCTTGGCCTGTCCGTCATACCGGACGGCATGGCCCATGAGACAGGCACTGACGAGGATTTTGGCCCCCATCCGCCGCTCCTCAGCCCGAAATCTTCGAGAAGTCCGCAACCGTTCCCGTGGCCGCGCGGATTTGTGCAAGAAGAGCGAGGCGATTGGCGCGGATGGCCGGGTCGTCGTCGTTGACGAGGACATCGGCGAAGAACCGATCGACCGGGCCGCGCAGCCTGGACAGGGCTTCCATGGCGGAGCGGAAGTCTTCGCCTGCGATGGCGGAGCGGGCCTCTGCGGAGGCCAAGGTGACAGCCGCGTGCAGTGCCTTTTCGGCCTCAAGCGTCAAGAGGGACGAATCGACGGTTGCGGCGATCCGCGTTCCCTTCTTTTCCTCGGCGGCCAAAAGCTGCGTGGCGCGCTTGGTGCCGGCGAGCAGGTTGAGGCCTTCTTCGGAGGTGATAAAGGCCGTGAGGGCTTCGACGCGGCGGGCGACCATCAGGAGGTCGTCATTCGCGGTCGTGGCTTCGCCCCCCTCATCCGGCGCATACGCGCCACCTTCTCCCCGCTGGGGAGACCAGGTCTCTGCCGCCGCCCCTTGCTCCCTCTTCTCCCCCACGGGGAGAAGGTGGCCTGAAAGGCCGGATGAGGGGGACGCAGCCAGAACGGCGTCGATCAGGTCATGGCGTGCGCCGAGGTCACGCAGGTAAACTTTGAGGCGGTCATGGAAAAAGGAGAGGAGGTCGGTGACAATAGGCTGGATATCGAGACGGGACTGATATGTTACATCCATCACGCGATCAGTGATGTCATCAATACCAGCACCTTCAAGCCGTATGGCAGCTTCAAAATGCTTATCATGTTCAATGTTGCGGATATGATCTTCCACTTCCACTGCCGCACTTTGAATCGCCTCGGAAAGAGGAAGCCTAATACCTCGTTCCAGCAAAATCCGCACCACGCCCAACGCCGCACGGCGCAGCGCATAGGGATCCTTCGAACCCGTCGGCTTCTCGTCGATGGCCCAGAAGCCCACCAGCGTATCCAGCTTGTCAGCCAGCGCCACCGTCAAACCAACAGCGTCGGCCGGCAGGCGGTCGGACGGGCCCTGCGGTTTCCAGTGATCCTCGATGGCGGCGGCGACGGAAGGGTCTTCGCCCTGAAGCAGCGCATATTTGCGGCCCATCAGGCCCTGAAGCTCGGGAAATTCGCCGACGGCCTCGGTGCGCAGATCGGCTTTGGCGAGCACAACGGCACGATCGACCAGTTTCGGGTCCGCGCCGGTCGCCTTGGCAAGTTCGGCGGCCAGAGCGCGAATGCGCTGCACGCGCTCGCCCTGCGTGCCCAGCTTGGCATGGAACGTCACATTCAGCGCGTCGAGCTTCGCCATGCGCTGGTCGAGCGGTTTTGTCAGATCGAGATCGAATTTTTGTGCCGATGCCTCCAGCGTTTCGAGATCCGGCAGGTTGCCCTGGTCGCGGGTCCAGAAATGCCGTGCGTCGGAGAGGCGGGCGCGCACCACCTTGCCGTTGCCGTGGATGATGTCCGCACCGCCGTCCTTCGCCTCGATATTGGCGACGAGGATGAATTTGTTGGAGAGGTTTTCTTCACCCATCGGGCGCGTGACGAAGCATTTCTGGTTGGTCTTGATGGTCAGCCGGATGATTTCCGAGGGGATTTCGAGATAGGCCTCCTCGAAGGCGCCCATCAGCACCTGCGGCCATTCGACCAATCCCGAGACTTCCTCCAGCAGCGCCTCGTCCTCGACCAGTTCCAGTCCGTTGGCAAAGGCGATGTCGCGGGCGTCGTGGAGAATGATATCCTTGCGGCGCTCGGCATCGAGCACGACCTTGGCCTTTTCCAACTTGTCGGCATAATCGGCAAAGCGGCGCACGGTGATCGCATCCGGAGCATGAAAGCGATGGCCGTAGGTGACGTTGGAAGCGAAGATACCGTCGACTTCGAACGGGATGACCTGGGTTTCCTCGTTTTCAGGCCCGAACAGGCAGATGATCGACTGCAGCGGCCGCACCCACCAGAGCGCGCCGGGCTTTGCCGAGGAAGCGCCCCAGCGCATGGGTTTCGGCCATGGAAAATTCCGGATGATGCCGGGCATCACCTCGGCGATGATCTCCTCGGCGGGGCGGCCGGGCTTGACGATATGGGCGACGTAGAAATCGCCCTTCTTCGGATCGCTGTGGACATGCGCCTGATCGATGGATGCCAGCCCCGCCCCGCGCAAAAAGCCTTCGATCGCCTTTTCGTTGGCGTCGGTGCGCGGTCCCTTGCGGTCCTCGCGTATATCGGCGGACCGGGCGTTCAGGCCGCGAATGTCCAGCGTCAGCCGGCGCGGCGTCCAGTATTCCCGCGCGCCCTCATAGGTCAGCCCCGCTTCCACCAGCGCATCGGTCAGAAGCTTCTTCAGGTCACCAGCGGCCTTGCGCTGCAGGCGAGCCGGGATTTCCTCGGAGCGGAGTTCAAGCAGAAGATCGGGCATGGAAGAATGCTTTTCTGTGGGATCAGGGACTGCGGCGGGCTTAGCAAGCCCGGCAGCAAAAGTCATCCGTTCAATGGTGGAAAACTCGCTGTTCAGGCAGCATCGCGGACAGGGATGCGTGCGATCGCGGCGCTGCTGCGCTCGGCCTCGATCTTGAGATCGTAGCTCACCTGCATGTTCATCCAGAATTCGGGTGTCGTTCCGAAAAACCTGGCAAGGCGCAAGGCGGTGTCGGAGGTTATGCCGTTTTTCTCGGTGACGATCCGTTCAATGCGGGTTCTTGGAACATTCAGTTTCTTTGCCAGTGCCCCGGCGCTCATCTCCAATGGATCGAGATAGAGTTCCTTCAGGATTTCGCCCGGATGGATCGCGGGCAGATTGATCATGCTCATCCGAGTTTCCTTGTCAGTGATAGTCCACGATTTCAACGTCGTCTGCGCCGCCCTCCGACCAGTCGAAGCAGATGCGCCATTGCTGGTTAATGCGGATCGAATATTGCCCGTCGCGGTCTCCCGACAGCTTCTCCAGACGGTTTCCCGGCGGCGATCGCAGATCCCTTATGTCGGCAGCCGCGTTCAGGAAGATCAGCAGTTGCTGCGCCTTGCGAACCAGATCCGCCGGAAAACCCTTCTTCACCGTGCCATCGGCAATGGATCGAGACAGCTTGTCCTTGAACGAACGGATCATCGAGCGTCTCCATAAGTATCAAATGATGATACATATCCTTGCCGCCGTCAAGTATCACCGCATGATACGGAAGTGACCAGGGTGGTGAAGGCTACCACCCGCCTCCGCCGCCTCCCCCGCCGCCGCCGCCGGAAAAACCGCCGCCGGAGGAGAAGCCGGAGGATGAACTTTTGGGCGGCGGTGGAAGCGAGGCGGTCATGGTGCCAGCCATGGAGCCGGCAAAGCCGCCCATGCGATCGCCGAAGGATCCGGAGCCGAAGGATTGGCCATGGTACCAGGCAGGCTGGTAGGCGGCAGCACCTGCCGCTGCGGCAATCAGCCAGCGGTCGAATGTCTCCGACCAGGGCTTTTCGACGCCCAGCGCGACCGCGTAAGGCAGGAGCTTTTCGAAATGCTGCGGCGACATGGCGGGGACGCCCGCCATGTTCATCCGCTCCTGTTCGGCAAGCGTCAGATATTGGCGAAGGCCGTCGATGCCGTCCATCATCTTCGATCCGATCGGCGTCGGCGCGCCCATCAGATAAAGAAACAGGAGATTGACGAGGACGATGCCGCCGATGCCGATCAGCAGCGGCATTTCATGGGTCTCGACAGCCTGATAGATGGTGACGGCAAGGACGGTCAGCAGGCCCGACACCAGGAAAAAGCCCACTATCCCGACGACCAGGATCGCGGCTATCCGCGCACCAAGGGTTTTTGGGCCTTTAAAGAGCCGGCCGAAAACAATGGAAAAGATGGCGACGAAGACGGCCGCGACGACGGGCAGGATGATCAGCACGACATTGTCGCCGAGCCGGCCGAATGTGAGGATAGCCCCGAGGAAGGCGGCAGACAGAAGCACTCCGCCGACCACGTAAGACGTATTCGCCTTGTAGTATTTGCCGCGATGTTCCTTTTCCATGGCACTGCGGAATGCCGAGCCGAGCGTCTGCACTTTCGATCCATTAGCCTTGTCGATGGCCAGTTTTCCGCCATTGCGCTCGACGGCGGCGAGAATGGCAGCTTCGCCGGCCTGAAGGGATGCGGGTTGCGGCTTTTGCGTGCGCGAGATCACCAGCGACGATTGCAAGTCTTCCAGAGTGACGTAGCCTTCGACTGCCAGATTGAGTGCCGCCGCAGACAGCGCCGTCCAGCCCTGCCCGGAAAAGCCTCTGTTGTCGATATAGTTCGCCAGCGCCGGGGAGATGCCGTCCGGGGCGTCCCATCGCGGCACCATGACACCGCGAGCCGGATCGCGGCCGACCCGCAGCCACATGCGGGCGTAATAGAGCGTGGTGATCACGAGCCCGGCAATGGCGAGGATCCAGTGCAGATTGTCCTTCAGCCACCAGACATTTTCCTGCGAGGCAGAGGGCGGATCGATGCTGCCCTTCGGCATCTTGACGGCAATGGTCAGCCCCTCGCCGGCTGCAAGAGGTCTTGTGGTGGTAAAGCTTATCCGGTCGCCTTCTTCTACGGCGCGGGCGTTCTTCTGCGTTGATCCGTAGGCGCCGGTAAAGACATCGAGCGCCCGAGGCCGCACGCCTTGCGGCAGTGTCAAGACGGCAGAGGCCTCATCGATGGGGAAAACCCATTCCGTGCCGGTGACATTCCAGTAGAGTTCGTCATGCTCGGCAAAGAAACGGATCTGGCGCGACGTCTCATAGGTGATAGCGAAGACGTGTTCGCCATGCGGGAGGAAGATATCGGCTTCGCCGGTATAGATGCGGATGCCGCCGGGGATGCTTTCCGTCCGGTAAGGCTCCGCCGCCCCGTCGCGCTCCACCGAGACCAGCTTGAAATCCGCTCTTGCAGTTTTGCCGCTCGCATCCGTGAAGGTCAGCGGCAAATCGCGGTAGATTCCGCGCTTGATACGGTTTCCTTCGACATTGGCGCGGATCGTCTCGGTGACCGCCAGCACGCCGCTTTTGGCGACCTGTATATCCGAACGGTAGGACCTGAACATCTCGATGGCCTGCGCCGGCGCCGCCTGCATCGAAAGCAGCAGGAAAAGGCCAAAGATCGCAACCAGCACTCTCATGCACATCCTCCAGTCGGGCGGGTTATACGCAGGCGGGCACGGTCAATCCTGTGGTCAGGGCCTGTCACCGGTCAATTCGACGCCCAGCGCGGCAAGCTCGTCCCAGTAACGCGGATAGGTTTTTGCGACGCAGCCGGGGTCGAGGATGGTGATGCCCCCGATCTTCAGCCCGGCCAACGCGAAGCTCATGGCGATGCGGTGGTCCGCAAAGGTATCGATTTCGGCGGCCAGCGTCTGCCCGGCCAGCGCCGGATCGGAGGCGACCAGCAGATCGTCGCCCTCCTCGATGCCGAGGCCGGGGCGGATGTTCGA
Source organism: Pararhizobium gei (assembly GCF_029223885.1). Taxonomy (NCBI): domain Bacteria; kingdom Pseudomonadati; phylum Pseudomonadota; class Alphaproteobacteria; order Hyphomicrobiales; family Rhizobiaceae; genus Pararhizobium; species Pararhizobium gei. The sequence goes on along the minus strand of NZ_CP119409.1, from coordinate 1,324,938 downwards.
CAGGCCGGCGGACAACGCCCGCACCCGGTCGCATTCCTTGACGCGCAGATTTTCGATGCCGGTGAAGCGCACAGGCGTCTCGTTGAACGCAGCGAGAACGGCCAGCGTCGGCACCGCATCCTGCATCTGCGATCCGTCAATGACGGCAGGCATATGCGGGAAACTGGCGATGACCGCATAGGACTTCGCATCCGGCTGCGAGAAGGCCGCTGCCGCGACACCGAAGTCGATGCGGCCGCCGGTCAGCACCTGCGCCGCCCAGAGATAGGTCGCGGCCGAGGCATCGGGCTCGATGACATAATCCGTGGCGTGATAGCCTGTGGGGCCGACCTGCCAAATGGAGGGGCTGACCTCCGTCACCTCGGCACCGAAGGCACGCATGGCCGCCACGGTGAGATCGATATACCCGCGCGCGCCGATCTCGTCGCCCGCAAGCTCTATATTGACCGGCCGTGTGCCGCCGGCAGCCGCCATCAGGAGGGCCGAGACATATTGGCTGGACAGTCCGGCGTCGATAATCACGCGGCCGGTTCCGAAATCGCCGGTGCCGGAAACAGTCACAGGCGGGCAACCCGTGGGAGCCTCGACGGTGACACCCAGGTCACGCAACGCTGTCACCAGCGGCGCGATCGGACGCTTGCGCATATGGTCGTCGCCATCGACCACCACCGTGCCATTCACCAATGCCGCAGCGGCGGTCAGGAACCGCGTTGCCGTGCCGGCATTGCCGAGGAAAAGCGGCTTTTCCGGAGGCAGGAGCTTGCCGTTGCCGGTGACGACGAACGTAGTATCGTCCGGCTCCGAAACGGCAACACCCATGGCACTCAGCGCATCAGCCATGTAGCGGGTGTCGTCGCTCTTCAGCGCACCGGTCAAGCGGCTCGTGCCCTTTGCAAGGCCGGCCAGCAGCAATGCCCGGTTGGTGATGGATTTCGACCCCGGGGGGCTCACCCGACCCTGAAGCGGATGGCCCGGCGGAACGATGGTGAGTTTCTGGTCTGTGGTTTTCATGCGCATGTCTCTTGCTGCCGGCGCTGCCCCACCGTCTGTGCGGCCCGCCCTTCGTCTCTGTTGAAACGCCGTCTACGATGGATTTCCGGATAGGTCAAAACTTCACCACGGGGACCGCCCGGTCGGCGTCGTCGGCGATTTCGAAATAGGCCGCCTTGGTAAATCCGAAGGGACCGGCGATGAAATTCGACGGTACGCTTTCGATCTTGACGTTGAGATCGCGCGCAGCGCCGTTGTAGTAGCGGCGGGCCATCTGCACTTCGTTTTCGATGTCCCCCAGCGATTGCTGCAGTTCGGAAAAGTTCTGGTTGGCCTTGAGGTCGGGATAGGCTTCGGCAAGAGCGAAAAGCTTGCCGAGCGACTGGCTGAGCAATCCTTCGGCCGCAGCCCGGCCTGCGACGTCGCCCTGCGGTACCGCTTGAGCCTTGCTCCGCCGTTCGACGATCTCCTCAAGCGTGCCCTTCTCATGGGCGGCATAGCCTTTGACCGTCTCGATGAGGTTCGGAATGAGATCGGCGCGGCGCTTCAGCTGAACATCGATGCCCGACCATGCCTCCTCTTTCACCTGCCGCGCCTTGACGAGGCTGTTGTAGAGAAAGACCAGGTAGAGGACGACGACCACGGCAATGCCAAGACCGATCATGGAGGCTTCCTTTCCGAAAGGCGGGTTTTCAGCAACTTAAGCATCGGCGGGCCGGGTTGAAAGACAATTCTCGCCGCCGTCCGCTTACGCCGTTTTCTCATCGCAATCGTGCAGGGCCTGTTCCACCGGGAACCGCACGATGGCGTCGTTCGGCAGATGATCCACCCATCGGATCAACGCCAAGCCCTGAAGAACGCCATCATGAAAACGCTCGCAAACATCATCAACGTCATCGCCTTCTCGGCCTTGTTCTTCGCCTATGCGAGCAGCGCAACAATGGAAAAGCCGGCCGGCGTCCGCCGGGCGCTCCAGATCTATGCCGGACAGTTGCCGACCGGCGCCTACCCAACCCTGAAGCCGGTCTGGCAGATCGGCGTCGACGCCAGCGATGTGATCTGAGCCGCAGCATGAAGATCGGCTGTCTGCCCGCGCCACACTTCCGCCCGCGTCACCGAGACAGAAATCCTCGCTAGAACTCGCGATTGCGGCTGAACGTCAGGCACGTATAGTTGACCGATGTTTCGCGTCCTGCGGCGAGTTTGTCCGTAGCCACCGCCATGACGGCACCTCCGAAACTGGAAGCGAAGCCTCGGACAGAGGCGTCGCCGAATCATCAGAGAAGTGCGACCCTTGACCCATGACCATCCTCTCCATGATCACCCTGTCAGCACTCGTTCTCATCAGCCTGAGCCATATGGCAGCGATCCGCGCGGACAAGCAAAGCCGGCGCCGGCAGACCATGGTTCCGGTCCGCATGAACCGCCCGCGTCTGCGCCGCGACTGAACGCACCGAAAGAACAGCCTGCGCCCGCTTCCACCATCCGCTTTCCACGCCGGTTGGTCCGGGCATGGTGTTAGGGTAGCGTCTTGCGAACGCAAGTTGGAAAAGCGGCTGAGCGTCAGGCCGCCTTGTCCGCCAGTTTGATACCGCCCGCGTCCGTCAACAAAAAGGCTTCTCCGCAGGCCTTGGCGAGCGTGCGGACGCGCAGGATGTAGCTCTGGCGCTCCGTCACCGAAATGACGCCGCGGGCATCCAGAAGGTTGAAGACATGGCTTGCCTTGATGCACTGGTCATAGGCCGGGAAAACGCATTTGTGCAGGATCTGACTGTCCCCGCCGCCGGGCGCGCCGGCGACGAGCAGCGCCAGGCACTCCTTTTCCGCATCGATGAAATGCTGATGCAGCATGGCGGTGTTGGCGTATTCGAAATTATAGCGGGAATATTCCTGCTCGGCCTGCAGGAAGACATCGCCATAGCTGATCTTCTCGTCGCCGTCGCGGCCGTTGAAGTTCAGATCGTAGACGTTGTCGACGCCCTGGACGTACATAGCGAGGCGCTCAAGGCCATAGGTCAGTTCGCCTGACACCGGCGAGCACTCGATGCCGCAGACCTGCTGAAAATAGGTGAACTGCGAGACTTCCATGCCATCGCACCAGCATTCCCAGCCAAGGCCCCAGGCGCCGAGCGTCGGGCTTTCCCAGTCGTCCTCGACGAAGCGGATGTCGTGCAGCAGCGGATCAAGCCCGATGGCCGCCAGCGAGCCAAGGTAAAGCTCCTGCAGATTGGATGGATTGGGCTTGAGGATCACCTGATACTGATAATAATGCTGCAGCCTGTTCGGGTTTTCCCCATAACGCCCGTCCGTTGGGCGGCGCGACGGCTGGACATAGGCGGCCCGCCAGGGTTTCGGCCCAAGCGCCCGAAGGGTCGTTGCCGGATGGAAAGTGCCGGCACCGACTTCCATGTCGTAGGGCTGCAGCACCGCGCAGCCCTTGTCCGCCCAATAGGCATGCAGGGTCAGGATCAGCGCCTGGAAGGAACGCTTCGGGTTCATATGATCCGGCAGGGCGGCGGTCGTCATGGCAATGGTCCAGGTTGAATTGGCTGGCTGTCTGGTGCCATGGCGCACGGAAGGGGTCAAGGGGCGGCCTATACAAGCAGGCCGCCCATTCCCCGAGCAGGACGTTCCTACAGGATGAAATCGCTGACGGACAAGGGCATCGACCCGTTCAGCCCAAGCGTGAAATCGCTGGCTCCGTCGCCATTCGTATCGGCGAGAACGTAGGTATCGCCATCCTTCTGCAGATAGCGCAATTCACCGGCCGTGCCACTGAACGCCCTGGTTCCGATGAAACTGAACGCGTTGTTGCCGGATGCCGTCGATGCGTCGATGACCGACAGATCCATTCTGTCATCCCCCTTCTCGAAATCGGTGATGATATCGCGGCCCGGTGTCGCGTCAAACTGGAACCTGTCGCTGCCCGCGCCGCCACTGAGCGTGTCGACCCCAGACCCGCCGTAGATCACGTCATTTCCGGCATCACCGGAAATCCTGTCATTGCCGCCGCCCCCGATGAGGCGGTCCGCGCCATCGCCGCCCGAAATTATGTTTGCTAACGCATTGCCGCTCAGCGTGTCGGCGTGGGAAGATCCGGTCAGGTTCTCAATGCTGGAATAGGTGTCGCCCTTGGCATCGGCGAGATTGCCGGAAGGACTGGACAGATTTGCCCTGACGCCGGAGGATGCCTCGGCATAGGATGCGGTATCACTCCCGCTGCCGCCCAGAAGCCTGTCGGCGCCGGTGCCGCCGTTGAGCGTGTCGTTGCCCTCGTCGCCCTTCAAGGAGTCGTTGCCGGACCTGCCCCACAACTGATCGTTATCGGCATTGCCACGAATATCGTTGTTAGCACCGTCGCCGCGAATCACGTCGTCCAACGCCGAACCCACGACCCTCTCGATGCTGTCAAACGTCCGCTCCTGCGAGCCTGCCAATGAAGGCGTATTGTAGGTCTTCGCTTCCATGTCGACGGAAGCGCCAAGCGCGAACAAAGCGGAGAAATCGAGAGTGTCGATGCCGGAACCGCCAGAGACGTCATCCATCGCCGCACCGCCACCCGTTATTCTGAGAATGTCGTTCCCGGAACCGCCGGAGACGAAATCACGGCCGCTGCTGCCCTCGAGAATATCATTTCCAGCACCGCCATACAGCTTGTCGTCGCCGATCATCCCTTTCAGAACATTGTCACCGGCATCACCGACGATACGGTCATTTTCATCCGTTCCAGACACATTCTCGACGCCGGAAACAGTCCGGGTTCCTTCTGTGCCGCCGAGGATGAAATAGCTTTGCTTGCTCAGATCGATGTTTACGCCGTTGTCAAAGGCGAAAAATGAAATCGAGTCGATGCCGCTGCCACCGGAAACATCATCGATGAAACCATTGTTGCGCATGCCGAAGGCATCGTCGCCGGCCTCGCCATAGAGCGTGTCTATGCCGTTGCCACCGAACATCACGTCGTTGCCGGCACCTCCGTAAATCGTGTCATTGCCATAAACATTGCCGTCACTTTCGAAATCCCCATAGATGACATCATTGCCGTCACGGCCAAAGATCACGTCATCCTCGCCGTATCCGCTAATATTGTCATTGCCATCGGTTACACCGCTGCCATAGTCGATGATATCGCTTTGGCTGGTACCAAACACATAGGCCATGAAGGTCTCCCTCGTTTCCGTCAGATGCGGCAAACTTAGAGACGGAGGATAAATTTACAACCAGAAATAAGACGGCAAATATATGATTTAATTACAATATTATAAAATACTCATAAATTATTCGGGCTTCTTTAACCTGTATTCACCCGTTGCCGGATCCTTGATCAGCGTGCCCTGGGTGCCCGTTTCCTTCTGGCGACGGACCTCCTGTTGGCGGCGGGTGAGCTTTTCGGCCTCGGACACGAACTTGCGATAGCCGTACCAGGCAATGGCTGCGACGATGAGCAGCAGGATGAGTTGCGGCATGGCTTTCCCCGTCTTTTGGCCTCAAAGGCCGAAGCGACCCCATAATGCTCTTTCTTCGGCCACGTCCGCAAGTCCGGCAACTGTGGACGCGGCAAAGCGTTCGGCGACGATGCCGGCGAACGCTGCGCCGGGCTGGCGCCGGCCGAAGAGCCCGCGCGAACCGGAGACCAGTTGCAGCCGCGTCTTTTCGCCAAAGCGCTTCTTCAGTTCACCGCGCATATCGCCGAGACTATCGACCAGCCCCAGTTCCTTTCCGCGTTTGCCGGTCCAGAACAGGCCGGAAAAGATATCCGGATGGTCGGCGAGCAGGTGACCGCGACGCGCCTTGACCATAGCGATGAAGATGTCGTGGATTTCGAGCTGCAGGCTTTTCAGATATTCGACGTCCTGCTCTTTCTCCGGTTGGAACGGGTCGAGAATTACCTTGTTGGACCCGGCCGTATAGACGCGCCGCTCCACGCCGATCTTCTTCAAAAGCTCGGGGAAGCCGAAGCCACCGGAGACCACGCCGATCGAGCCGACGATGGAGGTCGGGTCAGCGATGATCTCGTCACCCGCCAGCGCGATCATGTAACCGCCGGACGCTGCGACATCCTCGACGAAAATAATCACGCGCTTCTTCTTTTCTTCGGCGAGATCGCGGATGCGCTGAAAGATCAGGCGCGACTGCACCGGCGAGCCGCCCGGCGAATTGATGGAGATTGCCACGGCCGGCGCGTCCTTGATGGAAAATGCTTTTTCAAGCACCGGCGCGACCGAGGCGATGTTGAGCGGCGGGCGGAACTGGCTACCGCCAGCCATAATCGTGCCGTGCAGCCGTACGACGGGGATCACCACCCCTTGCCTGCGAAAGCGCTTCGGCAGCAGCTTCATGAACCATCCGGCCATCTGATTTTCCTTGGTATTTATCGGCTTATCGAGATGGCATGTATGTATCGGCGAACCAAACGCAATGGCGCGGAGCGAAAATCAGCGGCAACGGCGATAGGTTGTGCGGCCGTTGTTGAGGTCGTCGACGGAATCGGTGAACTTGTGCGTGCCGTCGCGGTGCATGATCAGAGGCGCGCGAAACGCCAGCCGCGCCCGGCTTTGCTTGATGGCGGTGACGAGGATGCGCACCGCATTTTCACCGGCCCGCGGGTGCAGCGACGTGATCTCGATGCCGCCGAAGCGACGGCCGCAGGCACCGACGATCCGGGCGATGGACTCGGGCCGGGCAATGAGCGACAATTGCCCGCCGGGCTTCACGATTGCGCCTGCGGTGCGGATCCACACCTCGAACAGATCCTCCGTCATGGCATGCGCCTCGGCCTTCAGCGCGTCGGGCGTCGTGCGATCCGAGGCATCGTTGAAAGGCGGATTCATGATGACATGATCGAAATGATCGTCGGCAAGGCCAGCCGCCCGGCGCTGCGCGCCCGTCAGCGCCACGTCAGCTTCCAGCACGCTGAGGCGGGCTGCGAAACGTTCGTTTTGCGTCAGCGCGAGGCTCTGGCGGGCGAATTCGGCCATCAGCGGCGAGCGCTCGACGAGAACCACCTCCGCGCCCTCAAGCCGCGAGGCAACAGCCATGCCGGCAGCACCGGCACCGGCGCCGAGATCGGCTATCCGGCAAGGCCGGTCGGCCGCAACAAGCGAAGCGAGCAGCATGGCGTCCATGCCGGACCGATGGCCCTGCCCCAGCGGCTGGATCACATGGAATTGGCCGCGATGGAAGCTGTCGATGGTTTCCGTCGTCATGAGGGGGAAATTCCGCGTTCGGGGTAAGCCAGCCACGATCGATGCATCAGCCGTCAAACCTCCCGCAATTCCGCGCCCAGCCCGGCATCCACGAGGATCTGCCGCGCCTCGTCCGCCTCATCATCCGCCACCATGAAACGGCGTGGCAGGAGGCCGAGAGAGCCTTCGAGGATGCTCATGCCCTGATCGGCGATGAAACAGCCGATACCGGCTTCCTTCATCAGACTTTCCGCAAAGGAGATGAGAACGGCGTCGTTGGTGCGGATCAATTCCTTCATTCGGTATCGTTTTCCTGCCTTAATCGGGCAAGCGGGACAATTCGCCTCTTGCCGCCACAAGTCCCTCTTTCTATTGTCCGAAGCGGAATTTGAACAGGAGTCCCTTGTGTTGGGCGTAGTAATACCGCTGGAAGACAGCAAAAACAAACAGGCTTCCGTCAAGCCTCTCGTCGATCTGACCAGGGCGGACATGGAACGTGTCAACCAGTTGATCCTGTCCAAGGCTGGTTCGGACGTCCAGATGATTCCCGAAGTGGCAAACCACCTGATTTCGTCCGGCGGCAAGCGGCTGCGGCCGATGCTGACGCTCGCATCGGCCGCGATGTTCGGCTTCACCGGCGATGCGCATGTGAAGCTTGCGACCTCGGTCGAGTTCATGCACACGGCGACGCTCCTGCACGACGACGTCGTGGACGAGAGCGATCTGAGGCGCGGCAAATCGACGGCGCGGATGATCTGGGGCAATCAGGCTAGCGTGCTCGTCGGCGATTTCCTGCTGGGCCAGGCCTTCAGGATGATGGTCGATGTCGGATCGCTGGATGCGCTGGATGTCCTGTCAACCGCGGCATCGGTGATCGCCGAGGGCGAAGTGCTGCAGCTTTCCGTCGCCAAGAACATGGAAACCACGGAGGACGATTATCTCTCGGTCATTCGCGCCAAGACGGCGGCGCTGTTTGCCGCGGCCGCCGAAGTCGGCCCGATTGTCGCCAGGACCGACAAGGCGAACCGCAACGCGCTGAAATCCTACGGCATGAATCTCGGCCTTGCCTTCCAGCTGGTGGACGACGTGCTGGACTATGGCGGCAAGGCCGCCGATCTCGGCAAAAATGTCGGAGATGATTTTCGCGAAGGCAAGATTACCTTGCCGGTCATCCTCTCCTATCGCCGTGGCACGGCCGAGGACCGCGGCTTCTGGCGCGAGGCCATCGAAGGCGGCAAAAGCGACGACCAAAATCTGGAAAAGGCGCTTGGTCTCATCAATCGCTATGGCGGGCTGACGGATACGATCGCGCGCGCCCAGCACTATGGCACGATCGCCCGCGACGCGCTGGCGCCGCTGCCGCAATCGCCCTGGAAGGCCGCTCTCCTGGAAGTGATCGACTTTTGCATCGATCGCGTCAGCTGACCGACAGGATTTTATTGCCGCATTGCGCCAAAAAAGCCATTCTGTGGCGTCATGCAGACAGGGCGGTCCTGGGCTGCCGGACGACAGATTGTGTTTTGCGTATGAGCTTCGCGTCAACCGATTCCGGTGACGCAGGTTATGCGCTAAGGATTATGAACTGATTCCCTGCGAATCCGGCGCCGGCGCCAAGGGGTGCGGCCCGTCACGAAAGGCTTGTCATGCGGCAAAAATACCTTCTTCGCCTGCTCAGCGGTGCAGCGTTCCTGGCAGTAGCATCCCTGTCGGCCGCACCGCAAAGCCTTGCCGAAGACAAGGCGCCGACCGTTGCGGAGACAAAGCCTTTCGACACGAACCTGGTCAACAGCTTTTCCGGCGCGTTTCTCGCTGCCCGCACGGCCGATGTTGACAACGATCTCGAGACGGCGACCAGGCTGTACAGGGTGGCACTCGAATTCGATCCCGACAATGTCGATGTCAAGCAGCGCCTGATGATTACGCTTCTGATGAACGGCGAGTTCGAGGAAGGCGTGGCGTTGGCTCAGGATCTGAAGGAGGATTCGTCGGTCGAGCGTATCACGACGATCGTCCGGGCCGTCGAAGCCATTCGCAAGCGTGAATACCGCAATGCCCAGAAAATCCTGAAATATGAAGGCCCGAACGACCTCGACCGTTTGATGAACGGGCTTTTGCTCGGCTGGGCTAAGGCGGGCGACGGCAAGCCGAAGGAAGCGATTGCCGAAATCAATGCAATGGAAGGTCCGGAGTGGTTCAGGATCTTCAAATCCTACAACCAGGGCGCTATCGCGCTTGCTGCGGGCGACAAGGCAACGGCGCGCTCGAAGCTGAACGATGCCGTCGTCGATCGGGAGGGCGGAGCCGCGGCCCCGGACACCTTCATGCGCGCGGTCATCGCGCTTGCGCGGCTCGAAGCCCTTGACGGCAACAAGCGTAAGGCGCTCGACGCGCTTTCGGTCGGCGAGCGGCTTGTCAGCAATTATGCGCCGCTGAAGGCACTGCGCACGAGCATCGAAGAGGGCAAGCCGCAGGAACAGCAGGTGCGAAGTGCTGCACAGGGCGCGTCGGCCGTGTTGTTTTCGATCGGGGCAGCACTCAATCGCGAGGGTGCAGAGGACATCGTTACGCTCTACCTCCAGACGGCGCGGGCTCTTGATCCGGAAAGCGCCGATATTCTCGTGATGCTGGGCGGCATTGCCGAAAGCCGCAAGAAGCCGGAACGGGCGATCGCGCTCTACCAGAGCGTGCCTGAGAATTCGCCAATGCGCCGCCTGTCCGAAATGCAGCTTGGCCTCAGCCTTGCCTCCGTCGGCAAGGTGGAGGAAGCCAAGAAGCATCTGAAGGAATTGATCGACCTCGATCCCAAGGACATGCGCAGCTATCTGGCCTATGGCAGCGTGCTCTCGGACGCCAAGGACTACAAGGAAATGGGCATTACCTACGACCGCGCCGTGGAGGCGATCGGCCCTGTTCCGCAGCGCGGCGACTGGACGATCTTCTTCCAGCGTGGCATCGCCTACGAACGCCAGAAGATCTGGGACAAGGCCGAGCCGAGCTTCAAAAAAGCCTTGGAACTGAATCCCGAGCAGCCACAGGTTCTCAACTATCTTGGCTATTCCTGGGTCGATATGAACATCAATCTCGAGGAAGGCCTCGACATGATCAAGAGGGCGGTCGAGCTGAAGCCGGACGACGGCTACATTGTCGATTCTCTCGGCTGGGCCTATTTCCGGCTGAACCGCTTCGATGACGCCGTGGTTGAACTGGAACGCGCTGCCGAGTTGATGGCCGGCGACCCGACGATCAACGACCATCTGGGCGACGCCTACTGGCGCGTGGGGCGCAAGCTGGAAGCGGTATTTCAGTGGAACCAGACGCTGGCGCTGAAGCCGGAGGAGGCGGATATTCCGAAGATCAAGGACAAGATCGAAAATGGCCTGCCGCCCGTCGAGGCAAAGGTGCCGGCTGCTGCCGAGACCCTGCCGAAAAAGGCTGATCCGGCGGCAACAGGCAAGAAATCCTGATCCCGCCGCTTCCATGACCGGTGACGGCGGCATTCCGGGCTTTACGCTGACGCGCCTTGCGCCAGCCAAAATCAATCTTGCCCTGCATGTGGTGGGGCAACGAACGGATGGCTACCATCTGCTGGAAAGCCTGGTGACATTTGCCGATGCCGGAGACCGCATCGGCCTTTCCGTGTCGGATATCGACCGATTTACCGTTTCCGGTGCATTTGCCGACCATCTCCCGCTAAAAGGAGACGGCGCTTCCGGAAATCTGGTGTTGAAGGCGCGCGACCTCTTGCGGGTCTATCTGGCCGATCAGGGCATCAAGACAGAGCCGGTTCATCTCCGCCTTGAAAAGAACCTGCCAATCGCCTCGGGCATTGGCGGCGGCTCGGCGGACGCTGCGACAACGCTGCGAGGACTTCTGCGGCTGTGGGACGCCTCCATCGACCATGAGACACTGCACAGGATTGCCCTGAAACTGGGCGCCGACGTGCCGATGTGTCTCGACGGCCGGCCACTGATCGCCAAAGGCATCGGCGACGAGATCGTGCCCGTCGCAGGATTGCCGGCCTTTCCGGTGCTTATCGTCAATCCGCTGAAATGCGTTTCGACGCCGACGATTTTCCGGTTGCTGACGAACAAAACCAATCCTCCGTTGCTCATGGCAGGCGCGGCAAGGTTTCCGGATCATGCTGTCCATGGTCCTCGAAACCGTGGCGACGTCCCCCCCTCTGTCGGCGACGCCGACATCTCCCCCTCAAGGGGGGAGATTGCCAGCGGCCTCGAAATCCGCAAGGAAAATGAACAATCTCCCCCTCAAGGGGGGAGATGTCCCGAAATGACAGAGGGGCGGAAGCCGCCTCACGCGCCGACCCTATTGCACCGCGACTGGATCGATTATCTGAGGAGCACGCGCAACGATCTGGAGCCGCCGGCCCGCAGCATTGAGCCCGAGATCGGGGCGGTATCTGCCGCGCTGGCGAAAGAAGATGCATTGTTCGTGCGGATGTCGGGATCGGGGGCGACATGCTTCGGTCTTTTCGATACGATCACCGAAAGAGACAGGGCAGCGGCAAACCTTTCATCGCAACATCCGAACTGGTATGTTCTGGCCTGCACCAGCATAGGCGGAGAGGAGTACGGCGATGGCCGGCATGGATGAAACGCGCCCCTTCATTCCGGTCAGCATCGCCGTTCTCACCGTGTCCGATACCCGAACGCTGGCGGATGACCGGTCCGGCGACACACTCACAGCCCGTATCGACGAGGCCGGGCATCGGCTCGCCGCACGCGCCATCGTGCCGGACGATATTGCGCAGATTGCAGCGCAGGTGCGGGCCTGGACGCTGGACGCGGCGATCGACGTGGTGATCACCACAGGCGGCACGGGCTTTACAGGGCGGGACGTGACGCCGGAGGCTGTGGAGCCGCTGTTCGAAAAACGGATGGACGGGTTTTCCGCGGTATTTCACCGCATTTCCTACGACAAGATCGGCACCTCCACCATCCAGTCCCGCGCAACCGCCGGCCTCGCCAATTCAACCTTCATTTTCGTCCTGCCGGGATCGCCCGGCGCCTGCTGCGACGCCTGGGACGGAATTCTCAAGCAGCAGCTCGACTACCGGCACATGCCCTGCAACTTCATCGAGATCATGCCGCGGCTCGACGAACATCTGAAGCGCAGATAGGCCGTCGCCCGAATATTTCTCCTGTTCCATCCGTAACAGCGTGGGTGAGACGACACCTGTAGAACCATTGTCATCGGCAACGGGGACAGGGTTGGGCTCACGGGATCGTTTCGGGCGGACGGATATTTTCCAAAGTTTGCTCCGGAACGCCGGCAAGTATACGACGACGCGTTCATTCGCGCGGCAAGGCATTTTTATCGGTTGATTTTCAAAGAACTGATTTCATCACGGTCGGGCAGGTTCGCAAGAACCTGCCCTTTTCGTTGCCCGGACCGATGATTTTGTCAGCGGTCGTCAGTCGCTCGATGACCCAAAGCGACCCAGGCCGGCACCAGCTCGCTCGACAGCCGCCGCACACCCTGTATCGCCACGAGGTCATTGAGCCGCATACCCGCACGGGCACGAGCTACTGCCTCGACCTTCGGCAGGAGATAGCCGAGTTCAAGCGGCGCCCGACGCGCCGTCAATCGTTTCAGAAAAGGACGGCGATGCAGCCGCGACGGCGAAAAGCGGGCGGCTGTTCTGCCCGAAGACATATAGTCGGCAATGTCGTCGATCCAACGGCCGCACGGTCGCGCTCCGGTTTCCAGCAGAAGCATCCACTCGCCTCTGGCGGAGCGAAGGATCTCCCCAAGGTCCCAGCTTGTGCAGAAGCGTGCGCCGGCCGCATCCGCAACCTGGCTGCAGCCGTCGCAGGAACCATGATCGAGAATAATGACATCGCTCACCAGGCCGTCCACGGCGCCCGAAACGAGCGCCGACAACGTCTGTACCAGTTCCGCTTCGTTATCGTGCGTTTCCATGATGACTGTAAGCATTGCCGTCCATACCGCATCGCGGCATGAATTTCCATAAATGCGCGCCTTCTGACGGTTAACTTTCGATTCATCATGAATCACGAAGCTGCCGCGGCACCCGTGACAGCGAGCAAAGCAGTTTGTTCTTGCAATGTTCCACTTTCCGCGCTAGAAAACATGGCAGAGGACAATGGATCGGCGTCCAGTCGCTGATCCCGGAGAACCCATGAACGAGCTGTCTCATATCAGGCAGGGTGCTTTGGCGCCCGCCAACACGGCAGATATGGCCGAAGCGATGGTTGCCGGTTCGGGACTGCGGATCGAGATCGACCGCAGGCGGGGACGCGCTGCCGCTCTGAACACGTCCGGGCGTTACGAGCCGACATCGCGCGTACTTGAAGACGACGGCTGGGACTCGCTGGGCGAATTACCGGCTTTGAAGACCGAGACGCAAATCGAAAAACCCAGGACGATCATCAGCCGCAATGATTCCCCCGATATTCCGTTCGACCGCTCGGTCAATCCCTATCGCGGATGCGAACATGGCTGCATCTACTGCTTTGCCCGGCCGACCCACGCCTTCATGGGCCTTTCGCCGGGCCTGGATTTCGAGACCAAGCTCTATGCGAAGCCGGATGCGGCAAAACTCCTGGAGCGCGAGCTTGCCAAACCGGGATACAAGGTGCGTCCGATTGCGATCGGCACCAATACCGATCCCTATCAGCCGATCGAAAAGGAATGGCGCATCATGCGGCAGGTCCTCGAGGTGCTGAAAGCCTGCAACCACCCGGTGATGATCGTCACCAAGTCTGCGATGGTGATGCGCGATATCGACATTCTCGCACCCATGGCTGAAAAAGGCCTCGCCAAAGTCGGCCTGTCAGTAACGACGCTGGACGGCAAGCTGGCGCGGTTAATGGAGCCTCGGGCATCGACGCCCACGAAGCGGCTGGAGGCCATCAAGGCGCTGTCGGATGCCGGCATTCCGGCGACGATCATGATGGCACCGGTCATCCCGGCCTTGAACGACCACGAGATCGAGCGGGTGCTGGATTCCGGCAAGACGGCAGGTGCGACGCAGACAAGCTACGTGCTTTTGCGCCTGCCGCTGGAGGTGAGCCCACTGTTTCGCGACTGGCTGCTGCGGAACTATCCCGATCGGTACCGGCACGTCATGTCCTTGGTGCGCTCCATGCGGGGCGGAAAGGATTACGACGCCGAGTTTGGCAAGCGCATGAAAGGCGGTGGCCCCTATGCCTGGCAGATCGGCCGGCGCTTCGAGCTTGCCGCGAAGCGGCTGGACCTCAATCTATCGCGATCGCCGTTGAATTGCGATCTCTTCGTTCCGCCGCTTGGGGTTGGCGTTCAGCTTTCGCTGTTGTGACGGCTTGCAGACATCCGTTCCCTTGAGGGGCGACGCTATATCGATCGGCTTTCCGCCCGGAAGCCGGATCGGTGTTCCTCCCGCAGCCGCCTCACTGCCGGAGGGCTTGCAGGGAATCGGGCTTATGTGCAAGGTCTGCCGCATGACCCGAAGCGCACAGCCCGATTCCCCCTTTCTTTTCGAGACCGTCGAAGGCCCCGATTTCAGCTTCGAGACCGGTGCGCGGCGCGAGGGCCTCTGGCCGGTGGCAGGCACCGATGAGGCCGGACGCGGCCCGCTTGCCGGGCCGGTCGTGGCTGCTGCCGTTATTCTCGATCCTGATAATATTCCGATGGGTCTGAACGACAGCAAGCAATTGTCGGTTGTCCGGCGGGAAGAACTGTTTGATCTGATCCTGGGTTCAGCAATCGTGTCGATCGCGTCGTCGGCGGCTGGCCGGATCGACGGAACCGACATCCGCAAGGCGAGCCTGGATGCTATGCGCCGTGCCGTTGCCGGCCTTGCGCTCGCTCCGGCGCTGGTTCTCGCAGATGGCCGCGACATTCCGCCAGGACTTGCCTGCCGCGGCAGGGCGGTGATCAAAGGCGATGCCCGGTCCTTCTCAATCGCTGCCGCATCGATTGTGGCAAAGGTTGCGCGCGACCGGATGATGACCCGCGCCGACCCTGTTTTCCCGGCTTACGGCTTTGCTGCGCATGCCGGCTATGCGACCGCGCGCCATCGCAGCGCAATCGACCGTCACGGCCCCTGCCCTTTGCACCGTATGAGCTTCCGGCCACTGCGGCGGGATGACGTGGACTGCCTGGACGAAGGTGAGCCTGCCTGACGCGACAATTCGTCAGGGGCCAACCGTGAAGACACAGCACGTATTTTTCTTCGAGCGGGCGTGCCTGCGGTAACAATCCGTACAATGGAAGCGTTATAGATGCTGACACTCGATACGCCCACGATTCTCCTGAAAGGATCGGTACATGCTCCTTGGTCTGATTTTCATGGCTGCCACAATTATATCGGACGCATCCGCGTCCGAACCGATGGCGGATGCGATACAGCTCGACCTTCAGACGGCCTATACCTGCAAGGATATTGATGGCCGCAAGGTCTGGAAGGGCGAGCTTGCCTATTATATCCAGTCCTATGTCTATGACGGGCAGCACGGAGATGATGCGACAGACATGGCAGCCGATGCCGTGCTGCCCGAAGACAACACGCCGGAAACGATGCGGGAATTCGAACAGGCATGCCTGACAATCGCGCCTTCGGCAGCAAACAACAACTGAAGCTGCCTATGATGCCTCGCGGTGCACGAGGTACACGATCCCGGCATTCTGGATGCAGATCAGATTCCTGAGAGGCTGCGGTTTGAATTCCAGACTGTCCAGCAGAGCGTGGGTTGGCGTAGCCCAGCGGAACTCCGACTCCGAATGTCCATTCATGACGCGATGAACCATGCTGGTTTCATCGAAAGGCAGCGTGCTGTCAGTCCATACGAAAAAGGCTGGCGCGAGCCAGCCTTTCCTTGTTTTGAGCGAAGCAAAACAGCCAGTCAGTTCAGACGGGTTTTGACTTCGGTGATTGCCTTGGCAAACAGGGCCGCTTGGGTGGAGGCATCCGATTTGTCGGCGATGACGCGCTCGGCGGCGGCAACCGCGATATCGACAGCGGTCGCGCGGACCGAATTAATAGCGTCTGTCTCGGCCTGCTTAATCTTCTGTTCCGAAAGCGCCGTGCGGCGAGCGACGAATTCGTCGGTCTTCTGCCTGGCTTCCTCGGTCAGGGCCTGCGCTTCGCGCTCGGCTGCTGCAACGATATTGGCGGCCTCGGCTTCTGCTTCCTTGCGCTTGCCCTGATATTCGACAAGCAGGGCTTGCGCTTCGGCACGCAGGCGTTTGGCTTCGGCCAGTTCATTGGTGATGCGCGCTGCCCGCTCGTCGAGCGATTTGGCGAGCATGCCGGGAACCTTGAGGTAGACGATCAGTGCCAGAAAAAGCACCAGACCGACGAACGCCCAGAATGTAGCCAGTGAAGTGAGATCCATGATGCGCTCCTTACTTCACTGATGCCTGGACCGCGGCTGCGATCTCGGATTGCGTTGCCGTGCCGCCGATCAGCTTTTCGACGAGGAGGCTGGCCGTCTCTTCGGCAATGGAGCCGACATCGGCCATTGCCGTCTTCTTGACCTCGGCAATGCGCGCCTCGGCGGCGGAAATCTTTTCGTTCAGGCTGGTTTCGACCGCGGTGCGCTCGATTGCAGCCTTGGCCCTGGCGGCTTCGCGCGCCTCGGAGGCGATCGCGTTGCCCTTTGCCCGGGCGGCGGCCAGTTCCTGTTCATAGGCTGCAATGGCAGCATCCGCCTCTGCCTTGGACTTGGCTGCAGCGTCGAGATCGCGGGAAATCGTTCCACGGCGTGTCTCAAGAATGCTGTCGATACGCGGCATCACGATCTTCGACATCAAGTAATAGAAAAGGCCGAAGCTGATCGCCAGCCACAAAAGCTGCGATGCGAATGTCGAAGTATCGAAGGGCGGGAACACTCCCGAGCCATGTCCGCCTTCGTTGGCTACACCGGTTTCGGTGTGGACCTCGCCGGCAGCGGCGTCGTGGGTCTCTGCGCCTTCGGTGGTGGTTGACTGGGCGTATGCCGAAGTCACGAACATGCTCACCTCCAGGTGCACTCAGGAAAGATTAGGGCCGCGGCTTGATGTCGCGGCCCTGCCTTCAAGCCGGTCTTAGACGGCGAAAAGGAGCAGAAGAGCTACGAGCAGCGAGAAGATGCCCAGAGCTTCCGTAACGGCGAAGCCGAATACGAGGCGACCGAACTGGCTGTCGGCTGCCGAAGGATTGCGCAGCGCGCCCGACAGGTAGCTGCCGAAGATGTTGCCGAGACCGAGAGCCGTGCCGGCCATGCCGAGGCAAGCGAGACCTGCGCCGATGTACTTTGCTGCTTCCGCTTCCATGATAATCTCCTTGAAATGGTTGTTGCGGCTGTATTTGCGCCTTTACCGGCCAAGACCGGGAAGGCCCACGACTTTATTCCTCAGTGACCACCGGGATGCACTGCGTCGTTGAGGTACATGCATGTGAGCACCGCAAAGACATAGGCCTGGAGGAAGGCGACGAGGAATTCGAGGCCCGTCAGGGCAACGGTCATGATCAGCGGAAGGATGGCTCCCCCGATCCCCAGCGCGCCCATGGTTCCAAGCGAGGCAACGAAGCCTGCGAACACTTTCAGCGTGATGTGGCCGGCCAGCATGTTCGCAAAGAGACGAACCGAAAGACTGATCGGGCGGGACAGGAAGGAGATCACTTCGATAGCAACAACGAGCGGCAGAAGGATGCCGGGTACGCCAGAGGGCACGAACACATTGAGGAAGCCAAGGCCGTGCTTGTAAAAACCGTAAACGAGGACCGTGCCGATCACGAACAACGCGAGAGCGAAGGTGACAACGAGCTGACTGGTCACTGTAAAGAAGTAGGGAACCATGCCGAGCATGTTCGCCGTCAGGATGAACATGAACAGCGAGAATACCATCGGGAAGAATTTCATGCCGTGGGAGCCGGCGCCTTCGCGCAACATCGAGGCGATGAATTCATAGGAGATTTCAGATACGGACTGCATGCGGCCTGGAACCAGGCTGCGCGTCGACGTCGTGAAGTAGAGGAAGCCGGCGGCGACGGCCATTGTCGCCATCATGAACAGCGAAGCGTTGGTAAAGGAGAAATCAATTCCGCCAATTTCGATCGAGACGATCTTGTTGACCACAAACTGGTGTACCGGATCTACCTTGTCGCCTGCCACAGCTGCTCTCTCTCGTTTCAAGCCGCCTGGAGAGGCGGATATTTATGTCTGCGACGCGCCCTCAGGCAGCATCATTCTTGTCGTTGCCGGTCCGGCCAACGCGATCCGCCGGATGGGGCGCCGCCACCATGCCCGCCGAACGCAGGACGTTCAGCACACCGGCACAGAAGCCGAGCAGGAGAAGCACGATCATTCCCCACGGGCCTGTACCTGCAAAATGGTCCAAAAGATAGCCCAGAAGTGCACCGACGATGATCGCTGCCACGAACTCGCTCGAGAGCTTCACGGCAACCCGATAGCCCTTCCGGTTCTCCGCCGCCCGCGCCTCGTCCGCCGCGTATCGCGGGTCTTCCTTGCGCATATCGGACAGTTCCGAACCCAGGCGTTTCAGCCGGTCTTCCAGACCATCATTCCGGTTGTCCGTCACGGGGCGCCCTCCTTCTTGCTTCCTGTCATGGTCATAGACCACAAGTCTGGTCACACAAAGGCCGGATTTAAAGCCACCGTTCCGCCCGTTCTGAAGTCGGCCGCAACATAGTTTTCAGGGGGCTAATAGTCAAGGCACTGAATAGCCTTGTCGAACGACAATATTGCTCAATAAATACAGATGCTTATTGGAATTCGGAATGACCTGCCGCGAAATCGGAGGGAATCGGTGAGACACGCTGCGTCAGGACGATGCGACGCCCTGCCGGAAACGGTGTAATCCGCTGGCCTCAGCTCCAGCCGCCGCCATAGGTGCGGTAGAAGATGTGCTTGCCGATCTGTGCGACCCGCTTCATCGTCGGACCCCAATGGGCCTTCACGTAGGTTGCGTGATAATGGGTGGACGACCCCACTTCCGGCAGCCAGATCTTGCCGGCGGTGACGGCGAGACCGATTTCCTTGGCCGTCTGCCAGGCCGAACGCGACCAGACGATGTCGGGAATGCGGTCGCAGGCAAACGAGAACTGGCAACGGTTGTACCAGCCCTTATTCTGATAAACGACTTTGCAGACCGTGTCCGGATAGGACGGATTGCGGACGCGGTTGAGGATAACCTGGGCAACGGCTGCCTGCCCCTTTGCCGATTCGCCGCGCGATTCGAAATAGATGCCGGCCGTCAGGCACTTCTGCTCCGCTTCGGAGAAGACGTCGGCCGGCAGCGGGTTTGCCGCCCAGGCGTGATCGTCGGGGGCAATGCTCGGAATGAAGCGGCCGCCGGCGACGTCCTTCTTCAGGATCGAGTCGAAGGGAGACTGGCGGGCATAGTCGGGTTCCACAGGCGCATAGGCGGTTGCCAGTATGTCGGCGGTGCTGTTGGTCACGAGGCTGGCGACCATGGGCGAGATGGACGGATCCTGCCTCGGCGCCTTCTTGGCGTAGAAAGCCATGGCGATTTCAATTTCCTTGCCCTTGATCTTCGATTTCGTGAAGGCCATGCGCTCTTCATTGTCGAACAGCGGATCTGTCAGCGAACTCGTGCGCTGCAGAATGGAGCCAGCGGTAAAGTCCCTGGGCGGCGTGACCGGCGCGACCGCCATGACACGCCCCTTCTTGCCCCTGCGGTTGACGCGCTCCTCATCCGTCAGGGGATCGGCCTGCCTGTCGGCCGACGTCAGGGAAACCTTGCCACCATCCGGCATCGTCAGCCCCGCCCCGCCGGCAAGCGCACCCGCTACGGCCTGATCTTTGAAGACCATATCGACCGCGTGCAGGGATCCGGCTGGCGACGGTGTCATATGCATGCGCCAGTTCTCGCCGCCGCGATTGAGGCCCGAAATGAAGGTCGCGAGATCCGCATGGGCCGAGACGGTCGGAAAACCGGTTGAGAGACCGATACTCAGCATCAAGGGCGCCGCCCACTGCGAGGCGATAAGGCTGGGCTTCAGACTGGGTATTCTACGCATACGCATCAACCGTACTCCACGCACTGGCAGACGCAGGTTCTCACCCGGAAAAATAATCCGGACAGCAATCCCCGCGGAAGTGAATCAGGAAAGCGGCGCCCCGGCACCTGGCGCGTTAACCGCTTCAACATATCCCGACAATGAAGCATTAACCTTGATGCTTGGTTAACGCCGTTGCTTCGGACGGGGTCTTGCCACGGAAACGCTTGCTGCACGCAGAGACGATGCTGCCGTTGGCACGGCTCGCCAGACCCGATTTCTCAAATAATAACGTGCGAACCGAGTTCGACGACGCGGTTGGTGGGCAGGCGGAAATAGTCGGAAGGATCGATCGCGGCATTGGCAAGTGCGATAAACAGCCTGTCCTGCCAATAGGGCATGCCAGACTGGGCGTCCGGAACCAGTTTGCGCCGGCCGAGGTAGAAGGAGGTCGACATGATGTCGAACTTCAGCCCGGTCTTGCGGAACAGACCGAGAGCCTGCGAGACATTCTGGGTTTCCATGTAGCCGAAATGCATTTCAAGCAGGCTGAAGCGTTCGGAAATACTGCTGGCGCTGACGCGACGATCTTTCGGAACGATCGGAATACCGGCCGTCCGGATCGTCAGAATGAAGTTCTGCGCGTGCAGAACATGGTTGTGCTTGATGTTGTGGAGCAAGGCCGCCGGGGTCGATTGCGGATCGCTGGTGAGAAAGATTGCCGTTCCAGGAACGGAAACCGGCGCATGCTCGCTCTTGCGTTCAATCGACTTGATGAAGGAGGCAAGCGGAATATCAGTGTGGCGCGTCTTGTCGTGCAGGATTTTGGTACCGCGTTTCCAGGTCCACATGATGATGACGATGCCCACTGCGATCGTCACGGGCACATAACCGCCATCATGGATTTTCAGCATATTGGCGCCGAAGAAGACGGTCTCCAGGAGAAAGAGAGGCAGGAGCACGACGAGTGCCGTCCACAGCTTCCATTTCCAGCGCGCACGAACAAACTCATAGGCCAGCATCGTATCGACAAGAAGAGCGCCGGAGACGGAGATGCCATAGGCTGTGGCCAGCGATTCCGAGGATCCGAATACGAAGACCAGCAGCATGACGCCGAACATCAGGAGCATATTGACATTGGGCAGGTAAATCTGGCCGGTCTGGGTTTCGGACGTATGGAAGATCGCCATGCGCGGCAGGAAGCCCAGATGAATCGCCTGACGGGTCAGCGAGAAGGCGCCGGTGATCACCGCCTGGGCGGCAATGATCGTCGCGCAGGTTGCGAGAATGACGATCGGCAGCAGCAGCCACTCGGGAAACATCAGGAAAAAAGGATCGGACATGGCTTCCGGATGTTTCAAGACGAGAGCGCCCTGCCCCAGATAATTCAGTGCCAGGGCCGGAAAAACCAGACAGATCCACGCCCACTGGATGGGCCTGCGGCCGAAATGGCCGAGATCGGCGTACAGTGCCTCAGCACCTGTCACCGTCAAAAAGACGGCACCCAGCACGACGATGCCGACGTAACCGGCATGGAACAGGAAGTAGACCGCGTAATAGGGGTTGAAGGCTGCAAGAATGCCGAAATCATCGCGAATATGGCTGGCGCCGGCGACGGCGAGCACGATGAACCATGTGGCCATGACCGGCCCGAAGAACTTCGACACGGCCTCGGTGCCGCGCGACTGGACGGCGAAGAGCGCAAGCAGAATGACGACGGAAATCGGCACGACATAGGGCGAGAGTTCCGGCGTCACCAGTTTCAGGCCCTCGACCGCCGACAGCACCGACAAGGCCGGAGCGATAATAGCATCGCCTATGAACAGGGCCGCACCGATGATGCCCAGAAAAAACAGGCGGCTGGCGCGGCTGCCGGCAAACTTCATCAACAATGCGAGAAGCGACAGTGTGCCCCCCTCGCCGTTGTTGTCGGCGCGCAGGAGAAACAGCACATATTTGAAGGTGACGATGATCGTCAGGCTCCAGATCATCAGCGAGATCAGACCGATGATTTCGAGTCGGCTGACACCGTCCGCAGCGACGGGACGCAGCGCTTCGCGAAAGGCGTAAAGCGGGCTTGTGCCGATATCGCCGTAGACGACGCCGATCGAGCCGAGCGCTAGAACCGCCAGTTTGCGAACGCCGGTGTCGCCGCTTCCAGGCGTGCCTGCCGAATGGGACATAGGGATCTCCGGGCTGTTACAGCCAGCCTTTCCAGCGAAAGAAATAGAACGGGATAACGGCAGAGAGCGCCATGGCGACGATCGCCATCGGATAGCCGTATGTCCAGTGCAGTTCCGGCATGAACTCGAAATTCATGCCGTACAACGATGCTACCAGTGTCGGCGGCAGAAAGACCACCGACGCGATCGAGAAAATCTTGATGATGGCGTTCTGCTCGACATTGATCAGGCCGAGCGAGGCATCCAGGAGGAAGGTGATGTTGCCGGAAATGAACGAGGCATGCTCCGACAGCGACTGGATGTCGCGCGAAATGGCCCGGCAAAGCTCGACAGTCTCCTTGTTCTGCTGAACGGAGGGGACCGTGTAGATAAATGTCAGCACGCGAGACAGCGAGGCAAGACTGTCCCGTGTTTTTGCCACCAGACGATGGTGGGATGCGACATCCATCAGCTTTTCTTCGAGATAGTGCGGCGGCCGGCGCTTGCCGACAGTGCGGTCGCCGAAAACCTGAATAGACAATGCGTCGATCCGTGCAACGGCGATCTCAAGAATTTCCGCAGTGCGATCGATAATGGTTTCGAAGAGACGCACCGCCAAGATTGTCCCGCTTCCGCACCCCCCCGGAATGCGATGCATCGCCGCCCTGAAGAGTTCGAATGCCCTTGGCTCTTCGTAGCGGACGGTGATCAGCAACCCCTGCGTGAGCACGAACGCCACATCCGTCAGATTGGGCAGGCTGGTCTCGGCCTTGCAGACAAGCGATGCGGTCATGAAGACAGCATTTTTTGACGTATACAAACGACTGGAGGGCTCGATGTCCTTGAGGTCTTCCCGCGTCGGGACCTCGATGCCGAGCAGTTGCTCGACCATAAGGTCTTCTGCCTTGTCGGGCCGCAGCATGTCGATCCAGACAATACCAGGAGGCAAGGACGAGAGAGGCTCGCCCACACGCAACGTGACGGCTTCTCCTGTATCGCGATATGCAGTGATCATTCCACCCGTCCCGAGGTGACCGACAGCGATCTGCCTGTTGCCGCCAGGCGGTTGCCGGAAGTCCATGGCGCGCGAAGGCCGACCGGCCCGAACATGCCGATTGATATCAAAGCTGCGCGGGGCAGATCCATGGGGGGCACTTTCGTCGTCTACGACAGAACTCGACCGGGCCACATTTCCGGGCGTCCCGGATGGCCGCACCGCCAGCGACCCCGCGGATGCGGCAGGCATATGGAACATGGTCCGGTCAAAATCAATCGATAAAGTGAAAACGCGTCACAATACTGCCAAAGACGTGAGTAGCCGTGTGGCTCCAGCACCGCTCATTCGAAGACGATAGCGGGCATCGCGCGCGACGTGTCGGCTTTCTGTGCGGAAACCTGATCCCAGACCTTTCGGGCGATATCGCGGTAGACGCGGGTGATTTCGCTGTCCGGCTCGCACGCGACAACAGGGGTACCGGCATCGGAGGTTTCGCGGATGCCCATGGTCAGCGGCACCTCGCCGAGGAAGGGAACGCCAATGCGCTCGGCCTCCTTGCGCGCGCCGCCATGGCCGAAAATGTCATAACGGGCGCCTGTATCGGGAGCGATGAAATAACTCATGTTTTCAACGATGCCGAGCACCGGCACCTCGACCTTTCGGAACATGGCAAGGCCCTTGCGGGCATCGATCAGCGCCAGATCCTGCGGGGTCGAGACGATAACCGCCCCGGCCAGCGGCACCTGCTGCGCCATGGTCAACTGTGCATCACCGGTACCGGGCGGCATATCCACGACCAGCACATCCAGATCGCCCCAGGCGACCTCGCGGAGCATTTGCAAGAGCGCCGACTGGATCATCGGGCCGCGCCAGATCATCGCGACTTCCTCGTCCACCAGAAAGCCCATGGACATGACTTTCAGACCATAATTTTCCATCGGCCGGATTATGCGCCCCTCGATCTGCTGCGGCCGCCCGGAAATCTTCAGGAGACGCGGCATGGAAGGACCGTAAATATCCGCATCGAGGATGCCAACCCGCAGGCCATTGGCCTTGAGGGCGAGCGCCAGATTGACCGATGTGGTCGATTTCCCGACCCCGCCCTTGCCCGAAGCGACGGCGATAATCGCGCCGACGCCGGGAATGCCGGCCTTTGCAGGAGCCGCAGGACGCTGGGCGGGCGCTGCATGCGCATGCCCGACGTGTGAATGTCCGGCATGCGAATGTCCGGCGGAGGCCGAAGACGAAACGGCAGGCCGCCTGACAGGCGCAGATGCGGAGGCCGCTTTCTTGTCCGCCGTCAGGGCGACCATCGCACCCTTGACGCCGGGTATTTCCTTGACGACACGCTCGGCGGCGGCACGAAGCGGATCGAGTTCGCGAGCCCGCTCGGCCGGCACCGTGATCGAAAAATAAACTTTGGAGTCGGAGATGAACACGTCGGAGACAAGGCCCATGTCGACGATATTTCCGTCCATGTCAGGACCGCGGACACTCCGCAATCTGTCGAGCACATGCTCCTTGGTGATATCTGCCACGATCGCTCACTCCTCGCCGGCACCGCCGTTCGCTGCTGTTATCCGCCCGACGCCCATTGAGGCTATAAATCCGGCTGCGCAGCCGGAGCCAAAGGTCACGAACATACGCTTGGTTGTCTAGATAATAGAGCGTGAAGGTTTCGCCAATGAGGACAGCTGAGAAAATGACTGGAAAGGCAAAGGCCGCCTTCTGCCAAAGTGTCCGTACATCCGGGATCACTCTGGCAGAAGACGGCCTTGTCCATCGCGACCTTCAAGGGCGCAGTTTATTCTTACAGTCCCCTCTGGACCTGCGTTTATCAATGCAGGAAGCGTGCCAGTTTGAAAAACCCGCGGAAAAGCCAGTTTCGTCGTTGGCTTTTGCAGCATCGCGTCAGCGAAGATGATTTATTGTGCACATGCGTGAATTCTTTTGGCCGAATGGCGGTTTTTCCGACACTGGCTTTGTCGTGACTGACGAACCACCAGCCGTGCGGCCTCTACGCAATGTAGCCCATCTTCATGGCTTTCACCACGGCCTGGGTCCGGTTGACCGCATCGAGCTTCTTGCTGACATGGTTGAGGTAATGGTTTACGGTGTGCTCCGACAAACCGAGAATGCCTGCAATTTCGGAACTTGTCTTTCCGGCAGCGGTCCAGCTCAAGCATTGTATTTCCCGCTCGGAAAGAGCGACGCCCGGCTGCTTCCAGACCGAACCGATTTCGGTGAGCCGGTTGTAGATATGGATTGCAATCATCTGCAGTTCCATCATCGCGCTCATGGGAATTTCGCTGCGGCCTCCCATCCATATAACCGTGGCGCGGCTTCCGTCGGCGTCGTGGACGGGGAAGTAATTGGCCTGGAAAATCCCGTGTTGCCGCAACAGGGCAATGTAGTCATCCGTCTGCGGCGAGCGGGCGGGCTCCTTTTCCCATTCGTCCACCGTCATCTGGAACGGCGTCGTCGTGTCCCTCAGCTTTCGAATTCCCGTCGAGTATTTCAGGATGGACGCCGCGTCATATCTGCTCATCAGATCGGCCGGCATGTTGGACAGGATCGACGAGGCGGCAAGTTTTTCGGCACCGAAGGCCGGAATGGTGCAAATCAGAAACAATTCGAAACCAAAGATCCGCGTCGTTCGCTTCATATACCGGATGGCATCGAATTGCGTTTCCAGCGCTGCAATATCGGTCGCAAAATCGCCGCCGCGCGACGGCTCTCTTTCCAGGGAATTCAGCATCAGAGCGTCACGCATTCACAATTCCCGCCGGGCAGCCGAGCGCCGTAAATAAAAAGCATATCTGGTCCGCCGGATCGGCTTGGAGACCCATTCATCCCGGCCGCTCCCCTAAGCGTATGCATCTGCCTTTTCACTTCATAAGTCCGGTCAATTTATCAGTCCGGCCCTGATCGCCTTGGCGACGGTCTGCACGCGATTGACAGAATCAAGCTTGCGGGTGGCACGGCTCAGGTAGTGATTGACGGTATATTCCGAAAGCTTAAGAATCTGCGCCATTTCCGTCGTCGTCTTTCCGGCAGCAGCCCAATGCAGGCATTCGATTTCCCGTCGCGACAGACCACCCGGCGGCGCGCGATTCCCGCCGCGAATTTCACCGAGGCGACTGAAAAGGACGGAAGCCAAAAAGGTCAGTTCCTTGATTTCCACACTGCTGGCAACCTCTCGCTCGCCGCCGAACGAAACTGCACCACAGGTTCCGTG
This sequence comes from Pararhizobium gei, assembly GCF_029223885.1. Classification (NCBI taxonomy): domain Bacteria; kingdom Pseudomonadati; phylum Pseudomonadota; class Alphaproteobacteria; order Hyphomicrobiales; family Rhizobiaceae; genus Pararhizobium; species Pararhizobium gei. The sequence goes on along the minus strand of NZ_CP119409.1, from coordinate 1,298,381 downwards.
GACATCGTGGACCGGGATGTAAACGCCACGCGCCAGACGGACGCTCTCGAAAAGACTGAGAACCGCGCTCGCCTTGCCGTCGGAGCGTCTGCGCGCATCGAACGCCGTATCATAGGTAAAGGGAATCGTGCTGCGGCGCAGCCGTTCGATCACGGGACTTCCCGACATAAGGCTTGCGGCATCATAGCTTTCCAGGAAACCCTTCGGCCAATTGGTCATAACCACGCACTCCGAAAGGCGCCGCGCGGCTCTTGAGGGTACGAGCATCACGAGAAAGCCATGGAAACCATAGGACTTTGCGATATCCTCGAACGCCTTTCGCACATCGGAGTCACGCGTCATGCTTCCCGCGACCCAAAGGTCGGAAGAAAGAGAATATGACAGGCCAGGCCCGCTTAAATCGCCCATGTTCATATTATCCACTCAAGCGTCCAATCAGCCGGCCACGAAAAAGCCTTTTCTTTCATCGGCATGACACCGTATGAGTAAACCGTCGACATCATCCTGACTAGGCGTGCCCGCATCGGCAAGGACAGAATCCGATCTTCTCAAGCTAACCCCGCTTGCTGCCCGCGTCCAGTCGGTTTCCCTAATTAACCATAAAGTCATCGTAACGAGCGCCCCGGCCCCAGACGGACCGTTATCTCTTCACAGATCGTGCGCGCCGCGCGGCGCACCGGCTCCGCCCAGGCCTCAAGTTGCTCCATTGTCAATCGATAGGCAGGGCCGGACACCGATATACCGCCGATGAGACCGAGGTCGGCATCGTAAACCGGCGCTGCGACGCAACGGATTTCCGCCTCATGCTCCTCCCGGTCAAAGGCATAGCCACGCTTGCGCACCTCGTCCAGGTCCTGTTGCAATGCGACAGCGGACAGATGCGTATTGGGCGTGAAACGGTGGAACGAGATCTGACCAAGCGTTTCGGCAAGTTTGCCTTGCGGCAATACAGATAAGGCGGCCTTGCCAAGCCCGGTACAATATAAGGGAGACGCATTGCCAATCTGGGACTGCATCCCCACGGTCTGGCGGCTTTCCACCTTGTCGACATAAATGATTTCGACGCCGCAGAGAACGCCAAGATGGACCGTTTCCCCGGTTTGTTCATGCAGCCGCCGCAGATGGGAGGCTGCCACGGCCCGGAACTGGTTGCCGGACCAGGCGCGGCAGGCGAATTTCAGAAGCCTCAGACCGGGTTCGTAACATAGATCGTTTCCCTGGATCAGAAGCCCTTCTTCGACCAGATGGGACAACTGGCGGTGCAGCGTGCCGCGCGGCTGGCCCGAAAGCGGGAGAATATCGCTGAAGCGCACGGGGACCGGCGACGTCACAACCAGTTCCAGAACGGAAAGTGCCTTACCGAGCGTCCCGGTGACGGACTGACCGTTCCTTTGAGCGGCGGTCGTAATCTCCTGATTCATATGGCATCCCGTCTCACCGGCTATCTCTGTGCCTTGACAAGCTACCAAGGGCCGCGCAATAATTCCACATAATAATACATGGTTCCAAATAATGGAACAAAAGAGCTGACGCCCCGGCCAGGTGTGCGTATTGGGAGTGCAGTTCATGGCCATGGCAGCCGCCCAGTTCTACGACCTTGAAGGCTGTGGCGTGCTTATAACCGGCGGCGGCTCCGGGATCGGCGCCGCGCTGGTGGAGGGTTTTGCACGCCAGGGTGCCAAGGTTGCCTTCATCGACATTGCCGAGGTGGAAAGCCGGGCGCTGGTGGACCGGCTAACGCCGGAGGTTGCACATGTTCCGTATTTTCTCAAAGCCGATCTCCGGAATGTGTCCGATACGGCCTTGACGGTCGATCGCGCCGCCGAGGCGCTGGGGTCGCTTTCGGTGCTGATCAACAATGCAGCCCGCGACGATCGGCAGCCGCTCGAAGAGGTCACCGGGGAAAGCTGGGACGAAAACCAGGCCGTCAATCTGCGGCATATGTTTTTCGTCGCCCAGGCGGCCGTCCCGCATATGCGACGTTCGGGCGGTGGATCCATCATCAATTTTTCTTCGATCGCCTTTATGATGAATATGGGCGACATCCCGGCCTACGCGACGGCGAAAGCGGGCATCATCGGTCTGACCAAATCGCTCGCCGGCCGGCTTGGGCCCGACAATATCCGCGTCAACGCGGTGCTGCCGGGCATGGTGGTGACCGAACGACAGAAGAAGCTCTGGATCGACGATGCCACCATCGCGGCCATGATTGAAAAACAATGCCTGAAACAGGTGCTCGTGGCGGAGGATCTGGTGGGGCCGTGTCTCTATCTCGCCTCCGGTTGCTCGGCACGCATGACGGCCCAGACCATGATTATCGACGGAGGCGTATTTTAATGACGGCAGCATCCTATGCGGCGGTGGACTGGGGAACATCGAGCTTTCGGCTCTGGATCATCGGCGAGAGCGGCAAGGTTCTGGCCGAGCGTCGTAGCGCCGAGGGAATGATTGCAGCTGGCAAAACCGGTTTTTCGACGGTGCTGGAGGCGCATCTGGCGGCCATTTCCGCGCCATCGCACCTGCCTGTCATCATCTGCGGCATGGCCGGTGCGAAACAGGGATGGGCGGAGGCCGGATATCTCGACACGCCGGCACCGCTCGCCGGCATCGTCAAGGCTGCCATCCCGGTCAAGGACGACCACCGCGATATCCGCATACTCCCCGGCCTTGCCCAACGGAACGAGGCCGCGCCCGACGTCATGCGCGGCGAGGAAACCCAATTGCTGGGCGCCATGGCAGAGCTCGGCGGCGGCAGCCATCTGGTTTGCATGCCGGGCACGCACAGCAAATGGGTGCGTATCACCGATGGCACCGTCGAAGGCTTCTCGACCTTCATGACGGGAGAGCTTTTCGACGTCATCGCCAAGCACTCCATCCTCAGTCACGCGGTCGCCGAAGGCGGACACTTCGACAGCACCGATGCCGCATTTCTGGAGGCTGTTGCGCAGGCGGCAAAACATCCGGCGCTGGCCACAAATCTTTTGTTTACCGTGCGCAGCGGCCAATTGCTGCACGGCTTGTCGGCCAAGGCCGCCAAAGCCAAACTTTCCGGCACCATGCTCGGCCTTGAGATCGCCGGCGCGCTGGCAGCCGCCAGACCCACCGGAGACAGCGTGAGCGTGATCGTGTCCGGTGGGCTTACCGAACTCTATCGGGACGCATTGTCCGCTCTCGACCTCAACCCCGCCATCATCGATGCCGACGATGCGGTTCGCCACGGACTTGCCGCCGCCGCAAATGCCATCTGGCCCGCCTGAAGAAAGAAACATCATGCGCATCCCCTTCCCGACAATGAAATACCCGCTGATTGCCATCCTGCGCGGGCTGAAGCCCGAAGAGACGCAAGCCGTCGTCGGCACCCTGATCGAGGCCGGCTTCACGGCCATCGAAATCCCGCTGAACTCTCCCGATCCGTTCCGCTCGATCGAGACCGCGGTAAAGATGGCGCCGGACGGATGCCTGATTGGCGCCGGCACCGTGCTGACCACCGCCCAGGTCGAACAACTCGACAGCGTCGGCGGCAAGCTGATGGTTAGCCCGAACGTCGATCCGGAGGTGATTTCGCTTGCGGCCGCCAAGGGAATGGTGACGATGCCGGGCGTGCTGACGCCGACCGAGGCGCTTCTGGCAGCCAAAGCAGGAGCGACCGGGCTGAAGTTCTTTCCCGCCAGCGTGCTTGGCCCTTCCGGCATTTCGGCGATCCGCGCCATTCTTCCGCCGGACCTGGAGATCGCAGCCGTCGGCGGCGTGTCCGACACGAATTTCGGCGATTATGCCAAGATCGGCATCAGAAGCTTCGGCCTGGGTTCCAGCCTGTACAAGGCGGGCATGGATGCCGCCGAGGTGGGCAAGCGCGCGCGGATCACGATTTCCGCCTATGACGCCGTCTACGGAGCCTGAGGATGACCGACACGATAGCCTTCAATGGCAGGACGCTCTGTGCAACCCCTCTTGAACTTGGCGAAGGCCCGACCTTCGATGCAGCGACAGGCACGGCCTGGTGGTTCAACATTATCGGGCGCGAGCTTCACGAACTGCATCTGGAGAGCGGCCGCAAGACCGTTCATCCGCTTCCCTTTATGGGCAGCGTTCTTGCCGTGATCGATGGCGGCCGGCAACTCATTGCCTCCGATCAGGGTCTGTTCATCCGCGAGACCGCGACCGGGACGCTGAGCGCCTATGCCAGCATCGAGGACAAACCCGGGAACCGTTCGAACGACGGACGGACGCATCCCTCCGGCAGCCTGTGGATCGGCACCATGGGGCGCTCGGCGGAAGCGAAGTCCGGCGCGATCTATCATGTGGCACGGGGAACGGTGACCCGGATTTTCGCCGATATGACCATTCCCAACAGCATCTGCTTCTCGCCCGATGGGGCAACCGGCTATTTCGTCGATACCGATCTCAACCACATCATGCGGGTGCCGCTCGATGCGGCGACGGGCTTGCCCAACGGTGAAGCCGTGCTGTTTGCGGACGAAAGCGGCTCACCCGGCGGCGTGGACGGCTCGGTCTGCGACGCGGAGGGCCTGATCTGGAATGCCCGCTGGGGTGAAGGCGCCATCGATGTCTACCAGCCGGACGGTGTCAAAATTCATCGTTTTGCGGTTCCGGCGACACAATCGAGCTGCCCCGCCTTCATCGGCCCAGCAGCTGACAGGCTGCTCGTCACCACAGCGTTTCAGGGAATGGATGGGGCGGCTAGAAAGGCGGACCCGAATGCCGGGCAGACCTTCGAACTGGGCATTGCCGTGAAAGGGCGCTTCGACGCCGCTTATCTCCTTTGATCCAGTTCAACTCTCAGCTGAAGTCGGGCAATACCGGGCTGTCGTTCGACATTGTGTTCGACCGCAAGGTTATAAAACTCGACGATAAGTTCCGTTGAAGCGCATAAATTTTTAACGGAACCACTTTTGCCTTTTGGCGTTCTTTCAGCATCACCAGTGCGGCGGTGAGACGCCCCGCGCTTTGATCGACTGAACGAAAGGAAGGTTTAACATGACCAAGAAACTCGTAGCATCCGTCGCCGCCAGCGCACTCTTTGCCGGTGTAACGGTCTTCGCCCCCATGAGCTTCGCGCAGGAAACCACACAGCCGGCTGCACAGCCGCAGGCGATCGAAACGCCAATGGCGGCAGAAACCCCGGCAGATGCCAGTAAGCCGGTCGATCAGGCCGCACAGGCAACCCCTGCAGCCGGCTCCGGCTATCTGACCGAACAGGCTGCCGATCAGCTTTCGGCAAACACCTATATTGGCCAGCCGGTCTATAACGCCGCCGATGAAAGCATCGGGGAAATTAATGACGTGCTTTTCACCAAGGACGGCTCCGTCGAGGCTGCTGTTGTCGGCGTCGGTGGCTTCCTGGGAATCGGCGAGAAGAACGTCGCGGTTCCGCTCGACACGATTACGGTCAGCGAAGTGCCGGACTCGGACGACCTGAAGCTCACGACGCAGGAGACCGCTGATACGCTGAAGGCCGCCCCTGAGTTCAAGACAAAGGCTCAGCAGGTCGCGGAAACCAATGCCAACACGCCGGTCGATGGCTCGACCACGTCATCCACGACGCCGGCAACCGATATGAAGCCCGCCGAACAGCCTGCTACACAGCAGTAATTAGGCACTTCATGCCTTTACGAAATGGCAGCGCGCAGGCGCTGCCATTTATCGTTAGAACAACAGCCCGTAACGTAAGCCGTCATAGATCCCGGCATGAATATTGCGGCTTGCGACCGCATCGCCGATGCGAACCAGATCGAATGCGCCGTCAGGATTCTTTAGACCGATCGGGTGCTCCTGGCGGATCAGGGCCTTGTAATCGACCGCGCCCAGGTTTCGCGACAGGGGTTTGAGATCGAAATACAAGTCCGCCATGGCCATCGTGCCATGCTCTACCACCACCTGGGCGACGCGACGCTCACTGTGTGACGATGCCGAATAATCCGAACCCAGAACCGCGACCAGCCCATTGCCCTCGCGCCGGACGGATTTCAGCCGCGTGTTGATCGTGACACGCACATTGTGCTCGGCAAAGGCCTTGGCATAGGGAACGTGATTCATGCCGCCGATCTCCGGCGCGAACATGCGCTCGGGAGAAACGATTTCCAGCTCGACGCCCTGCGCGGCTATCATCTCGGCAGCACTCATGCCGGTATGCGCACCATTGTCATCGTAGAGTAGAACAGGGCCTTCGGGCCTGATCGCGCCGGCAATGATGTCCCAGCTCGACACCACCAGATCGTCGCCCGATTCCAGCGCGGGATTTTGAGCGATGCCCCCGGTTGCGACGACCACGAGATCCGGCTGCCGTTCAAGGATGTCGCCTGGTTCTGCAAAGACATTGTAGTTGATCGGAACTTGCAGGCGTTCCAGTTCCGTAAGGCGCCAGTCGATAATGCCGATCATTTCGCGGCGGCGCGGATTGCGCGCGGCCAGCACCACCTGACCGCCCGCCTCGCCCGTCGCCTCGAGCACCTCCACCGCATGACCGCGCTCGGCAAGCACGCGGGCCGCCTCCAGCCCGGCCGGACCGGCGCCGACGACCACGGCCTTACGCCGCCGCCCGGTGGATCTTGAAATCACATGGGGGATGACCGCTTCCCGGCCCGTCGCGGCATTGTGGATGCACAGCGCACCGCCGCCCTCATAAATCCGGTCGAGACAATAGGTTGCGCCCACACAGGGGCGAATCTGGCTTTCACGACCCTCCATGATTTTGCGGACGATATGTGGATCGGCAATATGGGCACGCGTCATGCCGACCATGTCCAGCTTGCCTTCCGCGACGGCATGGCGCGCCGTTGCCACATCGGCGATGCGGGCCGCATGGAAAACCGGGAACTTGGTGATGCTGCGGATCTCCCCGGCAAAATCCAGATGCGGCGACGCAGCCATCCCCTGAATGGGGATGACATCGTTCAGATGCGCATCGTGATCGATATGGCCGCGGATGATGTTGAGAAAGTCGATCTTGCCGGAGGCGGCGATGCGGCGGGCGATCTCCACACCATCGTTCCTGGATAGTCCGATATCCCATTGTTCGTCGGCGACCATGCGGGTGCCGACGATGAAATCCGGCCCGACGGCCTTGCGCACGGTATCCACCACCAGATTGAAAAACCGCAGCCGGTTTTCAAGGGAGCCGCCATATTCGTCGTCGCGATGGTTGGTCGCCGGAGACCAGAAACCGTCGATGAGGTGCCCATAGGCCTCGATCTCGATGCCATCGAGCCCTGCCGCCTGCATGCGCTGCGCAGCTGCGGCATAGTCTCCGACGATCCGCTCGATATCCCAGTCCTCGATCTCCTTGGGGAAAGCGCGATGGGCCGCTTCCCGCACAGGGGATGCCGACAGAACGGGCAGCCAGTCGCCCTTGTTCCAGCCGGTGCGGCGCCCGAGATGGGTGAGCTGGATCATCACGGCGGCGCCGTGCTCGTGACAGTCGTCGGCGATCTTCTTCAGCCATGGAACGATCTCGTCGGAATAGGCGTAGAGATTGCCGAAAGCGGGTGGCGAATCCTGCGAAACGATGGCCGAGCCCGCCGTCATGGTCAGGGCAATGCCGCCCTTGGCCTTCTCGACATGGTACAACCGATACCGGTCCTTCGGCATGCCGTCTTCCGAATAGGCCGGTTCATGGGCCGTGGACATGATCCGGTTTTTCAGCGTCAGATGCTTCAGCTGGTAGGGCTGCAGCAGGGGGTCTTTGGAAGGGGTCATGCGGTGTTCCGGATGGGTTGCGGCGGTTCAATACCAAGCATCCGCCATTTCGGTCTTGCGCCTATCGACATAGTCCGTCAGAGCGTCGTCGATTGCCACGTCCAGAGGCGGCGCTTCGTAGTCGGCCAGCGTCTTTTTCCACTGTCTGTTGGCGCGCGCGGCCATATCGGTCGAGCCGCCCTCCTCGCTCCATTTTTCGAAGGGCTCGTTGTCGGAGAGGCTGGAATCCCAGAAGGCCGATTGGTAATTGCGCATCGTATGATCGCAGCCGAGAAAATGGCTGCCGGGTCCGACCTGCAGGAAAGCATCCATGGCGAGCGTGTTGTCATCGACCACGACACCGGCGAGATAGGAATGCAGCGCGCCGCAGAAATCCGCATCCATGACGAATTTCTCGTAGGACATGGCGAGCAGCCCATCCAGAAAGCCTGCCGAATGCAGGATGAAGTTGGCACCGCAATGGACCGCCGACAGCATCGACATGACCCCCTCCTGCATGGCCTGCGCATCCGGCAGCTTGGCGTTGGAGAAATTCCCGGCGCAACGCAAGGGCAGTTTCAGCCGGCGGGCCAGTTGACCGATGACCATGGAGCCGATGGCTGGCTCCGGCGTGCCAAAGGTCGGCGAGCCCGATCGCAGCGACATGGAAGACAGGAAATTGCCGAAAATCACCGGCGCACCCTTGCGCTCAAGCTGCGTCAAAGCACAGCCAGCCAGGGTCTCGGCGTAGGACTGGGCGATCGCGCCGGCGTTGGTCACCGGCCCCATGGCGCCGCCCAGAATAAAGGGCACGATAACGGCCGCCTGATTGGCTCGCGAATAGGCGCGCAAAGCCTTCGTCATCGTGCCGTCCCAGACCAGCGGCGAGTTGACGTTGACATTGCCGAGAATGACGCAGTGGCTGTCGACGAATTCGCGGCCGAACAGGATGCGGGCCATATCGATGGAATCTTCCGCCCGATCCTCTGCCGTGATCGAGCCCATGAAGGGGCGATCGGAATATTTGATGTGGCTGTAAACCATGTCGAGATGGCGTTTGTTGACCGGCACATCGACCGGCTCGCAGATCGTTCCGCCCGAGTGATGCAGCCAAGGGCTTGATTGCGCCAGCTTGATGAAATTGCGGAAATCCTCAAGCGTGCCGTAGCGCCGGCCTTTGTCGAGATCCATGACGAAGGGCGAACCATAGGCCGGAGCGAAGACGACGTTTCTGCCGCCGATTTCGACGTTCCGGTCGGGATTGCGGGCATGTTGCGTGAATTGCGCTGGCGCCGTCGCGACCAGTTCGTTGAGCATACCGGGCGCGAAGCGCACGCGCACGCCCTCCACCGTGGCGCCGGCGCTCTTCCAGAGATCGAGCGATGCCGGATCGTCGCGAAACTCGATGCCGATTTCGCTCAAGATCCGATCCGCGACGCGCTCGATTTTCTGGAGACTTTCCTCGCCGAGAATATCATAGGTCGGAATGTTGCGGGCTATATAGGGCACGCCCTTGATCTTTGCCGAAGCGTCGCGCCGGGCCGGGCGTCCCGGGCGGCTGCGCCTTGCCGGTTCCTTGCCTTCAACAGCTACCGTTTCCATTTGCTGCGCTCCTCGTGAGCATCAAAGGCTAGAGTTGAAAAAGCCCGGTGTAACGCTGGAAAAAATCGAGACATGCGATAAGCTGAATTTATGGATACCCTGCGCCGCCTCCTCCCTTCCGCCTCCAGTCTGATCGTCTTCGAGGCGGCGGGGCGGCATCAGAATTTCACCCGCGCGGCGGGCGAACTAGGGATGACCCAGGCTGCGGTCTCCTATGCGATCCGCGCCCTTGAGGAACAGCTCGGCGTGCTTCTGTTCAACCGCGTTCACCGCGCTGTGGAACTCACGGAAGCGGGCGAGAAATTCCATGCCGATGTGTCGCTGGGCCTGTCACGAATCCGCAGGTCGGCGGAAGACATCCGGGCAAAGCGGAGGGAGGGCAATGTGACGCTGGCTGCTTCCACGGCCTTTGCCTCCATGTGGATGCTGCCGCGTTTGACCAGACTGCGGGAGGACCTGCCGGAGATCGACCTCAGGATCCAGACCAGCGTCCGCGATCTCGACCTGGAAGACGAACCCATCCCGCTCGGCGTGCGCGGCGGCGGCGACCCCGCCCACTGGCCGCGCTACCATACGGCACTTCTGGCGCCGGAGGTGATCAGCGCCGTCGCATCCGCCGCCTATGTCGAGGCCAATGGCCTGCCGCAGACGCCGGGCGATCTGCTGCGGCATCCGCTGATCCATCTGGAGGAGCCGGTCAGGCGCGCCTATAGCTGGCAGGAATGGTTCGCCAGCGCCGGCCTTGCCTACCCTGCCCGATCGCGACGACTGACCTTGAACGATTATGTGCTGGTCATCCAGGCGGTGCTTGCCGGCGAAGGCATCGCGCTTGGATGGAACCATCTGATCGAGCAGCAGGTCCGCTCGGGCGCGCTGGTGCCGGTCGGCAACCATGTCCTGAAAACCGATCTCGCCTTCTATGTGGTCTGGCCGCGTTCCCGGGAACTCAATCAGCAGGCCCGGCGGGTCCGGGACTGGCTTCTCGCCCAGGGTAGCGCGCTAGATGGCGACCGATAGGGCGGGCGGCGGCTCGCGGTATTTGTCTGCAAGATAGCGCAGGGTTGCAACGGCATCAGCCGGCTTGCCGTAAAAATAGCCCTGCCCCATGCCGCAGCCCAGTTCCTTGAGCTTGAGGGATTCGGAGAATTCCTCGATGCCCTCGGCAACCACTTCGAGATCGAGACCGTCGCACATGGCGATGATCGCCTTGACGATATGCTCCGACGACCGGTCGGATGAAATACGGGAGACGAAGGCGCGGTCGATCTTGACCTTGTCGAAGGTAAAATCGCGAAGCCGCCCAAGGCTGGACTGGCCGGTACCGAAGTCATCAAGGGAAATCCGCACGCCATGCGAACGCAACTCGCCGATGATCTTCTGGGCGACGTCAGCATCCGCCATGACGGCCGTCTCGGTGATTTCCAGCTCAAGCCGGCGCGGATCGAGGCCGGCGCGATCGATGATCGACAAAATGTTGGAACTGGTCGAAGGATCCATCAGCTGTGCCGAGGACAGGTTGAATGACAGGAAGAGTTCCTTCGGCCAGGTCAGCGCGGTTTTCGCGGCCTTGCGCAGGAGCGTTTCGGAGAGCGCGTCGATAAAGCCGCGCTCCTCCGCGAGCGGTACGAAAATTGAGGGAGAGACGTAGCCCAGATCGGGATCGCACCAGCGCGCCAGCGCCTCGAAGCCGACGACCGTGTCGTTTCTCAGGCTGACGATGGGCTGAAAATGAACGTCCACCTCGTCGCCGATGATGGCATTGCGCAGCGCCTGCTCCAGTTGCGTCGCGCGCTTCATTTCCTGGGCGATTTCCCGTGAATAGACGGTGATCTGGCCCCGGCCGCGGCGCTTGGAGCGATAAAGGGCGGTGTCTGCGCTCTTTAGAAGATCCTCGAACTCATCGCCGGCAAAGGGATAGATGGCAAAACCGAAGGAAGCCGAGAGGCGGACGTTGCGGCCACCGAGATCGAAAGGCGCCGAAAGCACCTCCCTCAGCATCGCACCGACTTTTTCGGCGGCCTTGCGCTCGAACACCAACGGCAGCACGAAGCCGAATTCGTCGCCGCCGGCGCGGATGACGGTCGCACCATCGGGAACGCAGGCAAGCAGCCGGTTGGCGACCTGGCACAGGATCTTGTCGCCGGCATCGGGGCCGAAAAGATCGTTGATCGGCTTGAACCCGTCGAGATTGGCAAGGCCGATGGTAAAAGGTGCCGGGTCACTGGCGCGGGCATCGGCGATCTCCCGCACTTTATCGCGCAGCCGGTATGAATTGCCGAGCCCGGTCAAGGGGTCGGTATAGGCCATTGCATGAAGATCGATCTCACTCACGCGTTGAGACGATTGTTCAGCAGAATTCATATCGCATTCCCGGCATGGGCCCGAAGGCATTGTCAGGATTGAAGATGAATGGAGAGGGTTAAGATTTCGAAAGCAATTCGGGGCCACATCCAATCATGGACCTCCCCAAATCTAGGGGATTGACAGAAATACAACCCGAGGCCGTCAACCGGTCTTTCGCTGCGCCTTCAAGGGAACGAACTTCCGGTAAACCGCTTCGATCATGTCCGGACTGATCGGCTTGGTTATATGCTCGTTCATGCCCGCAGCCCTGCTCTGTTCGATGTCGATATCCAGCGCCTGTGCGGTAACCGCTATAATAGGGGTCTGGCGCGGCAACGACTTTTCCGCCGCCCTTATGGCCCGTGCTGCATCGAACCCGTTCATAACAGGCATGGAGACATCCATCAGCACAAGGTTCGGCCGATGCTCGCGCCAAAGCCGGACGGCCTCCTCGCCATTCACCGCGATCCGGTAACTGATCCCGAGGCCTTCGAGGATCTGGGCGAAGACAAACTGGTTGATCTCGTTGTCTTCGGCGACAATGACCTCGACAGCGGGTACGGGGATGTCATCGGTCTCCACGTCGGGCACGATAATGTCCCAGGCCGCTGGACCGTCATCGATTTCATGTCCGGGCTGCTGACAAAGCGACAGGACGACAGGACGCCACTCGGCCGCCTTCCAGTCTTTCGGAACTGCCATCGACGGCGATGCCGTCCAGCAGGCCAGAACATCCTGCGCTCCGGGCATGCTGCCATCGATGAGGAAAGTCGCGATCCTGATTCCATGTTCGGCACAGGCTCTGAGAAATGCGGCGAGTTCCACCCTGTCATGGACCGCGCATGCGTCGAGCCCCCATCGGCGCAGTTGGGACACCAGCTTCTGCTCGAAAATCGGCGCTGCCGTCATGACAAGCACCCGGTATTTTATCGAAGACTGCGGTTCGACGATCGCGCCGGGCTCGACGAGGTGCTGCATGTCGATGGCCCGGAAGGGGTCATAACAATTTTGCGCCGGCTGGAAGACATCGTAATCCTTGATCGCCATGGCAGACAAAGCCGGCGCCAGTTCTTCCGTGTCTTCGAACCCGGCGACCAGATCGGTCACGTCGTTCATGCAGGTGACGAGCAGATATTTGCCGGGGTCGCCAATGCGGAACTTGCAGGTCACGACCCAAAGGTCCTCGCCGTCAGCCTTGACGATCTGCTCCGGCAGCGTATGAATTTCCCCCGTTTCGAGCGTCGCCCTGTCTGACCGTTCCAGCCGCTCCGCCAGGTCCGATTCGACAAGATCCCATACGGAACGCCCGAGAATCGTCTCTGCCGACATGCCGTGGATCGCGCAAAATGCCTTGTTCACGGCGACATAGTTGAGGTTGCGGTCCTTGACGCAGATTGCGTTGGGAAGACCGTCAAGGATGCCTTCGGTCAGTTCGACGCGTTCGAGATCCTGCTGGATCTGCTCGTCCCGCTTTTTCTGCTCCGAAATATCGGTAATGGAAACGATGCCGAGACCATTGGTCAGACGCCGCTTGCGCACGCTGATGAAGCGCTGGCGGCCGATGCGCTCCACGATGTCGAAACGCTCGCGCCAATGATGGGAGATATGTTCCGAGATCCAGTCGTCCCGGTTGGCATGGCGGCGACTGGTCTCCGGCGCTGTGCCGCTGCGTACACCCGAATCGAAAATGGCGCCAAGAAAGTCCCTCAGCCGTGTGCCGGGTCGGATGAACTGTGCGGGAATTGGATAGAACTGCAGGATCGGCCGGCTCGCATAAATGATCTCGTCGTTCTTGTCACAGACAAGAAGAGCCAATCCGAGAGCGTCCGTCGCCGCCTCGATCACCGATTTCTGGATGTTCGCGTCGAGAGACGCTACATCGTTCATTGCACAGCCCTCATATCGGTGGCTTCGTGGACGGGAAACATGCTGGGCGATTGCACCCGCAAAGGGGCGGCATCCGGCTTCACACCCCGCGCGGCCAGCTTCGCGTCGGGGGTCCAAAATGACGAGCCCGTGTTCATTCGGGCTCTTTGAGAACGTCGCAGCTTTAGATTAAAGGCTGATTAAGGCCGGATCGACTTTGTTCCCGGCCGGACCGGGCAACACAGCCGGGGATAGAGCGCGCCAGGCCTTTTCATGAGCCTTGGAATCCCCGACAATGGGTGATGTCCATCAAACAGCTTTCAGAAACCCTGATCAACCAGATCGCCGCGGGCGAGGTCATCGAGCGGCCGGCCAGTGCCGCCAAGGAATTGATCGAAAATGCTCTCGACGCAGGTGCCACAAGGATAGACATTGCCACGGCCGGCGGCGGCAAGACGCTGCTGAGGGTGATCGACAATGGCTGCGGCATGGGGCCGGACGATCTCGAACTGGCCGTCCGCCGGCACTGCACCTCCAAGCTCGACAAGGATCTCCTCGATATAAGGACGCTTGGATTTCGCGGCGAAGCTCTTCCCTCCATCGGATCGGTTGCGCGCCTGACAATTTCCAGCCGCGCTGCCGGGGCAAGCCACGGCGCCGAAATCGGTGTTTTCGGCGGCACGCTGCAGCCGGTGAAGCCTGCTGCCGTCAATCAGGGGACAGTGGTCGAGGTGCGCGATCTTTTCTTTGCCACACCGGCCCGTCTCAATTTCATGAAGACGGAGAGAGCCGAAGCCTCGGCCATTTCCGATGTGGTGCGGCGCATGGCGATCGCCTTCCCGGGCGTGCGTTTCCTGCTGTCGGGCTCCGACAGGACGACGCTCGAATTTCCGTCGACCGGCGACGACCGGCTCGCCCGCATCGCCCAGGTGCTCGGCCGCGACTTCCGCGACAATGCGATCGAGATCGACGCCGAGCGCGAGGGGGCGCAGCTCACGGGCTTTGCCGGCGTCCCGACCTTCAACCGCGGCAACTCGCTGCAGCAATATGCCTTCGTCAACGGCCGGCCGGTGCAGGACAAGCTTATCTGGTCGGCCCTGCGTGCCGCCTATGCCGAAACGATTCCCCAGGGGCGGTATCCGGTGGCGGTGCTGTCGTTGACGGTCGATCCTGATGTGGTCGACGTCAATGTGCATCCGGCCAAATCAGATGTTCGTTTTCGCGATCCCGGCCTGATCCGCGGGCTCATCATCGGCGCCATACGGCAGGCCTTGGCGGCCGGCGGCGACCGCGCATCGACGACGGGGGCGAGCGGCATGATGCATGCGTTCCGTCCCCGGCCGGCTCCCCAGGCTCCATGGACGGCAGCCACCTCCCCTTATCGTCCGATGGAGAACACGCACAGCGGCTTCGGGGAAACGCAGCAGGCATCGTTCGCAGCGACGGCGGCGCCTTCCGCCCGTGCATCGGCATTCGCATCGGAGGGACAAAACGAGGTTGCCGCCGAAGTGGTGCATCCGCTGGGTGCCGCGCGGGCGCAGCTTCACGAGAATTATATCGTCGCCCAGACGCAGGACGGGCTGGTCATCGTCGACCAGCACGCGGCCCATGAGCGGCTGGTCTTCGAGGCGTTGCGCAAAGGGCTGAATGCGCAGCCGATTCCGGCGCAGGCGCTGCTGATCCCGGACATCGTCGATATGCCCGAAGATGACTGCGATCGGCTCATTTCTCATGCCGCCGACTTCTCGCGCCTGGGCCTCGGTATCGAACGGTTCGGTCCCGGCGCCATCGCCATCCGCGAGACGCCGGCAATGCTCGGCGAGATCGACGCGGCAGGTCTCGTGCGCCAGCTTGCGGACGAACTGGCGGAATGGGATACGGCAGGCGGCCTGGCCGCAAGACTGGATTATCTGGCCGCGACCATGGCCTGCCACGGTTCGGTGCGCTCCGGCCGGCGGCTGCGGTCGGAAGAGATGAACGCGTTGCTGCGGCGGATGGAGGCGACCCCCGGTTCCGGCCAGTGCAATCATGGCCGTCCGACCTATATCGAGATCAAGCTCGCCGACATCGAACGACTGTTCGGGCGCAGTTGACGTGCAGGTGGCAATTCCGCTGGAAATCCGGACTGGCCCGCGTTAGAGCATAAGGGGGCAGGCCTTGAGACCTGCAGCGGACGGAAGATTGATGCGAGGACGACGACCGATGATGAACCGGTTTGAAGGCAGCGGCAGCAGGGAAGCCAAGATCCGCTATCTCGACGGCGACTTCCAGATTCTTCTGCCGGGCGCCTATGTCGTGTGCGCCGTCACCGGCAAGAACATCCCGATCGACGAGTTGCGCTATTGGAGCGTTGCGCGGCAGGAGCCTTACAGCGATGCGGAGGCTTCCCTTCAGGCCGACAAGCACGCGGGAATTCTTCCCGGTCAGAAGACGTAGCCGTCTATTTCCTGGACTTTTCCGGATTTCGCTTTGCCAGATTGCGCGTGCGGGCGGATTTCAATGCCGCGTCGATGATCTTGTCAGGTGATGACGGGTCGTCGAAGCGGATTTCGATCTCGATCACGCGGCTTTTTTCGATCAGTTCAGCCGCCCTGCCGTGGCCGGGCTCGAGGCGGACGATGTCCTTGGCCGTCGTCACCAGCCGGTAGCCGTTTGCGGCGGCGCGATCGAGGAGATCGGCAATCTCCTCCTCGGAAAAATGATGGTGATCGGGAAAGCTGCGCATTTCAGCAAGGTTCGCCCCCATCTGGCGCACGGTGCGGAAGAATTTTTCCGGATCGGCAATGCCGGCCCAGGCGATGACCGGAACGTCTTTCAGATCGCCGCTGTCGAGGCGTACCACATCGGCTTCATAGATCGGCTTTCCGGCACGCGCCGCGCGCCGGACCAACTCATCGGCGCGATCTTCGTTGCCAAGCTTCAGAAGCGCCGAGGCATGACGCAACTGGTGCGCGAGCGGCGCCCTCACCGGACCTGCCGGGATGACAAAGCCGTTTCCGATGCCGCGACGGCTGTCGATGACCAGGAGGGAGAAATCGAAGGTCAATCTCGCGCTCTGGAAACCGTCATCCATGATGATCAGATCGACGCCTTCGGATGCCAGTCTGCGGGCGCCCTCCACCCGCTTCCGGCAGATGACGGTCATCCCCTCGCGGGCGAGCAGCAGCGGTTCGTCGCCGACATCCCGCGCACGATGATGTTCCGGCTCGACCACCGTCGTGACATCGAGTGATCCGCCATAGCCGCGGCTCAGAAAGCCCGGCTTCAGGCCGCGTCTGCGGGCGGCACGCGCAAGAGCGATCGCCGTCGGCGTTTTTCCAGCGCCGCCAACGGTAAAATTCCCGACGCAGATAACAGGCAGATCCACCGATGCCCGCCGCGCGCGATCCATGCGCGGACCCGAAATGCGGCCATAGATCCACGACAACGGCCAGAGGCCATAGGCGCGCCAATCGGTATTGGTCCACCAGAACGGCGGTGCTTCAGAAACCATTCAGTTCTTCCAATTCTCCGCACAAACAAAGCCCCGCCGTCAAGGGGGCAGCCGTGCAGAGTCCTTCTTGGCTCTCACGGCAGGCGACACAAAGCGGCAGATTTCCGGGAATTGCAAGCCATCACCCTGCCTTTGGAAAAGACGAAGCACCTATGGTGATGAATGATTGCCCACGAAATACACCTCGAATTAACCGTTCTCCGCCACTCTGGGTTAACCAACCGGTCTCTCCGTTTTTTGTTTTTTGTAGCGGATTTGAAATGACAAACATGAGCTTTAACTCGGCAGCTACGGCGGCCCTGGCGGTTCTGCGCCATAACGACACCACCCATGCCAAATACCAGAACATCGTCACCACCGGCATGCGGATCTCGGAGGCCGCCGACAACGCAGCCTATTGGTCGATCGCGACAGACATGCGCAACACCAACAAGGCGACCAGCACCGTCATCGACGCGCTTGAGCTGGGTGCAGCACTGATCGATGTTTCCTATCGCGCCATGGAGGATCTGATCGACATCACCTCCGAGATCAAGGCCAAGATCGTTCTGATGAAGGATCCCGGGATCGACCGGTACAAGGTCAGCCAGGAGGTCTACGAGCTTGAGAAACAATTTCTCAGCACAGCGCAATCGGCCTCGTTCAACGGACGCAACCTGCTTGCGCCGGGAACGCTGAACTATACCGAAAAAAGCTATACGGACGGCAACGGCCGCACTCTAAGTTATATCGAGATGGATCCGCCGGACGCCGGCCTCGTCTTCGGCGGCATCGTGGCAAGCTATTCCAAAGGCCATGTCGGGATCATCAATATCCATGGCGACAGCAATCTCAATCTGTTTGGCCCGGCGAACTACAAGAATGCCGATGGAAGTATTTCCGCCCAGAATGGTCTGGTGGACAATCCGCAGGCCGACGGGATGACAAACGGCGTGGCCCATCAGGACCCGGGCAAGGTTGATGCGTGGCTGCCTGCCTTCAACGGCCGCACCCAGGTGAATTTCAACCATGGAGGCCATTTCGACGACATGTTCAGCGCGTCGCATATGGGCGAGGTTCCGGACGATCTGGTCGGTTATGCGACGGATTTGTTGCTGGCGCGCTACGAGCAGATGCACACGACACTGACTGACAGGGGCGCAACCCTCGGCTCGCTCGCGATGCGCATCGACATACAGACGGATTTCAACAAGACGCTGTCGGCGACGATAACCAGAGGCGTCGGCCGGTTGGTGGACGCCGACATGAGCGAGGCCTCCACCCGGCTGAAAGCCATACAGTCTCAAGTTCAATTGGCGGTGCAGGCGCTCAACATCGCCAACAATTCACCGTCGCTGCTGATGCAGCTGTTCCGGTGATGCCAAATGGAAACCAGGCTCAGGCGAGCACGGTTTCCAATTCGGTAATGTCGTTGAGGCAGTGATCGGAGGCGGCGGCCAGCGATTGAGGCGACCCGGTGCCTGTCAGCACCGCAACCGTCAATCCGGCCCCGGCGTTACGTCCCATGTGAAGATCGTGATTGTTGTCGCCGACGACGGCGATCTGATGGGGCTGAAGGCCGGTCGCTGCGCAAAAACCCATGACCATGCCCGGATGCGGCTTGGTGCCGAAGCCGCTGTCGTAACCGGCGACATAATCCAGATAAATATCGAAGCCGAAGCGTTTGGCGGTCTCGCGGATCGAGCGCTCATTGTCGCTCGAGGCGACACCCAGCCGGTAGCCCTTGGCGTGCAGCCGGGCGAAGAACGCGGCAAGGTCGGTGACCGGCACGGCATATTCGGCGGAGGTGGCAAACAGGCCGTCGAACCTGGCAGTCAGGTCCGCAACCGTGTAGCAGGCGCCCGCTTCCACCATGCCGGTCGCAATCTCAACCGTATTTCCGGCCGCAAGCAGGCTGTCGGGCAGCACATGGCCGGTGTCGGGGTCCATGCCACCCGCGAGAAGCAGGCGACGGGCAAGACCGGCATCGCCATCCGCCGCAATCCGGGCGAGTTCGTAGTTTACCGGCACCCAGCTTTTTACATAGTCCAGCAGCGTCCCATCCTTGTCGAACAGGATGCCGGATATGGTTTTCTGCGTCATGGGGCGTTCCGCGGCAAGGTTCAGTTTTCCCGGCGCGGCTGCAGCCGGGCCTTGACCGTCAGCGGATTGATATAGGGCTCAAGGCCCCGGATCGTCGCCGATAGCGCACCACGCATTTCATGCACGGTTTCAAGACCGGCATCGATCATCTTGCGACGCATCTCGTCGTTGACGAGCAGATAATTGACACCCTTGGCCAGCATTTCGACATCGCGGATGATCTTGGCGCTGCCGTTCTTGGCAAGCGTCTGGTAGGTCTCGCGAAAATTCTGAACATTGCCGCCGGACAGAATGGCGCAGCCGAGCATGGCCGGCTCCAGTGGATTCTGCCCACCATCGGCAAACAGCGAACGGCCGACGAAAGCAACCTCCGTCAGGCGCAGGTAGAGACCCATCTCTCCGATCGTGTCACCCAGGAATATATCGGTTTCCGGCGTGATCGGGTCGTTGCGGGTGCGGCGCGCCACAGTCAGCCCCTTGGCGTTCAACATGGCCTCGATGGCATCGCATCGCTCGGGATGGCGGGGCACGATGATCGTCAGCAGGCCCGTCCGCTCCTTCAGGGCACGATGAACGACCCCCGCCGCGTTTTCTTCGCCTTCGAAGGTCGAGATTGCCGCCCATGTCTTGCGACCCTGAATCTGCTGGCGGTACTGCTTGAGAACCTGTCCGTCGTGTGGCGGCGCGTCGGTATCGACCTTGAGATTGCCCGATACCATCACCGGAAGCGCACCGAGCGTGCGAAAGCGCTCCGCATCGAGGTCCGACTGGGCGATAACCAGAGCCAGATTCTCGAACAGCGCATCGGCGAGCCAGGGACGCTTCTTCCAGCGGCTGAACGTGCGGTCGGAAAGCCGCCCGTTGACGAGAACCTGCGGAATGTGGCGCTCGCCGAGTTCGACAATTGTCATCGGCCAGATCTCGGATTCGGCGATGATCGCGAGATCAGGTTCCCAGTAGTCGAGGAAACGGGCAACGGCCGGCTTGAAATCGAGCGGAACATACTGGTGGATGATGCCAGACCCCAACCTGTCGGCGGCCAATCGCGCAGAGGTGGTCGTGCCCGTGGTCAGGACGACCGCAATGCCGCGCCGCGCCACTTCCTTGATGAGGGGAACGACCGCAATGGTCTCGCCCACGCTTGCTGCATGAAACCAGACCAGCGGCCCCTGCGGCCTTGGTTTGCTGGCATGGCCGTAACGCTCCTGCCGGCGGCCCGAATCTTCCTTGCCCTTGGCGGCGCGTGCCGCAAGGTAGGACCAGACCAGGGGATAGATGGCGGTGCCGATCCAGCGATAGCCGGACAAAGCCACCCGCGCAAGCATTCGGTTCATGGAACGCAATCTCCGCGATCGCTTTCAGGCGGCATATCGCAGGCTTTTCCTGATCTTGCCGGTTTGACCGACAGCGCCGCGATCCGCAACATCAGGCCTGTTCGGGTTCGAGCAGCCGATGCATGTGAACGATGAAATACCGCATATGCGCATTGTCCACGGTCAGCTGGGCCTTCGATTTCCAGGCGATCAGGGCAGTCTCGTAGTCGGGAAAAATGCCCACGATGTCCAGTTTGGCCAGGTCGCGGAACTGCACGCCGGTCAAGGTCGTCAATTCGCCCCCGAACACCAGATGGAGCCGCTGTTTGGTTTCCTGTGTCTGCGCCATTCGTCTTTCCCATTGTCTTGCCGTGTTTTCCTGTGGTTTGCGGCATCCGACCTGAAAGGTCAATGGTTATCCAGCCCCTTGGACGCGGCGATGAGGGCGGGCAAAGCCGGCATTGCCGCGGCGCAAAGGACTGTATGGCGAACATTGGGGCGATTATAGGAAAGCGGCTTGCCGTCCAGTCCGGACAATATGCCACCAGCCCGTTCCAGGATAAGATCGGCAGCGGCCAGATCCCAGTCGTGCGAGTTTTTCTTGACGATGGTGCCGTCGATGCGGCCATCGGCGATCATGGCGATCCGGTAGGCCAGGGAGGGCACATGCGCGATCCGCGACACGGTGGCGCGATAGCCCGTCTCAAGCAGCTTGACGGTGTCTTCCGCCAGGGCGATCCGCAGAACGGCATGTTCTTGCGCCTTCACACCGATAGGAGCGCCGTTCTTCAACGCCCTGCCGTTCAACGTCGCCTGAAAAAGCTCGTCGAGGGCCGGAGCGAACAAGACGCCGGCAACCGGTCGGCCGAGATGCACCACCGCGACACTGACGCACCAGATATCCTTGCCGCCGATGAACGCACGGGTGCCGTCGATCGGATCGACGACGAAAAGCGTGTCGCAGCCAAGCCGCGCCTCGTCGTCGTCGGTTTCTTCCGACAGCCAGCCATAACCCGGCCGGGCGGTCAGAAGTCTCTCTTTCAGGATATCGTTGGCAGCGTAATCGGCCTCGCTGACCGGCGAGTGGCCGCCGTTCTTCCACCGGACGTCGGGATCCTTCCGAAAATAGCTCAAAGCCTTTTCCCCGGCGGCCTTTGCGGCTTCGGTTATAAGGTCGAGGTCGCCGGCCCACGGGTCCGGCGATGAGCGAAGGACGTTCATCTCAGTCTTTCCGTTTCCCGCGGCCTATGCCGCGTACTGGCAATTATCCGGCCTACGTGCCGGCAAGCGTCATGCCTTCGATGGCAAGCGTCGGCGCCGCGACGCCAAATTTCCGGTCGATGTCGTTGGCGAGCGTCAAGGCCATGAACATCTGCTTCAGGTTGGAGGCGATAGTAACCTCGGAGACAGGGAAGCTCAGTTCGCCGTTCTCGATCCAGAATCCCGAGGCCCCGCGGCTGTATTCGCCGGTCAGCATATTGACACCCTGGCCGATCAGCTCCGTGACGTAGAAGCCGGTCCCGACGCTGCGAATGAGATCCTCGGGCGCGATATCTCCGGGCTCGATCGCGAAATTGGTCGAGGATGGCGTGACGGAAGGGCCGCCGCGCACGCCGCGTCCGTTGGTGTCGAGGCCAAGCTCCCGCCCCGTAGACGTCGACAGGAACCAGTGCTGCAAAACACCGTCCTCGATCACCGACAGTTTCTCGCCGCTTACGCCTTCGCCATCGAAGGGGCGGGAGGACGAACCGCCCACGATGAGCGGGTCGTCGGTCACCAGAATACCGCTCTTCATCACCTGCTGGCCCATCATATCGCGCAGGAAGCTCGTCTTGCGGGCAACCGAGGCTCCGTTGATCGCTCCTGCGATATGGCCGGCAAACCCGCGCGCCATGCGTGGATCAAAGACCACCGTAACGTTTTTCTGCGTCGGTACCTGGCGTGGGCCAAGGCGGGCGATCGCTCTTTCGCCGGCAGTGCGACCGATTTCGGCCGCCGATTTCAGATGGGAGAGGAACAGACGGCTGTCGTAGTCGTAGTCGCGCTCCATCTTGGTGCCGTCGCCGGCAATGGCGCTGACCGAACGTCCGAAGCGCGTTCCCATATAGGCGCCGGAAAAGCCATGCGAGGTGACGAGAACAAGACCGCCCATGCCCGCAGATGCACCCGCGCCGCTGGAATTGGTGACGCCGGCGACCGCCAGCGCCGCCTCCTCGGCCTCAAGCGCGGCGGCGGCCAGATCCTCCGTCGAAACCTCCGCCGGATCGAACAGATCGAGATCGGGATAGGATCGGGCCAGGCGGTCCGGATCTGCGAGACTTGCAAAAGGATCTTCGGGGGACGCCTTTGCCATCGCGACCGCACGTTCCGCCAGAACCTTCAGATCGAAACCGGGATTGGCGGAAACGCTTGCCACGCGGCGGCCAACGAAGACGCGCAGCGAGAAATCATCGCTTTCGGATGCTTCCGTCGCCTCGACCTTGCCGAGCCGGACGGAGACCGAGCGCGACCTGCCCCGGACAATCACCGCATCCGCCTCGTCCGCACCAGCTTTGCGCGCCATATCCACAAGTTCAGCCGCGCGCGTCTGAAGGACGCCGGAATCGATAATATCGGACATGATTTAGCCTTTCATTCCTGTCCCATTTATTGTGCAGTGAGACAGGCATCAAGGGCATAACGTGATTCTGTGCCCCCGGCCCCGGCGAAAAGCCGATCCTTTGGAAATCTCTTCGCCAAACGGCGTCTTTGCGCCTCTGGTCCCGCGTTTGGAAAGAAACACCATGTCGACGACGCAAGCCTTTACCTCACAGGCGCTGCTCTTGCTGGGCGGGGCGGTCGTGGCCGCGCCCATCTTCAAAAAGCTCGGGCTCGGCACCGTTCTCGGTTATCTCGCCGCCGGCATCATCATCGGCCCCCTGCTTCACCAGATCAGCGAGGGCGAGCAGATCCTCGGCTTTGCCGAACTTGGCGTGGTCTTTCTGCTGTTCGTGATCGGGCTGGAACTGAAGCCATCGCGCCTCTGGCAGATGCGGCGCGATATTTTCGGCCTCGGCACGGCGCAGGTTCTTCTGACCGGCTTTTCGATTTCCTTCATCGTCTATGAGGCGGGACTGCTCGACTGGGCCGGCAGCATCATCACGGGCTTCGGACTGGCGCTGTCATCCACAGCCTTCGCGCTGCAGATCCTCGACGAAAAGGGCGACACCAACAGCCGGCACGGACAGCGCGCCTTTTCGATCCTGCTCCTGCAGGATCTGGCGATCGTGCCGCTGCTTGCCCTGATACCGCTTCTTGCCCTGCAGGCTCCTGAAGACACCAGCCCGCCGCTCCAGGATTTTGCCATCGCAGTCGGGGCGATCCTGATCATGGTGGTCGCGGGACGCTACCTGCTCAATCCGCTGTTCCAGATTCTGGCGCGAACCGGGGCACGCGAAGTGATGATCGCCGCCGCACTTCTGGTGGTGCTGGGCGCGGCAACCATGATGCAGCTTGCCGGGTTGTCGATGGCGATGGGCTCATTCCTGGCTGGGGTGTTGCTGGCTGAGTCCAGCTACCGCCACGAACTGGAGGCCGATATCGAACCGTTTCGCGGCCTGCTGCTCGCGCTGTTCTTCATGGCCGTCGGGCTGTCGCTTGATATCGGCGTCATCGTTGAAAACTATCTCCTCATCCTGATTGCCGTTCCGTTGCTGATGATCGTCAAGGCGGTGGTTCTCTTTGCGATCTGCCGCATCAGCGGCTCACCGCACAACGACGCGGTGCGCATCGGCCTGCTTCTGCCGCAGGGCGGAGAGTTCGGTTTCGTGCTGTTCAGCGCAGCCGCGACCGCCGGGGTCTTTTCGCAAGCCTGGGCGTCGCTGCTGATCGTGATCGTCACGCTGTCCATGGCGCTGACGCCGGCAGCGGCGGCCATGGCGCGGTTTCTGATGCGGGAACAGGAAGAGGCAAGGGAAGAGCTGGAGGAGGATTTCGAGGGCGCCGGCTCGGATGTGCTGATGATCGGCTTTTCCCGTTTCGGCCAGATCGCCTCACAGATCCTTTTGGCGGGTGGCCGCGACGTGACCATCATCGACCATTCCGCCGAGCGTGTCCGGCAGGCTGCGGCCTTCGGATTCCGGATCTATTTCGGCGACGGCACGCGGCTCGATGTGTTGCGGGCGGCAGGCATAGAAAAGGCGAAGATCGTTGCGATCTGCACGCACAAGGCCGAGATCACCGATCGCATCATCGATCTGGTTCAGGCGGAATATCCCAATGCCCGGATCTACGCCCGTGCCTATGACCGCATTCACACCCTGTCCCTTCGTGCCCGCGGGGTAGACTACGAACTGCGCGAGACCTTCGAATCCGGTCTTGTTTTCGGCCGGAGGACGCTGGAGGGGCTGGGGGTAGCCGATAATCAGGCCCATGCGATTACCGAGGATATCCGCCGCCGCGACGAGGCACGGCTTGCGGTTCAGGCTGCCGAAGGACTAAGCGCGGGACGCGACATGCTGCATTCGCATCCGGTCAAGCCGGAACCGTTGATCAAGCCGAAGCGGGACTTGTCGGCAACGCTGGGACCGGACGAGGAAATGCTGTCGGTCGCGACCGGACCGAAGAGACCGCAACCGGACAGCGGCCTTCTCGCAACAGTGGACTAAGGCTTTCTAGCTGTTGCGCTTGGCAGCAATGGCCTGTTCGAGCGCCATCTTGAACTGATCCTTGACGGCGGAGGTCGCGGCCAGCACGTCCTGGGCCTTCAGAAAATCCATGACACGGTAGCGGTTGACCTCGGGACGCAGGAGGATATCCGGGGGGTGCGCTTTCATCTTCATGGCGATGATAGACTGCATCATCAGCTGGCTGGCGCCAAACAGGCTGTCGATCCGGCTCGGCATGGTCTCGCCATCGCCATCGGGGCCGCCGACGACATCGACGGCGACCACGATATCGGCAAGCCCGGCCAGATGATCGAAGGGCAGTGGATTATAAATGCCGCCGTCAATCATCACCCGGCCATCGATCCGGACGGGCATGAACATCGCCGGGATGGCGGCGGATGCCGCAAGCGCCGCATGCAGGTCGCCGCTTTCGCAGACATGCTCGGCTTGACCATAATAGTCGGTGACCAGAACTTTCAAGGGGATCTGGAGCGCACTGAAATCCGTGGCGATGGCTTCGGGAAGGAAGGCCGGCAGGATACGTTCGAGATTGAACTGGCCGACGCGAAAACCGCTTGCCACGGCCTGCCGAAAACTGGCCGGACGCAGGCGCCAGAGGCGGTTGAAAATTTCCTTGCGCCGCCCGACCGTCGATAGCGTGTGCTCGCGGATGTCGGCGCCGCTCAGCCCGGACGCCATGGCAGCGCCCATGATCGCGCCGATCGAGGAGCCGGCTATGGCGACAGGGCGGATTCCGAGTTCGTCCAAAGCTTCGATGACATGGATATGCGCAAGGCCCCGCGCGCCGCCGCCGCCAAAAGCAATGGCAACCGTCGGATCAGCAGATCCTTTCAAGATTTCAGGAGCTTGCGTCATGCCTTGCGCCTTTCCGCGGTCATGCGGCGCCGTATCGGTAGAAGTGCATGCGGGTGTCGCCGAAGAGGCGGTCGTCGATCGGCTCGAAACCGGTTTGCACGACAGGGTGGACATCCGCCCGTTCTTCGAGGATGGCCAGAGCACCCGGCATCAACCAACCGCCGGCCGCGGCCGAACTCAGGGCCTTTTCGCCCAGTCCGTTGCCATAGGGCGGATCGGCAAACAAAAGATGGAAAGGTTCCACCGTGCCGGCGGGCCCCAGATCCGTGGCGTCGCGACGGAAGACGCGCGCCCGGCCGGTCAGGCCGAGAGTCTCGATATTGGTTCGCAGGAGGCCCCTGCCCTCGGTTCCCATCTCGACGAACAGCGCCTGGCGGCACCCGCGCGACAAAGCCTCCAGCCCAACGGCGCCGGTGCCTGCAAAGAGATCGAGTACGCGGGTGCCCTCAAGAGCCTCCGCATAGGCATGACCCAGAATGTTGAACAGGCTTTCGCGCGTCCGGTCGGTTGTCGGCCGGATGTCGTTCGATCTGGGCGCCGCAAGCCCACGCCCGCGAAACTCGCCACCGACGATCCGCATCGAGCCCTAGTTCCCGCGTCCGCGCGGTTTGCCGCCGCCTGTCGGGCGCCCGCCTGCAGGCTTGCCACCGCCTGGCTTTCCGCCACGAGGAGGACCGCCCGTTTTGGTGCCGAATGGCTTTGCCCCGCCCGGCTTGCCGCCAAAGGATTTGCCCCGCGGTTTATCGCCGGCAGGACGGTCGCTCTGCGGGCGGTCGCTCCGCGGCGGTCGATCGCCGAAATCACGCGGTTTGCGATCGCCGTCCGCGCGCGCGAAAGACGCCTCGCCGAAGGGTTTGCGTGGCCGGTCGCCCGGCGGACGGTCCCCCTGCGGGCGGTCGGTTCTGGGACGGTCTGTTTTCGGCCTGTCCGAAAACGACCGTGCACCTTCGGCACGCGGTTTGCGATCGCCGAACGGCTTGGCGCCGCCCTCGCGGCGTGGCGGTCGATCACCCTGAGGACCGGCACCCTGAGGACGAGCACCTTGGGGACGGTCGCCGCGGGGAGCGCGGTCACCGAAACTGCGTGCGCCACGATCGTCGCCGCGCTTGCGGTCGCCACCACGGCCTTCATCACGGCTCGGCTCCTCCGTTGCGCGGATCCAGTCCTTGTCGTCATCATCACGGGTGACGATCACACGCGGGCCGCGATCGGGGCGATCATAAACAGACGCCTTCTTGCGATCTGGATCGAATTTCCGGTTTGATTTCATCGGCAGACCATCCTTGGTCTTGCCGTAGCGCTTGGTCGTCGGCGCGCCTTCCGGACGCTCGCGGCGCACGGGCTTATCCGTCGCATCGGCGGCTTGTGCATCCCTGGGCTTCTTTTCGGCCAGAGGCCGGGCGCCGGGCGCCATCCAGACATTGGTCCGGCGGGCGCGGAAACCCGGCTCGCGCTTCGGCTGGTCGTCGAATCTCTGAACCGGCGCATCGCGTCCGCCGCGCTCCTTGCGATCCGGACGAGAGCTGCTCTTGTCGTCGCGCCGGGTGTCGAGGCGCGACAGCGCCCGCTCGCGCTTGTCGCCGGCCTTCTCTTTGAAGGCACCACGTTCCCGGGCTTCCGGCTTGCCGGCGGCCCACTCGGTCTTCTGCGGCTTTTCTTCCTCGGCCGGGGCGGCATCGAAGATCGGCGCATCGAAATTGGCCTTTGCATCTTCGATCAGCCGGGGGCCGAGCTGGTCGCGCAGGGTTCGTACGCGGATTTCCTGGGCCTGGCCCTCCGGCAGTTCGCCGAGCTGGAACGGACCATAGGAAATGCGGATCAGCCGGTTCACGTCGAGGCCGAGAGCGCCCATGACGTTCTTGATCTCGCGGTTCTTGCCTTCGCGAAGCCCCATGGTAATCCAGACATTGGAGCCCTGAACCTTGTCCAGAGTCGCCTCAATGGAACCGTAAAGCACGCCATCGACGGCGATGCCGTCCTTCAGCTTGTCGAGTGCTGCCTGATCGATCGTGCCATGGGCGCGCACGCGGTAGCGGCGCAGCCAGCCGGTGGACGGCAACTCAAGCACACGGGCAAGCCCGCCGTCGTTTGTCAGCAGCAGCAGGCCTTCGGTATTGATGTCGAGACGGCCGATCGACAGGACGCGTGGCAACTCCTCCGGCAGGTTGTCGAAAACGGTGGGGCGGCCTTCCGGGTCGGAATTGGTCGTCACCAGCCCGGAGGGCTTGTGGTAGAGCCAGAGCCGCGTGCGCTCTATGCCGCGGATCGGCTCGCCGTCCACTTCGATCTTGTCGGACAAGGTCGCGTTAACGACGGGGGTTTCCAGCACCTTGCCATTGAGGCTGACGCGGCCTTCCATGATCATGCGCTCGATGTCGCGCCGCGAAGCGATGCCGGCGCGCGCCAAAATCTTCGAAATGCGCTGCGGCACGTCCGCTTCGACGTTGACCGCATCATCCGTTTTCGGCCGGCGCGGCTTTTCCGCTTCCGTCTTTTCAGGCCCCGATGCGGCTGCCGTCTTGCGGGCGCCGGTATAGGGCTTCTTGTCGCGGCCTTCCGGCTTTCCACCGGGGCGCTGGGGCTTGTCTTTGAATGTCATTTGTGTTGCCTGCCTTTTGGGCTGTCCTATCAGGTCGAAGCCCTCGGGTTAAGAGAAAATATCGCGGGTTTCGACGATGGCGCCGACGGGCAGTTTCATGGATTTGGCGCTTTCCCAGGCGCGGCTGGCGGCGGAGCGGGGCGAAGTGCCCGTCGGCGCTGTGCTGGTGCTCGATGGCGAGGTGATTTCGGCTGCCGGAAACCGGACGCGGGAACTATCCGACGTCACGGCCCATGCCGAGATTCTGGTTATTCGCGAGGCGGCGGTTGCGATTGGCAGCGAGCGGCTGACAGGCGCTGATCTCTACGTGACGCTGGAACCCTGCACGCTCTGTGCGGCGGCAATTTCCTTTGCCCGGCTGCGGCGGCTCTACTACGGCGCCGAAGATGAAAAGGGCGGAGGCGTCGACAATGGCGTGCGCTTTTACAGCCAGCCGACATGCCATCACGCCCCGGAGGTCTATTCCGGCATGTCCGCCCGGCCGGCGACAGAGATTTTGAGGGCGTTCTTTGCGCAAAAGCGCCCGGATAAAGGTCAGCCCGCCGCGAAGCGCGTCAAGGCCGCACCCGACAGACGGTAGCGTGTCCACTCGTTCATCGGCTCGGCGCCGATCGCCTCATACGCTTTGATGGCGGGCTCGTTCCAGTCGAGCACGCTCCATTCGAAACGCTGGCATCCCTTGTCCACGGCAATCCTTGCCAGATGCCGCAGCATCAGGCGGCCGGCGCCAGTGCCGCGCTGTTCGGGCGTGACGTAGAGATCTTCGAGATAGAGCCCGTTGCGGGCAAGCCAGGTGGAATAGCTGAAAAACCAGACGGCAAAACCGACGGGCATGCCGTCGCGCTCGCAGATGACCGCCTGCGACACGGTGTCTGCGCCGAACAGGGATTGAGTGACAGCCTCAACCGTGGCCTCGACCTCGTGGCCCGCCTTTTCATAGACGGCCAGTTCGGTGATGAAACGCAGGATCGTGGACGCGTCTTCAGAGGTGGCTGGACGGATGCTGAACATTGCGGATCAGAAAATATCCCACCACTTCTTGCCGGAACCGGCGACGGCCGCTTCCTTCTTGCGGCGGCGGGCCTTCTGCTGCTCCGGCTCGCCAAGATCGGCAACCGCCTCTTCCGGCATCTTGCGGTATTCGAGAGGCGGATCGCTGAGCGTGCGGCGCTTGTCCGAATAGGCGCCCATCTGCAGTCTGCGGGCCTCGCGATAGGCTTCCGTCTGCTCCTTGGCTGTCAGGCGTCGGCCGTTCGCACTTGCCTTGGCGAGCGGCGACACATAGCCCGGGCGGTCGGCATTGGCATCGGCTTCGTCACGCAGGCGCTGGCGGGTTTCCTCAGGGCTTTCGACCCATTGCGGGTTCTCCTTGGTCGCCAGGTTCTGCTGCGGCTGGACCAGTTGCGCGCTTTCCGTCGATGGCGGCAGGACCAGTCCGGGACGCGGCTGATATTTCACGGTGCTCTTGGGTTTTCCCTCTCCAATGGCGACCGTGCTGCCGAGATCGTCCATCAGATGTTCGCCAGCAGTCTTGTCCGTCCCATAAGTCGGGCCGCCGATGCAGCCGGACAGGGCAAGGCTTGCCGCCACGACGCCAAACACACTGGCATATACTCGAAACTCGCGCGTCATTCCCATGAAAACCCTTCCAGCGGCGCCGGCATAATGGATATGTCTAGGCGGCATTGCTGCGCCTTGGCGGATAAATCCGCCGATTTTCAGGCAGGTTTTACCGGATGAGCGGCAAAAGAGCAATTCACCCGGTAAACAATCCCTTAAGAAGCAAAGCCGAGTTCGCGAAGCGCTGCCGCATCGCGGGCCGAGACATCCGGAAACGCCGGATCGGAGCCGACATCGGTCGTGATCCGCCAAGAGCGGGCGCATTTGACGCCCTCTGCCAGCTTCTGTTCGACGGCCACCTTCGTGCCGTCCTCCAGGCGGAAAGCATCCGCCGGCCCCTCTCCCGCCACCACCGTGATATCCGACGTGATGGAGATTTCGGCAAGGTCCAGACCCTCCAGGGAGGCCAGCAGATCGGCGTCAGCGATATGCACGACGGGGGCAGCCTCCAGCGACGAGCCGATGCGCTTGTCCTTGCGTTCGAGTTCAAGCGCGCCTGTGACGGCGCGGCGGACGGTGCGGACCTTCTTCCATTTGTCGGCCAGCGCCCCGTTCGACCATTCCGCCGGGATCTCCGGGAACTGCTCCAGATGCACGGATGTCGCGGACGGATCGCGCGACAGCCAGGCCTCTTCCGTGGTGAACGGCATCATCGGCGCGAACCAGAGCACGAGGCTGTCGAACAGCTTGCGGATGACGAACAAGGCCGAACGGCGCTTCAGGCTCGACGGCGCGTCGCAATACAGCGTGTCCTTGCGGATATCGAAATAGAAGGCCGACAACTCGACATTGGCGAAATCCGTCAAGGCGCGGGTGATCCGCTTGAAGTCGAAGTCGTCATAGGCCTTGCGCAGCAGCTGGTCGAGTTCGAACAGCCTGTGCAGCATCAGCTTTTCGAGTTCCGGCAGGTCGGCATAGGCGATGTCGTCACCCTTGTCGTGGGCGAGCGTGCCGAGCATCCAGCGGATCGTGTTGCGGATCTTTCTGTAGGCGTCGATATTGGTCTGGATGATCGTCTTGCCGACGCGCAGGTCTTCCGCATAGTCCGACGACATCACCCACAGGCGCAGGATATCGGCGCCGGCGTCGTTCATGATTGTCTGCGGGGCGGTGACGTTGCCCTTCGACTTCGACATCTTCTCGCCCTTCTCATCCATGATGAAACCATGGGTGACGACGGCGTTGTAGGGCGCGCGGCCGCGGGTGGCGCAGCTTTCCAGAAGCGAGGAATGGAACCAGCCGCGATGCTGGTCCGAGCCTTCCAGATAGACGTCGGCCGGCCATTTCAGGTCGGGACGATCCTCCAGCGTGAACACATGGGTGGAGCCTGAATCGAACCAGACGTCGAGAATGTCGGTGACCATCTGCCATTTTTCGGCGTCATGCGCATTGCCGAGGAACCGCTCTTTGGCACCAGCGGCGAACCAGGCGTCCGCCCCTTCCTTCTCGAAGGCTTCGAGGATGCGGGCGTTGACCTCATCATCCTTCAAAACATTTCCCTCGGCATCGGCGAAGACGCAGATCGGCACCCCCCAGGCACGCTGGCGCGACAGCACCCAGTCCGGACGCTGCTCGATCATCGCCCGCAGGCGGTTCTGCCCGGCAGCGGGCACGAAACGCGTGTCGTCGATGGCCGATAGGGCGCGAGAGCGCAGCGTCGTGCCGTCGCCCAGTTCCTTGTCCATATAGACGAACCATTGCGGCGTATTGCGGAAGATGACCGGCTTCTTGGAGCGCCAGGAATGCGGGTACTCGTGCTTGATGCGACCACGGGCAAACAGGTTGCCGGCGGCGATCAGCGCATCCATCACGCGCTTGTTGGCGTCGCCCTTCTTACCGTTGTCGTCGAGCACGCGCGCGGCGCCGCCCTCCGCCGACGGGCCAAAGCCAGGCGCGTCCTCGGTGTAGAAGCCGGCGTCATCGACGGGGAACGGAATCTTGGAGGAGATTCCGCGGGCTTCTAGGGCACGAGCGTTCGCCATCCAGATCTCGAAGTCGTCCCGGCCGTGGGAGGGGGCGGTGTGCACAAAGCCGGTGCCGGCATCGTCGGTGACGTGATCGCCGTCGAGGAGGGGGACGGTAAAGTCGTAACCGAGGGCGGCGAGTGGGTGGGCGCAGGTGATGGCGGCAAGCTCTTTACCTGAAACATCACTGATCAGGCTGAGCTTTACCTTCGCCTTCGTCGCGCAGTCCTCCGCTAGACGCTTCGCGAAGATCAACCTTTCACCCGGCTGGGGGCCAAATTCGTTCACCGCTTCGGTAACTTCGTAGAGGCCATATTCAATGCGGGAAGAGAAGGAGATCGCACGATTGCCAGGAATCGTCCAAGGAGTGGTCGTCCAAATGACAACGGCCGCTGCTTGAAGTTCATTTAGCGAATTTACGACGGGAACTTTACCCGTATCGGAAAGCCATTCTGCTTTTGCCGCCCCCTCTACGGCTTTCACCGGAAACTTCACCCAGATCGTGTCGCTCTCGACCTCGGCATATTCCACCTCGGCTTCCGCCAGCGCCGTGCGCTCCACCACGCTCCACATGATCGGCTTGGAGCCGCGATAGAGCTGGCCGCTCATGGCGATCTTCAAAAGTTCACCGGCAATGCGCGCCTCAGAGTGGAAGTTCATCGTCGTGTAGGGACGCTCGAAATCGCCCTCGATGCCGAGACGGCGGAATTCTTCCGACTGGATGTCGATCCATCCTTGCGCAAAGTCACGGCATTCCCTGCGGAATTCGTTGATCGGGACCTCGTTCTTGTCCTTGCCCTTGGCGCGGTAGGCTTCCTCGATCTTCCATTCGATCGGCAGGCCGTGGCAATCCCAGCCGGGCACGTAATTGGCGTCGTATCCGCGCATCTGGAACGAGCGCGTGATGACGTCCTTCAGCACCTTGTTCAGCGCATGGCCGATATGGATGTTGCCGTTGGCATAGGGCGGGCCGTCATGCAGCACGAACTTTTCACGGCCAGATGCGGAGGCGCGGAGTTGTCTGTAAAGCTCCATGTCCTTCCACTTCCTGGCCATTTCCGGCTCCTTCTGCGGCAGTCCGGCGCGCATCGGAAATTCGGTTTCGGGAAGGTAGAGCGTCTTGGAATAATCGAGCTTTTCAACAGTATCGGTCATGGCTTCTGCAATCGTCTCTGGCGCGTCTGGCCGCGCATGCGAACGGGAATTCTATGAAGGAATAGCATGGCGCTTCAGGCAACGCCGAAAACCCGGACCTTCCGGCGGCATCGGTGCGCTCAGAAGGCCGGGCCAATAATTCGCGGATCTATCATCAATCGACGATATCGGGTCATGGCGGCCCGTGTGTAGGACGTTTTCCGGTGAAAAGGAAGAGGCTGCCTGACTGGGACAGCGTCCGCTACCTCTCTCCGTCAGCCATCATCGCCGCGCGCAAAGCGTCGTTGATGCGGTCCTGCCAGCCGGGGCCGTCTTTCTGGAAATATTCGATCACGGCGCTGTCGATCTTGAGGGAGACGAGTTCCTTTGTCTCCGGCAGAGCGCGTCTTTCGAGTGCCGGGGCAGCCTGCTTCTTGACCGGTTTGAACAGGGCTTCGGCCGCATCCATGGGACTGATGGGGCGACGCGGTGGGTTGGCCATGGTTTTCTGTCCTGATCTCTTTTGAATATGCCGACACCAGATGCCAGCCTTGGCACCGGCGTAAACCGAACGCTGCTAGAACGCAATCTGCCGGTCGATCTCACCCAGCGGCCGCACGCCGGCCAGCAGGGCGCGCGCCTCTGCGTCATCCTGCTTCATCTGCACCACCAGCGATTCCAGCCCATCGAATTTCAACTCATCGCGCAGGTGGCCGAAGAAGGAAACGGAAGAGACCTCACCATAGAGATCGCCGGAAAAATCGAAAAGGAAGGTTTCGAGCAATGCCTCGCCATTGCTGGTGACCGTCGGCCGTTTACCGAAACTCGCGACCGCATCGTAAAGACTGCCATCCGGCCTGCGGAAACGCACGGCGTAAATTCCGTTTCGCAGTTCCACCTCCGGCGGGAGCCGCATATTGGCCGTGGGATAGCCCAGCGTGCGTCCCAGCTTCTTGCCGCCGATCACCTCCGCCGCCACCGTATAGCGGTAGCCAAGCAGGCCGGCTGCGCCGACGACATCCCCCGAAGCCAGCATCGCTCGGATATGGCTGGAGGAAATCACCGAGGCATTCTCGTCGCGGAAGGCGTCGACCAGCGTCACGCCGAAGCCGTTTTCGCCGCCGGCCGCCATCAGAAAGGCCGGGCCACCCTCCCTGCCCTTGCCGAAATGGAAATCGAACCCGGTGACGACATGGCTGGCATGCAGCCATTCCATCAGAACCGTGCGGATGAAGTCGCTGGCGGTAATCTCCGAAAAGGTTCGGTCGAACGGATATTCGATGACCGCGGAAAAGCCCATGCCTTCGAGAAGGCGCGCCTTGAGCGGCGCGGGCGTGAGGCGAAAAACAGGTTGATCCGGACGGAACACCGAGCGCGGATGGGGCTCGAAGGTCAGGACAAGGGCCGGAACGCCACGCGCCTGCGCCTCGTCGAGTGCCCGGCTCAGCACCGACTGGTGGCCGCGATGCACGCCGTCGAAATTGCCGATGGCGATGACGCCGCCCCGCAAGGCATCCGGCAGAGGCTGGCGGGTCTCGTTGCGATGAAAAACCGTCATGTCGTCAAACCCGTCACTCTGTCCCGGCGCTCATGGTGCAATCCAGTCATGCGAGGCGCGGCATCCACCATTTCGGCGTCGCGCCTTCGCTTTTCAGGAATGCCGCCAGCTTCGTTTCATCGGTCTTTTCGCCGGTCATATATTCCAGGGCATGGATACCGGCACTGATATAAAGGACATCCAGCCCGAAATCCTGCGCGCCCTTGACGTCCGTCGGCATGCCGTCGCCGATCGCGATCACCCGGCTAAGGTCGAGCTTGCCACGAATGGCTTTCGCCTCCGTCAACGAGGCGCGATACATCGGCACATGCGGCTTTCCGGAAATGCGGGTTTCGCCGCCCAGCTCCTCGTAGACCTTGGCGATGGCTCCAGCGCAGGGGATGAGCCGGTGGCCGCGCTCAACGACCAGGTCCGGGTTGGCGCAGATGAACGGGATCTTGCGCTTTGCCAGGCCGGACAGGGTCGCACGGTAATCTTCCGCAGTCTCCGTTTCGTCGTCGAAGAACCCGGCGCAGACGATAATCTCCGCATCCTCGGACGATACCATCCCGACGCCGAGGCCTTCGAGCAGGGGCAGATCGCGGTCTGCACCGATGAAATAGACCTTCCTGGGGCCGGCGGAGATCAGGGCCCGCGTCACGTCGCCGGAAGTGATGATGCGGTCATAGGCCGTATCCGGCACGCCAAGACCGCGGATCTGGGTGATGACGCCGGGATGCGGTCGCGGGGAATTGGTGATGAGAACAACGGTGAGCCCCTTGGCGCGGGCCTCGGTCAAAGCCTCGCAGGCACCCTTGAAGGCCGCGACACCGTTGTGCAGCACGCCCCAGACATCGCACAGGACAACATCGTAGCGGCTGGCGATGTCGCGAAAACTGTTGATCCGAACGGCCATGCTGGCTTTCCCGCAGAGAAAATGATCGGGGTGACATCGCAGGCAAGCACGGAAAAGACAAGGCTTTATCGGGGAAATGGGCTCGAATCCCAAGGATTCGAGGCGGAACAATGCCGAAGCGCCTACAAGTGCATCGTCATCCAGCCGGCTCCGGCACAGACGGCAAGCGTCGTGACGACGCCGCGCTTGAACAGAAGCAGCAACAGGGACGCCAGAACTGACAGGAAAAGAGCTGTCCACTGGAAGGTCTGCCAGACGGGAAGCGGCATCGACAGCGGCCCGCCAGCATATCGATCCACCTGCGTAAAAAGAACGTGCAGCCCGAACCAGAGGGCCAGATTGAGAATGACCCCGGTGACCGCAGCCGAGATCGCCGCCAGCGCGCCCGACAGCGCCCTGTTGTTGCGCAGTGTCTCGACATAGGGCGCACCGAGGAGAATCCACAGGAAGCAGGGCACAAAGGTAACCCAGGTGGCCAGCGTCGCACCGAGCATGCCGGACAGGAGCGGATCAAGGCCGGAAGGGGCACGGAAGGCCGCCATGAATCCGACAAAGGAGAGAACGAGCACAAGCGGTCCGGGTGTCGTTTCGGCAAGGGCAAGGCCATCGAGCATTTCGCCGGGTTTCAGCCAGTGGTAGGTATCGACCGCCTGCTGGGCGACATAGGCCAGCACTGCATAGGCTCCGCCGAAAGTCACCACCGCCATCTTGGAAAAGAACAGGCCAATGGCGGTATAAACATTGTCGAAGCCCAGCACCCCGCCGATGAGGATAAAGGGGGCGATCCACAGGCTCAGCCATAGGGCGAGAACCCGGAACGTCCGGTTCCAGCTCGAGGCAATATCCGGAAGGCTGCCGTCGATGACGGACGGCCTGTCGGAAAGCGCCTGTCGCGCGGCGGCGGCCATGGCTTTTTCGCCGGTTTGCGGCTCAAGACGTGCAGCCGTGTATCCGGCGATGCCGGCCGAAAGCACGACAAGCGGAAATGGCAGATCGAAGAAGAACAGCGCGGCAAACGCAAGAGCGGCAATGAGGCATGCAAAGCTTGTCTTCAACGCCCGACGGCCGACGCGGATGACCGCCTCGATAACAATTGCCAGCACCGCTGCCTTCAACCCGAAGAACAGGCTCGCCAGCCAATCGGCCTGCTGGAACAGCGCGTAGGTGCAGGAGAGGCCGAGAATAACGACGAATCCCGGCAGAATGAACAACAGGCCAGCGACAATGCCGCCGCGGGCACCGTGCAGCAACCAGCCGATATAGGTGGCAAGTTGCTGGGCCTCCGGTCCCGGCAGCAGCATGCAGAAATTCAGTGCATGCAGGAAACGGCTCTCGGAAATCCAGCGCCTCTCATCCACCAGTTCGCGGTGCATCAGCGCGATTTGCCCGGCCGGTCCGCCGAAGCTCAGACACCCGACCCGCGCCCAGACGCGGGTGGCCTCGGAAAGGGATGGGTGTGGCGGCGCCTTATTGAGGTCTTGTTCTCGCGCGATGTGCATGCCTCTCCAGTACCCGCGTTACGCAAAAGATTTTTGACGGCACGGTTCTTGACTCGGGCTTGCTCCACCCTTATCTCCAAGCCGCTAGCACTCGTGATCAATGAGTGCTAACATCCATCCATCGGGTCGCATCTGACGATCCGTAAGTCATTTGATCGAGGGATTAGACAATGACAAGCACCAATTTCCGCCCCCTGCACGACCGCGTCGTCGTTCGCCGTATCGAGGCTGAAGCCAAGACCAAGGGCGGCATCATCATTCCTGACACCGCAAAGGAAAAGCCGCAGGAAGGCGAAATCGTCGCTGTCGGTACCGGCACACGTGACGACAAGGGCGCCCTCATTGCGCTCGACGTCAAGGCTGGCGACCGCATCCTGTTCGGCAAGTGGTCGGGCACCGAAGTCAAGCTCAACGGCGAAGACCTTCTGATCATGAAGGAAGCCGACATCATGGGCGTTATCGGCTGATTTGAGCCGCTGACTTTCATCCTCAATTCCAGAAAACCAATTGGGCATCAGCCCGGGAGTTTTTAACATGGCAGCCAAAGAAATTAAGTTCGGCCGCACCGCGCGCGAAAAGATGCTGCGCGGCGTCGACATCCTCGCAGACGCAGTCAAGGTCACGCTCGGCCCGAAGGGTCGCAACGTCATCATCGACAAGTCCTTCGGCGCACCGCGCATCACCAAGGACGGCGTTTCCGTCGCCAAGGAAATCGAACTCGAAGACAAGTTCGAAAACATGGGCGCACAGATGGTCCGCGAAGTTGCTTCGAAGACCAACGACATCGCCGGTGACGGCACGACCACTGCTACCGTTCTCGCCCAGGCCATCGTTCGCGAAGGCGGCAAGGCCGTTGCAGCCGGCATGAACCCGATGGACCTGAAGCGCGGCATCGACCTCGCTGTTTCGGCCGTCGTCAAGGACCTCGTTGCCAAGGCAAAGAAGATCAACACTTCGGAAGAAGTGGCCCAGGTCGGCACGATCTCCGCCAATGGCGAAAAGGAAATCGGCCAGTACATCGCTGAAGCGATGCAGAAGGTCGGCAATGAAGGCGTCATCACGGTTGAAGAAGCCAAGACCGCCGAAACCGAACTCGAAGTCGTCGAAGGCATGCAGTTCGACCGCGGCTACCTCAGCCCTTACTTCGTGACCAACCCTGAAAAGATGGTTGCCGAACTGGAAGATGCTTACATCCTTCTCCATGAGAAGAAGCTTTCCAACCTGCAGGCGATGCTTCCGGTTCTGGAAGCCGTCGTTCAGACCGGCAAGCCGCTCCTGATCATCTCGGAAGACGTCGAAGGCGAAGCTCTTGCAACGCTCGTCGTCAACAAGCTGCGTGGCGGCCTGAAAATCGCTGCCGTCAAGGCTCCGGGCTTCGGCGATCGCCGCAAGGCCATGCTCGAAGACATCGCTGTCCTCACCGGTGGCCAGGTCATTTCCGAAGATATCGGCATCAAGCTGGAAAACGTCACGCTCGAAATGCTCGGCCGTGCGAAGAAGGTTTCGATTTCCAAGGAAAACACCACCATCGTTGATGGCGCCGGCGCCAAGAACGAGATCGAAGGCCGCGTTGCCCAGATCAAGGGCCAGATCGAAGAAACCACGTCCGACTACGATCGCGAGAAGCTGCAGGAACGTCTTGCCAAGCTCGCTGGCGGCGTTGCCGTCATCCGCGTCGGCGGTGCAACTGAAATCGAAGTCAAGGAAAAGAAGGACCGCATCGACGACGCGCTCAACGCAACGCGCGCTGCCGTTCAGGAAGGTATTGTTCCAGGCGGTGGTACTGCCCTGCTGCGCGCTTCCGTCGTCCTCGACATCAAGGGCGCCAACGACGATCAGAACGCCGGTATCAACATCATCCGCAAGTCGCTTCAGTCGCTGGTTCGCCAGATCGCTGAAAACGCAGGCGATGAAGGTTCGATCATCGTCGGCAAGATCCTCGAAAGCGGCACCGACAACTTCGGCTACAACGCCCAGACCGGCGAATATGGCGACATGATCGCCATGGGTATCGTCGATCCGGTCAAGGTCGTTCGCACGGCCCTGCAGAACGCAGCTTCGGTTGCTTCGCTGCTCATCACGACCGAAGCCATGATTGCCGAAGCCCCAAAGAAGGACTCCGCCGGCGGCGGCGGCATGCCGGACATGGGCGGAATGGGCGGAATGGGCGGCATGATGTAATAAGGCTTCCGCCTTATTACTGAAGGACGACTATACAGCATTCCGGGTAACCGGACGAAAGAGGCGGGCCGCGAGGTCCGCCCTTTTTGTTTGCTAACGGGAACAACCGGAGAAAAGCGATCTTCCGTCCTGTACCGGTCGCCTTTACGGCAACAGCGTCTTGAGGTCCGCATCCTGATTTTCGAGAACGGCGCGATCCGGCGTCAGGCCGAGGTCCAGCAGTTTCTTTCCGGTCACATAGGCCTTGGCATCGTTGATTGCATCGACGGCGATGAAGCGGCCGCTTGCGAAATACCAGACGGAGACGCTGCCTGCGCGCTGGCCTGTGCGCACAATGGTCTCGTCGTGACCGAGGCCGAAGCCGGCAATTTGCAGCTTGACGTCGTACTGGTCCGACCAGAACCAGGGTTTCGGCCTGTAGGGCTCCGTGCCTCCCGCCAGCAGCGCTGCAACGGCCTCGGCCTGATCGACGGCATTCTGCACGGATTCGAGCCTGATGCGCATGTCCTTCCAGGGCAGCAGCGCGCAATCGCCCATGGCGTAGATGTCGGGATCGGAGGTGCGGCCAAAATCATCGACCACGATGCCATTGCCGACTTCGAGGCCGGCTTGCGCGG
This sequence comes from Pararhizobium gei, assembly GCF_029223885.1. NCBI lineage: Bacteria > Pseudomonadati > Pseudomonadota > Alphaproteobacteria > Hyphomicrobiales > Rhizobiaceae > Pararhizobium > Pararhizobium gei. The sequence continues at coordinate 1,258,398 of NZ_CP119409.1, read as the reverse complement.
CGATCGCGTCGTTCGACGTGACACCGATGCCGACAATGACCAGATCGACGGGAATGGTCGATCCGTTCGTCAATTCCGCCGCCGTGACACGGCCTTCAGTGCCAAGAAGCCGGATCAAGCCGGTGCCTTCCCGGATATCGACGCCGCGATCCTGGTGAATCGACCGCACGATATCGGACGTTGCGGCGGATGCGACCCGCTGCAGGATACGGTCCGCCATTTCGATAACCGTGACATCGAGGCCGCTTGATCGCGCCACCGCGGCGGCCTCAAGCCCGATATAACCCCCGCCGATGATAAGAGCATGACGGCCAGGCTGCAGTTCTTCCGCCAGAAGATCGGCATCGGCAAAATCGCGGACGACGAAGACGCCGCCGAGATCGCCACCGATGCTGGCCGGCAGACGCCGAGGGGTCGAGCCGGTGGCAAGCGCCAGCACGTCATAAGGAAGCCTTGAACCATCGCTGAGCGCGACGCACCTGGCATCGCGGTCGATGCCGGTCACGCGCGTGGACAGGCGCACATCGACCGCGTTATCCGTGTACCAGCTCGCCGGACGATACAGCAGCCGGTCCAGATCCATCTCGCGCAGCAGGTATTTCTTGGACAGCGGCGGGCGCTGGTACGGCAGGCTTGCTTCGGCTGCCACGATCGTCACCGGCCGGTCGTCCTTCAAGGCGCGCAGCTTCGAAACCACAGCAAAGGCGGCCTGACCACCGCCCGCGACAACAAGTCTACCTGCCATTTCACTGTCCCCCGACACCTGTTTTGCCGAGAGGTAGCCGCCCGCCAGAGTGTCGTCAACTCGGGCGGGCTGCGATCATGAGGGGATCAATCGCGCTTGGGAATGTCCATGCCCTTCTGCACCGCCGGGCGGGCAAGGGCCCTGTCCACCCAGGCCATGACATTGGGGAAGCTCGAATAGTCCAGCACCTCGGCGCCACCATAGAATTTGCGGGCGCCTTCTATCCACGGATAGGTGGCGATGTCGGCAATTGTATAGTCGTCGCCCATCAGCCACTGGCGCCCGTTCAGTCGTTCTTCCAGAACGCCGAGCAGGCGCTTGGACTCGTCCCGGTAGCGTTCCATCGGATAGGAATTATTGGCAACCTTGTCGGCCGCGAATTTGAAGAAATGACCGAACTGGCCGAACATCGGACCCACGCCGCCCATCTGGAACATCACCCAGGCCAGTGTCTCGTAGCGCCCGGCGGCATCGGCCGGAAGGAGCTTGCCGGTCTTTTCGGCGAGATAGACGAGGATCGCGCCGGATTCGAACAGGCCGATCGGCTTGCCATCCGGGCCGTTGGGATCGATGATCGCCGGAATGCGGCCATTCGGGTTCAGCGACACGAATTCCGGCGATTTCTGGTCGTTGGTGCCGAAGGAAACCAAATGCGGCTCATAGGCAAGGCCGAGTTCTTCCAAGGCTATGGAAATCTTCACGCCATTCGGCGTCGGCAGCGAATAGAGCTGAATAATATCCGGATTTTGAGCGGGCCAGCGGGTGGTAATCGGGAATGCACTGAGGTCGGCCATGGGAACTCCTGAGGGTGGGACGCCCTATATATGAAACGCCGGACAAAAATATCAGACCGCGCGAAGGGTCAAATGAACTTTTCGTTTTCGCTAACACCGGGTCACAACGCCTGTTGATTGTACAAATCGAACTTTTCGCCCCTGCCGGCCGTTAGAGCCTGCACTGGACGTTTTTTGCGGGGACGGCAATGGGGCCAATCAGCAGGTTGATCACTCTGGGCAGCGGCATTTTCGGTGCGATCGTCATGTCGCAGGCGCCGGAACTGACCCAGCAATACCGCCAGCGGATTGGCGGGGCGATGGACGAACTGCGCGTCATCGTGGAGAATTTCGATCGCGAGGCGAACCGGAACGCCATCGACCGGGAGACGGCCCTTGGTCTTTACGCGGCGTCGGCCGAGCCGTTCCTGAAGGATCAGGGTGTTTCGATGCGGCAGACGCTGACGCGCTTTCAAAACCTGGAGGGTCAGCAACAGGCCCTGGAAGCCGCCTCTCCGATCTACAAACCCTTCATCCTGATAAAGGATGCGGACCCGGCGATCCTGGAGAACACCTGGCGGGATTTCATTCCCGCGGTTCCGGTGAGCCTTCCCGGCATGACCTGGGCTGCAATCGGCTTCGGCCTCGCCTGGCTGTTGTGTGCCCTGACGGCATTCCTGTCGCGCGGCGCCTACCGGCTTGGCGCCGGCCGGACGTACCGGTTGCTTCATTGACGCGGCGTCACGCATTTGGCACCGATATCAGCAGACGCGGCTGATAGCCTCGACAATGCGCGTCACTGCCGGATCGTTCTCATGCTCCACCTTGCGGGCACGGACGAGACAGGCCTGCGACCGCAGAATGATCCCGTCCGACAGGATCTTCAGGTGGTTGGCCTTCAACGTCGAGCCGGTAGAGGTAATGTCGACGATGATATCGGCAGAACCGGAGGCCGGCGCCCCTTCCGTTGCGCCAAGGCTTTCGACGATGCGATAAAGTTGGATGCCGTGCTGGGAGGAGAAGAACTGCTGGGTCAGCCGCCAGTATTTCGTGGCGATTGCCAACCGGCGCCCATGGCGGGCGCGAAAATCGGCGGCGACGTCGCCAAGATCGGCCATGGTCTCGACATCGAGCCAGATTTCCGGAACCGCGACGACGACGTCGGCATGACCGAAGCCGAGCCGGGCGCAGAATTCGACGCGCTGATCGGCCTCGGCCAGACCTTCGCGGATCAGGTCCTCGCCGGTGACGCCGAAATCGATCGAGCCGTTGCCAATTTCGCGGGAGATTTCCGAGGCCGAGAGGAAGGCGATCTCGACATCGTCCATGCCCTCGACCCGTCCCCGATAGGAGCGCTCATTGCCGACGGCGACGATCTTCAGTCCTGCCTTTTTTAAGATCGCAGACGCGTCTTCCTTCATCCGGCCCTTGGAGGGCAGTGCGATGGTGATGGTCATCGAGAAATCTGCCCTTCCTGAGAGGCCAGCGCCTGTTCGATGCGGTCGAGCCAGAGGGCAAAGCCGACGGCGGGAATGCGTTCCCGGGCGCCCAGCAGCGTCATCAGCCGATCGAAGCGGCCGCCACCGGCCAGAACGGCGGCTGAGCCGTCTATGACGATTTCAAAAACGAGGCCGGTGTAATAATCGAGCGGCCGGCCGAAGGCGGCGCGGTAGCTGAGCAGCGAAGGTTCGACGCCAGCATTGGCAAGCGCCGCCACCCGCGCGTCGAACCGCGACAGGGCGCCGTCAAGCGAGAGGCCGGACTTTTCGGCAAAGGCGAACAGTGCGGCCGGGGCATGCGCCAGGGGCACGTTCAGCGACAGGAATTGCTTGAGGATATCGAGGGTCCTGCCATCCAGCGCGGTCTTTTCCAGCGCCCGCTTTTCCTTCAGGCGTGCTGCGATTTCCCTCGGGCTGCGGCTTGCATTCGTGGAATAGCCCGTCGCCTGCATCGTCTCGTCGAGATGGGCAACCAGCGCCGTCTCGTTGCCGGAGGTCAGCAGCGCTTCGATCTCGGGGTCGAGTCCCGTCACCGGCTGCGGGTTAGAGAGCCGCGTCAGCAGGGCATCGATCTGTTGGGGATTGCCGAAGGCGTGGATCAGGCGCTTCTGCCAGCCGGCGGGCAGGCCGCAGGCGGCGACGACCGCCTCGAAGACCGACTGGTCGCCGAGCGTCACCTTGAGGCTCCGGCCCGGCAGCCGTGCCGTCAGTATCGCGATGGCGTCGCCAATGACCCGCGCATCGGCGCTCGCCACGTCGGTCTCGCCCAGATCCTCGATCCCGGCCTGATAGAATTCGTTCGCCCCCTCGCGGCGCTGGCGGAATACTTCACCGAGATAGGAGTAGCGCTGCGGTGTGCCGGTCGCCGTCTCGATATGGCGCAAGCAGACGGGAATGGTGAATTCCGGCCGCAGGCAAAGGCTCTTGCCCGTCTCGCTCTCAGTCATGAAGATCCGCCGGCGCAGATCCTCGCCGGCCATGTCGAGAAAGGGCTCGGCCGGCTGGATGACCGGGGTATCGACGCGCAGCGTTCCCAGGCGCTCGAAGTGGGCGAGAAGTTCGGCGGCGAAGGGTGGGAGGTTGATCAGAGGCATGGACGGCACACTTCGGAATATGCGGAGACTTCCCCCCCTCTGTCCCTCCGGGACATCTCCCCCTCAAGGGGGGAGATCAGCCGTGTCATCATAGCCTGCCGCACCAACAAGCAGGCAAGGGAAAAGAACGATCTCCCCCCTTGAGGGGGAGATGTCAGCACCGCTGACAGAGGGGGGGAAGCGCGCCTCAAATTCAAACGCCCCGCCTCGCCCGCTTCCGATCCTCGTCCTGCGCGTCCAGCATCTCGCGGACCTTGGCCACCAGGTCGGCTTCCGGCACGGAGACCTGGGCGACCCGCGCTTCGCGCCATGCCGCGTTGTCCTCGATCTCGCCCGACAGGCGCTTGCCCTCGATCAGGTCCTTGATCTGGACGACGCCCTGCCCGCGCTCGTCGCCGCCCTGGATGATGGCCAGCGGCGCGCCGCGACGATCGGCATATTTCAACTGATCGCCGAAATTCTTCTTGTTGCCCTGGTACATTTCGGCGCGAATGCCGGCGTGCCGCAGGGTCTGCGTGAACTGCTGGTACTTGCCGAGGCTGTCGATATCGCGGTCCATGACGCAGACGACGACCGGGGCGATGACCTCGTCCATGCCGAGCTTGCCGAGATTCTTCAACGCCGTCATCAGGCGGGAGACGCCGATGGAAAAGCCCGTGGCGGGAACCGGCTGGCCCATGAAGCGGGAGACCAGACCATCATAACGCCCGCCGCCGCCGACCGAGCCGAAGACGACCTTCTCGCCTTTTTCGTTGGTGACGGGGAACTGAAGTTCAGCCTCATATACAGGGCCGGTGTAATATTCGAGTCCTCGGACAACAGAGGGGTCGATGAGTATTCTTCCCGAGCCATAGCCGCCTGATTCGGTAAGCCTTGCTATATTTGCAAGCTCATCAAGACCGGCCTCAATCGTTGAGTTCTTAGGCAGTCTAATTCGCATCAATTCAATGGTTTTCAGATTGTCGATTCTCAAATCATATTGTTTATCCGGAAATGTCGCGCGCAAGGTCAGATCATCGGACCAACGCGGCCTATCAACGACGCCGGGTTGGACAATTCCTGGCCCTGTTCCGAGGTACGCGAAGAGTTCACGAATTTGATCATCACTTAGACCGGACTTCTCGCGAACGATTTCAGCCGGCGCGTCGGCCCACTGACTGATCAAGGACTTTAGCTCTTCAGTACCGCTTTCCATTGCCGCAACTAGCTCTGCAATTCTCTTCTGTCGCTCGAAACGATCACCCGAACGAACAAAGTTCGCGATCAGGTCTATCTTATCCTCACTTAGCTCTGCACCCTTCGTGAAAGCCCCAGAATCATCTTCTCTACCTCTGCCTAGGAGCTTCCTAACACCTTCGAAACCAAACTTATCCAACTTGTCGATAGCTCTCAAAACACTCAGCCGTCGTCCAGCATTCTCCTCCCCGCCAAGCCCGATCGCCTCCAGCACCCCATCCAGAACCTTCCGGTTGTTCACCCGGATCACATAATCCCCGCGCTTGATACCAAGCGCTTCCATCGTATCCGCCATCATCATGCACATTTCGGCGTCGGCCTGGACGCCGGCGGCGCCGACCGTGTCGGCGTCGAACTGCATGAATTGGCGGAAGCGGCCGGGGCCGGGTTTTTCGTTGCGGAAGACGTAGCCGGCGCGATAGGTGCGGTAGGGCAGCTGGATATCGTTGAAGTTTTCGGCGACATGGCGGGCAAGTGGGGCTGTCAGGTCGTAGCGGGCGCTCATCCACTGCTCGTCGTCGTCCTGCAGCGAAAAGACGCCTTCGTTGGGGCGGTCGCTGTCGGGCAGGAATTTGCCGAGCGCGTCGGTATATTCGAACAGCGGCGTCTCGACGGGATCGAAGCCGTAGCGTTCGTAGACTTCGCGGATCTTGGCGGTCATCTCATCGACGGCGCGGATGTCGGCTGCGGAACGATCGACGAAACCGCGCGGCAGGCGGGCCTTGAGCTTCTGGGGCTTCTTCTTTTTATCGTTCATGAGGATGCGCACTTTCAGCGTCGATATGTCAGGGAATTGGGGCTTTCCCTAGCCGATCAGGGCCATGGCGGCAAGCCTTTGCGCGGTGGCGGCCGGTGGCCAGCCAGCCTTTGCGAGAGAAACAGCACGGCGGTCTTTTCATCGGCCGTGTGGCTGCTTATCTTCATTCCATGCGCATCGCCGTTTTCGCCCTTGCTCTCTTCTGCGCCATCCTCAGCGGCTGGACGGTTTCCCTTGCCCGGGTGCAGGATCTGGGCCTCGCGATGCACGCGGCGAGCCATGACCATGCGCGGGGCGCAACCAGCGACGATGATGGCTGCCGCGCGAAGGAATGCAGGACGCATGCCGTGCACCCCTCTCTCTGTGCCGCCTGTTTCGCCATCGAGACCTCGATGGAAGCACCGGTCCCCGGCAGCCCACTGCGCCTCGCCGTCCTACCGCGCCTGCAGAAGCCGCTGCAGGCAACCCTGCTGAAGCCGCTGTTTCCGCCGCCCAAACCCGTTCTTTCGTGATGAACGCGGACAATGTCTGCATACCAATTCAATCTGAAACGAAAGAGAGAACATCATGTCTCTGAGAACGATCACGGCCGCCGCAATTCTGGCCGCCAGCTTCACCCTGCCCGCATCGGCCCAGGAAATGAACCATGACGCGATGGATCATGGCACGATGAACCAGGGCGCGATGTCGGCCGAACCGAAAGGCGATAGAGGTCCCTCCAGCAAGGCCTTTGCCGCGGCCAACGCCAAAATGCACGGGGCCATGGACATCGCCTATACCGGCAATGCCGATATGGATTTCGTGCGCGGCATGATCGCCCATCATCAGGGGGCTATCGACATGGCGAAGATCGAGCTGGAGTTCGGCAAGGACGCCCAACTTCGCAAGCTCGCCGAAGAGGTCATTTCCGCTCAGGAGGCGGAAATTAAAACCATGAAGGCTTGGCTTGCCGAAAACGGCGGCTGATCTTTCAGCCTTACGCGACGCCGGGGCTTGCCTCCGGCGTCTGCATCGGACGCTTCATGAAGACTGCCTGACAAGCCTTGTTGACCACAGGCCGCGACCGGATCATAATTTCGGCTCGTGCGTGGAGGACGTCATGAAGATCTTCAAGAATATAGCCGGCATCGTCGTCATCCTGCTCGGCGGGCTGTGGATGCTGCAAGGCGCCAACATCATTTCGGGCATGGCGATGTCCGACAACCGGGAATGGCTTGTCATCGGCGCCCTGCTGGTGATCTTCGGCGGCGCGCTTCTCTATTTCAACAACCGGCCAACCCCGATCCCGCCGGTTCACTAGCAGGCTTCAAGGCCGGATGAAGGCGGCGCGCATTGCCTCGATCTTTTCCCGGCAGACGCAGCCCTCCATATGGTCGTTGACCAGGCCCATGGCCTGCATGAAGGCGTAGACCGTGGTCGGGCCGACGAAGGTCCAGCCGCGTTTTTTCAGGTCCTTGGAGATCATGACGGAGGTCGGAGTCGTCGGATTGGCGGCAATCGTCTCGTAAGTCACCACCTGCGGCCGCTCATTGCCGCCGGGCTCGTGGCTCCAGAAATAGCGGGCGAGCGAGCCGAATTCCGCTTTCATCTCCTGCGCCCGTTTCGCATTGTTGATGGTGGAAACGATCTTGCCGCGGTGCCTGACGATACCGGCATCGGCAAGACAGCGAGCAATATCGTCGTCGCCGAAGGTTGCCACCACGTCGAAATCGAAGCCCGCAAAGGCGGCGCGAAAGGCTTCGCGCTTTCTCAGGATCGTCAGCCAGGACAGGCCGGACTGAAAGCCTTCAAGGCAAATCTTCTCGAAAAGCCGGATGTCATCCGCCATCGGAAGGCCCCATTCCTCGTCGTGATAGCGCTGGTAGTCCTCAAGATTGCCATGCCAGGCGCAACGGCCAAGCCCGTCCGCGCCCGTAATGATGCCCTTTGCCGTCACGCCGGTGTCCCCGCTGTTTTCCATTTTACCATTTGCCAACCATAGTCCTAAAGCCGACGATAACCCTACCCAAAGCTTTACCGGCTCGAATGCCGTTTGATGAAGCGCCATTTACCATTCTCTTTCCCCCCGGTGCCACCATCGTTTTCATCCCGCCAAGCTTTTTGGCTTCGAAAACCGCCACGACCACCCGCTCGCCCGGGTGGATGGCAGAGCTATGACACCGTTCCGGCGAAAGGTATGCGAGTCCGTCCGATGATGAAAAAAACCCTTATCCTTGCCACATCCCTGTTGCTTGCCTTCACCAGCCTTTCGCAGGCGCAGGACCGTTATCAGAACCGGCCACCGGTTGTGATCAGCCCCGATCTCACCGCCCCCTGGGTAACCCAGCTCGGCGGTCGTCCGGACCGGGTCGTCTACCGGCAGCAGCGTCCTGTCAAAGTCCAGACGCAGCGCGCCACCCGAAAACAATATCTGTTCGGCCAGGCCAGACGTTCCGGCGTTGCCGTGGCCCAACCCGTCGCCATGACACGGGCGCAAAAGCCGGTGGAGCGGCAGATCGCGCCACAGTTCCTGCCGCAGACGGTCGCCTACGACACCAAGGAGAAGGCGGGAACGATCGTCATCGACACCAACAACCGCTTCCTCTATCTGGTGACAGGCAACGGCGAGGCCCGCCGCTATGGCGTCGGCGTCGGCAAGCCGGGCTTCGAATGGGCCGGCGTTCACAAGGTCACCCGCAAGGCCGAATGGCCGACCTGGACCCCGCCTTCGGAAATGCGGGCGCGGGAAGCCGCCAAGGGTCATTACCTGCCCGTCAGCATGGAGGGCGGCGAGGGCAATCCGCTCGGTGCACGCGCGATGTATCTCGGCTCGACGCTCTACCGCATCCACGGCACGAACGCGCCCTGGAGCATTGGCTACGCGGTTTCCTCCGGCTGCATCCGCATGCGCAACCAGGACGTGACGGATCTGTACGAACGCGTGAAGATTGGCACGAAGGTCGTCGTGATCTAAGTCAGTACTTACCTGCCGGGAGGTCGTATTCGTGGCCTTTCGGCAACATGGGTTCCCTCCGGAACAGCCGATCGCATCACATTTGCCCTATCCGGTCTGTCAGACACTTGCGCGGCGCGCGATATCGAATAGCGTTTCGCAGCTGAAGACTGGAGAGGGATTCCATGATCAAATATGCGTTCAAGAGCTTGGCCGCGGCCGGATTGGTGGCCGCTGTTCTGTTTGGCGCCACCGGCGCATCGGCGTTCATGCCGGGGAAAACCGAAAATTCGGTATCGCGTTCCGATGTAACGCTGGCTTCGACGCAGCAGAAAAAGCCGCCGCAAAAATACTGGCGCACCAAGGTCCGGTTCAAGACGAACGAAGCGCCGGGCACGATCATCGTCGATACCAACAACCGGTTTCTCTATTATATCGATGGCCCGAACCGGGCGACCCGCTACGGCATCGGCGTCGGCCGTGAAGGCTTCGGCTGGTCGGGCGTGGTAAAGGTCGGCCGCAAGGCGGAATGGCCAAGCTGGACGCCGCCGGCTGAAATGCGCGTCCGTGAAGCCAAGAAGGGCCATATTCTGCCGGCCGTGCAGGAAGGCGGCATCGACAATCCGCTCGGGGCGCGCGCCATGTATCTCTTCAAGGGCGGCCGCGACACGATCTTCCGCATACACGGCACCAACCAGCCCTGGACGATCGGCCAGAACATGTCGTCCGGCTGTATCCGCATGATGAACAAGGATGTCGAGCATCTCTACGAGCGCGCCTCGATCGGCACCAAGGTCGTCGTCATCGGCCCCGGCAACAAGCAGGGCGACATCTCTTACGACGACCGCGGCGTCGATATCTTCCGCACGATTTTTGGCGGCTGAGTTCTATTCAACGGCATCGGCCCCCGTGACGGACATGCGCGGGCCGATGTGTGATTTACCCGGCGGAGCAACTGGCGCGTCCGGTTTTTTCGATCTGCTGCTCCGTCGATCCCGGCAACGGTTCGGCACGGTAAAGGACCATGCGATAGGTCCCGCTGTAGCCCGTTTCCTCGTCCCCCTCGCTCACCGTTTCGATCGCCAGATCGAGGGACGAAAAGGGGCCCTCCTCGGTTTCCGCGTAAATCCTGAGTTTCAGTTCCTTGCCGTAGAGCCAGTGATGCGGCAAACGGCTTTTATCGATGGCAATGCGACGCAACCTCTCACTCGCGAAGGGGTCACGGATTTCCACCGTGCCTGACGGGTTGAGTAGCGCCTCGCCGAGGCCGTGGCTGAAGCTGCTTTCGACATCAAGCTTCAGGACTTCATCGTCGATCGAGCAGGAAAATCCGCCGGTTGCGAAAGCGCTGGAACTCCAGACAACACAAAGCCCGGCGGCAAGCAGGAACCGTTTCATGTCGTCACCCCCCGTTGATAGACGCGCTCCGCAACGAGGATAATGCAGCCGGACGGTCTCCGCCATAGGCCCAGTCCAGCAGTTCGACGGTGTGCAGGATTGGGATTGCAGTCCCGGTCGCGATCTGGGTGATGCAGCCGATATTGCCGGTGGCGATGATGTCGGCTTTCGTCGCCTCGATGTTCTTCACCTTGCGGGCTTTCAGCGTCGCCGAAATCTCCGGCTGCAGGATGTTGTAGGTGCCGGCCGAGCCGCAGCACAAATGTCCTTCAGCCGGATCGCGAACAGTGAAACCGGCCCCTTTTAAAAGCAGCTTCGGCGCAAGCGTGATCTTCTGGCCGTGCTGCATCGAGCAGGCCGAGTGGTAGGCAACCGTAAGGCCCTTGGCTTCCTGCCGGGGCAGGTCCAGGCCGGACAAATACTCGGTGATGTCCTTTGCCAGTGCCGAGACGCGCGCCGCCTTGTCCGCATATTCGGGATCGAGCCGCAGCATGTGGCCATAGTCCTTGATCGTCGTGCCGCAGCCCGACGCGGTGATGACGATCGCATCCAGCCCGCCCTCGTCGGCCGCCTCGATCCAGACATCGACATTGCGGCGGGCGGCGGCAAGGGCGTGTTCTTCCCGCCCCATATGGTGAACCAGCGCGCCGCAGCAGCCCTCGCCTTGCGGCATGACGACCTCGACGCCGAGCCGCGTCAGAAGCCGGATCGTCGCCTCGTTGATCCCGGGGTTCAGCACGGGCTGGGCGCAGCCGGTGAGAAGGGCAACGCGGCCGCGCTTCTCTGCCTGAGCCTCGCGCGTGCCTGCCGCTGACGCGGCGGACGGGACCGGCAGACGGCGCGGCGCCAGATCCAGCATCACGCCGAATGTCTTCAGGAAAGGCACCCGCTTCATCAGCCCGGCGAGCGGACGGCCGAGCTGCGCTGCCTTAAGCGCCAGACGGAACCGGCCGGGATACGGCAGGACGGCTGCCAAGACGGCGCGCACCAGCCGGTCCTTCAGCGGCCGCGTATAGGTGTTTTCGATATGGACCCGGGCATGATCGATCAGATGCATATAATCGACGCCGGAGGGACAGGTTGTCGTGCAGGCAAGGCAGGAGAGACAGCGATCGATATGGGTGACGACCTCCTTGTCCGCCGCCCGGCCGTTTTCCAGCATGTCCTTGATGAGATAAATTCGGCCGCGCGGACTGTCGAGTTCGTTACCGAGCGTCACATAGGTGGGACAGGTCGCGGTGCAGAAGCCGCAATGCACGCATTTGCGCAAGATCGCCTCGGATTGGGCGACATGCGGATCGGCAAGCTGGGCGGGGGTGAAATTGGTTTGCATCAGAAGGGACCTTGGGAGATTGCGGCGCGTTCCCCCCCTCTGTCCCTTTGGGACATCTCCCCCTCAAGGGGGGAGATCATTCTTTTCCCCCTCGGCACAAAGCTTGCGGCCGATCTCTCCCCTTGAGGGGGAAATGTCACGACGTAACAGAGGGGGGTAACGTCCGGCATGCTCATCCCATCTTCCCCGGATTGAAAATCCGCTTCGCATCGAATTTTTGCCGCACCCGCTCCGAAAGGGCGGCGATGGCCGGAGCCTGCGGTTCAAAGGCCGGCGTGAGGGGGCGCAGAGTTTCGGGCGCCCGCATCAGTGTTGCGTGGCCTCCACCAAGATGCTTGATATAGCGACGAATGAGATCGGCCTCCGGGTCCGCCTCCATGCGCAGCCAGACAAGACCGCCCTGCCAATCGTAGAAGGCATCGACGCCCGCCTCCAGGCGCAGCGCAGCGACAAGCCGGTGTCCGGCAGACGGCGCGACCGAGACGCGCCAGAGCGGCTTCTCCGTTGCGTCGGCATAGGGCCTGATGTCGCGGATCTCGCGCCAGAGCCGCGTCGTCGCATCATGATCGAGCGTCGTGATGCGACCGTTCGCGGCAAAGGCGGCACGGAGTTTTTCGCTGCGGACATCGACCGAGGCGGCAAGGCCCTCGATGCGCAGGACCGTTGCCGGGCCATCCGGCAAAGCGCCGTCGAGGAAGCGGGACCGGACACTTTCCGGAAGATGCGCAGCGCCGCAAACTTCCACCGGCAGCGCCATGGCGCTGGCCATCACCTTGGACGCTTCCGCGTCGTCCAATCCGGAAAGAGCGAGCGTCGCCGCAGCCGGCGGCAGGGGCAAAACCTTGAAGGTAACCTCGGTCAACAGCCCCAGCGTACCATGCGCGCCGCAGAGCAGCTTGACGAGATCGAGCCCGGTGACGTTCTTCATCACCTTGCCGCCCGATCTGATGATCTCGCCCGCACCATTGACGAAGCGGATGCCGAGCAGATGGTCGCGCGCCGCTCCGGCCGTGATCCGGCGCGGGCCAGACGCATTGGTGGCGAACACGCCACCAATGGTGGGCTCGCCTGGCGTCCCCATGATCCCCCGGTGGTCTATCGGCTCGAAAGCCAGCATCTGGCGGTTTTCGGAGAGCGCGGCCTCGATCTCGGCCATCGGCGTGCCGGCTTTTGCCGTCATGGTCATTTCAGCCGGGACGTAGGAGACGATGCCCGAGAGTTTGCGGGCCGACAGGACACGGTCGGCCTGAACCGGGTTCCCGAGGCCCGAGCGGGTACCCCCACCCTGAAGCGTCAACGTCAGGCCGTTTCTGGCAACCGTCGCAATGATGCTGGCGGCTTCCGCTTCGGTTTCGGGTTCGAAGATCGGGATCATGCCGCGGGGCGCCCCTCGAGCGGAAAGACCTTGGACGGGTTCATGATCCATTGCGGATCGAAAGCGGCCCGCGCCGCCATCTGTTGGTCGAGATCGGCCTGGCTGAACTGGTGGCGCATCAGGTCGCGTTTTTCGATGCCGACACCATGCTCGCCGGTGAGGCAGCCGCCGACATCGACGCAGAGCCTCAAAATGTCATTGCCGGCCGCTTCCGCCCGCGCGGCATCCTCGGGGTCGTTGATGTTGTAGAGGATCAACGGATGCATGTTGCCGTCGCCGGCATGGAATACATTGGCGACGCGCAAGCCGTAGCTGTCGATGATCTCGGCGGTTTTCTTCAGCACGTGGGACAGCTGGCTGAGCGGCACCGTGCCGTCCATGCAGATATAGTCGGCGATCCGGCCCGTGGCCCCGAAGGCCGATTTCCGGCCCTTCCAGATGGCAGCCGCTTCGGTTGCCGATTGGCATTCCCTGATGGCCGACACCCCGTGGCGGCGAGCGATCTCGATGATACCAGCCAGCATCGCATCCATCTCCGCCTCCGATCCCTCGACCTCGACGATCAAAAGCGCCTCGACATCCATGGGATAGCCGGCCTTGGCGAAGGCCTCGCAGATGTCGATGGCGGGCTTGTCCATGAACTCGATGGCCACCGGGATGATGCCGGAGCCGATGATCTCGGCTACGCAGGCCCCGGCCTCCTCGGAGGAGGGAAAGCCGAACAGAACCGGGCGCGCGCCCTCCGGCTTGGCAAGCAGCCGAACCGTCGCCTCTGTGACGATGCCCAATTGTCCCTCGGAGCCGCAGACGAGGCCAAGCAGATCGTAACCCGCTGCATCGAGCGCCTTGCCGCCCAGCTCGATGACCGTGCCGTCGAACAGCACCATCGTCACGCCAAGCAGATTGTTGGTCGTTACGCCATATTTCAGACAGTGCGCGCCGCCGGAATTCATGCCGATATTGCCGCCGATCGTGCAGGCGAGCTGCGAACTCGGGTCCGGCGCGTAGAAGAAGCCCTCGGCGGTTACCGCTTCGGAAATATTGAGATTGGTCACACCCGCCTGCACCGTCGCCGTCCGGTTGGCGTAGTCGAGGTCGAGAATGCGCGACATTTTCGACAGACCGATCACCACCGCGTCGGATTGCGGGATGGCGCCGCCACAGAGCGATGTCCCTGCCCCGCGCGGCACGACAGGAATGCCGTAGCGACTGCAATATTTGAGGACCGCCGCCACCTGCGCCGTGGTCTGCGGCAGAGCGACGGCCAGCGGCACCTGCCGATAGGCGATGAAGGCATCCGTCTCGAATGGAACGAGGCCGCGTTCGTCGCTGATCAGGCAGCCGGGTGGCAGCAACTCGGCAAGATCTTCGACGACCGCGTCGCGGCGGGCAAGGACATTCTGCTTCGGCGCCAGAAAGGCAATCGTCTCCGGCATCTTGGACTCCCTATCCCGATCAAGTGGTATCTTTTCTTTACCACTTACATCCTGCTGGAGCAAATGCTAAACACTTGTTCTTTTTATGCAACAATGGAGGGGATTGATGACGAATCTGGGGGATCTCGAGATCTTCAGTCGAGTGGTGTCCACTGGCAGCATGTCGGCGGCCGGACGGGCACTCGGTTTTTCGCCGGCCGTCATTTCCAAGCGGATCAAACGGTTGGAAGACCGGCTCGGCACGCGCCTGTTTCAACGCACGACGCGCCAGATCTCCCTGACAGAAGCGGGCCAGGGTTTCCACGACCGGGTGCTCGGCATCCTCGCCGGTATCGAGGATGCCGAGGCATTCGTTGCGGGCCGGTCGGCGCAAGCACAAGGCATGCTACGGCTGACGGCCCCAACGTCCTTCGGCCGCATGCATATCGCGCCGCACCTCTCGCGATTCATGGATGTCCACCACGACCTTTCCGTGAACATTGTCCTCTCGGATGAATTCAGCGACATTGTTGCCGAAGGCTTCGATCTGGCGATCCGTATCGGCGAACTCAGCGATTCGAGCCTTGTAGCGCGAAAGCTGGCGCCAGTGCGCCGCATTCTCTGCGCGTCACCCGGTTACATTGAGCGCCATGGCGAACCGTCGAGCATTGATGATCTCAACAACCATATCTGCCTGCGGCCGCACAACAACGATACATGGAAGCTTGAAAGCCCGGACGGGCTGCTGATCTACAAACCGCAGGGCCGGCTGATCACCAACTCCTCGGAGGTAGTGCGCGAGGCCGTTCTCTCGGGGGCGGGCATCGCGTTGCGCTCGACCTGGGATATCGGCGGCGAATTGAAATCGGGGCGACTGGTGCAGATATTGCCAGCGTTTGAGGGCTCACGGAACCTCATCGTCTCGGCGCTTTATCCAAGCCGCCAGTTTTTGCCCGCCAAGACCCGCCTGTTCATCGACTTCCTGGCGGAACTCTACGGGCAGCAACCTTACTGGGAGCGGTAAAGCTCCGCAGGGACCTTTTCCCAGAAACCGTATCTGCGGCCGTGCTTTTCCCGCAATGCGGCAACATAGGCCGCATGCGGCATCAACCCCTCGTTGCCGCCTGGGCGGGCCGCCAGTGTCGACAACGTCGTAAAATAAGCTGCGGCATCGCCGTAGGCGCTCAGCAGCCCTCCGCCAACGATCTGATCGACAAGCGTGCGATAGAGGACGGTTGCGGCGGCAGGGTATTGATCTTGAAGCGCTTCGGCAGCCTGCGGGAGCATATCGCCGAACTCGTTCTTCCAGCGGCCGCCATGATCCAGCACGTAGCGGGCAGCCAGATCGAGCCTTGGCCAGGACAGATAGAAATACAGGGCCGCAAGCAGGTCCTTGTGGCGATCCACAAAAGCAAAAGCCTTGTCCAGCGCCTCGAATTCCTCGAAATCGCCTGCCTTGTCGATATATTCCCGCAGCATCGCAACATCGAGCCGCTGCTCGAAAGCCTTCCAGCGCAAGGCCTGGGCGGCAGGTCGATCCTTCAGGCCATCAAGGATCGCTGCTTCCAGCTTGTCCCGATCCGGCGGGGCTGTGAGAGCGCCACTCAAAAGATCGACGCGGCGGACAAAGCCGACACGGGCCTTGCGGGGCTTGCGAACCCAGGTTAGCGCATCGGCGTGACGGCCTGCGGCCAACAGTTTTTCCGCAAGTATAATCGGCTCCTGCAGGGTGGCTGGCAAGGCCTCCTCGATTGCCACATGGGCTCCGATGTCGCCGCATGCCTCGGCGATGGCCCGGCGCACATGCACTACCGCGGGCAAAATGGTCGTGCCGGCGGGAATAGTCATGACTTTCGCGAGAGTCTGGTCCCATGCTTTCAGGATATCCGGCGGAAGCACCGGCGCAATCTTCACGGCCAGCAGTGTCTTGAAACCATAATAATCCGTACCCTCCAGCCCGGAGTTCAGGAGAGAGGGGATCCGCACCCGTTGTTCCGCGGGTGCCGCAGCAGCCAGCAGCGCCGCGGCGTCACAAGCCTGCGCGTAAATTCCGGCAATGCGTCCGCTCGAGTCATTGACGCGCTCGGCGATACCCTCATAACCGAGGACAAAGCGGATCAGCCTCTCAAGCGCCATCGCCGGATCGACCGCGCCAAATTCCTTGACGATGCTGGCAGAGATGCTCTCGAGATCGTTGCCGAACGCCTTTTCCTTCTGCCAGCGGATGCGCGTGCGGGATTTTTCGAGCGCGGCCAAGCGGGTGTCGATCAGTTTCCCCACGGCCGCACCACCGCCGACGCCGGCCAGGGCCGCGTTCAGACGCTTCTTGAAGGACGGATTGAGACCGGCTTCGTCGAGCACGATCCCGATCAGTTTTTCGAGGCCGAGAACGGTCAGGCCGTTCCGGTCGAGCTTCGCCTTTTTCGCTGTTTTCGCCATGCGTGTTCAAGCCGAATCGTTTGCCGGTTCCTTACCTTTAAAGGCGTTCCCGATCCTCGTCCTCATGATGTTTGCGGATGCGCCGGACAGTCAGCCAGATGACGAGTATGGCGACGGGCACGAAAAAGCCGGTGAGCACGCTGGACTTGACCGGCAGCCCCTCGCTTTCCAGCGCCTTGGCGAGATAGCCGAACAGGCCGACGACATAGTAGGAGATCGCGGCCACCGAGAGACCTTCCACGGTCTGCTGCAACCGCAGTTGCAGCCTGGCACGGCGATCCATCGAATTGAGCAGGGCGCTGTTTTGTCGCTCCAGTTCGACATCGACCCAGCTTCTGAGGAGTGCCGTGGCCCGCGTCAGCTTGCGGGAGAGGTTGGCCTGACGCTCCTCGACCGACTGGCATGTGCGCATGGCCGGCGCCAGGCGCCGCTCGAGAAAGGTGCCGAGCGTTTCGTATCCGGGCACACCGGTTTCGCCCAAAGAGCGGATGCGCTCCTGGACGATGCCGTTATAGGCGCGGCTGGCGCCGAAACGGTAGAGGCTCAACGCAGCGCCTGCCTCCAGTTCGGCGGCGAGAAGCGTGATCTCGGCCAGCATCTCGTCGGCCTTTTCGCGAACGCTGCCGCGCATTTTCTGGGTCACGCCGGTCAGGCCGTCCTCGATACGGCGAATATCGGGCGACAGGGATTGGGCGAGCGGCAGGCCGAGCATGGCGAGCGTCCGGTAGGTCTCGATATCGAGCAGCCGCTGCACCAGAGCCCCCGTCCCGGTCGCCGTCATGCCACGGTCGATGACGAGAATCTGCGTCAGGCCGTCGCCGTTCTGCCGAAAATCCGTGACGACGACGGCCTGGCCGTTCTTGACGTCGCTGTAACAGAGGCTGGTCGGATCGAATGCCGTCATGGCGGCCCGGGTCTCGTCATTGTCGGGCCGGATTTCCAGACGGATGCCCGAGATCAAGCTGCCGGGTGGCGAGAAGCCATCCCCGAACGGATGATTGATGACCTCTGCGCCGAACCGGTCGGGAGCGATCCCATCCCAAAAATAGGTGGAAAATTCGGTGTGGCGCTCCCAGCGAAGCGTGCCCTGCCCCCAGGAAATGGCATGATGGTTGACCTCGCGGCCCGGCGGCGAAACGCCGCTGGCGCGGGACAGATCGGACAGGACGGCATGATCGACAACGGAACCGCCGTCGGTCATGAAAGCCAGCTGAAAAATCACCCGGGGAGACGTGACGAGCGCATAGGGACGCGCGTGGATTTCGCCCAGCGCCTGAGCCCGGGCCGGCGCTGCCGGAAAGCCAAAACTTCTTTTCACCACAATGTGTTCCCTCACCCGCCCTTGATAGCCTTTTAGCAACAGATGCAGCGGGATGGAAAGGACGCTTTGACGCAGCCTGACGTCGCGGACGGACGAAAAGTGGCTAAAGAAATTGACCACTTTCCGGGGCATGGTAGATTGGCACCACGGAGACCTGCCATGACCGACGCAATCATCGATGCCTTCGCCCGCATCCCGCAAAGCCGGACATCGGCCGAAATCATCCAGCAGATCGAACTGCTTATCCTGGAAGGCGTGTTGCGCGACCACGAACGTCTGCCAAGCGAACGCGATCTCTCCAGCCGCTTCGACGTCTCGCGTCCCATTCTTCGGGAAGCGCTGAAAGAACTGGAAAGCCGCGGCCTGCTTGTCAGCCACCACGGCGGCGGCACCTTCGTTGCCGATGTCATCGGTCAGATCTTCTCGAAACCGGTGATCGAACTGATCGGCCGGCACCAGAAGGCGACGCAGGATTACCTGGAATACCGGCGTGAACTGGAAGGAATGACCGCGCAATTCGCGGCGGAACGCGCCACCCGTTTCGACAGGGACATGCTGACGCGGATCATGGAGGAAATGCGCGCTGCCCATGCCTCCGCTTCCGCCGAGGGCGGACTGAAGGCTGATGTCGAGTTCCACAGCGCCATTGGCGAAGCGGCCCACAACATGATCCTGCTGCACACGATGCGGGCATGTTACCGGCTGCTCAGCGAGGGCATCTTCTTCAGCCGCGAAGTGCTTTTCGCGCAGGCCGAGGCCGGGCACAGGCTGCTTGCCCAGCACGAGGCAATTTACGATGCGATCATGAGCGGCGATGCGCAGGCAGCGAGAGCGTCCGCGCAGACGCATATCGATTTCATCATCAGCGCCACGCAGGCAGCGGAAAGGACCGGAGAATGGGCCCGGATCTCGCAATTGCGGCTGCAGCAGCGAGCCCGGCAGTCTTCCATTCCCGCGCCCGCGGCGACCGTCGTCGGCCAGAAGCAGCGCAAAGAGCGGTGAAAATCTGCGGCAGCCGCGCGCATGGCGTAAACACAATCGAAAAAGACGCAAAAGGCCCCTTTCAAGCAGGCAATCTCTTTAAATTGAACATATTCCGCCTTGCCTCCCCTACAGGATGACGTGGCAAGACCTATATAGGCTGTATCGAACTGTGTGTTTACAGCCTGCCGCAAGCAGGCGAAGATAACACTATTGCAGATTATCGATTCTCTCACTTTCTTAAAGGATGCCCGGACGTTGAATATATTGAATCGTATTGCCGCAGATGTCCGCCTTATGTTCCGCCGGCCGGTGCGAATGCAGTGTGGCGCGCTGTGCTATCGGTTCAAGAAAAAGAGCGCGATGCCGGAAATGCTGCTGATTACCAGCCGCGATACGGGCCGATGGGTCATTCCCAAGGGCTGGCCGATGGAGGGCAAGCTTTGCCACGAGGCCGCCGCCCGGGAGGCTTATGAGGAGGCCGGCGTCAAGGGCCATGCAAGTGATGAAAAAATTGGCTTTTACATGTACGACAAGGGCCTGAACAACGGCCTTAAGGTGGAGTGCATGGTTCAGGTCTATCCTGTCGTGGTTCTTGACATGCTCAAGAACTTTCCAGAGAAGGGCAGCCGCAAGCTGGAATGGGTGAGTTTTGGCGAGGCCGCCAAGCGCGTTGCCGAGCCGGCGCTGAAGACACTGATCCTGTCATATGAGCAACGGCTGCTTGGCACCATGAACCAGCCTTCGCGCAGCGCAGCAAGCTAGCGTGCATCGTGGGGTGGCATGACGCGGGAACTGGAAAAAGGGCCGGATCGCAAACCGCGTCCTCATCTCGAAAAACCGACGCTCGATAAATATCTCGAAAAGATCACGCTGACGGAAAAAGCGACGCACCAGGTTTTGAAGCCATGGGTGGGCATCGGTCTTGGCTTTGTCTTTCTGGTCATCACGATGAGCTTCGCCGCGGCCTATGTCGCGGATCAGCCGGGCTATCTCATCATCATCGCTGCTGCTGTCATCGCCGGATATATGGCGATGAACATCGGCGCGAACGATGTTACCAACAATGTCGGCGCGGCGGTCGGATCAAAAGCAATCACCATGACGACGGCGCTGGTGATCGCGGCGATCTTCGAAATCGTCGGAGCGGTCTTTGCCGGCGGGCGGGTCGTGGCGACGATCGAGGGCGGCATCATCGATATCGCGCAGATCCCGTCGCGCGAGCATTTCGTCTGGGTGATGATGGCCGCCCTGGTGTCTGCCGCAGCGTGGATCAACATCGCCACGTGGTCCGGGGCGCCGATATCGACCACGCATTCGGTCATTGGCGGAATTCTCGGCGCGGGGGTGACGGCGGCAGGCTTGTCGGCGGTGCACTGGCTGTCGCTCGCAGGCATTACCGCAAGCTGGATGATCTCGCCGCTTCTCGGTGGAGGCATAGCGGCACTGCTTCTGGCCTTCATCAAGACGTTCATTATCTACCGCGACGACAGGATCGACGCGGCCGTGTTCTGGACCCCCCTTCTCATCGCTGTGATGCTCGGCTCCTTCGGCTGCTATTTCGCCCTGGTCGGGCTTGAAAAGGTCGTGACCATCGGTCTCGGCACAGGC
The DNA here is from genome assembly GCF_029223885.1 of Pararhizobium gei. Taxonomy (NCBI): domain Bacteria; kingdom Pseudomonadati; phylum Pseudomonadota; class Alphaproteobacteria; order Hyphomicrobiales; family Rhizobiaceae; genus Pararhizobium; species Pararhizobium gei. The sequence continues at coordinate 1,237,489 of NZ_CP119409.1, read as the reverse complement.
CTTTCGATCGGTCTTGTGGTCGGAGCCCTGACAGTGATGATCGCCCGGCCCTGGATCCGGCGGCAGGCGCAGGGCCTCGACAATCGCAGCCAGTCGTTGCGCATCTTTTTCCAGGTCCCGCTTATCCTGTCGGCGGCCCTGCTTTCCTTTGCCCATGGCGCCAACGACGTCTCGAACGCCGTCGGTCCGCTTTCAGCCATCGTTGCCAATATCGGCGGCTTTTCTTCACCTGCTGCAACCGCAGAAATACCGCTCTGGGTCATGCTGATCGGCGCCTTCGGCATTTCCTGCGGGCTTTTGCTGTTCGGCCCGAAGCTTATTCATGTGGTCGGCGAGGAGATTACGAAGCTCAATCCGGTGCGCGCCTTTTGCGTGGCGCTGGCGACGGCCGTTACCGTGATCCTTGCGACGACGCTCGGCTTGCCCGTTTCGACAACCCATACAGCCGTTGGTGCAGTGTTCGGCATCGGCTTTTTTCGGGAATGGTACACCCGAAACTCCAAGCGCCGTCTCGACTATGTGCGCCGCCGCACGGGACAGACGGATTTCGAGCGGCGAGCCGAACATAGCCCTGAAGAGGCGCAACGGCGACAGCTTGTGCGGCGCTCTCACTTCATGACCATTATCGGCGCCTGGGTGGTGACCGTTCCGATTTCGGCAGCACTTTCGGCCGTGATCTACACGATCCTTGCTGCCATCTTTATCTGAGGAAACAGACATGCGCGCAAATTTCCGCATGCAGCGGCTCTTTATAGACACGCCGATCGCCGCCGGCACGGCTTATGAGGCGGACAGGGAGCAATTCAATTATCTGGTCAATGTCCTGCGCTTCGAAGCCGGCGATGCGGTTCTCGTCTTCAACGGCCGGGACGGCGAATGGCGGGCGGAGCTTTCCTTTCCGTCCAAGAAACGGCTGCTGCTGACGGCAACCGAGCAGACGCGGCCGCAGCCGGCCCCCTGCGACCTGCATTATCTCTTTGCGCCGCTGAAGGTCGGGCGCCTCGACTACCTCCTGCAAAAGGCCGTCGAAATGGGCGCGGGACTTCTGCAGCCGGTCATGACCCAGCATGTGCAGGGCAGGATTACCAGTTTGGAACGGGTTCGCGCCAATGTCATCGAGGCGGCGGAGCAATGCGGCGTGCTGGGAATACCGACGGTCGGGGAACCGAAGAAGCTCGCCGAGGTGCTTGAGGAATGGCCAAAGGACAGGCGGCTTATATTCTGCGACGAGGGCGATGCGGGGCAGAATCCGCTGCCGGTTCTCGCAACGATAAAGGAGCGCAGACTGGCGCTTCTGGTTGGCCCGGAAGGCGGCTTTTCCGATGCCGAGCGCAGCCTGCTGCGCGGCCTTGATTTCGTTACGGCCATTCCGCTCGGCCCTCGGATTTTAAGGGCCGACACGGCCGCCGTCGCAGCCATGGCAATAATCCAGGCAACAATCGGCGATTGGGGCTATGCCGGCGTTTTTCCGGACGCTGGACAGGTCTTGAAAAATTGAACCGGCCTTGAAAGAATTTCACTTGCACCACGCGTGAAACCGGTTCAATCACCCTCCCTGATATCTGCCGTCCGGCAGGTTGCGCCCGTTCAAAAGAAGTCGATCATGGCCAGAGACACCACCGACCAGACGCCGGTTACCTCGCTTTCAGATCTGAGCGACTATCTGGCAGAAGGGAACAAGCCGAAGGAGAAGTTCCGCATCGGGACGGAGCACGAGAAGTTCGCCTTCTTCAGGGCCGACAATAGCCCCGTTCCCTATTCCGGCGAGGCCAGCATCTCGGCCCTTCTGAACGGCATGGCGCAGAAAAGCGGTTGGGAGCCGATCATCGACGCCGGCAACATCATCGGTCTTGCGGAACATTCCGGACAGGGTGCGATCTCGCTGGAGCCGGGCGGACAGTTCGAACTCTCCGGCGCGCCGCTCGAAAATCTGCACCAGACCTGTAAGGAATCCAACCGGCATCTGGCCGATCTGCGCGAGATCGCCGAACCGCTCGGCATCCGCTTCCTCGGCATCGGCGGCAGCCCCAAATGGACGCTGGCCGAGACGCCACGTATGCCAAAATCGCGCTACGACATCATGAGCCGTTACATGCCAAAGGTGGGCACCCAGGGCCTCGACATGATGTACCGCACCTGCACGATCCAGGTGAATCTCGATTTTTCCTCCGAAGAAGACATGCGCCGCAAGATGCAGGTGTCGCTCAAGCTTCAGCCGCTGTCGACGGCGCTGTTTGCAAGCTCGCCCTTTACTGACGGCAAGCCGAACGGCCTGCTCTCCTGGCGCGGCGATATCTGGCGCGATACCGACAACCGGCGCGCCGGCGTGTTACCTGCCGTCTTCAATGCCGATTTCGGCTTCGAGGACTATGTCACCTGGGCGCTTGACGTGCCGATGTACTTCGTCGTGCGCGACGGCAAATACCACGACTGTACCCATGTCACCTTCCGCCAGTTCATGGACGGCGCACTGAAGGGCGAGATCGCCGACTGGGAACCCAATATGGGCGACTGGACGAACCATCTGTCGACGCTGTTTCCCGATGTCAGGCTGAAACGCTTTCTCGAAATGCGCGGCGCCGATGGTGGTCCTTGGCGGCGCATCTGCGCCCTGCCCGCCTTCTGGGTCGGCTTGCTCTATGACGATGCGGCGCTCGCTGCTGCAGAAGACCTCACCCGGGACTGGACCTACGCGGAAACGCTCGCCATGCGCGACGCTGTTCCCGCTGCCGGCCTACGCGCCACGCATCGCGGCCTGCCGCTGTTCGATATTGCCAGGGAGGTCCTGTCGATCTCCCGCCTCGGACTGAAAAACCGCAATCGCCTGAACGGCGACGAGGTCGATGAGAGCATTTTCCTCGCGCCGCTGGATGAGGTCCTCGCCAAGAAGGCGACCCTGGCAGACGACCTGCTGTCGCTCTACAATGGTCGCTGGAACGGCACCGTCGATCCGGTGTTTGCCGACTACCAGTATTGAGCTTGTAAATAGCGGTTTCCAGCCGATTTTTTCCCGTTATAGTGCAACGACATGCGTCGTTTTGCCTGCAGGAGAGGACTGGATATGATCCCGCTTTTTGACATGATGATGAAGGCGCAGAACGGCGACGCCATGGAGGTCATGGCCAAGCAGTTCGGCCTTGCGCAGGAACAGATGACGCAGGCCACGGCCGCCCTGATGCCGGCCTTTTCCACCGCGCTCAAGCGAAACACCACCAATCCCTATGATTTCAGCGCCATGCTCTCGGCCATGTCGAGCGGCAATTATGCGCAATATTTCGAGGACCTTGGCAAGGCTTTCACACCAAAGGGACTGGCCGACGGCAACGCCATTCTCAGTCAACTGTTCGGCTCCAAGGACATGCTGCAGGCGATTTCCGGTCAGGCGGCGCAGATGACGGGCGTCGGTCAGGAAATCTACAAGCAGATGCTGCCGGTGATCGCCACGGCCATCATGGGCGGCCTGTTCAAGCAGGCGTCCGGGCAGCTTGGCGGGACCCCCAATCCCTTTGCCGGCACGCCGATGGAAGCGATGATGAAACCGTGGCTGGAAGCCTCCGGCTTCGCCAAAAAGCCGGAACCCGCCGCCAATCCGTTCGACAATCCCTTCACCCAGGCCATGCAGGGCTTTTTCAACGCTGGAAAACCGATGGAGAAGCAGGCGCCCGCGCCGGACATGTTCGCGGCCAATCCCTTCATCAAGGCCTTTCAGGACATGATGAAAGGCGCGCCAAAACCCGCGGAGCCCGAAAAGAAACCGGCGGATAGCAATCCCATGGCCCCCTTTGCCGACATGTTCAGCAGGATGTTTGACAGTGGCATCGAGGCGCAGAAGGAATATCAGAAGAGTATTGACGGGCTGTTCGAGACCTATCGGAAGAATACGGGTGGATGATGCAAAGGGCAGATCTGCGCCGCTGACGCGGCTCGGAAGTGTTGGGTCTGGGTAGACCAGTGGCTGCCCCGAAGAGCGCTCTTTATAGGTTACGAAGAGTTTTGCCGAAGCTGTGCGTCGCGAGTGTATTTGGAGGAATACGTCCGAACCCTCTTTCCGAATCGAAAGAGTGTGCGTCGGGCGGGATTTGAACCCGCAAGGGTTACCCCCCACGTTGTGACGTGACGTTACCATTCCGCAACCGACACACGGGTCGAATCGTAGCGGAATGCCCGCGCGTTTCAACAACACCTATCATCGCAGATCGGAAGAAGGCGGCCGACAGGCCGACACATGGCAACAAAACCCGCACCTTTCCGGTTGGAAGCGCTAATTAAAAAAGCCCGGCGCCGGTCCTTGTGGACCATGCACCGGGCAAGCAGCAGGGCATATTGGCTGTAACCCTGCGGGGAAAAGTGACGCGCAGAGGCGGCTGCGCGTCCTGTTGCGCGAAACGTCTTTCGACGTACGGGGCGCGCAACAGATTGTGATGGCCAGCCATCGCCGTGAAGGCAGGCTGACGGAACGGGATCAGTCGCGGCGGGCGCTCCTGTAATAGCTGTTGGCGCGGTTGCGCGAGGCCTGCATGAGTTGCCGGCCGGGTTCGCCGAACAGGGACAGGTCCAGAGCCTCGCGAAGCTCATCGCGGCACAATCCCAAGTCGAGCAGTTGGCGGTCGTCGAGATCCTCCAGCCTGCCGATGGCGCGGCGGTTTCGCAAGGCGTGCCACACCGATGTCAGCACGCCGATCAACGCCGTCTGTCGGGGTGCCGCGGCAAGCGTCCCTGCCAGAGTGAGATCGAGGGTGGTATCGGCCGTGCGCATGTCATTGCTCCTTTTTGCGGGCACGAAGCGGCTCTTCCCCGCAGAACGATCTGCGCGGGTGAAGAACCGAAACTGTTGAAAAACCGGACACTGGATGGTTTTCGACCAAACGGCGACCGATGCGATTTGCACGATCAAAATCGCAAATCCTTATTGATCAGTCCAACGAATGTTTCTAATGATATTCATCAAACAATTTTATGAGTAGTCTTTGGGGCTCCCGCCATGTCCGCACCGCTCGATATCGACCAGCTTCAGACCTTCGTCGCCATTGCCGATACCGGCAGCTTTACCAAGGCGGCGGATCGCGTCTTCAAGACGCAGTCGGCCGTTTCGATGCAGATGCGCAGGCTCGAAGAGCGCATCGGCAAGCAGCTTTTCGCCAAGGACGGCAGGGGCAACCGCCTAACATCCGAAGGCGACCGGCTTTTGAACTTCGCCCGGCGGATGATCCGGCTGAACAACGAGGCGATCGCGTCTTTCGATGACAATCGGCTGGAAGGGACGCTGCGCATCGGCACGCCCGACGACTATGCCGACCGCTACATGCCGGAGATCATCGTCCGTTTCGCCAAGACCCACCCCAATGTCGAGCTCTACATCATCTGCGAACCATCTGTGGATCTTGCCGAAAAGATGGCAAAGGGCGACCTCGATATTGCGCTCGTGACACACAATCCGCGCGCCCGCGCTTCCGATGTCGTGCGCACGGAGCCGCTTTGCTGGGTAAGCTCGATCAACCATCCCTTGCCTGAAAACGCGCCGGTGCCGCTTGCCGTCGGCAAACGCGACTGTCAATGGCGGCAGGCGGCCTGTGCAGCGCTCGACGCGACGGGCAAGGAATACAATATCCTGTTCACCAGTTGGTCTTCGACGGTCGTCGCTGCCGCGGTTCTTGCCGGCATGGCGGTCTCCGTGCTGCCGGAATCGGCGCTTCGGACGGGCATGAAAGTCCTGACGCAGGCGGATGGTTTTCCGGCGCTTGCGCCCGTGCAGATCGGCATCATGAAGCGGCCTGGCCTTTCGCCGTCGCTTTCCAACGCGATCACCAATCATATCACCGCTTGCCTCGACAATATCACGCCGACCGCTGCCACCGATGATCTGGATGGCGACATGAAGAACTTTCCGCGTTATCCGCGCCTGCGCCAAAGCCACATGCTGCCGGGTTGGTGACCGCTTGCCGGAAGGCGGCGGCTGGGACGGTCTGTGCCATGAACGGCAAAAGGCCGTGCATCACCCCGAGCACGGCCTTTTGTATTCCCCAATATACATATCGGCCGAAACGGCCGCAGAAAAAACAACGCAATACAGGTCTTCAGTAAAACCGGCCCCTTCCGGAGACAGCGGCGCAGCATACCAAAAATCGTCAGCAATTAAAGATGGCGCAAATCGCCATTTTTGGTTGAATGCCCTGTTGACCCGCAGCGCACCTCTGCGAGAGCAGCCGGGCTATAATGCCCGGCGCTCCGCTGCTGGTGACGCGACTGTTATTCAGCGGCAGCCGGTGTGGCGCTGATCGTATCGACCTTGTAGCCATGAGTTTCGTCAAGGGCCTTGCGAACGCCGCTTTCGTAGTCCGGATGGACAAGCCGGAAATGCGTCAGCTGACGCTCTACGATCACGCCTGGCACGCCTCCCATCGCGGCCGCGATATTCGAGAACAATCGGGCCTTCTGTCCTTCATCAAAGAGGTTGAACAGAGCGCGGACCTGACCATAGTCGTCATTGCCGTCGCGATGGTTGAAGCGCGTCATATCGCCATCGATACGAAGCGGCGGTTCCTGCGCCGCCTTTTGCTCGTAAGGTGAGCCGGCAACGGAATTGGGCTCGTAATAGGCGTCTGGGTTGCCGCTACGCAGGCCAAAGGCATTCATGGTTCCGTCGCGGTTGTAATGGTGCACCGGGCACTTCGGCTGGTTCACCGGAAGTTGCTCGTAATGGGTGCCGAGACGGTGGCGATGGGCATCCGCATAGGAGAAGATGCGCGCCTGCAGAACCTTGTCGGGGGAAAAGGCGATGCCGGGCACGATATTCGACGGCGAGAAGGCGGCATTCTCGATTTCGGCAAAATAGTTTTCGGGATTGCGGTTCAGCTCCATCACCCCGATCTCGATCGGCGGATATTCCCCATGCGGCCACACCTTGGTGAGATCGAACGGGTTATAGGAGGTCTTTTCCGCATCCAGTTCCGGCATGATCTGCACCTGGACGGTCCAACGCGGGAATTGACCCTCCTCGATCGTGCCGTACAGAGCTTCCTGATAGCCTTCGCGGGTCTTGCCGATCACGGCTTCGCCCTCGGCATTGGTGTAATGCTTGTGGCCTTGCTGGGTCTTGAAGTGGAACTTTACCCAATAGCGCTCTCCGGCATCGTTCCAGAAGGAATAGGTGTGCGAGCCGTAGCCGTTCATGTTCATCGGGGTGACGGGCAGGCCGCGATCCGACATCAGGATGGTCACCTGATGCAGGCTTTCGGGCGACAGCGACCAGTAGTCCCACATGGCGGTCGCCGAGCGCAGGTTGGTTTTCGGGTGCCGCTTCTGGGTATGGATGAAATCGGGGAACTTGTAGGGGTCGCGGATGAAGAAAACAGGCGTATTGTTGCCGACGAGATCCCAATTACCCTCTTCCGTGTAGAATTTCAGCGCAAACCCGCGCACGTCGCGCTCGTGGTCCGCGGCACCCTGCTCGCCGGCAACGGTGGAGAAGCGAGCGAGCATCGGCGTCGACGCGCTAGGCTGAAGACACTTGGCCTTGGTGTATTTCGAGATATCGCCAGTGATGGTCAGCGTGCCGAACGCGCCCCAGCCCTTGGCATGAACGACGCGTTCCGGAATGCGCTCACGGTTCTGGTGGGCAAGCTTCTCGAGCAGCTGATAATCCTGCAGCATGATTCCGCCCCGGGGACCGGCGGTCAGCGAATTCTGATTATCGGGAACCGGCGAGCCGGCCGTTGTTGTCAATGTCGGGCGATCTGACATGAAATCCTCCTGTGATGGTTCTGGAGCCGAAGACACGTCTTAGCGACACATCCTGGCTCAGCCACGGTTGATGAACCGGCCGTGACGTCCCGGATTTTCTAAGAAACTCCGAAGGGTTCTAACTGAGCCGTTGTCCCATTCCACGTCGATAATTTCCAATTGTATTTCTTGCAGGTGTTGATAAGAATTTCCTATCATGTTGACGATCCGGCAAATGCGCTATTTCGATGCACTCGCGACCACGCTTCATTTCGGGCGGGCGGCGCAGATGGTCAATGTCAGCCAGCCGGCTCTTTCGGCCCAGATCGCCGAAATGGAGCGGCATCTGAACGTTCGGCTGATCGAAAGGAACAGGAGCGGGGCGTTTCTGACCTCCCGAGGGGAAATCCTTTTATCTGATATCCGCGCGATCCTGTTGTCTGTGGATGCCCTTCAGGACAAGGCCAGACAGGCGGCCGGCATCCTGGAGGGGCGTTTGCGGCTCGGCATCATCCCGACGGTCGCGCCCTATCTGGTTCCAAGCCTTATTCCGATGCTGCGCGCGCGCTATCCGAAACTGGATATCGAATTGCGGGAAATCCTAACCACGGCTTGTATCGACGACGTGAAACACGGACGGCTTGACTGCGCCATTATCGCTCTGCCCCATGGAGACGACGGCCTGCAATCCTGGCCGCTTTTCGAAGACCGTTTTCTGATCGCCAGCGCCGACGACGAGAACACGGTTCTGGTGTCACCGATGACAGAGGCGCAGGTGGACATGGACAGGCTGCTGCTGCTGCTCGAGGAAGGCCACTGCCTGCGGGATCAGGCGCTCGCCGTCTGCGGCGCGACGGCAGGGCGCCGGGTGGCGAATTACGGGGCAACATCCATGGCGACCCTCCTGCAGATGGTCAGCCACGGCATGGGAATTACGCTCATCCCCGAGATTGCGGTGAAAGACGAGCGAAGCCGCAACCGCATGCGTATCGTGCCCTTTGCGGAGCCGCAGCCATCCCGCCGGATCGGGCTGATCTGGCGCAGCAGAAGCGGCCGGGACGGCGACCAGAAGGCGCTGGCCGTGCTGATCACTGAAGCTGCGGCCCCTCTGTTGTCGATCTCCTGATTCCCGTTACACCACTTTCGCCTTTAAGAATGCGATTGTCCGGCTCCAGGCGAGATCCGCGGCAGTCTTGTCATAGCGGGCCGCGGAGGTGTCATTGTTGAAGGCGTGGTTAACGCCGTCATAGATATGGATGGTGAAGTCCTTGCCGTTGTCGGTCAAAGCCTTTTTGTAGGCCTCGATGCCGGCGTTGATGCGGTCATCGAGGCCCGCATATTGCAGGAGAAGAGCGGCCTTGATCTTGGGCACATCCTCGGCCGGGGCCTGGGAGCCGTAATAGGCGACGCCAGCCTTCAGATCCGGCGAAGCGACGGCCAGCTTGTTGATCATGCCGCCGCCCCAGCAGAAGCCGATTGCGCCGGCGTTGCCGGTCGTCGCGTCATGCGCTTCAAGGAAAGCGACGGTGGCGACGGCATTGCCGACCGTCTGCGTGCCGTCGAGCGCGCCGATCATTTCACGCGCCTTGTCTTCGTCGGCTGGTGTGCCGCCCGCGGGCGATAGAAAATCTGGCGCCAAGGCGACGAACCCTTCGAGCGCCATACGCCGGGCGACATCCTTGATGTGCGGGTTGAGGCCGCGGTTCTCGTGGATGACGATAACGGCAGGCAATTTTCCGGCCGCATCGGCGGGTACGGCCAGATAGCCCTTCATCTCGCCGCCAGCGCCAGGATAGGTGACATCCCCCACCTTCAATCGCGCATCGGTTTCCGCGACGATTTCAGCCTTGGCGCTGTTGGCGGCCAGCAGGGGAGCGATCGCCGCGGCACTGGCCGCCGAGCCGGTCAAAACCGTCAGCTTCTGCATGAAGGAGCGCCGGTCGAGGCTGAGATGCGTGTATTCGTCGTAGGCGTTGATCATCGCCTGGGTGATGACGGGCTTTTCCATGGGGTCCTCCTGACACTGGAACGATGGCAAGAGAACTGGAGCGGCGGTCGCAAGGTCAAGGTCGCAGCCGTGGATTGACGTGAAAGTGATTGACCGTGACAGTCACGGTCAATCCTTTGATACGGTTTCGCCGTTCAAAAACAGGTGCTGCTCAGGTCAGGTCGAGAACGATGCGTCCGTCGATCGCACCCTCTTTCATCCGCTCGAAAATAGCATTTATGTTCTCGATTCTGTCCCAGCTGAAATGCGCTGCGACCTTTCCTTCGCCGGCAAATTGCAGCGCTTCCTCCAGATCCTGCCGCGTGCCGACGATCGAGCCGCGCACGGTGATACGCTTTAGCACCGTTTCGAAGACGGGCAGCGAGATATAGCCGGGCGGCAGGCCCACCAGCGCCATGGTGCCCTTGGACCGCAGGAAACCGAAAGCCTGTTCCATCGCCTTGGGCGAGACCGCTGTCACCAGCGCGCCATGGGCGCCGCCGGTTTCCTTCTGGAGGAACTCAACCGCTTCCTTACGGCGGGCATCCACGACAAGATCCGCGCCCATCCGCGTTGCAAGCGCCAGTTTCTCGTCGAAGACATCGACGGCTGCCACATGCATGCCCATGGCCTTGGCATATTGCACGGCCATGTGACCGAGGCCGCCAATGCCGGAAATAACAACCCACTCGCCGGGTCGAACCTCGGTTTCCTTCAGACCCTTGTACACTGTGACGCCGGCGCACAGCACGGGAGCTGCAGGCCCGAATTCCAGGTTGTCCGGCAGGTGTCCGACGAAGTTTGGATCGGCAAGCCCGTATTCGGCAAAGGTGCCGTTAACGGAATAACCCGTGTTCTGTTGCTGGCCGCACAGGGTCTCCCAGCCGGTCCGGCATGGATTGCAGCAGCCGCAAGCCGTGTGCAGCCACGCAACCCCGACACGGTCGCCTTCCTTCACACGTTTGACATTGCTTCCGATCTTGGCCACGACGCCCGTGCCCTCGTGACCAGGAATGAAGGGCGGGCTGGGTTTTACCGGCCAGTCGCCCTGCGCAGCATGCAAGTCCGTGTGGCAGACGCCGGTCGCATGGTATCGTACAAGGATCTGGTCCGGGCCGGGATCGGGGATCGGCACCTCTTCGATCGTCAGCGGCTGGCCGAATTGCCGGACCAAGGCCGCTTTCATCATTGCTGTCATCGCCTATTCTCCCATCCTGCCGCAAAGACGCTGAAAGCGCCCAAATGCCTCAACAGGAAGCGGCACGGTGGACCACAACGAGCGGCTCAACAATGATCGAAGTCAAACTTCCGGCAAAGCGTAGAGATAGCGTCGCCGGACTGTTTCAAAGCGCGGCAGGCAGGGTGGGTGCGTTGCGTCGGGGGCTTTACTGCATGTACCAGCCGTGACTGACCACGAGCGATTGTCCGGTAAGCGCATTGGTTTCGAAGCCGGCGAAGAGCAGCGCGACTTCGGCCACATCCTCGATCGTGGTGAACTGCGTGTCGACTGTGCCGCCAAGCATCATTTTGCTGACGACCTCGTCTTCGGAGATCCCGAGCCGCTGTGCCTGTTCGGGGATCTGCTTTTCGACCAGAGGCGTCTTGACGAAGCCGGGGCAGATGACATTGGCGCGCACGCCGTCCGGCCCGCCTTCCTTGGCAACCACGCGGGCAAGCCCGAGCAGGCCGTGCTTGGCGGTGACATAGGCCGATTTGAGCGGCGATGCTTCATGCGAATGGACGGAGCCCATATAGATGATCGCGCCACCCTTTTGCGCCTTCATGTAGGGAATGCAGGCCTTTGTGGTCAGGAACGCACCGTCGAGATGGATGGCAAGCATCTTCTTCCAGTCGGAAAAGGCGTAGTCCTCGATCCGGTTGACAATCTGGATGCCGGCATTGGAGACCAGCACATCCACCCTGCCCCATTTTTCAATGACGGCGGCAACGCCCGAATTGACAGCCTCCTCGCTCGTTACGTCCATGGCGATGCCGATGGCCTCCCCTGGGCCCGTCGCGGTAAGCTCCTGTGCCGCCGCGACCGCAGCCTCCAGTTTCAGGTCGGCGATAACGACCTTTGCACCCTCGGAGACATATTTCCTGGCGATCGCCAGACCTATGCCGCTGGCTGAACCTGTGACGATGCAGACCTTGTTCTTGAGTTTCATCGCATTGATCTCCGGAAATTTTGCGGCTGATTTACGCACCCTAATCCCATTTGCTGGCAGCAGACCAGAGGCGGTGGAATGCATTTGTCGATGTCAGGCGATATGAATTGCGAGAAGCACCCAGAGGATGAAAACCAGAATAAAGCCTGCCGAGAAAAGGCGCTGGCGCAGCATCAGCCGGTTGGAGGTGACGTGCACCAAGGCGTGGGCAACACGGCTGACAACGAAGAGCCAGGCGATGGCCTGGGCCAGATAGGTTGCGCCGGATGTGACGTGCAACAGGATGCAGACGACATAGAAAAGGACGGGCAGCTCGAACTGGTTGATCAGGCTGCGCGCGACCGTTGCGCTTGGCTCAGGTTCGATGGTCGGGATAACATAGTCCCTGGCTTTCGCCGTTCCGGCACGCACCGCCCCGAACCGTCTTCGCATCATCAGGAAGTAGATCGCAAAAATCAGCCCTGTCTGGGCGATCATCGGCCAGAGGATAGCGGTCGTTGAAGGCATGGGCGACTCCGTCTGTTGAACCCATGACCGATGTATGGCGAACGGGCTGTACTTCCAGCATGGAGGGCGATCATTGACATCCCGATTGACAGCTATTTTGTCGATGAAGGATGCTTGGCTCATTCGAGGGCAAAAGCAGCAGCGCCATACCAGCCGGCGCATCCGGGCGAATAGGTGTCCCGGACTGTAGCAGGACACAGCCTTGTCCTCGAATTGGAGATGATGTCATGTGGATCAAACCGCTTAACATCACTCTTACGATACGAAAAACCCGCACGAGCTGGTCAGTGACCGTGCGGGTCCAATTCGTAAAATAAGAGTCGGTGGCCGGAGTTAGCGCTTCGGCCACCACTCCAATATAAACACTCAACAGCTTCCTGACAAGCGTCCTACATCGCGCCGGGATAGTTCGGGCTCTCCCGGGTGATCGTCACGTCATGGGCGTGACTTTCACGCAAGCCAGCGCCGGAGATGCGCACGAAGGTGGCGCGTTCCTGAAAATCCTTGATGGTCGCGCCGCCGACATAACCCATCGACGCCTTGAGACCGCCTGCGAGCTGATGCAGCACACCGGAAACCGGCCCTTTGTAGGGAACCTGACCCTCTATGCCTTCCGGCACCAGCTTCAGGGTATCGCGCACTTCCGCCTGGAAATAGCGGTCCGCCGAGCCGCGCGCCATGGCGCCGACCGAGCCCATGCCGCGATAAGCCTTGAACGAGCGTCCCTGATGCAGGAATACCTCGCCCGGGCTTTCGTCCGTGCCGGCAAGCAGCGAGCCGATCATGCAGGCGGAGGCACCAGCGGCGATGGCCTTGGCAAGATCGCCGGAGAACTTGATGCCGCCATCGGCGATTACCGGGATGTTGGCAGCATGCGCTGCCTCTACTGCAGCCATGATAGCCGCCAACTGCGGAACGCCGACGCCGGCGACGATGCGGGTGGTGCAGATGGAACCGGGGCCGATGCCGACCTTGACGGCATCGGCCCCGGCATCGATCAACGCCTTGGTGCCGTCCGACGTCGCGACATTGCCGGCCATGACGCGAACCGAATTCGACATGGTCTTGACTTTGGTGACCGCATCAAGAACCCGCTGCGAATGGCCGTGTGCCGTATCGACGACGATCAGATCGACGCCGGCATCGATCAGCCGCTCGGCTCGCTCGATGCCATCGTCACCGACACTGATGGCGGCAGCGGCGCGAAGCCGGCCCTGCGCATCCTTGGAGGCATTGGGGTTGAGCTGCGATTTTTCGATGTCCTTGACGGTGATCAGGCCGACACAACGGCCATCGCCGTCGATGACCAGCAGCTTCTCGATGCGATGCGAGTGGAGAAGCCGTTTGGCCTCCTGCTGATCGACGTTTTCAGTGACCGTGATGAGGTTTTCACGCGTCATCAGTTCATAGATCTTCTGGTTGGGATCGGAGGCAAAGCGCACGTCGCGATTGGTGAGAATGCCGACGAGACGGCCAGGGATCGCGCCGCTGGCATTCTCCACCACTGGAATGCCTGAGATCGAGTACATCTTCATCAGCGAGAGCGCATCGGCGAGTGTTGCGTCGGGATTAATCGTCACAGGATTGACGACCATGCCGCTTTCGAACTTCTTCACCTGGCGAACCTGCTCGGCCTGCTCGATCGGCGTCAGGTTGCGGTGGATCACGCCGATGCCGCCGGCCTGCGCCATGGCGATGGCGAGACGTCCTTCGGTAACCGTATCCATGGCCGAGGACAGGATCGGCAGGTTGAGATCGATGTCCTGGGCGATGCGGGTGGCGATATTGGTCTGCCCCGGCATCACTTCGGAGTGACCCGGCTGAAGGAGGACGTCGTCGAAGGTCAGAGCCTCCAGACCGGTTGCTGTTTCAATGATGCGCGCCATGGCCAAATCCCTTCAATAGATAAATCGAGCCGCGGACGATCCAGAGGATCGATCCGGGGAGACTTGCAAGTGTTTCTGGGCAAGAGTTTCTTGGAAGTTGGCGAGGGCTGGTAACACGGATAGGCGGGGATGGAAAGTACAAAGGCCCGGCGAATATGCCGGGCCTGCCAAGTTTCCTGTGCACTGCACCCTAGATGTCGAACTGATAGGTCTCCGGGATGAAGCGATATCCCTGATCGATCTTCTCGATGAATCCAACGGAGGGGAATGGCATGTGATATCCGACAAACGGCAGCCGGTCGGTCGCGACCATGTCGAACACTGTCTTTCGGGCTGCGGCCGCCTTCCCCTTGTCCATGTCGAACCTGACTTCCCAGTCCGGCCGCTGCAGCGAGAGAACGAAATGATTGGCGGTGTCCGCGGTCAGGATCAGACCCTTGCCGCCCGATTCCAGCCTGTAGACCATATGTCCTGGGGAATGACCGAAAGCAGCCATCGACGTTATGCCAGGCGTCACGTCAGCACCATCGCCGATGAAGGTCATCTTCTCGGCAAGCGGCACGACATTCTTCAGCACGCCCTTGTGACCGTTTTCTGCAGGCGTGCCGACCCGCGCCGTGTCCTTCCAGAAGTCATATTCGGCCTGTCCGGCGACGTAGCGCGCGTTCTTGAAGGCCGGAGCGCCGCCCTCCATCAAACCACCAATATGGTCCCCGTGCATATGGGTGAGAACGACGATGCTGACCTGGTCCGGAGAATAGCCGGCTGCCGCGAGACCGTTCAGAAGCTGCCCGGCGCCCGCCTGCCTTCCACCCTCTCCCATGCCGGTATCGAAAAGAACGACCTCCGATCCCGTATCGACGAGCGTCGGCGAAAATCCGTTTACGAACCTGTCCGTGGGAAGAAAATTGGCCTGCAGAAGAGCCGCCACCTCATCCGGCGTCCGGTCGGTTCCAAAAGTCTCCTGCGGCTTTTCGGAAACGCGGATACCGTCGCTGACAACGGTCACGCCGAAGCTGCCGATCTTGAAGCTGTTGGTTCTGACCGCGGACTGCGCCATGACGCCGGCTTTCGATTCCGTCTGGGCGAAGGCTGCCCGGTTCATCACCGCGGGTGCGGCAAGAGCGCCGGCAGCGGCTGTTGCAAACAAACTGCGTCTGTTTAAAGAAAATGTTGCGGTCATTCATGTCTCCCTCGGCTGAACATCGGATCGCGATCGCGGCCACCCGACGGTCAACTTAGTGTCCCGGCACCAAAGGACAGTACGTTTCACAGGGAAGTGATCGGAAATCGGCCATGCACACGGGACTTTCGCCGCAAAGCGGCTATGTCTGCCCCTTTATGCATACCCGCAAGGCTGCCAGCATGAACCGCATCGTTCCGATGATCCTCGCCGTCGCTCTCTTTATGGAGCAGATGGATTCCACCGTCATTGCAACATCGCTTCCGGCGATCGCCCATGATCTCGGCGTCGGACCGATTACACTCAAGCTGGCGTTGACCTCCTATATGGTCTCGCTGGCGATCTTTATTCCCTTAAGTGGCTGGATGGCGGACCGGTTCGGGGCAAAGCGCATCTTCCGCATCGCCATTCTCGTCTTCATTCTCGGTTCTATCCTCTGTGCCTTCGCCGATAGCCTGATTTTCTTCGTTGTCGCCCGGTTCCTGCAGGGCATGGGCGGCGCCATGATGACGCCGGTCGCACGTCTGGTCCTGGTGCGCAGCACGAAGCGAAGCGAACTCGTCGGCGCCATGGCGCTGCTGACGATCCCGGCGCTTGTCGGGCCGCTTGCCGGCCCGCCGCTTGGCGGCTTCATCACTACCTATTTTTCCTGGCACTGGATTTTTCTCATCAACGTCCCCGTCGGAATTGCCGGCTACGTGCTTTCCGGCCTCTACCTGCCTGATATAGAGAGTACCGCGCCGCCGCCGCTCGACATCAACGGATTTTTCCTCAGTGCTATCGCGGCCTCAGGTACGATATTCGGACTGTCGGTGATGAGCCTGCCTGCGCTGCCGCCGCAGATCGGGGCAGTGGCCGTCGTCACCGGCATTGCCAGCGGCATCCTCTATGTGCGTCATGCGCGACGGCATCCCTCGCCGCTGCTCGATCTTACCCTGTTCAAGGACAGCGCCTTTCGGGCGGCGGCAATCGGCGGAACGCTATTTCGCATTTCGATCGGCGCCGTGCCGTTCCTAATGCCGCTGATGCTGCAGGTCGGTTTCGGCCTGACACCGTTCCAGTCCGGGATGGTCACCTTCGTCGGTGCCGTCGGTGCCTTGACCACCAAGTTCTTCGCCAAGCGGGTTCTCGTGTTTGCCGGTTTCCGGACGACACTGATCTTCGCCTGCGTCACCGGCACGATCCTGACCTTCGTCAACGGGCTGTTTTCGCCGGCAACGCCCTATGCCGTCATCATGATCGCTCTTCTGCTGGCCGGCTTTGCCCGGTCGTTCTTCTTCACCAGCGTCAACGCGCTGGCCTTTGCCGATATCCCCGACAGCCAGGCAAGCCGGGCGACCGCGATGACCGCCGTGCTGCAGCAGATGAGCCTTGCGCTCGGCGTTGCGGTCGCCGGCGGCATTCTCGAAATCGAGACGGCATGGACGGGGTCGACGCTGGAGTTGCAGGATTTTCAACTCGCCTTCATGCTGATCTCGGCGATCACTTTGACAGCAATCATCCCGCTGATCCGCATGTCGAAGACAGCGGGCGCATCGGTGTCCGGTCATCGGCTGCCAAGCGACACCGAGACGGAAACGATGTCCGTAAAATAGGACGACGGTGTTAACGGGAGACCGTGCTCTACTCCGCGCCCGCAATGTCGCGATCGTCGATGACTTCCCGATCATCGATCTCAGTCTCGCGGTCATAGAGCGAAGGCGCACCCGGTTTGCGCCCCTTGAAGCCCTTGGCGAGCAAAAACATCTCGACCGATTCGGCCCTTGATGCTGCCGGCTTGACATGAACGACCTGCTTGAAATTCTGCTTCAGCAGGGTCAGCAACTCGCGTTCGGCACCGCCCTGGAAGGTCTTGGCCAGGAAATGGCCGCCCTCGGCAAGAACGTCGATTGCGAAATAGGCCGCGACTTCGCAAAGATGCATGGTGCGGATATGATCGGTCTGACGATGCCCCGTGGTGGGCGCGGCCATGTCTGAAAGCACCAGATCCGGCGCACCTCCCAGAGCCGTCATCAGCTTTTCGGGTGCTGTCGGATCGAGAAAGTCCAGTTGCAGGATATGCACGCCGGGCAGCGGATCGAGTTCGAGAAAATCGATGGCGACGACTTTCGGCTCGGCATCCGTCGAATCGGTGACTTTCGCGGCAATCTGCGACCAACTCCCCGGGGCCGCTCCCAGATCGATGATGCGACGGGCGCCGGTGAGAATCTTGTGTTTCTCGTCGATTTCCAGAAGCTTGAATGCGGCGCGGGCGCGATAGCCTTCGAGTTGGGCGCGCTGGACATAGGGGTCGTTGATATGGCGTTCGATCCAGCGTCGGGACGACGCCTTCAGCTTGCCCTTCTTGACCTTCTGTCCCAGTTTTCGTCCGGTGCGATTGCCGCCGATCGGGGGTTTGGTCATTGCGCATTTCCTTCATGGGAGCCATGGGGTCCACGCCCCGGCCGGCGCGGCCTGCCGCGGCGCCAGACGCCGTCATCGGCCATCATATCCGTCAACAACCCCTCGCGCAGCCCGCGATCGGCAACCCGCATGCGCGCCGACGGCCAGCGGCGGCGGATCGCCTCCAAAATGGCGCAGCCCGCCAGCACCAGGTCGGCGCGATCGGGCCCGATGCAGGGATTGGCCGCGCGGGCTGTGAAATCCCAGGACAGGAGACGGGCCTGCATGGCGGAAACTTCATCGTCCGAAAGCCATAGGCCATCGACCTTGCGGCGATCGTAACGCGGAAGATCCAGATGCACGCCGGCCAGCGTCGTCACCGTGCCTGATGTTCCGATCAGGTGAAAGCCGTTTTCGTCGCCGGGATTGTCGAGCGCGTGGATGTCCGGGCTGTCGAATTTGGACAGCATGCCCTGCACCTCGACGACCATCGCCTCGAAGCTTTCAGGCGATACGTCGCGGCCGCCGTGCCGCTCCGACAGGGTGACGACGCCGACAGGCAGGGAGGTCCAATGGGTTATGTGATTGGCAAGCCGGCTGGAGCGGTTTTCGCCGATCTTGATAACGGCGATCTCCGAGGAGCCGCCGCCGATATCGAAGAGCACCACCGACCTGGTCTCTCGCCCGACGAGCGACGAACATCCCGACACGGCAAGCTGCGCCTCGGTCTCGCGGCTGATGATTTCCAGATCGAGCCCGGTCTCGGCAACAACCCGTTCGAGAAAGACCGGGCCATTTTCGGCCGCACGGGCCGCTTCCGTCGCGATCAACCGGCTTCGCCGAATGTCGCGCGTCTTCAGCTTGGCGGCACAGACCTTCAGGGCCTCGATCGACCTGTCCATCGCGTCCTGTGACAGCCGCCCGGACGCGCCAAGCCCCTCGCCGAGCCTGACGATCCTCGAGAAGGCGTCGACCACGCGGAACTGGCCCGGACGCGTCGGCTGCGCAATCAGAAGGCGGCAGTTGTTCGTGCCGAGATCGAGCGCCGCGTAGAGGGGAACGGCCGAATCATTTCCATGCGAAGCGAAATGCTCTTGCCTGGGCCGATCATGCGAATGTCTTTGAGGTTCCGGCCTCTTCTGCAAGACGCGGTCGTCAGCCTTGGACGCAAATCCGGCGCCCTGTGACGACACGCTTGCAACAGCGGCTGGACGAGGCGCATCGGCAACCACCAGCGGCCGTCCCTGAAGGCTACGCCGCTGCCGGTGCTTCTTGGCACGCTTCTGGCTAGGATGATCTGCCTTGGCGCCAGCCGCCGGCGGCCCTGATGAAATGACAGATACAACCGCACTGACGACCGACTGACCAGACTGGCCAGATTTGGACCGGCGCCTGCGCTTGCGTTTGCGCACCGGTTCCACGGTCGCGTTTAATCCTTCGGGACGCCCTGTTTCTCCAGCTTGCGCGGAGGAACTGGCATTCGCAGGTGCCATGCGCGACGGTTTTCCCCGCTTGCGCTTGCCTTTGCCGGAACGGGACTGCGTCTGCCCATCGTTGCGGCCTGCTGCCGACGCCCCGGAAACGATCGGCTGTTCGCCGCTGTCGGGGTCTCTCACGTGTCTGTCCATTGCGCCGCGCGGAACGATAGCCGCTCGAGGCGCTCTCTTGATTTTCGTTGGCGCGACTTTACCAGCGTGCTCGCCTTTCGCCAAATTCTTTTTGCGCCCACCGGTGGCACCCTTCTCCAGGGGGCAGATGCTGCCAGCGATTTTCCCTCCCAAACCATACTTTTTCTGACAAAGCCTATTTGCATCCGCCAATCTTTTGTTTATAAGCCCGCCTCACCAGCCGGATGACAAAATCGTCTGCCGCTTGGGGAATAGGTTAACGGTAGACCCACGGACTCTGACTCCGTTAGTCCTGGTTCGAATCCAGGTTCCCCAGCCAGTTGTTTTTGCTGCATAAATTGCACATGTGTTTCAGAACATTGAGTGACATTTGGGCGGTCATTTGGGAAATTTTGTTCTCGTTTCGAGCTTTCGGATCGCGTTTTTGCCTAGCTGTGGATCACGGTGAAGGTAGTGCGCATCAAGGATTGATCGCACATCACGCAGGCTATGACCGGTTATGGTAGCGATTTCAGCCTCGGTACACTCGCAAAGCGCAAGCCGCGTCACCGCAGTTCCTCGAAGATCGTTGAATGTCACGCCGACAACCCCAGCCGAGATACATGCTTTCCGCCATGACGATCTAAAACCATCAGCTGTCCATGTCTGGCCTTCACTGTTCAGTAATACAGTTCCCTCCCGCTTCCGTAGAGGCTCCATCATTGCTTTTAACGGTGCCCCAACCGGGATGACCACGCGAATGCCAGTCTTGCTCTGTTGAAGCCGGATGACTTCACCATCATACTGCGTCCATGCAAGGGCCAACAGATCACCTTGACGCTGACCGGTCCACAATGCCAAAATTAATGGCAGGTGTAGGTGATAAGGCGCAGAGGCTAAAAAATTAGCCTCGTCATCGTCCGTCCAAACGTTCGCCGCACGCGAACCGCGATACAATCTCCCTCCCTTTTCGCATGGGTTTGCGACAACTAGACCTCTGCCATGAGCCCATGAAAGTATGCGAGCCAGGACCTGCCAACCATAATCCGCCTGCCGGCGCGATGCTTTCGCGCGCTCATCACGCCAAGCCATAAAGATTCCGCGTGTCCGCCTGTCGGAAAGTGCCGATAGCGGAAAGTCGCCAAATTTTTTTTCGATAATTTTAATCAGCTTGACATAGTCACTCCGCGTGCGGCGTGCGAGATCATGCCAATCGCTGCTGTCTTGAAATGCCATCAGGATCGATATCAGCGAGCCGGAGGGCGGCCGCACCTTAGTCGCGACCGCTGCATTGTAAGCCGCAATGAATTCAGGATCACCCGGTTTTCCGGGCAAACGAGGCCCACCCTTCCAAGCATAAAAATAGACAGCTCGGCTGCCGTCTGCCAGCCGCGCGTTGACCTTGTTGATACCTTTCAGTCTAACTCGCATGAGATTTCAGCCAGCTATCGAGCGGGTTTTCAGCCTGTGCTTTGTCCGTCTGCGCTGAGAGGACAATCCGGCCGGTAGCCGGATCGATTTCAACACGACCAATCATCATGCCACCGCTGATAGCTCCTTTTACTGCACGTGAGACGTCAGCTTGTTTGAACGGTACGAGCCTTGCCATCACTTCACTCCGCCACGCATGGAAGTTACCAGTGAAATCAGATCTCGGAAGTGCATGCGGATCGGAGATGTCTCCCCACCAAGCTTGTACGCGCCGCGCAACTTCCCCTCACGGTAACGCCTTCTTACGGTTTCTTGACTGCACCCGAGCGCTTCAGCAATGTCCCTTGTCTGCAAAATGCGCCTGCGTGATTTTCTATCCGACAGCGACCCGCAGGGAGAGTTGAGGATGTTAGATAGAGCGGAAGAGTGGGAGAGCGCCTCCCGTAAGCTTGCCGCAAGGCGTGTACACGCCGTCGCATGCGTGCCGCTCAGATGAGATCGCAACCGGTCACATCTCTCTGTCGCCGCCTGAATGAGCGAAGCAGTGTCTCGCAACTCATCTATAGTCGATCTCGCAGCCGATGGACTGTGAATATTCATCCCTGCTCCCCTACTTCGTGCGGTTCGGCGCTTGGGCCAGCAATGGAGGACAGGAGTTTGCGGAAGGTATGCTCGTCACCTCCGAGCATAACATTATCAAACAGATCCTTATCGTCACGCAACAACCGAATTTTCAGTTGCGCGCCTGCCAGTGTCTCGCAGGGATAGGCCGTAAACCGGTCGGTTTCGTCGTTGAACCTATCGCTGGATGGATGGTTTTCCGGCCAGTTGCCGTTCACGCCGCAGGCCAGCCATTCATCCCGCGCATCGCGGTAAATCTGATAACGAAGCCCGACGCCCCTCACTTCGAGACGGGACTTTTCGTTGAACGGACCGTCTAAAGACTCTCCTAGATCTTGCATGCGCTTGCGAATTTCGCGCACTGCGTAACCAACAAACTCTATTCCGGCATCGAAGAGCCGAGACGCGTCAACCAGCGTCGGCGCAGTCAGTGCCAACTCGACTGTGCCGAGCAATACCACCAGGTCATTGACCTGGCTTGCGAGTTCAAATTCCCTGTTCGGCGCTGTTGCAAAATCCGGTTCTTTCGGTTTAAAGTGCACGTGCATTTCAGTTTGTCCCTTGTGATAGATTGATCCGAAAGGCAACGATGTCGGTTTATCAGGCCGTGACATCGTTGCCTTTTTCTTTTTCCGCGTGTTCTAGGCCTATCAAAATCAATTCTCTTATCGTCTTCGCTCGGCTTCGAATTCTGTTGCCAAACCCAAAATCGTCAATGCGGTTTATTAGACTGGTCTCAAATTTGACGGCGACACGATCTGTCTTCAGCTCAGCTTCCATTGAAAATTAACCCTCCTAGATAAAATGGACCTAATGTGTCCATGTGGACCTAAAATGTCCCTTTCGTCAAGGACATATTTGGTCCATACGTGTACACATGCCCGCGAAACAAACTGATCCTCAATTTAAAATGCGCCTTCCGGCTGACTTGAAAAAGCAGTTAGAGGAAGCGGCGCACAATAACGACAGAACGATATCTGCCGAAATGATCGCGCGATTGAGGCTGTCTTTTGATGCAGCGACGGATTTTGATATTCTGAATGAGATCAAAGCTTTGAGAGATGATTTCGCCCGGTTAAACACAACTGCCTATGTTAATGCGATTGCAAAAGCTGGCAATCATTTAACAAGACATGATAGGCCGCCAACCCCTGACGAAATCGAGCAAGATGCCTTCGATGAGGATCAGCGGAACAAATTGCAAGAAAATATAGGGCCTGAAGATGAAGACATGGCAACACCAATTAAACCTAAAGGCCGTTGGAAGTAAGCAATCTTACGTTCACGCCGCATCCTGAAACCAGCTATCAAAAATCTCGGTAGTTAGCGGCGTCGGTTCCTGCCGTTTTGCCAAGGTGATGAAATAGTAATCGAACAGCGGCGTGTTCATCCTCTTCGGCCACTCACCCTGGCGCATCCGTGTGAACATCTGCAAGCATCGATTGGAGCAGTATATTGCGTTTTTCCGTTCACCGGTGAATGGCGTGGAACATAAAACGCAGGCGCATTCATAGGTTGGCGGGTTTTTGCGCTCGTACGCCCATCTGCAAGCCGAGCTGCAGAATTTTCCCGCGCCGGCATCTTCGCTTTTCTTCGACACATGTGGGCGAAACACCGTGCTACAATGCTCACAACAACGCTCTTCGACAGTGGTCCTTGCGGCGTCCCGGCAGGCTTTGGAACAAAGCCGCTGGTAGCTACGGTCGGAACGGAAAGGTTTTTTGCAATGCTCGCAGTCTCTGGGCTTTGCGCGAAGCCGGCTGATCGCCGCATGACAGGCCTTGTAAACCGGATCGCCCTGGCCTTTGGGTCCTTCCACCCGCTTTGCGATTGCCCGGTTGACACACTCCATTGAACAATAGGCTGACCTTTTCCCGCTGCGTCTAAGGTCTTCCGGAAGCTCAATGAAACACCAGTGACAAACCTCGCGGGGAGCCGTGTATTCAGCCTGACCTTCCCACCAGCCGGGTCGCTTGACGCCAGTTTTCTTGAATGCCGCTGCCAAAAGACCGCGCGCCTCATCGTCGGCCACAGGCCAGCGTTCTCCAGCCAGGCATAACGCTGAGCGGATGCCGGCCTGTATGGAGCCCTCGTGCTCGTAAGGCGTTCGCCGATAGTCACGCACCATATTGACGATATCCGCCACCAGGCGCTTTCGCGGCGCGCCCTTGAACACCTGCGCCAGACTGATTTTCTTCGTCGGCCCGTGGCGGTAATCGTCGTAACCTGACCAGTATCCCATCGTTTCACCCGAACATTGCGTCGAACAGCTCGCCCGTCATCGGCGCGCTGGAACGTGCCGGCAGTCTTTTGATGCCATCCGTCGGCCGCAAGCTCCGTAGGTGCTGAAAATATACGGCGTCCATGGCCCGCAGTGCGGCGATGTGGTCGCTTCGGAGCGGCAGACGGTGGAGGCGCGCATAGGCCTCGATCTCGGAATACCGGATCGGGTTCGCACCGGCCGCGTGCATGTCTCGCCCGCCATTGAGGTCGAGAAACCATTTCCAGATCAGGTCGCCGCCTGCCGGTATCCTCGGCTTGCCGCCCTCGGCAAGGTTGCGGGCCAGCTCGGCCGAGAGTTGCTTGATCAATCGTGTCATCTGTTGTCCCTACCGTCTCCAGGAGTTCTCTTGTGCATAGGAAAGTTTTCGGTTGTTTTCGGTGATGGCCTGGCTGATCAGATGGACCGTGCGTTCCGAGGCGTCGCCCTGCACGATCACGTCGCCGCCGCGAATATTGCGCCGATCGACATAGGAATTTCCGGCAAGGGCGGCCTGCGTGCGATGCGCCGGAATGATCTGCGCGCCTCGAGGCGCGTTGATGATCTCCGGCCCTTCCTCGCCCACCCATGTCGGTCCGCCGCGCCAGTTGTCGGTTCCCTTGGCATTCGTGCCGATACCGCCCATGAAGCTGGAAAAGATGCTGCCGAATATCCCGCCGCCCTGAACGTTGCCGCCGCCGAAGATTTGATTGAGAAGCCCGTCGATCGCCATATCGCCGATGCGTGAGAGCGCGTTTTTCAGGGCGTCGGACGCATCTTCCCCGCGCCGGAGGTCGGAGATAAAGCCGCCGATCACATCCTTCGCCTGCGCGCCGAATTCCTCCGCGCTGGCCTTCAACTCCTCCTGGCTGATCTTCAACCGCTTCGTTGCGTCCTCGGCATTCGCCATTTCGGCGGCAAGCGCTTTCATGGCTTCAACTTGCGTCGGCGACAGGTCGATGCCGGCTTGACGGGCGTCATTGAGCATCTGCTGTTCGTATCGCAGGCGGGCCGCCGCCTTTTCGGTCATGCCGAGCACTTGCCCTTCCAGGCCCTGTTCCGCAATGAACTCCCGCGCCTTGGCGATGATATCGTCATAGGCTTGTCCGCGATCCTCAAGATCCTGTGTCTTGTCAGCCATGACACCGCTGCGCGCGTCGGCGTCCTCGACATGCCAAGGCTCATGTCCCATCGGGAACGATAGGCCGAACTGTCCGGCATTCTTGTGAGCCCACTCCCGGGCATCGGTCGAGCCCCAGCCGAGATCGGCGGCATTGCCCTTGTTGTGTTGGCTGTTGCCGGGAGGCGCCACCCACTTGCGCGCCTCTGCCACCGAGCCGTATTTTTCAAGCGCCTGCTGCCAGAGCTGCTGCTGCCGTTCAACGGATCGGAAGCCGCTATTGATGGTGATCTGTCCTTTGAGGTTTTCCGGCAGGCTTTCAATCATCTTCTCCAGCTTGCTTTCGAACGATGAGGCCAAGCCGTCTACGTGACTGGAAGCTCGGCCGGGAGCCAGATAGTTGCGCAGGTTGGTCTCACCGGTCCTGGTCGAGGACGATGCGCCGGGCGTTGCTGTAGGCGGCAGGCGCCCGCCTTTGGGAACGATCTGGCCCTTCATGTCCTCCGCCTGCTGCAGAAGTCTGCCGCGCAAGCTTTCCTTCGTTCGCCGCATCAACTCGGCTTCGAGATCGGCAATTTCCTTTTTCAGATTGGCGATACCTTCGCCATGCGCGCCATCGACGACAAACCTCGCCATGTCCGAACGCTCGGTTTTCGCCAGGAGGTTCTTTTTGTCCTGCAGCTGCGTTTCGATCGTCGATCGTGACCGCTGATCAACATCGTTCAACAAGTCGAGAAAGAGGCCCAACTGCTCGGCCGCCTGCACGATCGCGCCCTTCAGGTTGGTGCCGACCGTGGTGGCCAGGGTGTGAAACTTCCGATCGACTTCCTCGGCCTGTTTGATCAGCTGCTCGTCCATGACGTTGCCGAACTCGTTGGCCGCCTTGATTTGCGCGCGGATACGCTCAAGGCCGAGATCGAGCAGCTTGACGAACTGTTCGCCACCGGTCCCACCGAACAGTTCGTCGGAAATCCTGATCTGCGCGGCCTTGTCGAACTTTTCCAGCTTGCCGATGATTTCGAGAAAGAGTTTGTCGGGTTCCTTCAGCTTTTCCTTTAGGGTCTCGGCGTTATAGCCCAGCCGACGAAACGCCTCCGCAGCGGAGCCCTGACCGGTCGAAATGAATTCGTCGGCGCGCAGGTTTAATTCCTTCAGACCATCGGTGAGCGCGTCCACGCCGATCCGGTTTTGCTCGGCCACATATTTCAGTTCTTGAAACGCCTTGATGTTGACGCCTGCAATCTTCGCCTGGTCTCCGATCTCGGCCACGCTCTGCGCTACCCTGCCGAGACCGCTGACGATACCGGCAAGGCCGAGCCCGGTCAGCGATCCGACAAAGCCTCCCGCAAACGCCTTTCCAAAGGAACCGATTCTGGTCGATGTCGTCGCCAGCGCCTGGTTGATGCGGTTGGTCGATCGCACCATGTCGGCTTCCATCTGCCGCGTCGCGCGGGAAGAACCGGCATTGAGCTGCTGATAGGTCCGCGTGCCCGTCCGCTCGGCCTTCTGGAAGTTTTTTTCGAAGTCGCGGATCCTCGCTTCGAGGGCCACGACCAGGCGTTCGGTATCGTCAGGCATAGGCCCACTCCTCATAGTTGTCGCTGCATGTCTCGTACCAGGAAACGCCGCTGTCGCCGGCTGCGCAACGCGCTACCGCCATGGCGGCCGCTACCGCGCCGTCGATTTTTTCCCGGCTCTTGCCTTTGTGAAAACTCTTGTTGCCGGCCTTGTCGGTGTCCACGACGATGTTTTCGAAGTTCCAGCGCAGGATGGGGTGGCCACCGTGAATGAAGCGTCGGCCGACAATGGCCCGCTCTAATTCCTTGACGGCCGGCGCCATGGTGACCCAGCCTTGGCGCATCTCGACGGCGGGCAATCCCTCCTCGAGAAGCATATTGAGCGTATTGCGGGCAAGGTGCGGATCGAAGGCGATTTCCCGCACATTGAAGCGCGCGCAGATTTCGCGGATATAATCCTCGACATAGCGAAAATCGACGACATTTCCGGGCGTCGGAATGATGAATTCCTGTTCGGCCCACAACGGATAAGAGACTTTGTCGCGCTCGCCGCGTTCGCGCAGTTTTTCTTCCGGGCAGAAAAACCAAGGATAAACGATGAAGCCGTCTGCACCGTTGCGCCAGGCGGCAACCACACATGTCAGGTCGGTTGTCGAGGACAGATCGACGCCAAGCCAGCATGGTTCGCCCTCCAGCCTCTCAAGATCGACGGGAAAGTTTCCTTCGTCGTAGACCATCATATCGACAAAGGGATCGGCCGAGCCGTCCAGCCACATGTTGAGATTGAGTTGTTGGAATGCCGAGCGATCGGCCGGGATCTCGGCCGCTTCCCGCGCCAGCTGGCGCAAGCCGTCGATATCGGGATAACCGTAAGCAAGACCGGGATTGGCGGCATACCAGACGGCCTCATCCTGCCAGTCGGCATCACGCGGCGTTTCGAACAGCACTGGTAGCCAGGTTGGATCGATGACTTCGCCACGCGCGACTTTGCGGGCATAGTCGTAGAATTCGAATGCTAGGTTTTCCTGCCCCCGTCCAGCCGTACTGATCACCATCATCAAAGAGTTCGGGACTTTGGCGAGCCCGCTTTTGATGGCTTCCCAAAGGTCGCGCTTGGGCCAGGCGTGCAATTCATCGACCAAAGCGAAGACCGGCGTGTGACCGTGAGCGGTTCGCGCATCCGCTGAGATCGCCTCGAAGAAGGAACCCTTCTTCGGATTTTCGATACGGTTCTTAGAATCTGTGAGCCGAAGTTTTTTATCGAAGCGAGCCTCCGCTTCAATGATCGAATAGGCCTCAGCATAGGCAATACGGGCCTGCGACCGGTCGGCCGCCGCAACCATGCACTCGCCATACGGAATGCTTTCCGGGCCGATAGTGTGCAACAGCGCCAGGGCAGCGCCGAGTGAGGTTTTTCGATTGCCGCGTGGGAGCAGCATCGCGACGGTGCGGATGATACGCCGGCCGTCCGGATGGCGCGGGCCATAGATGGCACGTACAATGCGTTCCTGCCACGGCGAAAGATCGAATGCGAGTTTGGGACGGGTCGATTTTGGATGCTTCAACATCCGCAAAAAGTTTACCGCCCTCTGGCCGTAGCCAAAGGGGTCGTCGATAGGACTATCGTCAAATATCCATGAGGTCATCAAACAATGTCCTTTGATCAGGCGCGTGATCGTTCGATCTCATCTTCGGCCGCGATCGCGACGCCGGCGTGAGGCCGAGTTCCGCAGACAGGCGAAGCACCGCCGATTGCGCCTTTCCCAGCATGCTGGACGCCGGATTGACCTTGAGAATGCCCTTGCCGCCGTCGATCAGAGGGCCATGCTTGTCGAGCGCCTCCTGTGCCTTGCGCGAGTTCCAGAGCGCCATGACATAGGCGTCGATCGTGCCGCCCATCGCGTCGGTCAACATCTGCCGGCCGCGTAGGTCCTCGCAAACCGTCAGCCACTCCTGATGCATGTCGGCCGGGATATGAGCCGGGACCGGGGATACCTCGGTCTTCCCGCCCTCTATGACCTTCAGTTCTGCTTTTCGCCCTTGGGTGCTCATTCCGTCACCCATGCGGTTGTGCGCAGCTCAAGTCCCTTGCGGCGCCTGATTTCGGTGACCTGCCGGATATTGTGCAAAAGACCATCGAACTGGACGCGGTCGGCGTTGGTGACGCCATCGATATACCGGGTCCGGAAGATCGCGACGGTTTCGTCACCTTCGCCACTGGCGCGGATGTACTCCTGCGCGCTGGCTTCGATAATCTCCGCGCGCACGGTCGCCAAATCGCTCCAGACGAATGACGGCGTACCGGCCGCATCGACGCTCTCGGCAGATCGTTGTACGGTTATTGTGCGATCCATGCGTCCGGCTCTCATGCGACCTCCTGAACGATCGTTTCGATGGTCACCACGCCATGGCTGGTTTCGCCATCTGGATCGCGCAAAAACCGCTGCGAGGAAATCCGGCAGTCCGCGCAGTGGAACGACGCGCCGAGATTGAGCCGACCGGTCCGGATTGCAGTGCGCAGCGCCCATGCAATGGCCTTTGCGCCAGTCGTCGAGGTCTCACGTTTCCAGATGTGGAGTGTCGAATAGACGTGGTGCCGGTCGCGGGCCGTAGAGGCACCATCATCGAGCGTCTGGTCCTCTCCCAGGATAATGGATGGATCGGGCGCAGGCCGTGCGTTGCGGTCGAGAATGTGATCGGCCGGCACAAGCGCCAGAACCGAAGGGGTCGAGGTGAAGCGGGTTCGCAACGCGATCTGTACGGCGACTTCAACGCTCATCGTTTTCCCCATTGATCGCGCACGGCCTTGCCGATCGCGCGCTTGATCCGGTTCGCGGCGCGCTTCCGGTTGAGACGAAACCCAGGCCAGAAGAAAGGTTGGGCCGGCGCCTTCTTTGATCCGTATTCGACCAGGTGCGGATATCGCACCGTGTGGTTCCCCACGGTGACCAAGGCTTCGAGTTCCCCCGCAACGCGGCTCCCTCCCGGTTGCGAATAATCAGGTGTTGATTGACCGGGTGCCGTGACTTCTATGCTGTCTTTCAGGGCTCCGGTGTCCTCCGGTGCAAGCGAGCGCATGACGGTGGCCGTCTCCTCGGCCGACTTTATCAGCGCCGGCTGGACAGCTTCGCGAACCGCAAGCGGAATTGCCCGCATGCGCTTTTGAAAACGGGAAAGGCCGCCATCATTCGACATCGAAACTCCAGTTCCGGTAATCCCGGATGATATCGTCAAGACCGCTCGGCAGGGCTTGAGAGGATATGCCGATCAGCACCGCCTCCCGGTTTTCGTACCAGTGCGCCACCAACTGCAGGATCGCTTCCTGAAGATCGGCCGGGACATCGCTGTCGCCATACTTGACGGCCATGTCGAAGCCTAGGCGGCGGTTGATAAAGCTCTCGGCCGCCGCGATCTTGCGCCCGATCAATACATCGTCCTGATCGTCGAGGATGTTCAGCTGGGCTTTGGCGCGGGGAATATCGATGATGGTCACGGAATTTCCTCTATGACGCGGACAAGGTTGGATCGCAGGATGAGGGAGAAGGTCAGGCCAAGCGATGCGTTCGCCTCATCCATTCCGTCTTCCATTCCCACGACCAGAGCCAGGAACAACCGGGTGCCGCCGCTCGACAAATCAATGCGGAAGGGGAAGGGATTGACTGATCCCTCAGCCGCGATCATCGCCAGCTGACCGGGATCGGTCTCGTTCAAGGCTATGGCGATCTGTAGGGTTTTCGCAGGCCGCACCATCTTCTCGACGATGGAAACGGCAGGTTCGTTCGGACGCCCGCCCATCGGATGATCGAACTCATCCGTCCGCCAATTCCCTCCAATACGACCAAGGCTAACCATCCCCCCGACGACGGTCCACGGTTCGTCGGTAAAGGCATCCTCATCGAGCATCCAGTCGTCGGTCATGAAGACCGAGGGGAAGCGCTCCGTGCCTATCGAGAACCGTGAACCTGCCGTGGTGAAATGCATCCTGGTGGCCTCAGCTTGCCGACGCTGCGACGCGAACGATGTTGCTGTTGACTGCGATGATGAAGTTTGTTTTGCGAACGCTGTTGGCGCCCTCGTAGACTTCCTGTTGGCTCATTACCTTGCCGATGAAAAAGCGAACACTGTTCTTCGGTGCGCTTCCTGCTGCCGGCTTGTCGTTGAGTTCGACCTTGAAGGC
The DNA here is from genome assembly GCF_029223885.1 of Pararhizobium gei. Lineage (NCBI taxonomy): Bacteria > Pseudomonadati > Pseudomonadota > Alphaproteobacteria > Hyphomicrobiales > Rhizobiaceae > Pararhizobium > Pararhizobium gei. Next base: position 1,206,924 of record NZ_CP119409.1, on the reverse strand, counting down.
GTAATCGAACGGCGTGCGCTCAGCGGCAATCATGTTGATTTGACCGGGATCGGCAGCATCCTGGGCGCAAACGATTTCCATGTTTCCGGCAGACCGCGTTCCTTTCAGTGTTTTGTCGCGGGCCTGGTCAATCAGTTCGATCGGTACCGCTCGCGACGTATCGCCCAGCTGACCCATGCTTTCCATGGAGGTGATTTCCTCGAAATCGTCCAAGATTGCCGAGAAATCGGCGGCTACGAAATCTGTATTTTTTGCCGCGAGGACAGGCCCGATGTAGAGCTTGCTGCCGGCTGTTGTGTGGATAGGCATTAGAGTTTCCTTTCCTGCCGCTCCTGTGCGGCGTCGATTGCGTTGCAACGCTGGCACCCTGGTCGCCAGTTGGATTTCACCATGCGAAGATCCGGCCGGGCGCGGATGCTCTTGACGTGCATGACGACGCAAGCCCTCGCTCCGCATCGGCACAGTTCGTTTTCCGGCAGGGCAAGAAAGGCACTCGCCTCCCGCGCCCATTCCTTGTCGTAACCGCGCTTGGCGGCGGCGGGACGCTTCTCGTCGAAGCGGGCCTTGCGCTCCCTCGCCATGCGTTTGACCGTCGCGCAACGCTCGCCCGGCGGGTGAGCCTTGCCGCAGTAACCGCAGACCGAGGGAGCGCGAACCGGCATTGTCAGGCCACCTTTGGCTTAAGGTAGGCCATCACAGCGGTCAGTTCGACGAGATGTGCAGTCGCATTCACCGTCTGACCAGTTTCAGCCGCAGCTGCGCAGATAGCTAGCGCGCGACGGGATGCCTCTTCATAAGACACGCCCTCATGCTCACCTCGATTAGGTGGACGCTTCACCGCCCGTTTCGACCAGGTTTCGTGCCGCAACATCCCCATGTCAGGCCACCGGCTTGTCGGCAGCATTGCCCTTGATGGCGATGACGCTGGCGAAGATCGATGTGCCGCCGCCCTTGGTCAGGATCGGCCGCAGGTAGCGCTTGAAGCCGCGATAGCCGACCTTGGCCGTGTCGCCTGCCGTCAGGTTGCCGGCGATCGGCGCTTGGTAGTGAACTGCGGCCACGTCATCGAAGTCACCGCCAAGCGTGGTGTCCGACTCCTGCAGTTTGAAGGTGAAGGCGCCGGCGCCGGTGATGGCGCCGGTTGCGATGATGAACGCGACGCTGTCGAAGCCGAGAAGGTCAACGAGTGCGCCCGTTGTCGATGCGGCGATGTCGGCAGGGGCGATGCACTGCACAACGCCGATATTGTGAACGATGTCACGCATGTGAGGTCTCCTTACGAGGTTGCCATTTTGAGTTTGCGAGCGGCTTCTGCCAGCGTCGGGCCACCACCGACGCGGCGACGGGCGTGGAAGCGAACCATGCCCTTCGTTGCCTGGGTGTAGGGGTCGCGCAGGATCGACATGCCGATGCGATCATAGATCCGGTAGACCTTGGCGAATTCGCCAAACCAGATCGGATAGGCACCGTTTGTGATATCCGGCATGCTCGGGTCTTCGATAATCGGACGGCCAAGCAGCGTCGAAGGCTGGCCCTGCTGGTAAGACGGCTGCCAGAGGAAGTTCCCCTGTCCATCCTTCAGGGTCATGATGACGCCGAGCGTGGTATTGTTCATGAGCCAGGAGGCATTGCTCCGATACTGAGCCGGAAGCGAATACATCAAGGCAACGAGCTTGTCGGCGCTGAGGTTTGTCGCATGGCCGTTGACGACTTCCGTCACGCCGGCCGTGCGCTGGATACCGAGCGGCTTCTTCGCACCGTCGCCATTCGAAAAGGCCGAACCTTCCTTGAGAGCGAACTCCTGGGAAAGCTCGGTTGCCACTTCGCTGTCGATGTTGATGGCCGAGTCTTCGAGAAGACGAAGGCTGACATCGATGTAGCAGGCCAGTTCGTGCATCGGGATTTCGAGCTGACCGTAAGTCATGGTGGTTTCGGGACGATCCTCATCCTCGCCCACCCACTGCGCCGTTGGGCGGCCGGTGAGCTTCGGCAGGATCACGGAACCGGCGCTTGTGGAGCCGACGCGAACCGCCTGCCGGATCGGGGAAATCTCGACAATGCCCTTGATGACTTCCGTCTGAAATTCAGCCGGTGCGAGATAGCCGCCTTTCGTGTCGTCACCGACGATCAGGGCGCGGACTTCATCGGCCGGCATCCGATCATTGCCAAGGCGCAGGAAGCTGGAAAAGGCACGACGCTCCAGCGTGATTTCGCCCGGCGGGGTCACGCCGTTGCCGCCGGGACGGTTCATCCGGGTTTCAAGGTCAGTGACCTGGCTGCGCAACTCGGCAATGGTTGCGTCGGCGCGGGTCTGATGTTCGGTGAAGCCGCTGCGCAGTTCTTCGACCGCTGCCGTGGCTGCGGCCAGCGGATCGGTATCGTCCGGGTCGGCCCGTGTTTCGAGCGGCCATCCTGCCATCAGGCTCGACGCCGCGCATGCAAGTGCAATCTTGGTCATGTCATTTCCCTTTCGCGATGAGAGCGCATTTTGCCTTCCGGCATGCTTCGATGAAGGCCGCTGCGCTCTCGGCAGAGCGGCCGTAACTGCGAACCGAGGTGATCCGGGCGCTTCCCGCCGATGGCATGCCCACAAGCGAAATTTCGCGGACATCCATGGCGGTAAGGATGCGAATGCCATCAGCGCTGCGGCGGCCAACCGGCGCGCGAAACCCGATCGACAGACCATTGAGAGCGCCGGCCTTCAGGAGATCGTAGGCCTCCCGTCCGCGCGGCGTCGAAACGACAAGCTGCCCCCGGACAAACAGGCCTTTATCGTCCTCACGGATTTCGGTCCACACGCCGATAATGGCGTTCGTGTCATGCGACCACAGCATGACGGGACGGGTGCCGGCGGCACGGTGATCCGAAAGAGACTTCTGGAATGCGCCGCGCTGGACGATTTCGTTGTGGCCGTTGCGTTCGCCCCAGACCACGGCATAGCCGGAAAACTCGCCGGCTTCGTTCGGCGATTCGAAACGCAGGGCAAGGTCGAGGTGATCCATCGTCACGCCTCCGGCCGGAAGTTGGCACGGTCGCCGGCGAAGGCATCGACCTGCGCCTGTATCCAGGTGCCGGCCCGGAAAACGCGCAGAATGTTCTTCTGCCCGAAGGGCAGCTGCTCGCCGCCCTGCTTGACGTCCCAGCGCAACACGCATTTCGCAAGGCTGTTGAGCCGCGCCGCCTCACGCTGTTCGCCCGAAACCCGACCGCTCTCGTCGGCCGCGTCGGCCAGTTCGTCCATCATTTCGACGCGGGCGCGGCGCTGGGTGTCGCTGTCGGGACCGACGATCCAGAATTTCATGTCGGTCTGTTCGCCGGTCCATGGGTTGACGATCGTCAGTTCCCGGCCGCGATCCTGATCGGTCACATTCGCCAGCACGTCATTCAGGTCCATTGTCCGGCTCCTCGGTCTTGTCGTCGATCGGCGGGCCGCCGTTATGGCCCACGCCCGGCGCGTCGGTGTTGATATGTGGATTGCTGAAGGCCTCGCCGCCGGCATAGGGCGCAAGGTCCAGCCAGGCGCGGCCCTCGTTCGGATTGATGACCTTGGCGCTGATCAGGCTGGAAATTGCCGTGGCGCGGGCCGTCAGATCGGCGCGCGTCAGGTCGTCGCGATCGAACATGATGCGGTAGCGCAAACGGTCCTCACGCGACAGAAGCGCTCGGGTGAGAGCGCTTTCGAGCGCCCGTAGCCACGGCTCAAGCGTGTAGGTCAGGAACTCGAAACCCATCTGTTCGGAGTTCGACCAAGTCGCGCGGTCCAGCTCGAACAGCATCGACGGCGGGACGCGGAAGGCGCGGGCAATTTCGAGGATCTGGAAAGTACGCAATTCGAGGAACTGGCTATCCACGCTGTTGAGCGACATCTGCTTGAACGTGATGCCTTCGTACAGGAGCGGCGTTTTGCCGGCGTTGGCGGAGCCTTGATGAGCTGCCTTCCAAGAGCTCATGATATGCTTCGCAGCTTCAGGGCTAAGTTTGTTCGGTGCTTCAAGTACACCCCCAGGGCGAGCTCCGTTCCGAAAGAGATTGCCGGCGTGCCGTTCCATTTCCTTCGCGAGGCCAATTGCCTCGGCCGCGAGGGTGAGCGGCGACTTGTCGAACGGCCCGCGAACATGGATCACATTGCGGTTGTCGATGACGCGACCGTCGAGGCGGTAGGTCGGCTCACCGGTCTGCGGATCGTAGGTGACCGACATGGCAGAGGGCATGTAGCGGATGACTTCGCGGATGTCCCCGCCGATGCGATTGACCCAGGCGAGACCGCCCCAGTCACGTGTCAGGGCGTCGGCCGCAAGATCGCGGATCAGTTCGAAACCGCTGGTCCAGCTGTTCGCATCGCCGCGCAGGAGGATGCCGACAGGATGATTTTTATCCTCGGTTTCCGTGCCATCCTCGGCCCGTTCCATGATCCGAATGTCGAGGGTCGCGGCGGCCTCCGAAATCACGCGCACCGCAGCGGCGACCGCTGGCACCCGGAGTGCCGATCCACCGGAGATCGCAGGCGCTCCGGCCGCGCTCCCGGTCCACAAAGCCTCCATCACAGCATCAGGCGCCGACAGCGAGGCGTCGCGTTGTTCGATCGGAGCGGAGCGGGAAAAAGGCCAAATATTCATCCCGATTTTATGCCGGAAAAAATGATCGGCGGGAATTTGGCAACTTACGACAAAGCGTAAGTTTCGAGTTATGCCATTGTAATTAGAAGAAAAAAATTAACTAATTGAAAAAATTATAGAGCGTTGGACCCCCCGCCGGTCCCCGGTAGAGGTGGAAAGTCCAAGACCACCCCCTGCCGGCCTGGTCGCGCCCCATCTGCCCCATCTCAAATTAATGAATTAAGCGAGATGGGGCGCGATTTTATTAAATCTTTTCAATCAAATGCCCCATCTGCCCCATCTGCCCCATCTATTTTCAAAGTCAGTAAGATTTATCTTTCATTGTCTCAGGTCGATTACGCGCGTACGTGGTCACGCCTGATAGATGGGGCAGATGGGGCAGATGGGGCACAACGTTGATTTCGTTTATGGTTTTTGCGCCCCATCTGGCGAATGCGCCCCATCTTAGATGGGGCATTCTTATTCGTTCCAGTTATAAACCTGACCAAGGACACCTTCAAAGCGTGACCTACAGTCCTCCAACGATGGGAACTCGTAGACCCACACTCTTGTCGTCGCACCACCTTCATCGGTTTCCACAACCCGTTTCTTCCTCGCTATACCCGGCAGCAGCTTCATTATCTTAGAACCGAACGTGACCTCTTGCGCTTTGCGCTTAATGCCAACTTCTTCGCTGGAACGAATGTAATCATCCCTCAATGCCTCAGTCGTGACATATTCCGGCCATCCGCTATGTTTTTTTGTTGGCGCACCCGACCGTAAGCGCTCAAGCACCCACGCCTCTATTGGATCAAGTGATCGTATTTTTTGATCTAGCAACGCACCGTTTTTTGGAATGTCGCGCAGGTTGAGACCGGATAGGTCGAAACTGAGAAGGTCATGAAGGAGAGTTTCATATCCGCCGTTACGTAGCTCATCATCCATCTGGCGAAAGTAGGCGTGATTATTTGCGCAAGTCGGCAGCACGTCGAACACTGCAAAACGGCGTTCGTCTTTTCCGGCAGGAATAACCCAGTCTTCATTCGACGTTTGGATAACGCGCACGTAATTAGGGAGCCTGATTGGATCAATGCCTTTAGATTCAATCATCTGCGTCTTGCTAGTAATCAATCCTTTCAGGCGGCCTTCAGCCGTTTTATCGCCGGCCCACACGGCCTCTTCGGCCTGCAACAGCAGGCACGCAGCCATATGGTGGTTAAACTGTCCGGTGATGTAGCGTGGATCATCTACTTGAAAGTAGTGTCCTCCAAGTAACTCACCTATAATTTCACCGATTTTTGATTTACCCACGCCCATAGAACCTCGAAATACCAGTGAAGTGCCTGGTTTTTCCCTCGGCTCTTGAAAGATCTGCGCAAACCATCCGAATATCCATCGGAACAGCCCATTGTCGCCATTGCAGACATTGGACAGAAGGTGGTCTTTAAAGAGGGTGTAAGTCCCTCCTTTCTTCCGGTCGAAAGCAAATCCCTGCCACAGGTTGAGATAACCTCCAGTGCCGCCAGATCCGGCCGGATCAGGGTGAAACTCCAGGCCGTCATATTGTCGCCTGGCAGGATGCCCCAACCATGCCGTTGCCCACGTAATTTCTTTCTCCTTTCCATCTGGGCCTCGAACGGTCTTGTAGCGGTTCTGGAAAAGAGTTTTGAACGCATCTACGCGGACAAATCTTAAACGATCTTCCACTGGCGCATCAAAGCGCTCTCGAACGATCATTGCAGATCCTCCACTAAGAACGACTGCAAATTCCTCGTTCATCGTATTGACATCGAACTCATCGCCATCGGCACTCCAACTAGCACCGGGTTCAAATCGGCGTGAGCCATTTACGGTGAGGCCCCGCAATTGACATGCGTATTCGAAAGCCAAATCGTCCAGCGCCAGACGTGACGCTTCAGCTTTAGCCATCATATCGAAGACTTCAGTAGGTATTTCCCCAGTGGCCTTGCTCATACGAAAGGCCCGGGGTTCGAACCCCTTCCGGTTACGAACAGCACCTCATGACACGTCAGTGAATACTTGTCTCGGAGGGCGAGCAGGCTTGGACCCATTTTACCAGCCTCATTGTTGGCCGCCCTTGATGCCCGCCACCACATGCCTGCAATGCATAGTCTGCGATCCCGCTCTTTAACCTTCACACAGTAAGGTCGTGGATCGGAAATCCGTCGCCAAATCTCTCTATGTTCAAACGACAGATTATCAAAATAATGCGGGGTTTCATTTTGCAAAACCCCTCTAACTATTTGATATGGTTTAGCCATGTTTAGCCCTATTTTGACAAAACATGCAGCAATAACATCAGGTCTCTAGGGACTCTGACTCCGTTAGTCCTGGTTCGAATCCAGGTTCCCCAGCCAATTCTCCCTAAAAGCCCTTAATTCCTTGATTTTCCAGTCGTGCCGGATATCGTTTTGGCATCATTGGCGACCTGATGCCCAAGGGTGATGCCCATGCGCTTAGCGCGTCGCGGCAGATACCTCAGGCGAAGACAGGGTATTCGTCATGGCCGTGCGCCACGAGGTCGAGAATCTGATCCGCCGCGGAAATATCTTCTATTGGCGGGCACGCGTCCCCGCCGCCTTTGTCCACTGTCGGCCAGGCAGCCGACTTTCACTGAGCCTTCATTGTTCAGACCATAGAAGGGCTCAGATCATTGGCCGCAAACTCAACACGCGGCTGGCCGAATTGAAGATGCATTCGAAGGACATGATGGCGACCAGGCAGCAGCTACAATCTTTGTTCGAACACGAGCGGGACAAGGAACTCGAAAGGCTCGACGACATCAGCACGATGGCCAAACGCAATGGATGCGGTGGCGATGTCGTCGAGATGGAACTCGATCTCGAGGTTGGCTGGGCCTGTCAGCTTCTGACGAAGTTCGGGACCCACGTGGCTTTCCCTGGAGGACGGATGCGCTGGCCTCGCCTACCTCATGAAAAGCGGCTTACCGATCTCGCATGTCGATGCTATCCGGGCAAACTATCGGGTAGAGTTGACCACGGCACGCAGCGCCGGATTCGAAGACGGCATTCAAAGACCGATCTTTCATTTCGAAATCGATGACAAGGCGACCAACCGCGAACGAGCGACGTCGAAGATGTTCGAAGGCCGCGCAGCAAAACGGACACCTCTATTTACCGGCTTCCGTTGATTTGATGGGTGTGTAGAGCCGCCTTCCGGGTGAACCTGGCGAGGAATGCTGTTGTTTTTGATTGTGATTGCCGCCGTGGCGGCGTGCATTCCGGCCGTTGGGCCACCGTGCGTCACGCGGCCTGCGTTTTTCCGGTCAGCCAGACATAGCGAAGCATGTTGTAGGCGATATTGGCCATGCCGATCTTCACCTTGGCCCTGCTGATGCCAATGGTTCGGATGAAGAGCTTCATCTTGTCCTTCTGCCGGGCGAAGACATGCTTGACGGCGGAGCGGACTTTCGAGCGGCGGCCATTGGCCCGCGACATCGCTTCCGGCATGGGTTTGCCCTTTGGCTTCCTCTGGTGGATGTCAGACTTCAGGCCGTTGTCCTGCAGCCATCCCTCATTGGTCTTCGAGCGATAGGCGCTGTCGGCCCAGACCGTCGATGCCGTATTGTCCTTGGAGACGACATTCCTGAGCTGAGCACCGTCATGGGCGCTCGCACTCGTCACCGTCCATCCGCGGATGAAGCCGTGCGCCCGGTCGATGCCCGCATGGTTCTTGTAGCCGAACGTCGGAATGGCGATGTCGTGCTGCCGGGTCGCTGTTGATGTCGGCGTTTCTGTCGGTTGCTTCGCCTTGGAATACTTCACCGTCCAACGCGCGTCGCGATCCTTCTGCGCGAGCTTGGCGGGCTTGTCCTTCCACTCCGGCGGGATTTCTCCAGCCTTGATCGCCGCCTTCTCGTCCTGATTATTGTGCTGTTTGGGAGCCTGAATGATCGTCGCGTCAATGATCTGTCCGCCCTTGGCCAAGTAGCCGGACCGCGACAAATTCTTATCGAAACGGGCAAAGAGGTTGTCGATGGCACCGGCCCGAACCAGGCTTTTGCGGAACGGCAAGATCGTCTTGGCATCCGGCACCTTCTGCGACAGGGACAAACCAAGAAACCGCACTTTCGGCGATGCGCGCTTCGCCTGTCGGGTAAGATATGAACGAAAGGCGGTCCTGGATCACGAACTCTGCCTGATCGTCTGAGAGATTACACAGCGCCTGCAGCACCAGAACCTTGAACATCATGACCTCCGGGAACGGCGGTCGTCCCCCTTTCGATCCGTCCGACCGCTTCAGCGCTTTGGCCAACGGCTTCTCGAACACAGCCCACGGGACAATGGCGTTGAGCTTCTCCAAAGGGTCCCCGACGGCGCTCAGCCGCTCGTAACGCTCTTCCAAACTCCAAAATCCAAGCTGTCCACGCATCATCCGCTCCGCCAAATCACACAAGCCGGATTGAATCACGATTTGCCGAAAAGGGGGGAGGTTTTTAGAGATGTCCAATCGGATTGCGAGATTAGGCCCCTCTGCTATGATCTATGCCGATTAGTATTAGCTCTCAGCGCAAATGAAGATCCTTGCAGTCATCACGAACTCTCAGAATAAATCTTATAACACTCATTAAATTTGTTATATTATCGTCATAAAATAAAAATACGTGTCCAAATTTGTCTTTTATCTCAATATATTTGCTGTTCTTTTGTTGCGGAGCCGTCACGTTTTCTATTGTTTTATATTCTATGCGATTTAATCCGTCTTGCGTAACTAATATACAAAATTCATTAAATACGCATATTGTAGAGCCGGAGTCGGATCTGTAAGCTCCAATGAAATCATTGGCGTCAAAATCAAACCCAACTGAAGTAGGATCTGAGAAATAGCCATCGAGTTTAGATAGAATTCGATGAGTACGCGATCGGACGTTCACAGTTGCTCCTAATCTAGCGGGATGCTATACGACTGTATAGTGGTTCCTAGTCTGCCGGGCATTGTATCGGATATTGTTCTAACTGCAAATCCTCTCATGACTCTGTCTACTACAGGGTTTGCGATGCTTGCCTCGACATTAAGAGAATTAGCTCCATTTGCTCGAGCAACTGATTTGAGATTCGAGAATATTTCTTTCGGTGAACTCGCAATTCGCCCTTGAACAAAGTCAACTCGCACAGTCATAACTCCGTCTTTTATTCTCACCGATCCTTTTAGAGAATCAATTTCTCCCTTAATACCAAGATCTTCTGCTTTTAAGGCGCGCGATATTTCTTTGCTGGAGACTTCTGGCTCTTTTTGTTTTTCGTTCTCTTCATCTTCTGGGCCACCCGCTGGAGCACCACCGACAGCGGCAGTTTGGCCGCCGCCATTGTTTACTTGAGTATCAGGCTTCATCTCTCCATTAGCCATAGGAGTTGCGGTAACCAGGACAACGCCGCCTGCGATTATTCCTACAGTGGCTGCTCCACCAAACCCAATTGCTGCACCTAATCTAGATAGAGCACTCCCTATAGTTCCCCAAAATCCACCAGTGGCTGTAGCCGCCTGGTGCCCATTCGGATCGCTGTTGTTGACCGGATCATTGCCGGCATACGCGTAACGGTTGGTACCGACACCCGGCAGTGTTGGATCCATCGTATCTGGCTGGATGAACCGTGCATTCGCCGCTGAGCCGAAGGATACGGACAGTATGCTGCAGATTAAAAGCAGGCTGAGAATACGGGTCAGAAACCCATTGGAAAAGCATTTCATGAACAAGTCCCCAATTGAATCAGACCGTTATTCTGTCTGGCCGTCCTGCGGCCGCCACCCCATCGCTTCCGCCTTGGCAAAAGCCTGCATATTCTGCCCGTACCACTGATCGGCTTTCGCCTTCAGGTCGGCGGGAATGTCTTCCATCCGTGTATATTTCCCGGCCAGTTCCCGCCGCAACAGGCCGGCATAGGCGCTGCCCTTCTTCACCAGCCCATAGGCAAAGGTGGGATAATGCCGCAGCAGCACGTCGGAGACCGCAATCGCCCCCTCAAAATCGCCGGCGTCGATCTGATGTTCGACTAGAAACGAGGCAATCAACACGGCGGCTTCCTCATGGGATAGTGCCCGCAGGTAAACCCCGTTCGCAACCGCCTTGTCCGACATTGGCAGCTTCTGACGGTACCAGACATCGCGGGTGAACCCGCCGCCGTTGGTGGGTTCGAGGTTCCAGACCACGCCATCATCATCGGTGTATTTGATGAAGACGTGCAACGGCGCTTCAGCGAGCGTCATCTTCAGGCCCGACCGCTGGCCGACGAACACCATCAACATTGGCATGGTAATGCAGTTGCCGCGCCGAGTTGTCAGGTAGCGGCGCAGCAGGCGGTTCGCTGGCTTCTCTCCGAGCGGATCTGCAAAGTCATATTGAAAGGGCCGGTTTTCGTTCCAAGCGCCACCCTCATAGAGATAGCGTTTCAGGGCTACGAGCTTTTCGGTACTCTTTGCTCCCTCGCCTGCCATGGCCTTCACGTCCATAGCCATGCGCTCGATCGCCGCCTTATACCAACCGTCAGTGAGCATGACTCTGAAGGGGATTCCCAGCAGCCAACGAATCTGAATCTGTGATGCAAACTGGAGGTTTGTGATGGGTTCAGCGATTTCTTTGCGATCGGACTTCGACGGAGCCAGGTTGCGGCTTCTGGCTCGGCAGACACGCGATGCCGATCAGGCACGGCGGCTTCTGGCACTTGCATCGATCTATGATGGCGGCTCACGCGCCGATGCCGCCCGGCTTGGCAGTGTGACGGTTCAGATCGTGCGCGACTGGGTGGTGCGCTTCAATGAACGCGGTCCCGCCGGCCTTATCAACGGCAAGGCCCCGGGCAAACCTTCTCTCCTGAACGATGAACAGCGAACGGCTTTGGCGCAAGCCATAGAGCGCGGACCGACCCCGTATCTGGATGGAGTCGTTCGCTGGCGTCTGTGTGATCTGGCGCAATGGATTTGGGAAGAGTTCCGCATCTCGGTGAGCGAGGAGACCCTGGGCCGCGAAGTGCGTGCCATGGGCTATCGCAAGCTCTCGGCTCGCCCAAGACATCATGCGCAGGATGCCGAGGCGGCCGAGGCATTTAAAAAAACTTCCCCGCCGCTGTGGCAGAAATCGCCGCAGGTCCCGCCAAGGGCAAAGTAATCGAAATCTGGTTCCAGGACGAAGCCCGGATAGGCCAGAAGAACAAGATCACGCGTCGTTGGGCCAAGCGGGGCTCAAGGCCGTCCGCGCCGCACGACCAGCGAACCCGATCGGCCTATATCTTCGGTGCCATCTGTCCCAAGCACGGCAAGGCCGCCGCTCTCGTCATGCCGTGGTGCGACACCCATGCCATGAACCAGCACCTGATCGAGATATCCCGCAACGTCGCCGTTCATGCACACGCCGTCCTCATCATGGATCAGGCCGGATGGCACATGTCCAACAATCTCGTCGTTCCAGAAAACATCACCATCCTGCCACTGCCGCCCAAATCGCCCGAGTTGAACCCGGTCGAAAACATCTGGCAGTTCATGAGGGACAACTGGCTCTCAAACCGAGTCTTCAAATCCTACGAGGATATCGTCGACCACTGCTGCTACGCTTGGAGAACCCTCCAGCAACGACCATGGAAGATCATGTCAATCGGCCGACGCAAATGGGCGCAAGGGTTCTAATCAGTGACGGTTGGTATTAGCCGCTTCAGCATTGCTGGACGGATCCACCATTGCATCGATGGAAAGTTTTACATCGAGCAAATCGCTATTCGCTGCAAACAGCGCTTCCAGATCGTCCACCAGCCGGACAGTTCCCGCCAAAAGCGTCGAGGCTGACAGGTAGAGAGCCAGAACCGCGATGGATAGGCCTTTCATGATGCGCCCCGCAGAACCTGCTGCGTTTCCATCGTCCAAGCCAAACGAATGCCTATTCGGATCGCTCCTGTTCACCGGATCATTGCCGGCATAGGCATAACGGTTGGTGCCGACGCCCTCCATGGTCGGGTCCCATGTGTCGGGCGAGATGAACCGGCCGAACCTCGGGTCCATGTAGCGGGCGTTGAGATAGGACAGGCCGGTTTCGGCGTCGTAGCGTTCGCCGATATAGCCCTTCTGGGTATCCATATCCTTGTTGTGGGGCTCGCCGAAGGTGGCGTAGCGGTTGGTCTCGGTGGCGCCGAGGCCGCTGGTCATGCTGGTGACGGCGCTGATGGAGGAGAGGTGGTCGCGGTGAAGAAAAGTGCGCGACGTGCCGGTGACCTTGATGTCCATATGCGGATAGCGCGTGAAGCGGGTGCCGTCATATTCGACATTGGCGTCGATATAATAGGTGCTGCCGCCCGCCGATCCCCGCTTGACCCTTGCACCATCAGGACCATAGCGCAGCGTCACCGTGTTGCTGCCGACGGCCGCCACGGAGGCGACGCGGTTGGCGAGATCATAGGTGAAGTTACGCTTCCCGTCGGACACCATGTGGCCGTTGTCGTCATAGGTAAAGGCGGTGCTGCCGAGCGAAAGAGGCGCATGCGGGTGGGCGGCAGTGGCCGCGGGATAGACGAAACTCCCCGTCAGCCGCGAGCGTGACAGGAGATTGTCGTTGGCCGCATAGGTGAAGGTTTCGGAATAGGCGCCAGCGGGATCGCCCGCATTCACCGCGCCGGCGATCCGGCCGAAGCCGTCTACTACGCCAATCAACTAAGTTTAGCACGGATCAAGTAGTTTATCTGAAAAATTGCTTGTTGAGTTGCAGCACTAAGTTGGTGCCTCTCCAGATTATTTGCTGGGTGAAACGTTGATGCTGAGTCTAATGTTGCTAAATGCTGCGTAAAATCGTGGTACCAATCCGCATCATCAAACTTAAGCTCATCACGTAGCTGAAGCAATCGTTCAGCGAACTGGTCAAGGCTCTCACTTGAATGAGCGTTAATTTCATCCAGCATCTGTTGCAGTGTTGCGATGTCGCTTTGTTCCATCACCGTTTCCCTGTTATTACCGTTACGACCCTGCCATTGGATTCAGTTATCACGGTCAGATTATTCGTCTGTTCATAATGGCGTGTGCGGCCAGGAATTGGATCGGGCGAGGCTCTGCCTACCCTGACTGTGTTCTCGACAGCCGAAGGCATAACTCCACGACCCTGCATTTGGTCAAGAGCATGCCCACCGAACTCACGCCCCCCAATGACCGTCTCCGCGTTAGTGCCAGGCTTCACGTTAATCGGATTACCCAACCGTCCAATTGGCGTTGAAGCGGGCACACTATCCGCGGCAATTCGTGTTATAAACCCCCCACTACTTGCCAGCTTTCCGACGACCCCTCGCACCACATTTATTAAACTACCCGGTGACACTAAATCTGAAGGGCTGACAACATTCGGGTCAGCTATACCCGACACTCCAAATTTACGTTTTTCACGTGCAAGGGCCTCGACCTCTGGATCGACGCCATCAAATAGTCCCCCCTCATTTCCATTTCCAAGACTTTGCATTTTGTCGGCTAGAGTTGACGCCTCGTGATCTTGCCGGTCTGCTGCTTGTTGACTTTCGTAGGCTTTTGTCGCTTCCGGTTGTCCGGTTGCACCCGATACATGCCCATTCGGATCGCTCCTGTTCACCGGATCATTGCCGGCATAGGCATAACGGTTGGTGCCGACACCCTCCATCGTCGGGTCCCATGTGTCCGGCGAGATGAACCGTCCGAACCTCGGGTCCATGTAGCGGGCGTTGAGATAGGACAGGCCGGTTTCGGCGTCGTAGCGTTCGCCGATATAGCCCTTCTGGGTATCCATATCCTTGTTGTGGGGCTCGCCAAAGGTGGCGTAGCGGTTGGTCTCGGTGGCGCCGAGGCCGCTGGTCATGCTGGTGACGGCGCTGATGGAGGAGAGGTGGTCGCGGTGGAGGAAAGTGCGCGACGTGCCGGTGACCTTGATGTCCATATGCGGATAGCGCGTGAAGCGGGTGCCGTCATATTCGACATTGGCGTCGATATAATAGGTGCTGCCGCCCGCCGATCCCCGCTTGACCCTTGCACCATCAGGACCGTAGCGCAGCGTCACCGTGTTGCTGCCGACGGCCGCCACGGAGGCGACGCGGTTGGCGAGATCGTAGGTGAAGGTTCGCGTCCCGTCAGTCAGCAGGTTGCCGTTGTCGTCATAGGTAAAGGCGGTGGTGCCGAGCGAGACGGGCGCATGCGGGTGGGCGGCACTGGCCGCGGGATAGACGAAACTCCCCGTCAGCCGCGAGCGTGACAGGAGATTGTCATTGGCGGCATAGGTGAAGGTTTCGGAATAGACGCCTGCGGGATCGCCGGCATTCACCGCGCTGGCGATCCGGCCGAAGCCGTCATAGGTGTAGACCCAGTCGTTCGGCGTCCCAAGGCCGTTGATCGACAGGATGCGGCCGGTCCGGTCACGGACATAGGCCGAGCGCAGCAGCTCCGATATCGGATCGCCGTTTCCGGGATCCTTCTGCGTGACGATCTTGGTCAGCCAGCGGCGCTGCGGATCATAGGTGAAGAGGGTTTCATAACCATTGCTATAGGCGATCGACGCGGTCTGCCCATCGGCCTCGTAGGTCACGGAATTGATGTAGCCGGGGATCGAGATCAGCTGGTTCTTGCGGTCGTACGCCCAGCGGCTGGACGAGGAACCGACATCGAGCCCCAGCGGATCCGGTCCGTATTCATTTGAGGCGCCATCGCTGTTCCTTCATAAGGATTTCAGGCTCTCTTTCCATATTTTTCTCGCCTCAATCAGGCTAATTTCATTGGCGCCGCCGGCATAAGAAACATCCGCAGACTGAACAGGATCATCCTCCCAGTTACAGACATCGCAGATTTCATAATCGCCCAAATGATCAATTGTGAACATGCCACAACATGGACAGGGATTTAACTTTATCAATTTCTTGCTCCTTACAATTACTGCCTGTTCCAGTATCCAAGGCCACCAGTAGGCTTAAATAAGGTTTTTGGGGAGCGGCCTTGTCCAATGCCCCGAAGGTGTTTGTTATTGGATCGTACATAAGCCTTTCACCATTAGGTCTAACTTTGGAGAGAGCGCTGCTTGGAGGGTTCTTGAACATATCCTGCGCTTTTTGAACATACTCCTTCGCATTGGAAAGTTCGGGAAATTCGGACCGGTGCTTGTTCCAGTGCGATAGAGCGTTTTCCACTGGCGTCTTATTTTTAGTTCTCGACCAAATGGACATCAATTTTGGAAGGTTACCGACTTTTGGTACTATTGTGGCGATTACACCTACTATCGCACGTCCCGTTGTGGTCGTTGGATTTGGCGGCATTGAATTTAATAATTCATCTGTTGTTTCAAGTGGTTCTTCTGCAAAATCATCCGTGATTTTGCGTAGGTCTCCCGGTATGCGTGAAAGCCCTTCGACACTATTCTCAACATAATACTGGCTATTCTCAACACCTCGATTCCAGCCTTGATCAACCCGTTCCGACGAGCCGGAGCCAAACGTCCGGTCGAAACTGCCTTTTCCAAAGACGTTGTCCCAGCCCTCGTTCAGCCACGCATGCCCGTTCGGATCGCTTTTGTTCACCGGATCGTTCCCGGCATAAGCATAGCGGTTGGTGCCGACACCCTCCATCGTCGGGTCCCATGTGTCCGGCGAGATGAACCGTCCGAACCTCGGGTCCATGTAGCGGGCGTTGAGATAGGACAGGCCGGTTTCGGCGTCGTAGCGTTCGCCGATATAGCCCTTCTGGGTATCCATATCCTTGTTGTGGGGCTCGCCAAAGGTGGCGTAGCGGTTGGTCTCGGTGGCGCCGAGGCCGCTGGTCATGCTGGTGACGGCGCTGATGGAGGAGAGGTGGTCGCGGTGGAGGAAAGTGCGCGACGTGCCGGTGACCTTGATGTCCATATGCGGATAGCGCGTGAAGCGGGTGCCGTCATATTCGACATTGGCGTCGATATAATAGGTGCTGCCGCCCGCCGATCCCCGCTTGACCCTTGCACCATCAGGACCGTAGCGCAGCGTCACCGTGTTGCTGCCGACGGCCGCCACGGAGGCGACGCGGTTGGCGAGATCGTAGGTGAAGGTTCGCGTCCCGTCAGTCAGCAGGTTGCCGTTGTCGTCATAGGTAAAGGCGGTGGTGCCGAGCGAGACGGGCGCATGCGGGTGGGCGGCACTGGCCGCGGGATAGACGAAACTCCCCGTCAGCCGCGAGCGTGACAGGAGATTGTCATTGGCGGCATAGGTGAAGGTTTCGGAATAGGCGGGATCGCCGGCATTCACCGCGCCGGCGATCCGGCCGAAGCCGTCATAGGTATAGACCCAGT
Source organism: Pararhizobium gei (assembly GCF_029223885.1). NCBI lineage: Bacteria > Pseudomonadati > Pseudomonadota > Alphaproteobacteria > Hyphomicrobiales > Rhizobiaceae > Pararhizobium > Pararhizobium gei. The sequence continues at coordinate 1,190,052 of NZ_CP119409.1, read as the reverse complement.
CGTTCAGCGTCCCAAGGCCGTTGATCGACAGGATGCGGCCGGTCTGGTCGCGGACATAGGCCGAGCGCAGCAGCACCGATATCGGATCGCCGTTTCCGGGATCCTTCTGCGTGGCGATCTTGGTCAGCCAGCGGCGCTGCGGATCATAGGTGAAGAACGTCTCGAAACCATTGCTATAGGCGATCGACGCGGTCTGCCCATCGGCCTCGTAGGTCACGGAATTGATGTAGCCGGGGATCGAGATCAGCTGGTTCTTGCGGTCGTACGCCCAGCGGCTGGACGAGGAACCGACATCGAGCCCCAAGGGATCCGGCCCGTATTCCTTCCACAGGGGCAGGCCGCCCTTGTCGAGACCGGTCGTCTCGGTGTGAACCAGGGGGGCGTCCAGGACGCTGTCGTTGATCGTCACCCGCTTCATCTGCTGCAGGCCGTCGGCATTGTAGCGGAATTCCTGCTTCTGCATGGAATTGGACGATTTCGTCAGCTGACCCTTGTTGTAATAGCCGCTGACGTCCTCGTCATAGACATTCTGCGACAGCAGACCGCCGCCGCTGTTCGCATTGGCATCCGCAACGCTGTTATAGACCATGGTGGTCAGGGGCCGGCCGTTGCTGTCATAGGTGATGGTCGTCACCTTGTCGCGCGCGTCCGTCTGCCGGACCAGGCGGTTGGCCTTGTCGTAGCTGTAGGACCACTGGCCCAGATCGGGATCTTTGGCCGATGTGCGGTTGCCCATCAAGTCATAGGTGTAGGTCCAGACGGAACCGGCCGCATCCTTGACGCCAAGCATGCGGTGCGCGCCATCGAAGGTCGCGCCAAAGAGCCAGCGGGAGGTCGTGCTCCCGTCTGCGGCGGGCCTGCTTCTCTGCGCCTTGGCGATCACGTCGCCGGCAGCGGAGGTATAGGTATAGATCGCCCCGCCTTCCTCATCGCCGACGCGGGTATATTGGAACGGGACACTATCGGTTATGGACAGGGTATCCTGCAGGCCGTAATGCAGGAATTTGCTGCTGCCATCCGGATTGGTGATGGCAATCGGACGGTTGGCCCAGTCGAAACTGGTCACCGTCCAGTATTGCGGTTCGCCTGCGAAATAGGGATGGGTGACCTTTTCCACATTTCCGCGGAGATCGTACCGGGTTTCGACAATCGAATTCGGCTGGGCCGCATCGATAACGCGCCAGACCCGTCCCAGGCCGTCGAAAGACTGATACTGCTCGGCATCGGCGGTGGAACTCTGCCGGCTTGTCGAGGTCTTGATGAACTGCGACGCGGGATTGCCGAACTGTTCATAGGCGGTTTTCGTATAGGCGCCCGATATGCCGTTCAAAACCTCGGTCGGCCGGCAGAAGACATCGTAGCTGTAGCTGGTGACGACGCCGTTGACATCCGTCTTCGTCGCCGGCGCGCTGCAGGCCGCGTTCGGGGTACCAGTTTCCACCAGTCCATTGGGAAAAGTCGTTTTCGTGACGAACAGACGCTGCGTCCCGTCATAGACATAGGACGTCTTGTTTCCCACGCCATTGGACGACCAGTCCAGGTTGCCGTAGTCGTCATAGTGGAATGTGGATTCCTGATACACGCCGGAGCTGGTATAATCGCGCCTGCCGGTCAACTCGCCTTTGATGGGTGCGACTTCCCCCTGCTGGTCGTCGTAGAGAAAGTTCTGGGCTCTCAGATTCTGGGTGCTGCCGGGTTCCGACAGCCTGAGCCAGGCCGGCAGCGAGACAATATAGGCGCCCTTGTTGTAGTAGAAAGCCCGTTTGGTAATGGTCTCGTCGCCGGACACGTCGCGGCGGCCTTCGTCCGTTTCCTGGGTAATATTGCCGAAATCGTCGAAGATCCGGGTTTGGCGCGTCGAGCGCTCTACCGTGCCAACCCGCAGTTCCGTTGTCGTGACGGTGTTTTGAGCCTTATAGGGGATATGCGTGTCGTCGATCTCATAGGTTTCCGCAACCACCCGCTGGACCTCGCCGTCCGGGTCGAGGAATATTTTTGTCGATGGCAGGCCGATGGCCGCGATGTTCTGGACATAGGCTGTCTTGACGATCGGCGCATCGGCCTCGCCGGTGATCTTCGGCAGGGTTTTCGCAACATTGCCGAAGCCCAGGAAGCGGCGCTTTTCGATATCATACTTGCCGTTGGCGTAATCATAGCGCGTCGTTGCCGTCTGGCCCCGGCCGTCCAGCACCGACAGGGAGCTGACGGTCGCAATGCTATAGGGCAGATAGGTGTTCTTGTAGGCCGTCGACGGCGCATAGGCCGCCTTGACCTGCCCGCCCTGCGGCGTCGTTACCGTGTTGATGAGGTGGGCGATGCCGCCGGTCGCAGACCCGTATCGGATGCGGTATTTATTGGCCTCAAAGTTGTCGAACATCTGATTGAGAGCGGCAGCGTTCTCATAATCGGTTTTTTGAGGATTATAAGAAGTGCTTGGAGTGGGCGGCGCGATGAGCAGGTCGGATTGGCCGTCGCCGTTGAAGTCGCCTGATGTGACGAAGCTGCTCCCGATACCGAGATTGGACCCATCAATGCCCGTTTGTTCCTGTGGACTGGATATCGCCTTGTAAATCCGCCAGCTCATATTGGCGAAGGGGCTGTCGCCTGTGGGTGTGGCGAACAAAACTTCGGCTTTTCCGTCTCCATCGACATCGGTTACCACAGGTGATTCGCCCCAGTCGTCGGTCTGCGAAGACCACTTGACCAGCTTGTCGCCAGTGAACAGATAAAAAAATATTTTTGATAGATCGGCAAAGTTGACAACGTCGCTCAGTCCGTCCCCGTTCACATCGGCAATGGCGCAGCTTTCCTTGCAGATGAAATCGCCAAGCTTGTCGGTTTCGAAGGTGCCATTGACGAGATACTGGAAATTGGTCTGATCATCGTCAACGAAGATGCGTTGCTGGCGCCCGTCACCGAACAGGTTCCCGACGTGGCTATCGCCGCGTATCACTTCGTCACGCCCGTCCCCGTGCCAATCGATGGGAAACAGGTTTGGATATTTATCGTCGCAAAGCGCCTTTAAGATGGGATCGGTTACAGCATCCGCACTGCCATTTGCCGCGAGGCAATTTTTGCGAATCTCCGTGAATTCGGCTCCGTTCTTGGAAAAGGTCGATTGCCACTGCACCTTCAGCTTCTCGTGCGACCATACGTCTTCATCTGGCTGGTAAAATGTCATCAGCTGCGTTTTGGTCTTGTCCGTGCCGAAATGGCCAACGGAAAGAACCTGGGCGACGTTTGCCGTTGATGAGATTGGGCTATCGTAGAGAAATGAAGGGCAAGGAAGGAGAATGTCCTTCTTGTCAAAGTCAGTATTTCGAAGCGGGCTGTGATATAAAAAATAGGTGCAGTTCTCCGCCCCGTAGCCGCTCCATTTGGCCTTCAATATCTCCGTTATGCCATCGGAATTCACATCGACGGCAGCGTAGGAGTTTCGCAGAAAGTTTTTGGTCTTCGTCTGGTTGTCGACCTCGTAACGCTCCGTTACTTTTTGAATCGGAATGCCGTTGAGTCCAACAATTTCCTGGCTTGGCGCAAAACCGCTTGAGGTCGGGTCATTATAGGCGAACGTCGTCGGCGGCAGCGCACTGCCGGAGGCGATGGCATAATTAGCATCCAGGACAAGGTCGCTTCCAAACTGCTGGATCGATGTCAGGCGCGACGCATTGCTGAAAGGCGCCTGATCATAGGACAGCTTGTAACCCGACGTGTTTGTGCCTGATGTCTGAACCACAACCGCCTTTATGCGCATTTTCGTGTAGGACAGCGAGTGTCCGTTGGCTGCCACGATATAGTCCGGCCGGGCGTCGTAATGGAACCGGATCGTCCTGACGGGCGTCCCGATTGCTCGATTGTGATAATCAATGGCGGTGGGATAGCAGACCGGTAATTCGGGGCAGCTGTAAAAATATTTGATCTTGTTGCCGTATGTGTCGGCCGTTTCCGTAGCCAGCCATCGATACTCGAAGCGGGTTTCATGCTCGCTCGTATCGTCGTTGGCAGCCGCACTCGCGATTGTGCCAACCGACGTGAACGTGGTTTTGGTTCCGTCGCGGGCGGTCACTTCCCAAAGATTGCTGGCAGGAATATATTTGATTTTCAGATAATTCTCGACTTCGGACACCCACGTGTTCGGCGTGTTGTTGGTTCCACCGCCGGTATCCTGAGCGACGCATGAGGCTCCGTAGCCCTTGCAGCGAGCCAGCGGCTCACCGTTCAGCGTGTAAACATCTGTATCCGGCGCCGGGAGAACCGGATATTGCGGGATGCCAAGGTCGGCCCCGACACGTTCGATGACGGGAATGCCGGAAAGGCCCCAGCCAAAGCCGAGCCAGCCCTGGTAGCTTCCACCCGTTTTGGTCTTCCGGCTCGAATTATAGGTAAGTTCAAGCTTGGGTTCGAGACCGCGGAATGCGGGAACGTCGATAGGATAGGTGTAGGAAAAGGCGCCGTTGTTCGTGACGTCGCCGAGCGTCGGATGTGCTCCCCAGGCTCCGCCATGTTGCTCCTCGACGGAGCTGTTTTCGACAACCACGCCGCCTGCGGCATCGGTGACCGCCGTCGGCTCCTCGACGGGTTGTGCCCGCTTCAGTTCAGTCTTTTCAGGCTGTGCCGGCTCCAACTCCGGCTGCGTCGGCACAGGCTCCCCGACCTCTGCCGGGACCTCTAACGGGCTTTCTATCGCGGGAACTGTTTCGTCCAGTTGAGGATCGTCCGCAGAGGCACCGGTCGCAACCGACACCAAAAGACCTGCAACAAGTCCGAAACCAATGCCGCGCAACTTCATGAATCACCCCTCACACCATAAGTTGCAACAGGGCTAATTGAGTTTCATGATATCCGCAATACGCGGTTGTGGAAATATGGCGAAAACATGGTGGAATATGTCATTGCGAGATGGACGGCATGAAGAGGCCACCGTGCCCTAAGCGCGAACGTGAGGGAAACGTCGCCCTTCCAACAGGGAAATCACTGGCGGTGTTGCGCAGCATAGGTTTATGAAGACAGACTAACCGGCTGGCCCTGCAACGCGACCGGATCCACGAAATCGAGGGGCACGCTTGCCAGAAAACCGACCCGAGCCTGTCTCCACGCCATCGCGGGATCTTTTCGATCTCGGTTGGCGGCCGTTTTTTTCACAGCAGATCGATGCGGATGAATTCGGGCTTTTCAAGATCTGCCGGGTGACGGCTGTGCATCGATCGGTGTTACATGTTCTTGGTGTCGATAATGAAGGAACGGTTCCTCATTTTGCTGCCGACCGCGGCGTTGACGGTGGATTCGCGACTGCGGGAGACTGGCTTCTGCTCGATCCGCAAACCCTGCAACCGAAGCGGCTTCTCCGCAGGTTCAGCCTGATAAAGCGTCGCGCTCCTGGAAAAAGGGGCGGGTTGCAGATGATCGCGGCCAATGTCGATACCCTGTTCATCGTGACGTCCTGCAATCAGGATTTCAATATCGCCCGCCTCGAACGCTATCTGACGCTGGCGCGTGAAGCGAATGTCACGCCCGTGATCGTCGTCACCAAGTCGGATCTGGCGGACGAGCCGGATGCCTTCCGCCGGGCGGCTGACGCCCTTTTGTCGGGGCTCGATGTGGTCGCCCTCAATGCGCGTTTGCCTGAGGAGGTCGCGCAACTCGCGCCCTGGTGCGGCCGGGGTCAGACAGTGGCCTTCGTCGGCTCCTCGGGGGTCGGAAAGTCCACTCTCATCAACACCATGACGGGAGCTGGACGAATTTCGACCCAGGCTGTTCGAGAGGATGATGCCAAGGGCAGGCACACCACCTCGGCCCGTCAACTGCACCGGCTCGACAGCGGCGGCTGGCTGCTGGACACGCCCGGTATGCGTGAGTTGCAGTTGCAGGACGTCCAGCAGGGAATTGAGGATGTGTTTGCCGATATCTCGGAGTTGGCGCTGTCCTGTCGCTTCCGTAACTGTCTGCACGGGACAGAGCCAGGCTGCGCGGTGCGGGCTGCCGTCGATCGTGGCGAGCTTGACGCGACCCGCTTCGAGCGGTGGAAAAAACTTGCCGCGGAAGACGCTCTGAACACGCAGTCCCGGGGTGATCGCCGAGCCAAGAGCCGGAACGGCGCCAGGGTTGTCAAAACCGGGAAACCTGAACTGCCCGAGTAAAAAACAGGCGATCTCTCGGTGGCAATGGCGCCGCATCGCCTGCCGGTCCTTCAAGGGCTGGTTCGCTTCCTGACATCATCGAACTTCAGATCGAAACGCGCGAGGTATTTCGTCAGACGGTCGGCATCATTGCTGCTTTTCTTGTCCAGTCGCGAGACAGCAAAGAGGGCCCGGCCGGCAGCGCTTGCGGTTGTGTGCTCCCGGCAGGTTCGGATGACGTCGTGCAGTTGCGCGACATCGAAGCGGTCCAGTCGCGTGGTGGCTTCAACGCCCAATATTTCCTCAACCAGAACGTCCGATGGGTGACTGCCAGACGAGGCGTGCCAAAAGCTATTGAGCCGCCGAACTTCGTCATCGACAACGTCCGTCGTGATCCGTCCAGAAGGGGCGAGCGTGGCCATGCGGGTCACAGAAGCCGAGAGATCCCGGAAATTGGCGCTCCAGACAGCTTGTGGTCCGGTTGCGAATGCAAGGTAGCGTTGGCGCGCTTCCTTGTTGAAGGTAACATTCTCACCTTCCCGCTCCAGAAAGCGTTTCAGCTCGAAGTCGAGATTGGGCTCGATATCCTCCTTGCGCTCGCGCAGGCCCGGCAGTTGGAAGGTCCAGAGATTCAGGCGGGCATAAAGATCTTCGCGGAATTTGCCCTTGCGCACATCTTCGCCGAGATCGCGATTGGTGCCGGCCAACAGCTGGAAGTCGGCGGATACTTCCCGGTCGGCGCCGACGGGAAGGAAGCGTTTCTCCTCGATCGCGCGCAGGCACATGGCCTGTTCGTCGAGGCCGAGTTCGCCGATCTCGTCAAGGAACAGCACGCCCTTGTCGGCGGATTTGAGCAGTCCGGAACGCTCGCCTGCTGCGCCTGTGAACGCGCCCTTCACGTGGCCGAACAAAGTGGACATGGCCTGGTCGCCGCGCAGCGTCGCGCAGTTGACCTCGATGAAGGGGCCGCTGACCTTGCGCTGGCTTTTCTTGAGTTCATAGATTTTGCGCGCGAGCTGCGACTTGCCGGCACCCGTTGGACCGGTCAGGAGCACGGGCGCTTTCGAGCGAATGACCACCCGTTCGATCTCGTCGATCATTCGGTTGAATTCGGCATTGCGGGTCGAAATGCCGGATTTCAGGAATGAAGCGGCGTCCGCACGCTCGGAGGCAAAGCGTTTTGCAATCTCGTCGTAGCGAGAGAGATCAAGGTCGATGATCCGGTGCGTGCCGGCAAAATCCTGGTCCGGCTCCCGGTCGCGCGGCGGCGAAAGCTGCAGCAACTGGCCGGGAATGATGCGGGCTTCCGTTAACAGGAACCAGCAGATCTGCGCCACATGCGTGCCGGTGGTGATGTTGACAAGATAATCCTCCGTATCGGGGTCGAACGGGTAGATGCGGGCAAAATCGCGAAGGTTCGTATAAACCTCGGAAAAATCCCACGGGTCGCGGAAATTGATGACATTGCTGCGCACCTGCGTTGCCGGCGACACGGTCGCTATGTCTGCAATGATCCGGTTGGCGAGTGCGCTCGCATGATTGTCATGGATGAGTTCCAATCGGTCGATGAACAAGCCGGCCTGCTGGCACAGCCCGACATTCGGCCGCCAGCGGCTCCAGCGATTGTCCCATTTTCCCATGTCGAGGGTGGTTCCCAATATGCTGATGGCAACACGCCGCTTCATAACTTATCCAATTTTATAAAGGATGATAATATTGGATATTATAATGAACGTGCCGACCATTCGCAATTTCCGGATGCGTTTGGGAACGCAAAATATTCCTTTATAAATAACAGCAAGATAGAAGAAATTTTTTCTTTTTGCGGATGATTTTCTCTAACTGGCACGCGTCTTGAAATGTATCTGGCATGAACCAACCAAGAGGTGCTGTCATGGTCAACAAGGCGATCTTCAAAACCTACCTCGGAAAACTGCTTTCGGGCACGGACACGAAAAACCACGAAGCTGCGCCGGCTTACACGCTGACGCCGCGTGAAGCGTTGGCGCAGTATGCCGTGACCGGCATGTTCAACGGAACCTTCTATGCGGATGGTGCCGGTCAACTGGAGGCGGTCAAGGTGCTTGCGCTTCAGGTCGAACCGGAGTTCCTGGCCAAGGTGGCGGTCTATGCTGCAGAGAAGGGCCACATGAAGGACATGCCGGTCACCCTGCTGGCCATGCTGTCCGGTCTTCAGAGCCACGCCTTTGCCGGCGCGTTTCCCCGCGTGGTCAAGAGCGGCAAGATGCTGCGCGGCTTCGTCCAAGTGATGCGGTCGGGTGCCACAGGACGCAAGTCGCTCGGCACGCGACCGAAGAAGCTGGTGCAGGCGTGGCTCGAGCGGGCAAGCACGGAACAGATCCTGCGCGCGATGGTCGGCAACGACCCGTCGCTTGCCGATGTGATCCGCATGGTGCACCCGAAGCCGGCGTCGGAAGAACGCAGGGCGCTCTATGCCTGGGCGATCGGCAAGCCGCACGACTACGCGGCCCTGCCGGACCTCATCAAGGCGCTGGAAGCCTTTCGGCGCGACCAGACGGCTACTATGCCGGACGTGCCGTTCCAGATGCTGACCTCGCTGCCGCTGACGCGGGAGCATTGGGTCGAAATCGCCGAAAAGGGCGGCTGGCAGATGGTGCGGCAGAACCTCAACACCTTTGCACGCAATGGCGTGTTCGAGGTTGAAGGGTTCGCCGAGGCGCTGGCTGCGCGACTGGCCGATCCGGACGAGGTCCGCAAGGCCAAGGTCTTTCCCTATCAACTGATGATGGCGTGGAAGATGGTCGATGGCCAGGTTCCGGATGTCGTGCGCGATGCACTGCAGGACGCCATGGATGTCGCGATCGCCAATGTGCCGTCGCTTGCCGGCAATGTGGTGCTCTGCCCGGACGTTTCCGGCTCCATGGGTTCGCCGGTAACTGGTTACCGCAAGGGGGCGACATCCGCGGTCCGCTGCATCGATGTCGCTGGTCTGATGACCGCGGCGTTCCTGCAGCGCAACCCGAAGGCGCGGGTGCTGCCGTTCGAGAACGACGTGGTGAACGTCAAGCTCAACCGGCGGGATTCGGTGATGACCAATGCTGCCAAGCTGGCGGCAGTCGGCGGCGGCGGAACGAACTGCTCCGCTCCGCTGAGGAAACTCGCAAACGAGAAGGCGAAGGTCGATCTCGTCGTGTTCATCTCGGACAACCAGTCCTGGATGGATGCGGGCAAGAGTGGTCAGCCGACGGCTGTGATGATGGAATGGGCAAGGATCAAGCGGGTCAATCCGGCTGCAAAGCTGGTCTGCCTTGATATCCAGCCCCATGCCACCACACAGGCGCCGACGCGGGACGACGTGCTTAACATCGGCGGTTTCTCGGATGCCGTCTATGGGGTGATCACGGCGTTTGCGGCCAACTCGAACAGAGCGGACGGCTGGGTGAAAACCATCGAGTCGATCGAGCTGTGACGTAAAAGCAATAAACCCACGCCGCCGTGAACGGCGCGGGACCGTGACGAATGCCGGATGAAACTACAGGCTGTTACCCTCCAGGTCGCGGGTTCAAATCCCGCCGGGGCCTCCATTTTGTGGCCCCGTAGCTCAGCGGATAGAGCAGGACGTTTCTCCACACCTCGTTGTCACGGACGCATGACATGGCGAATGCAAAGGAAACTACATCGGCCGCGGCGGGTTCAAACCCTGCAAGGGAAGTCACGCTCCCATTCTGGTAGCGGAGTTTCCTTGAACACTGGTCGCCATGACAGAGGCAAAAGGCCGGAAACGATACTGGTGCTCCGCAAATGGAGTTGTGGGTTCGAAGCCTGCTCCGTCGTCACCTCGTCTTGGAGGAACGGTGGAAAGTTTCCGGTTAATTGGTTGTCGAAAGAATTGCAGCGGCGAATGCCGGGCGGAACTACAGCATCCACCGTTGGATGGTCTGGCAGGTTCGACTCCTCCTTGGCACACGCTCTCTGGCACGAGCGGGACCATCCGGTTTCGTCCACCCTCGTCGCCGCTGCAAAGGACTATCCCCGGCAAATGCCGGCAGGACTACAGGTAGAGCAGCCGGCCGGGTTTCCAGCCGGTGTGTCGGATGTTCAAATCATCCCGCGTTCCCGAAGGGAGCGCGTAGCTCAGATAATACTGTCCTGCCACCCTTGTTGCGGGGGCTTGAATGAATGGAATACCCGGCGAATGCCAGGCAGGACTACACGGAAAGAGCAGCCCGTCGCTTTGCGGCGGGAAGGTCGGATGTTCGAATCATCCCGGTTGCACAAGGCAATGCGTAGCTCATCACAACGGTCCTGCCAAACTCGTCGCCGGGATGACGAAGAAGACCCTGGGCGAATGCCGCCGGTGACTACAGGGGCCACTTAGCGCCATCGGTGATGGAATGCGAGCGGTGAATTATTCCCCGGCCAACGCTCGTCGCCCGGGTGGTGTGACGAAACGAAACGGAACCAGAAGGACTGCAAACGCAGAAAAGACAATGACAGAGGTAATGAGCGGACAGGATTTGATCGATGCCGGCATGGGCCAGGGCAAGTGGTTTCGCGATGCGTTGGTAGCAGCGAACCAAGTGCTGGGAAATGGCGGTTCCATGGCTGCCGCGCTGGCGGTCGCCCGCGGCTATCAGCCGGGGCCGACCCTGCCGCTCAAGGCGCCGAATGACGTGCTCATCCACATTAATATCCGTGCCGAAGATGCCTTCGAACAGGACAACATCGAAAAGGTGAGCGCGACGATGCGCGAGCTTGCCCGCACGCCTGTCGTCCGCGCAGCCGCCATCATGCCCGATGCCTGCCCGTCCGGACCGGTCGGCACGATCCCGGTCGGTGGCGTGGTGGCGTCGGAAGCGATCCATCCCGGCATGCATTCGGCCGATATCTGCTGCTCGATGGCGATCTCGATCTTTCCGGGCGTGGAGCCCAAGGCCTTGCTCGATGCCGTGCATGCCGTCACGCATTTCGGTCCCGGCGGACGCCCGCGCGGCGCGCAGATCAAGCCTTCGGAGGAGACACTCTCGGCGTTCCAGGCAAACCCTTTGCTGAAGGAGATCCTGCATGTCGGTATCGAGCATTTCGCCACGCAGGGCGACGGCAATCATTTTGCCTATGTCGGGCAGATGAAATCGACCGGAGAGACGGCGCTCGTCACCCATCACGGATCGCGTGCCCCCGGTGCGCGGCTCTATGATCGAGGCATGAAGATCGCCAACAAATTCCGCGAACAGCTTTCGCCCGAAACGCACCGGGAGAATGCCTGGATTCCGGCCGACAGCGAAGAAGGAGACATGTACTGGTCGGCGCTGCAGACAATCCGCCGGTGGACGAAGGAAAACCACTACGCCATCCATGACATGACGGCGGAAAAGCTGGCGGCGAAGGTGAGCGACCGGTTCTGGAACGAGCACAACTTCGTCTTCCGCAAGTCCGATGGCCTGTTCTACCATGGCAAGGGTGCAACACCGGCCTTCGACAAATGGGCTGAAGATTCGACCGATCTGACGATCATCCCGCTCAACATGGCGGAGCCGATCCTGATCGTGCGCGGCTCGGACGCCGCCCACGGCCTCGGCTTCTCGCCGCATGGCGCGGGGCGCAATTTCTCGCGGACGGCGCATATGCGTCGGCTCGGCGAGGAATTCGGGGCCGATAGCCGGGGTCTGAGCCCGAACAACATCGCGGCCGTGATGGAGAGGGAGACATCGGGTCTCGACGCCCGCTTCTTCTTTGGCATCCCCGATATTTCGGAACTGCCGAGCGCATACAAGAACGCTGCCAATGTCCGGTCCCAGATCGAACATTACGGCCTTGCAGAAGTCGTCGACGAGGTGATCCCCTACGGGAGCATCATGGCTGGCGATTGGCAAAAGAATGCGCCCTGGCGCAAGAAAAAGGAAAGACGTTAATTGATGCGCCGGCCGTTCCTTAACATGACGGTCGGCGAGACTTTCTTCGGCGAGAAAAGCTTATCCTGGGTGCTGAAGTCCTAACTTTCCTTCGTCTCATACAGATAGGCATGGACGGCGGCAAAGCACATCAGAAGGACAAGAACCGGCAGTCCGGCGAGCTGGGCCAGAGCAACGGGGATAGACCCGAAACCTCTGGTGGTGTTTTTCCGCACGGCCGGCGCCGTCCGCTCAGGCTGGATATCGGTCTTGATCGCATTTGCCATCAGATGGGCCGTCAATTTCTGGTTGATCAGGACCTCTGCCGGATCGGCCTGTGCCGGGACATCCTGTCTGCGTTCGGCACTTTTCATCATCTGCCTCTCTTTCCTTGCGACCGCCCCAAGCTCACCTATTGCGTGGTTGCGACCGGCTCGACCTTGACCACATCACCGGGCTCGACCGGCGTGCCTTCGTCGGCGGCTATTCTTTCCGATGTCCCATTTTTTTGCCGGACGATGGCATAGGAAATGCTGGCAATCTGGCCGGGACGCGGCATCTCGGCGGCATCCGCCGATTGCAGCAGAGCCTCGGTCATGAGATCGCGGCTGGTCGCCAGCTTCAGGGCCAGCGTGTCCAGTTCCGCTTCCGTGTTCTGAAGTTCCTGGGCCAGTTGCGCATCCCAGTCGTTGCGCAGGTTGGTCTCGTCCTGGCTCGCCTTGCTGACATCCTGCTTGGCTTTCAGCGAGGCCGTGTCAATATCGAGAAGTGCCGCCTGCAGATCGGCAAGGCGTTGCTCGATCGCGAGCTTTCGGGCACTGAGCGCCAGTCCCTTTTCCGCAAGGACATCGACGCGCCCCTTGTCTTCGACAACCAGCGCCAGCTGCCGGGTCTGTGTTTCGGATTTCTTGGCAAGCGCCTCGATTTCGCTTTGCAGCAGCGCCTTGAGCTCGCTCAGGGCCGTCAATTGCAGCCTCTGCCGCTTGTCGCGTGACGCCATCAGGGCCTTCTCGCTGTCAATCAGGCTGGCAGCATCGGCGACTTGCGAAAGCTCCGGAGGGACGACGATGTCGTTTTTCCGGGCGATTTCCGCCTGCAGACGCGCCCGGCGGATGAGAAGCCTGTTTTTTTCGGCGAGATTTATGGAGGATTCGCCCTGCGCGGTGATGAAATCGCGGGCAAAGCGCTGTCCGCTCTCCGGCCGGCGCAGGCCGCCGCCGAGGCTTACGGCCTTCAGCACGGTCAAATCCGGCGCGAACGGATATTCGCCCGGGGTCTGCACCTCGCCGGCAAGATAGATCGGCCTGTACTGGGCAAGCTCCACCGAGGCCGAGGGACGGTCGGGCAATCCAAACAGTTTCTGCAATTCCATGCCGACCTGCCCGGCGATCTCATCAGTGGTCTTCCCGGACGCCACAAGTGTGCCGAGAAACGGCAGGGAGATGCTGCCGGAAGCGCCGACCGTGTACTCGCCGCTGACCGCCGACCAGTCCCGGACGGACCCTTCCGCCGTCTGCCACTCGGCAACACGGATCCTCAGCTTGTCCATCGCAGCCAGCGTATAGTCTCCCGCAAAAGCCGCACGGAAGACGCTCAGAGCGGCAACCACCACTATGCAGACGCGGGCTGAACGCACCGTGCGACCGCCTGGCGACGGCCATAGTCTCGAAGGGTATCGCATCATCCAGAACCCTTTTTGCAACTTAAGCCGGCCCGTCTCAAGCCAGCGGTGCGGCCTGTCCTCAGGCTGCACCGGCTTCGACAGCGGTAAGATCAATAGCTGCCGCGCGACAGGCAGACGGCAGGAATGGTTTTTGCGACGATGACGACATCTTTGATCATCGACCAGTTGGTGACGTAATGCGTGTCGAAGGCAATCCGCGTCGCATAGGAGACGTCGTTGCGGCCGCTGACCTGCCAGAGGCCCGTCAGGCCAGGGCGCGATTTCAGGTAATAGACTGCGGAATTCTCATACAGTTCGAGCTCGTCTTCCACGACCGGACGGGGACCGACGACACTCATATCGCCGCGGATGATGTTCAGGAGCTGGGGCAGTTCGTCCAGGCTGAGCTTGCGCAGAACACTGCCGATCACCGTGACCCGAGGGTCGTGCTGCAGCTTGCGTGTCGCCTGCCATTCCTCATAGGCCTTCGGATTGTTGCGGAGATGGTCCTGGAGAATCCTGTCGGCATTCGGCGCCATCGTGCGAAACTTCAGGCAGTGGAAGAAGCGTCCATTATGGCCGACACGGCGATGGCCATAAAAGATGCTGCCGCCATCGGAAAATTTAACAAGCGCCATCAAAAGCAGAAAAATCGGGCTGAAGACGATGAGCGCCAGCAGTGCTGTGACAATATCGAACCCCCTCTTCGATATTCCACCGATCGGCCGGTCCTCTCCGGATGCGATGGTGGTAAAATACGGCGAACTTGCCGATCGAGTCGCAGACTTCATGGGAGATAGCTCCATTTGGGTTGGCGATTGGTCGGATCCCGTGAGGGCATGAGCGGTTATTGCAGCAGGGAGTGTAAACGGAGAATCCGATTTTAAAAGGCAGTTTTCTGCCTCATTTCGTATCACGACGGCTAGATGTCAATGTAAAATCAAAAATTTGGGACAGGAACGCTGACTATTTCTCGCTTGAGAAAGTATAATTCCGGATATGTATTGCCACGGAGTGGAACATGGATCCCGATATTGCCATGGATTTCCGCCGGATGAGACTTTTAAAGCGATTTAGGTTTTGTTGAAATACAGGAATGAACTGAATTATAAGAAAAATTACTATGAAATTTCTTCTGCCGCAGAGATTTTTTTGCATCGCACCATTCTTTTGCACTGCACATGTTTTTATTACGGCGGGCTAATTTTGTAACAAAAGTTGACCAGGATGTCGTTTTTCTGCAGTCTTTAATTGATTTTATAAATCTCAATCTACCTGGGGATGTCGTGGACGTCAGGCTCCTGAGAAATATGTCAGCAATAGGTCCACAGCGCGTCGCCGCGATTCTCCTCCATCCCGCGAAGTGAACTCGTTAACCTGCATGTCAAAAACTTCGCAAGAAATGCCTTGCTTGCTCTGCAATTGACAGACGAATTTAAATGGAAACTAAGCTTTCCGGCCGTAAATCACACAGAAACAGGAGTAAATAGTCTTCGGATATCGGTTGTATCTGAGGGCCGGCTTCGATATGTTAATAAACGCCTACGAGGAGAAGGTATCTTCCGATGATGTTTGCAGATCAAGACATGGCCTTGGGGTCGTCCTGATGTTCGCACCTCGCGTGTTCATCAGCATGTTGGGTGCCCTGGTGGCCTTTGCAGTGGTTACCTTCCTGCTGACTGGTTCCGTCTGGACGACGGCTTGGCAGACGATCGCCTGCGCGATTCTTTTGCAACTGGGATATTTTGTCGCTATTCTTTTTGTTGTTTCCAAAGAAAGCCGCGAACGCCGCAGGCTTGCGCAGGGTCAACAGGCCATGTCTACCGCATCGGCGGAAGACAAGGAGCCAAAGCCGCTTCGTGTCGGCAACAATCGCGGTCAGCTGAAGTCCTGACTCTCAAGCTGTGCGTAACGCACCTGTGCCGAATGCGGCACGAAACTCTTCGCAACCGCAACATCTTGCCTTGTCCCTTCGTCCGGCCCGGATTAGTTTCGGCGCCACATTGATAGAGGACGGGATCATGAGAGCAAATGCCAACGTCTGCGTCATCATTGCAGCGAAAAATGCGGCAGCCACGATCGGGCGCGCCGTCCGCTCGGCCTTGGCCGAGCCGGAAACGGCCGAAGTCGTTGTCATCGATGATGGGTCGAGCGACGAAACCGCCGCGATCGCTCGTCAAGCGGATGATGGAACAGCGCGCTTGAAAATTGCCCGGTTCGAGGTCAATCAAGGCCCAGCGGCAGCCCGCAACCGTGCAATCTCGATCTCGACCGCACCTGTGATCGCTATTCTCGATGCCGACGATTTTTTCTTTCCCGGCCGCTTGAAGAACCTCGTCTCGCACCGGGATTGGGATTTCATCGCTGACAATATTGCCTTTGTCGACGAGGAAAATGCAGCGACCGCGCATCTGGCACTTGACGATTTCGATGCCGCACCGAGGGCGATCAGCCTTTTGGAATTCATCGAAGGCAATATTTCGAAACGCGGCGTCCGGCGGGGCGAGATCGGTTTCCTGAAACCGCTGATGCGGCGCGCTTTTCTGGATGAACACAGGTTGCGCTACCAGGAAAGCCTGAGACTGGGGGAAGATTACGATCTGTATGTCCGCGCCCTGACAAAGGGGGCTCGCTATACCATCATTCACAGTTGCGGTTACGGCGCCGTGGTGCGCGGCAATTCACTGAGCGGCAGTCACCGGACCATCGACCTCCAGCGGCTTTACGAGGCTGACCGGGCAATACTTGCGGAAAACACCCTCTCGGGGGAAGCCCGCACCCTCGTCAGCCGTCACGAGCGCCACATCCGTCGACGCTATGAACTCCGGGAATTTCTCGACGTCAAAAAACGATCGGGTGCCGCGGCAGCGCTTCTGCATGCGCTTCTCCGTCCCTCGGCCCTGCCCGCGATCGCAGGCGGCATTCTCGCGGACAAGACCGACCGCTTTCGATCCCGCGCGCAAGCGGCGCCCGTGGCACTCGGTGGCTCGGGTGCGCTTCGCTACCTGCTGCAGCAGCCAGCGCGCGACGGTGCGCGCCGTCAGAAATAGGCGCGGCGCACGCTATCCAGCACGGTCAGAAACCGCTCCTTGCGTTCCGACAGAACAGAATCAGCGCTGAGCTGCGGCGTTGCGCGCGCCGCCTGCCAAAGTGACAAGGTCGAAGGGGTGGCAAGCAGTTGCTTTGCGGCGGCCCTGAGCGAGGTTTGTCGCGGCTCGCCCGGGGCAACCAGCACCTCGGCATCGATCTCCAGCTTGTTGGGATCCTCGGGCCGGGGCTGTTGCGGCTCGAAGCCGACCCCCCAGAATTTTGCGCCCTTGGCGATCGCCTCCGCCCGTGTGGAAACAGGAATATGACGCGGTTTGTAGGTAACGCCGACTGTCTGCGCCCAATCGTTCCATTTGAAGCTGTTGATGCTATCCGAGGTGGTAACCGCCACCCATGGCACGCGAAAGGCATCGGCGAGGATGGCGCCATGCATGGATTCGGCGATGATCAACTCCGACTGGGCGATCTCGCGGATAACACTCTTTGCCTCGCCACGCGGATCGATATAGTGCACGCCGACGGTGCTGCAGACGACCGGCCACAGCCCTGCCGCCGCTGATTCCCAATGGGGAACGAAACTCTTCCTGTGCTTTTTCTGCAGGTTTCTGAACTCCGGCATCTCGGTGACCATGACAGCCGGATCAATGATCCCGAGCTTCGCATCGACGCCGACTTTCTGGGCGGTCAAGGGGCCGCGAACGCATCGTATGTCCCATTCGCGGCGGTCGGACATGTCCGGCAGCGCGCCGTAACCGAACCCGCTGCCGAGCACGAGCTTGTGCCGGCCTTCGGGCAAAAGCACCCGGTTCAGGACCGTCCCGACCCCGACCAGAAGCGTTTCGGGCTGAACGTCGCGGAACCCCGGGAGGAGAAAGTCCCACAGCCAGAGATTAAGGTCGTCGCCGAAATTCCCGTGTTGCGATTCCCAATAATAGGGGTCCATGACCGTCTCCTGAATGCATTGGCAAAGGCATAAAAGCCGTGGCAAGCACGCGCCGTAACGCGATGGAAGATGTGGCAAGAAAAATGCTGCACCTGCGAAGGTTACCGTGTTAGCCTGCCGACCGCAAGCTGAAGCGCGTTTCGGATCAGCAGGGGATCCCGGATCACCCAGCGCGCAAGCAGACTGAACTGCGGCATCTCCCGCCGCCTGATCCGGCGCGCCTGGCTCCACAGCGCCTGTTTCCGGGCGGTTTGTTTGTAGGAATGGATGGAAACGACCTCCTCGGTTTTCTGGGGAAACCGGCTTTCCAGAGTGTCGAGCGCAACCCAGGTGTTGAACTGCTGCGACAGAAATTGCGGAGAATCGCTATCGATACCATGGAAAATATTGACGCCTTCTCCGCGCACGGCGCCCGGTTCGTTGCACAGCACGACGCGCTTTGCCGCGATAGCGCAATCGCAGAAGAACAACACATCTTCCGCAGCCAGAC
Source organism: Pararhizobium gei (assembly GCF_029223885.1). Taxonomy (NCBI): domain Bacteria; kingdom Pseudomonadati; phylum Pseudomonadota; class Alphaproteobacteria; order Hyphomicrobiales; family Rhizobiaceae; genus Pararhizobium; species Pararhizobium gei. The sequence goes on along the minus strand of NZ_CP119409.1, from coordinate 1,171,919 downwards.
GAAGGGCTGCGGCAAAACGGACGGTTTCGAACAGGCGGCGGCCGATCACCATGCAGGAGAGATGCAGAAAACCCCAGTCACGCAGCATGACCTTCGGAAAGGAAGGGACTTCGAGGATCAGGGGCTTGTCGGAAAGCCGTACGGCCTTTTCCGTCCTCTCCAGCCGCACCATGTCGAAATGATAGTAGAAGGCGTCGCCGCCGGTAATCGAAGCCCAATAGCAATCGGCCCCAAACTGCGTCATTGCAATCTTCGCATTGTCCAGATGATCCGGCGTCCAGCTGTCGTCCGAATCAAGAAAGGCGACGAAATCCGTCCCGGTTGCCACATTGTCGAGCCCGGTATTGCGGGCCCCACCCGGTCCGGCATTGGCCTGGCTGATCACCCGGATGCGGGCCCGCTGCTCAAGCGACAATGTTCCCAGTTCGGTTTCGATTGGAAAAGGCGACTCGTCATCGACGATCAGAATGTCGAAATCCTGATGGCTCTGGGCAAAGACGGACGCAAGCGCCCGCTGCAAAATCCCGGCCTGCTTTTGATAGTAGGGAATGACAACCGTGAATCTCGCCATCTTTTCGTCCTTGCGGTTTCTATACACGTTGTTGCTGGCACTTCTCCCCTGCGCCTCCCCGCGCTTTCTTGCCCGGCCATGATCCTTCATCACCGAACAGGACCATCCTATCATGCCTCCCACAGTTAACGTCAAATCCGTTACGAGCAATGTCGGCTGGAGCGTCTTATCCAAGGCGAGTACGTTCGGCCTCAAGTTTGTCACCGTGCCGATCCTGGCGCGCATCCTGTCGCCCGAGGAGTTCGGCGGCGTCGCGGTTGCGCTGACGGTGGTGCAGTTTCTGGCCATGATAGGCGGCGCAGGTTTGACTTCGGCGCTGGTTATCCAGCGGGAGGAGGAGATGGAGACGGTCCATTCGGTTTTCTGGGCAAATCTCGCCATCGCCATCCTGATGGCAATCGGACTCTACGCCTACGCTGTGCCCTTCGCCGCCCTTCTGGGCGCACCAGAGGCAAGCTACCTCCTGGAAATCATGAGCCTTCTCATTCCGCTCCAGCTCGGCGGCGACGTGGCCTATTCGCTGCTGGCGCGGCGAATGAATTTCAGCAAGGAGGCTTTCTGGTCGATGATTGCCGAATCGACGGGTGCGATCGTCGCCGTCGTCATGGCGCTTTTCGGCTTTGGCGTCTGGGCATTGATCGCGCAGCTTTTCGTGTCCGCACTGGTGCGGCTTTGCGGTCTCTACGCTGTCTCGCATTATATGCCGCGCTTTGTTTTCCATCCAGGGCGGGTGCTCAAACTGAGCCGTTTCAGCCTGGGCATGATGGGCTCCGAGATCGCCAATTTCATCACCTTCCAGTCGCCGATGGTGATTATTTCCCGTTCGCTGAGCCTTGCGGACGCAGGTGCCTATTCAGCCGCCAATCGCTTTGCCAGCATTCCCAACCAGGTGGTGCTGTCGGCTGTTATGGGCGTTCTCTTCCCGGCATTCAGCGGCATGGTGGAGGACAAGCAGCGCCGCTCCCAGGCGCTGCTGTTCTCGACCCAGGTAACCACTGTGCTGCTTGCGCCGATGATGTTCGGTATCTGGGCGCTGGCGGAACCGGCAATGCGCATCCTGTTCGGTCCGCAATGGGCCTATGCCTGGCCGGTGCTGGGGCTTCTGGCGCTGTCGAAGGGCATCCTGACCCCCTGCAGCACGTTCATTCCTTATCTTAAGGGCGTCGGGCATGGCCGGGCTCTGTTCTGGTCGGCGGTCGTGCGCGCCATCGCCACGACATTAGCAGTCGCCTACGGTGCTGCGACCGGCACCCTGGTCGATGCGATGATCTGGCTCTGCATCGTTAATGCAGTAACCCTCGTCGGCTATTCCTGGGCGGTCTTTCGCGCTGACGGGACACCGTTTCTCAAGGGCTTCTCCATCAGCTGCCGGCCGATGATGATGGCGCTGCTCATGGCGCTGGCAGTGCGTTTCCTGCTGGATCATTTCGGAGCGAGCCTCCCCAATCCAGTTCTTCAAGTTGTGGCGGGAGCCATTACCGGCGGCGTTCTATATGCAGGGCTCATCCTTTTTTCGGAACGGTCGCTTCTTGGTAAAATTTTCCAGCTGATCAAAAACCGCGGCCGTATCGTTTAGGGATTATCCCGTCACGACAAGGTGCCTTTAAACGCCTTAATTCGGCACAGTATCGCCACGCGGACGATATCTTCATAAACCTTGAGCTGCAAAACCGCCCATGCACTGCTATTTTTCGCGCTCTCCTCACCAATCGTCCGGCGTGTTGATCGGCATATGTGCAGATACTTCAAAGCGCTGTGAAACAGACGCTTTTACGCCTTCGAAGGACAAAACTGCACTCCTTTTGACCCACACCTGAGAAGATCCATTCGCGTGCAACGCAGCATGGAAGCGGATTTTTTTGCTGCAGTGCCATATTAATCCACACGGATTGTTCTATTCTAGCTGCTGCAGGTTCGGATCTGCTCTGGTTGAAATGGTCGCCTTGGGAGGAGCGGCTCAAACAGGGGATAGGCCTTGGCTATCGACGCGAATATCTCATCGCGGATCAATCTGATGCGCATTCTGCTGATTTCCGGAATCGTCTTCGTGCACGTTCCCTACGATCCGCAGACAAGCCCTTTTCTGGGCGAAAACGGCTTCATCGACTGGTTGCGGGTCTTCGTCGGGGACAGCCTGTTTCGCGTTGGCGTGCCATGCCTCAGCGCCATCTCCGGGTATCTTCTGTTTCGGCGCGGTCTTGCCGGCCTGGACTACGGCAAGGTGTTGCGGTCGAAATCCCGGACGGTCCTTGTCCCCTTTCTCATCTGGAACTTCGCCTTTCTTGGCTTGGTGATGCTCGCGCAGAGCCGCGGCATTGGCTTCGGCTATCTTCCCGACATCGTCCATGCGGGGCCGCACGAATTGACGACACTCGCCTTTGCCATCGACGGACTGCCGATCAATATGCCGCTCTATTTCCTCAGGGATCTGCTGCTGTGCATCATCCTGGCGCCCCTACTCGGGCTCGCCGTGCAGAAATATCCGCGAATCACGCTGGCGATCTTGTTTCTCTATGCAATCCTTCCGGTGCCAGGACTGATCTTCCTGAAAAAAGGCATTCTGTTCGGCTTCGCCTTTGGAATCTATGCAAGCTTGTACAGGATCGATATCCGCATACTGGACCGCCATGCGAAAAAGATCGCCCTTGTGTTTCTGACTGTGGCCACTCTGCTGGCAACGGCACTGTACCGGACAGGTCCTGACCATCCCCCGCTTGTCGATGTGGCGCGCAACCTGATTGCAATCAGCGGCATTGTCGCCTCGTGGGCGATCTCGGCAATTTTGATCCGCATTCCGCTGGGCACCCGGCTGGCGCGGACAGAGGGCCTGAGCTTCTGGATTTTCTGCGCGCATTATCCGCTGCTCATCGCTTTCTGGATGCTCTGGAACCGGATGGCAGAAGCGCAGCATTACCCGCTGTTTTACGTTTTGGCGCCGCTTCTGACGCTCGTCGTTCTGGTGATCACCCACACTCTGGCCAAGCGCGTAACCCCGGGATTGCACGCCGTGCTCACAGGCTGCCGGGCGAGCCGCACCTTACCCTCCGCTGTTCGACCGGGCGAAGAACCGGCGGGCGCGAAAGACTGGACCGAGAGCTACGCAAACCGAAAGAAAATGACATGATGACGATATGCTTGAATGCCCGGACAATCGCCGCTGCTGCGGCCCTTGCCACGGCTGGTCTCGCCATTTCGGCACAGGCGCAGGACGCGAAGACAGGACAATCCTTCGTTGACAATTTTGACCGAATCGACCGCAAGGTCTGGTATATTTCGGACGGTTGGGACAATGGCGCACACCAGAACTGCACCTGGTCGAAGACGCAGGTCAAGGTTGCGAACGGGGTTCTGGACCTGACGTTCGAAAAAGGCGCCGGCAAGACACGCGACTATATTTGCGGCGAAATCCAAACCCGCAAACGCTTCGGATACGGCACTTACGAAGCCAGAATCAAGACGGCCACGGGCTCCGGCCTCAACTCGGCTTTCTTCACCTATATCGGACCGACCGACAAGAAGCCGCATGACGAAATCGATTTCGAAGTGCTTGGCAAGGATTCCGGCAAGGTTCAGGTCAACCAGTATATTTCGGCCAAGGGTGGCAACGAGAAGCTGATCGATATCGCCGGTGGCGCGGATGCCGCCTTCAACGATTACGCCTTCATCTGGGAGAAGACGCGTTTGCGCTATTTTGTGAACGGCACCCTCGTGCAGGAGGTCACCGATCCCTCGAAAATACCGGTCAACGACCAGAAGATCTTCTTCAGCCTTTGGGGCAGCGACACATTCACGGATTGGATGGGCAAGTTCGAATACCAGGATCCGGCCCGCATGCAGATCGACCGTGTCGCCTTTACCGCACCAGATGAGAAATGCGTTTTTCCCGAGTCCGTCACCTGTGTGCTCAATTGAGCCGACAGCTTTCGCAGCAGGAATGTTGCGGCGCACAAGAAATTGACCTAGGCTTGGCATTCAGCCGGGCGGAAAACAGGACGTTTTCATGCTGAACCTCTTGTACCTCGTGCATGATGTGACGGACCCGGCGATCAGACGCCGGATCCTGATGCTGGAGGCGGGCGGCGCCCAGGTAACAGTGGCCGGTTTTCGTCGCGGCTCGGATGTACCTACGGACAACAATGATTTCATCGATCTTGGCGTAACCCTCGATGGGAAATTCGGTCAGCGGATCGCCGCGGTCGGCAGGGCCGCCTTTTCAATCGGCAGCAAGCTCAGCCGACGTGCAAAGCCGGACGTGATCATCGCCCGCAATCTGGAGATGCTCGCGCTCGCCAACAGGGCGAATGCGGTTTTCGGCGGTGCCGTGCCGATCGTCTATGAATGCCTCGACATCCACCGTCTGCTGTTGCGCAAGGATGCCGCCGGACGTGCCCTGCGCATGGCGGAGGGATATCTGGGACGCAATGTCAGCCTGCTCATTACCAGTTCCCCTGCATTCGTCGAGCATTATTTCGGGCCTGTGTCGCGACTGAAGGCGCCGGTGCTTTTGTTGGAAAACCAGGTCATCGAATTTGACACGGACGCAATGGCGCACCCGCAACCGAGACCGCCTGCGGCCGGGACTCCCTGGAAAATCGGCTGGTTCGGCGCGCTCCGCTGCCGCAAATCGCTGCAGCTTCTCGCCGCGTTTTCACGCGCGATGGACGGGCGATTCGAAATCGTCCTGCGCGGCCGGCCGGCCTATTCGGAGTTCGAGGATTTCAACGATTTTGTCGAAAGCGAGCCCTATCTAAGCTTTCAAGGAGCGTACAGAAATCCCGAGGATCTCGGCCGCATCTATGACGAAGTCCAGTTTTCATGGGCCATCGACTTCTTCGAGGAAGGCTTGAATTCCAGCTGGCTCCTGCCGAACCGTCTCTACGAAGGCTGCCGCCATGGCGCCGTGCCGGTTGCCATGCGCGGTACCGAAACCGCTCGGTTTCTTGAAAGCCGGTCGATCGGGCTCGTTCTCGACCGGGCGGACAGCGGTGCATTGGTCGGCCTTCTGGGTGCCATGACGCCGGAGCGATACGAGGCGGAATTCCGCAAGGTGGCAGATGTCGGTGCCCGCAGCTGGGTGTTCGACAAGGCCGATTGCCGAAGACTGGTCAGCCGGCTGGCATCGCTTCGCGCCGGCGGCGATCGCTCCGCCGCCTTCAGCGATATTCACGAAACACAGAGCAACGAGGGTGGACTGCTATGAGCACCGGTGACATGACCTCTGGCCGCAGCCTGATCATCATTCCCTGCCTGAACGAGGCGAAACATATCGAAGCGCTGATCCTCAAGCTCGGCGGCGCGATCGGCGATCTCGATGCCGACCTCGTGGTGGTGGATGGCGGCAGCACGGACGGCACCTGCGAGATCGTCCAGCAGATTGCGGTCGTCAATCCGAAGGTTCGGCTCATGCACAATCCCAAGAAGATCCAGAGTGCCGCAATCAATTTGGCGGTTGCCACGCTCGGCGACGGTTACGATTACATGATCCGCATCGATGCGCATGGCGAATACCCGGCCGATTACTGCCAGCGGCTGATGCAGGAAGCGCTGGCGACAGGCGCGGATTCCGTGGTCGTGGCGATGCAGACGGTCGGCTTCGGCACATTCCAGAAGGCAACCGCCTATGCGCAGAACTCCAAGCTCGGCAACGGCGGCTCGAAGCACCGGACGGGCGCCGTCGGCCATTGGACAAATCATGGGCATCACGCCGTGATGCGGATTTCCGCATTCCGCGCCGTAGGCGGCTATGACGAGATGTTCAGCCACAATGAGGATGCCGAGTTTGACTACCGGCTGAGCAAGGCAGGTTATCGCATCTGGATGACCGACAAGACCAGTATGATCTATTATCCACGCAGCAGTGCCGCAGCGCTTTTCCGTCAGTATTTCGGCTATGGCCGCGGTCGCGCGAAGAATTTCCTCAAGCATCGTGCCATGCCCAGCCTCCGGCAGATGCTGCCGCTGGCGGTGGTGCCCATCGCAATCGGCGCGCTGCTCGCCATCGTCAATTGGGTGGCCGTCATCCCCTTCGGCCTCTGGGCGCTGGCCTGCCTCGGTTATGGTGCCTGGATGGCGCTCGGCCAACGCAACCCCTATGGGCCGCTTGCCGCCGTTTCCGCCATGGTCATGCATTTCGCCTGGTCGGCGGGCTTCTGGCGCGAGCTTCTCGATATCCGCAGGCGCCGCGTGGTTTCGCATGAGGCGGCCCATGGATAATCGCGGACAAACCATTCGCATCGATATCGGGCTTTGCACCTACAGGCGTACCGAGTTGACGGAAACGCTGCGCTCGCTCGGCGATCTGAGCGTCCCTGAAGGCGCACGGCTCAGGATCATCGTCGCCGATAATGATGTTGCGCCGAGCGCGGCGGCGCGGGTGGATGCCGTGCGCAGCCTCGTACCCCACGAGATCGTTTATGTGCACTGCCCGGCCTCGAACATTTCCATTGCCCGCAATGCCTGCCTCGATGCCGCGACCGGGGATTTTATGGCCTTTATCGATGATGACGAGATCGCATGCCGCGACTGGCTGGTGCGGCTGATGGAGACGGCTGACGTGACCGGCGCCGATGCGGTGCTGGGACCGGTTCGGGCCGTCTACGGCCCGGATGCTCCCGACTGGATGCAGCGCGGCGATTTTCATTCGACCTTTCCGGTCTTCGTCGGAGAACAGATCATCACCGGCTACACTTGCAATGTCCTGCTGCGGCTCGCCTCCCCTTGCCTCGCCGGACGACGCTTCAAGCTGGAGCTTGGGCGCAGCGGCGGCGAAGACACCGAGTTCTTCACCCATATGTACCGGATGGGCGGCGAGATCGCCTATGCACCGGCAGCCTGGGTGCAGGAACCCGTGCCGGCCAAGCGCGCCGTCTTTTCCTGGCTTGCGAAGCGGAAATTCCGCTTCGGGCAGACGCATGGGCGGCTGATTGACGCCGGCAGTGGTGCGGCCGGAAAAATGCGCCAGTTGACCCTTGCCGGAGCGAAGAGCGGCTACTGCGGGCTCGCGGCACTCGCGTTCTGTCTGTTCCCGGTTCGCCGAAATCGCTTCGTGCTCCGGGCATCGTTGCATGCCGGCGTCTTCGTCGGTCTTCTCGGCGTACGGGAAATCGAGCAATATGGAACAGCGGAGGCGAGATCGTGATGGTGAACGCTGCTCCGCAGGCAAGCTTCATTCTGGCTGCATTCAAGGCGCAGGACACGATCGGGCGTGCCATCGACAGCGCGCTGGCGCAAGTAGGCGTGGACATCGAAGTGATCGTCGTTGATGATTGCTCTCCCGATGGAACGGCTGCGGCCGTCGCTGCCTATACCGATCCGCGTGTCCGGCTTATCCGCCTCGACAGGAACCGTGGCCCGGGCGGCGCCCGCAATGCGGGGCTGGAAGCGGCACAGGGCGATTGGATCATTATTCTTGACTCGGACGATATGGTGGCGCCGGATCGTGCCGCGCGGATGATCGCGCGCGCAAAACAGGCGAATGCCCAGATCGTCGTCGACAATATCGATGTCGTTATGCTTGAGGGCACAGTCCGGCGCATGTTTGACGAAACCCGTCTGGCGCAACTGAAGACGCTGACGCTGCCTGCCTTCATCGATTCGAACGTGCTGTTTCGCTCGGAGCATAACTACGGCTACATGAAACCGGTCTTCGAGCGCCGCTTTCTGACCAAGCACGGCCTCCGTTTCGATGAAACCCTGCCGATCGGCGAAGATTATCTGCTGCTGGCCTCCGCTCTCGCCAAGGGCGGCATCTGTGCGGTGGAACCGAGCGCGGGCTACACCTATTATATACGAAGCGGTTCGATATCGCGGGTCCTGAAGCTTCACCATGTGGAAGCAATGCTTGCGGCGGATGAGACATTTGTCCGCGACAACAGCCTCGACGCAGCGTCGCAAGCGGCCCAGGAACGCCGGCAGCGCAGCCTGGAAGACGCGCGGGCCTTCGTTCTGCTCGTCGACCATATCAAGGCCCGCTCGCTGTCCGGCGTCGTCAGAACCGCAATGAAGAACCCGGCTGCGATATACCATCTCAGAATGCCGATCGCCGTGCGCCTCAAACGGTTTCTGGCGCCGCTGTCGCGCAATCGACCGGCGGGCGAACCGGTGGCGGAGACCACGGGCAGAGGCTAGTCGGCTTTGCAACACCATTGAATCTCACCCCTGACATGTTTGAGGGGGAGATTGAGAAACTGAATATGCATCTGGAGAGCCAGCGGCCCATGAATCACAGACCCCTCCCGTTGAACGCCGTTCCGCCGGTTCAGAGCGATGATTCCGACAAATTCATCGACTTGAACCGTCTGACCGCGATCGCGGCGCGGCGCTCGAAGGTCGTTGCCATCTGCGTCATCCTCTTCTTCCTTCTGGGCGGTCTCTATCTCCTGAGCGCCACACCGTTCTACACGTCGCAGACCCATATCTTGCTGGATGACGAGTTGTCGAAATATGCGGAGGACGTGCCTTCGCCGCAGAGCGCCCAGCAGGCCGACACGAAAATATCGAGCGCCGTCGAAATCCTGAAATCGGGCGAACTGGCGCTGCATGTCGTCGATGCCGAAAAGCTCGGAGAAAACGAGACCGTTCTCAATCCGCCGCAATCACTGATGTCCGGCGTCAAATCCGCGCTCCGATCCGTCACCGGGATGTTCGGCAGCGAACGCGAAATATCCGCGGAAGCTCTGCGCAACGGCAGGCGGGAAAAAGCCGCAGCCTATATTCAGCAGGCAATCACGGTGGAACGAGTCGGCCGCAGCTCGGTGGTTGCCCTCTCCTACAAGTCGACAGATCCGCGGCTCGCCGCACACATCACGAAGGCATATGCGACCGCCTACCTCACCGACCAGTTGAACGCCAATTTCGACGCCACCGAACGTGCATCCGTCTGGCTTCAGGAACGGCTGACCGATCTCCGCCAGCGCGCGCAGGCCGCCGCGCTCGATGCGGAGAAGTTCAGGTCCGAGCACGGCCTCACGTCGACCGGCGGCGAACTGATGTCAGAGCAGCAACTTTCGGACCTCAACAAGCAGCTGATCGTTGCCCAGGCCGACACGGCAACGGCCTCCGCCCGGTATAACCAGTATCAGTCGATTATTGATCAAGGCGCCGAGAACGCCGTCAACAATGCGACGGTCTCCTCCAAGGAAACCGACAACACGGTCATCCAGGATCTGCGCAGCCGCTATCTCGCGATCAGCAAGCGCGAATACGCGGTGACCGAGAACTTCGGGCCTGATCACCAGCAGGCCGTCAGCCTGAGATATGAAAAGAGCGACCTCGCCCGCCAGATTTTCCGCGAGCTGCAGCAGATTACCGCCAGCTACCGCAACGAAATGGAGGTGGCAAAATCCCGCGAAGCCTCGCTGCGCCAGAGCATCGAGGGACTGGTCGGAAGCAATTCGCAGGACAACAGGTCGCTGGTGGAATTGCGCGAACTGGAGCAAAAGGCAACAGCGCTGAAGACACTCTACGAATCCTATCTCGGACGCTATGAGGAAGCCGCGCAGCAACGGTCTTTCCCGATCGCCAAGGCCCGGGTCATCTCGGAAGCCGGCACTCCGGTTTCGCCCTCAAGCCCCAAGAGAACCATGGTGATGGCGCTTTCCATCATTCTCGGCTTGATACTTGGCAGCGCGATTGCGGCAGTTCAGGAGTTCCGCGAACGGTTCTTTCGCCTCGAAGAGGAAATCCGCTCCGTTCTCGGTCATAAGTCGCTTGGATATGTGCCATTCGTCGGCAAAAAGACGAAGAGGCTCTGGGGCAAGGGGCATCGTCAAAACGCAAAGAACGGTCCGGAAAAAACCGCGCCAGACACAGATATTCCCCTGACGCGGATGACGCGCATTGCAGTGGAAGCGCCACGATCTGCCTTTGCCGAGACGTTGCGCAACGCCAAACTTGCGGCCGACGTCATGTTGCAGGGCAGGCCTAACCGCGTCATCGGCATCGTCTCGGCACTGCCGGGCGAAGGAAAATCGACCATTGCCGCGAATTTCGCCGGACTGCTGGCCGCAGCCGGCAAGAAGACGCTGCTCATCGACGCCGACCTTCGAAATCCGGCCATCAGCCGGATGATCTCACCGCCACCCAAAACCGGCCTGCTGGAAGCGGTGCTGGGGGAAAGCGATTGGCGTGCGGGCATCAGGGTGGATCCGCAGACCCGGCTTGCCATTCTGCCGATCGCGCCGCGGGACCATCTCTACCACACGAACGAGCTTCTGGCTTCGCCCGGCATGGAGGCGCTCATCAGCAATGCCCGCAGCGCCTTCGATTATGTCATCGTCGATCTTGCGCCGCTGGCACCCGTCATCGACGCGAAGGCGTTCTCGCCGTTTGCCGATGGTTTCCTGATGGTCGTGGAATGGGGCAAGACCCCCGCCCGTCTCGTACGGGATGTGCTGCAATCCGATCCGCAATTCAACGCGAAGATCCTCGGCGTCATGCTCAACAAGACGGATATGGGGCAGCTCGGCAAATACAGCGATTTTGGCGCTGCGGAAAAATACCGCAAGAGCTACGAGAAATATTATATCGAACAGCCTCTGAAGGCTGCGGAATAGGTCCTTTCCGTCGCGCCTCGAAGAACGCGCGCCGGAAAGATCACGCAACCTCTGTCACGCGAGGTCGTTCAGACTATAGGCGCGGATGTAGTCGATCCTCATCTGCGACCCGTCGGAGAAATCGGCACCTGGCGCACCGGCCGAGCCGCCGACAGCAAGATTGACGATCATATACATCGGATCGTGCATGTCCGACGGCGTATCGGCGCGGGCGACGGCCACATCATCGACGTACCAGACGATCTCGTCTTCCTGCCAGAGAACGCCGTAGGTGTGAAAACCTTCGGTGCCCGAAACGCTTACCGCGCTGTGAACGGATGTCTGCTCGCCGGTTTCGTTGGAATGAACCGTGACATGCACGGTATTCGGGTCCTGTCCGCGCATTTCCACGACATCGAGCTCCGGCGGCCATGAGCCGTCCTCCGGCAGCAACCAGAAGGCCGGCCAGGCGCCCTGATCGCCCGGCATGTCCGCCCGGATCTCGAAATAGCCGTAGGTCTGCGCGAAGGTCGCATGGGTGGTCAGCATTCCCGAGGTATAGTCATAGCCTTCCACCTCGCCGCTGAGTGCTGCCGGCGTTTCCTTGGCCGTGATGGTCAGCACGCCGCCCGCCACCGAGAACGGGTTCGCGGCTGAGGTGGGCGCATGGAGCGGGTTGACATACCACTGCAGTTCGCCGTTTGCCGGCAATGTCGCCCCCTTGTCCGGCGCCCACCAGTATTTTGCCTCCCACACGCCCGAGGTTCCTTTGACCAGCTGAAGCGTATTGAAATCGTCGTTGAAGGTGCGCGTCAGCATGGAGCGGTCGAGGCTCAACTCGAACTGCCCGGCATGGAGGTCGCCGAGCGCTTCGTCAGCAAAGACCAGGCTCTCGCCGCCGCCCAGATCAAGGCGAAGATTAGCCCCCTCCTGGGTTACATTGTCCAGGAGTTGCTCAAAGGAGGTGAGCGAATAGCCGTTCAGCCGCACCGTGTCGTCGGCGCCGAGATCGGTGATCAGGTCGCTGCCGTTTCCCTTGGTGAAGATGAAGGTATCCGCGCCCGTGCCGCCGCTCAGGACGTCGTTTCCGCCACGACCGTCAAGCGTCTGGCTCCCCGAGGCGCCCTTGATGATATTGCCCGCCGTATTGCCGAACGCGTAGCGCAGATTGCCGGTTACCGTCAGATTTTCGAAATTTGCGGGCAGCGTATAGCTCATCCAGGTGCTGATCGTATCGATGCCCTGGCCGGCACTTTCCTGCGCACGGTTGATTGCGGAATAGAGGTAGTAGATGTCGTCGCCGGCGCCGCCGATCATGGTAACATTGACAGCGCTGTCACCCCACATGGAATCGTGACCTTGGGTCCCGCTCAGCGTCGCGCCGGAACCGGTCGCGGAAAAGAAGGCGGTGGATGTGTCGCTGAAGAACAGCGGCTGCCCAAGGGCGTTGAGAACGGATTTTCGCATCGTCTGTCTCCAATCAAACCTGCCGGTGACTTCCGTGGCGTTGGCAGTGCAATCGAAGGGTATCATCGTGATGCGATGCGAGACTACCGCAACGCCACATTACCCATGACAACTGATGGGGGACGTTAACGGCGGAATAATTTGTCCCAACCTGGATCATCTGATCCGGTCTGGATCAACGGGATGCATGGTTTTGGCACGCATGCGCCTGCCTTGTTCAAGCGTTTTTTGCCTGAACGGCTTTGGGCGATGTATTCGGCCTGTTGGAGCGCAGCAATTGCGTCAGCGGCCGCTCCAATCCGACATAGGCAATCGAGCCGGCAATCACCCCCGCAACGACAGCGGCGGGAAACAGGATACCAGAGCCGATTCCGGCCGCCATGCCGAATTTGACAAGCACGGAGATGGCAAAGGTGTGCCAGATGTAAACCGAGTAAGATGCGTCGCCGAGGAACGCCAATGGCCGCCACCGGCCGACCTTGCCGGCTGCTTCCAGCGCCAGGATTCCCGAAACCAGAGCGATGGCGAGCGGGCCGCATTTGAACGCATCGAAGGGAAGCTTGAATATTTCGAGCCCTGCAAATCCGGCAAGAGCGGCGGCGACCAGCAGCATGCCTGTACGAGGGCCTGGCACCCTGCCCGTCAACCAGAGCTGTCCAATCAGCATGCCGGCGACGAATTCGAGCATGATGGGACGGGTATAAGTCAGGAAAAGCGCATTCCCGGTTTCGAACAGTCCCCCGGCGAGCACCAGAAGGACGAAGAAGGCGGCGACCGTGGCAAGCCGGAAGCGGCGCGGGAGAGTGAGAGACAGCGCGAAGACGAGATAGAAGAAAATCTCGAAATTCAGCGTCCAGCCCTGTACGAGAACAGGCCAGATTTCGCCGTTGCTGGGCGAGCGAGCCGGGATGAACAGCAGGGAGGCCGCAAGATGCTGGACAGTTACCACCAGATTGGGAAAAAGACCGGCAAGGCCTCCGGCCACCATGACCAGCGTCGCAAGCCAGTAGACAGGCCCGATGCGCCGGATACGCTCGACGAGAAATGCCAATGGCGTCAGTGGCCGCCGGTCGCTGATGACCCACATGATGAAGCCGCTGATGACAAAGAAGACATCCACGCCGGCAGCGCCGATGGCGAAGTGATGCCCGGTCTTTTCGGCGGCGTGAAACACCACCACGGCCAGCGCGGCGAAGGCCCTTAGATACTGGATGCCGTAGATGGTCTTCATCGCGCCGGTCTTTCGAAGAGGCTGGAAAGCCCGACGCTGCGCAGATGCGTATCCTCTGGCATCGGCGCGAAGGCGCGGGGTTGCGCCTGAGATGCGCGATGTGCTGGCAAGGTCAGTCGCCCCGCCGCAAAATAGAGGAGAAACGAGCCGACATGGTAGGGATTGAGGGTATCGACCTCCACGAAGGCACGCATCAGCAGCAGGATCGCAACGCCGAAGAGTATCGAGGACTCTGTCGCTACCTTTTGCGAGAGCATCCGGCCGAGATGGCCGATGACGGTGACCAGCAGAACCGAACACAGCAGCAGCAGGCCGATAAACCCGGTTTCCACCATCGTCTCGATGAAGGTATTGTGGAAGTGGAAGCCGCTGCGCGAACCGATATAGAACTCTTCCCAGAGCCGTTCGGCCTCGGCAAAACCCTGTACCCAGTAAGCCTGGTAGCCAACGCCGATCAGGGGGGTGGCTCCGGCCGCCTCTATGCCCTGCTGCCAGAGGTAGGTACGGCCCGTCAATGTCGAGTCCTTACCGAATATGCCAAGGACGCTATCGACGGCGCCCCCGTAAATTGCACCCACGACGCCAACCACGCCGACAATCGCGACCGCCACGAACACCGTCTTGCGGGTTTGCGGTGACAAAGGAGCAAGGACATGCAGACCAAGGCTGATACCGATGACCGCAACCGTGGTGAGCGCCGAAGTCGCCGATTGGGACGCGTAGAGACAATAGGCCGACATCAAGCCAACGGCTGCCGTGGGAAAAATCCAGATGCCCCGGTCGCGCAACAGGAAAACGCAGGCAAAAGCAAAGTAGACGCCGAGCGAGGCATAAAAACCGAGCTGGTTCTTGGACGCAAAGGCGCCGACGAAACTATAGCCGCCATCGAGCGGATCGAGGTGGTAAACGCCGAACAGCAGCGAATAGGCCAGGACAATCCCGGTCCCGGCGATCAATCCCCGTGTCATGCTGCGCGTATCGATGACCCGCATCGCAATGACGGCGCAGACGACATGCGAAAAATATTGAAGCCCGGCCCTGACCGTCACCCCGGGCGCGGCCGACCAGGAAAAAGACAGACAGGCGAAAATCGCAAAGGCGAAAAGCCAGGCATAGCGGGCGGGATTGCCCAGGACGCCGCGGTAATCCACCAGCAGCAGAGGCAGCCAGAGGGCATAGTAAAGCAGAATGGACGCCTGGCCGAAACGGGCCGAATAGGCAAAGACGAACAGCGACAGGGCAAGCGCCACGATCGCATAGGCACCGTTGTCGCCGGCAGTGATAAGGCTGGCTTTCGCAATTTTCACATCCGGTCCTCGAAATAAGGCCTGCCGCGCACGCTGCGGCGACCGCTTCACTCCGCCGCAAACCGTATCCGGAATTTGCAGGACGTCGCCCCGATCGGTCGACGACCGGAAGCAAGAGAACACAACGTCTCACGCGCTTTTACCCAGCAAGCATAGAACAGGGCCTTGTGCATCGCAACAACTTATGATGCCACCCCCTCGCTTGCACTGCCGCGAAACTTGATTAATCTATTGTTTTTAAAAGAAATTTTTTCCCATAGAGCTTACAAGATCCCGCAGTTTTGAAATGGCTTGCATCGCCACGGTTTAGACTTATATTGCACCGCACTCGAGCAGCGCCAGTTGCATCCGAGAAATGCATATCACCGCAAGTCACCTTCACGTGCCGACCGCCTTGCCGGTGCGAACAACCGAAGGAGTTGTTTATGACCATTCCACTTCCATCGTCCGACTCCATGCCGCTGCAGCGTCTCGACGCTGGAAACGTTGTCAAACGCTTCCGGGAGGCATCAGGATATAGTCTTGAAGATCTCGCAGTTACCTGCGGCCTGACGGACGTCGAAATCCTGAAAATAGAAAAGGGCGAAGACACGGATTCCGGCAGGCTGAAGCGCGTCGCAGCAGCGCTTCAAATCCCTGCTGCAACCTTCGAACCTCTGTAAGCTCTTATGGCGCCGTACCGATGTACGGCGCCTGTTTCGGCATAAGCACCCCCCTTTCGCGGGAACCTATCCTTCAGAACGACGTTTGTTAGGCAGTTGCCTAAACCGTATTCAGGAACAGGCTCCGTTTCTCGAAAGGACGACTGCCATGAATCAACGTTTTGATCCCAGCGACAACCGCAATGCAAATCCCGGAGTGCTTCCGGGCGGACTGGCAAGCCCGCAGATTAATCCGACGGTTGATCCGCTGAACAATCAGCGGGTACCGGACGATATCGCGCCGCGCTCTTCGAGGTCGAAATGGCCTCTTTTGATAATTTTGCTGGCTGGCGTCGTTCTGGCCCTGCTGGTCTGGCTGCCCTCGGAAATGGGGACGGATGACACTGCGACGCCTGCTGCGACCGAGCAGACGACCGATACCCCAGCTGGAAACACGGCTGTAACGCCTGACCCTACGACAACCACACCAAATGCAACCCCGGCGACCCCCGATACGCAGACCCCGGCAACGGGTACGGGTACACAGACGCCGGCCACCGGCACGGCTCCGTAACTGAAAAGACTATACAAATAGCGAAGGACGGTGCCGCTTGCGGCGCCGTTCTTCGTTTGCTTATCACACGTCCCGGAATGCATTTTTATTGAACCAATTGCCTCTCTGGTCGTTTCCTTGGGTAATTGGGACTAGTGAGGATTGAGCCATGATCGAAAAAAACCCCGACAGCATACGGCGCGAAGAAGATTATCGTGACTACGAAGAGCGCGACATCAATGACGGCTGGCCTTATGCGGACGCTACTCCGGGATCCGAAGCGAAAATCGGCAATGGCGCGTATGGCGAGGCTGATGAGAATTTTGATGAAGCCGGCAATCCTGGCTTCCAGCGCAGTGACGATACGGTAATCAAGACAAGCAATATACCCGATCTTGTGGGCGATGACCCCTCAGCTGACGTTGATGACGACGCGCTGGAAGAGGCAATCGCCGAAACCCTTTCAGACCGGAACATCGATATGAACGGCCTAGAGATCAAGGCGAGCCGGGGAGTCGTCGAATTGACCGGTACGGTTGATTCGACCGAAGATCGTCGAAAAGTGGAGCGGCTGGTCTCGGCGGTTCTCGGGGTGGTTCGAGTTCGGAGCCAGTTGTCGACTCTGGGCGTTGACACCGGCATCCCGGGCGACTGGGACGACTGATCGGGTCTCGGAGGGCTCTTTCCCTGGTGTCTCAGGTGAAAGAGCCGGGAGTCAATTCGCGCTGATTGGCGGATGACCCGTTGGTACCCAGCCTTCGAGCAGTGCCGCCCCCCCCCGGTCCCTTCCGGCGGCCTTTGATCAGGCAACGAAGCGATGGGGTCTGTAGGGTTTGATGTCGATAATCGTTTTTTCGCCCGTCATTGCCTCGGCCAGAGCCCGCCCGGTAACCGGTCCAAGCGTCATGCCGTGATGCGCGTGACCAAAGGCAAACCACAAGCCCTCATGGCGCGGAGCCCGGCCAATGATCGGCATCATGTCCGGCGTGCACGGGCGAGCCCCCATCCAGGGCTCCTCGTCGCGCCGTTCCGAAAGTGGAAAGAACTCCCGCGCAACCCGTTCGGCACGCGTCAGCTGCACCGGCGTTTTGGGCGCATCGCGGCGGGCGAACTCGGCCCCGGTGGTGAGGCGGACACCTCGCAGCATGGGGGCCAGAAAATACCCCTTCTCGGCGTCCAGCACCCAATTGTTGAGCGTTGCGCCCTCCTGCATACCATAATGCATGTGATAGCCGCGTTTGACGGCGAGCGGGAACCGATAGCCGAGTTTGCGCGTGACGGTATCTGCCCAAGGGCCGAGCGCAACGACGACTTCCTTGGCTTCCAGCGGCCCCTCCGGGGTTGCGACGCGCCACCCGGCGCCTTCCAGAACATGCTCGAGGGTCGCTGCATCCCCTGACACAAGGCGGCCACCCAGCGAGAGAAAATAGGCAAGATAGGCTTTGTTCAAACTGTGCGGATCGCGGATCGACCAGGGATCGGTCCAGCGCAGACCGCCTGCAAGATCAACCTTGATCGATGGCTCAGCGGTCTTCAGGTCGCTGCTGGACAGCTTCTGGTGATTGACACCAAAGGCGGAAGACAGTTTTTCGGCATCCCTGTAAGCGATGTCGCGGGCGGCCTCCGTGCGGAAGACCTTCATCCAGCCGTCCTTGCGGATGAGATCACCGGCTCCTGATGCGTTGATGAGATCCTCATGCTCGGTGATCGAATTCTCGATCAGTGGCGCATACATCGAGGCTATGTTCTCATGCTGAGTAAAGCCGGAATTCCACCAGTACCGCAACAGGAAAGGCACAAGGCCCGGAAGGGCGCGGACATGATAATGCGCGTCTATCGTGTTGTTCAGGGCATAGCGGAACAGCGCGCCGAAATCATGCGGGAAACCATACGGGAAAACACCTTCCCTCTGGATCAGACCCGCATTGCCAAACGAGGTTTCTTCGCCGACGCCACGCCGGTCCAGCAGCACGACCGATTTGCCACGCCGTGCCAGATGAATGGCAGTCGAGAGCCCGACAATACCCGCGCCCAGTACAACGACGTCCGTTTTCATTTGCTGCCCCTGTTCACTTCTTCAGCCCGTTCATGATCTGCTCGAGAAAGCCCAGCATAAGCGCGGAGACGACGAAGGCAATGTGCATGATTGTCGCCCACATCAGTTGTTGGCTGGAATATTGCTGGGTGTTCAGGAAAATCTGCAGCAGATGAATTGAAGAAATGGCAACGATGGATGAGGCGACCTTGATCTTGAGACTGCCTGAATCGAGCTTTCCGAGAAACGAAACTTCCGCGTCGGCTTCGTCGAACCGGCTGACGAAATTCTCATATCCCGAGATCATCACCATAACGATGAGGCTGGCGACCAGCGCCGCATCGATCAGGCCCAGCATGGCAAGGATCATCTGCGCATCGTCGTAAACAAACACTTGCGCTGCAACCTTCAGAAATTTGTACGCGAAAGAAACAGCGTAAATGCCGAGCGCCGCAACCAGGCCCAGATAGAAAACGACGAGGAGCCAGCGGCTCGACAAAATGATCCTTTCGATAACAAGTTCGAGCGACTTCATGCGGCTGAGACTCCGGTTTTATGGCAAAGCAAGGCGCCATGAATATCCAAGGCGCCTTTCCCGGGCAAGGCAATCGTCAGCAACACGCAAACGAAAAAGAGCGCCGCTTCCGCGACGCCCCCTTCATAAGGATAAAGCGCGTTTAAGTTCGACGCATCAGGCCAGCGATCAGCGAGATTACGAGGAAGGCAAGAAACAGGAAGAATAGAATCTGCGCAATACCCGCAGATGCGCCTGCAATACCGCCAAACCCCAACACGCCTGCGATGATGGCGACAACGAGAAAGATGAGAGCGTAATAGAGCATCGAACGTCTCCTTGGCTAATTTCCTGAAGAGGAAACGCTATCGCCATAATTTTCGTTCCATCAGAACAGAAGACTTCTTTTGGATTTTAAACCGGTCATTAACTATACATAAGAGAAATGTCTCGAATTGACACGGATCGTTCCCGAGCTTGACGGAACCTTCCGCTCTCACGCAACGTTCTGCAATGACATCGACATGCGAGACAGCAGAATGACCGTATCGACCGCAAACATCTGGAAATCGGCAACAGCCGCTGTGCGACAGCCAGTCCGAGCGAGAGAAGGCAATCTGCATATAGGCAGAACCTTGCAGGACCTCTATCCCATTCAGGACGTCTCAGCGGAACAGGACCACTTGGCCGCCCTTTTGAGTCAACTTGAAGCGGTCGAGAAAATGTCGTGAAAACAACTGGGAGCCGGCGTTGAAAATTGAAGTGTGAGAACGGAGCCGTCTTAAGAGGCTCCGTTTTTCGTATATCAACTGCGCGGCGTGCTCAGGGTAATACGAGCAGGATTTTGCTTGTAAAGCTCGGCGTCGTAGGCAGGCTGGTTTTCCAGCTGCGCCCGCGTGAACGGCGAGTAGATGACCATCTTGCCGTTTGAATCTGCCAATACCTGAACGCTTGCGGCGCTCATGGCGACAGGCTTTTCGCCGATGCCGAGAAAGCCGCCGACATCGATGACATAAGTCTCAATCTTGCCGTCCTTTGCCAGAATGACGTCCCCGATATTTCCGAGATCTGTATCATCCGCAACCTTGACTTCAACACCCATCATTTTTTCCGCCACGATCGCGGCGGGATCGACAGGTACGAACTCCGGTGGAGGATTGGAGACCGTTGTCCCCGGATCGATGGGGGGCTTTTCCGGGTCGGTCATCTGAGGCGTCGTTCCACCGGAAGGTCGGGCCGTTTGCTCGTTCTCGGACGATAACGGCTCCGCAGTTACTCCCTTGTTTTCGCTTTCCGGAACAGCCGCGGCAACACCATCCGTTGGCGCAATGCGCTCGAACTCGGGGGCGACCTGCAATTCCTCCTTCGTCGCCGAAACGACCATGATGCGTTGGCCGTCTCGGTTCGACCACGTGACCCGGTCGAAGCTGATCGCCACGTCCTTTTCCCCAATCCCGAGGAAACCACCAACGCCGATGACCAGAGCCTGGGCGCCGCCGCTTGGGGCGATGACTACGTCGTTGACGTTACCGATCGCCTCACCCTCCTCGTCGGCTCCGGAATAGACTGTCTTGCCCATAATGCTGCTGACCAGAACCTGGTCGGAGGCGGCGGAAAGGTAATCCGTCGTCTGCTTTGCCGGGTCGGCTTTGGACCCCGTTGCCTGCGCCAATGCGGTTGTAGAGGACAGCACGGCAAGCGCACTGAAAGCGATGAAAATGCGGTTCATGACGACACTCTTTAAAACTGGATTGAATCCGGTCCATTCCTTCCGGGCCGGATTGGCGCCATTGGGCTCCGGGTTCCGCGGGTGTCCGCGCTGCCTGCAATAACTGCCGCAGGGGAAGCGCGCGACAGCAAGATAAGTTCCACATTTCACGCTGGAACGACCGTCACCGAAACCCAATGTCCCCCGCGCTCGTCTGGGGATCGCGGCATCGCCTCAGAAACAAAGCAGGCGCTGGAACAAAACTTCGTGAGCGGCGTTTAGATCGCGGAACCCGGTGGCTGTGAAAGGCCTGAACTCAAAGAGGAAATACCATGCTCGGCACGATTCTCGTGATTGTCCTTATTCTTTTGCTGATCGGCGCGCTTCCGAATTGGGGCTACAGCCGTGGTTGGGGTTACGGACCGTCAGGCGGTCTCGGCTTGGTCGTCGTCATACTTCTCATTCTCGTGCTGATGGGCCGTATTTAACCGGTCGAAACAGATGTTCATCGCTCCATAGGTAGGAAGCCACCATGAAAAAGATTCTTCTCGTAACTGCACTCATTCTTCCGCTTGCAGCTTGCACGCAGACTGAAAAAGGCGCCGGCATAGGCGCTGCGTCCGGCGCGATTATCGGCGGTGTGGCAACAGGCAA
Organism: Pararhizobium gei; assembly: GCF_029223885.1. Taxonomy (NCBI): domain Bacteria; kingdom Pseudomonadati; phylum Pseudomonadota; class Alphaproteobacteria; order Hyphomicrobiales; family Rhizobiaceae; genus Pararhizobium; species Pararhizobium gei. Next base: position 1,150,706 of record NZ_CP119409.1, on the reverse strand, counting down.
TGTGCGTGGCGCTGCAGTCGGCGCTGCAGTCGGTGGTGTCGCCGGCGCGCTGATCGGTAATGCCAACGAGCCGGGCCGCTGCATCTACCGCGACCGGTATGGTCGTCGCTACACGGCAGCGTGCTGATCAAGCCACCGATACGACAATAAAAAACGGGCTGCGGCCCGTTTTTTTGTTTCCCGTCTTTGGATTCTCAGGTGAGTGAGCTTCAGTCGAATTTCTGTTCGGCTTTGTCCAGCTTGGCGAGAAGATCAAGAAATATATCCGGGATAGGCTCTTGCTCAACCTCCCTGTAAAGCGCTCTCAACTTCAAAGCAATCTGGTTATTCGCGTCCATCATGCCGCCTTCAGTTCCGACTGCCGTCCGGGCAGATCGCCGGTCTCTGGGGGTATCGCTCATCGCCGAGTTGCACTCCTGCCCTGTGCGGGAATTGTCGCATTGCGTATTCCAATTTGATACGCCCGACTCATTGTCATTTTCCAAATTGCAGACATTTTTTCAGACTCTGGCGAGATCATTCCGCTTCAAAACTTCCCATAAACCATAAAACATGTTCAAACCAACGCCTTGTCAGACTCGCTAGTAGCGTCGAGTTCAATTCTGAAACTATCATACTGAAGGAAGTCGCGAATGTCACTTTCCATGCGGATTGCAGCCCATCTTCCGTATCTGCGCCGGTTCTCACGTGCCGTTACCGGATCGCAGGCATCCGGAGACGCTTATGTGGCGGCAGTCCTGGAAGCGCTCATCGCTGACATCACACTTTTTCCAAAAGGCACGAATGACAGGGTCAACCTGTTCAAACTGTTCTGCTCGCTGTTCGACACCGTAAGCATAAACTTACCGGAAAGTGCTTCGCCGTTCAGTTGGGAACAGCGCGCCTCGGCGAATCTTTCCAACCTGCCGGCAGCTGCTCGCAAGGCTTTCCTGCTTGTGTCCGTCGAGGGTTTTTCACCGGATGAAGCGGCAGAGATACTGGATGTCCCGGCCGAAAGGGCGGTGGCGCTCCTTCGCGAGGCCTCAGATGATATTTCGCGGCAGGTGGCGACCGAAGTGCTGATCATCGAGGACGAACCGCTGATTGCCATGGATATCGAGGACATGGTGACGAGCCTCGGTCACAAAGTATCCGGTATTGCGCGTACGCATAGCGAAGCCATGGCGCTTTTCGAAAAAACATCGCCAAAAATGATTCTGGCCGATATTCAGCTGGCTGACGGTAGCTCCGGCATCGACGCCGTTAACGATATCCTTCGCAATAACACCCTCCCGGTCATCTTCATTACAGCCTTCCCTGAGCGATTGCTGACCGGCACCAAGCCCGAGCCGGCATTTCTGGTGACGAAGCCGTTCAATCCGGACATGGTGAAGGCGCTCATCAGCCAGGCGCTATTCTTCGACGAGAAGGGCCGCTCGAACTGAGCAGGCCACACAACTGTTTTTAGAGCAAGGGGGTGCAGACATCACCCCGGCAACTGGCGTTCGACCGGTTGAGTCCGCACCTCGTTGAAAATGGTCATGGCGATCAAGGATAGGGGCAGCGCCAGCATGGCGCCGACTGCGCCCCACATCCATGTCCAGAAGATGATCGCGACGAAAATCAGGAACGGATTGATTTCCAGCCGGCGTCCGAGGATGGCCGGCGTCACCAGGTTTTCCATGACCAGATGCAGCAAAAAGAAGCCTATTGCAGGCGCAAGAGCCAAAAGGACGCTATCGTGCGTCATCAGGCCTGCAATGGCCAATGCAAGCGTCATTGCCGTCACGCCGAGATAAGGAATGAAGCTGGATACAAAGGCAAAAACGCCCCAGAGCGGCGCCATGGTCAAACCGCCGGCGAAAGCGATCGTTGCGGTTATCGCGCCGAGCACGACGTAAATCACGCTTGCTGTCGAGAAGTAGAAACCGATCGCATTTTCTGTGGCATTCATGATCCGGATGGCTGCAAGCCGGCGGTCGCGTGTCGCAAACGCAAGGATGATGGTCTTGCGCAAATGAGAGCGTCCGATCAGGAAGAGACTAAGCGCCGCGAGAAAGATCAGAGACTGAACGAAGGCCGGCGTGACCCCTGCCGCGAGAAGACCGAGCATGGCACCCGCATTCTGGATGGCCACGTCCGCAATCGCCTTCTCGTCGGCACCCGCAATCGCCGTTCGCGCCCATTCGAACCTTTGGAGATAGGGGAGGACCCGTTCGATGGCACCTTCAACCAGGGCTGGAGCTTGCCCGGCAAGGGTGGTCAGCGGTTCAATCAAAAAATTGATCAGGAAAAATAGCCCGACGACGAAAATCAACGCCAGCAGGAGTCCGCCCAATACGGGTGGCACACCGAAGCCGGCCAGACGGTCGGCAGCAAGGCCCAGGACCATGCCGACAACGATGGCCAGAGTGATCGGCATCAAGATCGACTCCATCATATAGATGACTGTCGCCGCAAAAATTATGAAGGTTCCGACAACGCTCCATGCAACGACGAGGTCGAGCCCGGTTTTCTGTGCCGTCTCCGGTATTGCCGCCTCCGCTGCTTTTGCTTCAAGTTCAGCTTGTCGCAGCCGTTGTTGTCGCTTGAAAAGCTCTCGTCCCGGCAAGGCAGCACTCATATTGTCCACTCCACTGTCCCCGAAGACCGGCGATATCGTGTTTCTAAATTCTTCGCCAGCCCTTGGTCACAAAGGGCAGGCCAACAGTAGCCGGTTACAGTCTGCCGAGTGGTTCTTCATGTTTTGAAGCGTCTAAAATCCTTCGTTTGAAGAAACTTTATGACGCTTAGTACCGTTCTGGAGGAAAGACATGCAACGTCAACGAAAACAGACCGAGACCCAGAATGACGACAATCAGCGTGTTGGCAACGTCCTCGGATGTTGCCGGGAAAAACCCAAGGCCAAGAGCGAGGATGGCGAGCAGGAAAAGGCTTACCCTAGGCAACCAGTACAGCATGGTGCGCTCCTTCGTTTTTACAGGATTTGAAAGTAATCGTCTGTGAACGCGGAAGTACATGACTTGTTCCTTTATGCCGCTGAATAAACGGCAACGGAAATATAGATAACATCACAACAGGGCACGGAGACCGTCATGAAAACACTGCTACTTGTTTGCCTGGGGGCCGCAGTTTCGACAGGTGCTATGGCTGCCGACGCCGGTCCGTTGAAAGAAGCGGATATTCGGGAACGCATCGTTGGGAAAACCATCTATCTTGCTGCGCCGATGGGAGGCGAGTTTCCGCTGAATTATCGGTCGTCGGGCGAGGTCGATGGAAATGGCAAGGCGCTGGGGCTGGGGAAATTCATTAAACCGGCTGACAAGGGCCGCTGGTGGATCCAATCCGACAAGCTCTGCCAGCAGTTCCAGACCTGGTATGATGGCGCGAAAATGTGCTTCGACCTCACGGCGACGGGGCCGTCCAAGGTCAAATGGGTGCGCGACAACGGCGAAACCGGCACAGCGCGCATAGGCGACTGATGTGAAACGGACCGCCGTCTCCTGAAGACGGCGGCATGATTTGTAGGAAATGCCAGATAAGAGGCAGCTGCTCAGAGCGCTGCGACGACGATAACTTCCACGAGATAATCGGGTGTTGCAAGCTTGGCTTCGCCGGTCGCGCGCGCGGGCGTGTTCCCCTGTGGCACCCATTTGTCCCAAACAGCGTTCATCTTCGGGAAGTCGACCATGTCGGCAAGCCAGATCGTTGTCGAAAGGATCCGGCTTTTGTCCGTACCTGCCAAAGCCAGAAGACGATCGACCTCGGCGAGCGCCTGACCGGTCTGGGTCGCCACATCGTCGCCGGCTTTGCCGACTTGGCCGGCCAGATAGACCGTACCGTTGTGTACGGTCGCTTGGCTCATGCGCGGGCCAGTTTCGAAGCGTGTGATGTCCATTTTGAAATCCTCATGGTTTGCGGCAGGCCGCGTCGTGATAGGTGACGGCACGGTGTCTAGCGCAGATTTCCTGCGAGCGAAACCACCGAGCCGAGGAAGTGCCGGCCTGTATCAGGCAGCGTTTTTTCTGGCGAGCCTTGCCTTGATGCTGTCGACATCGGCACGCGGGGTCGCTGCAAAAAGTGTGCGCGTATAATTGTGCTGGGGATCGCTAAAGACCCGCTCGCGGCTGCCATATTCCACCGCCTCGCCGTAATACATCACCATAACGTCATCGGCGATGTAACGCACGACCGAAAGATCATGACTGATGAAGACATAGGTCAACTGAAACTCGTCCTGGAGATCGGCGAGCAGATTAAGAACCTGCGCCTGCACCGAGAGATCGAGCGCGGATACCGGCTCGTCCAGCACCAGAAGCCGCGGATTGAGCATGAGGGCGCGGGCAATGGCCACGCGCTGGCGCTGGCCGCCTGAGAACATATGGGGATACCGGCCGTAGTGCTTCTCCTCAAGGCCAACCTTCTTCAGCATGGCGAGCGCTTTTTCCCGGCGCTCGTCGGCTTTCATCTTCGTGTTGATGATCAACGGTTCGGTCAGGATCTCGCCAATTTTCTTGCGCGGATTGAGCGTGCCATAGGGATTCTGGAACACGATCTGCACCTTCCGGCGCATGTCCGGCGTCAGACGCTCCTTGGCGATATCGACCTTTTGACCGTCGATGAACATGTCGCCCGAGGTTGCCGGATCGATCATGGTGACGATACGGGCGAGCGTCGATTTTCCGCAGCCGCTTTCGCCGACGATGGCCAGCGTCTTGCCCTGCTCCACCGAGAAGCTGACGTTCTTGACGGCGTGAACGGTTCTCGCCTTTTTAATCAAGCCTCCCGGAATGTGGTAATCGCGGGTCAGGTTGCGGGCTTCGAGAACAGGGGTCATCGCGCTGCTCCTTCAAAAATCTGGTCGTCGGTCAGGAACTCGGCGATGGTCGGAAGCCGGTCGCCAGTGGCATTGTCCGGCAGGGCCGAGAGCAAAGCGCGCGTATAGGTGCTTTTCGGGGCCTCGAACAGCGACAGGACATCAGCCTCCTCGATCTTGCGGCCTTTGTACTGGACGATAACGCGATCGGCCGTTTCTGCGACGACGCCCATATTATGCGTGATGATGATCATGCCCATGCCCTGTTCCGCCTGCAGCCGCATCAGGAGATCGAGGATCTGCTTCTGGATCGTCACGTCAAGCGCGGTGGTTGGTTCGTCGGCAATCAGGAGCTTGGGGTTGCAGGACAGGGCAATCGCGATCATCACACGCTGGCACTGGCCGCCCGACATCTGGTGCGGAAAATGGCCAAGCCGTTCGGCAGCGTTTGGAATACCAACAAGATCAAAAAGTTCGATCGCGCGTTTCCGCCGCGCTGCCTTGTCGAGCCCGAGATGGATGCGCAGCACCTCTTCGATCTGGAAACCGACGGTGAAACAGGGATTGAGGCTGGCTATAGGCTCCTGGAAGATCATCGCAATGTCCTTTCCGACGATCTTGCGACGGTCGGATGACGACATGCCAAGCAGGTCGATGCCGTTGAACTGCAGCCTGTCGGCCGTCACCTTTGCGGTCCAGGGCAGAAGTCCCATGGCAGCCAGCATGGATACGGACTTGCCGGAGCCGGACTCGCCGACGATCGCCAAGACCTCGCCCGCATCCACCTTTAGCGAGACGCCATTGACGGCGCGAAAGGGACCGGACGCCGTCTGAAATTCGACAACGAGATTTTCTATTTCAAAGAGTGACATGAGTTTTCTACCACGAATGAATATATAGATGTGACTTCGATGCTGCGGAGACAAACGCCATGATAAAGGGTAAACCGTAACCCATCGCAGATCCTCGTCCGATCACGGGGCAGACTGGCCCTCGTCCGGGGTATTAAGAGGCGTTTCCGATCCGAGTGATAGGTCGAGCGCCTTGATCGACCTGCGCGCTGCGTCGACCAAAAACTTCTCCATTTCGATCAAAGTCATCAGGACCTCTTCAGCTTGGGATCGAGCGCGTCACGCAGGCCGTCGCCCATCAGGTTGATGGCAAGAACGGTGATCAGAATGGCAAGGCCGGGGAAGGTCACGACCCACCAGGCGCGCTGGATGAATTCGCGCGCTTCAGCCAGCATCGTGCCCCATTCCGGCGTCGGCGGCTGGGCGCCCATGCCGAGAAAGCCGAGCGCTGCGGCATCGAGGATTGCGGCCGAGAAGGCTAGCGTCGCCTGGACGATCAGCGGCGCCAGGCAGTTGGGCAGAATGGTCAGAAACATCAGGCGCAGGGTACCGGCGCCTGCGACCCTGGAGGCAATAACGTAATCCTTGCTTCGCTCGGTCATGACCGCAGCGCGGGTCAGGCGCACGAAATGCGGCAGGTTGACGAGCGAAATCGCAATCATCGCATTGAGCAAGCCCGGCCCGAGAACCGCCACCAGCACGAGAGCGAGAAGCAGCGATGGAAAGGCCAGGATGATATCCATGACACGCATGATGATGGTGTCGGTGCGGCCGCGGAAATAACCGGCCACCAAGCCTATGATGACACCGGACAGGACCGAGATGCTGACGACGACGACGCCGATGAACAGCGAAAAGCGCGCGCCATAAATCAGGCGGGACAGGATATCGCGCCCGACAGCGTCAGTACCTAAAAAATAGGCGAACTTGCCGCCCTCCATCCACCCTGGGGGCAGGAGGAGACCATCGCGGGACTGTATGCTCGGATTATGCGGCGAGACGATCGGCGCAAAGACTGCCAGCACCAGGATGATCGTGAAGATCACCAGACCGATGACAGCGCCCTTGTTGCGCGAAAAATAGAACCAGAACTCTGAAAGTCCGGTCGGCGGGGTGGTTTGGGCTTCGATAGCAGCCATCGGAACCTCCTAGTGCCGGATGCGGGGGTTGATGAGCCCGTAAAGCACATCGACGATGAGATTGACGATCATGATGACGGCGGCGATCAGCATCAGTCCGCCTTGCACGACCTGATAATCGCGTTTGAACACGGAATCGACCATCCACTTGCCGATACCCGGCCATGAGAAAATGGTTTCCGTCAGGATCGCGCCTGCCAGGAGTACGCCGACCTGGAGACCGATGGTGGTGACGACAGGGATCAGCGCATTGCGCAGGGCATGCACGCCGATGACCCGGAAGGGAGACAGACCCTTGGACCGGGCGGTGCGAACATAGTCCTCGCCCAACACCTCCAGCATGGCAGACCGGGTCTGGCGGGCGATGACCGCCAGCGGGATCGTCGCCAGCACGATGGTCGGCAGGATCAGATAGGTGACGGCGGACTTGAAGGCGCCCGCCTGCCCTGAAATCAGACTGTCGATCAGCATGAAACCGCTCACCTGCGGGAAGAAATACATCAGCGAGATACGGCCGGAGACGGGTGTCCAGCCGAGATAGCCCGAAAAGAAGATCACGAGCAGCAGGCCCCACCAGAAAATCGGCATGGAATAGCCGATCAGCGCGGTTCCCATCAGTGTCTGGTCGAGCCAGGTTCCGCGCTTGACCGCTGCGAGAACGCCGGCAGGAACGCCGAGAAATACGGCGAGAAGAATGGCGCAGATGGACAATTCGAGCGTTGCCGGAAACAACTGCAGGAAATCGTCAAGCACGGCCCGCTTGGTAACGATCGAGCTACCAAAATCGCCCTGCAGCAGATTGACGAGATAATCAAAATACTGCGCATAGACCGGCCGGTCGAGACCGAGTTCGGTCATCAACAGGGCATGGCGCTCAGGAGACATAACCCGTTCTCCCGACATCAGCATAACCGGATCGCCCGGCAGCAGACGGATGAATGAGAAAGCAATGATGGAAACCCCGATAAAGGTCGGGATGAGGACGGCCAGACGTCCGAAAAAGAAGCGCAACATGGGCGGTCAGTCCAATTGTGAAAACCGGCGGCCCGAAAAATTCGGACCGCCGGCACCTTAGCCGTAACGGAGCGGCATCAATGATGGAAGGTTACTCCGCGATATCGACGCCGTCAAAACGGTGAATACCGAGCGGATCCATGACAAAGCCGGTGACTTTCTTGCTCATCGGAACGAAGACGAGCGAATGGTCCAGCGTGTTCCAGGGCGCTTCCTTCTTGAAGATCACCTGCGCTTCTTCATAAAGCTTGGTGCGCTCTGCAACGTCGGCGGTCGCCTTCGCCTTGGTCATCAGGTCGTCGAACTCCTTGTTGCACCACTGAGCGCGATTGTTGCCACCGACGGCATCGCAACCAAGCAGCGTGTCGAGGAAGTTGTCCGGATCGCCGTTGTCGCCGGTCCAGCCAAGGATGGCCGCACCATCGCGGTCCTTTGCGGAAGACAGCTTCAGATACTCGGCCCATTCATAGGAGACAATTTCGACGGTGACGCCGATTGCCGCGAGGTCAGACTGCATCAGTTCGGCTGCACGGCGCGCGTTCAGCATATAGGGACGTGCCACCGGCATGGCCCAGATCTTCATCTTGAGATCCTTGACGCCGGCGTCTTCCAGCATCTTCTTTGCTGCTTCCGGATCGAACTTGTCGTCGACAACGGCATCGTTATAGGACCACATCGTCGGCGGAATCGGGTTCTTGGCAACTGTGGCGGCGCCCTGGAAGACAGCGTCCACGATCGCCTGCTTGTTGACGGCCATATTCAGCGCCTTGCGCACTTCCGCCTTGTCGAAGGGTGCGACGAGCGTATTATAGGCGAGATAGGAAACGTTGAGGCCTTCCTGCTCCAGAACCGTCAGGTTCTCGTCCTTCTTCAACTCGGCAACGTCGGCTGCGTTCGGGTAAGGCATGATATGGCATTCGCCTGCCTTCAGCTTTTGCGCCCGGATAGCTGCATCGGTGGTGATCGCGAAGACGAGATCATCGATCTTCTGGACGCCGCCCCAATAATCGGGATTGGCCTTGTAGCGGATCGCGGCATCTGTCTGGTAGGCCACGAATGTGTAGGGCCCCGTGCCCAGCGGCTGCTGGTTCAACAACTCCATCTTGCCATCGGCGGCCAGCTTGTCAGCATACTCCTTGGAGAGAATCGAGGCGAAATCCATGCCGAGATTGGCAAGGAACGGCGCTTCGGCCTGCTTCAGCTTGAACTTGACCGTGAGATCGTCAACCTTGGTGATCGACTGGATCAGATCCGGAAAGCCCATGCCGGAGAAATATTCCCAGGAAGCGCCGGCAACATATTTGTTCCACGGATTGTCGGTCTTGTACTGACGCTCGAACGAAAAGATGACATCGTCAGCGTTCAGTTCACGGGTCGGGGTGAAATAGTCCGTGGTCTGGAACTTGACGCCGGGACGCAGCTTGAAGGTATATTCCGTGCCGTCCGCGTTTACATCGTAGCTTTCCGCAAGCCCGGGTTCGATTTCGGTCGACCCATGCTTGAACTCAACCAGACGGTTATAGACGGTGCGTGACGAAGCGTCGAAGGTCTGGCCGCCGGTGTATAGACCCGGATCGAAGCCTTCAGGCGACGCTTCGGAGCAATAAACGAGGGTCTTGGACCAAGCGGAACCGGCCAGCAGCGTGGCGATTGTGGTTGCCGCAAGGAGGGTAGAGAGCTTTTTCATGAGTTCGTTTCCCAGTTTTGTTCTTGTTCTCATATTTTTCTGACGCAGAACGCCGCCGCTCCGGTCAAGCCCGGATGGAACGACATTTGCCTCGCCATTGCAATAAGCATCTCCGGAAAATTGTCCAATTGGAAAATTATCCTTTGAAAAATGACATGGCGTTATGCAGCGATTTTTTTAGAAAACCGGATCACATGCTGTCCGGATCCCGAATAGAGCGAAGCGTGACGCTTCGGCGGCAGCGACAATCATGAGCACGGGCTGCCCAGCTTTTAATCTGCCGGTCGTGTCGCCCTGAGGGTGAACATCTCGCTCCTTTGCCGCAACACCTTGGCTGACGCCCATCTATTCCAGTTTTATTTGAAATAGCCGTTGCTTGTGATGAATAGCGCGCTAAACTCGCACATGCGGAGACTGGAGGGGCGCCGCACCGTGGCAAAGCTTCTGAAAAACCACCGTCGGTATCACTTCCACAGCGATTTGGAGAAAGCTCTCAATCGGGTCGATTTCTTTCGCATATTTCACATGATCGCCCTGCGTTTCGAATTGGACCATTTCGGGATCCTGAATCTCGGCAATGAAAGCGAAGCGTGCACGTTGTCGAACAAGTTGATGCTCCACGATCTGCCGTCGGGACTGGCGGAGGAATACGACAAGCGTCACCGGTTTGGCGATTGCGATGTGTTCGAGAGCATGCACCGGTCGAATATCCCTTCCGTGTGGACATCCGATGATCCGCAGTTGGGCGATGGCCGCAACCTGATCGAGCAGTTGGGCTTCGAGATAATGATCTGCATTCCCGTTAGCGGCCTGAACGGCGCACGCTATTCGGTTATATTCCTGGGTGACGGCGACGACATCGAACGGCACGCACATTTCGAAATCTGTTACGACGCAATCTGCGCTTTCGATTATTTCTACAGGCTGGTTCTTTCGAACAGAACAGGCATGGGATTGACGCCGAGGGAGACAGAAATTCTGCGCTGGATTTCGCATGGCAAGACGGCAAGCGAAATTGCGCTCATCGTTTCTGTTTCGGAGCATACGGTCAATTCGCACACGGCGACTATCCTGAGAAAACTCGATGTCGTCAACAGAACCCAGATGGTGGCGAAAGCCATTCGGGAGCAGATCATTCAGTAAACAGATGCTGCGCGACCCATCCCCTGCCTACGCGGCAACTGTCTTCGGCCGCACGATTTCATCCAAACCAAGAAGAAAGTTGATCTGCGGGCGCGCCTTGACGAGATCGTCGATGGAATATTGCTGCAACACCTCGAAAAAGGCGTTGAGCGCCTTGCGCAGCGCCGAGTTCAGCCCGCAACTGTCGACCAGCGGGCAATCGATCTCGCCTGCCTCGAAGCATTCCGCCATGGCGAAACTGTCTTCCGTTACCTTGACGATGTCGAACAGGCTGATATCGGCCGCCGGCTTGGGCAGGCGCACGCCGCCGTTCCGGCCACGCACCGTCTCGACCAGTCCCGCTTTGTTCAGAGGCTGTAGAATCTTGAAGAGAAACAGTTCCGAGACGCCGTAAGCTTTGGCAATCTCCGGAATCCGGCTCAGGCGACCGTCATTGGCAGCGCAATACATCAACATACGGACTGCGTAATTTGTCTGCTTCGTCAGGCGCATCATCTACTCCAGGCTTCAGTTTTTTCGCCCGTCGTTCCAGAGAACCGTCGAGCCCCACCGGCATATCATGATCGCCAGCCGATCCGGCAACTGCGCCAGCGGATATTGATCGCTTCCTTCATATAGGACGGATGTTAGTTTGGAACAATTCCAAAATACATGAATCGCATCTGCATTCACGACATCCGTTTTCTCACGATAAGCGACCATCAGTCTGACGCGGCAGCGGTCTCAGCCTACACCGCCTTCGATGTCCATTTTTACCTTGGCGCAAAAAAAATCGGACCTCCCTGAGGAGGCCCGATAGCGTGTCTTCTGGCGATTACAGGTTTTACTTCATGGTCGGCATGACGAATTCGGCACCGTCCTTGATCCCCGACGGCCAGCGGCTGGTGACTGTCTTGGTGCGAGTCCAGAAGCGGATAGAATCCGTGCCGTGCTGGTTCAGGTCACCGAAGGACGAGGATTTCCAGCCACCGAAGGAATGGTAAGCCAACGGCACCGGGATTGGCACGTTGACGCCGACCATGCCGATGTTGATGCGGCTGGCGAAGTCGCGGGCCGCGTCACCGTCGCGGGTATAGATCGCGACGCCATTGCCATATTCATGCTTCATCGGCAGGTCGAGCGCTTCCTCATAGGTTTTGGCGCGAACGACGGAGAGAACCGGTCCGAAGATTTCCTGCTTGTAGATATCCATGTCCGGCGTGACATTGTCGAACAGGCAGCCGCCGACGAAATGGCCATTTTCATAGCCCTGCAGCTTGAAATCGCGACCGTCGACGACAAGGTTGGCGCCGTCTTCGACACCCTTGTTGATCAGGCCGAGAATGCGCTCCTTGGCTTCCTTGGTGACGACCGGGCCCATGTCGGCCTTGTCATCGGTGTAAGGACCGATGCGCAGGCTTTCGACCATCGGCGTCAGCTTTGCGATCAGGCGATCGGCGGTTTCCTTGCCGACCGGCACAGCCACCGAGATCGCCATGCAACGCTCGCCGGCGGAGCCGTAGCCGGCGCCCATTAGCGCGTTAGCGGCTTGGTCGAGATCCGCATCCGGCATGATGATCATGTGATTCTTCGCACCGCCGAAGCATTGGGCGCGTTTGCCGTTCATCGCTGCCGTCCCATAAACATAGCGGGCAATCGGCGTGGAGCCGACGAAGGACACGGCGGAAATGTCGGGATGCGCCAGGATGGCATCGACCGCGCCCTTGTCGCCGTTGACGACATTGAGGATGCCGGCCGGAAGACCGGCTTCGATCATCAGTTCCGCAAGGCGGATCGGCACGGAAGGATCCCGCTCGGAAGGCTTCAGGATGAAGGCGTTGCCGCAGGCGATCGCCGGCGCGAACATCCACATCGGGATCATGGCCGGGAAGTTGAACGGCGTGATGCCGGCGCCGATGCCGACGGCCTGGCGGATCGAATACATGTCGATGTTCGGGCCGGCACCCTCGGTGAATTCGCTCTTGGACAGATGCGGAATGCCGATAACGAATTCGCAGACCTCGAGGCCGCGAATAACATCGCCTTTTGCGTCATCGATGGTCTTGCCATGCTCGCGCGACAGCATTTCAGCCAGTTCGTCCATGTTGTCGTTCAGGAGCTGGACAAACTTCATGAAGACGCGCGCGCGGCGCTGCGGGTTGGTGGCGGCCCATTTCGGCTGCGCGGCCTTGGCGTTCTGGACCGCTGCATCCATTTCCGCGTCGCTGGCAAGCGACACGGTGGCCTGGACTTCGCCGGTTGCCGGGTTGAAAACATTGCTCGTGCGGCCGCTGGTGCCGGCAACGCGCTTGCCACCGATGAAATGACCGATCTCGTACATGGGTGATCCTCCTGATCTCTTGATTATGGCAGGAGTGTCGCACTACAATATGCACAAATCAACGCGCGATATTCAGCAACCGTTGTGCGAAAATTGATGTCATCATGAGTTAGGGAGAAGCAGTTCATGGGCATGCAGGGTGAAAAGATCATTCGAATTGCGGAGCTGGAGATCGAGGCCATCCGGCTTCCGGAATATCGCATCCTGTTGGCGGAGGAGATTGAGGCATCCATCGCGATCGAGCCCGGAGTCCTCATGCTGCATGCCGTAGCCGAGCGGGAGCGACCGGAGAAGATCCGCATCCTCGAAGTCTATGCCGACCGGCAAGCCTATGAGGAGCATCTCAAAACGCCGCATTTCCTGAAATACAAGGAAGGCGCTGCCGACATGGTCAAGGCGCTCAGGCTGGTGGATGTCGATCCGGTGATGATGCGGAGCAAATGAGGTATCGGTTATGATGTACTATGACTTCATCCCGAAAAGGAAAGACGCCGAAATCAGGATGACAGACGGCCGACCGGAGTCGATCGGAAAACACGTGCGTGAGCTCGAGATCGAGGATGTGAAAGAACTCTTCCGCGAAGGCGTTCATCAGCTCGTGGAATACAATACGAGTGGGTTTCTCGTCTGGGTTCCGCCATCGGAGTGCTTCGAATACTGGAAATGGGCACAGCCCCACCTCGCCGAAGGACATCTTCCGTATCTCGAAGATTACCCCGAAGGATTCGTTCTTTCTACCTCGGAATGGATCAGCGATTCTGGCGAGCGCCTGATTGTCTTCTCACGGTATCATTAAGGTGAAGATCGACGTGACGCGGAAAAACTCCCTTTCGATGAGGCCATTCAATGAACTGGGATGATGTCCGCGTTTTCCTGGCCGTCGCTCGCAGCGGCCAGATCCTGTCGGCCTCCAAGCGGCTCGGGGTCAATCATGCAACGCTGAGCCGGCGGGTGACGGCGCTGGAGCAGTCCCTGAAGACGCAGCTTCTGGTTCGCCGGACGAATGGCTGCGACCTGACCGCCGAGGGCGAGATTTTCCTGCATGCCGCCGAGCGGATGGAAACCGAAATGCTGGCGGCGCAGGCGCAGGTCGGTCGTGTCGATACGGCCATTGCCGGAACGGTACGCATCGGCGCACCCGATGGCTTCGGCGTCTCTTTCCTGGCGCCGCGCCTGGGGCAATTAACGGCGCGGTTTCCGGAACTGCGCATTCAACTGGTGCCGGTTCCACGCTCCTTTTCCCTTTCGCAGCGGGAGGCGGATATTGCCATCACGCTGGAACGCCCGGAACAGGGGCGGCTCGTATCATCGAAGCTGACGGATTATACGCTGGGGCTTTATGCGTCACAGGCCTATCTCGTCGCCCAGGGAACGCCGGAGACAATCGACGATTTGAAGAGGCACCGGCGCATCGGTTATGTCGAAGACCTGATCTTCACGGCGTCGCTCAATTTCACCGGCGAGGTGATGCGCAACTGGGACGCCGGTTTCGAGATCTCCAGCGCAACCGGGCAGACGGAAGCAGTGCGCTCCAGCGCCGGCATCGGCATCCTGCACAACTATATCGCCGGCCAATATCCGGAACTCGTCCGCATCCTGCCCACAACGACGATCCGCCGCGCCTATTGGACCACCTATCACGAAAGCGTTCGCGACCTCCTGCGCGTCCGCACCGTCCACGATTTCCTGAACGAAGTGGTGGCGACGGAACACCGTATTTTTTTGTGACCGGTGATGTTGGAGCGCCTTTGTCTTGCAACCTGTCAGCGCGGGCTGCTCGGAATTCCTAGTCAATGCGTCGCGAAGCAGAACGGACAGGTTTCAAGATGCCTTAGAATTTCTTGAGGGGCGCCGACGCGGTCAGGTGTTTGAAGAATCGTCGGCCCAGTCTTGGCGTCCGCTATGCCGCATGGCGCAGCCAAGCACAGCAATCATATCTTCAAGTCTTTGATTTAATTGTGGAAAAATGGTACGGTTGGGGGGTCTCGAACCAAAATTTTGATTCATAAATATCAGAGACTTAGGCAACATCTTCATACATTCTGTAGTGCATTCTGTAATGCGATTTTTATAGCATCGCTAGACTAACGAAGTAGTACCAAACGCGCGGAATGATGCGAAGCGTCTACTCTGCCGTGGCTTATCCATGCACTTAAAGGAATGCGCCCTCCACTCCTCACACGATTCCCTTCGCTGCTGGTTAATTTATTTGACCGATCACTTCATCAAGGTCGAACATCCCGCCGCACTCTCTACATTTTGAAGATCTACAATTCGCGCACGCATGTTCATCTCGGCATACATCTTCTTCAGCCGACGGTTCTCATCCTCCAGAGCCTTCATCTGGCTGATCATCGACGCGTCCATGGCGCTGTATTTGGATCGCCATTTGTAAAAGGACGCTGTGCTCATCCCGTGTTCCCGGCAAAGCTCGGGCACCGGAACACCGCCTTCTGCCTGGCGAAGGATTGCAAGGATTTGTGGTTCGCTAAATCTGCTCATCTTCATCGAATCCTCCTCGATCATAAAGCCCGAGAAAATTCTACTTTTGAAGCCCGTTAATGGCCGGGGGGATTACCCCAGGATTCTGTGACGAGCACCCCGTTCGGCCAAAACCCCTTCGCCGCGCGCGAGACTTCTGGCTGAAGAATAGTTTAGTGAGTACCACACTTTTTCAGCGCTTCATACGAGCCAAATGTTCGGAGATTCTAACAACGTCCCGCTCCCCAAGATTTTCAATTGTTAAACCTGCGAGTGTGTTCATACTGAGGTGGAATTTGAGATCACCGCATACCGCGATTGTATCAGAGATTTCAAAATCAGTCATTGCGACCACAGCAGTATTCCCCAGTAGTCCGAGAGAAAATGGTGCCAGGTCGTCAATGACGTCGCTCTGAGAAAACCTACTTAAGTCAGTTACAGGGATGCCCGGCACAACACGGCCTGCATTCATCTGACCTTCAAATCTTTCACTAAAGCTTATAACAGAAAACCCTCTCAGTGCGCCGCTTTCAGGATCAACAGCGATCTCAATCAAGGAAGTATCGAAGTTTCCCGCTCGATAGAATTTTGCTCCTAAAGGTCTATTGTAAGTAACGACTGATAATGGAACGTAATCGTTCGTTTCGACCGACGTTTCGAAAGTCTTATTTGCAACCTCTAGAATTTTCAACATAATTATGGACGCTCCAAAGCGTGATAGAGAGCGGGCAGTTGCCCTGGCTGACGTGGTGCACCGAACTTTAATTCCCAACCCCCAGTTCGCACAAGCCTGTCATACTTGATCCCTGCCGCGAATGCATCACTCACAGCGGCATTCAAACTGCGAAGTTGTGTCTGGGACCCTATATCAGCAATTTCCCGAGCCGAGGCGGCGTTCCCACCCGGTGCTTTCAAGGCCCTGTTAAAGATTGACGTTGCCTGTTCGCCAAGATGCTTTGTTCCGTTTCCGGAAACCCAAACGCTACCTTTTCCCGTTGCCATCTCAAATGAGCGAGGTATCGACGTGCCTTCGATAAGAGACTGGGTTGCCTTGATAGAATCCCAAACAGTTCCCGTTACCGCGCGAGGCACCCCGCCTGAAATCACACCTTTGGCAACTGACAATCCTCGAACAATTGCGCCGCCCGGAATCAATGCGAAAATTGTGTCATCCGGCACAGCTACACCTGACACTGCAAATTTACGTTTTTCACGTGCAAGGGCCTCGACCTCTGGATCGACGCCATCAAATAGTCCCCCCTCATTTCCATTTCCAAGACTTTGCATTTTGTCGGCTAGAGTTGACGCCTCGTGATCTTGCCGGTCTGCTGCTTGTTGACTTTCGTAGGCTTTTGTCGCTTCCGGTTGTCCGGTTGCACCCGATACATGCCCATTCGGATCGCTCCTGTTCACCGGATCATTGCCGGCATAGGCATAACGGTTGGTGCCGACACCCTCCATCGTCGGGTCCCATGTGTCCGGCGAGATGAACCGTCCGAACCTCGGGTCCATGTAGCGGGCGTTGAGATAGGACAGGCCGGTTTCGGCGTCGTAGCGTTCGCCGATATAGCCCTTCTGGGTATCCATATCCTTGTTGTGGGGCTCGCCAAAGGTGGCGTAGCGGTTGGTCTCGGTGGCGCCGAGGCCGCTGGTCATGCTGGTGACGGCGCTGATGGAGGAGAGGTGGTCGCGGTGGAGGAAAGTGCGCGACGTGCCGGTGACCTTGATGTCCATATGCGGATAGCGCGTGAAGCGGGTGCCGTCATATTCGACATTGGCGTCGATATAATAGGTGCTGCCGCCCGCCGATCCCCGCTTGACCCTTGCACCATCAGGACCGTAGCGCAGCGTCACCGTGTTGCTGCCGACGGCCGCCACGGAGGCGACGCGGTTGGCGAGATCGTAGGTGAAGGTTCGCGTCCCGTCAGTCAGCAGGTTGCCGTTGTCGTCATAGGTAAAGGCGGTGGTGCCGAGCGAGACGGGCGCATGCGGGTGGGCGGCACTGGCCGCGGGATAGACGAAACTCCCCGTCAGCCGCGAGCGTGACAGGAGATTGTCATTGGCGGCATAGGTGAAGGTTTCGGAATAGGCGGGATCGCCGGCATTCACCGCGCCGGCGATCCGGCCGAAGCCGTCATAGGTATAGACCCAGTCGTTCAGCGTCCCAAGGCCGTTGATCGACAGGATGCGGCCGGTCTGGTCGCGGACATAGGCCGAGCGCAGCAGCACCGATATCGGATCGCCGTTTCCGGGATCCTTCTGCGTGGCGATCTTGGTCAGCCAGCGGCGCTGCGGATCATAGGTGAAGAACGTCTCGAAACCATTGCTATAGGCGATCGACGCGGTCTGCCCATCGGCCTCGTAGGTCACGGAATTGATGTAGCCGGGGATCGAGATCAGCTGGTTCTTGCGGTCGTACGCCCAGCGGCTGGACGAGGAACCGACATCGAGCCCCAAGGGATCCGGCCCGTATTCCTTCCACAGGGGCAGGCCGCCCTTGTCGAGACCGGTCGTCTCGGTGTGAACCAGGGGGGCGTCCAGGACGCTGTCGTTGATCGTCACCCGCTTCATCTGCTGCAGGCCGTCGGCATTGTAGCGGAATTCCTGCTTCTGCATGGAATTGGACGATTTCGTCAGCTGACCCTTGTTGTAATAGCCGCTGACGTCCTCGTCATAGACATTCTGCGACAGCAGACCGCCGCCGCTGTTCGCATTGGCATCCGCAACGCTGTTATAGACCATGGTGGTCAGGGGCCGGCCGTTGCTGTCATAGGTGATGGTCGTCACCTTGTCGCGCGCGTCCGTCTGCCGGACCAGGCGGTTGGCCTTGTCGTAGCTGTAGGACCACTGGCCCAGATCGGGATCTTTGGCCGATGTGCGGTTGCCCATCAAGTCATAGGTGTAGGTCCAGACGGAACCGGCCGCATCCTTGACGCCAAGCATGCGGTGCGCGCCATCGAAGGTCGCGCCAAAGAGCCAGCGGGAGGTCGTGCTCCCGTCTGCGGCGGGCCTGCTTCTCTGCGCCTTGGCGATCACGTCGCCGGCAGCGGAGGTATAGGTATAGATCGCCCCGCCTTCCTCATCGCCGACGCGGGTATATTGGAACGGGACACTATCGGTTATGGACAGGGTATCCTGCAGGCCGTAATGCAGGAATTTGCTGCTGCCATCCGGATTGGTGATGGCAATCGGACGGTTGGCCCAGTCGAAACTGGTCACCGTCCAGTATTGCGGTTCGCCTGCGAAATAGGGATGGGTGACCTTTTCCACATTTCCGCGGAGATCGTACCGGGTTTCGACAATCGAATTCGGCTGGGCCGCATCGATAACGCGCCAGACCCGTCCCAGGCCGTCGAAAGACTGATACTGCTCGGCATCGGCGGTGGAACTCTGCCGGCTTGTCGAGGTCTTGATGAACTGCGACGCGGGATTGCCGAACTGTTCATAGGCGGTTTTCGTATAGGCGCCCGATATGCCGTTCAAAACCTCGGTCGGCCGGCAGAAGACATCGTAGCTGTAGCTGGTGACGACGCCGTTGACATCCGTCTTCGTCGCCGGCGCGCTGCAGGCCGCGTTCGGGGTACCAGTTTCCACCAGTCCATTGGGAAAAGTCGTTTTCGTGACGAACAGACGCTGCGTCCCGTCATAGACATAGGACGTCTTGTTTCCCACGCCATTGGACGACCAGTCCAGGTTGCCGTAGTCGTCATAGTGGAATGTGGATTCCTGATACACGCCGGAGCTGGTATAATCGCGCCTGCCGGTCAACTCGCCTTTGATGGGTGCGACTTCCCCCTGCTGGTCGTCGTAGAGAAAGTTCTGGGCTCTCAGATTCTGGGTGCTGCCGGGTTCCGACAGCCTGAGCCAGGCCGGCAGCGAGACAATATAGGCGCCCTTGTTGTAGTAGAAAGCCCGTTTGGTAATGGTCTCGTCGCCGGACACGTCGCGGCGGCCTTCGTCCGTTTCCTGGGTAATATTGCCGAAATCGTCGAAGATCCGGGTTTGGCGCGTCGAGCGCTCTACCGTGCCAACCCGCAGTTCCGTTGTCGTGACGGTGTTTTGAGCCTTATAGGGGATATGCGTGTCGTCGATCTCATAGGTTTCCGCAACCACCCGCTGGACCTCGCCGTCCGGGTCGAGGAATATTTTTGTCGATGGCAGGCCGATGGCCGCGATGTTCTGGACATAGGCTGTCTTGACGATCGGCGCATCGGCCTCGCCGGTGATCTTCGGCAGGGTTTTCGCAACATTGCCGAAGCCCAGGAAGCGGCGCTTTTCGATATCATACTTGCCGTTGGCGTAATCATAGCGCGTCGTTGCCGTCTGGCCCCGGCCGTCCAGCACCGACAGGGAGCTGACGGTCGCAATGCTATAGGGCAGATAGGTGTTCTTGTAGGCCGTCGACGGCGCATAGGCCGCCTTGACCTGCCCGCCCTGCGGCGTCGTTACCGTGTTGATGAGGTGGGCGATGCCGCCGGTCGCAGACCCGTATCGGATGCGGTATTTATTGGCCTCAAAGTTGTCGAACATCTGATTGAGAGCGGCAGCGTTCTCATAATCGGTTTTTTGAGGATTATAAGAAGTGCTTGGAGTGGGCGGCGCGATGAGCAGGTCGGATTGGCCGTCGCCGTTGAAGTCACCGGAAGTGACGAAGCTGCTCGTGATCCCGAGATTGGCCCCATCGATGCCCGTTCCCTCCTGCGGACTGGATATCGCCTTGTAGATTCGCCAACTCAAGCTGGCGAAGGGACTGTCGCCAGCGGGTGTACCGAACAAAACCTCGGCTTTTCCATCGCCATCGACATCGGTGACCACTGGCGATACGCCACTGTCGTCGGCCTGAGATGACCACTCGACCAGCTTGTCGCCAGTGAACAAATAAAACGTCAGCTCAGAAACACCAATACCGACGTAGTTATTGTGTTTCATGCTGACAACGTCACTCAGCCCGTCGCCGTTCACGTCCGCAATCGCACAATTTTCCTCCTTGCAAAGGAAACTTCCAAGCTTGTCGGTTTTGAAAGCGCCATCAACGAGATGGACACGGTAGGTGTCATCGTCTTTAACGGTGATTCTTTGCTGACGCCCGTCTCCAAACAAATTTGCGATGTTGCCACCGATGGTGACGGCATCACGGCCGTCACCATCCCAATCGACTGCATAGACGTTCGGATGCTCTTTTTTGCACAGGGCTTTCATCGGCGGATCTGCAACAAAGCGTGTTGCGCCTTCAAGCGCATAGCAATCCTTCAGATTTTCAACGAGATCTTCGCCGCTTTTGGAAAACGAGGCCTGCCAGCGCACATGTGGTTTGTCTATGTCAAAGGGGTTGTCATTGCTCGACGGGACCAGCGTCATCAGATAGGGCTTCGTTTTGTCGGTGCCAAACCGTCCTACCGATAACCCCTGAATAACCTTGGCAGATTCCGAATTGGTGCTGCTATACATAAAAGAAGGGCACGGAAAGTGTATATCCAGTGCAGTATAATCCGTTGTCCGTTGCCGGCTATAGTAAAGGAAATAATCGCATGTTGTACTTCCGTAGTCATCCCATTCCGCCTTCAGAATTTCCGTGACACCATTTGAATCGACATCTACGGCGGCGTAGGAACTTCTCAAGTAATTCTTTTTGACTAACGTCGTGTTGCTCTCGTAGGGATCATCTTTTTCATATGTCTTTGTCACTTTTTGAATCGGAATGCCGTTGAGTCCAACAATTTCCTGGCTTGGCGCAAAACCGCTTGAGGTCGGGTCATTATAGGCGAACGTCGTCGGCGGCAGCGCACTGCCGGAGGCGATGGCATAATTAGCATCCAGGACAAGGTCGCTTCCAAACTGCTGGATCGATGTCAGGCGCGACGCATTGCTGAAAGGCGCCTGATCATAGGACAGCTTGTAACCCGACGTGTTTGTGCCTGATGTCTGAACCACAACCGCCTTTATGCGCATTTTCGTGTAGGACAGCGAGTGTCCGTTGGCTGCCACGATATAGTCCGGCCGGGCGTCGTAATGGAACCGGATCGTCCTGACGGGCGTCCCGATTGCTCGATTGTGATAATCAATGGCGGTGGGATAGCAGACCGGTAATTCGGGGCAGCTGTAAAAATATTTGATCTTGTTGCCGTATGTGTCGGCCGTTTCCGTAGCCAGCCATCGATACTCGAAGCGGGTTTCATGCTCGCTCGTATCGTCGTTGGCAGCCGCACTCGCGATTGTGCCAACCGACGTGAACGTGGTTTTGGTTCCGTCGCGGGCGGTCACTTCCCAAAGATTGCTGGCAGGAATATATTTGATTTTCAGATAATTCTCGACTTCGGACACCCACGTGTTCGGCGTGTTGTTGGTTCCACCGCCGGTATCCTGAGCGACGCATGAGGCTCCGTAGCCCTTGCAGCGAGCCAGCGGCTCACCGTTCAGCGTGTAAACATCTGTATCCGGCGCCGGGAGAACCGGATATTGCGGGATGCCAAGGTCGGCCCCGACACGTTCGATGACGGGAATGCCGGAAAGGCCCCAGCCAAAGCCGAGCCAGCCCTGGTAGCTTCCACCCGTTTTGGTCTTCCGGCTCGAATTATAGGTAAGTTCAAGCTTGGGTTCGAGACCGCGGAATGCGGGAACGTCGATAGGATAGGTGTAGGAAAAGGCGCCGTTGTTCGTGACGTCGCCGAGCGTCGGATGTGCTCCCCAGGCTCCGCCATGTTGCTCCTCGACGGAGCTGTTTTCGACAACCACGCCGCCTGCGGCATCGGTGACCGCCGTCGGCTCCTCGACGGGTTGTGCCCGCTTCAGTTCAGTCTTTTCAGGCTGTGCCGGCTCCAACTCCGGCTGCGTCGGCACAGGCTCCCCGACCTCTGCCGGGACCTCTAACGGGCTTTCTATCGCGGGAACTGTTTCGTCCAGTTGAGGATCGTCCGCAGAGGCACCGGTCGCAACCGACACCAAAAGACCTGCAACAAGTCCGAAACCAATGCCGCGCAACTTCATGAATCACCCCTCACACCATAAGTTGCAACAGGGCTAATTGAGTTTCATGATATCCGCAATACGCGGTTGTGGAAATATGGCGAAAACATGGTATCAGCCATTTGGGTGAGTGACATGGCGGATCTGGAGCGCGTGACTGTGATGTTGAAATCCCCTTGGCAGTTGGCTGCGGACGGCAAATTACCGGATATGCTACGGTAACTATATTGAGCTGGCAGTCACCGAGGCTGAATATCAGATTTCAACTGCGCAGGACGGAAATCACAGTTCTCGTAAATAGCTATGGGATAGACGGTTGCGAAGAGTGATTCTCACACGCGACCGCTGGACAAGATTGTTTTCCCCTGATCTTCTCTAAGCGTAAGTTAGAGGGGATATCCATGAATATTAAGATCTCTTTTGCCGTTGCAGTCGTTGCAGCGTCTTTAACGTCTTGCGGCAGTGTAGTTCGGGGACAACCGAGGATGTGACGATCAACGCTCTGCCTGAAGATGCCTCGATCCGCACGTCGCTCGGGCCAGGCTGCCCGCGATCGCCGTGCACATTTCCCGTAAAGCGCCGGGACAGCTTTACAGCTTTCGCCGAACGCGAAGGCTATAAGCCGGGCTCGATCCAGATTGGAACGAAGGTCAGCGGCGGTGGTGCTGCAGGCTTTGCCGGCAACGTCCTTGTTGGCGGTGTTATTGGCATGGGTGTCGACGCCTATAACATGTCGAGCTATGACCACTTCCCTAACCCTGCCTTTATCGTTCTGGAGCCTATTGACCCGAAGAACCCGAAGACACCTGTCTATCAGGCTCCGGTGGTCGTGCCACAAAAGGAAAAGAAGGCTGGTAAACCGATCTCGTAGGAAAACCACAGCCATTCGAGTGGCAACGAATAGTTTGTTGTAAAGAGCTTATCCACGCATGTGACACACTGGTAGAGAGAACCGATACTCCCGAAGAGGTTCAATCTCTTCTCGACAAGGTTCTTGGCCCTCTAAGCACCGAAGACTTTGGCTTTGCGGATCTCATGGCAGCAAAAGATAAACTTGCAATATATCAAGCTCTTGCAATCATGTTTCCTCTTTCCGCTCGCGATCAAGCCCTTGAGCAAAGAAAGGCGGGACGAACAGTCGCTGATGTTGCACGTTGGGTTTGTTTGCCGATCCCATTGGTAAAGATGGTAATGGGAGACGAATGGCCGGAATTGCGCCAAGACCTTCTGGATAAGTTTGGCGAATAGAAATCCGCCCGCGACTATCGACATATCGGCCAATATTGTTTCTGCTGTCGAGCCGCTCTCGCTTACCAAAGATGATTTAGCGAGAGTTGTGGGTGAGCGCTTTTCATACTCATCTCAGCGTGGGCACTTCTACGGGTGATGAGGGCAGCCAATGTACAAGAAGCGCGACCATATCGCCTACCCTCCCCGCGGGCTCAACCGCGACGACGCAGTTCGGTATATTGGCCTCGGCGCTGCAACGTTCGACTCTATGGTCAACGACGGCCGCATGCCGCGGCCAAAGAAGATTGACGACCGCCTGATTTGGGACCGAGATGCCCTCGACGCCGCTTTTACCGCGTTAGTATCAGATTCTAATCCGCCAGTGGCACGACGCATGCCTATAGACCGAACCTCACGGGGGATGGAAGCGCCGTTTCCCGAACATGCCTCATCGTCGGTCGAAAGCAAGGGTGAGGGAAAGATCGTCTTTGATAAGGACATTGAAACGCTCCTTCGAATCAAAGAAGTCAGAGAAATGACCAAGCTCGCTACGGCGACCATCTATCGCAAGATGAAAGACGGCACGTTTCCCCTACCTCGGAATCTGGGAGGCAACACCGTCAGGTGGCGAATGTCCGAGGTGCAAAAATGGATAGCCGATCTTTTGTCTGAGAGAGAGACTAAAACGCACGCCTTGAACGCGCCGGAGCACAAGGATGATTGACGAAGTTACCCATATCAGCCCTATCGAAACACTAATGAAGCTCGCTGAAGTGCGGCAGATGACCAAGCTCGGCACGACGTCGACTTATGGTCGTATGAAAGCAGGCACCTTCCCCCGCCCACGGCTGGGTAATTTAAGGGTCTTTCGAGGCCCTTTTAGTCAACTCCGTCAAGGCCGCCGATTAAAGCTTCCCCCAAGGATCGAGTCGATGAAGCAGTGCCCGACACGCAAGCGCAGTCCTGACGTCGGCGCCCTGCTTCTTTATGGCAACGACTGAGTTAGCGGAAATACCGAGCAGACGACCGCACTCGGCATCGGAACGGGCCAGGCCATTTGATCTCATCTCCGCGAGCCATTGGATGAAGGATTCAGCGGTCATGCGGCACACTGATATTCAGTGCTAATTTCGAAAAAATGTTCCGCAGCAACCTTAATCTCAGCACGGGTCACAAACGCCTCCGCGTTTCCAATTTCGTAGCCAGCATCAAGCATCGCGCGCAACGAAGTCAGCCGTTCCTTTGCCAATTCGAGATGGGGTTTAATTTCCGCTCTCGTCATCGTTTCAAAACTGATTTGCATTGTCGGTCCCCTTAATCACACCCCGATCATACAATTTACTTGTATATTGTCAAGATGAATACACGTAACTTGTACGTTTAGTGGACAGCGTTTTGCATTCCACTCAGCGCCTGCCACTGTTATTCCTGTTATCTTCGAAGGGATTCGGCAGGCGGTGTTCAGGCTCGACCAATACAATCTGTTTTCGCCGGAGCGCTCCCTGTTCAAAAGCAAGATTGTTGCTGGGTTCGAGTGCGGGATCGTGCACCGTGGCAAACACGACCTGCTGAGAACGACACGGCATCTTGCCGGCGATCGGATGCGAGAACATTTCCGAATTGCGATCGATCACGGCATCCTCGTTGCCCGCGACGGGCTGGTACCCGGCCACGACACGGTAGAGCGGCTGCGGGCGGCGCGTGAAACCGGAATGCAGGTGATCTGGGATTTGTCGCACTACCACCATGTGGAAGATGCCGCGGCCTATTCCCGGTCGATCGCCTTGCAAGCTTTGGCCGTCGATGGATCTGAAAAGCTGTGGCTCTGTCCCGTGAACGAACCATCTCTTTATCCGATGCTTGCGGGCTTATCCCGTGAACATGCAGTGGCTATGGCGGTCCAGATGACCCGTGCGGCTCTGGACGCTCACCCAAATGTCGGGATCCTCGTCAATGATCCAATCACGGGCGTTGGCGATCGACAATATGAGGCAACGGACGCGATCGTTTCGGCAGTGCCCGTCGATGTCATCGGAGTGAATTACTATCCGCATACCGCTCGTACAGCCTTGTCGAAGGTATTGCTGAAAACCTGGCGGCGGTACTGCAAGCCCATCATGGTCTCTGAAACGAGCTGGCACGACGGGCACCCTGTGCATCACCGCCGGCATCCTGGTTTTCATAAGGGTATGTGGATGCGGCATGTGCTTGATGAAGTGAACACAGCGGGCGAACGGGGCGCTGATATCGTCGGGGTATGCTGGTATCCGATGGTCGATTGCCCGCCGTGGCATGCTCCAAGGTCGCGGCGCCGGTGGAGCCATGGACTGATCCGTCAGGACTTGAGTGTTGACGCAGCTCTCTCAGGCGAACTTAGGTTCATGCTGTACCGACAGGCGGCGTGAACCTCGACAGCGGACAAGCTCCAGGCATCCAAAGGACTAGCTCTCAGGACCGGTTCGGCTAACGTGCATTGTCCGCTCGTAAACCGTATGCAGCGAAGGGGAATCCCGATGATTTGCCCTGCTTTCAAGTTCGGCCTTCATTGTCCGTTGTGCGCTAGTTGATGTCTTGTTGTGCAGTCATGCAGCGTCTGCGTGTGCGATCAGCCCGAATGTCTAAGTGTGCACTGGCTATGGGTCCTCCCTGCGTCACTGCACCATTCGGGAGGGGCGCTGAGCCCCGGTAAGCGGAAATTTTTTGCTTTATTTTCGCTAAGATCATTCTGGCTGAGTCAACTTTTGCCGATTTATCCTGACCATACCGACCAAAAACCACTCCATCCTGACCATATTTTTTATAATAGAATCAATAAGATAAATAGTAGTGGTCGGTATGGTCGGTATGAATTCACCGTGTATGCGCAACCCATTTTACCTGGCAGTCTCGTTTGTCTTGTTGTGCAGTACGTTTTTTCATCCCGTATATAAAGAGTAATGCCAACTCATCCCGAC
The DNA here is from genome assembly GCF_029223885.1 of Pararhizobium gei. Lineage (NCBI taxonomy): Bacteria > Pseudomonadati > Pseudomonadota > Alphaproteobacteria > Hyphomicrobiales > Rhizobiaceae > Pararhizobium > Pararhizobium gei. The sequence continues at coordinate 1,124,129 of NZ_CP119409.1, read as the reverse complement.
CATACCGACCATACCGACCAGGTATTGATTTCGTTATCTTTTTTTCAACTTAGGCATCCTGACCAAGGCAACGACCATCCTGACCACGACCCGTTCTACCAAGGTCAACATAATGCTGGCCTGAGCTGAACGGAATTCGCGACAGCGCTGTGTCGGCGAAGGAGAATGGAAATGGCAACCGAAAGCAATCAAGTACGGAATGTGATGTGGCACTGGCTCTTCCGCAGGGATATCGACCAACTAGAGGCAGCATATCGGAGCGCCAGGAATCCGTCCGATGAAATCAAGGCAACTCTGGAACGGGAATGGGCCGAACTGGAAGAGCTGGTTAGAGCCGGCGAGGCTTCCTTCTACGAAGAGGACGAAAGTGGTCAGGTAGTTTATGATTATGGCGACCGCATGAGCGACAGGCTACACGAGGTAGAAGCTATTTTAAAACTTGTACGCGAAGCTTTCACTATCTCGCTTAGTCACTATTGGGAGAGGGAGATGAATAAACGGCTTAAAGTGAACCAATATGATGAGAAAAAAGCCATCACTCTACTTAAGAGCCGTGGGCTTTTTCCTGATGAATTGGGGCTGAAAGTTTTAAGGCTGACATCAAACGTCGCTAAGCACAGCGGCGGCACGTCAGCGCAGACGCTCAACACCTTGCGACCAGGCTTGTTCGATCAGGAGGCAATCGCTTCCAACGATGAGCAACCCGACTATACCAACCTTCTTTTGACTGACGAAATCGTGGCCGAGTTCTTTGAAGTCGTTCGAAAATCCGGGCCATAGTTGAGCCACTGTCCAATCAAACCCAATCTATCAATCAGGATCGGGCTCCTTGCTCCCGCCAATGCGTCGCGCGATTTCGTTTTCAACGGCTTCTCGAATGAATTGCGGCCTCTGGAAGGGACCAACGAGTTCGTCGATCGCGGCAAGCGAGTCGTTCTTTAAGCGAATGTGAACAGCAGTCACGTTGAGCGGCGGGCGTCCCATGTTTGGTCTCCGATGGAATAGGCAATATTGCTTATTGACTTATAACCAATATTGCTTATAACTGCAATGGCAAGCCACGCATATGGTAAACAACCTCGAAGGATCGAAAACATGACGACGAACAATCAAGACCGCGAACTGATCGAACTCGGCTCGAAGCTTCGCCTCGCCTGGGCAGAAGAACGCCAATTCTTTGCCAGCCACGACGAGGAAGGCACCGACCGAGCAAATGCGGTATACAACGCCTCCGCAAAAATCGTCGACCGCATAGGTGAACTGAAGGCCTCGACACTGGAAGGCTTCGCAACGAAGGCGCTGGCAATTTCATGGTGCCAAGCCGGCGAGCCTATCGAATTCCACGACGACGCGAGAGACGGCCCGCTGGCTGCTCAGCTGATTAATGAGTTGCTTGCCTTGGGATTGGTTTCACAACCGACGTCGAGCATGCATGCTTCTGTTTGACTGTAGGGTCGCTTCCACCGCAAGCTCGACAGGGACCGTATAAGGCGCCTGTCGAGCTTCCGTTTTTCGTTATGACTGATGCTTGGGTTGGGCACGTTCGGAGAATCGGCAATGATCTACTGCGACGATCGAGTGAAGGCGACCTGGCGCCTTTTCGGAAATCGGACAAGACATTGCCTGAGGCGTTTGGCACGCGCCGAAAAACAGTGTGGTGACAGCTCGCGCGCTCAGACATTTTTGCTTTTGCAAGTCGCATCGGCTTCCCTTGAGCAGGGCCTCCCGCTGAAATCAGTTGAACACGTCGCAATCTCGGCAGCGGCACATATGACGCTTGAGATTCAGCGGACGGACCGCAAGACGGTGTTTCAATCACTGAGCCAGGAATCCCAAGCCAAAGTGTTGAGGCTAAAGGAAATCGAAGATGAGCGTGACGATTTCCGCGCGGACGAGAGCACTCAATTCTACATGGGCCCAATCAGAGCCAAAAGACGGAACAAGACGTTGCAGGATCCGTCATCTTGGGACTGGCAAGTCGAGGCCGTAGAAGCGGAACTTGAGGACATAATTCGCAAAAGAGAACGTGGCCGGCTGCGTCGTAAAAGCCGTTGGTCAATGCTCATCGACAGCGCCGTTTATCTAACGTTTAAGAAATTTAGTGTTTCGCGGATTAGCGCGGTTGTCGCAGTTTCCGCGGATGCGCTTTTAGAAGACCTTCTAGAGTATTTGGAATTCGAGAAATTCTCTGATCCGGATGATCCAGACGATCCCTTCCCAAACCCGCACGAAATACGTTTGAAAAGGAATTTGGGCGGTAACCCGACAGACAGAACTTTTTGGACTGAGGACAGAGAGCTAGTTCTCATGGAGAAATTCAAGGAATATACTAAGTCAATCGGTACGGCGAAACCATCAAATGCGGTCTTTCTGACGTACTGGCTAGATCAAGTAAAATTCACGGATACCGAGGATAAGAAATTTATTAAAGATATTACGCCTGAAGACATCAGGAATAAAATTCGCACATTAAAGCAAGCCGAGAAAAGAGCAGAACAGAGAGATTTAGACATTGCGAGATTGGTTTCAGTTTATGAGAAAAATTTGAGGGAGAGAGAATTACTGAAAGAAGCGCAACTACAACGCGACTTCGATGATATTCCTGATTTACCGTAGACGGCTCTCGCTGGTTCCTCGGAACATCAGTCAAGCGATTCTGGCGGGCTAACCCTCTTCGGAATCTGAACTAGGCCATTTAGGTTAGCCCGCCAGAATCGCTTTGAGGTTGTGTAGAAATCGGCTTTGCTGTGGTTGCACCAACCGAGCGAGCAGCCATGAACATTACACCGAACGTCAACTTTCCAGCAAACGCGAGTAGCCTACCCTCGTACGAGTTAGCGAAGTATATTTCTGCGCAGGGCTTCAGGGTAGGACCGGTTCAGGACGGGTTTGACGACTGGGTAAGCATTCCAATACCCACTGCCATGGGTGTAAACCCTTGGGCAGGTGCCACCACCGATGTAGCATCTCTGGAAGGCTATTTCACGCAACCTGGCATTCTAGTTGGCGTCGCGAGCGGCGGGCCGACCGATCAAATTTGGCACGTATGCGATGCGGAACGCAAAACTTTTGTGCTGTTGTCTCGGTATACGGTCGACCGCCCGACACATCGCGAGCGATCTACTGAATTCATCAGTTCGGCGTTACCGGACCTCGGGCCACTGTATACTCTTCTCAGGCACACTAGGGAATCTATCTCCCAACTAGTTGAGCGGCAAACAAGAACCTCCTATAAATTAGGCGCTGCGAAAGCAGAGGTCGCGCGCTATCAAAGCCTCCTTGAACAGCGCGATCAAATTCGAGCTGAGCTTAACGCCGCCGAGGCCTTGGCCTTTATCTCCGATGTCGCGCCCGAAACCTCCGATGCGAAAGCACGACTTACAGCAGTCGACGCTTCCATCAGCGAAAGCGCGAAGACGGCACAAGGCGCCAAGGCGGCCATTAAGATCCTGGAAGATGATGCCACCAGGATCGAGAAGGTCATGGTCACCCTTCGATCTGACGAAGGGCGGGCTGAGGCCGCTTGGCTATTGGCTCGCCAAGCTCATCACTTAGATGAAGCAAGACTAGCGCTGCACAAAGCATGGGAACCCCTTTCAAAGGCGCTCGCTGTAGAAAGCGCCCGAAATTTTCCCTCTCGCGACGGCATGATCGATCGTGCCTGGAGATTTTTGGTAATGATGCGTGAGGAGGTCCCGGCTAGCCCGTTGTTTCCCGACTGGAAGCACACATCTCATCCACCCGCCTTCCCCGGCTTCTCTGCGGCATCTGCGGCATTGGACGCGGAATTAAATGCAATCGGGGACCAGTCATGAGTTCCCAGTTAACACCGTTTTGGACACGGTTCAGGAAGCAGCGCACGCGGCAGCTGATTGCTGACGGGATGACGAAGCCCGACGCAATGTCACTTGCCTCTGAGGAAACCCGCAAGCGCGTTTGGATTGCACGCATCTCAGGTGACGAGGCCGCGGCCAACGCGGGCTTCGTTGTGGAAATCCGGCCCGATGGGAGCTTCTCAGTCTACGCCAAGCTTCGGGAGTCGCAGATCCCACCAAACTTGCTTCCGGCTGCACAAGCATGGTGCGCGGCCGGAAGAACCGCAGAGCAGTTCCACTAAGCATCTGAATAACGACAGAAAATAACTCAGCTGAGCGAGACAAATGTCCCGCTCAGTGCAGCAAAACTCTGCCCGGAATTTGGGCAAGAAGGAGAAATTGATGAGTAGCGGCCCGTGGAAAATATCCAATAAAACCAAACTGATACATGCCCGCAAGCATAAAGGGGATTGGAGATGAGTGCAATCGACCGAGTTAACGCAATCATTAGTTCACCTGAGGGTCTCCAGCGTCCCCGCACCGCTAAGGTCTTAGCTCTCGAAACGGATGTGAGCGTCGAGAAAGCTATCGCATTCCTATCTAAAGCACCAATCGAAAGTCGGTCCGACCGTGCCTTCGACCTGGCCGGGAAGCTGAAAAGGTTGTCCGGCGATCAAGCGGCTTCAAGGAACTCTGCCCAACCCCAAGCCGGCGGTGGCATTTACTATGATGCCAAACTGAAGTGCCGAGCGGAACGGGCTTTTCAGTTATTTGGGAAAAACCGCAAACCTAGGCGACCAACGCTCTGAACTTCGCAGTTCGAGTCAATCTTGGAAATGTCAGCCGCGGCTGACGTGGGCCGGATTTTGCACATCATAAGAAATGAAGCCGATGTTGATGCCAAAAGACATTTCCAGCCAAATCGAGCGTCTGGTCACGGCCGGGTTCGCTCTCCATTGGTTGCACCCGAAATCCAAGAGGCCGATCGGAAACGATTGGGCCGCAAAACCTGTATCGACACTTGAACAATTGAAGCGCGACTACCGCGATGGCAATAACATTGGCGTCCGCTTGGGTAAGTGGTCAGTTGTCGCTGATCTATTCCTCCACATCATAGATTTCGACGTGCGCAATCCGGCGACCCGAGACGAAGCGCTCGCCAGGTTGAAGGAGATCTTCCCCGAGATCGACGTCAATACATTCCCCACCGTTATATCAGGCTCAGGTGGCGCCAGCCGGCATTTCTATTTCCTCACCGACAAACATTTTTCCCCGCGCAAGTTCGCCCACAGCACGGGCTTTCAGATGGTCCATGACGAGGTCAAGGATCGGGAAGTTAAGAAGTGGGATTGGGAACTTCACCTGCTCGGAACCGGCTCGCAGGCCGCAATTCCACCGTCGATTCACCCCGACACAAGTCTTCCCTACACCTGGCAGCGCCAATTCGATTTCGACATGCTGGAGTTGGGTTTCGGCCCAATCGTTTCCTCGGAAGCCGTCGAGCGTGTCGTCGGTCACGCTGACGAAGAAGGTGAGATTGATCCCAATCGTACTCAACCATTAGGGTACACCCCTGAGCAAATCATTGCGATTCTTGATCAACTTGACCCTGCGGAATGGTTTGAAGATCGAAATCAATGGCTGCTCGTAGGTATGGCCATCCACCATGAGACTGGTGGGTCTATCTGGGGTCTGGAAACGTGGAATTACTACTCACGCACGAGCGAAAAATTTGATTTTCAAGACCAGGAACGCACGTGGAAATCTTTCAAGGATAAGCAAAACAAAAAGCCGTTTAGATTTGCGTCTCTCGTTGCGGTAGTGCGGGATGAACGCATCCTGTCCGACTTCGAAGAAATGCCCGAGGTAGACGATCTTGAACTCGGAGACGGTTCCTACTCCACTGGAATGTTTGATGACATTTTCGGTGGGCCAGTTGTCCTTCGCAAACCGTCAAAATCACAGATTCGATTGAAACAAGCGGAGATCGAGTTCGAGCTCGGGGTCGATGCGCCAAAATGGGTCGTGCGCTTGAACAAGCTGCATGCTGTGGCGCGCGTGAGCAGCAAGACCGTGGTGATCGACATCCATCCCAACGGCAGCGTGACATACGGTTCGGTCAACGATCTCCACAATTACTATGAGAACGATCGTCGGCCGAAAGACGATACGACTGTCCCAATCACTAAGTTGTGGATGCAGCATAAAGCACGACGCCAGTACCCTAACGGCATCGTTTTCGCACCGAACAAGGTTGTCGAGGGCGCCTATAACCACTGGCAAGGGTTCTCGGTCCAACCGGACGGAACCAAGTCGTGCAGGCTGTTCCTGAAGCACCTGTTCGAGATTTTCTGTGCCGGGAACGAAGAGCACTACCTCTATATCCTCGGATGGCTCGCGCACATGATCCAGAAACCGGAGGAAAAGCCGGGTGTGGCGATAATCGCCAAGGGCAAGAAGCGAATCGGCAAGGACACCGTTTTCGAATACGTCGGTGGCCTTTTCTTCAATCACTACATAACCGTGGGCAACCAGGAGCAGCTTACGGGCAAGTTCAACGGCCACCAGGAGCGATGCCTACTGGTCCACATGCAGGAAGGTTTTTGGGCCGGCGACAAGCGCCAGGAAGGCGCGCTCAAGTACCTCATTACCTCGAACGACGTGATGATCGAGCCCAAGGGCATGAACGCCTTCCCAATCAAGTCCGTCCTGCGCCTATTCATGTCATCGAACGAGCGTTGGGTGATTCCAGCGACCGAGGACGAAGGGCGGTTTTTCGTCGTCAATGTCTCCGACAGACGCCGTAACGACCACAAGTATTTCGCCGCCCTGCGACACGAGATGACCCACGGCGGCCGTGAGGCCCTGCTCGACTTCCTGATGAACTACGACCTTACCGGTTTCCAGGTGCGCGACGTGCCGAACACCGACGCCCTGGCCGAGCAGAAGATCGAGGGACTGAAGAATGTAGAGCGCTGGTGGCATGGGGTGCTGCAGCATGGTTCGATGAAATTTGCTGGCGTCACCGAAGAGCAGTGGGCATTCAGCTCCGTAAATGTCGACAAAATCGAATTCCGCGATGGCTATAGCCGTTGGTTGCACTCCCGTCGGTTCGACGGGCAAGAGCTGAATTCGATCGAGTTCAGTAGGCGCCTCAGATTGATGCTCTCCAGCTTGGCGGTAAGCCGTCCTCGGGACGGTATCAGGCGCAGCAACACATTTGTCATCCCATCCCTCGGCACGGCCCGCGCTGAGTTCGAACAGATGCTTGGATCGCAGCTCATCTGGCCAGACGACTCACGAGATTTCGCCATGGTTGCCGCTCCAGTCGCACAGCACAGCGACCTGGAAATATGAACTACGAAACAGCATAATCCGGACTCCACTAACTATATGAAGTCTTGTAATCTCCATTTACGAATTACCTGCACTGTGTCAACAAAAGGTTGAATAGAAATGAACGAACTACATGAGAAAAAAGCGGAATTATCTGCACGAGCCATAACTCAAGATGAACTCGATGGGCTAATTCAGGAATTCGATCCAGAATCAATTGCGAACATCCTGGACGAATGCTTTATTGTCGATCCTTCCGGCCTCAAAGTGAAGGAACGCGCAGCTGAGAAGATCACCGAACTGTTGCTCGGCAACGCTCGCCCTCTGGTGGTTGCTTTCGTCGCCACCGGGACTGATCGGCCTCGTGAGACCGTCGAAAATTGGGGATTTTTTCAGCTCGCAGTCGGGATTCAACAGGTTGCCGCGAAAACGTACCCCGGCTGGAATTTCCTGGAAATCGGCAATCACATCATTGAACGGGTCATAGCAGTGGCCGCACCGACCAGCGCTTCTGCGTCAGGCAATCTTTCTCGAAATTAATGGAAAACTCTGATGGGTAAAGATATCGACGTCGTCATTAAGGCCAGAGACAAGGCGTCGAAGCAGATCGACGACGTCGCCAAGGCGATTCGCAAATACAAGGTCGAACAGGATGAACTCGCCAAGGGTGCCGGAAAAACCTCGGCTGCCCTTGGTGGTCTGACCGATGATGTCACGAAATTCCAGCGCGAGGTTGATCGCCTCAAGTCTGTTGGCAAGATCGCCGCAGAACTCGACAAGGCGTCAGCCGCTGTCACGCGCATGGAGAAGTCCGTTGCCGACAGCACGGATGAAGTCCAGAAACTGACGAAACGCAGCGACGAGGCTGCTGCAGCCGCCAACCGGCTCAAAGCTGCCCTGGCTGCCGAAGAAGCCGCCCTGGCTGCAAACAAGGCATCGCTGAAAGACAACAACGCTCAGCAGCAGATCGCGAATAAACTGGTTCGTGACGCAGAAGTTGCGCAAGAACGGTACAACAAAGCTCTCTTCACTCAGGGACGTGGTAAAAATCGTGTTTCGATTCACACCGTGCCGACTGCCGAGCAAGCGACAGAAGGCGCGGGTATTGCTTCCGCATTGGTTTCAGCGAAAACCATTCAGGCTCAGGTGAATGCCGAGGTTGCGAAATACGAGACTGTCGTCAAGGAATCGACCGCAGCAGTCAAGGAATTGAAACCCCAAGTCTCGGAAGCCGGATCCCTTCAGCGTTCTCTTGCCCACGAGACTGAGCGCGCGACAGCCGCTCTTGCCGAAGAACGCGAAACGACTGCACGCGCTTCAGCCGCCTTGACAGATATGAAGGTCGGCGCGGACAACGCCTCGAAGGCCCTTGGCACTGTTGGTCTGACGCAGGAACAGGTCAGTGCCACGGCGATCCGCATGGCTGCGAACCTGGCGGCTGCAAAGGCCCGTATCGACGCGCTTGCGTCCAGCAATACAGCAACGGCCGGACCACGCACCACTTCTGCAGGCTTGCCGATCGACACGAAAACGATCGAGGGTCAGCGCCGTGCGATGCTTGAAGCGCGTAAGGAATGGGTGACGTCTCAGGCTGCCGTCAAGACGCTCGCGCAAGAGATCAAGGCGGCTGACGCGCCGACCGAGGAACTGGGTGCCGAGTTCGGTCGTGCTCAGGCACGCGCTCGACAGGCGTCTGATGCCTACGAGGCTCAGCGCGCGGCGCTGCAGAAGCTGCAGGGATCTTCGAAGTCCACCTTCCTTGCATTCAGTCAGGGTGCAACGGCCATGCGTGCCGGCGCGTCGTCAATGGCAGCAGCCAACAGCCAGATCGCTTCCTCGGCCGCCAACGCCTCGAACGCACAACGGCAACTGGCGCCGGCCGTCCGCGGCACAGGTCAGGCCGCGGGATCGGCTGCCGGACAGACGAATGCTTTCAACACCTCGCTGCTCACCATGGCATCGAACTCGCGGCAGTCGTTGTCGCTGATCCAGCGCCTGCGCGGCGAGGTGCTGTCGCTGACGGCCAGTTATATCGGCTTTCAGGCTGTGATTGGTCAGGTCGGTGGCGCAATCGATGCTTACAAGACCCTGGAAGCCGTGCAGAGCCGACTCGGTTCCGTCTTCCAGCAAGACACTGCCAAGGTTGCGATCGAGATTGGATTCCTGCGCGAACAGGCTGACCGCCTCGGTGTGAGCTTCGCAACGCTTGGTGAGGAATACGGTAAGTTTGCTGTGGCCGCCAAGGCCAGCGATTTCGCGACGGGTGAAACGCGGGAAGTGTTCCTGTCCATCGCCGAGGCGGCGCGCGTTAACAAGCTTTCGACTGAACAGACATCGCGCGTCTTCCTCGCATTCACGCAAATGTTGAATAAGGGGAAGATCCAGAGTCAGGAGGTTGTTCAACAGCTTGGTGAGGCGTTCCCAGGTGCTTTGAAACTGTTCTCCGACGCACTTGGCAAAAGTACATCTGAGTTTCTGAAGTTGATGGAAGCGGGTGAAGTTTTCTCCACCCGTGACAATTTCCTAAAAGTTGCGCGGCAGATGACGTCGATCTACGGCTCGCAGTTGCCGGCCGCGCTCGATACTGCCACAACAGACCTTGGTCGTTTCGAGAACAATATCTTCAGCGCCAATCTTACGATTGCCAACGGCTTGGTGCCCGGTCTGCGTCTCGCGCTGCAATCCTTCGACGAGTTCTCGAAGAGCATTGAGGGTCAGGAGACTTTTACCAATCTCGGGGTGCTGATCGGCAAGTTCCTGCAGATCCTGGCGGAGGTGCCTGAGTATTTCGACGAGATGACGTTTGCGGCCAAGCTGTTCGCTGCGATCAAACTCGGGGAAATCTTCGTCGGTATCGGTGCGCGTCGTAGCCACCAGTCGGCAGATGGGCGCTTTCAATCGTCAGGTCACGCTCATCGGGCCAATGACGCAGGCAGCCGCGCAGTCACAAACGGTTCTTGCCCGTGGCCTTGGTCAGGTATCTGGGGCTCTCGGCACCTATCGCCAAGGTCTGCTTGCATCCACCAGTCAGACGGCTCTTGCTCATGTCGGCGTCGTGGGCCTGGCGAACAGCATAGGTTTGCTGCGCACGGTGCTCCTGAGCGTCGGCACGCTCGCCCGTGGCTTCCTGGCAGTGTTCGGTGGTATCCCAGGCATCATCGCCACGGGCATCACGTTCGCCGTTGGCAGTTGGCTCCTGAGCGTCGATCAGGCCACGAAGGCGCTGACCGAGCATGAGCGCCAGCTGCAGGCGACGGTAACCGGCTATCAGAACGCCAAGGACAAGGCCGGCGATTGGGCGAAAGCTGTCAACAGTGTCACCCTGGCTCAAGCCATCCAAAGCACCGAGGATCTGCGCACGCAGTTCAAGGCCATGCTTGGTGACATGCAGGGCGTCAGCCGCGTTCTCAAATATGCCTTTTCGGATTTTGGTCCCGATACCGCTGAGATTAAACAACTCAACCAGTTGACGGCTGCACTCGACGATGTCGAGAAGCGTGGTGCGCCTGCGATCAAGGATCTTGCTAAGACGTTGAACGAGATCGCGCTCAACCCGACAGACGAGCAGTTCAAGAGTATTGCGCTCGAACTGCTCGGGATGATCAACACCGCCAAGGATGGTAGTCCGAGTTTTGAGGAGTTGGGGCAGGCCGTTACCGTTTCCGAAGCCAAACTGCGCCTTTATTCCGGTACTGCGACCGATGCGGACAAGGTGCTGCTTGGACTACAGAAGTCCGTGGAAGAAGTGACCGGCACCTTCGACAAGAATGCCGCGGTCAAGACCTATACGGACGCGATCGACGATCTGAAATCGAAAATCCCGGGTCTCGCCGAAGAGTTGAAGAAGCTTAAGGAGATCACAGAGATCAACAAGACGGCCTGGGAAGGTCTCGTTGCTGCATTCAACAGCGGGGATATCCAGGCGATCGCCAAGATCGTCGGTCTATGGGCGACGGCTGGCAACGCAGCGCAGACCGCCTTTGATCGCCAGCGTTTCGACTCGTTGCCGGACAGCAGCAAGACCGTGGTTGATCGCATCATTCGTATCGAAGGCGGCCGGACACCTGAAACCGACACCAACAAGCCGGGTTCGAGCGCGCAAGGTATCGGCCAGTTTATTGGCAGCACCTGGTTGCCGATCTTCAACCGTCTGTTCCCGGCGCTCACGCAACTGACCGACGCACAGAAACTGGCCTACCGTTACAACGAGGACTATGCACGCCCGGTCCTGGAGGAACTGACCAAGCAGAACCAGAGCAGGCTTGCTGCCGCAGGCGTGGCTCCTGATCCCGGCAACACGTATCTCGCTCATTTCCTCGGTTCGAACGATGCGATCAAGGTGCTGCTCGCCAACCCTGAAGAACTGGCGAAGAACATCATTCAGCCGGCGTCTACAGCCGCGAACCCGACCGTCATCAAGGACAATACCTCTGTCCAGGATCTGATCAATTGGGCCAACCAGAAGATGGGCGGTGGCTCGCAGATCATGGCGGGCGGCAAGACCAAGCAGGAGGATTTCGACGAGGGTACCCTTGGTGTCGCCGATCGCGATATCACTCAGATAGAGCGCCATCGCCTTACGGACCGTCAACGCCGGTTCATCGGAATTCCCGGTCAATGCCATCACGTCGCGAAGCGGCGGCCGAGCTGGTAGGGCCTCAAGACGCCGTAGAATTTCCTCAAATGGTGCCGACGCGGTCAAGTCGGACATAGCTTTGTATTCAAACCCCATCGCCACAGCACGGGCACGAGCAGCTTTGTAGATGGTCATGGTGGCATCGGCGTCGTCTTCTGTGGCTATTCCCTGCCAGTAAAGATCGTCGGCCCGTTCAGCCGCATCCCGGCGCAACTGTGCCACGTCGAGTGACCGTGTTTTCAGAGATGTTTGAATCAGCCCGCGAGAATCGAGCACTGAAAGATGCTTTGGCACACGCCGGACATAATGCCATTTATCACCCCGACGCTTAAGATAGCGCATAGGATCAAGAGCGAATTTCAAATCAATGAGTTTACGGGCCAAATGCACATCCGAAGGGCTCAGTTGTGCAATAAGTAGTGCAAATTTAGGGGAAAAGTCAACCAGCGCCGGTGGACAACGCTAAATTCAACAATGAAATCAAACACTTAGGCAGAAAACAAATGGTACGGTTGGGGGGTCTCGAACCTCCGACCTCAGGTGCCACAAACCTGCGCTCTAACCAACTGAGCTACAACCGCACATTAGACCGGCACGAAACAGAGCCGCGCGCCGCTTGCCGGGTCAAATACGGGCAGTCCGTATTTTTTGCAAGACATAACTTGTCATTTGACGTGAAAAAACCGGGCGATGTCTTACCCGGTTCCTTTTCAGCAGGCGCATCGGCAGACGCGGCGCAGGCTTCAATCAGCTCTTCTTGAAGCCGGAAACCAGCTTTTCAGCGGCGTCCTTGCCAGGCTTCGTCACGTTTTCAGCGATCTTGCGGGTCGTTTCCTGCATCGACTTGGCCTGTTCGAGAGCCAGTTCGGCCTGCTTGCGGACGAAGGACGTCTGCAGTTCGAACAGTTCGGAAACCGACTTGACGCCGAGAAGGGCCTCCATGTGCGACAGGGAGCTTTCCGCATTGGTTCGCAAGGCTTCGATGGCTTTCAGGCCAAGCTCCACGCTGGCGGACTGGGCGCTTTCCAGCGTCGCTTCGACCGTCTTGGTCGCATCTTCGGCGGCCGTCTTCATCTTGGAATAGGCTTCCTTCGACTGGGCTGCGCCCTTTTCAGCGAAGTCACGGAAGGTTTCGGTGACCTTTGCCGGGTCGAATGAAGCCATGGAAAAGGCGTCGTCGATTTTCTTGGTAGCCATGATAAGCGCTCCTTGTTTTGGGCCCTCTCCAGAGGCGCCCCTTGCTGCGTTGGTGCTTATATAGGCGATTTTATTGTGCATTGCAACATGATTGTGCACCGCACTATAATAATCAGGATCCTGCACGTTAACCTTGCGTGGCGAAACAACCCGCTCCCTCCCCTTGCCTGCTGGACCCCCGGCGTTGCTGCGGTTATTAATACACTGTTAACAATGCCGTCCGCGCGGCGGTTCAGACAGGTCAGCCAATGCCCGCAAAGTCGTATCCCTTTATCGATATCGCCGTCCACGAGCGGGTGCGGGAGCATTTCGCCAAAGGCGATGCGGCCGTGCTGTTTTCCCCCGACATGGACACGGTTCTCTGGTCGAACGGCGAGGGAGCCGCGCTTTTTTCCCAGCCATCGATCTATGATTTTATCGACAGCGGCGCAAACCGCAGCGATGCCGCGTTCCGGCAGTTGGAGGCAGCGGCGCGGCAGCTTGCGGTGAGCGGCGACAAACGGTCCTTCCTCATGCGGATTGCCGCCGGTTTCCAGCGCGTTCCCGTCAACGGTGCCGTTGAAATGATCACGGTGCGGCCGGGCGAAACCGCTATCCTTTTTACCGCCCCCCTTGCAGGAAAGCCGCTTTCCGAGCGGCAGCGCGCCGAACGCATGATTTCCGGCTTCGACGATCCGGATACGCACATGGCGGTGCTCGATGGGGAAGGATTGCTGCTTGCTGCTTCGCCGGGCTTCGAGGCGCTTGCCATGACGACGCAGACCTGCCGAGCGCTTGTGGGCGCCGTCGGGCGTGACAGCGACTGGCTGCTGAAAAGGCCCGTCGCAACGGGCAAGGGCCATCTGCCCGCGGCAATCGGCAAGCTTTCGGAAGACCCGGCCCTGCACCTGCTCTTTGCCGTCGAAACCATTCTCGGGCATCTCGATCCGGGCGCGGACTTCGAAGAGGCGGAGACCCCTGCCGAAACAGAGGTTCAGTCTGCAGCGCCGGCGATGGAACCTGCGGCCAGCCTGCCGGCCGAAATTTCTGCACAGATCGAAGCGATCGAGGAAATCCCTGCCGAGGCGGAGGATTTTGTCGTCTCGGGGCAAGCTCCGGTCGCGGAGATGTCCGGCGACACCGCACAGCAAGAGCTTCCGCTGAAGCAACCCGACGGGTCGCTGACCGCCCAACGGCCTGAGGACGTGACCGATCTGAACATTGCGGAGGATTCGCCCGCGCTCAGGCAGGAAAGCGAGGATGTGCCAGCGCACCGTGCAGACGTGCCGGAATCCGAGCCGGTTTTGCCCGCGGACGGGGAGATTGCGCATCAGACAGCGGCGATGGCCGAACCGGCAGACGTCCTGCCCCCGGTAGCCGGTGAACCGGCCAGCGACGCTTACCCCGAGGACGCGCCATCCGAAAGTGCGCCTGTGCAAGTGCCGGAGGACGAAATGTCCTCGTCAATCGTCGGGGACGGCGCTGCGGATGAAGATCAGGGTACGCCGGTTGAAACGACGGCTGACATCCAGCAGGATATCGCGCCTGCGGTGCAAGCCGAACTGCCGGCCGAACTGGCGGATCTGGAGGGCGAAGAAAAGGGCTTCGTCTTCAATCCGGCCGGACGCGCCATCCGCTTCGTCTGGAAAATCGATGCCGCCGGGTGTTTCAGGGAAATCTCCGATGAATTCGCAACCGCCGTCGGCCCGAAATCGGCGGCGATCACCGGCGAGCGCTTTGTCGATCTCGCGGAACGCTACCATCTCGATCCCGGCAACACGATCGGAGACTTGCTGCAGAAACGCGACACCTGGTCCGGCAAGACGATCTTCTGGCCGGTGGAGGGCACGCGTCTTCAGGTTCCAGTCGATCTCGCCGCCCTGCCCACCTATTCGCGCAACCGCGAATTCGACGGCTTCCGCGGCTTCGGCATCGTGCGCATCACCGATGCGATCGAGGATGCGCATACCATGGGACTGACGTTCGGCGAGCAGCCTGCCCTCCTGCCCCCGGAGGAGAGCGCACTTGAGCCTGCGAACGACAGTATTTTCGAACCCGCGGCGGACGGTCGGGTGGTTGAAGATGCGGACGAGACCGTCACTGGACTGGAAGAGCCGAGCCAGGAATCCGTCGAAAACGCGGAAGCACCGCCGGCCGAAGGCACAGCCGATAATGAAGATGATTCAGCGGTGCAGCCTGAAACCGACGCACCGGGCGATGACCCGTTCCGCGGCGAGCGGCCGGCCCTTAAGCTGGTGGAATCGCCGGAGCGGTCGCCGTCCGAAAAAGTCATACGGCTTGACAATCATCGGCCCGGCGCTTCGGAAACACTGAGCCGCAGCGAGCAGGCCGCGTTTCGGGAAATTGCACGCCAGCTCGGCGAGACTTTCGGCAAGCGCCCCAATGAACAGGTGACCGCGCCCGATCAACCGAGTGAGGCTATCGTAGAGCCGGAGCACGAAAACCCGGTTCCCTCCGAGGCCATTGAAGACGCGAACCAAGCCGAAGACTTCACGCCGGCCGTAACCGAAATCGTTGCCGAGGCGGCGGTTCTTTCGCCGCCCGGCAGCAGCAGCCTAACGCCAGACCTGCTCGACAACCTGCCGCTGGCGCTTCTGGTCCATAGCGGCGAGCGGCTGTTCCATGCCAATTCCGAATTCCTGAAACTCACGGGTTATTCCGATCTCGACGAATTCAGTGAGGAAGGCGGCATCGACGCGCTGTTTGCCAGCGACGAGGACGATGTGTTCGACGTGCCGGATGGAACGCTGATGCTGATCCGCAAGGACGGCCGTCTGATACCGGTCAAGGCTCGTTTGCAGTCCATCCGCTGGGACGACAAAAGCGCATTGATGATGGCATTGTCGGCAGCGGAACAGCAGGGCGAGGCAATCCCTCCTCTCCTGCCTCCGGCGGAAGATATCGTCGAGCCGGAACCGGCTGAACTTCCCGCGGTGGAAGCACTGCGCAGGGAAGCGGAGGAACTCCGTTCCATCCTGGAGACAGCCACGGATGGCGTGGTTGTCGTCGGTGCCGAAGGCGAGATCAGGTCCGTGAACCGGTCGGCAAGCGCCCTGTTCAATTACGACGACAATGAGGTGCGCGGCAAACCCTTCGCCATGCTGTTTGCGCATGAAAGCCAGAAGTCGGTGCTTGACTATCTTTCAGGCCTGTCGGGCCATGGGGTCGCCAGCGTGCTCAACGATGGTCGGGAGGTAATTGGCCGCGAGGCCTCGGGCGGCTTCATTCCGCTGTTCATGACCATGGGCCGCCTGTCGTCCTCCCAAGGCTTCTGCGCCGTCATTCGCGACATCACGCAGTGGAAGAGGACGGAAGAGGAACTGCGCAATGCCAAACGCGCCGCCGAGACAGCGAATGCCCATAAGAGCGACTTTCTGGCCCGTGTCAGCCACGAGATTCGCACGCCGCTGAATGCGATCATCGGCTTTTCCGACATGATGGCGAGTGAGCATTTCGGCCCGATCGGCAATCCCCGCTATGTGGAATATGCCAGCGACATTGGTCGCTCCGGCCGTCACGTTCTCGACATCGTCAACGATCTGCTCGATATTTCGAAGATCGAGGCCGGGGAAATGGATCTCGAATTCACGGCCGTCGAAATCAATGACGCGGTATCGGAAGCCGTGGCCCTGGTGCAGCCCCAGGCGAATAGCCAGCGGGTGATCATTCGCACATCGCTGTCGGGCTCGGTGCCTGCCATCGTGGCCGACAACCGGTCGATCAAGCAGATCGCGCTCAATATTCTCGCCAACGCCATCCGCTTCACGCCATCCGGGGGGCAGATCGTCGTGTCCACCGCCTATGAGGCGAATGGCAGCGTCATCCTGCGCATCCGCGACACGGGCGCCGGCATGACCCGCACGGAACTCGAACAGGCGATGAAGCCCTTCCGGCAGGTTGCAACCGGAGCACGCAAACGCGGCGAAGGAACAGGTCTTGGCCTGCCCCTGACGAAGGCAATAGCGGAGGCGAACCGGGCCCAGTTCTCGATCAATTCGGCACCGAACGAAGGGACGCTTGTGGAGATTTCATTTCCCTCGCAGCGCGTCCTTGCAAATTAGCAACGGTTCCTTAAGCAGCATGGAATAAGCTTAAAAAAAGGGGCAGCTTGAGGCTGCCCCGGGAGTTGAATGCCTGAACGAATGAACGAGTAAGGAAGCACGTCACGTTTACTCCGGCATCTCTGCCGAAAGCCGCCCGGTGCTCCGGATGGCTTGAAGTTGAGACCACCATGCGTGTCATTCGTAAACGAAACCTTGCCAGCGCACCCGCAGATTTGACTTATCTGCAGCAAAGACGGTGGCGATGGTTAATTCGACCGTCTCGAAATCGTTAACGCGCCATCGTCACAGTCTCAGTTCCGGAAGGTTGGCATAGAGATCGAGCGCTTCGGGATTGGCCAGGACCTCCTTGTTCTTCACCGCACGGCCATGCACCATCTCGCGGACGGCCAGTTCCACGATTTTCCCGGACTTGGTGCGCGGAATGTCGGCGACGGCGATGATCTTTGCCGGCACATGACGCGGCGAGGCACCCGTGCGGATCCGCGTCTTAATCGCCTTGACGAGATCGTCGGTCAACTGACCACCGTTCGGCAGGCGCACGAAGAGGATGACGCGGACGTCATCGTTCCAGTCCTGACCGATACAGATGGCCTCTTCCACCTCGTCCATCTGCTCGACCTGGTTGTAGATTTCCGCAGTGCCGATGCGTACGCCGCCGGGATTAAGCGTCGCGTCGGACCGCCCGTGTATGACGATGCCGCCATGCTCGGTCCATTCTGCGAAATCGCCGTGACACCAGACATTGTCGAAGCGCTCGAAATAGGCGGCCGTGTATTTGGCGCCGTCCGGATCATTCCAGAACATGACAGGCATCGAGGGAAAGGCCTTCGTACAAACGAGTTCGCCCTTTTCCTGACGCACGGGATCCCCCTCATCGTTCCAGACGTCCATGGCGAGGCCAAGGCCCGGCCCCTGTATTTCACCTCGCCAGACCGGCTTCAGCGGATTGCCGAGGACGAAGCAGGAGACGATATCCGTCCCGCCTGAAACCGAAGCCAGATGGATATCCGGCTTGATGCCCTCATAGACAAAGGAAAAGCCTTCAGGCGAAAGGGGCGAGCCTGTCGATGTCAGAAGCCGGAGCGCGGTCAGGTCGTGCGTTGACACCGGCGTAAACCCACCCTTGCGCAGGCTGTCTATATATTTGGCGGAGGTGCCGAAAACCGCAAACTGCTCGTCCCGGGCGTAGTCGAACAGGACATTGCCATCAGGGTGGAACGGCGAGCCATCGTACAGGCAAAGCGTTGTCCCCAGCGCCAGGCCGGAGACCAGCCAGTTCCACATCATCCAGCCGCAGGTGGTGAAATAGAAGAGCTTTTCGCCCTCTCTCAGACCGCAATGGAACCGATGCTCCTTCAGATGCTGCAACAGGGTGCCGCCGGCTGAATGCACGATGCATTTCGGAACGCCGGTGGTTCCCGAAGAGAAGAGAACACAGAGCGGATGCGCGAATGGCAGGCGGACGAAGTCGAGGGATTTTCCGGTGAAGGACGCAATGAAGGATTGGAGGGTCTTGCCGCCGTCGATTGATGCGGCCAGGGCATCCGCATCGCCGGCATAGGGAATGATCAGGGCAGGCACACCAAGCCGCTTCGCCACGGCCTGAACCTTGGAGGAAACATCCTGCCGCTTGCCGGCATACCAGTAGGCGTCGCAGGCAATGAACAGCTTCGGCTCGATCTGTCCGAAACGGTCCAGCACGCCTTGCTCGCCGAAATCAGGAGAGCAGGAAGACCAGATCGCTCCGATCGACGCGGTTGCGAGCATCAGAGCGATCGTTTCGGGCATGTTCGGCATCATCGCAGCCACACGGTCGCCCTTGCCGATTCCGGCAGATGTCATGGCCTGCTGCAAACGGGAAACCAGCGTCCTCAGTTCATCCCGCGACATGCGCGACTGCGCCCTGTCCTCGCCGCGGAACACAAGCGCATCGACGGCTCCAGTGTGGTAAAGGAGGTTTTCCGCGAAATTCAACGTCGCATCCGGGAAAAAACGTGCCTCCAGCATCCGGTCGCCGTGAATGAGCGCAGGCTCGCCACGGTCACCGATGACGCCACAATGCTCCCAGACCGCGGTCCAGAAATCGCCCCGCTCCGCCACCGACCAGGCGTGGAAAGCATCATAGTCGGAAAAGTTTTTCGAGAAGCGCTGCTCGCACCAGTCGATGAACGCCTTCATCGGTGTCTGCGCGATAAATTCGGACGATGGCGTCCAAAGAGGCCGGTCAATTTGCACGTATTCCTCCGCTTATCAGGCCTCTAAATCATGCTGCGGCACCAGGAAAATACCGTCGGGCAGCACGCAGCATACTGCCCGCGCCACTTCGGCTTTTCAATGGTTTGATTTTTTCCGGTGGTCAGCCCGTCCTCTGCCGACAAGTCTCAGAACGCACCGGTCGCAATGAAACCGAACGACACAATCGCAAGCGGAAAACAGGCCAGGCAAGCGATGGCGCATTCCTGTTCGCTGTCGCAGATATTGCAGCCACGCTGCGAAGACGGCACGCTGTCGCTGACGGGGCGGATCGCCCATCCGCGATATGAGCCTTACCCTTGCGGAGCCCTGCACCAGCCGGACGAAGACAGAAAACCGCCTGCCCGCTTTTTGTCGGCGGTTCGTGGCCGAGTGCGATCATATCGCCGCTCCCGGTCCCTTTCACCCCAGACATCGAGCAGTTCGCCAGTTCAGTGAGCGAATGCCGCCTGCTCATCCTTGACGCGCTGCAATTCGCGGCGGCGGGTGACGATGGATGCAATCAGCACGCCGAGGGCGACGATGCCGATCAGGATGGTGCAGACGGCGTTTATTTCCGGCGTGACGCCCAACCTGACCTGGCTGTAGATTTTCATCGGCAGGGTGGTCGCGCCCGGCCCAGAGGTAAAGTTCGAGATGACCAGATCGTCCAGCGACAGGGTGAAGGCGAGCACCCAGCCGGAAAAGACCGCGGGAGCGATGACCGGAAGGGTCACATGCAGAAACGTGGTCACCGGTGTTGCGCCGAGATCCATGGCCGCCTCCTCGATCGACCGGTCAAAGCTTAAAAGACGGGACTGAACGACGACGGCAACGAAGCACATGGTGAAAGTTATGTGGGCAAGCGTCAGCGTCCAGAAGCCGCGATCAAAGCCGATGGCGACAAAAAGCAGCAACATCGACAAACCAGTGATGACCTCCGGCATGACAAGCGGCGCGTAGATCATTCCCGAAAACAGCATGCGGCCCCGAAACTGCGTGTAGCGCGTCATCGCAAGGGCAGCCAGCGTTCCCAGCACCGTGGCGATCGTTGCCGAAATCAGGCCGACGCGTACCGTCACCCAGGCGGCATCGAGCAGGGCCTGATTGTGAAGCAACTGCACGTACCATTTGGTCGAGAACCCGGCCCAGACGGTGACCAGCTTGGACTCATTGAAGGAGAAAATGACGAGCAGCACGATCGGGAAGTAGAGAAAGGCGAAGCCGAAGACGATCGAGGCAATGTTGAAGCGGGACCATTTGACCATGATTATCTACCCTCCCCGTCGGCCTTGGCTTGGGCGTGCTGGAAAAACATGATCGGCACCACGAGAATGAGCAGCAGGATCGTCGCCACCGCGGCTGAAACCGGCCAGTCGCGGTTGGAATTGAACTCGTTCCAGAGCGTCTTGCCGATCATCAGCGTTTCCGATCCGCCGAGCAGATCCGGAATGACGAATTCGCCGACGGCCGGGATGAAGACGAGCATGCAGCCTGCGATCACACCCGGCATCGACAGCGGAAAGGTCACGCGCCAGAAGGCGCGTGCCGGCGTGCAGCCGAGATCCTGCGCAGCCTCAGTCAGGCTGTGATCCATCTTTTCGAGCGACGAATAGATCGGCAGAACCATGAAGGGCAGATAGGAATAGACGATGCCGATATAGATCGCCCAGTTGGTGTTGAGGATGATCAGCGGCTGGTCGATCAGACCCAGCGTCAGGAGAAGCTGATTGAGCAGGCCCTCCGGCTTGAGAATGGCGATCCAGGCATAGACGCGAATGAGGAAGCTGGTCCAGAACGGCAGGATCACCAGCATCAGCAAGGTCGGGCGGATCGAGCCCGGTGCCTTGGCCATGCCATAGGCAACCGGATAGGCGATCATCAACGTGACGATCGTGGAGATGATCGCGATTTTAAGACTGGAAATATAGGCGTTCGTGTAAAGCGAATCGCTGGCGAGAAAGAGATAGTTCGAGATCGACAACTGGCCAATCTTGTCCAGGAGCCCCGAAATTCCATCCGCCACATTGAAAACCGGCACGTAAGGCGGCATGGCGATCGCCGTTTCGGACAGCGAAATTCTGAGGACGATGATGAACGGAAGCAGAAAGAAAATCGTCAGCCAGGCATAGGGGATGACGATGACCAGCCGGTTGAAGAGTGCGGAACCGAGTTTCGTCATGATCTCAATCCTTCAAAACGACGCCGGCATTTTCATCGAAGGAAACCCAGACCTGCTGCTCGTAGCCCAGCGGATCATCGACGGCGCGCACCGCGTTCAGCGACGATGCCTTGATCACCGTCCCGTCCGTCAGCCTGACATGGAAGACCGTCATGTCGCCGAGATAACCGATATCCCAGATCTCGCCCTCCACCGCATTGAGGGGCGCACCGGCGGGCTGGTCGCGGCTAATCCGGATCTTTTCCGGACGAACGGCAAAGCCTGCCTTGGCACCGACGGCCGGAGCCTCGGTGGTGGCGACACGGACGGTGAACCCGGCCTGCGTGGCGATATCGACCGTGCCGTTTCCAGCCGCCGCGACGGTTCCATCGAAGATGTTCACGTCCCCGATGAAATCGGCAACGAAGCGCGAATTCGGCGCCTCATAAATTTCCGGCGGTGTCGCGACCTGGATCACCTTGCCATGTGCCATGACAGCGATACGGTCGGCCATGGTCATGGCCTCTTCCTGATCGTGCGTGACGACGACGAAGGTGAGGCCGAGCTGCTGCTGCAGGTCCATCAGCTCGAACTGCGTCTCCTCGCGCAGCTTCTTGTCGAGCGCGCCGAGCGGTTCGTCGAGCAGAAGCACCTTCGGCCGCTTGGCAAGCGAGCGGGCCAGCGCCACGCGCTGCCGCTGGCCGCCGGACAGCTGGTGCGGCTTGCGCTTGGCGAATTTGTCGAGCTTCACGAGCTTCAGCATCTGATCGACGCGCTCGGCAATATCCGATTTCGGCATCCCATCCTGCTTCAGGCCGAAGGCAATGTTGTTCTCCACCGTCATATGCGGGAACAGGGCATAGGACTGGAACATCATATTGACCGGCCGCCGGTACGGCGGAATACCCGCGAGGCTCTGCCCGTCGAGGACGATGTCGCCGGAGGTCGGCTGCTCGAAGCCGGCCAGCATCCTGAGCAGGGTCGATTTTCCGCAGCCGGACGCCCCAAGCAGGGCGAAGAATTCCCTCGGGTAGATATTCAGCGAGAGATCATCAACAGCGACGAAATCGCCGAACTTCTTCGTGACGTTCCTGAATGAAATATAAGGTACCGAGGCCGGGTCCGCCCAGGGGGCAAAGGAACGCCGGATACTGCCGAGTGACTTCATCATCTATCCCCGAATGATGTGCAAAAGCATGGACCGTCTGGACCACGCCCATAAAAAATTTGCCCGGATTTTTAAGATCCGGGCAACTTTCTTTTGACTTACTGGCCGGTGACCACCTTGGTCCACATGCGCGTCAGGACGCGCTGCGACTTGGCGTCGAATGGCGTGACGGTGAAGAGCTTCTTCATCACATCTTCAGGCGGATAGATGGCCGTGTCATCCATCACTTCCTTGCTGATGAACTGTTGCGAGGCCTTGTTGCCATTGGCGTAGAACACCACGTCGCTTGCCTTGGCGATGACTTCCGGTTTCATCATGTAGTTTAGAAACTCATGGGCTTCGGCGACATGGGGCGCATCTGCCGGGATGGCCATGACGTCGAACCACATCTGCGCGCCGGACGCCGGGATGGAATAGTCGACCGTCACGCCTGCCTTGGCTTCTGCAGCCCGGTCGCGCGCCTGGAAAACATCGCCGGAATAGCCAAGCGCCAGGCAAATATCGCCGTTTGCCAGCGCGTTGATATATTCGGACGAATGGAACTTGCGGATATAGGGCCGTACCGCCGTCAGCGCTTCCTCGGCCTTGGCCAGATCTTCCGGCGCATGGCTGTCCGGATTAAGGCCGAGATAGGCGAGCACGCTGGGGAGGACATCTGTCGGCGAATCAAGAATATGGATACCGCAATCCTTGAATTTGGCGGCGATCTCCGGCTTGAAGAGAACGTCCCAGGTCGGCTTCTCGTCCGTGCCGAGGATCTGCTTCACCTTCTCGACATTATAGCCGACGCCGGTCGTGCCCCACATATAGTCGATTGCATATTCGTTGCCCGGATCGTAGGTGCCAACGCGCGTGGTGATTTCGTCCCACATATTGGACAGGTTCGGCAGCTTCGACTTGTCGAGCTTCTGGAACACGCCGGCGGCGATCTGCCGCTGCAGAAACGTGGCCGTGGGCACGACAACGTCATAACCCGTTCCGCCGGCCAGAAGCTTGGTTTCGAGAATTTCGTTGGAATCGAACACGTCGTAGACGACCTTGATGCCGGTTTCTTTGGTAAAATCCTCAAGGACGGTGGCGTCGATATAGTCCGACCAATTGTAGACATTGACCACCCGCTCCTGAGCGAAAGCCACAGTAGCCGCACCGCTGAGGAGAAGTGTGGCAAAAGCGGCAGTAATCATTCTCGACATCGCATTCCCCTTTATTATTATAAAGCCCATCGTGGCGCTTCAGCGCTGCGCGCCTACCGGTTCCGCCTGTATGCCTGGGGAAGTTAGGCAGGTTTTCGGGCAACCACAAGCGCTTTCCTGTGAAATCCGCGTACATGCGCAAGAGATCCTGCCATGACGCCCAGGCAGCGAATATCCAATCTTTTCAGAGCCGGAATGCAACGTTAAATGGAGGCCGTTTCCTACTGAAAATCGAAAGCACTCAGACCGGCGACCATTTCGTCAAGTCCCAGGGGACGCGTCACCGGCGGCTCGGCCCGCGCCAGACAGCTCCGGCGTTCACATAACCTGCAGGCCGTACCGCCGGCCACATGCGGTAAAGACGCCGCTCCATAGACGGTCTCCGCCGCATGGACAGCATCGCAGCCCAAAAGAATGGCCGTGCGCCGGATCCGCTCCTGAAAATCGGCGCGTGGGCCATTGGCGGTTCGGGCGATCACCAGAAACTCCCCACCCCCGAAGATTTCGAAATGATCGGCCAGAATCTGCCCGGCCTGCAGAAAGGCCGCATGAATGTTCAGCTTTGGACAGTTGCCCGCGAAACGTGCTTGCGGAAAGCCCTGCGCGCCTGCCTTGCGCAGCCGGTTTCCGGCATGATCGATCTCCATCAGGAAAAAGGGCACACCGACGGCGCCCGGCCGCTGCAGCGTCACCAGCCGGCTCGCCACCTGCTCGAAAGAGACCTGGAACCGGGCGGCCAGAACGTCCAGATCGTATTTTGCCCGCTGGGCGGCCGACAGAAAAGCGGCATAGGGCATCATAATCGCATGGGCGGCGTAGCGTGTGAGTTCGAACCGGGCGATCCGCCGCGCTTCATTCGAAGACAATGCCAGATCCGCAAGTTCAGCGGCGATTGCCTCCGGGAATGCGATCTGCGCCACCTCGATTGCGATTTCACGCAGTTGATCCTGTTGCGACAGCCTTTCGGACAGGAACAGCCGCATGGAGTGCCGGTCGAAGCGGCGGCGCAGTCCGGGCATGACATGCACGGGAAGTGTGCGGACAAAGAGCCCGTGTTCGCGGCGCAGCCAGCCCTTCAACGCACCGGCAGGTTCGTCGCCGGGTGACAGCCGCACATGGAGGGCTTCGGCCTCCTCATCGATCCGGGCGAAGTGACCGGGCCGTGCCTCCAGGCATTCGCGCACCTCATCCATCGGCAGACGGGCATCCGACAAGGCCGCAATATGGCCTTCGCCCGACAGAAGACTGCTGAGATCCTTCAGGCGCGCGGATTGCTCGCGATAGGCACGATAGAGTTTCAAGACACCCGATGCGGCATTGGGCGCTGCCTCGGCCACCTCGATCAGTTCCTGATCGCCGGGCAGCTCCCCTGCCAGCAGCGGATCGGAAAACATTTCGCGCAACTGAGCCACGCTGCCGGACGCTTCGCCCTGAAGCTCGTCAAGATCCACCTTGTAAACGGAAGCGAGCTTGAGCAGCAACTGTACCGTCAGGGGTCGCTGATTGCGTTCGATCAGATTGAGGTAGGAGGGAGAAATGCCAAGCGCCTCCGCCATCGCCGTCTGGGTCAGGGAAAGAGTGTTGCGAATACGCCGGACACGCGGGCCGGCAAATATTTTGTTTTCGGCCATTTGTCATTCCTTTTACAATTTTCGACCGATAGCATTGTTTACATAATTTACAAAATGACAAAGGCGCCTGTAAAACAAAAGACAAGATAACCTCTTTAAAAATAAGAATGCGTGTTTTCTCTGGTAGATTTTTGCAGTGCATTGTAAAACTCATGACAGCATTAGTAACAGGATGAAGCATCGAATTAAGGTCGCATGCCAGTCTGAAAAGCGCAGGAGTATATTCATGACTGATTTTTACAAACTGGTTCCTAAGGCACCGCAGGGCCGTTTCGACGGCATTGATCGTCCCTATACAGCCGACGATGTCACGCGCTTGCGCGGCTCTGTCCAGATCAATCACACGTTGGCGGAAATGGGCGCGATCCGGCTTTGGCAGCTCATTCACGAGGAGGATTTCGTGAATGCGCTGGGCGCGCTCTCCGGTAACCAGGCGATGCAGATGGTCCGCGCCGGGCTGAAGGCGATTTATTTGTCCGGCTGGCAGGTCGCCGCCGATGCCAATACGGCGTCCGCCATGTATCCGGACCAGTCGCTTTATCCCGCGAACGCCGCACCGGAACTTGCCAAGCGCATCAACCGCACACTCCAGCGCGCCGACCAGATCGAAACTTCGGAAGGCAAGGGCCTCTCCGTCGAGACATGGTTCGCGCCGATCGTCGCCGATGCCGAGGCAGGCTTTGGCGGGCCGCTCAACGCTTTCGAGATCATGAAGGCCTTCATCGAGGCGGGCGCTGCCGGCGTTCACTACGAGGATCAGCTCGCTTCGGAGAAGAAATGCGGCCATCTCGGCGGCAAGGTTCTGATCCCGACGGCGGCGCATATCCGCAACCTCAACGCCGCGCGCCTGGCAGCCGACGTCATGGGTACGCCGACATTGGTCATCGCCCGCACCGACGCGGAAGCCGCCAAGCTTTTGACCTCTGACATCGACGAGCGCGACCAGCCTTTCGTCGATTACGATGCCGGCCGCACGGTGGAGGGCTTTTATCAGGTGAAGAACGGCATCGAGCCCTGCATCGCCCGTGCCGTCGCCTATGCACCGAACTGCGACCTGATCTGGTGCGAAACCTCGAAGCCCGACCTGGAACAGGCCCGCAAATTCGCCGAAGGCGTCCATAAGGTCCATCCGGGCAAGCTGCTCGCCTATAATTGCTCGCCGTCGTTCAACTGGAAGAAGAACCTCGACGATGCGACGATCGCCAAGTTCCAGCGCGAGCTGGGCGCCATGGGCTACAAGTTCCAGTTCATCACGCTTGCCGGCTTCCACCAGCTGAACTTCGGCATGTTCGAATTGGCGCGCGGCTACAAGGATCGCCAAATGGCGGCCTATTCGGAGCTGCAGGAAGCGGAATTCGCCGCCGAGGTCAACGGCTACACGGCGACCAAGCATCAGCGCGAAGTCGGCACCGGCTATTTCGATGCAGTCTCGATGGCGATCACCGGCGGCAAGTCCTCGACGACAGCCATGCACGAATCGACCGAGCACGACCAGTTCCGCCCTGCGGCGGAGTAAAGAAAACCCCTCCCCAACCCCTCCCCAAAAGGGGGAGTGTTAGGGAGGGGCCTTAAACCGACACATTCAAGAACCCCGAATAGAACAAGAGGAGAAATACGATGACAGTCCAGGCCCCTATCAAGACCCAGGTCAAGGAACGCGCCGAGGAACAGTCCTCCGCCATGACACCGGAACAGCAGGCGATGATCCGCATGGTGGCCAATGATCTGCACAGACTCAATCATGCGGTCATGAAGGCCGTGGATGCAGGCGTTTCCGTCGAGCTTGTGCGTTCGGCACGACACCATGGTGGCGAGGGAAACTGGGGCGATCTGCTGATCCCCGTCATTGTGACGCAGGGCCGCGGCTGACGAAAGATCATTCGCAAATAAAAGCCGGCGGAACGCCCGTCCCGCCGGCTTTTCATCACTTCATCAAGATCAGGCAGCTCTCGACAGGCGATCGTTGCCTCTGTCCGCGCTGATCTTGAACTGCTCCACCAGGCTCATCAGCATATCGGCCTCACCTGCCAGTTCACGGCTGGCATTGGTCGTATCGGCCACCATGGCGGCATTCTGCTGAGTCATCTGATCCATCTGGTTGACAGATGTGTTGACCTCCTGCAGCGCGGCGGACTGATCGCGGCTTGCAGTCGCGATCATTTCAACATTCTGGCTGATAGCCATGATTTGCGTGCTGATCGAGGCAAGCACGGTTCCGGTTTCCTGCACGAGGGCCGAACCGGTGCTGACTTCGCTGGTGGATTTCTCGATCAGCGTCTTGATTTCACGGGCGGCCGTAGCCGAACGCTGCGCCAGTTCGCGAACTTCCTGCGCAACGACGGCAAAACCCTTGCCTGCATCGCCGGCGCGGGCAGCCTCGATCCCAGCATTCAACGCCAGAAGGTTTGTCTGAAAGGCAATATCGTCGATAACCTCGATGATCTGCTCAATCTCACGCGAGGCGTCCTCGATTCTGCCCATCGCTGCAATGGCGTTGGAGACGACACCGGCCGAACTGTCCGCGCTCCTCTTGGTCTCAGCGACAGCGCGGTTGGTTTCCTGCGCACGTCCCGAGGAGGATTTGACGGTAACCGTAATCTCTTCAACGGCTGCCGCCGTTTCTTCAAGCGACGCAGCCTGCGCTTCAGTGCGTTTCGACAGGGCGTCTGCAGACGACAGCATGCGGCCGCCATTGCGCTGGATTTCCTGGGCATTGTCGCGAATGTGGGACAAGGTTTCTCGCAGGCGCGTCAGTGAGCTGTTGAAGTCGGTGCGCAACTGCTCAAGGCGGCCAACGAAGGGCGTATCGATCTGGCGTGTCAGATCGCCCTTGGACAGGCGGCCAAGGCCATCTGCAAGCGCGTTCACCGCAAACTCGATCTGGCCATCCATCTCACGTTTTTCCACATCCCGGCGTGTGCGTTCCTGGTCTGTTTCAAGCCGGTGCTTTTCGCCTTCGACCTCCATATGCCGCTTCGACAAGGCATTTTCGCGGAAGACGGCAAGCGCACGGGCGATGCCGCCGAACTCGTTCTTCTTGACGAGATACGGCACGGAGACGTCGAGATTTCCAGCGGAAATGGTCTCGACCGAGCCGGTGAGAATGCTCAGCGGCCGCATCGATGCGCGCACGGCGATATAGGCAAGAATGCCCATAACGATCATCACGCCCGTTCCGATGGCCAGGATCAGATACTGCAAGTCATTGATCTTGGTGAAATAAACTTCCGTTGGGATGCCGATGAACAGCATGCCGACATTGACGCCCGCAGCATCCTTGACCGGGAAATAACCGGTGATGAAATCACGCCCAAACAGCACTGCTGGGCCGTAATAGGCCTCTCCCTTCGCAAGGGCCGCCTGCGCCGGGTGATCAACGGCGAGCTTGGTGCCGACGGCGCGATCACCGTTTTCCTTTTTCACATTCGTCGAGACACGAACATAGTCGGCTCCCTGCTTGTCAAAAATCGTTGCAACACCGCCAATCGTTTCCGCCGTGCGATCTACAAGCTCATGATCAGGAAGGGCGGCAATCCTGTCCTGCGTGACCTTAGAAAGCACGCCGTCCCTCACCTCGATTTTCGCATCGGAAATTTTCAAGGTATAAAGCTCGGCCATGGCAAGACTGGCATCGCGGGCATCCTGCGACGCGTCTGTCATGACATTGCTGCGCAAGTTATAATTCAGGGAGACTGCGATCGTCGCAATGCTGAGGAAGATCAGACCGAGCGTGATGATGACCAACTGCGTAACGACGGAAGAATGGAAAAAACGGAACATAGCGCAACTTTCGTGGACCTAATATCAATAATAAATTTGAATTAAAAACTTTAAAAAAAGATGAGAACCAAGCCCAACATTCGCAGCTTCGACATGAATATCGCGTTGTCCCTCGAAACCATATCAGGTGAGGCGCCAGCGATATCGAGCTAAAATGCTTTCGACCCGCAAAGGCGCGGGTCGAAAGCATTGCTCATCTCGACCGGCGAGCGGCCGTCAGGAAGAGTTCATCAGGCTGCGCGAAGCCTGCGGTCGGCATTGACCGGCTCTAGGCGGAACTGCTCGACCAGCATCATCAGAGTATCCGCCTGATTGGCCAGCTCGCGACTGGCCATCGTCGCCTGCTCGACCATGCCGGCATTCTGCTGAGTCATCTGATCCATCTGGTTAACCGAGCCATTGACCTCATGCAGCGCGGCAGCCTGGTCCCGGCTGGCGGTCGCGATCATCTCGACATGGCCGCTGACGGCAACGATCTGCTGGCTGATGGAAGCGAGGACGGCCCCGGTTTCCTGAACAAGCTGCGAACCAGAACTGACTTCCGACGTCGATTTGTTGATCAGTTCCTTGATTTCGCGCGCGGCACCCGCCGATCGCTGCGCCAGTTCGCGCACTTCCTGGGCGACGACGGCAAACCCCTTGCCCGCATCGCCGGCGCGTGCGGCCTCGATGCCGGCATTCAGAGCGAG
Organism: Pararhizobium gei; assembly: GCF_029223885.1. Classification (NCBI taxonomy): domain Bacteria; kingdom Pseudomonadati; phylum Pseudomonadota; class Alphaproteobacteria; order Hyphomicrobiales; family Rhizobiaceae; genus Pararhizobium; species Pararhizobium gei. The sequence goes on along the minus strand of NZ_CP119409.1, from coordinate 1,094,227 downwards.
AAGATTGGTCTGGAAGGCGATCTCGTCGATGACCTCGATGATCTGCTCGATCTGGCGCGAGGCATCCTCGATACGGCCCATAGCGGCGATGGCGCTGGTCACCACGACCGCCGAGCTATCGGCGCTCTTCTTCGTATGGCTCACGGCCACATTGGCCTCATGGGCACGCTCGGCGGACGAGCGGACCGTGACGGTGATCTGATCGACGGCTGCCGCGGTTTCCTCAAGCGAGGCCGCCTGCGCTTCGGTGCGCTTGGACAGCGAGTCCGCGGAAGCATGCATTTCGCTGCCGCTGCGCTGGATCGACAGGGCATTGTTGCGGATCTGCAGAAGCGTATCCTGCAAACGGATAATCGAGCCGTTGAAATCCATGCGCAACTGTTCAAGCCGACCTGTAAAAGGTGTGTCGATCTGCTGCGACAAGTCTCCTTGCGCCAACCGGCCGAGGCCTGCGGCAAGCTGGCTGACAGCAAAATCGATCTGCTGGTCAAGAGCGTGCTTTTCGTCGTCGTTGCGCCTCCGGTCGGCTTCCGCCTTGGTGCGCTGTTCTTCGCTCTCGACTTCGATCCGGACCTTCGACAGGGCGTTTTCCTTGAACACTCCGAGCGCGCGGGCCATGTCGCCGATTTCGTCGCGGCGTCCATTGCCATCGATCGTGGTATCGAGCGCTCCGTCCGCCAGTCCGCGCATCGCCGCGGTGATACGGCCGATCGGGCCTTTCAGCGTGAGGACCAGCGCGCCGCCGGCAACCAGCGCAATCAGAACGCCGCCAATGGTGGCTATCACCGAGACCCGGTTTGCCCGCTCGCGCTCGACGGCGGCGTTTGTCTTCTGGTTTTCCGCGAAGGTAACGAGTTGTGCCCAGATGCTGTCGATCGTTGCTGCAGCGGTGGCAAATTCCTTTTGCCGTCCGGCGCTTACAGCGATCAGCGACTGGCTGTCGCTCTCGATCTTCTCCGTCAGCGGCTTGATCTTTTCCGCGAGTGTCGCGAAAAGATCGAGTTCCGGCGCGGAATGAGAGAGAGACTGCGCCTCTTGCATTAGGACACTGAGTTCGCGCTGAAGACGCGTGTGACTCGTCTCATCGGATGTTTCGAGGAAACTTGCAGCGGCGAGCCGGATGGAATAGACGGCGCTGACCATCAACCGCGTGTTATCAAGCACGGCATTGGCCTTGACCAGCGGCGCATCAAGCTTGCCGAAGGTGGTGGTTGCGTCGCGCATCTTGATACCGGCTGCGGCGTTGAGTTGAATGCTCGTCTGGCGGAAGCGTGCAAGCAGCCGGCCAATCGTCTTTGCGTTCTCGTCACTGAAATCGCCGTTGCCCAGTAGCGAGGCGATCTCGCCGACAGTATTTTTGAACGTTTCGATCACGGCCTTCTGGCTGGACGGCAGTCCGGACGCCATACGCACCTGCAGTTTTTGCAACTCGGCCAGGCTATCCTTTGCCACCCTGATCTTGTCTTCGGGGGTGGCCGCGCGAGCGAATGCGGAACTGACCGTCACGAGACTTTCGCTGGCCGCCGTCAGCCGTTCGGCCTCGCGGAGAAGCTTCTTTGCTGCATTCTCGTCGTTGCGGACAGTGCGTTCCATCGACATTGCCTCGTCGACCAGCTTCATCTGCGTCGACAAGAGGATGCGCAGGCTGGCGTTGATCGCCTTGCGCAGGCCTTTTTCGTCCTCGTTGAGCTTCCAGAGTCCGGTGACGCGATCTCCGATCCTGGCGGTTCCGTCAATGGCGCTGTCGAGCTCGCTGGCGCCCTCGGCACTTTCCATCTGGGCGCGGGTAGCTTCGAGAACGGCACGCTGATCGACGATCTTGCGCAGCACATCCTCGCGGCTCTTCTCGCTCGCATCCTGGAGAAAGGCGTTCATGCCTGCATAGACATCCTTGAAGCCGCTCAGCGACTGGAGAACGCTGTTGGAAATCTCCATGCGTCCCTGCAGCAGGCCCGATGCGTAAAGGCCAGTGATGCCGACAGCGCAGATGCTGACGACGAAGGGCAGGATGAACAGCAGCACCTTGGTCTGGATCTTGAAGCGGGCAAGAATCTTGTCGATGAACATATACGCACCTCGGCTCGCAGCCGCGTTTACGCTCTCGAGCCGCAAAGGCTCCCCCGGCGCGCAAACAGGCTGATGGATTTCGACTGAAACATACGGCGTCTCGCCGTCAGCCTGCCAGGCATTCATTGCATGACCGCCCTGCCAGGGGCGAAATCACGGCAGACTCCGTTGCCGTGCATTCTCCACCCGCAACGCTTAATATTTGTATAAATCGATTGAACCGGACAGCGGCCCGGTCAATCCGGAAAGGACAGGAACGAGGTCGGATCGGCGAGCGTCAGAACGACCAAAACGCCGGCAGCGCGGCGAGCGCCGTCAAAGCACACATCGCGATGACGCTGAACTTGACCGCCAGCGAAGCTTTGCTCTCTTCTGCCTTCGCAATCGCGACAGCAGGGCTTTTGGAATGGCTGCGATTCTGGTTCATGGCATCATGTCCTTCTGACCAAAGCAACGATAGTTCAGGTCCATCCCAACTGCCAGCCAATTCATGTCATAATTCTGTCGAGGAAGAATATTCGATGTCGGGCTGCGTCGATCATGTGTTCCCTTGAGCAAGTTCCGCCAGATATCTTAAGAATGGCTGAAGGCTCATACCGCTTTCGCCTTGCTTCAGGCCGCCTGCCCCGCAGAATATCCGGACGCCCAGGCCCATTGGAAATTATAACCGCCGAGCCAGCCGGTGACATCGACGCATTCACCGATAAAAAAGAGGCCGGGCATGTCGCGGGCCTGCATGGTCCGGCTATCCAGCGCTCGCGTGTCGATGCCGCCGAGCGTGACCTCCGCGGTGCGGTATCCTTCCGAGCCTGCAGGCGTGATCGTCCAGTCCTTGATCCGCAGACAGAATGCGTCGATCGCCTTGTCTGAGAGGTCTGCCAGCGGGCGGTTGCTCATGCCTGCAGCCTCCACGAAGAACTGCGCCAATCTTTTGGGCAAATGCTCGCCAAGTGGTTTCTGCAGCGCCTGCCGGCCGTTTTCGCGGCGGGCCGCCTTCAGGTGCGCCGCAATGTCGCTCCCGGGCAGAAGGCTGAGCCGGATGACGCCGCCTTCGCGCCAATAGGACGAAATCTGCAGGATAGCCGGCCCGCTCAAGCCGCGATGCGTTATGAGAATGGCCTCCTCAAACGCAGTTTTGCCTGAGCGCACCTCGGCCTCGACGGCGACGCCCGACAGGGCGCTCAAACTTTCGAGTTGAGCGGGATCGACGGTCAAGGGCACAAGTCCGGGGCGGGTTTCCACGAGGGGCAACGAGAACTGTTCGGCAATCCTGTAGGCAAAACCCGTTGCGCCCATCTTCGGGATCGATTTGCCACCGGTGGCGATGACCAGCGACCGGCTTTCGACGTCCCCCTCGACTGTTGCCGTGCGAAAACCCGACAGTGACTTTTCGACGGATCGAACTTCGGTGCCAAGCCGCAGCACCACGCCGGCGTTCTTCATTTCGGTCAACAGCATCCGGACGATATCCTTGGCGCTGTCGTCGCAGAAAAGCTGGCCAAGCGTCTTTTCATGCCATGCTATGCCATGCCGCTCGATCAGCGCGATAAAATCCTGCGGCGTATAACGCGCCAGCGCCGACTTACAGAAATGGGGATTTTCGGAGAGAAAATTTCTTGGCGCCGTATGAAGATTGGTGAAGTTGCAGCGGCCGCCGCCGGAGATGCGGATTTTTTCGCCGGGTGCCTTGGCGTGGTCGAGCACAAGGACGCGACGCCCTCGCTTGCCGGCCTCGATTGCTGCCATCATGCCGGCAGCGCCGGCGCCGATGATCACTGTGTCAAACTGTTCGGCCACGTCAAAATCCCGTTTCTCCCTCCTTTCCTAGCAGCAGCCTTGCTTGTCAATCGCCGAAGAGAAATGGACGGACACGGCGCAAAAGTGCCAGGCTGCGCCTAGCCAATTGTCAAACTCCGGCTATGATGGCCGCCATCCGAACCCAAAACCGGTGATTTATGCCTGCCAGAAGAAGCGTTACCCAAAAAATAACGAAGAGCAGACCTCCAAAAATACCTGCAGCATTGGAAGCCCCTCGAGGGGTCAAGACGTGGAAGGAAGCCGCCGACTGGCTCAAGGTCCGGGGTATCGAAGATATCGAATGCATCACCCCCGATATAGCCGGCGTGCCGCGCGGCAAGATGATGCCGTCTTCGAAATTCACCTCCAACACGTCGCTCGCACTTCCCTCCGCGATTTATCGCCACACGATTTCCGGCGAGTATCCGGAGGAAACCGGCAATTTCCGCTATGACAGCCGCGACAGCGATATCAAGCTGGTTCCCGATCTTTCGACCCTCTCCATCGTTCCCTGGGAAAGCGATCCGACGGCGCAGGTGATCTGCGACATCGCGGGCTCGCAAGGCGAACAGGTTCCCTACACACCGCGAAACGTGCTGAAGCATGTCCTCGAACTCTACCGGCTGAAGGGCTGGATGCCGGTGGTGGCACCGGAGATCGAGTTCTATCTCGTCGCCAAGAACGAGGATCCGGATTATCCGCTGCATCCGCCGAAGGGCCGTTCGGGCCGAGCGATCCAGGGAGGCCAGGGCTACTCGATCGCCGGCGTCAACGAATTCGACGAGCTGATCGACGACATCTATCATTTCTCTGAAAAGCAGGGTCTCGAGATCGATACGCTGATCCACGAGGAAGGTCCGGCGCAGCTCGAGATCAACCTGCGCCACGGCGACCCGATCGAACTGGCCGATCAGGTGTTCATGTTCAAACGGACGATCCGCGAAGCGGCGCTGAAGCACGGAATTTATGCCACTTTCATGGCCAAGCCCATGCAGGGACAGGCAGGCTCGGCCATGCATATCCACCAGTCGCTGATCGAGATCAACACGGGGCGGAACCTGTTTTCCAATGCCGACGGTTCGGCCTCCAAGGAATTCTTCTCCTTCATCGGCGGCATGCAGAAATACGTTCCGAAGGCGCTGTCGATGATGGCGCCCTATGTGAATTCCTACCGCCGCCTGACGCCGGACATGTCGGCGCCGGTCAACAATGCCTGGGGTTACGACAACCGCACCACGGCGTTCCGTGTTCCGGTTTCCGAACCCGTCGCACGGCGGGTCGAGAACCGGCTGCCAAGTTCGGATGCCAACCCCTACCTTGCGCTCGCGGCCTCGCTCGGCTGCGGCTATCTCGGTATCGTGGAGGCACTGGAACCGTCCGCCCCCTCGGACGACACCGTCAATGGTGGCACGATCGACCTGCCCCGAGGACTGCTGGAGGCTGTGTCGCTGCTGGAAGCCGAGCCGCGCTTCGCCGAGGTCTTCAGTCCGGAATTCATCGCCATCTATGCCGGCGTGAAGCGCGGCGAGTTCGAGACCTTCATGCAGGTGATCAGTCCCTGGGAACGCGAATATCTGCTTCTCAACGTCTGACCCGAAAGGTGATGGCCATGCCCTGGCAAAGCCCTATCTCGCCGGGAGTTTCCTGGTACGAAGACATGATGACGGAGAGGCCCGACTATGTGCCGCTGTCAGGTTCTACCGATACCGATGTGGCAATCATCGGCGGCGGTTTCACGGGCCTACAGGCCGCTTATAATCTGGCTCTAGCAGGGGTGGGCGTGACGCTGATCGATGCCTGCCGCTTCGGCGACGGCGCCTCGGGCCGCAATGGCGGGCAGCTCGGCACCGGCCAGCGCTGGTCTCCCGAAGACCTGGAACACACACTCGGCTTCGAACGCTCGAAAGCGTTGTTCGATCTCGCAGAGGACGCCAAGGCCTATCTTCTCGACTTTGCCACGACCCACGACATAGATATCGAATATGTGCCCGGTCAGCTCAACGTCTCGCACAAAAAGAGCTACGAGAAGGACTATCGCAACAGCGTCGAGATCGCCGCGACACGCTACGGCTATCCGCACCAGAGCTTCATGGAGCTTGAGGAAATCGTCTCACGGCTCGGTTCCACCCGCTACCTGTTCGGTATCCGCGACACCGGAACCGGCCATATCCAGCCGATGAAATTGCTCGTCGGACTTGCCAGGCAGGCGGCGCTTGCTGGCGCTGCATTGCACGAGCAGACCCGAGCCCTTAAGATCAATCGTACCGGTGGCCGGATTGTCATCGAAACAAACCGGGGTACGATCCGCGCCGAGCGCGCGTTGATCGCCTGCAACGCCTATATCGGTGATCTCGAACCGGTGACCGCGCGGCATGTAATGCCGATCCGATCCTTCATTGGAGCGACCCGGATTCTTTCCGATTTCCCAGCAATTCTGCCGGATGGCGAGGCTGTCGCGGATTCCCGCTTCGTCGTGCGCTACTTCCGCAAGTCGAAGGACGGACGTCTGCTGTTCGGCGGTCGTGAAGCTTATACGGCGGACAATCCCCGGGATATTTCCGATCATATCCGCCGGCAGATCAGCGAAATCTATCCATCGCTTGCCACTGTCGAAATGACCCATGCCTGGGGCGGTTCCGTCGGCATTACGCTGCCGCGCCAGCCTTTCGTGCGCGAGGTCATGCCCGGCGTCACCTCGATCGGCGGCTATTCCGGCCATGGCGTGATGCTGTCGAACTACTGCGGCAAGCTCTATGCCCAGCTTATCACCGGCAACCGCTCCGATCTCGATCTTTTCCGCGACCTGAACATCCCGGCTTTTCCCGGCGGCGCCCGGTTCCGCCCGGCTTTGCTGTTCCTTGCCCTCAGTTGGTACGCGCTGCGCGACCGCTTCTGAGAAACACAGAAGAGAGGCTATCCCTTGGCGGCGGGCACGTCTATAAAATGACTTTTATCGCACCGCACTCTGGCCTTTTTAAATCGATTAGATTAGAACGGCCTCTAACCGTTGAAGATAGAGATTTCTGATGAGCAGCCAGATCATTCCTGTCGAGCCTTTCGATTATGTGGTTTTCGGGGGCACCGGCGACCTTGCGGAGCGGAAATTGCTTCCCGCGCTTTATCATCGCCAGCTGGATGGTCAGCTCACCGATCCCACACGGATCATCGGTGCGTCCCGCAGCACGCTGACACACGAGGATTACCGCAAATTCGCGGCGGATGCCCTCAAGGAGCATTTGAAGCCCGGTGAGTATGACGAAGCCCAAGTGAAGATTTTCACCGACCGGATTTTCTATGTTCCCGTCGATGCGAAGTCAGATCAGGGCTGGGACAAGCTGAAGCAGCTTTTGGACGAAAACAAGGACCGTGTCCGCGCCTTCTATCTCGCCGTCGCTCCGGCCATCTTCGGCGACATCTCGGAAAAGATCCGGGATCACAAGCTGATCACCAAGATGACGCGCATCGTCGTCGAAAAGCCGATCGGCCGCGATCTGGCGTCCGCGCTCGAGCTTAACGACACGATCGGCAAGGTCTTCAAGGAAGAGCAGATCTTCCGCATCGACCATTATCTCGGCAAGGAAACGGTTCAGAACCTGATGGCTCTGCGGTTTGCCAACACACTCTACGAGCCGCTCTGGAACGCGCAGTATATCGACCACGTGCAGATCACGGTGGCCGAATCCGTCGGCCTGGAGAGCCGCGCCGGCTATTACGACAAGGCCGGTGCGCTACGCGACATGGTGCAGAACCACATCCTGCAGCTGCTCTGCCTGGTCGCCATGGAAGTGCCGCCGTCGATGAACGCGGAAGCCGTGCGCGACGAAAAGCTCAAGGTTCTAAGGGCTCTGAAGCCCATCAACCCGGGCAATGTCGAAAAACTGACGGTGCGCGGCCAGTACAAGGCCGGCGCCTCTGCCGGCGGTCCGGTGAAGGGCTATCTGGAAGAGCTCGAAGGTGGCGTTTCCAACACGGAAACCTTCGTCGCGATCAAGGCCGAGATCGGCAACTGGCGCTGGGCGGGCGTGCCCTTCTACATCCGCACCGGCAAGCGCATGGCGGGCCGCATGTCGGAAATCGTCGTCGCCTTCAAACCCATTCCGCATTCTATCTTCGACGATGCCGCCGGCCGCATCGCAGCCAACCAGTTGATCATCCGCCTCCAGCCGGACGAAGGTGTCAAGCAGTCGCTGATGATCAAGGATCCGGGCCCGGGCGGGATGCGCCTGCGCAACGTGTCGCTCGACATGACCTTCGCGGAGGCCTTCAATGCCCGCAGCGCCGACGCCTATGAGCGGCTGTTGCTCGACGTGGTACGCAACAACCAGACGCTGTTCATGCGCCGCGACGAGGTCGAGGCGGCCTGGAAATGGGTCGATCCCATTCTCAAAAGCTGGGACGCCGTCAGCCAGATGGTTCAGCCCTATACCGCCGGTACCTGGGGGCCCAGTCAGGCGATCGCACTGATCGAGCGCGACGGCCGGACCTGGCACGAAGTTATCTGAAGGACGAGGAAATGGCAGCCGCGATGCATGTTTTCGACACTGGCGCAGCGCTTGCTGAAGGTCTGGCCGATGCCGTCGCATCGGCCCTGACCACGGCGATTGCGGTGCGCGGCAAAGCGACGATCGCCGTATCCGGAGGCTCGACACCCAAGGCTTTCTTCAAGGCTCTTTCCGCCCGGCCGATCGACTGGCCAAAGGTAATGGTGACGCTTGTCGATGAGCGGTTCGTCGAGCCGGACAGCGACCGCTCGAACGAGAAGCTTGTCCGGGATAACCTTCTGACCGCTGCCGCTTCCGCGGCGGCCTTCCAGCCGCTCTATTATCCGACGCCGACGGCGGAGGAAGCCGCAGCGACCGCGACGAAGCAGATGGCCTGCATCGGCACGCCTTTCGACGTCGCCATTCTCGGCATGGGCGGCGACGGGCACACGGCATCGTTCTTTCCGGGCGGATCGCGCCTTTTGGAAGCGCTTGATCCGAAGACGCCACGCGGCATAATGACGATGGAGGCTGATGGTGCCGGCGAGCCGCGTCTGACATTTACATTCTCAAGCCTTGAGGATGCCGGACTTCTGGTTCTTCATATCGAAGGGACCGCCAAGAGGGACGTTCTTGCCAAGGCTGAAGCACCGGGCGACGAGACGGAGATGCCGATCCGGGCGATGTTGCGCAGGACCTCGTCACCGCTGCAGATTTACTGGGCCCCCCTGACGCCCGATCCGGTCGTCAAAAGACCCGGATGATCGCAAACACGCTGAACTCAAGGGGTCACGAGACCCCGGAACAGGATAGCCATGTCCGCCGATTCCCGCATCGCCGCCATCACCGCCCGCATCGTCGAGCGCTCGAAACCCTCCCGCGAACTCTATCTCCACCGTGTCCGCAAGGCGACCGCCACAGGTGTGCACCGTTCGGTTCTCGGCTGCGGCAACCTCGCCCATGGCTTCGCGGTCTGTTCCCCCTCCGAGAAACTCGCCCTTTCGGGCGATGTGGTGCCCAATCTCGGCATCATCACCTCTTACAACGATATGCTCTCCGCGCATCAGCCGTTCGAGACCTATCCAGCCCTTATCCGCGAGGCTGCCCATGAGGCGGGCGGCGTGGCGCAGGTGGCAGGCGCCGTGCCAGCGATGTGCGACGGCGTGACCCAAGGCCAGCCCGGCATGGAATTGTCCTTGTTTTCCAGAGATCTGATCGCCATGGCGGCGGGTATCGGTTTGTCGCACAACATGTTCGACAGCACCGTCTATCTCGGCGTCTGCGACAAGATCGTCCCCGGCCTGATGATTGCCGCCATGACATTCGGCCATCTTCCCGCTGTCTTCATTCCTGCCGGCCCGATGACCTCCGGCCTGCCGAACGACGAGAAGTCGCGCGTGCGCCAACTCTTTGCCGAGGGCAAGATCGGCCGCGACGAGTTGCTGGAGGCGGAATCGAAGTCCTATCACGGCCCTGGCACCTGCACCTTCTACGGCACCGCCAATTCCAACCAGATGCTGATGGAAATCATGGGCTTCCATCTGCCCGGGGCGTCCTTCATCAATCCCGGCACGCCGTTGCGTGACGCGCTGACGAAGGAAGCGACCAAGCGGGCGCTGGCCATCACAGCGCTTGGCAATGAGTTCACGCCGGCCGGTGAAATGATCGACGAGCGCTCGATCGTCAACGGCGTCGTCGGACTGCATGCAACCGGCGGCTCGACCAACCACACCCTGCATCTCCTCGCCATGGCCCGCGCAGCCGGTATCGTGCTCACCTGGCAGGATATTTCGGAGCTGTCCGACATCATCCCGCTTCTCGCCCGCGTCTATCCGAACGGTCTCGCTGACGTGAACCATTTCCACGCGGCGGGCGGCATGGGCTATCTGATCAGCCAGCTTCTCAAGAAGGGCCTGTTGCATGACGACGTGCGCACCGTCTTCGGCCAGGGCCTCGATGCCTATGCTATCGACGTGAAGCTCGGCGTAAACGGCACCGTGCACCGCGAACCCGCGCCAGAGCAGAGCCATGATCCGAAGGTCCTGTCGACCGTCGAGCATCCGTTCCAGGCGACGGGCGGGCTCAAGATGCTGTCGGGCAATCTCGGCAAAGCCGTCATCAAGATCTCGGCCGTCAAGCCGGAGCGCCATGTGATCCAGGCGCCGGCGAAGATCTTTCACGACCAGTCGGAATTGCAGTCCGCCTTCAAGGACGGCAAGCTGGAAGGCGACTTCATCGCCGTCGTGCGCTTCCAGGGACCGAAGGCCAACGGCATGCCGGAACTGCACAAGCTGACCACCGTTCTCGGCATTCTCCAGGATCGCGGCCAGACAGTCGCCCTCGTCACCGACGGCCGCATGTCCGGCGCATCGGGCAAGGTACCCTCTGCCATCCACATGACGCCGGAGGCCAAGGATGGCGGGCCGATCGCCCTCATTCGAGAAGGCGATCTTATTCGTCTCGATGCCATCCACGGCACGATAGAACTTCTGGTCGACCCCGCCGAGCTTGCCCGCCGCACCCCGGTCGAAGCCGATCTGTCCGCCAACGAGTACGGCATGGGCAGGGAAATGTTCGCTCCTTTCCGCGCCGCCGTCGGAGCGGCTGAGCATGGGGCGAGTGTGTTCTTTCATTGAAGTGCGCGTCCGCCAGTGTCGAGATAGACATCGCCGCCGCGAGGGTCAGCGATAGATGTCGAGCACGCGGTTGCGGTGGTTCGGGTGGGTGCTGTAAACGAAAATCCGGTTGAGATCGGCGTCCGGTACGAGACGCAGGAACCGGGCCTCCATCGTATCGTTGGGGTAGACGCGCCGGACGATGCAGCCGATCATTCCGATGCGGGCACCGGGAATATCGAGGTAGAAGGTCTGCGGAAGCTTGAACTGCGTGAGGATGCCGATCAACGCACGGCTTTTCGATATCTGCAAAATCTGACAACGGCGTGACGAGAGGTTCAGCATGCCTTTTTCGGTATATTCGATCCGCGCCTCGTTGCGCGTCTCCTCCATCGGAAAAAGTGTTTCCCGATCATACATGAAGGACTCTTCGCGACTGAGATAGGTCGGACGGTCAAAAGCATCGGCGCTGCGCATAGTCTCGGTCCTCAGTCCCCGCTTCTCTGCTCTGAATTGTAACCAAAGGTGGTTAACAGAGGGTGGAATGGTCACGCCAGCATGGGGAAAATCCGCCTCAACAATGCCTGATCAGATCGATCTCAAGCCCAATCCGATCAAGTCCGGTACGTCTTCCCCTCGCTGTCGAACAGGTGCAACTTCGCCCTGTCGGCCGTGAACCGTACCTTCTGGCCGCGCTCGATGCTGAGAATGCCGGGAATCTTGGCGATGATCGGCTCGTTGGCGACCAGACCCTCGATATAAAGCAACGTGACTTCGCCGAGGGCCTCTATGATCGACACCGTTCCCTCGAACAGGAAATCCTCGCCAGTGGAAACGCGCAGATCCTCCGGGCGGACGCCGAAGCTGGCCGTCTTGCCATTTTCCGTGGCTGCCGTCTGGATATCCAGAACATCGCGGGTGCCGCCCGTCAGTTCGACCGCAGTTTGAGCGCCCGTTCCAACGATTTTCGCGGGAATGATGTTCATGGCCGGGGAACCGATGAAGCGGGCTACGAAGAGATTGGCCGGGCGCTCATAGAGTTCCAGTGGCGGACCGACCTGCTCGATGTGCCCTGCCGACAGAACGACGATGCGGTCGGCCAGTGTCATGGCCTCGACCTGGTCATGCGTCACATAGACCATCGTCGTGTCGGCCATGGATTCGCTGAGCTTGGCGATCTCGATGCGGGTCGCAACACGCAGCGCGGCATCAAGGTTCGACAGCGGTTCGTCGAAGAGGAAGACCCGTGGGTTGCGGCAGATGGCGCGGCCGATGGCGACGCGCTGGCGCTGGCCGCCGGACAGTGCCTTGGGCAACCGGTCGAGATATTGGGTGAGTTGCAGGATGTCGGCGGCGGAGCGGACGCGGCGGTCGATCTCCTCCTTGGATTCCTTGGCGATGCGCATGCCGAAGGCCATGTTGTCGTAGACGGTCATGTGCGGATAGAGCGCGTAGGACTGGAAGACCATGGCAATGCCGCGCTGCGACGGCGGCACATCGTTGACGAGGCGATCCTCGATGAACATTTCGCCCCCGGAAATCTCCTCAAGCCCGGCGATCATGCGCAGCAGCGTGGACTTGCCGCAGCCTGAAGGACCGACGAAAACCACGAATTCGCCCTGCTTGATCTCCAGGTCGATGCCGTGGATGACATCGACCGCGCCATAGGACTTGCGGATATTCTTTAGCTGCAGACCTGTCATGTCGCCCTCCCCTTCATTTTCTCATTCCGTGAGCCCGCGCGGGCTCATCCAATCATTCAACGCGGGCAAAAAAGCCGCCCCAGGCCGGCAAGAAAATCCTGTCGTCGCCCAGATGCGAATCAAACCCGTGCCCTTCCAGGACTTCGAGCCTCTCGATCGGCCGCTCGACAGTGACCGGTGCGCCGCTCATGTTGAACAGGCACAGGATCGTCTCATTGCCGAAGATGCGCTCATAGCCCAGAACCGGCGCCTCGTAGGGCCGAAACTCGATCTCGCCCTTGGCGAAAGCCGGATATTGCTTTCGGAAGTTCAGGAAGCGCCGATAATGGGTCAGCACCGAACGCTGGTCCTGTTCCTGCACCGAAACCGCGCGGCCGAGATGGTCCGGCGACACGGGCAGCCAGGGCCTGCCGTCGCTGAAGCCGCCATTGACCGACTTGTCATCCCAAACCATGGGCGTGCGGCAGCCGTCACGGCCCTTAAAGTCCGGCCAGAACTGGATGCCATAGGGATCCTGCAGATCTTCATAGGCCAGATCGGCTTCCGTCAGCCCGAGTTCTTCGCCCTGATAGATGCAGACGGACCCCCGCAGCGTCATGAGCAGGCTTGCCAGAAACTTTGCGTGCGCCTCATGGTCGGCGATGTCGAAGCCCCAGCGGCTGACATGGCGCACCACGTCATGGTTTGAAAAGGCCCAGCAGGCCCAGCCTTCGGGTGCCGCGCGGGCGAAATCATGCAGCACCTTGGCGACGCCGGCCGGCGTCAGCGGATCGGGCGCCAGGAATTCGAAGGCGTAGCACATATGCATCTTGTCGTTGCCGGAGGTATATTGCCCGGCGATTTCAAGACCGATCTGGCTGTCCCCGACCTCGCCAACGGCCGCAATTGCCGGAAACTCGTCCATGACGGCCCGGAAGCGCCTGAGGAAAGCGAGGTTTTCCGGCCGGTTCTTGTCGTAGAGATGTTCCTGGTAGTTATAGGGGTTCACCGCCGGCGCGGTGTTGGCATTGCGGCGTTCCGGGGCAAGCGCCGGGTTGTCGCGCAGTTCCAGATCGTGAAAATAGAAGTTGATCGTGTCCAGCCGGAAGCCGTCGACGCCGCGTTCGAGCCAGAAGCGCTCGACCGCAAGAAGCGCGTCCTGAATCTCCGGATTGTGCAGATTGAGATCGGGCTGCGACGTCAGGAAATTGTGCATGTAATATTGCAGGCGCGTCGGATCCCACTGCCATGCCGAACCGCCGAAGATCGACAGCCAGTTGTTCGGCGGCGTTCCGTCGGGCTTGGAGTCCGACCAGACGTACCAGTCGGCCTTGGGATTGAAACGGCTTGAGCGGCTTTCCACGAACCAGGGATGCTGGTCCGACGTGTGCGACAACACGAGGTCGATCATGACGCGGATGCCAAGACGATGGGCCTCAGCGATCAGGTCGTCAAAATCGACAAGCAGACCGAAAATGGGATCGACGCCCTTGTAGTTCGACACGTCATAGCCGAAATCCTTCATCGGCGAGGTGAAGAACGGCGAGATCCAGATTGCGTCCACGCCCAGAGAGGCGACATAGGGCAGCCTCGCTGTGATGCCCTTGAGGTCGCCGATGCCGTCACCGTTGGAATCCTGATAGGAACGCGGATAGATCTGGTAGATCACCGCGCCGCGCCACCAGTCCCGGTCTGCCACAAGGGCGGAACTGCCCGTCTGGGTCATGCTCTTGGTCATAGATATTCAAATTCCTATGCGTGAAGAAAATCAGCCGCCCTTGACCGAGCCGGCAAGCAGGCCGCGCACCAGATAGCGCTGCAGGCTGAAGAAGACGATCAGAGGGACGATGATGGTGATGAAGGCCGAGGCCGTCAGAATTTCCCAGTTGCCGCCGCGCGAGCCGAGCAGATTGACGAGACGGCCCGTCAGCACCAGTTCGTTGTTACCAGCGCCCAGAAAGACCATTGCGACCAGAAGATCGTTCCAGGTCCACAGAAACTGGAAGATTGCGAAGGAGGCAAGCGCCGGGAAGGACAGCGGCAGAATGATCTTGATGAAGATGTCGAAATCGCTGGCGCCATCCACCCGCGCCGATTCCATGATCTCGCGCGGGAGGCCTGCCATGTAATTGCGCAGGAGATAGATGGCGAGCGGCAGACCGAAGCCCATATGGGCAAGCCAGATGCCGACATAGGTCTTGGCGGGTACGCCGAGGAAGGCGCCTACCCCGTTATAGAGCTTGAGCAACGGAATGAGCGACATCTGCAGCGGCACGACGAGGAGGCCGACAACGACGGCGATCAGGATCGCACGACCCGGAAACTTCATCCAGGCGAGCGCGTAGGCCGCAAAAGCCGCGACAAGGATCGGAATGATGGTCGCCGGAATGGCAACCGTCAGCGAATTGATGAAGGAGGCACCGATCCCTTCGGCGCGCATGACCTCGCGGTAGTTGTCGAACGTGAAGCGCGGCGGAACGGCGGCCGTGAAAAAGATGCGCTGGCCGCGTGTGCCCTCCATCGCCTTGTCCGAAATGATCTCGAACGAACCATCGGCCTGAACTGTCAGCTTCTCGCCGCCGTTCAGGTCTGCCGTCTGCCCGGGCTGGAAAGCCGCCGGCTCGCGGCTGTTGAAGCCAAAAGCGGATACCTGGCCGGCGGACTGACCTTCGAGCATATTGCCGGAGATGACGAATTTGCCGTTCTTCTCGACCTGTTTGTCAGCTGTTGGCGCCCTGAAGACCAATGTCTGCGTCGAAGTGGAAAGCGCCGTCCACCAGCCGGAGACGGCCAACTGGTCCTTGTCGCGCAGCGATGAAATCAGAAGACCTGCGGTCGGCAACGTCCAGAGAAGCACAAGCAGCGCGACGGAGAGATGGACGACCCAGATGAG
Organism: Pararhizobium gei; assembly: GCF_029223885.1. Taxonomy (NCBI): domain Bacteria; kingdom Pseudomonadati; phylum Pseudomonadota; class Alphaproteobacteria; order Hyphomicrobiales; family Rhizobiaceae; genus Pararhizobium; species Pararhizobium gei. The sequence continues at coordinate 1,078,692 of NZ_CP119409.1, read as the reverse complement.
CGGGGAGCGGGCGGAAGCAATCATCTCAATGGCCCTCCATTTCCTTGGCAGCATTGCGGATGTTCCAGATCATGATCGGAACGACCAGCACCATGATGACGACGGCGATTGCGGCGCCCCGTCCGAAGTCGCCGCCACCACGGAACATCCAGTCGAACATCAGGTTGGCGAGAACCTGGCTCTGCCATTGGCCATTGGTCATGGCGAGCACGATATCGAAGACCTTGAGTACCAGGATCGTGATCGTCGTCCAGACCACGGCGATCGTGCCCCACATCTGCGGGATCATGATCTTGAAAAAGATCTGAAGACCGTTGGCGCCGTCGATGACGGCGGCTTCGATCGTCTCCTCGGGGATACCGCGCAATGCAGCCGACAGGATGACCATCGCGAACCCGGTCTGGATCCAGATGAGGATCACCATCAGGAAAAAATTGTTCCAGAACGGCAGGGTCACCCAGGCTTCGGGCGATCCGCCGAAATAGACCACCAGCGCGTTCAAAAGACCGATCTGCTCGGAGCCTTCGGGCCGGAAGTCATAGATAAACTTCCAGATGACGGAAGCGCCGACGAAGGAGATCGCCATGGGCATGAAGATCAGCGTCTTGGCGATATTACCCCACCAGATGCGGTCGGTCAGCGCCGCGATGATCAGCCCGAAGAAGGTGGCGGCGGCGGGAACAACGAGCAGCCAGAGGAAATTGTTGTAGATGGATTGGCGAAACTCGCCGTCGCCGAACATCCACTGGAAATTCCGCAGGCCGACAAAGGCCTGACCGGACTTGTCGTGCAGGCTGAGCCAGACGGATTCAATCACTGGATAAATCAGATAGACAGTGAGCGAGATCATGGCCGGGCCGAGAAAAAGCCAGGGTCTGACCGCGTTGGTGATGCGCAGGTTGCGCGATGCAAGAGGACCCGACCGGCCCTTGGAGGGAAAGATCCTGTCCAGAAGCCAGTTGGTCCCGAAGAAATAGGCAGCGCAGGCGAGAACGCCCGCTGCCATCGTCACGATAGCGAAAAGCAACTGCTGCATGGAAACGTCCCTCCCCAGGGGTCATTATTGGAGGAGAGCTTTACTCCTCCCTGTCACTTCGTGACATCTCCCCCACAAGGGGAAGATCGTTCTTTTCCGCCGCCTGTCCTCAACTGTCACGAGCGCAAAAAAGCTCGCCGCCAACCTCCCCCTGTGAGGGGAGATATCCCGGAGGACAGGGGCGGTGGCCGCCCGGCATCCTTACTTGCCATGCATCCTTACTTGATCGAGTCCCAGGCAGTCTGAATACCGGTGGCAACATCAGCGGCCGATTTGCCCCCGACATAATCGACCATGCCCGTCCAGAACGCACCGGCGCCGATCTTGCCCGGCATCAGGTCCGATCCGTCGAACCGGAAGGTCGTGGCATTGATGAGAATTTCGCCCTGCTTCTTCATCGGACCATTGGCATAAGTATCTTGGTTGACACCCTTGTAAGGCGTCAGGAAGCTCGACTGCGCCATCCAGACTTCATGGGCGATCGGCGTCTGCAGAAACGCGATGAAGGCTCGCGATGCCGGTGTGTCCTTGGTGATCATAGCCAGCGTGCCGGCGCCAAGGACGGGATTGCCGAGGTCAGGCTTGCTCGCATAGGGCGGCATGTAGAAGAAATCCGCATCCTCGCCGACAACCGTTCCTTCAGGGAAGAAGGATGGAATGAAGGATGCCTGGTGGTGCAGGTAGCATTTCGGCGGCGAGGCGAAGAGACCTTTCGGACTGTCGCGGAAATCGCTGGAGGCAACAGCCGCAGCACCGCCATCGACGAATTTGTCGGTCTTGGCGAAGAAACCGAACTCATCGATCGCGCCGGTGACGGCCGCATCCGTGAACGGAATCTGGTTGGTTACCCATTTGTCGTAGACATCGGCCGGCTGGGTCCGCAGCATCATGTCTTCGACCCAGTCCGTCGCCGGCCAGCCTGTCGCACCGCCGGAACCGAGACCGATGCACCAGGGCGTCCCGCCGTCGGCGACGATCTTTTCGGTCAGCGCCTTCAAGTCCTCCATCGTCTTCGGAACGTCATAGCCCGAATCCTCGAAGTTTTCGGGCACGTACCAGACGAGCGACTTCACGTCGATCTTGTAGGGAAAGGCGTAAAGCGCCTTCGCGCCGTCCTTGCCTGCATAGGTCGAGAGATCGACCCAGGACTGACCGGCGGCGTAATTTTCGAGAAGCCATTTCTGGGTTTCTTCACCCAGGGGCGTCAGATAGCCTTTCGACGCGAGATCGGCGATCAGGCCCGGCTGCGGCAGGATGGCGACATCCGGCGGGCTGCCTGCCTGCGTATCGATGACGATCTGCTGTTCGTAATTTTCGGATGAGGAATACTTCACTTCGGCGCCGGTCGCATCGCGGAAATAATCGAGGACCGATTCGACCAGAACCTGGTCTTCGCCACGCCATGGACCGAAAATCGTCAACGTCTGACCTTTCAGGTCGTGACCTTTCTTGAAATCATCAAGGCTTGCCCAGTTGAATTTCCCGTCTTCCCCGGGCTTGAATTTCAGCTCAGCCGAAGTTGCGGGACCGGCAACGAGCGCAAGCGCCGCTACCCCCATCAGGAACGTCTTTTTCACGTCATCTCCTCCCAAGAAATTCCCGGCGCGACAAGGCCGGGCGCATGACAACACGCTCGAATTCAAAGCGCTTTGAGTTTGCTAACAAATCATTTCGCCCGGCGTCGAGTCAAGAGCTTTCCACTCACGCGCGAATCCTCAACCGCCCGCAGTGCAACACAAGTTTTGCGCTGCGGCAGAACGATTTCCTGTGGCTGCTCAGTTGTACCAATGTTACAAAACCTTTACCGCAGGCTCCAATGCGACGTCGAGCCGTCCAGAATTCAAAGCGCTTTGGGAGGAGCGTTGCGGAATGAACGTTAATCTCAAAAAGCTTGCCGAAATGCTCGGTCTTTCGCAGACGACCGTCAGCAGGGCCCTCAACGGATATCCCGAAGTCAACCACGAGACCCGTCAGCGGGTGTTGCGGGCGGTGCGCGACACCGGCTACAGGCCCAACCGCGCAGCTCAACGGCTGGCAACGGGCCGCGCCGGATCGATCGGCCTTGTCATGCCAATCGCCCAGGGGATCGATTCCGACGTGCATTTCGGCGAGTTCCTCGCCGGACTGGGGGAGGAAGCCGTCCGCCATGATTTTCATTTCGTCATCAATCCCAGCGCGCCAGACGACGAGGAGGCGACATTCCAGCGACTGGCGGCAAGCGGCAATGTGGATGCGCTTTTCCTCGCCTATATCCGTGTCGGCGATCCGCGCATCTCCATGCTGAAATCGCTCCCCATCCCCTTCGTCGTGCACGGCCGCAGCATCGATCAGCCGGCAACCTATCCCTTTCTCGATATCGACAACACAGCCGCCTTCTACGATGCGGCCCGGTTTCTCATCCAGCTCGGCCACAGGCGCATTGCACTGATCAACGGCCCGGAGAATCTGACATTCGCGTTTCGACGCCGCAGGGGAATGCAGCGGGTAATGGAAGAAAACGGGCTGGTTTTCGACAACGACCTCGCCCATCACTCGATCATGACGGATGAATACGGATACAGCGCGATGCAGCGCTTTCTCGGCCATCCGGCACCGCCGACTGCCGTGCTTTGCTCGAGCACCGTGATGGCGCTCGGAGCGGTCCGGGCAATCAACAGGGCGGGCCTTGAACTTGGCAAGGATATCTCGCTCATCGCCCATGACGACGTGCTGCCGATGCTGAAACCGGAAAACTTCATGGTGCCGCTGACAACAACGCGATCCTCGCTCAGGGCGGCAGGCTCGCGCATCGCGGCGCGGCTGATTTCCCACATCCTCAAGACGGGCGATTATCCCGAACAGGAGCTCTGGCGGGCCGAACTGATCGTAAGGGCCTCTACCGGCCCCGCCCCGAGGCGATAAGCCGCGTTCAGAACGTCGGCGGCGTACGACCGGCCTTACGATGAGCGGCGATCACGGTATTGGCCATCAGCATGGCAATGGTCATCGGCCCCACTCCGCCCGGCACCGGTGTGATGGCGCCGGCAACTTCAGCGCATTCCTCGAAGGCGACATCGCCGACAAGACGGAATTTACCCTCCCCCTTTTCGGGGGCTGCCACGCGGTTGATGCCGACATCAATCACTGTGGCACCGGGCTTCACCCAGTCGGCCTTGACCATGCCGGGCCGCCCGACGGCGGCGACAAGGATATCTGCGCCACGGCAGACCGCGGCCAGATCCTTTGTCCGCGAATGGGCAATCGTCACCGTCGCATTGGCATTCAAAAGAAGAGCGCCCATCGGTTTGCCGAAGAGGTTCGAGCGGCCGATCACCACGGCATTCAGCCCCGACAGATCCTCGCCGTGCAATCGCCTGACGAACACCATCGCCCCGGCCGGGGTGCAGGAAATCAGTCCGCCTGCCAGATCGCCGGTGGCGACCTTTCCGGCATTGACGATGTTGAGCCCATCGACATCCTTTTCCGGCAGGATCGACTGGATGATCGGCTCGGATTGGAGATGTTTGGGCAAGGGAAGCTGTACCAGAATACCGTGCAGGCTGTCGTCCGCGTTCAGGCTCTGCACCAAAGCTGCAAGATCTGCCTGCGACGTGCTTTCGGGCAATGTATGCTGTACGGAGTTAAAGCCGCATTCCTTGGCTGTCCGGCTCTTTGCGGAAACATAGGCATGGCTTGCAGGATCGTCCCCGACGATGACGACCGCCAGACCGGTTCTGACACCCGTTTGCTCCATGAGGTCCCTTGAGGCGACTTTCACGGTTTCGATAATCGACGCGGCAATCTGCTTGCCATCAATCACGGTCGTCACGGTGTTCTCCCAATATCTGTTTTCGTTCACTTTAATTGCGGCACGCAGGCGCAATAGCCTCAATGCGTCCTATGCTGTCCAGAACAGACAAATTCAAGCCCGGCAGGAGAAAGCAAATACAAAACCGGCAGGAGTGACAGCTTGTACCGTGAGGCTGGGGATCCCGACAACAGAGCCGGGGATTGCCGAACTGGAAGGCTACCGTCCGCCGGCGCGCAATCTTGCATAATCTTCAACGCGGGAGCGGAGCGCGCGCATCTCGGCCTGCACCTGTTCGAAACCTTCGGTTTCACGGTCCTTTTCCTGCATTTCGCGAAGATAGGAACGCAACTCTGATGGCTCGTCACGTTTGCCCGCCTGCAATGCGGAGAGTGCGGCAGCGGTCGCGGAGGCATGATGCGCGGCCGGTTCCCGGCGCGGCTGACGAACCATGGATGGAACATGTTCCGGCAGACGCGGGGAGCGTCCTGGGCCGTCGGGATGGGGGTCGCTGCCGTCCGACGGCACGTCTTCAACGGGGGGTTCATCACGGCGCTCCGGGCGTTGCAGGCGATGAATCAGGCTGCGATAGGCGCCGAGCATGACACCCAGCCCAATGCCCGCCATCAAACCTGCCATCATGCCGCCGATTGCAATCAGCTTTCGCGACGGGCCGTTGGCCTGCAGCGGTGGCTCTGCCCGGGAAATGACGCGGATGTTCCTGTTCGTCAACTTTCCTTCCTCGCCGGTTTCGCTCGCGCGCTTCAGGAAGGACTCGTAAATCGCCTGCGTGGCATTTGCCTTGCGCTCAAGCTCGCGCAGCGTAATGAAGTTGCCGGAGAAATTCACCTGATTGGCCTTGCGGATAGCCAGTTGCTGGACAAGGTCCTTCTCCGTATCCACGGCGCGCTTCAACTCGGTCTGCGCCGCGGCCTCGATACGACGCAGTTCGTTGCCGATTTCGGCGCGCGCGACCTCGAGCGCCTGCGATGCCGCCATTCTCTGCGGATGGCGGGGTCCAAGGCTGGTGTCGAGCGCGCCCAATTGCGCGCGCGCCTCCGAATATTGCTTGCGCAGTTCCTGCAGCGTCATCGAACTCAGTTCTTCGGGAAATGACCCCGTCAGCACGTCGTTCAACCGGGTGTTCGTCGCGACGCCTGCCTTGGCTCGCGCCTCGGCGATCCGGTTGCGGACGGCGGCGACCTGGTCGTTGAGGAGGAGAAGCTGTTTGTCCGAGATCAGTTCACCGCCCGCTCCGACGATGTCGTGCTCGGCTTTGAAGGTCTCGACGGCATTTTCGGCGGCATCCAGATTTTTGCGCAGTTCGGCCAGCCGGTCGTCCAGCGCTGCCGTGGTTTCCTGGAAAAATCCGGATTGGGCAGCCTGCTCTTCCTTGAGGAAAGTGCTGACGATCCGGTTGGTAATCAGGGCCGACTTCTGGGCGTTGTGGGTCTTGACCTCCACGGTGACGATGAAGGTTTTCGGGTCGCGCCCGACGGTCAGCGCTTCGCTCAGTTTTTCCAATGTACGCGGGCTGATACCGGATGCCGGCGCGGCCGAACCCTCCTGCGGGGAGACGATGTCCCGGGCCGCGGCAAGACGGCTTTGGTCCGCCGTGCCGAATTCAGGATCACGATCGAGATTGAGATCGACGGCGACCTTTTCCAGAACCGTTCGCGAGCGGAGAATTTCCAGCTGGCTGTCGAGCAGCGCAAGGATGGCCTCGGTTGCCAGGTTCCCCTTGGAAAGATCGGAATCCGTCAGTCGGACCTCGCGTGGATCGACATAGAGCTTGCTCTCGGAAATATAGATGCTGGGCGTCGACATCGCGAGCAACACCCCGCCCGCCGCACCGACGACCGTCAGAAACAGAATGACCTTTCGCATCTGCCAGACGGAACTGAGGATGGTGGCTATATCGATCAGTGGCCTGTCGCGTTCGTCTTCGTAGACCGGAGAGCCGGTCGTGTAACCGCCGGTGCGCTTTTCTGCCATTCCGTGATCGAAGGTCATCGCTGCCGTGTCGCGACGCAGCCACCCGGAAAAACGGGCAAGTCGGCCTTTTTTTGGCTTGGTCCCGCTTTTATCCTCGGCAAATGCGGCGGTGGTTGCTGACTGCGACAAAAGAGGTTCGGAAACGGGCTTGCCCAGCCGATCGAGAAGGGCGGCGGCCCCGCGCGCCGGCACGGAGCGGCTGATCTGCCGCGGACGCGAAGCCGCAGTCTCGCCGGATGCAACATCGAGCAAGGAACGACGAACGACAGTCCTTTTCTTATCTTCCGGATCGAACATGGATGCCTGTATGCGCCCGCCTGCGGGCAAAGTGACGAACTGCCGGAGAATAGGCGTTTTATGGAAAACAAATCGTTAATAAAAGGGGGAAGCCCGGCCGGATTGACGAGGCAAACCGCTCATTAAACTTTACCGGTTACAAGCGGGAAGACCATCCGGACCCCGCTCGTGATCAACGTCATCAAGACCCAATATGCACGCCATCGCAGCGTGATATCAGCCTATATTTCCATGACCAGCGGCTCGGCTGGCCGGCTGGTCCTATCGCTGGTGTATTTCGTCTGCGTTGCCAACGGGCTGTCGGTCGCCGAATTCGGCCTGTTCGCCACGGCATCTGCGGCCGGGATCATGATTTCGCGTGTTCTCGCCTTCGGCTTCATGTCGCCGCTCTATAGGGTCGCGACGGTGAAGCCGCTTATGATCGGCACCTATAGCGCCGGCTTTCTGGCCGGGGCCTTGCTCTCCCTGCCGCTCCTTGTGGCGCTCAGCCTGGCTGTGTATCACGCCGTTTTCGCCGATGATGTTGCGCTCCCGGTGTTTCTTGCGCTCATGGCTGCGGAGATTCTGTGCTGGCGGGGACTGGAAGTCGTGGTCATCGTGCTGAACGGGCTCGGGCGCTTCGGACGCGCAGCCCTTCTCGTGGTGATCGGCACCGCGATGCGCACCCTTGCCGCCCTCGCCTTCTCGTTTGCTCCGTCAACGACGCTCGAAACCTGGGCCTGGTGCTACCTTGCGGCCAACGCGCTGTCCCTCTTCATCGCCGCCGTATGGTTCTTTCCCAAAGTCCGGCTGCGCTGGAAACCGGAACTCTATCTTCGTCGCTGGGCCGATTCCGTTTCTGTCGCAGGCGCTGAAGTCTTGTTCTACGTCCAGTCCGAATTCGACAAGATCGCTGTGCTGGCGATCGGCGGGCCGCAGGTTTCGGGTATCTATGCCATCATCATGCGGCTTGCCGACCTCACGGCGCTTCCGGTGCGCTCCTTCAACATGCTGCTGGTCCAGAAGATCATGCGGGCGCCCGGCACGATCAAATCCTGGCGCACTCGGCTGACCATCGAGGCAGCCATCTCTGCCGCGTCCCTCATCGCAATTGCGGCCATGGCGGTTTATCTCGCCATCTTTCCGCGTGGGCTTGGAAACAATGTCGCAGAGGCGGCGCCTTATCTTGCGGTCGTTCTCCTGGTGCCGTCATTCCGCAATCTGGTCGAGTATCATTCCGAACTGCTCTATGCGACCGGACGGACAGTGCGCCGCATCGTCAATCTGATCGCGGCCGGCCTCATCAAGGTCGCGCTGCTGGCAGCCGTCTTCGGTGCCAGCACTGATGTCGCGGCCTGGGCGCCCTTGCTCAACGGCGTTTACTTCGCGCTCTATTGCGCATCCTTCGCCCTGACCTATACGGCGCTTCGCGGCGAACCCGCACGGTCCATATAATTCAGGCGGCGCGCTGGTGAATGATGTCGCGGATCTGGTGAAGATCGTGGCCGATGAAGGACTGGATACCGATACCGATCTGATGCGGGGCCATATCCGCCATGAACCGTTTCAGTCCATCCACGCCGGGCGCATAGCTATCTTCCGACCAGAGCACATGACAAAGCGCGTCGGGCGACGCGATGTGCCCCTCACCCATCAGCACCTCGTGGACGAAGCGGCCATAGATCATGCATTCGGAAAACTGGCGCGAGCGGATGACGGAGCGAACCCAGTTTCGCCCATGGAGCGCTTCGACATGGGAAAGCAGCGCGCGGCAGGTGTCCGTGCGCCAGGCGATCAGCGTGTTGATGTAATCGTTGGCCGGAAGGCGGTAGGGCCCAAGGCCCAGCAGCCGGTCGGAATGGGCAAGCCATTCCAGATGATTCGACGCCATCCGGGTGCCGATCGCCCCGTCCTTGCGGTAAAGCGTCAGCCGGTCTCCCTGCCAGAGTTTGGCGGGATCGAAATCGCGCAGCAGGACGACGTCGGAATCGACGGAAAGGATCGTCGCTTCCTCGATGTGGCGGCAAAGCGCCAGCCGGCGCAATTGCTGCACATGCCAGCCACGCAACGGCATGCCATAGGGATTGATCCAGAGTTTGCGGCGGCCCGCAGACAGGGGGTCAGGAATGGCGCGCAGCCATCGCGGCAGAAGATCGCGCTCATCGATCACCGTTCGGCGCGGTCCTTCCAATTGCCTGAAAAGGGCGACATCGAAGGGAGCGACCAGAATATAATGACGCCAGTCGCCCTTGAGGCGCGTGTCCATGCTTTCACACAGGAGGCGGCAGCGCTCGAAGTCATTGGCATAGGAAGCCGTGACAATAGCTGTGGGCATCAAAGCATCCGTCGAAAGATCAGGGCCGGTGGCGTTGTACTGGCACCGGTGCGGCTGGTGCACGTCTGCCAAACTTATGACGGAGAACGTGATAGATGAACAGCGGATTTCCAAGAATGTAACGGCGCCAAAGGCGGCGCGGCTCCAGAACCAGCCGGTATAGCCATTCGAGCCGCAGCCGGCGAATGGTCGGCGAGGCCCGCGGTATGCCTCCGGCGACGAAATCGAAGAGGGCGCCGACGCTGATGACGAGGCGCGCATGGCCGGGACCGACATAACGGTCGATCCATTTTTCCTGTTTCGGGCTTCCCATCGCGACCAGAAGAATATCCGGCTGAAACGCACGCACCCGCGCCATGGCCTCCCGGGACCGGGCGTCGTCGAGATAGCCGTCGGCAACCGTGATGAACTCGTGCCAGGGTGCGTGCTCGCGGAAATTCTCCGCAGCTCGGTAAAGCGTATCCGGACGTGCGCCGATCATGGCGATCCGCCGTGGCGTCGTGAGATAGGTCATCAGCGCCGGCACGAAATCGGTGCCGTTCAGATTGGCCGGAAAGCGATCGCCATGGAACAGCCAGGAGGCAATGTCGACCCCATGTCCATCCGGCAAAACCAGATGCCGCGACAGCACTGCCCGATATTCCGGATCCCGCATCATCAGGTTGGCATTGTTGGCATTGAGAAAAGAAACGATGGTCTGTCCAACGCCCCTGGAAACGGTTCTTTCGGCAAAGGCGAAAGCATCCGCCCAGTCGAAATCACAGACGGGCAAATTGAAGATCAATCGCTGCGATGCCGCGATCGGGGCTGGTGTCTGGATGTTCACAGGGATTGACCTCGCCGATTTGAGGCAAATTCGAGGGATGGCAGTTTTGTTGTCTGTGCGACAATCCGGCTTTGGGTTGGACTGCGCATCGCGGCTGGCGCGCCGAACTCGGCAAGCCCCTGTTCCAGCGCCGCGAGAAGCCGCGATTTCTGAGCCGTGTGGAACGCTGTGCCCGGCAGTCTTGCGAGACTGCCATTTCGGACCTGCGCAACTTTTTCCGTCAGATGGCGCGCAAAATCCGCGGCATGGTCGGCTGTGCTGCAGTTTGCAGGAATGTCCGCAATACCTCGCAGCGACGCGCTGGTTGCCACGCAGGGGAGACCGTATTCGAAGGTCTCTATCGTCTTGAGCTGGACGCCCGTACCGCCGCGGCTGATCAGGGGCACGACCGCAGCGCTTTCGACGAAGGCGCGCGCGTCCGGAACCCTGCCGAAAAAGCGCAAGCCCGGATGGGCGACGGCGGGTTTATCGGGCAGTTGCCCGGCGATTGCGATCGACATGGTCGGCGGCAACTGCGGCACGATGTCGGACAGAAACCAGTCCAGCCCGATCCGGTTCGGCTTCCAGCTCCATGTGCCGATCAGGGCTAGATCATGGGCAAAGCCGGGCGGCGTTGTCTCCACCGGCTGGTTCCAGCGGGTGACCAGCGGCAGAACGGCTGCTTTCCGGCCGATGGCTGCCCCGAAACCGAAGCGATCGGCCTCCGCGAAGGTCCAGACCGTCGAAGCGGCCTGCGTCAACCGTGCCTCGATCCGGCCAAGAAGCCGCGCTTCGCGCCTGAACAAAAACGCCTCCAGACGGCCGGAGGCTGCGGCCGCATTTTCAACGGCCGAATTCGCCTCGACATTGTGCGCGACGTAAATCGACGGGTATTTTTCGAAAACGGGGATGAACGCGCCAGGCAATTGTACGGAATTGAGGATCAACCCGTCAAAAGGCGCAAGACGGGCCAGCAGTTGCTCGATCTCGCGGCTGCCCGTCTTCAACATTTTTGCGGAGGAAAGCGTCGTCCGGCCGGACAAGGCCCTGGCCAGCCAGCGAAGTTTCGTCAGGAGCCCCGCCCTTGCATTGGTAACGTCGAGTTCGCCGAGAAGATGGATCTCGCAATCCGGCGCGGGCTTCTGTCCCGGCTGAAGATAGCCGACGACGCTGACGCGATGCCCCAATGCCCGCAATCCGTCGAGAAGCGTGCGGTTGGCGATATCGAAACCCGATAGCGGGTTCTCCACCGGCACCAAAGAGGAAACGAAGACCAGATGCATTTGTCACACGCGCTTGAGATGACCTGCGCGCACTCTATCAGGGTGGTATCAACCGGCCCTTAAACCATTCATTCAAAAGCCAATTCGGAAGTTCAGCATCTGTTTAGGAAGTTTTGCTTTAGTGCTTTTGATTTCCGCCTCCAACAGGTTCGCCGATGACCCCGCTCAGCCAGGACATAAGCGTGTTTTACCAGACCGCGAAAGACGGTGCGGACACGGTCTCGCTGGTCGTCACGCTGCCGACGTTCCGCCGGCCAGAGCACCTGCTCAAAACCCTGAAAACCCTTATTTCGCAGGAGCCGGGCTGCCCCTTTGCCGTGGTCGTCATGGAAAATGATGCAGACGGGCTGGAGGGCGCCCACGCGGCTCGCAGCTTCTTTGCGGCCCATGCGGTCAATGCGCTTGTCGTGGTGGCTCACCAGCGCGGAAATTGCCACGCCTATAATGCCGGCTGGACGATGGCACTCGCCCACTATCCCAATCTAACGGCCATCGCCGTCATCGACGATGATGAAATTGCAGCACCCGACTGGCTTGACAGTCTCGTTTCGGTACAATCATCGACAAAGGCCGATCTCGTCGGCGGGCCGCAATTGCCTGATTTCGAGGACCGGGCGCGCAACGATCGAAAGCGTCATCCCGTCTTCCTGCCTCATTACGGTACGACAGGCCTGGTCCCGATCCTTTATTCGTCCGGAAACGTCCTCATCACGCGTCATGTTCTTGACGCGATGCCCCGGCCTTTTCTCGATCCGCTGTTCAATTTCATCGGCGGCGGAGACAGCGATTTCTATCGCCGTTGCCGCGAGAGGAATTTTACCTTCGCCTGGGCCGCCGATGCCTGGGTGACGGAAACGATCCCGGCACGGCGGACGCAGTCGTCCTGGATCAGGGCACGCAGCCTGCGCAACGGCGCGATCTCGGCCCTGCTCGAACACCGGGCCGCACCGCATTTTTCCGGCCGGTTGAAAACCGTCGCGAAATCTCTGGCGCTGCTTGCATCCTCGCCGATCCGGGGGATCTGGTTGTGGCGGTCATCCCGGCTGGCGTCAGCGGGCCTGTACCACTTCTATGTCGCATGGGGCCGTCTGATGATGGAGGTCGGGCTCGTCAACGAGCAATATCGCAATCCCGAAAAGAACTGAGGCGAAGACCCGTCAGTGCCCAGCCGCAGCGGCGCGCCGTTCTGCTTCCGGCATTTCGTCATGCGCCGTCTCGCCGTTCTTGTCGACAATGGCGACCGGCGTCTGTTGCGGCTGGTTCGCTCCTTTGCCAAGGCGAGCGACATCGTCCTTCGACAGATATTCGAGTTGTTCGACGAGCACTTCGAAGATCACCTCGCCGCGCATGTCCTTGTTCAGGCCATCCTTGACGGCCGTCTTGAATTGCGCGAGATCGAAGCTCTTGCTGTCGGCGATATTGATCAGTTTCTGACCGACCAGGATTTCGAAAAGAGCGTTTGTCACCGTCTCCTTGAGCGGCACGTCCAGCAGCTTGATCTTGTGTTTATCGACAGCAAAGGACAGTTTCGTCAGGAAATATCCCTGAACACCGCCATCCGTGATGACGGGCACGGTGATCAGCTCTCCTGGCACGTACTGCTGCAATGCCCGGCGCTCGGCATCGGCATCCGATTCCACCGGCGCTGACGCATGCTGGATCGAGAAATAGACCGAGCCTAGCGCGACCGCGCAGACCCAGACGCCGGTGACGACAAGCTTGAGCATCAGAGATCGCCGTACCGGAACTGCTGCTCGGAATAAATGCCGTCGGCATCGGCGTCCTGCACGGCGTTCCGGAGAATTTCAACCACCGAACGGCACGCTTCCATATGAGCGTTCACCTTATCGGAATTCGCCACCAGCTTGGACTGGATGTGGCGCGTCTGGGAGACGAAGGCAGGCGTGAGTTCTTCCGGAACTGCGTCGCGATGCAACACCGTCAATTCATACAGGCAACGGCTCTTGCGGGCATTCGATGCCTTTAGGTCGAAGCTGGGATCGACGCCGATCCGGTTGTTTTCGTTGTCGAGGATCATTTCGAGGCGGCCCAGGACATTCTGGATACGCACGTCGCTCGATGCAGCAGCTTCCATCTTTGTTGCTCCCATTGGCGCCGCATCACGATAACGGATGCACAGCGCGAAAATATTTGAGTGACTGTCCGCAAGGCGGCGGAACCGGCCTTAGGATTGCTGGCTCTTGTCGACATCCATGAAGGTCGCAACGGCCTTGCGCTGGTATTCCTGCACCATGCTCAGCGCGACATTGCCGTCGTTGCCGTCCAGCGATGCGTTGACGCGACCCGGCGCGTCGGATCCCACGATCCGATCCGTGACCATGCTGTTGGCGATGCCCACGCCGTCGCCCTCAGCCATGACATTGCCGACCTGCTCGGCCATCATGCTCTTCCACATATCGCCGGACATGCCCTTACCGTAAACCTCTTCGCTTTCGGTGGGCAGCATCGACTTCACGAAATTCTGCAGCACCATCGCCTCGAACTTGCGATAGCTCTCCGGAATCTTCTTGGCTTCGGCACGATTGTTGATGTCGCCGAGACTGTTGGACGGGCTGTCCTGCTTGAGAACGGCAATCGTGTTGGCAAAGCCATTGCCGTTTTCGGCAAGGCTGGAAGCCTGAAAGGCGGCCCGGTTGGCTTTCAGCCTTGCCTGGGCTTCTTGCACGTCCGCCGGATCGGCGGCACGCACGACATCCAGTACCAGGTCGCTTGGTGGAGAAATGGCCATGACCGTGCCCTTTTGCTCGCGGCAACTCCGCGGCGCCCGCCGAAAGGGACGGGAATTTCCGGAGTTCGATGATTCAACCGAAGGAAGCGACCGCTCGCGGCCAGTTCCGAAGCCGCACTATGACCGGCCAACCTTACCGGAAGCTGGTGAGCGGCCGAGGACATGCTGATCGACCAGATCATAGATACTGTTGTCGGCCTCTTCCCGATCTTCGAGAACACGCGCGTCCTGCATGTTCTCCTGCAGCCTGTCGCCCTTCGCCCGCTCCTTGAGGACCCGGGTTTCGTGGAGCTGCTGGATGCCGTGCAGCATCTGGTCCTTCTGGGCGAGGCGGCCGAGCTGCGAGGCATAATGGCCCGAAAACATCGCATGCAGCGGACTTGCAGATCCCATCGCATCCGCCACGACATCGATCGTGTCCGCGAGCTGGCGCCGCTGCCTTGCGGTTTCCGCCAGTTCACTTTCCGCCATCTGTTCAAGGTGGCGCTGGACGGCAACGAGACGTTTCAATTTTTCCGAGCGGCTTTTCATGGCAGCTAATTTCCCAACATGACCGGCGCGAAACCGTCGGCAAACAGGCGCAGCATCGCGGCGATCCCGAGATAGAGCAGGAACATTCCACCCATGATCAGATAGGGCAGCGAGATGAAGTAGAGCGGTATCTGTGGCGCCAGCTTGTTGACCATGCCGATGGCGACATTGAAGAGCAGACCGTAGATGACGAACGGGCTCGCGAGACGCAGCATGATGTAGAACGTCGTCTCGAGCGCGTTGGTGAGCGTGATCAGAACGCCCTGCGGATCGAAACCGACGCCGAGCGGCATGACCTTGTAGGAATCGACGATGCTCGACAGGATGACATGATGGAAATCCAGCGTGAACAGGATCATCAGACCGGCAAAGCTGATGAGGTTGGTCATCTGGTTTTCCGCGGAATCCTCCAGAACGTCGGCGGTCGGGGGTGCGTTGAAACCGATCATCATGGTGATCACCGTTCCGGTGAACTGCAGGCCAAGCACGTAGTAGCGCGCAATCAGGCCGATGACGCTGCCGACGACGGTTTCGGTGGCAATGATGTAGATATAGGTATGTCCCTTGCCGGAGATCTGCGGATAGATGTCGTCCCACATGACCGGCAGGACGGCCATGGAGATGGCGACGGCGACGAAGAGACGGATCTGCACTGAAACGCGCGCCGTCGAAAATCCCGGCATGACCATGATGCAGGCGCCAATCCGGCAGAATGCCGCAAACAGCGCCAGCACCGTACCCTCCGGGTCGGTGATCATGAAATCGAGCCGATGATCTTTATCTCGAGACCCTTGGCAAGCTCGACATGGGACAGAACCGGCAATGTAGCAAAGAGACGCTCGATGATCATGCGCACATAAGAACGGGATTCGGGCGAACTTACCAGTACGAAGGGCATGCCCCGGTCAAGATGTTCGCGGATAACCTTGGTCGCCTGTTCGCTGAACTCTTCCAGATGACGCGGATCGATGTCGAATTCGACAATCTCACCCTTGGCATCGCGTTTCAGGGCCTGGTGGAAGACCATGTCCCATTTGTTGCCGAGACGCAGGACGCGCAGCGTGCCGTTGTCTGCGAGATCGCCGCAAAGCTGCTGCGACATGCGCACGCGCACATGCTCGACGATCTGCTCGGTCTTTCTGACATGTGGCGCCAGTTCGGCGACGGCTTCAAGGATCAGGTGCAGGTTGCGGATGGAGACGCGCTCGGCCAGCAGCAGCTTCAGCACGGCCTGCAGCCCCGAATAGGACATATGCGACGTGCAAATCTCGTCCGCCAGCTTGCGGTACTCCGGATCGAGACGCTCGATCAGGATCTTCACGTCCTTGTAGGACAAAAGCTGCGGCAGGTTGTTGCGGATGACTTCCGACAGATGGGTAAGGACCACCGACACATTGTCGATCGGATGGAAGCCCTCCCGCTTCAGATCCTCGGTAAAGGTTTCGAGGATCGAGACGGCCGGCATGCCGAAGGCTGGTTCGCGGATGTCGTCGCCGGGAACGCTCGGCCTGCGACCGCCGCCGGTGACCACCAGAACCTCGCCGACACGCACCGTGTTCGACGCGATCGTCGTGCCGTGGACGCGGATGTGATAGGCCTTGTCGGGGATGCCGATGTCGTCCGAGACCTTGATTTCGGGAACGATAAGGCCGTACTGACCGGCAAATTTGCGGCGCATCTTGCCGACCCGGAAAGCCAGCTCCTGATGGGCGCCGAGAAGGCGGGTGGACACCTGCTTGCCGAGCAGAAGTTCGATCTCGGCGGTTTTCAGCACGGACTTGACCGAGTCCTTCTCGCTGTCGGTCTTCAGCTGGGCGGTCTGCTGGTCCTGATCGCGCTTCAGCTTGTTGGCCGTTTCGATCTGGCGCGGGATCACCCAGGCAAGAAAACCCATGCCGCCGCCGAGGACGGCGAACGGCAGGAATGGCAGGCCCGGCATCAGGGCCAGCATCATAAGCAAACCGGAGGAGACCATCAGAGCCCGCGGGTAGCCGCCGAGCTGGTTGACGACCGCCTGGTCCGTCGACCCCGAGGTGCCGCCGCGCGACACGAGCAGGCCGGCGGCGAGCGACACGATCAAGGCCGGAATCTGCGAGACCAGACCGTCGCCGACCGACAGCTTGACGAAAACGTCGGCCGCTTCGCCGATCGACATGTCGTGACGGACATAGCCGATGATGATGCCGCCGAAAACGTTGATGGCTGTAATCAGCAAGCCGGCAATGGCATCGCCGCGGACGAATTTCGAGGCACCGTCCATCGAACCGAAGAAGGAACTTTCCTCCTCCAGTTCGCGGCGGCGGCGCTGCGCTTCCTTCTCGTCGATCATGCCTGCCGACAGATCGGCGTCGATCGACATCTGCTTGCCGGGAATGGCATCCAGGGTGAAGCGGGCGCCGACTTCCGCAATACGCGTGGCGCCCTTGGTGATGACGATGAAGTTCACCGTGATGAGGATGAGAAAGACGATGAGGCCGATGACGAAATCGCCGCCCATGACCAATTCGGCGAAGCCGGCAATGACACCGCCTGCCGCATCATGACCCTCATGCCCGTGGGAGAGGATGACGCGCGTGGTCGCGATATTGAGCGCGAGCCGCGTCATGGTCGAGATCAGCAGGATGACCGGGAAAGAGGAGAAATCGAGCGGCTTCTGGATCCACAGCGACACCATCAGGATGAGAACCGAGAAGGCGATGGAGAAAGCCAGCCCGATATCAATCAAAAACGGCGGAATCGGCAGGAACAGGATCGACAGGATCGCTACGATGCCGAGCGCAAAGCCGATATCGCGACCTTTCGGGGCGACCTTCGGGATGACCAGTGCGGGAGGTGTTGCCATCGGAAATTCCGTCTCTTCATGAGAGGCGGACAGCATTCATACCTGCTGCCCATACTGGCGACAGCTTTAGCGCGCCAAACTTGCGCGAGGGTGGCAGAATGTCGGACAAGCGGCGAAAACGAAACGCGCCCGGCAAACGAGATCAGAAACCGGATTGAATGCGGGAGAAAACGACGTCGGTGAAGATGGAAATCTGCGATCCGACGAAGGAAGCGGAAAGCGCGACGGTGATCAGGACCGCGAGAATTTTCGGAACGAAGGTCAAGGTCATTTCCTGCACCTGGGTCAGCGCCTGCAGAAAAGCGATGACGACGCCGACGATCATGGCGGCGAGAACGGCGGGCCCGGAAGCGACGACCACTGTCCAGATCGCCGCCTGCACGATATCGAGGGCATCCGCCTCATTCATTAGCTGTCACTTTATGGTTACGCCCGGGCCTACCACGAGTTCCTTGCCGGTATCGAGCACCGCGATGATTCCATCGGAATATAGCTTCACTTCCTTGACCACGCCAGTCGTCTTGCCGTCGGCGCTGGTCACCGTCTTGCCGATGACGGCATTGGCTTCGCTGAGCGAGGTGCGCTGAAGCAGGCTTTCCAGATTTGTGTTGGTCTTGATCGTCTGCTCAACCTGCGAGAAGGTGGCAAGCTGCGCGATCTGCTGGGTTGAATCCATCGGCTCCGTTGGATCCTGGTTCTTCATCTGAGCCACCAGCAGCTTCAGGAAGCTGTCATAGTTCAGGTCCGCCGACGCCTTGTCGGTACCTGACTCGGTTGCCGTCGCGGACGGAATATAGGACGAGTTCGATGTAACGCCGCTTACCGCCATGGTGCGATCTCCTTGCGAATCTGCTCGACCATCGCCGGCGCGATTTCCTGATTGTTGAGAATGCGGTCCTCGGTAGAGTAAAGACCGCGGATTGCCTTCAAGGCATCGAAAGCCCGCCCCTGCGCGACCATGCCGTCGATCCGCTTGAGTTCGCTGATGATGTCTTCGTTCTTGAAGCAAGTCAAAAGCATGACCACGGATTTGCGGAACATGTTCGTCGACTGTTCGGCACCCTCAGGATTAATGAGGATCATCTGCCCGATGAAATAGAGCTGTTTCAGCGGCGTCGTGGCGTCTTCCGGCTGCAGGACATGGTTTTCGAGCAGGAAGGTGACATCGTTCAGGAACTCGACGGCGACCTTTCGATCGACGCGAAGCACAGCGCCGTTGACAAAAATCCGTTCGCCCGACTTGAGCGATATACGCAATGTGCTTTTCATTTGAGTCCATCCCTGATGATGGTTGTGATATCTATGATGCCCTGGAAGTTGGAGGACTCGCGTTTGCGAATCTTTTCCGTCTCGCCCAGAATCCAGATGGCGATGGAGATAAGGTTAGCGCGCAATTCGTCGTTCAACTGATTGTCCGAAGCGCGAAGATCCTCGATGAAACGGATCCAGACACGGCGGGTATAATAGATCGCCTCGATGGCCTCCCTCGAGTAGCCCTTTTGCTTTTTTGCGGCTGCCAGCAGCGCAATCGAGCGATCGAGCACTTGCCGCTCGCGATCCTTGGAGTCGGCAATGCCGTCCTCCATGATCTCGGCATATGAAAACTGATACATTCAGACACCCTTCATGTTTGTCCTGCTCCTCACCGCATCAGAGGAAATTTATCAAACTCATTTGCTGAAGCCGCGACGTCAGCGTGTAGGACGTCTCGATCTGCGTCAGCAGCGCGTTCATGCGCGTCGACGCCTCATAGACATCGACCCCCTCAATGTCCGTTATATGCAGCTGAACCAGCTTCTTCTGCGCATCGATCGACGTATCCGCCTTTTTCAGGCGGGCCTCGGAAATGCCCAGCGTGCTGCTGGTTTCGATAATCCCCGTAGAACTCTGCTGCACGTAATTCTGCGATGCCATGTTGACGGCGGTACGAACGTCGGAGGACAGATCCTCGCCGAGAAGCTCGATCGACAAGACAGCCGCCAGGGCGAATTTCCGCACGCCCATGGTGTTGGTATTCGTCGTGCTCTGCACCACCTCATTGGCGCTGATGCGGCTCATGATGTTCTGGTCGGACGCCTGCGACCAGTCTGTGTCCCACTGGGAACCGGTATACATCGGCTCGATCTTGGTGGTGATGAAGTCGTTCATCTGCGCGACCGTGAAATCCTTCATGGTCGCAATGCCGTTCGCGTCCATATAATCATCGCGGGCCGTGACGAACGATGCCTTGGCCAAGGACGTTGCATTGTATTCCGCCAACGGCTTGATATCGGTGTTGATGCCGGACATCAGAAATTCGCCGTTAAACTGGATGTTCGCCGCGGCGACGAATGAACTGAGAGCGCCGTTGATGTCGGTCTTTGCGATATTAAGGCGCGTCGTGTCGTCATTTCCCAGCGTGGCGATGAGCGTCGTGTTTATCTGCTCGGCCGCCTTGCGCATCGTCTCGAGTGCCGACTGGGACGCAGACAGACGCTGCTTCACGATCGCGTTCGTTTCCTTGAGGCTGGCCAGCCGCTCCAGTTCGTTCTTCAGACTTACCGAGCGCGACGACGTAGCGCCGAGTGCAGCACCCGCGTCGGCATATTTTCCCGTCGTCACTTCCTGTTGAAGCTTTATCAGCTCGAGTTGCCCCAGCGCGATGGTCGAGCGCATGGCATTTTGAACCGCCAGATTGGAAACGTAGGACGTCTTCATGATTATCTCACCGTATCCAGGAGTGTTCTCAGCATCTCATCGACGGTGCTGAGCAGTTTTGCGGAGGCCTTGTAGGACTGCTCAAGATCGAGCATCAACGCCAGTTCCTCATCCAGGCTGACACCGGTTTCATTGCTCAGGGCCTGCTGCGTCTTCGACAGCATCGCAACCTTGTTGTCATTGGACGTCGTCGCCGCCTTGCGCAGCTGCTCGAGCCAGCCGATGGACGACGAGGCGAAGCTCATGATGCTGTTGCTGCCGCTGAGCTTCGTGCTGGTGCCGGCGGGCGTACCCACCGTGTCGAAACTGATCGCAGTGTCCATCTGCACGATGTATTTATCGAGCAGCTTGGTAAAGGCGGCCGGCGCGTCGGTCGCGGGGGGGACAACGACGTTGGCGATATAGCCTACACCATTAATGCCTCCATCCCGCAACAGCTTGGGATTGGCATCGACCTTCGGGTTGACCTTGATACTCGCCGCCAGACCAAGCATCAGCTTGTCGTCCGGAATGGTATCCGTTTCCCAGGTGAAGAGGCCAACCGCGTCGGGAAGTGCCGGCGGCGTCAGGGGATCGGGGTCGGTCTCGGCGAAAATTCGGATCAGACCGCGTGCAATTTCATCCAGTTGCGCCTGCATCGTCGGCGCCACATCGTCACGGAACTGCAGCAGGCTCGACAAGGTGCCATCCGCAGTCGTGTTCCCACCAGAACCGGCCTTGAGCGCGACGCCATCGACCTTGATCGCATTGCCCTTTTCGACGGTTGCGCCGTAGGTGTCGATGCGCGTGAACTCCACGATGCGCGGAACCGTCTCGAACAGGACCGTGCCGTCGGAGGTGTAGATCACCGTGTCGAGGTTCTGCCGCGTCACGGCGGAGATCCCGATGATTTCGGCCATCTTCTTCAGCAGCCCGTCGCGCTGGTCGAGAACGTCGCTGGCATCCTTGCCGAGAGCCAAAGCCCCGACAATGGCATTGTTGACCGTCGCAAACTCCGTCAGATAGCTGTTCAGCTTGCCGACCTGCTCGGAAATCTCGTCGTCGGTGTCCGCCCGCGCTTCCTGGATCGCCGCCGAAGCGGTGTTCAGGGAGTTGGCCAGATCCTTTGCGTCTGAGATGGCCGACGAAGCCACCGTGATATTGCCCGGCGCTGCGGCGAAGGTCTGCAGAGCCGTGCGGAAGGATGCAAGGTATTTCGACGGCGACGACGGATAGTCGTTGCCGCCATAAACCGATTTCATCGATTCAAGGCTGTCGAGAAGTCGGGATTGTGCCGCTGCTCCAGAGATGCTGACGATGTTCTCCTTGAAGAGTGCATCGTTCTGCGCCCGCTGGATCTTTATGTAGTGCGATCCTTGCGAATCCACGCCCATCATTGCCAGGCGGCGGACATAGTCCGCATTGCCTGAGTTTGCGATATTCTTCGCCACGACGCTGGTTTGCGCCGCGGTGTTGGAGAAGATCGTCTGGGCCGTGTTGATTGCGGAAGCGAGCGACATGGCGCAATCCGTTCCTTTTCGTTATCAGCGCTTCAGGTTGACCAGAACGTCAAGCAGATCGGCGCCGGTCTGGAAGACCTTCGAGTTCGCCGTATAGCTGCGTTGCGATTCGATCATTGAGGTCAGCTCTTCCGCAATATCGACGTTGGAGCTTTCGAGAGCGCCGGAGATTACGTCGCCGAAATCGCCGGAGCCTGCAAAGCCGGTGACGATCACGCCGGACTCGACGCCTTGAGAATAAACGTTGCCGGATTGCGGCACGAGATTGTCAGGGCTCTGAACGCTGGCAAGAGCGATACGATAGCGCGGCTCGAGCTTGTTGTTTTCGTACTTGATGTAGACGATGCCATCATCGTCGATCTGGAAGCCGGCTACCTTGCTGGGCGCGTTGCCATCGATGGATCCGCCGTCCGGATTGAACTTGTAGCCGAGCTGCGTGGTCTTGCCGAGGTCGATCGTCAGCGAGGCAAGCTCGGCGCCGGTGCCGGCCAGACCAGGCATGGCAGCCGTGGTGATGGTGGTGGGCGTGGTCAGAAGGTCGCCAGCCGGATTGAATTCAAGCGTTTTCGTTCCGAGGATGCCGGTCGCCGGAACCGCCGGGGTTGCCGGGATCGGCGGAACCGCCAGGGGATCGCCGGGATTGGCGGCTGTGCCGGGCGTGTAGGTCGTTCTGTCCTGCACTTCGACCGTCCAGGTATTGGCAGCGGTTTTCGTGTAGTTGAAATCGAGAATGCGAGTATTGCCCTGGCTGTCATAGACGATCAGCGAGGTTTTCGAAGCATCGCCTACGGCAGCACCTGACGGAAGATTGGCTCCCATCGTGCCTTGGGTCGAGCCTTTTGCCACGAGGCCGTCGGACGAGAGGTTGACCTTGGCCAAACCATCGAAACCGTTGACCACGACTGTCGGATCGGCACCGTCGCCATATTCATAGCCCAGCAGGCTGTAGCCGGCCGCGTTAACGAGATTGCCTGCACCGTCCTGGGTGAAAGCGCCGGCGCGTGTCAGGTATTCCTGGCCACTGCCGCCTTCCACGATGAAGAAGCCGCCGCCGTCAATCGCCAGATCGGACCCGGACGTGGTGTAGGTCTTGGCGCCTTCGCCGGAAATATTGTAGCGGATCTTGGTCTCGACACCGCCTGAGTTGTACGAACCGTTCGTCGTCGGCAGGATCATCGACGAAAACTCTGTGGATGCCCGCTTGTAGCCGGTGGTGTTGGCATTGGCGATATTTTCGGCCACCGTGCCCAGGCGGTTTGCCTGAGCGTTCATGCCGGAACCGCCGGTTCTCATCATTCCGTAAAGACTCATATCCGATCCTCGTTTTCGTCGTTATGGCAACCTAGGGGGTGGGCCTTGCGTGAACCTGTCTTGAGAGGCGACCTTCAGAGGCGGCACGGGCCCTGCGGCCCGGCCGGCATCGCAGCGGTTTTCAGCTCCAGTCGATGCAGTAGCCAAGGAAACGCTTGGAATCGATCGGATCGAAGCCGAGCCGCTTGCGCAGCTTCTTGCGCAGCTTGCTGATGTGGCTTTCCACGACGTTCTCTTCGACGTCTTCGTCGAAAATGCCGTAGATGGCGTTGAAGATCTGCGTCTTCGACACGCGGCGTCCGCGGTTGGAGACCAGATATTCCAGGATGCGGCGTTCGCGCCGCGGCAAGGCAAAAACCGCGCCATGGACTTCCGGATCGCGGCCGTCCGAGAACACCCGGATCGGGCCGATATCGATATAGTTCGTCAGCGCCTTCAAACGACGGCGAATGGCCGCGGCACGGGCGAGGATTTCACGGGGATGAACCGGCTTGCGTACGACGTCGTCGACGCCGCAGTCGAAAAAGGCCAGCGTCGTTTCCAGCGAGGGAGAATCGCTGATGGCGATCACCGGCGCCTGGGACCTATCCCTTATTGCCCGGGGCAGGCTCATGGCCTGCTGTCCCTGACCGATCAGGAAGACTTCCACCGCGTCGATATCCGAGTCAGCCGCCGTGCTGACCCAGTCACCGAATTCGCTTGGATCGAACCCTGTGGAAGGCACGCCCTCCCGCCCGAACAGTGAAGTATATCCGTCTTTTACAAGCTCACGCTCATCAACCACAACGATCATTCGTCCGCCTCCGAATCAGTATGGTGCCTCGATAAGACGATTGATACGAATCGCGGGAATCTTGAACAATTATGGGAAGTCACTGGCGGAAATTAATACTAGATTAAGGATTATGTACCGATTTGAGCTAGATTTAGTGGCATGCATCGAAATGGGACACTAAAATATATGTGGAAAAGTTAACGCATGCATTGCCAACACGCTGTTGCCATTTTTCTGCCAATGTCGATTGCAGCACTCCGGCTGAGAAAGGGGTTCCGATAATCTAAACCTAAGATTGTTTTATCGGCAGAACTGACTCGCGTTGGGAGTCCATTTTCCATACCCCGTCGCGACGAGGTTGGCGATCACGCGGCAGACATATTTTTTCTGGGCGGGATTATTGTTGGGGCCGGCATGATATCGCGCCACCGCCATGGTCCAGGTTTCATGTCTGGCATGGAGGCTGGCGAGGAACCGGGCGGCATATTCGACGTTCTTTTTCGGGTCCAGCATCTCGTCTGGTGAGCTGAAATTCTCCCCGTGAAAGTGGTGGTTGATCTGCATGCAACCGAGATCGATAAGCTTCGCGCCGCGTGCCCGTGCCGCAGCAAATTGCTGCAGGACCTCGGCAGGGCTCTCAGCAAAATACGCTTTTCCCTCGATGTTCATGGCATAGGGTTGGAGCGATCCCTTGCGCCCTGTCTCGGTCAGGCCGACCGAATAGAGGATACCTGGCGGGATCTGGTACTTTTCTGCAGCCGCCGTAATCTGCGCTTCGCAAATGCCCGCATTGGCGCTGGCACTACATATAGACGTCGCCAGTCCCGCCAGCGTCAGCAGCAGAAGACGCGTCGCTTTTACCATCATTCCCCGCCCACCTTCCACGGCTCTGTTGCTGGCTATTGCCGTCATTTTGCTGGCCGCGCTCATGGGCTGCTGCTCCCTCGCCGGCGGTTTCGCGCCCCTGCCCGGTGTAGGATGGCGCCTGTTGAGCTGTCGTGTCTGCCCCGGAGCGGTCCGGCGCATTAAAGACGACGCTGACCTGATCGACGGCAAAACCTTGCGCCCGCAGGGCCTTGACCATTTCGCCCTGATCGTCGCTCAGTTGCCTGAAGGCTTCCCCGGTCTCGACCCTGAGCTGAACGTGCAATTCATCGTCCTTGAGCCTGAGCGTGGCAGTCACCATACCCAGGTCGATGGGGTTCATCTGGATCTTGAGCGTATCGAGAGCCTTGCCGGCCGACCCAGGGACCGTCGGCGTCAGCGCCTCGGCGCCGGACTTCAGAACCGGCGCCCATTCCGGGCTGGTGCTGATCTGGCTGGTCACCACGGCGGCATTGCTGGCGGGCGCCAGACCGAGGTAGCGGCGCGCCTCCAGAACCGTCACGGTTTCCATTTTCGCAGGCATTGATGCGGACGCCTGCAGGTCCGATTTCGCAACGGTCTTGTCACCGTCGGACGCAAGGCTCATCGATACCGGCTGGCCTTTGCCATCCGCGCGGGCAAAACGAAACACCTGATCGGACGCCCCGGCAGCACTGCGGGATGCGCTCCTGTCATCAGGCATCGCCGCCGGAGGTTTGGCATCAGCCGTGTCCAAGGAGACGGTCCTGATTTCGCCTGCCCGGTCGGCCAGAGCCTGAAACTCCGCAAACTCGGAGCTGTCGTGCAAGGCCGCCGCAGGTACGGCAGTTGTATGACCGGGAGCGACACCCAGCATTTGCAGCAGTTGGTTGACGTCCACGGGCATGGTGTCCGCAGGATCGACCGGGGACTTCGCGCCGGGTTCGTCTGCGCTCGCATCACGAGTTTCAACATCGTGATGCGAGAGGGGCACCTTCGGGCTTTCAAGCAAGGCCGTTGCCTTTTCGGCGGCGTTGCCCTCGATGGTGTCTTCAACCGGGGGCGCGTCAACGCCCGTCGTGCTAGGAAGCAAGATCGGTGTCGGCGGGCGTATATCGGTCTGGGACGAACTGACAACCGGCGACGGCTTGACGGTCTGGTCAGAATCCTGCGGACCCGTCACCGATATGGCCCTCTGGGCCGGAGCAGGGACAACAACTGCCGGCGTTTCCACCTGCGAGCCAATCTTTGGATGATTTTCAGAGATCGTATCCTGTGGCAACCTATCCAGTTTCCTGGCCTCGGCAGGCGGACGACCGCTGACTGCTGCGCTCTCGCGGTCAGGCGCTGCAACAGCCTTTGATACCGGCAGAACCGGGTCGGCCTTCGACACAGGCATGGCCGGTTCGGCCTTCGTCCGAATGGCCGTTTCAGGCTCAATCTTTGCAAGACTCGGCTGCGCGGACTTTAAAATTGGTGTGTGAGAAGGCTCCGTTTCCCGTGCCGCCGGAACTGGTGTTGCTGATATTTTCGCTTTTTCCGCAGCTCGGGTGTCGCGCGAATCCATCGGGACATCCCTTTGCGGCGCAATCTTTGCCGGCACGTCAAGCAGTGTCGCAACTTTCGTCGTTGCGTCCTTTAATGGTGCGTCCTTTATCGGTGCGTCCTTGACCGGTGAGACTGCGGATGTCTCCTTTGTCCGCGCCTCGCTACGCGGATCGCTTGGACGGGCCTCCAGACGGACGGTTTTGGCGTCGGCACCGCTTTCGCGCGCAGACACAACAACGTCCTTGGTGGCAGCCTGAGACGGCAAGGCCTTTGCAGTGCTGAGAACGGGCGTTTCTTTGACGACGCCAAGGGCCGGCAAATCCTTGGCGGCGGTCAGGGGTGACTTCTTTTCAAACACCTCGATGGGCGTTTCCTTGAGTCGGCCAGACGAAGGCGCGTCCAGGGCAACGGCGATGGACGGCATCTTCTTCGAAAGTGCCTCGGGGGCCTCCTTTGTGTGCCTGAAGGCCGGCAACTCCTTTGCAGCCGTCTCGGCAGGTACGATTTTCGCCACCGCCTCGGAAGGCGAGATCTTTACCTGTCGCTCGGTGGGGAGCAAAATCGTCGGCCGCTCCACCGGCAATGTTTTCGCGACAATCTCGGCCGGCATGTGTTTCGGCCGGCTCTGGACAATATTCTCCTTCGAGGCATTTTCTTTCGAGATGCGGAAGGCAGACGGTTCTCTCGTGGGTCCCGCCATAGGCAGGTTCCTGGGCAGGTCTGCAGGTTGTTTTTTGGCAAGGCCCTCAGCCGGGACGTCCGTTTCGCTACGTAGGGCGGGCATTTCCTGCGGATTTCCGGAAATGACTGGCGCAGCCTTTGCGCGTGCCTCCCCGGGCATGTCGGCTCTCTCGACGATCAGCTTTTTCGCCAGCCCTTCGGCCGGGATCTCCGTGTCGCTGGGCAGGGAGGGCATTTCCTGGGAATCACCGGGAATGGCCGGCTCAGCCTTGGCGCGCGCCTCGCCGGGCATGTCTTTCCCGGCTCGCTCGGCAATCAGCTTTTTCGCCAAGCCTTCGGCCGGCACGTCGACATCTCGCAGCACCGCAGGGACTTCGCGTGTGCGGCCGATCGCCGGCATTTCCTTGGCAGTGCCAATACCCCGTCCCGCGTCAGCTGCCACGTCGTCATGAGCCCTTACAGGCATCGCGACCAAGCTTGTCCTCAATGAGGAAGGAACATGTCCAGCCGGCCGGGCGGCGACTTCCGTCTGAGGCTTCGCGGCAATCGAGATTGCGGGTTGGTTCTTCCTGCCGGCGTCGGCAAATGCGCTGGAAAAGCCGGCGCGCTGCTTTGCAGCGTCCATGTCCTGCGAGATCTGCCCAGATTTCGAGGCAGATTTCGCTGCCCGCCCGGGCACTATACCCGCTAGATTGTCGTCAACCGATCGCATGCTCATTCCCTCCCCAGCAGGGCATCGATTTCGCCGAGTTTGGAGCGACCCGTGCTCAAAAACGCGTCGAGAACCGGATTTGGCGGGTTTTTTTGCGGCGATGCCGCCTGCAGATCGCCGGCCGGCTGGACAAGGTCCTGAACCGGTTCCGGTGACGATACTGCAAATGGACTTTCGCCGCTTCCCGTCTCTTCTGCGCCTGTACTCTTTTCAATTTGCAAATCGGTTTTATGAGGCGTCGCTTGCGTCAGGCTATCTGCCGCGGGTTCGCGCAGCACAGCCTCGGCCATCGCCGTGGCGGCGTTCCGCAAGGCGCGATCGCGCGGCGACAGGTCGGCTTCCGGAATGGACCGGATACCGTTCACCGCCTCGATAATGTCGCTCGATGGTACGCCGACAAGGCCGGAATATAGATTTGCCAAAGCGTTTTCGCGAGTGTCTGCCCCATCCGACAGGGACTGCGCGCGCTTCGCCGCCAGCGAGGCCAGTTCCTGCATGCCGCCGATGGCGGCGCGCCGGGCGATCCGGAGATAGACTTCGCGCTGTCGCGGCCCGTCCATGAAGCTCAGGATTTCCTGAACTTTTCCTTCGGTGTCGGCGCTGTAATTGGCAACGGCCAATTCCACGAAGACATCAGCGAACTGGCTTGCATAGGGGGAGGTCAGAAAGCGCCGCGCATAGGACAGGGAATAGGCAAATCCCTTGTCCGGCATATCTGCCCGAGTGGCGAGAGCCACCGAGCGTCGTAGTGCGGCCTCTTCGATATTGCTGCCCGGCGACATCAAGCGCGCCGAATCATAGTATTTCAAGGATTGCTTCGGGTTCTGCTGCGCCATGCCGTTGCCCAGCACGAGATAGAGATAGGGACCGATGCGCGCAGTCCGGTACTCCGGAATTACCTTCTGAAGGCTTTCGACCATCAACTCGCCCTTGCCGGTGAGGTAATGGCTGAGCGCGTCAACGATGCGGCTGTCGAAATTTCCTTCAATATCACGGTCTGCAAGATAGGACAGCGTCTCGGGATTTCCGCCGCTCATCGCATAGATGAATGCCGCATCCACATTTCTCGGATCGTCGAAAACCAAGCGCTCCGCGGATCGGAGTTTCTTGTCGATCTCCCCGAGCAAAAAGCTTTGCATCTCGGCAGCCGAATGATCCCCCAGAATAATCGTATCCTGAATGTATTGCAGCGACCGCACCATCTTGTATGGCGGCAAGACGTCCGGCTCCGAGGCCTGCACGGCCATGGCCGGCAAGGTCAGAAATATGGCAGCGCCAAGGAGAAGATTGCGGATGAGCATCATCATGGCTCAACCCTGGTTTGTCTGCAGCAGAATTTCGATACGGCGGTTTGCCGGCGCCAAGGGGTCGCCCGTAACCTGGAGACGCTTATCCGCAAAGCCGCTGATCTGGCTGACGCGTGCCTCGGGCAGGCCGCCGCGCAGCAGCATGTAGTAGGCGCTTTGGGCGCGGTCGGAGGACAACCGCCAGTTATCGTAGGCGCCGCGCTTGAAAGGACGGCCATCGGTGTGGCCGCGGATGGCGATTGCGCCCTGACGCTGGCCCAGAACTTTCCCAAGCTTTTCCATGGCGACCACCATATCGCGCGCCGGAACGGCCGAGCCGAGACCGAACATGGGTGTATCCGCCTGCTCGCTGATCGTGACCAGCAGTCCACCCTCCGTCGGGGTAACGACGAGGCCCTCGGCAAGCTTGCCGGCGGCACCGCCGATTTCCTTGGCAATTTCGGCTTTCAGGGTTTTCGCTTCCGCCGCCGCTTTTTCCTGCGCCTCATCCTTTTTGCCCGGATCGGCTTGTGGCTGACCGGCCTTAGCCTCCAGAGCATCGCCGCCCTGGGCTGCGTTTTTCAGCTCGACCTGCTTTGTCCAGAAATCGGGATCGAATGGGTCGCGATAGGCTTCGCCGCCATCTGCGCCGGTGGCCGGACCGGAAGTCGATGCTCCGCCCTCGCCCTTGGCGCTGATATTGGCGTTTCGCCCGGTTTCGTTGACGATCTCCGACAGGACCGAGTAGGGATTTTCAAAAAAATCGGCATCCGAATACTGCGTTTCCTCACCGGAGGTTGCCGTCAGGTCTTCGCCGTTCTTGGCCGAGCCGCCGGTCTTTGTCTCGGCGCCGTCGGTCTTGGATTTCATCTGGTCCTCTTCGCCCTTAGCGTCCTTGGCCGGCTGCTTGACGCCCTTTTCGGACGGCTTGGCATCGGTCAGCTGGACGGGGTTGAAATAGGATGCCAGCGCAGCCTTGGTCTGCGGATTGGCAGCATTGATGAGCCACATGACCAGAAAGAACGCCATCATTGCCGTCATGAAGTCGGCATAGGCGATTTTCCACGCACCACCATGATGTCCCTCATGGCCACCGCTGTGACGCTTGATGATGATGATTTCGTTTTTGCCATGATGATGGCCTTCGCTCTCGCTCATGCGAGGACCTTCCTGACGTTGTCGGCCCAGGCGGCCATGCGCATCACAAGAATGGAGTCGCCGAATTCGACGGAGAGATCGGGATCGGCCGCCTCCTGATGGCGGAAGACAAGGGTTTCATCGCCAAGATGCGCCTTCAGCGCCTCGAACATTGACGATGGTCCCTTGACTGTAATTTTGCAGCCCTCTCCGGCACCGATAGACTGGGTGATCAGAACAGCGAGGTCCGCAACCGCTTTTTCCCGCAGCATCTCATCCATGACCGGCGCCAGCATGCGCGCCGTATGGTTGGACACCATCGTCGCCAGATAGGAACCGATTTCGGAGAAGCGCCCGTAAATGGCCGCGGCGGCTTCATCTTCGTAGCGCCTGCGCAGGGCTTCCAGTTCCGTCGCATGCCGTTCGTTCAAAGCGGCAGTGTCCGCCGCATGCAATGCCTGCTGTTCGGCTTGCGCTTGCGCCCGCCCCTCGGCAAAGGCTTCGCGCCGTTCTGCTTCAATGTCGATCCTGGGTTCCGGCTGCGGCTTGATCTCAATCGCGTGGCTACCCGGGAGATCGTCGTCGAGATCGGGGAAGTAGCGCGGCGGAGTCATGGCAAGGTTCATCTTCGGTGCGCTGAAATCCTTGAGATATCGCGAGATCGAGGCGCTCATTGCCCAGCTCCCCTTACGCTGTTTGCGCAGGTCGTCGCGGCTTCGCAGGTCGGCGACGCGATGTTGGTCGATATCTGGCAACCACGCCCTCTGACAGCAGATTGTGACACTTCCGGAATGCTCCTTCAGGACGAGACAGGCAGGAACCCGAATCGCCCGGACATTTTCGATCCGTACCGGCACTCCATCCGAACATCAGGTGGCGCCGCATACATTGGCAACGCAACAGTCATATTGCGCGGCAGCCGGAAAAAGGGGCTGCGTTCGGAGACTATCCAGCCAAACTTGTGCGAAAGTGTAGGTCGTCAAAACGGTGTTGGACCGCGCTCGGGCAAATAGCGCGGTCCAACCATTTCCACCGCACCGATGACCGGCGGCACGGTGGAAGAGCGGGTTCCGAATTTAAGTATGATCGGAACCTTGGCTTCATGACCCGGATGGATGCCCGCCGATCCGGTCTGCACCTCTTACTGCTGGAACAGGCGGAGGATATTTTCGGAATTGGTATTGGCGATGGACAGTGCCTGAACGCCGAGCTGCTGTTGCGTCTGGAGAGCCTTGAGGCGGGTCGATTCCTCGTTCATATCCGCATCGACCAGACGGCCGACGCCCTTGTCGATCACATCCATCAGGTTGGCGACGAAATTTTCCTGCATGTCGATACGGCTGGTGATAGCACCAAGAGTCGATGCGGCATCGGTCAGGTTGCTCAGGATCTTGTCGACGGCGCTGATCATGCCTTCCATCGCATCATCGGTGGTGGCGGCGGTCAGGTTAATCAGAACCGAGCCCGTGGGTGCCGTGCCGCCGGCCACGAGGACAAGGTGGTAGGTCGCATTTGCCGTTGTCGCACCGTTCGGCTGAACGATACCGATCCCCTTTGTCAGCTGGCCGAGCGAGGAATTCTTGGTATCGACCAGGATGGAGGCAGCCGTGTTGTAGTCGAGGGTCGAAACAGAGACGGTGCCATTGGTCGAGCGATTGAACGAAGCAACGATCGACTTGACGCCGGCGGCGGTCGCGCTGTCGTTGTAAAGCCAGTTTTCGCCGGAGAAGGAAGCGGACTCCGCTGTGGAAACCAGCTGGTTCTTAAGTTCCGTCAGTTCCTTGTTGATCTTGGTCTTATCGACGCCCGGTTCGCGGGCAGCAACCAGTTTCGCCTTGATCTCGGAAACCACGTCGATAGCCGCGCTCATGCCGGAATAGGAGGTGTCGATCTTTGCCGCACCGAGGCCCAGCGCATCCTGCACGGTCGAGAGCGCGGCATTGTCGGAGCGCATCGT
This sequence comes from Pararhizobium gei, assembly GCF_029223885.1. NCBI lineage: Bacteria > Pseudomonadati > Pseudomonadota > Alphaproteobacteria > Hyphomicrobiales > Rhizobiaceae > Pararhizobium > Pararhizobium gei. The sequence goes on along the minus strand of NZ_CP119409.1, from coordinate 1,046,607 downwards.
GGTCGCAATTGACCAGTAGGCTGCATTGTCCGCAGCCGTTTCGACGCGATATCCGGACGAAATGCGGCTCTGGACTTCTTCCATGTTTGTGTTGATTGCACGCAAGGTTTGAAGAGCGGCCATTGCTGCCGCGTTGGTCAGGATGCTGGTCATTGGTCATTGCCCCAGTTTGAAAGAAAACGGAACATTCCGGATCGAAACCGGCAGCGACGGGACCAGCATCATGCAAACTGTCCAACTGTTTTGCCCTGGGACAGCCTATCGCTTAAGACATGTTTAACAGCGACATGGTTAACAAGTTCTTAAACGGATTAACAAGCGGGTAATCAAAATGAACAGAAAGAAATGTCTATTGCCAGATCGTTAAGGTCCGCGAGGGCGCGGCCTCAACGAAAAAACCGCGCCCCTTCCGGGACGCGGTTTCCTGATTGGAGGCTGCCGATCCGGCGGCCAGGCTGCGCCCGGCTTAACGGAAGAGCGACAGGATGTTTTCCGAGTTGGAGTTGGCGATCGAGAGCGCCTGGATACCGAGCTGCTGCTGTGTCTGCAGCGCCTTGAGGCGTGTCGATTCTTCGTTCATGTCGGCATCGACGAGGCGGCCGACGCCCTTGTCGATCACGTCCATCAGATCGGCCATGAAGTCGTCCTGCATGGAAATGCGCAGGTTCGTCGCACCGAGGGTGGCCGCAGCATCCGTCAGGCTGCCGAACATCTTGTCGACGGCACTGATCATGCCTTCGATTTCGTCGTCGGTGGTCGTCGCCGTCAGAACGATGAGGGTCGAGCCAGTCGGCGCCGTGCCGCCTGCAGCCAAGATCAGGTGGTAGGTGGCGTTTGCCGTGGTGGCAGCCGTTGCACCGTTCGGCTGTGCAATCGCGACAGCCTTGGTCAGTTGACCGAGCGACGCATTTTTCGTGTCGATCAGAACCGACGTTGAAGCATCGAAGCTCACGATGCCGACAGAGACCGTGCCGGCGGCCGAACGGGTGAACGAGCCAACCATTTCCTTGGTGCCGATGGCGGTGGCGCTCTCGTTGTAGAGCCAGTTTTCGCCTGAGAAGGACGCCGACTGTGACGTCGAAACCAGCTGGTTCTTGAGTTCGGTGATTTCCTTGTTGATCTTCAGCTTGTCGACGCCCGGTTCGCGGGCAGCAACGAGCTTGGCCTTGATTTCGGAAATGACGTCGAGGGCATTGTCGAGACCTGTATAGGCGGTATCCGTCTTGGCAGCGCCAAGGCCGAGAGCGTCCTGAACGGTGGAGAGCGCCTTGTTGTCCGACTTCATTGTCGTTGCGATCGACCAGTAGGCAGCATTGTCCGCAGCCGTTTCGACGCGCAGGCCGGAGGACACGCGACCCTGGGTCGTTTCCATGCCGTCATTGATCGAACGCAGCGTGGACAGAGCGGCCATTGCAGCCGAATTGGTGAGAATGCTCGTCATAGTAAAACTGCCCCTTTTGAACAGATGAAAATGGAAGGGACATTCCGGTCGTTACCGGGAAACAGCAGCCAGCTTCATGCCTGCTAACGCGTTAAATTTCTTGGTTAACCCGCTGTTTCGATAGGCATAGAAAACACTATCTTGGTTAAGGAAAACCTAAAGGGAGAAACTTTTTCATAGGGCAATGAAAAAGCCGCATCCTCTGCAGGATGCGGCTTCTTTTGGGCGTACCAGGCCAGCCTTAACGGTTGGCAGCGCTTCCGGCTTAACGGAAGAGCGACAGGATGTTCTGCGAGTCCGAGTTGGCAATCGAGAGCGCCTGGATACCGAGCTGCTGCTGTGTCTGCAGGGCCTTGAGGCGTGTCGATTCTTCGTTCATGTCGGCATCGACGAGGCGGCCGACGCCCTTGTCGATCACGTCCATCAGGTCGGCCATGAAGTCGTCCTGCATCGAGATGCGCTTGTTGGTGGCGCCCAGCGTTGCAGCGGAGTCCGTCAGGCTGGTCAACATCTTGTCGACGGCACTGATCATGCCTTCGATGTCGTCGTCGGCGCTCGTCGCTGTCAGGGCGATGAGGGTCGAGCCAGTCGGCGCCGTGCCGCCTGCAGACAGGATCAGGTGGTAGGTGGCGTTTGCCGTCGTGGCAGCCGTTGCACCGTTCGGCTGTGCAATCGCGACAGCCTTGGTCAGCTGGCCATTGGCAGATGTCTTGGTGTCGATGAGCACGGAGGTCGAAGCATCGAAGGCAACAACGCCGACAGCAACAGTACCTGTGGCGGAACGGGTGAACGAGCCAACCATTTCCTTGGTGCCGATGGCAGTTGCGCTATCGTTGTAGAGCCAGTTTTCACCGGAGAAGGAAGCCGAAGTCGCCGTCGAAACCAGCTGGTTCTTCAGTTCGGTGATTTCCTTGTTGATCTTCAGCTTGTCGACGCCCGGTTCACGGGCAGCAACCAGCTTGGCCTTGATTTCGGAAACGACGTCGATGGCTGCGTTCAGACCGGTATAGGCCGTATCCGTCTTGGCAGCGCCGAGACCGAGAGCGTCCTGAACGGTGGAGAGTGCCTTGTTGTCCGACTTCATGGTCGTGGCGATCGACCAGTAGGCAGCGTTGTCGGACGCGTTACCAACGCGCAGACCCGAGGAAATGCGACCCTGGGTCGTTTCCATGTCGGAGCTGATGGAGCGCAGCGTCGAGAGTGCTGCCATTGCAGAAGAGTTCGTCAGGATGCTTGTCATGTAGGTTGTCCCTTAAATACGAGATACAAAGTGGGACATACCGGACTAAAAAACTTACCGGTGATGACGGCTCGGCATCATGCCACTCGTCCGCTTTTTGTGAGGCGGTCCAAATCCGTCATGTGAGGGTAATGTCGCAGAGAAACATTGCGATTTGTTTAAATGTGATGCTTACATAATAAGTATCTAATATAATGGAAAGCCGCAAAGAACTGTGCTCACGCGCGCAATAACAAACAAAATCAATGCTTTAATATTTTAGATCAGGCAAATATGGATGCGCAGGATTGACCGTTCGTTAACCACGCCGACGATCATGTGAAAGACCGCACCAGGCTGCCGACAAGAAGGTTCCACCCGTCGATCAGCACGAAGAACAGGATTTTGAACGGCAGGGAGATCGAGGTCGGCGGCAGCATCATCATACCCATGGCCATGGTGATCGTGGCAACGACGAGATCGATGACGAGGAAGGGCAGCATGATCAGGAAGCCGATCTCGAAACCACGCCGGATTTCCGAGATCATGAAGGCGGGAACCACCGCGCGCAGATCGACCCGATCGCCGGTGACGACGGTCTGTCCCTTTTCGCGGGCAATATCGATAAAGAGCTGCAAATCCTTATCACGCGTATTGGCCAGCATGAACTCCCGGAAGGGTTCGGAAATCCGCGTCATGGCCTCGGTTTCATTGATCTGGTTTTGCAGCAACGGGTTGATGCCGTCCTGCCAAGCGCGATCGAAGGTCGGGGCCATGACGTAAAATGTCATGAACAGCGCAAGGCTGACCATGATCATGTTGGATGGCGTCGTCGCCAGACCCATGCCGGAACGCAGGATCGCAAAGGCGATGACGAAGCGCGGGAAGCTGGTCACCATGATCAGGATGCCGGGCGCGACCGACAGGACGGTCAGCAGGCCGAAGGTGCGGATAATCCAGGAGGCGACGGAACCTTCAACAGGCGCGCTGAGAGCAGGCGAATTCAGAATGTCAGCAGGCAAGCCCTGCGCGCCGGCAATACCCGACATCGCCAGCATGGCGGCTATGAATACGATAGTCCGGATCATGGGCGAATCACTGAATGACAAAAGTCCTGAAGATCACATTGGTTACGCGCCCTTCCGAACGAAGGTCAACCCGCTCGGCGATATCATCCTTCAGATACTGGAAGCCGCGTGGCCCTTGGATCTGCTGCAGCGACACGGTTTTCAGATAGGCGGCGATATCCTGGTGGATTTGCTCGGCCATCGTCACGTCAGGCGCGCCCTTGAACAGCAGCGCCACTTCGAGCCTGATCCAGTTTTCGCTGGGATAGGCGAGATTGGTGGTAATCGCCTCGAGCTGGACGACGCCATTGGCTTCCGTCGCGATCCTGGGCAGACCCTCGTCCTTCTTGGCTCCTTCACCCTCCGCTTCACCCTGCTTCGCTTGCTTGCTGGCGACAGCGGCCTTTGCCTCCTCCACCATCTTCGCCTCTTCGGCGGTGAGCGGCTGCGGCGCGACCAGGCCGCCGACGACCCATCCGCCGCCGCCTGCCAGAAGCGTCAAGACGACAACCGCGGCGATCATCGCGATCTTAGACGATTTTTTCGGCGCGGACGGAGCCGAATCGAGAGCTTCCATGATCAAATCCAACTGAAGTTGTGCCGGCGCACCGGCCGCAGTTCCCTAAAGCGGCGAAACGATATCGACAACCTGCTGGCCCCACGGCGGCTGCTGCACCTCGCTCAGGCGGCCACGGCCCCCGTAGGAGATGCGCGCTTCGGCGATCTTGTCATAGGAAATGGTGTTGCGAGCATCGACGTCGTAGGGACGGACGATGCCGGCGACATTCAGAATGCGGATTTCATGGTTGACGCGGACTTCCTGCGAGCCGCTGATCAGCAAATTGCCGTTCTCGAGCACGCCGGTGACGACGGCGGCAACCAGAAGCACGAGCTTTTCGGAGCGTTCGGTGGTGCCTTCTCCCTTGGACTTGGTGTTCGAGCCGTAATCCAGCCCGCCCTTCCAGCCGAAATCGGCGGTCTGCGAGTTTCCGTTTGCCCCGATGTTGAAGCCGCTGTCATTGGTGCGGCTGCGGTCGGTCTTGTTGTCGAACGAAGCCTTGTCGTCAATACGGATATTGACCGTCAGGATATCGCCGACCTTCAGCGCACGCGCGTCCTTGAAGAGCGCCGCCTGATTGTCGCTCCAGAGCGAAAACCCGTTGGCAACCTGGCGCGGCTCCTTCGGATACATCGCCATCTGCGGCGTCTGTGCATATTGCAGGCCGCTGCCGATCGGGCTCATGGACGGCGCCCTGCCGACCTCGCTGAGGGGATTATTCTGGCAGCCGGCCAGAAGGCTTACCGAGAGAAGGACCGGAATTGCATATTTCATGACGGTTCCTTCGAGGTTGTTGAATCGCTGGCGCTGGAAATGATGTTGGTGAGGACGGCGGCCTTTTCGCTGCTCATCTCGGATAGGATGAGGCTCGATTGACGTGCCGGAAGTTTCATCACGATGGCGGCGGCGATCAGAGGATTGACCAGCTCGAGCTGGCCAGCGGCGGCATCGGCCTTCATCGTTTTGTAGATATCGACGAGACCGAGTTCGGCCTGTTTCAGGAAATCGTTGCGTCGCTTCAGCCAGTCCTCATATTCGGCGCGGCGCACCTCCAGCTTGACGATGCGGGCATCGACCTCGGCCTGGAGGCTCTCCAGATCCTTTTTCTGCAGGAGGTAGCGCTGGTCGCGCGCGGCGTCGGCGATATTGGTGCAGAACTGCTGGATCTCGTCGCCATTGGCGGCGGCGGCTGTCGCGGGTGCTGCGACCTCCTGAGCGAAGGCGCTCGGCATGGCGAGCATCGCGCAGCCGGCCGCCAGAAGGATCAGGCGGCGGCAAAGCTTCGGCCGACGAACTGTAGAATGGGATGCGTTCATTGCAATACGAGCTCCGCCTGAAGGGCGCCGGCTGTCTTGATGCCCTGAAGAATGGAAATAATTCCGTCCGGCTTGACGCCGATGCTGTTCAGTCCGGCGACCAGCGAGCGCAGGTTGGAACCGTTGAGGATCGCCACGGCGCCGCCGTCCTGTGCGGCATCGATGGTGGTATTCGGCTCGATCGCGGTTTCGCCGCGCGAGAAAGGTTCCGGCTGGACGACGGTCGGTGTTTCGCTGACCTGAACCGTCAGCGTGCCATAGCTCACCGCGACCTGATTGATCCGGACGTCCTGGCCGATTACGATCGTGCCCGTGCGCTCGTTGATGACCACGCGGGCAGGCACATCAGTTTCGATGACGAGGTTTTCGATATCGGCCATGAGGCGCGACAGGTCCGCCATCTTCGGCTTGTCGATGATGACGGTCTGGGAATCCTGAGCCTGGGCGATGTTGCCACCGAACTCGGCCTTGCCATAACGGTTGATGGCGGCTGCCATGCCGACCGCGGTTGAAAAGTCAGGGTTTCTCAGCTGGAGAACAAGGTTGAACGCGTCCCTGAACTTTGCCGGCAATTCGCGTTCGATGATGGCGCCGTTCGGAACGCGGCCGGATGTGGTGATCCCCTGGGACAGGGAAGCGGCATCGCCCTGCGCGTTGAAGCCGGTCACGACGACCGAGCCTTGAGCAACCGCATAGATCTGCCCGTCGGCGCCGGAGAGCGAGGTCATGACCAGCGTGCCGCCGCGAAGCGAGGTCGCATCGCCGAGCGAGCCGATCGTCACGTCGATACGGCTGCCGGCGCTGGCGAAAGGCGGCAGATTGGCCGTGACCAGAACCGCTGCGATGTTCTTGGAGCGCGATTCGTCGTCCTGCGTGGAGATGCCGAGGTTCTGCAGCATAGCGCGCAGCGATTGCGCGGTGAACGGCGAGGAACGCAGGCTGTCGCCCGATCCCTGCAGGCCGACGACCAGGCCATATCCGATCAGCTGGTTTTCGCGTCCGGACTGGAGCGACGCAACATCCTTGATGCGCGAGGCGGCCGCCAGCGGCGTGATCGCCATGACCAGAGCCGCCACAAAGGACAGGCAGAATTTGCAGAAACGGGAGATCATTTTGCCACCACGTGAATTGTGCCGTCGTCCATAACCGTGCCGGAGACGATAATGCCGGAATCGGTGTTGCGAACCCGGATGAGGTCGCCAACCGCCGCGTTCTCCAAAGGTGCGCCGCCGGCCGTAATCGTCAGGGGTCCGTTCGTGAAAACGATCCGCACGGCCTTGCCGCGTTCCACCGTGTAAGGTTCGCGCAGGGCCGAAACCAGAATGACGCGACCTGCAAGCAGGGTCCGGCTGGTCACCTTGCCGACGACCTGCTTCGTCGATGTCGCGTAGTCACCGGTTAGCGCCGGGTTCGTCACCTCGACCTCTTCAAGTCGCTTGATATCGACGATTTCGCCGGGATAGATGGTCTGCGTCGGAATGACTGCCATGGGGTTTTCGGCAAACGCCTGTCCGGCCGGCAAGATGCTGGCGCAAAGCGACAAGGCTACCAGAAGCGCCAGCGAGCGGCGTTTCCGGTCGCCTGACGCGACATTCATGGTCGATGCATGAGCTGCTCGGCGAAACCTCATGTTTGCCATTCCCTCTGTTATCTCATGTTCTTGCTGACCGTCGCGGCCATCTCGTCGGCGGCCTGGATGATCTTCGAATTCATTTCATAGGCACGCTGGGCGGAGATCAGGTCGGTGATTTCCTTGACCGGATCAACGTTCGACGCTTCGAGATATTTCTGCTTGATCTGGGCATAGCCAGGATCGGCCGGCGTACCGATCACCGGCTCGCCTGAAGCCGGCGTCTGCTTGAAGAGATTATCGCCCTGCGGCTCCAGGCCCGCTTCATTGACGAAATTGGCGAGCGTTAGCTGACCGATTTCCTGCGGTATCGTATCGTTGCCGATGCGGACCGTCACCTGGCCCGAGGAACTGACGGTGATCTCGCTGGCGTTCGGTGGAACGGTGATCGCCGGAGCGACGGTGTAACCGTCGATCGTCACTAGCTGGCCGTCGGCATTGGTGTTGAAGGCGCCGGCCCTTGTATAGGCGGTCTCGCCATCCGGCGTCTCGATCTGGAACCAGCCGCGGCCGACCAGGGCCATGTCGAGATCGTTGCCGGTCGAGACCAGGCTGCCCTGCAGATGCAGATTGCGCACGGCCGACGTCTGGACGCCGAGACCGATGCTGGCGCCTTCTGGCACGACCGCCTGATTGGCACGATTGGGAACGCCCGCGGCCCGCTCCGTCTGATAGAGAAGGTCGGAAAATTCCGCGCGCGCCCGCTTGTAGCCGGTGGTGTTGATGTTCGCGATATTGTTGGCGATCACTTCCAGGTTCAGCTGCTGGGCATTCATCCCGGTGGCGGCAATCGAAAGAGCCTTCATTCTGATTGTTCCTTAGATGGGCATACGTGCGATTTCGAGATAGGCGCTGACGACCTTGTCGCGAATGGCGATTGCGGTCTGCAGCGACTGTTCGGCTTGCATCACGGCATCCACGACTTCGCGGGTATTGGCCTGACCGCGAATGCCCTGTATCGATGCCGCTTCCGATGCCCTCAGGCTGTTGTTCATTTCGGAGGCCATGCTGCTCATGACGTCGGCGAAGCTCTGGGTCGGCGCCGCTCCGGCTGCTCCACCCAGAATGGCCTGCGCCGAAGACGTGTTCGAGGTCGATGAGACATCCTTGACGGTGGAAATCGCCGAGCTGATGGTTTCGATGGCATTGATCATTATTGCGAAGCCCTCAGGAGGTCGATTGTTGCCGAAATCAGATCACGTGCCTGTTTCGTTGTCTGGAGATTGGCTTCATAGGAACGGTTGGCTTCCCGCATGTCGGCCATTTCCATGAGCACGTTGACGTTCGGTATCTTGACCATGCCCTTGTCATCGGCCGCCGGATTGCCGGGGTCGAATTCGATGGTGAATTCGGAATCGTCCGTTCCGAGACGCTGGACTTCGACTGTCGAGGCGCCGCTGACGCGATCGATCTCGGCTGCGAAGCTTACCGTCTTGCGGCGATAGGGATCGGTGCCCGGCGCATCGCCGGTGGAGCGGGCGTTGGCGATGTTTTCCGAGACGATGCGGAGGCGGGTCGATTCCGCTTCGAGACCGGAGGCGGAAACCTTGAGAGCTGACAGGAGAGGATCCATGCGGATTATTTCCTCACCGTCATGAGCATCATCCGGTGAAAGGCTTTGACGAGGCCGGTGTTCAGCTCATAATCGCGCTTGATCGCACCGGTTTTCATCAGTTCTTTTTCCAGCTCGACGCTGTTTCCGGACTGCTTGACTTCGCCATTGTTGAGAAGGCTGGTTTCGGTCACCTGGGCCGCTGCCATTCCGTCGGTGAAATGCCCGGCCTTGGTCGCGGCCATCTGGAAGCCGGTTTCCTTGAGGACGCTGTCGAAAGGCTTGACGTCCTTGCCGGCATAATGCGGCGTATTGGCATTGGCTATGTTGCCCGCGACGACGTTCTGGCGCACTGCCAGCCATTGCGCCTGCCGCGACGCGAGATCGAAAAGCTGTATAGGTTGCATCATGCGACTCCATGCTTGTTGATGGAGACACTAGGCCGGCAATCTTGCGTGGGACTGAATTGTCCGCAGTTGCAGCAAAGGCCGCAGAAAACGGCAGGATCAGGCGTTCTGCCGCCTGTCCATCGGATAAAAGAAGAAACGGGAATGGCGGAGACTGGGGCCAGCGCATTTGGAGCGGATGGACGCCATTCAGCACACGCGATCAACAAGCCTGCCGAACGCTTGCGACCGCTCAATCACTCGGACTGGCGGATTTCTCCCTTGGAGGTGATCATCACCCAGCGCCCGTCGCGCTGTTCCAAGGTGGAGAGCCGGCTGTTGTCCGGAAGGATCCCGCCGATCCTGACGATATACATGCCACTGCTGTCTTCGATCAGGGCGCGGCCATTGGCGACATGAACGAGCTTGAAGCCTGTGGCGGATGGAAACGGTTGATCGAGACTGTCCCGGGGATCGCCCTCAACCTTCCGGCTTTCGCCCTGCGGTACGGTCGCGGTCGTCAGTTGATCTAATGCGGCCTGCGTTGCGGCATCCCGCTCCGTCATGGCGACCGGAGAAGCTTGACCACCCTCACCCGGCTTGGCCGGCGCGTCGCGCACGCTGTCCTCCCACAGAGAAGGGAGCGAGAACTTGTCCTGGTTCATGAAGGCATACCAGGGGAAGAAGGTCGCAAGCACGGCGAGCCCGATCCCTGCCGCCCCCAGCGCGCGATCGATCGCCGGTGTCCGTGCGGTCCGTTTGGGCTGAGCAACGATTTCGTCGGCATCGTAGTCGGTCACGTTCAACCCCTTCTCGTCTGTGTCTGGCCGCCGCCGGTCGCAGCCGCCTTCAGGGCGTTTGCAAGATCGGTGAAGGCGTCGATCGCCGGCCGTTCACCGGGTGTCTGCTTCAGGACTTCGTAAATCACCGGCACCTGCTTGATCGCCATGTCGAGATCGGCATCGCTGCCGGCCCTGTAGCCGCCGATCAGGCGCAGATCGCGGGTTTCCTCGAAGCGATGAATCAGCGACTTCAGCCGCGACACCAGTTTTTCCTGGTCCGGCGTCCAGGCTTTGCGGGCAAGACGCGAGACGGATGCCAGCGGATTGACCGGCGGATAACGCCCCTCCTCCGCCAGGCTGCGGTCCATGACGATATGGCCGTCGAGGATACCGCGCGTCGAATCGGCAATCGGATCGTTGTGGTTGTCGCCATCGACAAGGATGGAAATGATGGCCGTGATGGTTCCCGCCCCTTCGGCTCCCGGACCGGCGCGCTCAAGCAGGCGTGGCAGTTCAGTAAAGACGGAAGCAGGATAGCCGCGCGCGATCGGCGGCTCACCAGAGGCGGTCGCAACTTCGCGGATGGCATGGGCGAAGCGGGTGACGCTATCGACGATCAGAAGGACATTGTCGCCCTGGTCACGGTAGTGCTCGGCGATCGTTACGGCCGTCAGCGGTGCCATCTTGCGCAGCATCGGGCTTTCGTCGCTGGTGGCCACCACGGCGACCGACTTGGACAGATTGTCGCCCAGCGTGTCCTCGATGAATTCGCGCACTTCACGGCCGCGTTCGCCGACCAGAGCGATGACGACCTTGTCGAAGGCATCGGCCCGGGCGAGCATGGACAGAAGCGTCGATTTGCCGACGCCTGAGCCTGCAAAGACGCCGAGGCGCTGGCCAAGGCAAAGCGGCGAGAAGATGTCGATGGCGCGAACGCCGGTGCGGAAGCCGTGCTCGACCCGCTTGCGGGTCATCGATGGCGGCGCAGTATTGGAAATGGAGCGGCGGACATCGCCATGCAGCAGCGGGCCTCGCCCATCGATCGGCTCGCCCAGCGAATTGATGGTGCGGCCACACCAGGATTCGCTGGGTGCGATCCGAAACGCACCCTTGCGGATGACCGTGTCGTGGATGCCTATGGGATCTCCCGGCTCGATCGGGCACACGACGACCGTCTCCTGTTCGATCTTGACGACTTCGCCGAGATGAATGCCGGTCGAACTCTTGTGGGCCACGAAATCGCCGAGCCGCACGTGCCGGGACAGGCCGCTGACCGTATAGTAACCGGCCGATATCGACTGGACATGACCGCCGGGCGCGATGGAAAACTCCGGGTTGGAGTAGCGATCGGCAAGCCCGGCGAGCGCCGCAAGCGAGGACGAGGAATTGTGGATCTGAAGTGGTTCGTTCTGCATTCGGTTCTCTTGCTTGGCCCGGCTTCCTGGCGAAGTCGGCCGCCGTCTGGGGCCGACAGGGTTACTTGCTGCCGCCAAGCGTCTTGATGGCTTCGTCCATCGTTCCTTCGCTGTCGCGCATCAGGGATGTGATGTTTTCGAAGGCGCGCGACACCATGATCAGCTGCGACATTTCCTGAACGGGATTGACGTTGGACTCCTCGACGTAGCCCTGCATCACGCCCACTTCGAAACGATCGACGACCGGCTCCGGATCGCCACTGGGTATCACCGCGCTGTTGTCGTAGCGGGAGAAGCCGTTTGCGAAGCTGCCCTCATACAGTCCAAGGGCTGCAATCTGCGCGCCGTTCTGTTGGATGGCGCCATCGGCACCGACCTTGATGTCGCCCGCCTGGTTGTTGAGCTGGATCGGCGCGCCGCCAGCGTCCAGCACCGGATAGCCGCGCAACGTCACGAGATCGCCCGCCTCGGTCAGCGTAAACCGTCCATCTCGTGTCAAGGCGGGACCGGCTGGCGTCTCGATCTGGAACCACGCTTCGCCCTTGATGGCAAAATCCAGTGCATTGCCTGTCTGCTTCAGGCCGCCATTGGTGGTGCTGATGAATTCCTGCCCCTCGGAGACGAAGGACACCTTCGTCGGACGGGTGTCGCCGATCAGCTGGTTGAACTTCACTTCCGTTGCGCGAAAACCGACGGTGCTTGAATTGGCGACATTGTCGGCCAGCGTGTTCATGCGTTTTTCGAGCGCCATCTGGGAGGAGACGGCGACGTAGAGACCGGTTTGCATTTTCAGCGCCCCCCAAGTTTCAAGGTGTTGATGGACAGGAGCAGATCGGAGGAAATTCCATAGCCGCTGGACGAGCCGAAAACGGCGAGCGGATCGTAATTGTCGGATGAATTGTTGATTTCCCAGAGCGCCGTGAACCGCTCCAGCAATTTCGAAAGCTTGACCGGGCTCTTCAGATCGGCGAGATCTATCGCCTCTTCGATCGCCGCGGCCTGCTTGTCGATGTCGGATGCCGCGAACTCGTCGGGCAGCTGAAGCAGGGTGCGGGTGACCTGCGCCAGCGCCTCGTCGGCCAGAAGACCGTAGGCATTGGTGACGCCTGGCGCCATCCGTTCGAAATAAAGCGCCAGACGAACGCCCGAATTTTCCTCCCCCGCCTTCTGCTCGAGGGTCTGGCGCGCATATTTGTCGGCAACGCCCTTCTGGGCTTTCTCGAATGAAGTGGCGGCCGAACCGGTGCGGGCGAAATTCAGCGATTCCACGAGATCGGAATAGCGGCTGTCGGAAAGCTGCTTGGCGAAGGCATCGTCGCTGTCGATGCCCTCCGTCAGCACCTTGCGCATGAACGCCTTGGCATAGCCCATATCTTCGAGGCCGTGGGCCTTGATCGCGTAATTATAAAGCCTGGTGTCGGCAAAGAAGTCGTCGATGCTTTTCACATCGCCGATATGGGCGAGGTAGTATTCGGTTTCGCGGGCGACATCCGGCTGCTTCGACACTCTTTCCAGCGATGTGGTGAGATTGCCGGCTATCGTCTGGTAGCTGGTATAGGTCGTCGTCACGACGTTTCCCCGATCCTTGAGACAGGACGCACAGCGCCCCCGATGCGAAGAAGCTGCCCGAGTTTGCTTGCGCGAACCTGTTTGCCGCAGCCTTCCTGGAAAGGCATACAGCCAGCCTCACGCAAGGCTGGGCCCCTATCGGTAAGGCTGAAAATCCACCTTTGCGGCAGGTATCGAAATGAACATCATCATCGGGCTCGTCTTGACGATCGGCTGTATCCTTGGCGGCTTCATCGCCATGGGCGGCCATATGGAGGTGCTGAACCAGCCCTTCGAGCTCGTCATCATTGGCGGCGCGGGGATTGGCGGCTATGTCATGGCCAATTCGATGAAGGTTCTCAAGGATACCGGCAAGGCGCTGGGCGAGGCCTTCATGCACAAGGTGCCGAAGGAGCGCAACTATCTCGATACGCTCGGGGTCCTCTACAGCCTGATGCGGGATCTGCGCACCAAGTCACGCAACGAGATCGAAAGCCATATCGACAATCCCGACGAATCCACAATCTTCCAGTCGGCACCGACAGTGCTGAAGAACAAGGAACTGACGGCCTTCATCTGCGATTATGTCAGGCTGATCATCATAGGCAATGCCCGCAGCCACGAGATCGAGGCGCTGATGGATGAGGAAATCAACACCATCACCCATGACAAGATGAAGGCCTATCACGCGCTGACCACAATGAGCGACGCCTTTCCGGCCATCGGCATCGTCGCCGCCGTCCTCGGCGTCATCAAGGCGATGGGCGCCATCTCGGAGTCGCCGGAAGTCCTGGGCGGAAAAATTGCCGCGGCACTGGTGGGCACCATGCTCGGCATCTTCCTCTCCTACTGCATCGCCAGCCCGGTCATCGCCAACATCAAGGCTGTGCGGGACAAGCAGAACCGTCTCTACATCATCGTCAAACAGACACTTATCGCCTACATGAACGGCTCCGTCCCGCAGGTTGCTCTCGAATATGGCCGCAAGACGATTTCCGCATACGAACGGCCTTCGATCGACGCCGTCGAGCAGGAGATGATGAATCCCGGCGGCGGCGGCGAAAGCAAGGCGGCCTGATCCATGACCTCGGCTAGCAAGACCAACGTGTATAATTTCGACCGCAAACTGCTTGCCCGGATGACCGGCACGCTTGGCGACACCAAAACCATCGGTAGGATTTGCGCCGATCTGGGGCAGGTCCTTTCGGAGTTCCTTCCGGATATTTTCCAGAACGAGACCGGTTTCGACATCGAGATCGGCTATGCGGGTTTCGATACCGGCCTCAAGTCCGAATTGATCGACAGGCTGGGAAGCGGCGTCGCCCTCTGCGATGTCTCGCTGCGCAACTGGTGCTCGCATTTCATCATCAGCTGCGACAGCCCCGTGATTATAACCTTGATGGAGCTTCTGCTCGGCGCGCCAATCACCGGGGTCGAGGAGCCAAAACCACGGGCCCTGTCCAAGATAGAAATGGATGTGGCCACCATGGTGGTCGAAAAGATCGCCGATGTCCTGAAGTCCGCTGTCAACGCTGCCGGCGGCTTCGAGGCGACGCTGGAGCGGCCCCACAACGCAACGGAACGGCCCGCGGCAGACCCGGATATCGACGATGTCTTTGCCGCATGCATCAATGTGACCATGGGCGTCGGCCCGGTGCTCTCGACGTTTTCGATCATCGTACCCCAGCAAGCCCTGTTGAAGACCAAGGTGGTTTTCCCGAAGGGCGTCGGTCAGGCCCGCAAGGGCAAATCGGAATGGAACGAACAGCTGGAGCAGCAGGTGCGCCGCTCGACCGTCAATCTCGAAGCGCGGGTCAAGCTGCAGAGCCTGACGCTCGACACGATCAGCCGCCTGCAACCGGGTGATGTCATTCCCTTTCTGGATGGCAAGGACGTGCGCGTCGAGATCAACGCCAACGGCCGTGATCTCTACATATGCGAGCTCGGCCGGTCCGGTGCAAAATACACCGTTCGGATCAAGGACACACATGGTTCGGAGAGCGACATTCTCCATCATCTGATGAGTTAAAAACCGTCCCTGGCTCGCAAGCATGGTTGGGGCAAGTTTCAACTGGAATAGTTCGCACATGGCACCGAAAAAAGCACTCCTTGACGACAAGACGATCCTGAATGCCGGTGATGCCGAGCTCGACCAGGCCATCGACGATCTGCGCGGCGTCCTGCAAAGCGACGCGACCGGCTCTGTTCCAGACGCCGGCTTCGGCATGGATTTTGCTGCGACCTCGCCAATGAGCGATCTATCCGACTTCGGCAGCATCTCCGACACGGGCGCCGCGGATCTCGACGGCTTCGGCGGCGATTTCGGCGGAACGAGCTTCGGCGATGCCGATCTCTCAGCCTCGCCCGCAGGTTCCGGCCATGACAGCTTTGGCGGCGGTTCGTCCTTTGACGAAGCTGCATCGAGCGAGCCGGGCAGCAGCATGACCTCCAATCTCGATCTGATCATGGATATCCCGATCGATGTGCAGATCGTTCTGGGAAGCAGCCGGATGCAGGTGTCTGGGCTCATGAACCTGACCGAGGGCGCAACCATTGCACTCGATCGCAGGATCGGCGAGCCGGTTGAGATCGTCGTCAACGGCCGTGTCATAGGCCGCGGCGAAATCACCGTGCTTGAAGGCGACGAGACGCGCTTCGGCGTGAAGCTCATCGAGATTAAAGGCTCCGGTAAAAGTTAAGGCCCGGTGACGGGTATGAGGATCAATCCATGATGGATTTCGACAATTTTGCAGCTTCGGCTCCGACCACTCCGCTCAGCCAGATGGACAAGGCCGCTGCGGTGCTTCTCGCCATGGGCAAGCCCGTCGCGGGAAAGCTGCTGAAATTCTTCACCCAGAGCGAATTGCAGGGGATCATCGCCTCGGCGCAATCGCTCCGTTCGATCCCGCCTCACGAGCTGGAGGTCCTGGTCAACGAATTCGAGGATCTGTTCACGGAGGGCGCCGGGCTCATGGACAATGCCAAGGCGATCGAGGGCATTCTCGAAGAAGGACTGACGCCTGACGAAGTCGATGGTCTGCTCGGCCGCCGCGCCACCTTCGCTGCCTATGAAACCAATATATGGGACCGCCTGCAGGATTCCGATCCGGTCGCCGTCGCTCAGCATCTGGGCAAGGAACATCCCCAGACCATCGCCTATGTGCTGTCGATGATGCCTTCGACCTTCGGCGCCAAGGTCCTGCTCCAGCTTCCCGAAAGCGGTCGCGCCGATATCATCAACCGCGCCGTCAACATGAAGAATGTCAGCCCGAAGGCGGCGCAGATCATCGAAACCCGCGTCATGGAAATGACCCGCGAACTGGATGCGGACCGCAATTCCACCGGATCGATCAAGATCGCCGAGGTCATGAATGAACTCGAGAAAACCCAGGTCGATACGCTCCTGGCTTCGCTGGAGGCGATCAACACCGACACGGTCAAGAAAGTCCGGCCGAAAATCTTCCTGTTCGACGACGTGCTGGTCATGCCGCAGCGCAGCCGCGTGCAGCTGTTCAACGACGTCTCGGGCGACATCATCACCATGGCTTTGCGCGGATCGAGCATGCAACTGCGCGAAGCGGTTCTCGCCTCCATCGGCGCCCGCCAACGCCGCATGATCGAATCGGATCTCGCCGCCGGCGACGCCGGGATCAATCCGCGCGATATCGCCATTGCCCGCCGTTCGATCACCCAGGAGGCCATCCGGCTGGCTGCCAGCGGCCAGATCGAACTGAAGGAAAAGGAAGCCGTTGCGGCTTAGCGGATTCCGGACCGCCAAACGGGTCCCATTCGAAGCTAGTTTGAAAAACCCTCGAGCCAACGGTTCGAGGGTTTTTCACGTTGATCCACGACTTTCTGTGAAGTGCCGCATTTCCTGGCGAATCTCTCTTGTCTGACGTCCGGTCACGGACCACAACGGATGCGCGGCAAGTGTCGTTTTGGGTTTTGGAGGTCTTCATCCGATGTCGGACGATCAGGACAAAGACAGTAAGACAGAAGCGCCGTCCGAGAAGAAAATGAGCGACGCGATCGAGAAGGGCAATACACCCTTCTCGCGCGAAGTGACCATGTTCGCCTCGGTTCTCGCCATCTACATCTTCATCATATTTTTCCTGCCTCAGGGTTTCGCAACATTGGCGGAATCGCTCAAGGACATTTTCGAGCAGCCCGAGGCCTGGCGTCTCGACAATGCCACCGATGTCGTGGCGCTGGTCTCCCATCTCTTCTGGCAGGCGAGCGCGCTGTTGATACCGTTCTTCGCCTTGCTCATCGTCTTCGGCCTGGGCTCGTCGGTCCTGCAAAATCTGCCGACGCCGGTGCTCGACCGGATCGCGCCGAAGATGAACCGGATCTCGCCCGTCTCCGGTTTCATGCGGATTTACGGCATTCAGGGCATGGTGGAATTTGCAAAGTCGCTGTTCAAGATCCTCATCGTCTCGGTCATCATCGTGCTGGTGCTGTGGAACGACTATTACGCATCGCTCGAAGCGATGTTTTCCGACCCGGCGACCATCCTGACCACCATGTCGGGTGATCTCAACCAAATCATGATCGTCATTCTGATCGCAACCTGCGTTATTGCCGTAGTGGATTTCTTCTGGACGCGGCATCACTGGCACTCCGAACTGCGGATGACCAAGCAGGAGGTCAAGGAGGAGATGAAGCAGTCGCAAGGTGATCCGATCATCAAGGCGCGGCTGCGCTCGATCGCCCGCGACCGCGCCCGCAGGCGGATGATCACGTCGGTTCCCCGAGCCACTCTGGTCATCGCCAATCCGACCCACTATGCGGTGGCGCTTCGCTATGTGCGCGAGGAAGGCGACGCGCCGGTGGTGGTTGCCAAGGGGCAGGACCTCGTGGCGCTCAAGATTCGCGAGATCGCGGAAGAAAATGGCATACCCGTTTTCGAAGACCCGCCGCTCGCACGCTCAATGTTTGCGCAAGTCTCGGTCGATACTGTGATTCCGCCGGTGTTTTATAAGGCTGTCGCCGAACTGATTCACCGGATTTATGCCACGCAGCCAAAACGGGTGACGTAACTCACATGAAGAAAAACGAATATTCAGAACAGCGCGAGAAAATTGTCGCCGATGCCATCCGTCCCGTCGCGACGGAACTGCGGCTGATCGATGCGGCTGACTACATTGCCATGCTTCGTTTCGAATCGCATGGTAACCTTGCGGACCTCGTCTCGTCCGCAGCAGAACTCTATTTTCTTCCCGGTACGGTCAAATTCGGGCTCGGCGGCAACTACTCGCTCGATTGGGGCACCGAGCCGGAAATTTCTCTGGATCTCGAATTGAAACCGGATGGCGTCACTGTTTACGCCAAGCTTGCGCTCGGCAAAGACATGGCCGGTCTCGAAATCAACCATATCACGTTCAAAACTCCATCAGCCGATCCCGACAAGAACACCGCATTTCTGGCATCCAGCCTAGATGCCGCCAAATTCGTAAAGTCCTATCCGACAGCGCTTGCCCGCTGAACAGGCATCGGCCATGACGGCCAGTCCTTCTCTCAATTGATATAACCGAGCCGAATTGCCTTGGCGATTGCCTGGATTCTGTTGACGGAATCCAGCTTCGTCGTGGCTGCGCCGAGATATGCGTTGACCGTATGAACCGACAGACCCATTTTTTCGGCGATTTCCTCGCTGATATAGCCATCGCCGGCCATCTGGAGACAACCGATTTCACGGTCGCTGAGGGATTCCGCCGGCAGCAGGCGCCGCTCGTCGGCAGCCAGCAGGTCGGTCATGATCTGGCAACTGCGGCCATGGAGATCGATAATGACAGCACTGTCCAGATCGAACGAGGCACCGAGAAAGACAGCGTAGCCATTGCCCTGCGCGCCGAGCCGGACCGGAAAGGCTATTCCGCAGGAGGCAAGCTGACGCACGTCCAAGCGCCGTGTGAACCGCGTGAAATCGGCAACATCCGCCGTCTGGTTATCGCCCTTGCCGTTCCAGACGAGAGGCAGAAGTGAAGTGTCGAGATGCTGAACCATGACTTCGCCATAAGCGACGATCAGCTCCTCCATGGCAGCCTCGGCGCTCAGGCCCCAGTTGTGAACAGCGCAGGACAGCTTGCGGGTTGCAGGCAATCCGTTTCCGCTCATGCGCAGGACAGCAAAATGTTTCGCACCGATCTGTCTCTGCATCGCCTGCAGACGCGTGACAAGCGTCGCCGCGCGCGATGCCTTGGCCTGCAACCGGCCGGCCTTGCCATCGTCAGCTGCACGGGAATTCGGGAGAAAATTCATGGCCGTGCTCCTAGACGAGATTGTTGCGAACGGCGTAGGCGATGGCTTCGGAACGGGTTTTGGTCGCCGTCTTTCGCATCACGCTGGTGATGTAGTTGTTGATCGTATTGCGGGATATGCCGAGGATGACGGCGATTTCATCGCTGGTTTTGCCTTCCGCGATCCAGAAGAGACACTCCAGTTCGCGCTCCGTCAGTTCAAATTCGCGATCTTTGCGGGTGACGCGATCCTGGGTGAGGCTCGCAAAATAACCTGCAAGAAGGCCGACATCGCGAAGGCTTTCCTGCGAGAGTATGACGTCCTGCGGGAACAGGAGCATGAGCGCCAGTCTGGCGCGGCCGACATTGAAGGTTATGACGCAGTATTCGCGGCTGATGCCACGGTGGAGATCCACGTCATCGGGCAGGCTCATGAAAATCGGCTGCATCACCGAGAGGCATTTTTGCATCTCGTTGGTTTTGGAATGGAGTTGCGCCATGACCTTGCCAAGCCGCCGGACCACATCAAAGGGCCAGTCGGAGCAAACGACGAAATCGAGGCCGTCGTCCTGAGACAGGTCGTAGCGCGCCAGAAGATAGTAGGACGCTCCGACATAGTCGGTCAGCGCCGCCAGTCCCTTGCCGAAATTGCCACGCTCGGAAAATTCTCCGAGCCTGCGGACCAGTTGTTCGTTGGAAACCTCACGCGTGACATTGCGCACCGAAATGACCGGTCCCGGCCTCGGCGATATTTCTGCCTGTCGAAAATCCATGATATTCGTCCCCGTGACGGATCCGTCCATCCCAATGAAGCGTTTATCGCCACCGCCGCCAGCACGAGGACACCGCCACCCTCGATCAACGTGAATCAGGACACGAATCACTATCTAAAATGTACAGTGAGCCCAGTGAAAAACTACTGCTTCCTTGTCGGGATTTACTTTTGCATGGTTCCGTGAATCGATTCGCTACAAACCGTCCTACGCGTCGAGAACGGCTTTGGAAAAAAACGGCGTTTGTTTTTATCTGCCTGAAAAGACAGTATAATTGTATATTAAATCCTGCGTTCCTGGCCGAACATGCAGTTTTTCGGCCGAATTTTCCATGACAAACGAGACAAAGTCTGGCTCCATATTCTCGGTTTGTTCTACTTCGCCATCTTTCAATTTTTATGAGTTTCCATATGCTGTTGCGGATTTGCACCATATCTTCCCATGTCTAGTTTCCGCTTCCAATGGTATGCAGTGAAAGACTTCATCAAATATTCCTGATTGATATTCAAAATTAACTAGTTTAATTCGCCGACGACGAGAATCAATACATAAGGTGCGGATGGCAACGCGAGGTGGAACCGCGGTCGCTACCCGAGAAAAATTAACGATCCTTTAATATAATGAAGCCGGAGATTCAGCGTTACGTCGGCCGCTGGCAACCGATTCTTGCACTCGTCAAAAGGTTAACAACAATACGACGACATTGTCGGTGCATGTCTGCCAAATCCGTCTGATATCGGACGCAAAGCCTCGATGGGCAGCGTCACAGGTGGGGCTTGCAGCGATTGCCGCAGGCGCCGGACACCGTCTCGAAAAATAATTCTGCGGCAAGAAAGCGGAAAAGCCCGCTGGTGTGAGCGGGCTTCAGAGTGTTTTCCTTCGAGATCAGGCCGCTTTTTCCGCGACCCATTTCCGCAGGATCTTGGCAGCGCGCTCCTCGCTGATTTCGACCATCCGTCCCAGTCTGCGCTCCGGCCCCTCCTTGACCCGGCGATTGAAGCCGCCTTCGCTGTCGTTGCCGAGACTGAGAAGGTCGTCGGTGCTGTCGAAGCCGAAGTCGGAGCCAAAGCCTTCCATGAGCGCGCCGCCCGCGCCGCCGGTGGCAGCCGGCGAGAAATCGGGAAGTTCCAGTCCGACCGCTTCGTTTTCAGCCAAGGCAGCGCCGCCGGTGCCGTATCCCATGGAGCGCGCCAGGGGCCGCATTCCCATCCAGACCACCACGACGGCGACGGCGACGAAGGCAAGCGCATTAACGATGCCGCCAAGGTTGCGTGTCAGGATTTCCATGATGCCCGGTCCGGATACCGGCTCGTCGAGGAGCTGGGTGTTGACGAAATCCATGGCGGTCAGGGTGATGACATCGCCCCGTGCCGGATCGAGGCCGACGGCAGAGGCGACGATCTTCTGCATCTCCTGGATATAGGTATCGATCTTCGCCTGGTCGGCACCTTCGCCCACCATTGCGGCGACACGACCGCGGTTGACCACGACGGCCACGGAGATTTTTTCGACAGTGAAACTGTTCTTGACGGTGGCGACGGTCTTCGAGTTGATCTCGTAGTTCGTCTGCTCTTCCTTCTTGTCCGTTTCGTCGCTCGATTGGGGACCGCTCGTTCCCCCCTGGGGAGCGGCTTGCGGCACGTTCTGCTGGACGGACGCCGCATTGTCGGGCTGCTGCTGGCTCGACTTCTGCTCTTCCTTGGTCACCCTCGTCGAGCGTTCCACACGGGATTCGGGATCGAAAACGGTCTCCTGAATCTGTTGGGTGTCTGTATTCAGTTGCGCCGTGACGCTTGCCCGGAAATTGTCCATGCCGAGGAACGGTGCAAGCGCCTTGTCGATATTGCTTTCGATTTCCTTCTGGACGTTCTGGACGATGCCGAGGGACTGGTTCATGGCACTGTTTGAAGGGTCATCGCCGGATGCCAGCAGTTGGCCGGCCGAGTCGAGGATGGTGACGTCGTCGATGCCGAGTCCCGGTACCGAAGACGCGACGAGATTGCGGATGGAGCTCGCGGCACTACGGCCGACATTGGCGTTGGCACGGATCATCACAGACGCTGTCGGCTTCTGTTCGGTTTTGCGGAAGCTGCCGCGGTCGGCCATCACGATGTGGACGCGCGCGGCCGCAATGCCGGAAATTTGCTGAATAGTGCGGGCGATTTCGCCTTCGAGGGCCCGGACCCGGGTTACTTCCTGCA
Organism: Pararhizobium gei; assembly: GCF_029223885.1. Classification (NCBI taxonomy): domain Bacteria; kingdom Pseudomonadati; phylum Pseudomonadota; class Alphaproteobacteria; order Hyphomicrobiales; family Rhizobiaceae; genus Pararhizobium; species Pararhizobium gei. Next base: position 1,024,479 of record NZ_CP119409.1, on the reverse strand, counting down.
TGAAGGAGGTCAGGCCCAGGGAGCCGACATTGTCGAAAAGCTCGTAACCCGCATTGGCGCTGTTGGGCAGACCCCGCTCTGCAAGGTAAAGCCGCGCTTTTCCGGTCATGCCAGCGGGAACCTGGATGCTCGTTCCATCGGCACCCACCTCGAAATCGATATTGGCTTCAGCCAACGCTACGCTGACCTGGTTGAGATCGGTCGTCTCAAGTCCGACATAGAGCGTCTCGAAGGAGGGTTTGTTAAGATAGAGGCCGGCCGCAAGGACGATGCCGACTGCTACGATACCGGCTGCGACCAGCGCAACAATCCTGCCCTGCCCAAGATTTGCGAGGTTTTTCGTTACCGTCGAAAGTTGATCCAACAGAGTCATTCTGTTTCCGCACCCAGTGGCCCATGTCTCAGTCAGGCAACATCGCCTGGAAGAAAAAACATGCGCAGATCCAAACATTCGGGTTTTCAAATGAATGCGCCGAAAAATTACGGAAATCCATTTGTCCCGAATAGCACATTAGAAAATGAAACTTGTGCGAACTTGTCTTGGAGCGCCTTTTCGCACTGCGGTGCAAAATACCGTCTCTTGGCGCACAAACCGCTCCCCTGAAATGCAGCCGCCGCCCGGCGATGGCGGCGGGCGGCGGCTGCATTTCAGGAGAGCGAACGAGCTGAAACAAAAATCGGGCGCTAAAAAGCTTCGAAATCTCCGGAGGAATCGGTCAGGGGCTGGGAGTGGCCATGTCTGAGCATGCCATTGCCCAGGGATTTCTGCATATCGGCGAGTTTGACGAGATTGAGCGCGGTGGTGACGTCCACCAGCCAATGCTGGGGAATAGCGGCGGTCACAGTGTCGATGAACTCGGCAAGACCCCGGGTCTTCTGAACGGCAAGATCAATGCCCTGCAGAACCTTGATCCGATCCGCCGATTCGAGAACGGCTTCCACATGGATATCGCTGAGCATAGGCTCGATGCGCTCAATGAGATAGGCAACATCATAAAGTTCCGAGACGATACGCATCATCACATCCGGGAGCGCCTCGTCGATGTGCGGCATATGGCTTTTCAGTTCATTCAGCATTCCATGCCCTCACGCTTCACTACATTACCGCCATCATTCAAGGAGCGGCGCATGCCTATTCCGTCCCAAGCGGCCTTGCCACAAAGCAGGCAGGCTCCCCGGACATCAGAAGAATTCGATCGCATCCTGAACCGGTTTGGGCGCAGGGCGCGGCCGCTGTTCCTGAGCGACGGCCTTCTGTGCTTCGACACCCGTCAGTGCATATTGCCTGGCGCGGCCGGAAACCGGCCAATATTCGAGTTTGCGGCCGTGATCGCCGCCTGTGCTTTCGCCCACGATCTTGATGCCCTCATCGAGTAGGAAGCGTTTCGCGAACATCGCATTCTGCTCGCCCACATTCGAGAAACGGGCAATCGTTTTGGCGCCGCCGAAGATCTTCGCTTCCAGCCTGTCGCGGCGAGCGCCGCTTTTCAGAAGCCCGTTAATCAGCAATTCCATCAGATGAACACCATATCGTGTGGCATCGCCACCGCCCGACGACAACGCTTCCGCGGAACCGGGCAGCAGGAAATGGTTCATCCCGCCGACGCCTGCGACCGGATCACGCATGCAGGCCGCCACGCAGGAACCGAGAATGGTCGACAGCAGAGTATCCGGATCGTTGACCACCTTCCATTCACCCTGAATGACATGCACACGTTTGGCCGCAGTATCCTTGATCATTTCAATGCCCCGAATACGGCTTCAATCGCAGCCTTCATCTTTTCGATGGTAAACGGCTTGGCCAGGACATTGTTGGCTCCGAGTGCCGCCGCCTTGGTGACCAAAGCGCGATCGCCCTGAGCCGTCAGCATGATGAACGCCGCTTTTTTCGTGGCCGGATTGTTGCGCACGGCGGCAAGAAGACCGAGACCGTCCATTTTCGGCATGTTGAAATCCGAGATGACCAGATGGTGCGGCTGCTGGGCCATAATCTTGGCGCCCTGCTCGCCGTCGCCGGCAACGGTGATCTGCTTGAAACCAAGCTGCTGCAGGGCATCGCCCAGCAACAGACGGCTTGTAACCTGATCATCGACGATCAATACTTTAATTTTTTCAGCGAGCGACATTATTCATTTCCTTCTCTTCGGGAGGCGGTACTCTTCAGGATTTCTTCCCCGATTGAGCTGAGGGGCAGTTGCGTTTCGACGGCGCCCAATTCATAGGCAACCCTCGGCATTCCATAGACGACACAGGTTTTTTCATTCTGACCGAATGTGCGGGCGCCTGCCTTGCGCATCTTCAAGAGACCAGATGCTCCGTCGCGGCCCATGCCGGTCAAGATGACACCCACCGCGTTGCGGCCGGCGACTTCGGCAACGGAATCGAACAGCACATCGACCGAAGGACGATGGCCGTTGACCGGCTCGCGATCCAAGAGCCTGCAAGAGGGGGACGAGGGATTGACCACCTGAAGGTGGCGGTCGCCGCCGGGTGCCAGGTAGATTTTGCCGACCTCGAGCTTGGCGCCATCGGTTGCCTCCTCTACCGTCGGCACGCAGATCCGGTGCAGCCGCTCTGCAAAGCTCTTGGTGAACGTATGCGGCATGTGCTGCGTGATAACGGTTGGCGGGCAATTGGCCGGGAATTTCTGCAGCACGGCGATCAGTGCCTCGACTCCACCTGTGGAGGAGCCGATGGCGACAATCTTCCGGCTGGCCCTGTAGTCGGAGGCTGCATTGATATTCGCAGGGCTCGGTGCAGCGGATTTGTTTCCGGTGATGATGTATTTGCGTTGCGAGCGCGCAGCAGCCTTCACCTTCTCCGCGAGGTCGCTGAAGGGCCTGGCATCGCCGGGCATGGGTTTGCCCACACAGTCGAACGCGCCGATCTCCAGCGCCGCGATGGTTGCCTCCGCACCCTTGTGGGTCAGCGTCGAAACCATGATCACCGGCATCGGCCGCAGCCGCATGATCTTCTCGAGAAAGTCGAGGCCGTTCATATTCGGCATCTCGATGTCGAGCGTTATCACGTCGGGGTCCAGATCCTTAATCGCCTGTCGTGCCTGCAGGGCATCGGCGGCCTGACCGACCACCTGAACGTCAGGATCGCTGTTCAAAATGGCCGTGATTAGGCCCCGCATGGTGGCGCTGTCATCAACGACAAGAACGCGTGCCGCACTCATGAGCGCGCTCCTTTGCCTGTGTAGCGATAAGTGGTCACGCCAATATTGTCGAAGACCGACTTTGCGTCGCCGGACACGCGCTCCGAATGGCCGATGTAAAGATGACCTTTGGGGGTGAGCATTCCGGCAAAGCGCGACCAAATTTTCACCTGGGTCGGCTCATCGAAATAGATCACCACGTTGCGGCAGAAAATCACGTCGAACTGGCCCTTGAAAGGCCACTGAGACATCAGATTAAGTTCGTTGAAGGTGATCAGCCGCTTGACGCGGTCGTCCACCAGCCACTTCTGGCGGCCGCTGACGCTGGTTTCGGAAAACCACTGCTTGCGCATGGCCGGACTGACTGTCTCCAGAGCGGTGGCATCATAGGCGCCGGCGCGCGCCAGAGCCAAGATCTTCGGGTCGATATCCGTGGCGAGAATGCGGAAATCATAGTCGGCGACGTTGGGCATCATCGACAGAACCGTCAATGCGATGGAGTACGGTTCCTGGCCGTCGGAACACGCGGCCGACCAGATGCGCACACGGCCGCCATTCCTGGCACGGCTGAGAAGCTCAGGCAGAACATCCGATTTCAGGTGCTCGAAATGGTGATTTTCGCGGAAGAAACGGGTGAAATTCGTCGTCAGATGCGAAAGCATGTCGCGGCGTTCGGCGGCTCCTGAAGGAGACGACACCAACTGGCAATAGTCGCGAAACCCCTTCAATCCAAGATTGCGGATGTGTTTGGAAAGACGCGAGTAGACGAGCGACGCCTTGGATTCGTTCAGGAATATGCCGGCATCGGCATAGATCATCGCGGCGATTTCCGCGAGATCACGCCGCGTCAGCGGATATTCGCCGGTTGCCAGACATTCGTCCGGGGGCAGTCTGCTGTCAAAGGCGGCGGACATGCTCATGCTGCTTCACTTTCGGTATGAGGAAACACGGCTTCGAGGTCCATCAGGCAGATCATCCGCCCGTCGATCGCCAGGACGCCGCGCGCAAAGGTGCGCTCGAACTCCGAGGACATGTCCGGGGTCGGCTGAATATCCTCGTCGCTGATGGTCAGGATGTCGGAAACCGATTCGACCAGAAGGCCGACGATCCTGCTCTTGACTTGCGTGACTATGATAACATGACGCACTGTCGGCTCGGCCGGTTTCATGCCGAGCCGCGCCGACAGATCGACAATCGACAAAACAGCGCCTCTCAGATTGATCACCCCAAGCATGTAGGATGGCGAGTGTGGCATGGGCATCGCCGGCGTCCAGCCGCGAATTTCACGGACGGACATGACGTTGACGCAGAATTCCTGATCCTGAATACGGAACGCGATGAGCTCGCGCGCCTTGTTCGTCAGATTTTTTGCGAGAACCGTCATTGTGTCTAACCGGCAGCAGCGAGGGATTCGAGATGGAGCGGGTTGCCGCGTGATGCCGAAACCACGGCGTCGACGTCAAGGATGAGGGCAACGCGGCCGTCGCCAAGGATGGTCGCAGCGGCAATTCCCGGCACATGGGTATAGTTGGCCTCCAGGCTCTTGATGACGACCTGCCGCTGACCCTGGATGGCATCGACCATCAAGGCGCGTTGTCCGCCGCCTTCCGATTCCACAAGAAGCGCTACGCCTTCGACCGGATTGGCTTGCGTCGCCCGGAAGTTCAGGATGCGCCCGACATCGACCAGCGGGCAGAAGGAGTTGCGGATCGAGATCAGGCGCTGTGTCGCGCCGAATGAATGGACGGCAGCTGCATCCGGCTGGAGCGTTTCGACGATGGCCGTCAAGGGCACGACCAGTGTCTGGCCGGCGACGGTGACGACCATGCCGTCGAGAACCGCGAGCGTCAGCGGCAGGCTCATGGTGAAGACCGAGCCGTGGCCAGGTCTCGAGGAAATGTTGATGCGTCCGCCGAGCGCCTGGATGGAGCGCTTAACGACGTCCATGCCAACACCGCGGCCGGAGAGGTCGGAGACCTTGTCGGCAGTCGAGAAGCCTGCATGGAAGATCAGGTTATCGATTTCCTCGTCCGAAAGATTGGCATCTGCAGCGATCAGGTCATTGTCGATCGCCTTTTGACGCACCTTCTCACGATTGATCCCCGCGCCGTCGTCGGACAGTTCGATGACGATGCGACCCGAACGGTGCTTGGCGGTCAGCTTGACCGTGCCTTCCGCGCTCTTGCCGGCAGCAAGGCGCTTTTCCGGCATTTCCAGGCCGTGATCGACGGCGTTGCGGATCATGTGCGTCAAGGGCTCTGCGAGCTTATCGATGACGGTCTTGTCAACTTCGGTATTTTCCCCCTCGGTGACGAGGCGTACCGACTTGCCGGTGATATCGGCAATTTCACGGACGGTGCGGGCCATGCGCTGGAACACGGGTTTGACCGGCTGCGCGCGGATCGCCATGACCGAGTCCTGGATCTCCCGCGTCAGCTGCTGGAGTTCTTCCAGGCCCATGTTGATCGACGACACGCCGTTCGAATCGTTTTCTATCACGCTCTGCGACAACATCGCCTGGTTGATGACGAGTTCGCCGACCAGGTTGATCAGGCGATCGACACGATCGAGATCGACACGGATCGTCTGCGCCGCCGCGGAAGCGGCCTGCTGGGCATTGTTCTGCGCCGCCGCGACAGCCGCTGCCGCACCTTTATCGGCGCCGCGCGCCGTGGCGGCGCTCAGCTGGACAACATTGGATGCGGTCTCTGCGGCAGCGATCTGTTCCTCTTCCTCGACCACGCCGAGGGGCACTTCCAGTTCGTCATCAAGCGCCGAGAGATCGAACGGCACCGGCTGCATAGGCAATTCGTCCCCAGCCGGTCCGCTGTCTTCGCCGGAGTCGACACTGCTGATGTCGAGCTCGCAGTCCCATTCGGCAAACTCGAAGACGGACCGGATGGCATCTTCGCCCTTGTCCGTCTTGATAGAGACCTTCCAGGAGAAATATGCGGTCTCGGGATCCATCTGGTCGAGCGGCGGCAGATCATCCATGTTGCAATGGATGCTCATTTCGCCAAGGCGCGACAGGTCCCTCAGGAGCAGGGCCGCTTCGTTGCCCTTGCTGTAGAGCTCGGACTTCGGCTTGAAGGTAATCTCGTAAACCGGGATTTCCATCAAGGGCTCGTCCTCTCCGCCGAAATCATCGAAGGAAAAGGCAACGGGCATGAAACCCTGATCATTGGCAACGGGTGCCGGCGTTGCCGCGGCAACGGGCTTGGGTGCCGCGACAACCGCCGCCGCCTGTGGCGGGGCCTCGCCCTTGGCGAGAGCGTCGAGCTCCCGGATCAGTTGCGCCGAGCGCGCCTGATCGACGCTGCCGCCGTCGCGGGCGACATTCGTCAGGTCGGCGAGCACGTCGGCCGACTTAAGCATGACCTTCAGGACGTCCTGGGTCGGCTCCAGCTTGTTGGAACGAACGCAATCAAGCGTGGTCTCGAACACATGTGCGAAGGAGACGAGATCATCCAGACCGAAAGCTCCGGCACCACCCTTGATCGAGTGGACCGCACGGAAAACGGCGTTCACCGTTTCCGGATCGCGATCACCGTCATTGAGCCGCAGGAGACCGGATTCCAGCTCAGCGAGTTGCTCCTCGCATTCCTGGAAGAAAATCTCTTTGATTTCGTTCATATCCATGGGGAGGAATCCTGGCTTAAGCGGTTACGCGCTCGATTGCATCGATCAGTTTGGTAGGATCGAATGGCTTGACGATCCACCCGGTCGCGCCTGCCTGGCGGGCGCGGTTCTTCTTTTCCGCATCGCTCTCGGTCGTGAGAACGAGGATCGGGATCGCCCGGAATTTTTCGTTCCTGCGCACGCCTTCGATGAAGCCGAAGCCATCGAGACGCGGCATGTTGATGTCGGTGACGATGACATCCGGATTGGCATCCTCAAGCACCTCGAGGCCTTCAATACCGTCTTCGGCCTGGATCGTTTCGAAACCGGCATTGTTCAGCGTCACGAGAAGCATGTTCCGGATGGTTCTGGAATCATCGACCGTAAGAACTTTCTTTTTCATGTCTCAAATCTCCTTTGCTATCAGGTGATCAATATTGACCCCGATCAGCTGTGTCGTTTTCGTAAATGCGTCCGACACCTTGGAAAAGGTGAAAGACTGTTTGTCTTCTTCCCAGCTTTTCGCTCCGGCCATCAGCACCTGAATGCAAAGCGCGCCGACGCGCTCGACTGCGGAGGCGTCAACCACGATGTTGCTGCCGCGCAATCCCATCAGCTTTCCGTGCAGCGTGGTTGCCTCGTTGAGATCGAGGACGGGCGCGAGACTTAAAATTTTCGAAGCGGACTTCTTGGGTGCCATTGCTACTTTCCTTCTCTGACAGGGAGCAATTTACAAAACCGGTTTCGCAGATTTCCGCCGCGACCACGGGAATTCCCGTGCCATGACTGATAAAAACTTGCCGAGGGCTGCATGTATTCGTGAGGGCACTGCATCAGCGGCCCCATCCGGCGAGACGACCCTGAAGGCCGTCATCGTCAAAATCTTGATCCTCATCGCGAGGGCGCGCCGAGACGGCAATCCGCGCCGCGGAAACAGCAGCCGGGAATTTCGGCGCCTGTCGCTCAACATGGAATTCGCGGATCGTCTGACCAAGTTCGAGGATGACCGTGTGAAGATCTGCGCAGCTTTGGCCTGCATCGGCAGCGAGTGCCGCGCCGGCGACAACCTGCAGACCGATATGGCCGAGCTCGGAGACGGCGGCTTCCATGCCTGCCGCCTGTTCCGCAGTCTCACGGGCAATTCCGGCGACTGCATCGTTTATGCCACGAACCTGGTCAACAATGCTGCTGATTGCATCCTGAGTGCGGCCGACCCGTGCGACGCCGGCCTCGACCTGAGACTTGGTATTGGAGACAAGCTGCTTGATCTCGCGGGCGGCATCGCCGGAGCGCTGTGCAAGGGCACGGACTTCCTGCGCCACGACAGCGAAGCCGCGGCCGCTTTCGCCCGCGCGCGCAGCTTCGATCCCGGCGTTCAGGGCAAGCAGATTGGTCTGGAAAGCAATCTCGTCGATGACGCCGATGATCTGACCGATCTTTTCAGCCGACGCCTCGATGTCGGCCATGGCGGAAATCGCCTGGCCCGCGATCTCGCCGCTGTCTTCGGCCGACTGCCGCGCCGCTGCGGCGCCCTGCTCGGCGGAGCGCGCCTGGACGGCATTGGTTTTGACCCGATCGACAATGATGCCAAGCGCTTTGACCGTATCCGCAAGCGCGCCGGACTGTTCCCTCGCCTGTTCGGCAAAACCCGTCGTCCGTCCACGAAGATCGGCGGATGCGGTTTCCATCGCCGCCGCCCGGTCGGACAGTCCGGCGATCCTGTCTTGAAACAGGTCGAGCGCGCCGTTCAGTTGCTGCGCAAGCGGCTGGTACGCGGGGGCGGTCTCGCTGTCCGTTCGGACTGTGAGATCACCGCGTTCAAGCGCAAGCGCTACGTCGGAAAAAAGTGCAAGCGCCTCGGCTTCACCGGCCTTGCGCTGTTCGGCAAGCTGGCGCTGATGGCTGTGGCGCAGTTCGTTGAAGCGCAAGGACACGGAAATTTCGGTGTCTACGAACACCGTGCGGACAAGGGCAGCGACGAGATCGGCCAGTTCCTGCTTGCGCGATTTGCCGAGCGGTAGCACGGATTTCGGCCAGAGTTCTTCGATCATCGCGCAGATCAGCCGTTCCAAAACAACTGAATGGCCGGCGATCTGCCAGCGCGGGTCCAGACCCATCTTGCCTTCCGCATCGGAAAGAAGCTTGACGCGCTCGGCATAGAGGCTATCGAAACGGGCGTCCGTGAGAACATTCCAATGCGAGGACTGAAGATCGTGCAGGCGATCGATCTGACGATCGCTGGTGAAATGCCGAGCCGCTTCCGGAAAGGTTTGCAGACGCTGGAAGAGATCGCGCAACGCCAGCTCGACCTGCGCGCCCAATGCCTGCCGGTTGCGGCGAAGGACTTCCGTCTGGCCATCGTCGAGCCCGGCAAACCGCAGGCGCTCAAGCAGGCTGCCCGCCTGCGCCTTCCTGGTCTGATCTGGCGACGTTTCGTGCCTCACGCGTGTTCCCCGGTCTGGAAGAAACTCTGCAAAACCGGAACGGCCTCCAGAGAGTAGTCCTAAAATGAAAATCGTCACGGCATGGCCGTTGCAGGCTGTTTGGCGTCATGTTTCCAGGGGCAAGGCGCAGACTTTTCAAAGCCCGTGCCACGATGGCAGCGATCGACCGCATTTTCGAAAATTGCCCGGGAAACCATACCGGATCAGAACCGGTTCGTCGGTGCGGCTTCATGCCTTGCCAGGAATGGCTTCCTGCTCCGACGCTTAGCGACCATGTTTATGGTTAATTCGTTGCTTGAAGGTTAACGGTTGGTACTCTGTATCTGCTTTAGCTAAAATTGAACCTTTATCGGTCAGGCCGTTGTGCGGCGTGACAAGAAAACCACAGGTTTTTATGGATTAAACTTGGGAATTGAGCTTGCCTGACAATGCCGTTAAAGCACTTCTATTCTGGCTGCGAGAGCGATGCAAAGCATAGCAGACCGATTTGAAGCGTCACCATGAGGGTGGCGTAGAGGGAATGGGCAATGATTGTTCTGGGACTGTGCGCCACACTGATTGCCGTCTTGACGCTCGCGGCTATTTCAATCCTCTTGAACATTGAAGAAGATCGCAAGGCAGTCCACCTGCAGGTATTCTGAAAACACATCCCGCAAGCCTGCACTGCAAACAGACCTTCGGCCGCTTTTGCCAGCCGCCTGCGCCTAAAGTCCTTCAGCGCGATTTGCCTCCAAGCGCCATTTGTCCGCATATACTCTATAGATGTCCGGCACAGGGCTATTCAATTCCACCGTATGAGCCCGCGCACGGTTCCCGTCGGCCAGGCAGGCTGCGCCAAGGCTTGTGCCTGTCGCACTGTTGCTGCCGATTAAAATGGGGCGTCCTGTGGCCGCGCCCAACATGCGCAGGTAACAAGGGTTGGACGCAAACGGTCCTTCCACCACGATCTCTCCCTGGGCTCCGATGAGATCGAGACATGTTGCGCTCATCATGGCGAGATAGAAGGATACGACGGCGAACCGCTCCGCAGGCGTCAGGCTTTGCTCTTCGCATGTCCATCGCGCCGTTGAATTCGGAAACGGCCCGGAGCCTTCCGGCACCGAGGGCATGAGCATGCAGTGCCGGGCGACAACATCCGCTTCCGCCGTATCGGAAAGCTCGATATCGGCGGCGGTGATCAGAGTTGCAAATGCACGGCCACCCATGAAGCGGGCGGAGGCCACGGGATCGCCGAGCGCGTTGACGTTGATGAGGATGTCGCGGGCCGGATCGAGGCTCATGGGTTTCGCCCCGACTGCCATGATGACGACCCAGGTGCCTGTGGATACGACGGAAAACGGTGTTTGCCGCGTCACCACATGCGGAAGCAGAGAGGCATTGGAATCGTGAATGCCGCAAAACACAGGCAGTCCGGCGGGCAAGGCGGTTTCCGCCGCCGCCTGATCGGTCAGCCCGCCCAGGCGTTCGCTTGCCCGCCGCACGGGCGCAAACAGCGAGCGCCAGCCGCGCTGATCGACCATGGTCGAGAAATCGGCCTTATGGGGGTTCCAGAGGTCGGTGTGGCATCCAAGCGACGTCAACTCCGTCGATGGGACGCCCGTCAACCGGTAGGACCAATATTGCGCATAGGTGAGGATTGCGGAGACATGGGCGAACTCGGCGGGAAAGGTCTGCTCCTGCCAATAAATCTGCGCGCCGATATTGAGCCCCATCGGCAAACGGGCGGATCCGGTCTCGGCGAAAGGCGGGCGGACCCGGTCATAGTCCGTTCGGAGCCTGTCCGGCCCGGTAAACTCGTAATCCAGCAGGGGCAGCGCAAGTTCGCCTCGGCTATCAAGGAGAACGGCGGTCGCGCCGTGTGTTGTCACCGAAATCGCCTCTATCGGCGTCAACGCGTTCAACTCCGCCAATCCACGCGTGATGAAACCCCACAGGCGTTCGACATCGAAATGCGGATAGAGACCGTCCGTGGACACCGCATTGGCGGTCTTGCGCACCGCAATCTCCTCGAACCGGTCGAGATCGACAAGCGCCACCTTGGCATTGGTCTTGCCGATATCGATGACGGCGACGATTTTCATGCGGCACTCATTTCATGTGGAAGACAGTGACGAGCGGCACTGCGACAGGCTCGTTGTCGGCCTTGGTCTCCATCAGATCGGCCATATAGGCCCACCATTTCCGCATCACAGGGTGATCGGGAAGGTCGGCCATGCCGTGGTCATCGCGTCGCCAGAGAACACCGAACAGGAGATTGGTCTCCTCATCGAGGTGGATAGAATAATCGGAAACGCCGGCCTGCTTGAGCAGCCCCAACAAATCCGGCCAGATTGCATCGTGCCGTATCTTGTACTCTTCGCTCTGGCCCGGATTGAGCCGCATGCGAAATGCATATTTTTCCATGATCCGCTCCTCAATGCGCGCCGCGGCGGCGCGTCCGGGACCAGAGAATGGGCATTGCGATGACCGAGATCAGTAGCGCGCCAATGAAGATCGACATGACGATCCCCGGTACGTTGAGCAGGCCAAAGCCGAAGGTCACCATGCCCATGATGAAGGCGGCCAGCACGACGCCGGGAATGGTGCCCGAACCGCCGAGAATGCTCACCCCGCCAAGCACCACCATCGTCACCACTTCGAGTTCGACACCCAAGGCAATCGACGGGCGGGTGGAGCCGAGGCGCGAGGTCAGGCAGATCGAGGCAATGCCGGCCATAAGGCCCGTGAGCAGAAACAGGATAAACTTGACGCGGCCGACGCGAACGCCGGAGAACATCGCCGCCGTCTGATTGTTGCCGATGGCGTAGACGGCGCGGCCAAAATTCGTCTTGTGCAGCAGCACGCTGTAGACAATGGCAAACAGCACGAACAGCGCGAATTCAAACGAGAACACCCACCAGACATAGCCTTGGCCAAAATAGGCAAAGCTCGCTGGATAACCCGTATAGGCCTGGTCCCCCAGTATAATGAAGGACAGGCCGCGAAACAGGCTCATCGTGCCGATGGTGACGACAATCGACGGCAGGCCGAGGCCCGTGATCAACAACCCGTTGACTGCACCGCAAAGCAGACCTGTTCCGAGGCCGATGATGACAAGCATCGGCGTATCGAAGCCGAGGCTCATCCCCAAACCCATCATGGTCGAGGAGAGTGCAATGATCGCGGCAACGGAAAGATCGATCTCACCGGCGATAATGACAAGCGCCATGGCGAAGGCAATCATCGCCTTTTCCGTAAAGTTGAAGGTCGCGTCCGACAGGTTCCACGGATCGAGGAAATACGGCGAGGCGAAGGAGTTGATCGCGAAGATCATAATGGCAACAACGAGAAGCAGGCTTTCCCAGCTTTTCAGCAATCGGCTGCTGCGGCTGCGAAGCCGATCGGGGATAAGCCTGGGTGAAAGTTGCGCCTGCGCCATCAGATCGCCTCCGCCTTTTTCAGAATGACACGGCCCTTGCGCTTCTCCGACCGGGCGTTGACCGCGACCGCGACGATGATCACCGTTCCGGAAATAGCCAGTTGCGCGAAGGGCGAGATGTTGATCACCGGCAGGGCATTCTTGATGACGCCGAGGAACAGGCCACCGAGCACGGCGCCGCCCACCGAGCCGATGCCGCCGGCAATCGAAATGCCGCCGATGACGCAGGCCGCGATGATATCGAGTTCGAATCCGGCGGCGATATCGACATAGGCGACAGCGTAGCGGGAGACCCAGAGATAGCCCGAAAGCCCGGCAAGCGCGCCCGAGAGACAATAGGCGAGGAACCGCGTGCGGCCGACGTCGATGCCGGTATAGACAGCCGCATGCGGGTTTCCGCCGACAGCATAGAAGGCGCGTCCGACTGGCGTGCGCGTCATGACAATATAGATGGCGCCGACGGCTGCCACAGACAGCCAGGTCAGCATCGGCAACCCGATCACCGACGCACGCGGCAAAGCCTTGAAGGCGTCGCTCATCTGGTGGGCATTGATCCAGGCGCCATTGCTCAAAAGGAAGATCGTGCCGCGAAAGATCGTCAGTGTGCCGAGCGTCACCACGATGGGCGGAATATCGAGCTTCCAGACGAGCAGGCCGTTGATCGAACCGAGGGCGGCGCCAAGGGCCGCGACACCCAGCACGAGGAGCGGGATCGGTACGCCCGGGAAAGCGGCATTGATCATGGCTGCGACCATGCCGCACAGCGCCAGATTGGCGGCCATGGACAGGTCAATGCAGCGCGTCAGGATGACAGCCATCTGGCCGAGCGCAAGGATGATCAGGATCGACGTATCGTTATAGACACGCGCCAGATTGGCGGGGGCGATGAAACCGGGGAAGCGCAGAGTGATGGCGACCAGCAATATGACGATGGCGACAACCAGAAGCACTTCACGATTTTTAAGCAGCTTTGCCATCACGCGATCCCGCCTTCGGCTTGCGTTGCAATACCGGCCGCGGCCCGCACCAGTTTTTCGGCGGTCAGTTCCGAGCGTTCGAACCGTCCGGCGATCCGGCCTTCGCGCATAACGATGACCCGGTCCGCCATGCCCATGATCTCAGGAATTTCCGAGGAAACCATGATGATGCTCAATCCCTGCCCTGCCAGTTCGCTCATGAAGGCATGCACGGCGGCCTTCGAGCCGATATCGATCCCCTTGGTGGGTTCGTCGAGGATGATGACCTTCGGCTGCGTCGCCAGCCATTTGGCGATCACCACCTTCTGCTGGTTGCCGCCGGACAAAGTGCCCACATCCTGATCGAGCGAAGCGGCCCGCAGATCGAGTCGGGAGGTATATTCCCGCGCCAGCGCGAATTCATTGGCAAGCTTCAGGAAGCCCGCCCGCGACGTTTTCTGCAGTGAGGGGAGCGTGACGTTCTGGAAAATAGGCAGACCAATAATTGCCCCCTGTCGACCGCGCTCCTCCGGCACATAGACAATCCCGGCCTCGATCGCTTCCGCAGGCGAGCGGATCACCAATATCTTGCCGTTCAACCTGACAGCGCCGGCCGACGGGCGGGTGATCCCGATCAGCGACTGCATGAACTCGGAGCGGCCGGCACCGATCAGGCCGTAGAAGCCGAGGATTTCACCGCGCCGCAGCTCGAAATTGATGTCCTCGAACTCTGTGGGATGGCGATAGCCGGAGACGGTCAGCACCGGTTCGCCGATATCGACATCCACCTTCGGGAAAACCTGGCCGACGTCGCGACCAACCATCATTTTCACCAACTGGTCCTGAGTGACATCGGCAATCAGCCCCTCGCCGACCATGCCGCCATCCCGGAAAACGGTGTAGCGATCGGCGATCCGAAAAATCTCGTCGAACTTGTGGCTGATGAACAGGATCGCCTTGCCGTCCGCCTTCAGCCGGTCGATCAGATCGTAGAGTTCGTGAATTTCCTTATGCGACAATGCTGCCGTCGGCTCGTCCATGATGACGACGCTGGCGTCGATCGACAGTGCGCGGGCAATCGCGACCATATGCTTGTTGGCAATGCCGAGATCGCGCAGACGAATGGTCGGGTCGATTTCGGCGCCGACGCGGGCGAGAAGCGCCCTGGCATCGCCGTTAAGTTTCTTCCAGTCGATCAGGCCAAACCGGCCCCGCGGCGCATGCCCAAGAAAAATATTTTCGGCAACCGAAAGGTCATCGAACAGCACGGTTTCCTGATGGATGGCCGTGACGCCTTGATGAGATGCCGCCATCGCCGTCGGAAAATGGGTGTCACCACCATCAATGCGGATCGTTCCGCCGTCGGGCTGATAGATGCCGGTGAGGATCTTGACCAACGTCGATTTTCCCGCTCCGTTCTCGCCGATCAGCGCCGTGACGGAGCCCGGATAGAGCGACAGCGAGACATCGGACAGCGCCTTCACGCCCGGAAAGGACTTGGATATGCCCTCCAGCGTTATGGCGGGTTTTATCCGCGATTTGGTCGTTTCCTGCAGCAAGAGGCAATCCACCGGTGGTGTTGACTTTGAAATATCTAGGCATGTTGCAAACCGCAGACTCCCTCTTCTCCCCAGCGGGGAGAAGTGCCGAGTGCCAGCGAGGCGATAAGGGGGCTTTCCGCAGACACTGTGTTTGCCGAACCGCCCCCTCATCTGCCCTTCGGGCATCTTCTCCCCGGCGGGGAGAAGAGGTACCAGATCAGAAGATCTTGGCGAACTCTTCGACGTTCGAAGCGTCGTAGACGAACGGGTCGGCCATCGCGCCTTCGTTGTTGTCATCAAGCTTGACGGAGCCCATGCGGCCCATCTTCAGCTCGGCGCCGGGCTTTGCTTCCGCGCCGCCGATCAGGTCATAGGCGATCATGGTGGCGGAATAGCCGAGGTCGATCGGGTTCCAGATCGCGAAGGATTTTGACGCGCCGGACTTCACATGGCCTGCCATTTCGGAGGGAAGGCCGAGACCGGTGACGTTGATCTGCCCTGTCTTTCCGGCATCCGTGACGGCCTGCGCTGCGGCAACGATGCCGACAGAGGTCGGTGCGATGATCGCCTTCAGGTTCGGGTAGGACTGGATGAGGCCTTGCGTTTCGCGATAGGACTTGTCGGCAAGGTCATCGCCGTAAACGGTGGCAACGACGTTGATGCCCTTATAGTTTGGCAGCACCTTCTTCATTTCCTCGATCCAGACATTCTGGTTCGTGGATGTCGCCGTTGCGGAGAGAACAGCAACGTCGCCGCCTTCCGGCAGCTGGTCTGCAGCCAGCTTGATAATCATGTTGCCGATCAGCGGGCTGGAAGACGGGTTCAGATGCATCGAGCGGCCTTCCTTGGCGACGCCCGAATCCCAGGAGATAACCTTGATGCCGCGGTCCATCGCCTTCTTCAGGGCCGGAACGAGCGCGTCCGTGTCGTTGGCGGAAACAGCAATCGCATCGACCTTCTGGGCGATCAGCGAATTGATGACTTCGATCTGGCCTTCAGCCGTCGTTGTTGTCGGGCCGGTATAGATGATCTCGACATCGCCGAGTTCCTTGGCGGCTTCCTGCGCGCCCTTGTTGGCGGCCTCAAAGAAGCCGATGCCGAGCGCCTTGACGACGAGCGCGATCTTCTTGTCGGCAGCGTTTGCCGTGCCTGCCATCAGCGCCAGCGAAACCGCCGTCGTGACCATCAGAGCCTTCAAAATCTTCATGACATTCTCCTCCCGTTAAAGCCGCATGCGGTCACAGCGACCGCCTTCATCCGGCTTTGTTTTTTCAAATTTTGCCCCATGCTTCCGGCTGAAAATGCCTTGGCCATTTGGCGACTTCTCCCCGCCTCCCGCCGGTCTCAAGCCGACGACGAAGCATTCTCCTCAACGATGCCCGACCGCGTATTGGCGATAACCAAGCCGACGCCGGCATCCTCGAGCATCTGGACGTGACGGTCCTCGATGCCCGAATCCGTAATCACGGTCGTGATGCGCTTCAGCCCGCACAGGATGAGGCTGGAGCGCTTGTGAAATTTCGACGAGTCGATCAGCACGACGAGTTCGTCGGCCTGATCGATCAGTTTCTGTTCCGCCTGGATAAGCAGCGGATCCCCTTCCATCAGGCCGAGTGGACCGAGCCCTTGAGCCCCCATGAACATGCGGCGCGCGTAAAAATTGCGCGTCACGTCGTTGTCGAACGGGCTGAGGATAATGTTCTGCTCGCGGTAGATGGTGCCGCCGGACAGCATCACGGTGTTCTTCGAGTGCTTCAGCAGATGCTCGGCGATCGGGAAGGAATTGGTGAACACCTGCATGCGGCGGTTGGCCAAAAAATGCACCATCTGGAACGTCGTCGTGCCGCCATTGATGATGATCGGCTCGCCATCCTGGCAGAGCGCGACGGCCTCTTTCGCAATGGCCTGCTTCTGGCGGGCATGCAGACCTTCGTTGACGCTGAACGGCCGGCCGGCGAGGCCGACGAATTGCGGTGGATTGATAGCTTCGGCGCCGCCGCGCACCCGGCGGAGACGCTTCTGCACATGCAGCGCCGCGATATCCCTGCGGATCGTCGCTTCGGAACTGTCTGTCAGTTCCACAAGTTCTGGCACGGTAATCACCGGCTTGCCCTGGACCGCCGACAGGATGATCCTGTGTCGCTCTTTCTCGTGCATTGCTCTCCTCCAACATGTTCTATGCTTCCATCACGACCGCGCATTGTCAATCACATTCAGTCATATATTTTCATTGTGCAGTGCAATATGATTGTTATTGATCGTTTCTGATTGACACAGGCACGGATTTTATGTGATCTGGCGGCAACGAAAGCGTCTTTGCCCTGGAATCTCAGCAGGCCGGCGCGGAATTGACCGGGAGGAAATGCAGATGCTCGACAAGCAACAAGGCTTGCGCCTTGCCAATCTCTGGGACGATGCCAAGGCAGCCGGCATGAGCGAGCCCGAGCGGCTGCTTTACCGCTCCAACCTGCTTGGCTCCGACAAGCGCATCACCAATTACGGCGGTGGCAATACCTCCGCCAAAGTCATGGAAAAGGATCCGCTCGGCGGTGGTACGGTCGAGGTTCTCTGGGTCAAGGGTTCGGGCGGCGACGTCGGCACCATCAAGATGGACGGCTTCTCGACGCTGTACATGGAGAAGCTGGAAGCGCTGAAGGGTCTTTACCGTGGCCTCGAGCATGAAGACGAAATGGTCGGCTACCTGCCGCACTGCACCTTCAACCTCAATCCGCGCGCAGCCTCGATCGACACGCCGCTGCACGCCTATGTGCCGAAGAAACATGTCGACCACATGCACCCCGACGCAATCATCGCCATTGCCGCGTCCAAGAACAGCCGCGAGCTGACCCAGCAGATCTTCGGCGACGATATCGGCTGGCTGCCCTGGAAGCGTCCCGGCTTTGAACTGGGCCTCTGGCTGTCGAAATTCTGTGCCGAAAACCCTGGCGCACGCGGGCTGATCCTGGAAAGCCATGGCCTGTTCACCTGGGGCGACACGGCCAAGGAAGCCTACGAGACGACGATCGAGATCATCAACAAGGCGATTGCATGGTTCGAGACGACCAATATGGCGCCGGCCTTCGGCGGCGCGGTGAAGCCGGTCCTGCCAGCTCAAGAACGCCGCGCCGTGGCGCAGAAACTGATGCCGGTCATCCGTGGCATGATCAGTGTCGACGAACGCAAGCTTGGCCATTTCGACGACAGTCAGGCCGTGCTTGATTTCGTCACCTCGAAGAACCTTGCGCCGTTGGCCGCCCTCGGCACATCCTGCCCGGACCATTTCCTGCGCACCAAGATCTGCCCGCTGGTGATCGATTTCGACCCGGCCAATCCGGATATCGACAGGACGCTTGCCGGCCTCGAAGCGGCGATTGCCGAGTACCGCGCCGGTTACGCCGCCTATTACGAGCGCTGCAAGCGTTATAATAGCCCGGCGATGCGCGATCCGAATGCCGTCGTCTACCTAATCCCCGGCGTCGGCATGATCACCTTTGCCAAGGACAAGGCGACGGCCCGGATCTCCGGCGAATTCTACGTCAATGCCATCAACGTCATGCGCGGCGCGTCCGGCGTCTCCACCTATGTCGGCCTTCCGGAACAGGAAGCGTTCGATATCGAATACTGGTTGCTTGAGGAAGCCAAGCTGCAGCGCATGCCCAAGCCGAAGATGCTGGCCGGCAAGATTGCGCTTGTCACCGGCGGCGCCGGCGGCATCGGCAAGGCGACAGCCAACCGGCTGATGCAGGAAGGCGCCTGCGTTGTGCTCGCCGATATCGACGAGACGGCGCTTGCCTCGGCCCTGAGCGAACTCGGCGGCCGTTACGGCAAGGACTTCGTCCGCGCCGTCACCATGAATGTCACGGATGAGGTCGCCGTGCAGACGAGTTTTGCCGACGCGCTGCTGGAATTCGGGGGCCTCGACATTCTCGTTTCCAATGCAGGCCTAGCCTCATCCGCGGCGATCGAAGACACGACGTTGGCGCTGTGGAACAAGAACCTGGACATTCTGGCGACCGGGTATTTCCTTGTCTCGCGCGAAGCGTTCCGGATTTTCCGCAACCAGAAGGCCGGCGGCAATGTCGTTTTCGTCGCTTCCAAGAACGGTCTTGCCGCATCCCCCGGCGCATCTGCCTATTGCACGGCCAAGGCCGCTGAAATCCATCTTGCCCGGTGCCTGGCGCTGGAAGGCGCATCCGCGCAGATCCGGGTCAACGTCGTAAACCCGGATGCAGTGCTGCGTGGGTCGAAGATCTGGACCGGCGAATGGAAGGAACAGCGCGCTGCCGTCTACAAGACGGACATGGAGGGGCTGGAAGCGATGTATCGCGAGCGCTCCATGCTCAAGCTCAGCGTCTTTCCGGAAGACATTGCCGAAGCGATCTATTTCCTGGCATCCGACATGTCGGCCAAATCCACCGGCAACATCATCAATGTCGATGCGGGCAATGCACAATCCTTTACACGCTGATGGCTTCACGCGGTGATGCCGGTTATCGCCTGAGGATGACCCAGATGGCGTGAATGATGCCTGGGATGTAGCCGCACAGCGTCAAGAGAATATTCAGCCAGAACTGCAGGCCGATGCCGACCTGCAGGAAAACGCCGACAGGCGGCAGAAGAATGGCGAGAAGAATACGGACAACGTCCAAGATGGCCTCCAAGGGGGTTCAACAATCGAGACGTGGAACGCGACGAGCAAGAAAAAGTTCAAATGCTGGGGAGGAAACCATGAGCGACTTCATCATCGAGCCCGACATCATTGCCCGGGACAACGAGGCGCGCATCGCCGACATCAAGGCGGACTACGATCACCTTGGTACACAGCTTGCCCGTCGCGGCATCGATATTGACAGCGTAAAAGCGAAAGTCTCAGCCTACGGCGTTGCCGTTCCCTCCTGGGGCGTGGGCACCGGCGGAACGCGCTTTGCCCGTTTTCCTGGTACCGGCGAACCGCGCAATATCTACGACAAGATCGAGGATTGCTCGGTCATCCAGCAATTGACCAAGGCGACGCCGACGGTTTCGCTGCATATTCCCTGGGACAAGGTGGATAACCTCTCGGAATTAAAGGAGAAGGGCAACGCACTCGGCCTCGGCTTCGACGCGATGAACTCCAACACCTTCTCCGACGCGCCCGACCAGGCGCATTCCTATAAATTCGGCTCGCTCAGCCACGCCGACTCGGCAACCCGGCAACAGGCGGTCGATCACAATCTCGAATGTATCGAGATCGGCAAGGCGCTGGGCTCGAAAGCCCTCACCGTCTGGATCGGCGACGGCTCCAACTTTCCCGGCCAGAGCAATTTCACCAAAAGCTTCGAGCGTTACCTCGATGCGATGAAGGCGATCTACAAGGGACTGCCGGACGACTGGAAGATTTTCTCCGAGCACAAAATGTTCGAGCCGGCCTTCTACTCGACCGTCGTTCAGGATTGGGGCACCAACTATCTAATTGCCCAGGAACTCGGCCCTAAGGCGTATTGCCTCGTCGATCTCGGCCATCATGCGCCGAACGTCAATATCGAGATGATCGTCGCGCGGCTGATCCAGTTCAAGAAGCTTGGCGGCTTCCATTTCAATGATTCGAAGTATGGCGACGACGATCTGGATACGGGGTCGATCGATCCTTACCGCCTGTTTCTCGTTTTCAACGAACTGGTGGATGCGGAAACGCGCGCCGCGGAAGGCTTTGCGCCGATGCACATGCTCGACCAGAGCCACAATGTCACCGACCCGATCGAGAGCCTGATGAACAGCGCGACCGAAGTCAGCCGAGCCTATGCGCAGGCGCTGCTCGTCGATCGCAAAGCGCTCGAAGCCTATCAGGACGGCAACGACGCGCTAATGGCGACGGAAACGCTGAAAGCCGCGTTCCGCATCCATGTCGAGCCTATTCTCGCCATGTCGCGCTACGAGGCCGGCGGCGCGATTTCGCCGGTTGCGGCCTACCGCGCCAGCGGCTACCGCGCCAAGGTCTCCGGCGAACGCCCGGCTTCGAAAAGCGGCGGCGGCGGTATCGTCTGACAGATTGACGACAATGATCGTTAGACCCGGCACCCCAATCGCCGGGTTTTTCGTCGCTACTTTCTGTTCAGCAGGCGCGCTTGACTTGTCAGGCGCACATTGATTTCAAAAAATCCATAAGTTTCCGATTTTACCTCTAACGTATTCGACTTTACGCTCTATCTTGCCTTCGCAGATACAACGGAAAGGAACCATCCATGGGTATCGAAAGTATTCTCATCTTCATTCTCATCGGCGCGATTGCAGGCTGGCTGGCCGGGCTGATCGTCTCCGGCTTCGGCTTCGGTCTTCTGGGCAATATCGTCATCGGCATCATTGGCGCTTTCATAGCCGGCGCCCTTTTCCCGAGGCTCGGCTTCGGCACCGGTGGCGGTATCGTTTGGGCGATCATCCACGCGACGCTCGGGGCAGTGATTCTCCTCGTCCTGATAAGGATCGTCAAGCGCGCCTGATTGCGTTCCACCACGAGCAGCAACAGTTCGCTCAAAAGGCGGGCTGACTGCTCTCCGCAAGGAGAGAAACCAATGCCGGATATCTACGATCCCACTGTCGAGCAGGCCTTGCAGGCCTTCATATCCGACCATCCGGAGATCGACACACGCGACCAGGCCGTCGCCGCCATTCTGACGAACTGGTTCACGAACCACGGCTACCTGCCGCATGCGCAGGAAGGCACCCGGCCGGAGGATCTTGACGCGTCGAACGACGACTAAAAACCGGCAATACCGCGCGTATCGGCGACCACCGCCACGTCCTACTTCGCCTAACGCCGTGAAACGAGCCCATGAGCCTTTCGTCAGTCAAAGCCTTTTTCGCCGAACATGCGCCGGAAATCGGCATTATCGAACTGTCCCGCAGCACGGCAACGGTTGCCCAAGCTGCGGAAGGCCATGGTGTTGAACCGGCACAAATTGCAAAAACACTCGCCCTGAGGCTGCAGCAAGAGGTGATCCTCATCGTTACCCGGGGCGATGCGCGGATCGACAACAGAAAGTTCAGGGCTCTGTTTTCAGCAAAGCCGCGGATGCTGGGGCTGGACGAGGTTGAGGCTGAAACCGGCCATCCTGTCGGTGGCGTCTGCCCTTTCGGGCTTATCAAGCCGCACAGGATTTATTGCGATATTTCTCTAAGATCGTTCGATGAGGTTGTTCCGGCGGCAGGGGCGCCGAACGCGGCAGTCAGGATAGACCCTCACCAGATGGCTCAAATCGTCTCCGCCGAATGGATCGACGTCTGTGATCTTAGCCTGCGGTGAGATCGTCTTGCGGGAGCTTTAAACCGCGAGCGTTACAGGATGATGTAAAGAACCATAAACGCTCCACATGAAAGTGCTGCCATTATATTCAAGAGCGTCTTCATAATGTGGTCAGCCATGCGCGTCATCCTCCAACGCTTCCGGTTTGCGCTAGGATTTAGCGCGGACTCTCCTTCGCTGAACGATCAAGATTGTATTTTGATCCATGCCAAGTGAACCCTGACCAAAATTGCGCCTGAATGATTAAAATTACGTCACATTCGCCGCATCTAATGCAGAGATAGCTGCAGGATCTAACGTCGGCAGCCGCACCAGATACAGCATGGCTGAACTGCGCGAGGCCGATAGCGATGAACGGCGGGGACGACGTCAGCGGTGAAACACGCTGCCGGGAAAATTACCACACCTGCATAGATGCGGGAATTGCCGAGATCAAGACTGCGGCTTGGTCTCGGCGTCTCGCAGGGCTTCCTGATGATACCAGTTGCTGTAATCAACGACCAGCGAGGGCTTGGGCCTGAAGTCCGTGACAACGGCTGCGGCATCGAAGCGGCGCCCACCTGATTTTCGACTTAACACGGGGAACTCATAAACATTGCCTGAGCCGATTACTGTAACATTTGCCATCCGCCGCCTCCTTTTTCAAACTCGTGCGATCCATCTTCCCTCTTATAACAGATCTGTACGAGATTTGTGCCTATTGATTAAAAAAAAATCATATAGCCTAAAAAACAGGCTATTTTTTAGGCGTACGCGCGGGTTCGTCTGGATCGCGACAAATTTTGGGCGTGTGCATGCCAAGCGCCGTAACCGAAAAATTGTGTAAAAATTATGCACGGGCCGTGCTTTTAATCCTTCGGATATCGCGACAGGCAGGGATCGAGCCCAAAAGCTCAATCCTACCAAATGGTTCGCGCGCACCGGTTAGGGCAGTCGTCATTGTTGCGACTTGTGCACTGGTCTGCATTGCCGCAAATGAGCATTCCGCATATTTCAATGAGCGAATTGGCACGCGTCCTGCATGTGGGAAATCAGCCGTTGGCGGCGTGGCAGATGCGGGCTCTTCCGTGGCTGCCCATCATCAACCCATGAGAGGTTCGAAATGACGAAATACAAGCTCGAGTACATCTGGCTCGATGGCTACACTCCGGTTCCCAATCTGCGCGGCAAGACGCAGGTCAAGGAATTCGAAACGTTCCCGACGCTCGACCAACTCCCGCTTTGGGGCTTTGACGGCTCCTCGACGATGCAGGCTGAGGGCCGCAGCTCCGATTGCGTGCTCAAGCCGGTTGCGATCTATCCCGATCCGGCCCGCACGAACGGCGCGCTCGTCATGTGCGAAGTGATGATGCCGGACGGCGTCACCCCGCACTCCACCAACGCCCGCGCGACGATCCTCGATGACGAAGGCACATGGTTCGGCTTCGAGCAGGAATACTTCTTCTACAAGGACGGCCGACCGCTCGGCTTCCCGGAAAATGGTTTCCCCGCTCCGCAGGGCCCGTATTACACCGGCGTCGGTTACTCGAACGTGGGCGACATCGCGCGCCAGATCGTCGAAGAACATCTGGATTTGTGCCTCGAAGCCGGCATCAATCACGAAGGCATCAATGCCGAGGTGGCCAAGGGTCAGTGGGAATTCCAGATCTTCGGCAAGGGCTCCAAAAGGGCCGCCGACGAAATCTGGATGGCGCGCTACCTGCTGCAGCGCCTGACCGAACAGTATGGCATTGATATCGAATATCATTGCAAGCCGCTCGGCGACACCGACTGGAACGGTTCGGGCATGCATGCCAACTTCTCGACAAAATATATGCGCGAAGTCGGTGGCAAGGACTATTTCGAGGCGCTCATGGCTGCCTTCGACAAGAACCTGATGGATCATATCGCCGTCTATGGACCGGACAATGACAAGCGCCTGACCGGCAAGCACGAAACGGCGCCATGGAACAAGTTCTCCTACGGCGTTGCCGACCGCGGCGCGTCGATCCGCGTCCCGCATTCCTTCATCAAGAACGACTATAAGGGCTATCTCGAAGATCGCCGCCCGAACTCGCAGGGCTGCCCCTACCAGATCGCGTCCCAGATTCTGAAAACGATCTCGGAAGTACCGCTCGAAGGCAAGGTTTCGGCCGCTGCCTGATCGAACTGCCGTGGCGTCGTTTCGCTGGAACGACGCCACGATTGCGTTTGTGACCTTAAAACGCTTTTTTTGGTTTCGTTGCGGCCGGCAACCGGCGCTTTCGAATTCTCGGCTATGCACTGGTATTCCCGCTTGGCAGTCCTTAAGTTAGGGACCAACGCCAAAGACCGTCACGAGGTACCATGCCTAATCCATCCAGCGCCGGATCTGGGCTGCTTTCCGGACGACCCGACACCCTGCCAGCCGACAGCAGCGACATCATCGATTGGCTGATGACCGAGACGCGCGATCAGCGCTTCATAGACGATATTTTCCTCGACCTTTGCGAAAGATTGAATGCCGCCGGAATCCCCGTGTCGCGCGGGACGCTGCATTTTCGCATTCTTCACCCCCAATGGCTCGGAGCACGCATTCTCTGGCGCAGGGGGCTGGCGGAGTCGGAGATCGAGACCTTCGGTCACGGTGTCGAGGATACATCCGGATATCTCAACAGCCCCGCCTATGAGATAAACAGTGGCGCCACGATCGTTCGCCAGAATCTCGAATTCGCCCCCGGCGTCGTGCCGCGTTACCCGCTCTATGACGAACTGCGTGCCGAAGGGCACACGGATTATGTCGCGTGGCCGCTCCTGCACACCCAGGGCAAGCGACACATCATAACATTTGCCAGTGACAGACCGGGCGGTTTTCACGACAGCGACATCATCTCTCTCGCCGAGCTTCTGCCGGCCTTCGCGCTTGTCAGCGAAATCCGCCTGAAGAACCGAATGGCGCGCTCCCTTCTCGACACATATGTGGGGCCGCATGCCAGCGAACAGATCCTGGCCGGCGCGACAACGCGGGGTAGTGGTGTCACCGTCGGCGCTGCGATCCTGATCTGCGATCTCAGGGATTTCACCGGCATTTCCGACCTTTGGCCCCGCGACGATGTCATCGAACTCCTCAACGGATATTTCGACGCGATGTCCGACCCCATCGAGAAACATGGCGGAGAAATCCTGAAATTCATGGGAGACGGCTTGCTGGCCATTTTTCCATTGAGCAATGACAATGCATGCAAAGGCCTGCTGCAGGCCATTCACGAAGCCCAGGTCGCCATGCGTGCTTTGAATGAAGAGAACAGGAAGATGGGTCATGCTCATCTTGGTTACGGCATTGGCGTGCATGTGGGAGATGTCATGTATGGCAATATCGGATCGCGGCAGCGTCTTGATTTTACCGTCATCGGCCCGGCGGTGAATATTGCATCGCGCCTTGAAACACTGACCAAGGATTTGAAACGTCCGGTGCTTTTGTCGCGCGATTTTGTCGAGATGGCTGGCTGCCGGATGGATATGGAAGATCTTGGTCCGCAGATGCTCCGGGGTCTCGCCGAGCCGGTTGATGTCTTTGCCTTCGAGCCCAGCAGTGAAATCGATTTCATCAATTGCTCGTCACGGTCTGCCTGAATGGCTTTGCTGGATGTCGCCTCTCGTCGGCGTCGTTAAGGCGCTCCGTCCGGAACCTTTGACGAAAGCTTGCGTTGACTGGCATCACAACCCAGCCGCAGGAGCTACACATGGCCGAAAAGACATTGAACGATCTCTTCCTTGATACGCTCAAGGATATCTACTTTGCAGAGAAGCAGATTTTGAAGGCGTTGCCGAAGATGGCCCGCGCTTCCCAGTCGGAAGAAGGCAAGGCTGCTTTCCTGCAGCACAGGGAAGAAACGCAAGGGCAGATCGAGCGTCTTGAACAGGTGTTCGAACTGCTTGGCAAGCCGGCTAGGGGCAAGACCTGCGAGGCCATTCTCGGCATCATCGCCGAAGGTGAAGAGATCATCGAAGAATTCAAGGGATCTCCCGCCTTGGACGCCGGTCTCATCTCGTCTGCACAGGCTGTCGAACATTACGAGATCGCTCGTTACGGCACGCTGAAAGCTTGGGCGACGCAGCTCGGCATGAAGGAAGCCGTAGTCCTTCTCGACGCTACTTTGCAGGAAGAAGTTGCCACGGACGAAAAGCTCACCCAGCTTGGCGAAGGTTCGGCAAACAAAAAGGGCACGCGCAAGAGCGCTTGACCTTGTCTTGCCCGTCGTTCTCGGAAAGCCGCCTGTACAGGGCGGCTTTTTCGTCTACCGCCTCAAGAATCTGCAGACTTTGCCGTGCGTGCCGGCCAGTATAAATCCTCGGTATAATCGGTTGGAATGGGGCACAATCCCGCCAGCTTTTCCGCCACGAGATCGATCTGCATCTGGAAATGCTTCAACTCTCTAGGGATCGGTTGGCCGGTGGCCATGCTACGAACGCGGTATTGCTCATAGCCCGCCTCTTTCAACCGTCTCAATGCTTCTACCCGCACCTTGTGGGCATCGGTGCTCTTCAAAGGATTTTCACTTTCCAAAAGCGTCGAACGACCACCTTCGATGACACGCAGCGTCATGGATATCTCCTATGCCAAGCCTTATCCTCACACAGGTTCCTTGTTCGAAGCTTTATCGCAAGAGGAAAATCAACCCCTAGAATTTTCGGCTGGCCATCGGCGAATCCTTCAACCCGAAGCGCCACGGCATATCCGCGCCCTTGCTGATGCCGATGCGCTTGCCGACAACCACGCGTGGCGCGGCGTCCGGCAATCTCAGGTCGATGCGCCGCTGATCGAGGCTTGTTCCGTCCATTTCTCCCGTGATGGCCAATGCCTGACACACTCTTCCGGGTCCGCTGCAGAGGAGCCTGACAGCATCGACACGCCGCCGCTCCCGCATGATCTGCAGTCCCTTTGTCGGTTCGATGGCGCGGATGAGGACGGCGCTGCCGGTTTCGCAAACGAAATTGAGGCACCAGTGGATGCCATAGGACCGATAAACGTAGATATGCGCCGGTGGCCCGAACATGGAGCGGTTGCGCGGCGTTTGCCCTGCGAAGCTATGAGACGCAGGATCCGTTGCGGCATAGGCCTCGGTCTCGACAATGAAACCACCGACGCCATCAAGCAGAAGAGTCGCACCGATCAGATCAGGGGCGACAAGATGTGCCGGACGACTGAAGAAACGCGCTTTGTCCACTGCCACTCCACACAGAGGTTGCGGATATCGGAATGAACAATAGCTCGGAGAGCGGATGCAGGCCAGACAGGTCGGGTGCTCGACTGCCGTTTCGTTGGCCATGACGAGAAAGCCGAAAAACCGCCATGTTCACCATCTCCGTCAGGTCGGCTTGACAT
Source organism: Pararhizobium gei (assembly GCF_029223885.1). Lineage (NCBI taxonomy): Bacteria > Pseudomonadati > Pseudomonadota > Alphaproteobacteria > Hyphomicrobiales > Rhizobiaceae > Pararhizobium > Pararhizobium gei. The sequence goes on along the minus strand of NZ_CP119409.1, from coordinate 996,719 downwards.
GACCTGCATCCTGACGAAACAATTGGAATCTCGCCTAATGGTTCCAGCGGTTGCGCACGAGCCGGCGGTTTAAAGTTTGTCTTTCCATGGAACAGAATAGCTCTCCAGCTGTTTTTTCGTTTCACCAACCGGAGACAAACAATGCCAGACAAAACGGAATTTCGCCCGGACTTGCCGGGCAAAACCCAGGACGACGCCAGTTCATCAGGACGAGCGGCGGATGTTGCAAAAGCGGTGAAGAACGAGGCTGTGGCGGTCAAGGCTGTCGCCGCCGAACATCCCCATTCATTCAGTCTGCTCATCGCAGTCGTCGGTATCGCGGGCTATCTTTTGGGGCATGCCGCAGGATTTCGATCGGCTGAACAACAACTGGCTCCGCCGCCGCGCAGGTTCTGGTAATGCAATCGAGGGAAGTGCGCAGCAGACCAAGGCTTGTTCGCGGCAAGCCTTATACTCTTGAAGAGTTTCAGGAAAAATACGGCCTTGACCCGGAAGAGGCAGAGGCCCTGTTCAAGCGTTTCGGCCCTTCGTCTATCGAGCTCGATCTTTTGATGTCCGCCAAGGGCCGGCATCCCGTCCGACATGGCTGACTTCGTCGCCCCTTTGGCCCGCCGCAGTGGCGGGCCTTCCCAAGATATTCAGCGCTGCAGTACCTTGACGATTTCAGTCGCCATCTGCTCCTGTGTATAGGGCTTGCCCAACCGGGGTAGGTCGATACCGGCACCCGGAGGAAGATCCGCGTAGCCGGTTGCAACGAGAATGGGCAGCTTGGGCTTCAATTCCAGCGCCGCCTTAGCCAATTGAGCCCCGTTCATACCTGGCATTGAATAGTCGGTAATCATCAGGTCGATACGGTCATCACCGGCCAATATCTCGAGCGCTCGCTCTCCTGAGTTCGCTTCAATGACCTCGTGGCCAAGATCTTCCAGCATGTCAACGGTGCTCATCGCGATGAGGGCGTCGTCATCGACAATCAATATTCTGGCATGCACAGCGTGTTGCTCCTGCGGAATTTCGCCGTCGTTTTTCATTTGCTTCTCGTCGGTGGCCGGAAACCAGAGTTCGGCGCGTGTTCCCTTGCCGGGGGTGCTTGCGAGATGGAAGGCGCCGTTCAGTTGTACCGCCAGGCCATGGATCATCGATAAACCGAGGCCCGTTCCCTTACCCAGTTCCTTGGTGGAAAAAAATGGATCGATCGCCTTTTCCAGCGTTTCGGCATCCATGCCGTGTCCCGTATCCGTCACGGCAACGCGCAGGTAGCGACCAGGTGCAGCACGGCTGGATATCCCGCCCTCCACTATATCAAGTTCCAACCGCAATTGCCCCCCATTCGGCATCGCATCACGCGCATTGACCGCAAGATTGAGCAGCGCGAGCTCCACCTGGTTGCCATCAACGAGTGCATGGGGCAAAGCGGCGGGAATACTCCAGTCAATGTGGATCGACGCTCCCACCGAACGCTCCAGCAGATCGGTCATGCCGTGAAGCAGCCCTGCCATGTCCACTGGCTCCACGTGCAAGTCCTGCTTGCGCGCAAATGCCAGCAATCTCTGCGTCAACGCCGCCCCCCGCTTGGCTCCCTGCATCGCACCATCGAGAAGCCGCTTGGCCTTTGGATCGCCGGCTAGCTGCTTTTGCAGGAGTTCGATATTGCCGAGAACGGCCATCAGGAGATTGTTGAAATCATGTGCGACGCCACCGGTCAGTTGACCGATCGCCTCCATCTTCTGAGCGTGGCGCAATTGTTCCTCTGCGCGTTCGCGCTGGGCAACTTCCGCCAGCAGCGTTTCGTGCGCCTGCCGCAGTTCTGCCGTCCGCTGGGTAACCCGTTCCTCCAGTGTATCGTTCAGATGACGAAGGTGATCTTCATAGAGCTTCCGGCTGGTGATGTCCGAGGCAACGCCGGTGAGGCGACTCGGTCGGCCAAACTTATCCTTCACGACGCGGGCCCGTACCTCCGTCCAGTGGACCGTGCCATTGGGCCAAATTGTCCGGTGTTCGACGGCGTAATCGATCCCAAGGCTCACACTGCGTTCTGCAGTTTCCAGAATCCTATCCCTGTCTTCCGGATGCAGCGCAGCAACCACCGCCTCAAAATCAAAATCATCGTCGGGCTGCCGCCCGAAAACAGCCTTGCAGGTATCGGACATCAGCAGGCTCTTGCCGTCCACATCCAGCTCCCATGTTCCGAGCCTGCCTGCCACCAGCGCTGTCTTCAGCCGCTCCTCGCCTTCGCGCAATTCCTCGATCCGCGAGCGGGCCTCGAATTGCCGGCGGCGACCCTTTCTGGCGGTGCGCGCCACACTGGCAAAGGTCAGGGCACTGAACGGCCTCTCCAGAAAGGTCACATTTCCCAGCAACTCAAACAATTTGGTGGCAGCCGGATTGCGCTCGGCGCCGCCGCCGCGATGTGTCAGAACGATAAAGGGAAGGTCGGACCAGCTCGGCTGGCTCTCGATCCATGCGGTGATCTGCCTGAGATCACCAAAACGCAAAGCCTCTTCGGTAACAACGGCGAACCAGACATCGTCACCAAGAAGGGCACTGAAAGAGGCCAGATCGCCGGCGATTTCGCAGGATATATCAAGTTCCCGGAGCAGGTTTTCGGCAACATGGGCATCCCGTCCCTGCGGCGCCAGAATGAGTGCTGACGTTGTCCTGCCGCTACTGATTGTCGTCACTCGCGCTGGAGGCAGCCATAAGCGGACCGGCTTTCCCAACGAAAGAGGGAATACCGCGAAGTACCCCCTGGAACTCGTTCAAAGGCTCACCCAATTTCAGGCCGCCCTTGCCAATGGTAAATTCGCGGATCGTATCCTCATGCAGTCCGGTGCGTTTCTTAAAGACCGATACGGCGCGCCGCACCCTGCCTATCGCTTCGAAGTATCGGAGCAGCACAACGGTGTCGGCCAGGTAGGTCACGTCGACAGGCGATTTCATGTCCCCGACCAAACCGTGTTGCGCGACGGTGAGAAACGTATTCGCGCCCTGCCGGTTCAGATATTGCAAGAGCTCATGCAAATGCAGGATCAAGGCGTTTTCTTCGGGCATAGAGGCCTGATAGCCGTTGAGACTGTCGACCACGACGGTCTTCGCGTTGAGCCGATCGACGCAATCGCGGACCCGTTGCGTGAACTCGCCGGGAGACAGTTCGACCGCGTCCAGCTGCTCGATATGCAGCATGCCTTCATCGCGCATGGCTTCGAGATCAATGCCCAAGACCCGCATGCGCGAAAAGAGCAGACCAAGTTCCTCATCGAAGACGAAAAAGGCCGCCTTCTCGCCGCGCCGCACAGCGGCCGCCACGAACTGGCTGCAAAACAGGCTTTTACCGGTGCCGCTCGGCCCAAGTATCAGCGTGCTCGACCCGTTCTCGACTCCGCCGCCAAGCAGAGCATCGAGTTCCGGCACGCCTGTCGATCGCGGGTCGCGGTTGAAATCCTTTCGATGCTCGGCGGCGATGAGACGGGGGTAGACTTTGACGCCCCCTGCCTTGATCGCGAAATCATGGAAACCGCCACGGTAGGCCTGTCCGCGATATTTGAGGATGCGCAGCCGGCGTCTCTCGGGCCCGTAATTGGGCGCGAGTTCCTCAAGACGAACGACACCATGGACAACACTGTGAACGGTCTTGTCATGCGCATCGGAGGTGAGATCGTCCAACAGGAGAACGGTCGCGTTCTTTCTGGCGAAGAAATGCTTCAGCGCAAGAATTTGCCGCCTATATCGCAGTGAGTTCTGGGCGAGAAGACGAATTTCCGACAGGCTGTCGATCACGAGACGGTGGGGCTTCACGCGATCGAAAGCGTCCAGAATGAGTTTGGTCGTCTCACCCAACTCAAGGTCGGACGAGTAAAGCAGGCTTTGTTGATTTTCCGGGTCGAGCAGCGATTCGGGCGGCGTCAGTTCGAAAATCTCGACATTGTCGTCGATGACCAAATTGTGGGACGCAGCTCCGCCACGCAGTTCCTGTTCGGTTTCCGACAGTGTCACGTAAAGTCCACGCTCACCATCCTGCGCTCCGGACAAAAGAAACTGCAATGCAATCGTTGTCTTGCCAGTGCCGGGGTTGCCTTCCAGAAGGAACACGTGTCCCTTCGCCAAGCCACCGACCAATATATCGTCAAGTCCGTCTACACCCGTTCGCGCCTTCACAAAAATCCCCTGTTTACATCCACAATCGCAATGTGTTGGCCACAATGATTTGCGCTTTTGAGACATAGAGAGGGCAATGGATCTTTCAATAGCCGGTGATATGCAGCGTGCTGGACATACGAAGATGCAGTCCCGCGCGAACCCTTGTCTTCCATCGTATTTTTTGTATTTGCAGCGCTTGTCAAATACCGTTCCTTCTCCATCTAGTTCAGCGAAAGTGCGAGGACGGGAGCGCGGCCATTGACAGAAGGGAGTGATGATTTTCCTGCCGCCGGAGGCAAAGCCGGGTTGGGAATTCAACGGGCTAACTGGTCTGCCCAGTCTGCCGGATTCATCATCGTCACGCGCGGGCCGCACCATCATGTCGATTTCGTCAACGATGCACACGAGGCCGTTTTCAATAGCCACGAATGGTCAGGCAGGCCGATCCGCGAGGCTTTTCCGAGCATAGAAGGACAGGGGTTTTTCGAACTGCTCGACCATGTCTACAAGACGGGCGAGAGCTACCCGGCTCAGGCTGTCAAAGTCCGTTATCGCCGTGCCGCAGAACTGCCGGAGGAAACGGGCTATTTTACCTTCCTCTTTACTCCGGTCCATGACAGGGACGGCGGCATCACCGGCATATTCTGCGAGGGCTTCGACGTTACCGGGTTGCAGCGCACGCAACAACGCACGACGGCCCTCGCGGCGCTGGAAGATCTCATTCGCAATGTTGAGGATCCGGACGAACTCGCCTATGCCGCAGCGGAAATCCTCGGGCGCGAAATCGGCGTCAGCCGCGCCGGCTACGGCACGATCGATAAGCGCCGGGAGACAATTCATATCGAGAGGGATTGGAACGCTCCCGGTATCAAAACGCTCGCCGGCACGCTCCACTTTCGGGATTATGGTTCCTACATAGAAGAACTGAAACGCGGGGAAACCGTCATCTGCGGCAACGCCGACGAGGATCCGCGCACGGCGGCAAACGCGCAATCGCTCAAGGCAATCAGCGCGCATTCCTTCGTCAATATGCCGGTTACCGAGCAAGGCGGCCTTGTCGCTCTTCTTTATCTCAACCATACCCTGCCCCGGGTCTGGACCGATGACGAACTGAGCTTCATCCGTCAGGTCGCGGAGCGGACGCGAACCGCCGTCGAACGGCGGCGGGCCGAAGCGGCGCTGACGGAAAACGAGGCCCGCCTGCGCTTCCTCGACAGCCTCAGTCGGGAGACGGCAAGAAGCACCGATGCAGACACAATTCTTGCGACGACCACGCGGATGGTCGGTGAGCACTTGGGTGTTTCGATTTGCGCTTATGCCGACATGGAGGAGGACGGGGACCACTTCACCATCCGTGGTGACTGGAGTGCTCAAGGTTCCGAGAGCATTCGCGGCTACTACAGCCTGACCGCATTCGGCGCGCTGGCAGTTGCAAACCTGCATGCTGGAAAACCCCTGGTCATTCAGGACAATCGGTTGGAACTTGCACCGGAAGAGGCGGCAACATTCCGCAGCATCGGCATTACCGCAACGATTTGCATGCCGTTGATCAAAGAGGGTCGTCTGACGGCTTTGATGGCCATTCACGATGCCGCGCCCCGGCTGTGGAACGACCGGGAGCTGGCATTGCTCAATGAGGTCGCGGAGCGGTCTTGGGCTCACATCGAACGGGCGCGCTCAGAAACGAACGCGAGGAGCATAGCCGAGAGGCTGCAACTGGCCACCAGTGCCGCTTCCATCGGCACCTGGGATTATGATTTGAACAGTGGCACACTGAGTTGGGACGCGCGTTGCAAGGCGCTGTTCGGTCTGTCGCCGGACCGACTGGTTTCCTATGAAGGCACGTTCCTGGCGGGTCTTCATCCCGACGACCGCGACCGGGTCGATGAAGCCGTGCGTACCGCGCTGGCCTCTCCGGCTCAAAGCCGTTTTGAAACGGAATATCGATCAATAGGCCTGGAAGACGGCAAGAAGCGCTGGCTCGCCGCACACGGCAATGTTCTTTTCGAGAATGGCAAGGCCGTCCGCTTTATCGGAACCTTGCGGGATATATCCGCTCGCAAGAAAGCCGAGCGGCATCTGAAGATCATGAACGAGACGGGCGCTGTTGTCGCCGCGGAGCTCAACCTGGAAAAAATCGTCCAGACGGTGACGGATGCCGGTGTCGAACTGTCCGGCGCGCAGTTTGGCGCATTTTTCTATAATGTCCTCGATGCGCAAGGCGGCAGCTACATGCTGTATGCGCTCTCCGGCGCGCCGCGGTCGGCCTTCGACGAATATCCGATGCCGCGGGCAACCGAGATCTTCAAGCCCACCTTTCTTGGAACCGGCGTTATCCGCTCCGATGACATTCTTGCCGATCCCCGCTACGGCAGGAATGCGCCGAACCAGGGCATGCCCAAAGGGCATCTGCCCGTGCGCTCCTATCTTGCCGTTCCGGTCATATCACGCTCCGGAGAGGTTCTCGGCGGCCTGTTTTTCGGACACGAGGAGACCGGCCGGTTCATGCCTGAACACGAACAGGCGCTACTCGGTATTGCAGGTCACGCCGCGACGGCAATCGATAATGCGAGACTGTTCCAGAAGGTAGAACTTGAACTCGCGGAAAGACGGCGCGCGGAAGCCGCGCTGCAGGCGCTCAATGCAACCCTCGAAGACCGTGTCGAGACAGAGGTCGCCGAGCGCAGCAAGGCGGAGGACCAGTTAAGGCAGGTTCAGAAGATGGAAGCTGTCGGGCAATTGACCGGCGGCATTGCTCATGACTTCAACAATATGCTCGCTGTTGTGATCGGCGGCCTCAATATCCTGCAGCGGCGTCTGCAGAAGGGCGACTACAACGTCGGGCGCTTCGTTGAAGGCGCCATGGACGCAGCCCAGCGGGCCGCCGGGCTGACGCAACGCCTTCTGGCCTTTTCCAGACGCCAGCCGCTATCGCCGGAACCGTTTGGCGCCAATCGCCTCGTCAGCGGCATGAGTGACTTGCTGGCGAGAACGCTTGGAGAGACCATTCAGATGGAGACCGTGCTGGCGGCCGGTCTCTGGGATGTGAACGTCGATCCGGGGCAGCTGGAAAGCACCCTGCTCAATCTTTGCGTCAACGCACGCGATGCCATGCCGGGGGGCGGGCGTCTCACGATCGAGACATCGAATGCCTATATCGATGACAGTTACGCGGAGGATCACGCCCTGTCTGCTGGTCAATATGTTCTGATCGCCGTCACAGACACCGGCACCGGCATGACCCCGGACATTATGTCGCGCGCGTTCGATCCCTTTTTCACGACCAAGGATGTGGGCAAGGGAACAGGGCTCGGGCTGAGCCAGGTCTATGGGTTCGTTCGGCAATCCGGCGGCAACGTGAAGATTTACTCGGAAGTCGGCTTGGGATCGACGATCAAGATCTACCTGCCGCGCTACTACGGTGATGCCGCCGAGCGCCCGCCGACCCCGAAGGACAAGGAGATTGTCGGCGGTCATGTCGATGAAGTGATCCTGGTTGTCGAGGACGAGGAGCGGGTCCGTGCCGTCTCGGCAGAAGCCTTGCGGGAATTGGGCTATACCGTCATTGAAGCTCAGGGGCCTTTCGATGCGCTGAAAATGTTCGAGGACGGCCAGCGCGTGTCGCTGCTGTTCACGGACGTCGTCATGCCCGGTATGTCCGGACGCATGCTCGTCGATCGGTTGCGGGCACGCGATCCCCAGTTGAGGGTACTGTATACGACCGGCTATACCCGCAACGCGATCGTCCACAACGGCGTTCTCGAAGCCGGCACCCAGCTCCTGACCAAGCCTTTCAACATCGAGGATCTCGCCTCCAAAGTTCGCAAGATCCTGGATCAGCCTTGAACGCCTCCGCAAAAGGATAGGTCCGAGCGGCCAGTTCGCTTGAGAATTTTGGGTATATGGGGCCCAGCGACTGACAAATTAGCGGACGCGAATTTTTACGTGGATAAACGGGAAGATCTCCTGCAGCCGGGGTCAGCAACCTGATGCCAATATTGCGTCGCTTGCCAAACGGCGTCATTCTCGTATGGTGGTTGTCCAGTTCGGAAACCAGAGTCGGTAGGTATTCAAGGATCTATCGGCTGGAAATTAGATACCGTTGATAACACCGTAGAGGGCAAATGTTTCGCCAATCGCGGCTTTCATCGGATAGGCGAGGCAGTTCATGACAGACAGTTCGATTATTTTTGCGGGAAACTCGCATCTGACTTCGCTTGGGGTAAAGCTTCTCGACAAGGATAGCGGCGAGAATAGTCTCATGCCCATGGCGGGCTTCGATGAAAGCATGATGGCCTACTCGGGTGAATGGCCGCGAAGCCGCACCTATTGGCACTCGCTGGCCGAAGTGGCGCAGAACAAGACCGTGATCCTCTTGTGGAAAGGCAATCAGCATCTCGCACAACATCTTATCGCCGGCCCCGAAAGGTTTGATTTCGTCTCCAGCACGGATCCCTCGCTCTCCGTTGACGAAACAGCACTTCTCGTTCCGGAAGATGCCTTGAGAGCACAGTTGAGCCGCGGGAAAGAGGAGCTCGACAACATCTTCAAGCTGCTCAAGGCTAAAGCAGCGCAGGTTATATTTGCTGGCACTCCCCCGCCAAAGGGCGACATAGGGTTCCTGCGCGAGGTGCTTGCCCGTGAACGGCATTTCCGCACCGCCATGGAATCAGCCGGGGTGGACGCATCGACCGTTGAACTGTCGCCACTCTTGCTTCAGTACAAGCTATGGTTGCTTCTTCAAGATATCTACCGGTTGGCTGCCGAGGAGCACGGCGTCTTTTTTCTGCCTTCGCCAGCCAGCGCACAGGACGAAGATGGCTTTCTGCGCAGGGAACTCTGGGCAGAAGATGCCACGCATGCCAATATCGACTATGGAAAGCTTCTTGTGGCGGATGTGGAACGATACCTGAACGAGGCTTCCGCGACGCAAGCGCAAGATCTCAATGTACAATTCGGCGGAGGTCGTCATGCATCCCTATAAAACCTTTCCCGCGAAACAATTCTGGTCCAGGGCCGTATCGCAAGGGTTCGACGCAACGCAGGCGCCAAATGCCGAAAAGCCTCTTCTGATGTCCAGCGACAAGATCGTTACCGCAGGCAGCTGTTTCGCGGCAAATCTCGTTCCGTATCTCGAAAAAAATGGCTTCGAGTATCTTCGCACCGAATATAATCACCCAATCTTTCGCGAAGTCCCGACTGAAAATTTGAGCTACGCGAAATTCAGTGCCGGATATGGCAATATTTATACAGCCCGGCAGATGCTGCAGTTGCTGAAACGTTGCCTGGGGGAATTTACCCCCGTCGAAGACAGATGGGTCACGCCAGACGGGATCATCGATCCGTTCAGACCCGGTTTGCTGTACCGCGCGCGAACCGAACGAGAATTCGATCTCCTGACGAAGCAGCACCTCCAGGCCGCGTTGCGCGCTTTTCAAGAATGCGACGTGCTGATCTTTACGCTTGGCCTTACCGAGGGCTGGATCTCCAAGGCCGATGGCGCGGTCTTTCCTGCCTGCCCGGGCACGATCGCGGGCACCTATGACGACAGCAAGCACGGCTTCGTCAACTTTACGGTTGCCGAAGTTACCGACGATCTGCGGGACTTCATAACCGTACTAAGACGCATCAATCCGTCTGTCCGCGTTCTTTTGACAGTTTCCCCGGTTCCGCTGGTTGCGACTGCCTCCGATCGCCATGTCCTTCCTGCCACGGTCTACAGCAAATCCGTTTTGCGCGTTGCCGCCGAGGTGATTGCGAACGAGATGGATCAGGTCACCTACTTTCCAGCCTATGAGATCGTCACCGGTCCGCAGGCGCCGGCGGACTTCTTTGAAGCCGACAAACGGAATGTCACGGTGAAAGCCGTCGATACAGTCATGTCGGCTTTTTTGGCGAACTGCGAAACGAGTACGCATGCGTTTCTGGAACGGAAGGCGGACGTGGTGCCTCAAAACAATGCGGACAAGATCGGCGCTCTCTCACGCCGCTTGATGGATCTGGATTGCGAAGAGGCAGGCCAGGACGCCTGACCACTTTTATATCGGTGAATTTCGGCACCGGGCCAAGCTTGTCATGATTGCGGACGAGATGCTTGGCCGGTGCGATTCGTTCGCGTACCGGCCAAGTTGAAATCAAAAAAATCAGTTTAAATCTTCAAATTTCATAAAAAACCATTTATTAACAATCACTTGCCGAATTTGGCGTGGGAATGGATGAAACTTACGATTGTTCATTTTTAGCGCGCTGGGTATATTGACGCGCCGACGTCAGGCGTTTAAAGGTTTGCTCACTAAAATTGCTTAGTCGATAATTCTAATATTCTATTTCATGAGGAGTTCTTTTTTATTGTAATGCGGCGCTATCAGCGCTTCATCTTTCATATTTTCATGACATTTAGTAGACATCTCTAACAATCACACTGACTAGCTCCGTAATACTTTGAACACACCATAATGTTTGTCAGTTCGATGCTTTGATGTCGAGCTGCTTCAGGATGTGTATTCGGCAGTCAAAAGACTTTGACATAGATATAACCGCTGATGGCATCATTTCATTCTGTCACTGCGGGAACATACAATACCTAAGTAACATGGCAGACACGAGTTCACACGATATGTTTCTGATTTGCTGATCGGGAATAAGCTTCGTCGTGATCCCTATTTATAGATCATCTGAGGAGATATTTTATGCCTGCAACACCTGTAACCTGGCTCGAAGAGTTTATTGTAAACTCGAACACGGACGGCAGCCAGTTCGATCCAAACATCGTTCAACTGGCTAATGGCAATATCCTTGTATCCTGGACATCCAGTTCGGATATCGGCGTTGGCGCCCCCGCTGGCAACGACATTATCGGCCGGATTTATGATCCGCTCGGCAATGCCATCGGCGGCGAGTTTCTCGTCAATGGCGACGGTAGCGAAACCGAGCAGGACGTCGATATGGCGGCATTGCCCAATGGCGGCTTCCTTGCTGCATACGAACGGATTACATCCAGCGGCTTCACCGATATCGTCTTAACTGAATTCACGCCGAACGGCACGGTCGAGGCGACGGTGAATGTTTTCTTCGATTCGAACGTCAATGCCGCTCCGGCAGCTTTCGATCCGGTCGTCGCCGTCAGTTCCGCCACCTCGGCGCTGATTTTGTGGCAGGAAACGATCGATGCGACGACCAGCAGGGTAATGGGGCGGATCTACGACAGCACGACAAATACGTTCACCAGCGCGGCTTTTAGCGTGATCACGGGCGGGCAGAACTTTGCGCCTGACATAACCGTACTCTCCAACGGCAACTATGCCATCGCTGAAGCGCACACCAATGGTGGAGCCAGCGAAATCTTCCTCCGCATTCTCGACGCGACCGGAGCAAATGTTAAGGGAGCGACATTGATCGCCTCGACCGGGGGCGGCGACACGGACGGGGACCTGAACCCCAGCATCACCGCGTTGACCGGCGGCGGGTTCGTCGTGGCGTGGGAAAATTCGGATAGCGACACCGACATCGAAGCCCAGATATTCGATGCCAACGGCACGCTTGTCGGCGGGATCGTGAACATTGAAACCGGCGGCAGTACGGATAGTGACAACGAACCGGTTGTCGTGGCCCTTGCCGATGGCGGCTTTGCCGTCGTGTATGACGATGACGAGGTTGGCGCTCTCAAGATCGAGCGGCATTCGTCAACCGGCGCGCTCGTCGGTGACGTCTTCACCATTGCAACCGGCTTCAGCATTACCAATCCGACAGCTACAATTCTGGCGGATGGCCGGCTTGCGATCAGTTTCGAGAATGACCTTGGCGAGATTGCCATGGAAATCCTTGATTTCCGCGATCAACCGAACAATCCGGGCGTTTACTCTCCGGATCAGTACCAGATCGGCACGATCGGCGATGACGTCTTTACGGCGGACAATGAATCGGAATTCGTTCATGGCTGGACGGGCAATGACATCATAACCGAAAATGGGCAGATCCGTTCCTACTTCGGCGACGAAGGCAATGACACGCTAATCGCGGTGTCACCGATCAATTCCGACGTTCATGACGGCGGAGACGGTATCGACACAATCGATTGGTCGCAGAACTTTTCCCTGGAAGACGGCGTCGTTTTCGATCTTGGGCTCGGTACAGTTTCCCTTAACGGCAGCACCGAGGTCATGGTTGGCTTCGAAAAGATCATCGGCACCGGCTTCGCTGACATTATCATCGGCGACGGCAACGCCAATACGCTCAGTGGCGGCGGCGGCGTCGACAGCATGACGGGCGGCGGCGGCGACGATATCTATGTGGTCGACGTTTTCAATGACCAGGTTTTCGAATCGGTCGGCGGTGGTACGGACAGGGTTGTCTCGTTGACGAGTTTCGGTCTCGCAGCAGGTCAGGAAATCGAAGTCCTGCAGCTTGCCCTTAGCACCGGCTCCACGGCGCTGAACATTTCCGGAAACGAGTTCGCCAACCAGTTGATCGGCAATGCCGGCAAGAACACCTTGAAGGGCGGCGGTGCAAACGATGAAATGCGCGGCGCTGGCGGAGACGACACCTATGTCGTGACGGAAACCGGCGACACTGTGTTTGAATCGGTTGCCGGAGGCAACGATACCATCGTTTCCACGGTAAGCTTCGAACTTGGGGCTGGTCAGGAAATCGAAATCCTGCGTCTTGCTGCGTCCACTGGCACGACTGCGCTCAACCTCAAGGGCAACCAGTTCGACAACGAACTGACCGGCAATGCTGGCAGCAATGTGCTGACAGGCAACGGCGGCAACGATACCATGTCCGGCGGCGGCGGCGACGACACCTATGTCGTTTCCGAAGCTGGCGACGATGTTCTCGAGGCGACTGGAAACGGCACCGACACCGTTGTCTCCACAGTGAGCTATGGTCTGGACGTCAACCAGTATGTCGAGGTTCTGCGCCTTGCAGCATCGACAGGCAATACTGCCTTGAACCTGACAGGCAACAACATCGGCCAACAGATTATCGGCAATGTTGGCGCCAACACGCTGAATGGCGGCAACGGCAATGACACGTTGATTGGTGGCGACGGAGACGACGTCTACTATTTCAACACGACGCTGAGCAGCATCAACAATGTCGACACGATCACCGGCTTTGCTGGTGCGGCAGGCAACAATGATACGATCGCGCTGAAAAACACGATCTTCTCGCTTCTGCCGGCAGGCGCTCTCTCTGCGGCGAATTTTGTTGCCAACGCCTCCGGTACGGCCGGCGACGGCAATGACTTCATCGTCTACAACACCACGACCGGCGGTCTCTTCTACGACACCAACGGCAATGGTGCAGGCGGCGCGACCCAGTTCGCGACATTGAGCGGAAGCCCGTCCCTCACCTCGTCGGACTTCCTGATCGTCTGAGACGGCGAAACTGACAACCGGAGGGGCGTGCAAGCGCCCCTCCGCTCCGCGGTCAGGAATTGCCATCGGGCACATCTTCTGGCTGCCTTGCCTCGATGGGGCACAAAATAGCCATTATGACTGAGCAATTGGTTTCCATGATTATAGGCTCATGGAGGTCGCTGCCATGACGACAGTTCGAAACGGCGCCCTGTTGGCGTTATTGCTGACGGGAAACACAGCGATGGCGCTGTCTCCCGACGCAAGTGCACAGGTTTGTACAAAGCCGCAAACGGGTGAAGCCGGGCAAGTTCAAATTGGCGAAACCTGGTCCGGTGTCGGAACCGGAATCGGCGCGGCCACAACCAAAGACGGCGCTCTATTGACCGCCTATTTCGGCCCCGACCGTTACATTCGGTTGGCATCGTTCAATCCCAAAGACGGCACGCTTTGCGAAAAAAGCCTCGACTCCAGGTTCGATGGGTGGGATGCCCATAATTCGTTGACCCTGGCTATCAGCGACGATGGCACAGCCCATATTTCGGGCAATATGCATGCAGACCCCATGGTCTATGCTCAAGGTCCCGCATCGGATCTGGACCGCATCAAACTCATCCCGATGACCGGACAAGACGAGGAGAGTGTGACCTATCCCCATTTTCTGAAGGACCGGGCAGGCAACCTTCTTTTTCTGTATCGCAGCGGTACGTCCGGGGACGGGAGCTGGCAGGTCAACCGGTGGACCGACGGAAAATGGCACCGGCTCCCTGCGGTCTTCACCGACCGCGACGGACGAAAAGCCGTCAGTGCCTATCCAACTGAGTTTGTAAAGGACAAGAATGGCCTCTACCACGTGGCCGTGGTGTGGCGCCACACCATGGATGTCAGCTCCAATTTCGCGGTGACCTATGCTGCAACATGGGATTTCAAAACCTGGCAGGTCGGGCGCCGCACAGCAGAAGGTCCGCTGACGCCGCGCGCGATGGAAAAAGTGGATCTGCCGGGGGAAGGACAGGGTTTGGTCAACAATGCCAAATTGGCCATTTCGGACACTGGAGTACCGGTCATCCTGTTCACCCGATTCAATGCCGATGGAAAAAACGCGGTCTTTGCCTCCGGCCGCATTGATGGACGATGGCAAACGATACAAGTTGCGGCTTCAGACAAAAGGACGGAGATCAAAGGTGGAGGGTCGATTCCCAATCTCCCATACGGCGCCTTCTTATCCAGTTCCAGCGAAGACGGCATGCAAATTCGGGCCATTTTCTCGCCAGGCGAACAGGTGAATACTTGGCTTGACGCAGACACCATGTCCCTGTCGAGCAATCGGGCGCCCGCCCGGAGAACTGCGCGAAGCCCCGGTGACGTGATTGCAATACCTGCGGGTTTGGCAGAGGCTTCCAACAGGACAGCCAATGTTCGCGAAAACGGCGTGGACGGCCCCAGCAGGGGCCGCCTGAGATGGTTCGCTCAAAAGGTTAATTTTGACAGACCCCGCGCATGCACGGTAGAGGCTCCGAAAGCCTGCAATCCGCCCCCGTCACCATTAATCTGGATGCCCGGCGACTAATTGCTCCAGCGGAAATTGCATCGATCGTGACCATACGACGCCTCTGCGGATAACTTTGGCCGGGATTCCTGCTGCAACACAGTTGGCTTCAATTTGACCGCTGACCACGGAAAGCTGGGCGATGATGGACCCCTTGTCGATGGACACGCCCTTGTTCAGTCGCGCACCATTGCCGATCCAGACATGGTCGCCTACCGACACGTCCCTGGCAGGATTGACCAACTCACGGGTGTCCATATCGAAAATACCGTGACTATCTGAGGTGCGGATCATAATGCCGTTGGACAGCATGCAGTCGTCGCCAAGAGTGATCTTGCAACGTTCCTGCACAAGGATGTGCCCGCTTTCCCAGCTCGTCCCGACCCCGCAGTAAAACTCGGTTCCACTGTCCGTAAGATATAAAACGCCATTCTTGAAACGCGATCTCTCGCGAATGCTGACCACGCAATTGCTGCCGCGGATCATGATCTTCGTGGTATTCAGGTTCACGCCCGGACCGATGGATATGTGGTTGTTATCCCCGGTTATGGTAATGACTGCCCCTGCCCCACGAACAGTCGGATCAATATCCAGTTGATTATCTTTACCCTGTTGTTTCACTAGCGGAATATTTGAAATAACCATCTCCATTTTCCGAATATGCTTCTATTGGCTTCGTTCGAACAGGTCGATTAGACTGGGTAAAATGTCGCAGGAGAGGGCGGCGGCAAGAGCTGTCTGCTGCACGCCCATCCGGCAGTACCCTCGCCCGCACGGAATTATCTTGCCGCTCAATGTCTTGTACCGTTGGGCTTCACGATATCAGCGATCAAATGATCGAAATCCATCCAAGTGCCCTGCAACGAATGGAGTCGTTTTACCCATTCACGTTGCGCTGTTCGGTCGATCGATCCACTCTGAACAGAACCGATCTTCTCCACCAGAGCTTTTGCCCATTCGTCATCCTGGCTTTCGACAAAATTCACCGCTGGCGCATCGGTCGGAAAAATACCGATCGAAGATGCCAGAACCGGAAGTCCGAAGGCAGCAAAAATCAAAAGCTTCTGCATCGCTTTGCTTTGGGTTACCGGTGCAGCGGTGTAAGGCATGATCGCAAAATCGACATTAGCAGCCCGCTTTTCGATGTAGGATATGTAATTCTCCGCCCCCGAACCTCCGGCAATCAGCGGAACGAATTCCACCCAGTCGGCCCTGTCCCTCAGCAGTTCGTAGTCTGCTCCAGCGCCCAACACAGCCAGACGGAAGTTGGCATGTTCGCTTGCAATCAGGTCGAGTGCCGGCAGAACCGCTTGGAGACCGGATGTATTGTCACCTTCGTTGACATAAATGGCCCGAACACAGGAGTCAGCACTGCGAGCCACTCCGTCCCCGCGGAGAATATGATCATCGATCGCCCCGGCAAGTACCGCAACGTTCTCATTGACCGAACGTATTTTCTTCGACAGGTGCTCTGTCGCCGTTGTGACCTTGGATGCGGCGCCGATGAGTTTTTCGAGAAATGGCATATAATCGACGGTATCGACCGGACCTTCCGATGTGTCGAAAACATCCCTTGCCAAATCAATCACATAGGGGACTTTCAACTGCTTCGAGACGGTAATCAATTCGTTGACCATCGTCCGAGGGATTGTGTTCTGCTCGATCACCATGCAATCGATGTTCTTCTCTTTTGCGTTGGCAAGGAGAGTTTGCGCCGTCATGTCGATATAGACGATGTCCCGATCGATTCCGTTGCGTGTGGCTTGACCGATCCGGCCCGGTCTCGCCGCAGCCCCTGCGGCCAGAAAACGCGTATCCTCGCAGACGACACCGACCCGCAACGTGGCCGGCGAGTCGATCTTGACCGACTGGCTCTTGATCAGCTTGCGATAGAGATCCAGGTAGTGGGCCGCCATAACCCGCACTGAATTTGCAGCGCCGTAGCCGCTTTGCCAGTCACTCAGGGCCGTGGCGACCTTGTTCTGCTCCTGCCCGTCGAAAGCCACTCTCAAAATCTCTTCGTAGAGAGCCGGGATGTTGTGATGATCCATGACCCAGCCGCAGCCGCTTTTGCGGACCCGCCCTGCGAGTGTCGGGAAATCAAAGACGATTGCCGGAACGCCGATTGACCAGAGTTCTGTTAGCGTATGGCAATATGTTTCATCCCAGATCGAGAACACGGCGCCCATATGCGGCCGGGTCATTGCCGCTTTCCGGGCAAAGTCGTCGCGATCATATTTGCCATGCGCGATGATGCGGGGATGAGATGACTGCATCTTGCCGAGAACGTGGAATTCCAGCAGACCGGCCGTATCGTGATCCAGCAAATCGAAGATCACCTGCAGGCCCTTGGCCATGCTGATATTGCCGGGGATGAGCAGGCGGACCGGCTCACCATGAACGGGCCTGGTCCGCACCTCGTCGAAACGTGCGAAATCACGACCGTGCGGAATGACCAGAAATCGTTCGGCGTCCAGTGTCGGCAATTTTTCCAGTATCAGGGCGCGCGCACTGTCTGACGTGGTCACCAGCGCGTCACAGCATTCAAGCGAAGCAGCGAAACGCCGGCGCCACGCGTCCACCCAACTGCCCCTCGGGGTCGGCAGCGGGCTACCTGGCCAAAGGTTGTCGCGATAGATGGAACCTTCCTGGAAAAACGTATCGCCAAGAAACGTCCCGGTGTCATCCAGCAATTTGACCGTCGGAGTCAGAGTGTAAAAGTCGTGGAAAGAAAAGATCACCTTCTTGCCAAGCTGTTTGCCGATCTCGGGAAGGGAAAGGCTGTGCCACGCCAGATGGCGGATATGCAGAAGGTCGATGTCGAGATCGAACAGCCACTGCGTGACAACAGCGTCATATTCGGGCGAGCGATGCGAAAACGGCTCGATAGCCTGTCTTAGTCTATGCTCCCTGACAACCTCCACAGTTCCGTGAGAGATGCAGGTCAACTCGAGGAGGCTGCTGTCGCATCTCAGCATATAGGTCTCAGCCGCGTCACCCAATGCTTCCATAAGATCTCTGTTTGTCTGCGGCGTACCTCCGGTCTGCGTCGCCACGACAAAGAGAATGCGCGGAAGAATCTTCTCCCTGCTCAAGCACTCCTTGAGCGCAACGGCGCCGTAGTATCGCGCCAGAGAAATCTTCTCATCGGTATGAAAAACGGTGATCGCCGTTTTATACTCCGGATAGCGTTCGTCGATGACAGCACGACCGGCCGCAAGAAGATCGGTTTTTGCCTCGCCGAAGCTTTTCGAGCGCTCGTGAAAGACATAGGTTCGATCATCGATAATGTTGCGCCAGCCAGCACGCAGCGCACGCATGCAGAAATCGTTTTCCTCGCCATATCCGCGCGGAAACGCAGCGGCGTCCAACGGCCCCAGCGCCTTTATCGCCGCGCGGCTGACATACATGCAGAAGCCGTTGCCAGTCGGGACCTGGGGATAAAGCCCCAGACTGGACCGGCGGAACGCCTTTGCGTACATTATTTCATCGACGCCTTCCGGCAGTGCATTGTCGTTTCCAATCCGCGGCGCGGAAAATGCGCCGGCTCTGTCCGACATGGCGGTGACGGTCGCAATTCTCGGTGAGGACATTGCGGCCACGACCATTCCTTCCAACCAGCCTGGCGTTACCCTGGCGTCGGAATTGAGAAGTATGACGTCATCGCCGCCGGATATTTCCAGCCCGCGATTGATTGTGCGTGTAAAGCCCAGGTTCTTTTCATTTTTCACGATGCGCAGACGAGGCGTGCCGTCGTACTTCGCCAGGATCGTGCCAACTGCGGGATCCGGAGAGCAATCATCGATCAGCAGAATGCTGGCGAAGGAGGGCGTATAGTCAAGCAGCCTCTCGATGCAGATCTGGACATCTTCCGGTGCGTTGTAGATCGGAACGATCACAGTAACGCCGCGCTGCATAAAGGTGGGATCTGAGGGGAAAAAACGCTGGCGCTTCGTCTTTCTATCGATATTGAAAACGGCAGATTCGGAACCGTCCGGAAAACGGAAGAAAATGGAATGTGCTGAAGGCCCCATATAGGGGATCGGGCTGCTGATCGAAAACCCGCCAAGCCCGCCGGAAATCCCTTTTTTCAGAAGGTCTTTTCTGGAAACAGAGTTGGAAACGGTCTTGTAGAAAATATTGTCCACGAAGAGATCGACGTTGAAAACTTCGTTTGATCGGTTGGCATTGACAAACCAGCCCTTGATGAAGGTGTCATCGGTTTTATCAAGTCTCAGAACATACATGTCCTTGAAGACATGACCGTCGATCACCGTTTGCAGGAGAATAGTGCCGTCCTGCGGCGCCCGCAGGGAAATTTGCAAACGGTCGTCCGGGCAATGGGGAGCGTCGATGACCGTCAGATCGAAACCGCAATATCCATCGCCGATGCCGGCATCGTAGACATCCGCCCGGAACAGGTTTGCTACGCATCCCTCAAGCACACGCGTCTCACCCAGAAAAAGATCGAATGTCTGCGGGGCGAGGCTATCGGGAACGGCGAGCCAACCGAAGATTCTTCGACCAGCAACGCCGTCTATATTGCCGGCCCATGTCGTCAGATCCGGATCTGCAGGCGCCGCGAAAGGACCCTGGAAAATTTTTGAAAGGACCTCGGTGTCCGTGCCGGCCAGCCTTATCGAAACGCTTGCGACCTCCCCCTCCGATACATATCCCTGGGCAATGGAGCAATCGAAACCGAAACATCCGTCGCCAATGCCGGCGTCGGCGACATCTGCTCTGAAAACACCGGCAAATTCGCTCTGAAACAGAAGCTGGCCATCGATAAAAATATCGACGGCCAACGGCATATCCCACCCCTCGCGCCTCACCCAGCCACGTATCTGTCGACCGTCGAAGCTGTCGATGTTGCCGATAACGACGCTGTTCAACTCGCTCATATTATCCAAGCCATTCCCCTAAACTGGAAGTCCACGCCACATAGTCACGGCACTTTAAAACAGTCACAACAACGCGCGATGAAAAGAAAATTGTGGTCTAAATTTAACGTCAATTTAACACGATACTTACCGTTTCGAACAAAGTCCAGCAAAGGCCAAGCAAACCTTGATCGATGACAGTTCCGTCGATCATGTCGGCTGGCGGCGACGAGTAGATGACTGCAATGGCCGCCAAGCCATTTCACGTAAAAACGAACGCACCGTGCCGTTAATCTACGCCAAAAAGGTCGCGTGTATAGACCTTGTCCTTGACATCCATCAGCTCTTCCGTCAGGCGGTTTGCAACGATCACGTCGGCATCTCTCTTGAAAGAAGCAAAATCCGGCTCCACCCTTGAGCGAAAGAAATCCGCTTCCTTGTAGGTCGGCTCGTAAATTATAACGTCGATACCCTTTGCCTTGATCCGTTTTATGACGCCCTGGACAGAGGAATCTCTGAAATTATCCGAGCCGGCCTTCATGGTAAGCCGGTAGATGCCGACCACCGCCGGGTTTCGCTTGATGATACTGTCGGCGACGAAATCCTTGCGGGTGCTGTTGGCTTCCACAATCGCGCGGATCAGGTTCTGCGGCACCTCGCTGTAGTTGGCAAGCAGCTGCTTTGTGTCTTTCGGCAGGCAATATCCGCCATATCCGAAGGATGGATTGTTGTAATGGCTGCCAATTCTTGGATCATGGCCGATCCCGTCGATGATCTGCCGTGTGTCCAGACCGTGAATGACCGCATAGGTGTCCAATTCATTGAAATAGGCAACGCGCATGGCAAGAAACGTGTTCGCGAACAGCTTGACTGCCTCAGCCTCGCTCGATCCCGTAAACAGGACGGGAATGTCCGCCTTTATGGCTCCCTGCCTTAAAAGGCTTGAGAATATCTCTGCCCGCTCGGATTGTTCACCCACCACGATCCGTGACGGATAGAGATTGTCGTGAAGCGCGCGGCCTTCGCGTAGAAATTCCGGCGAGAAGATCACATTCTGGGTATCAAGCTTCTTGCGCACGCCATCGGTGAAACCAACCGGGACTGTCGATTTGACAATCATGACGGCAGTCGGATTTATCTCCTTCACATCCCGAATAACGGCTTCGACCGATCGCGTATCGAAGTAGTTGGTCTCCGTGTCGTAATTTGTCGGCGTCGCGATGATGACATAGTCCGCCTTCTCAAATGCGTCATGCTTGTCCAAGGTCGCACGGAAATTCAACGGCTTGTTCTTCAGATATTCTTCGATGTCATCATCGACAATCGGAGACTGCCGCCGATTGAGCATGTCCACTTTGTCGGAAAGGATATCGTAAGCGACAACTTCATTATGTTGAGCAAGAAGAAGCGCGTTGGAAAGACCAACATATCCGGTTCCCGCGATGGCAATTTTTATCATATTTCAGGAATCCCAATTTTTAAAAACGCCGTTTACCGGCCAGGGAAATATCTGCGGTTCATTCCATGCGTGCGCGGCACTCTTCGGCACCGCACGCAGGACAGAGCCACAGTCGGCAAGCAAAGTCTTATAACCAGATCGGTTTTGTAAATTCAACAGTATTGCGGATTCTGTGCGATGGCATCGACAGGGCAGTGCCAAAAGGCTTGCGAGACGAATTGCGACCGAATGACGCACTAGGCCAAACGGTGGCCTACACCTGCTCCGTACGACAGATATCGAGCCGGCTTCTGAAAGCGGTTTCGCCAGCGCCGTCGATCTGGCGCTCGATCATACAGCACCATCACTTGCAGGCCAGGGCTCTGCCGGCCGCCGCAGCATGTGAGAACGGTTTGACGACAATCGGAACTTCCCGTCTTCGGGAGATGTTATCGTCGAAACAGACCAACAGAGGCAGTCGTGATTATGTTGACGGAAGGGTGCGAGATGAACGGTACGCGGGGCGGGACACGCTATGAACTCGAACCGGAAGCTTTCGCAACGGAGGAACGCCTGCGCCGGCTGCGGCGCCTGAGTGGGGTGGCGCGCCTGATGGATACGGCGCTTCGCATTCCCGGCACCAATATTCGTTTCGGAGCGGATTCCGTACTCGGGCTGCTTCCAGTGGTTGGAGATGCAAGCGGCGCCCTGATCGGGCTCGCGATCGTCAACGAGGCCCGCAAGCTTGGCGTGCCGAAGCACAAGCTGGTCAGGATGCTCTACAATCTGGGCGTGGACGCCGCAGTCGGCAGCGTGCCAGTGCTGGGCGATGTCTTCGATCTGTACTTCAAGTCGCACAAGCGCAACATCCGCTTGATCCTCGATCATTTCGGAATGGATACCGTGCCGTAAGCCAATTCTATTTCCCAGATCTCCACGCAGTCATGAGCGGGCCGCCTTCTCCAGCTACCGGATCGGCCGATGGCAAGGGAACATTCAGCATCCGCTCAAGGTCTTGCGCGCTCGGCGCCTGGGTGTTGATATCGGCATGCTGGTTTGGGGGATAGGCACCGATGACCAGAAAGTCACCTGACGCTTCCATCCTGCAGTGCCCGGTGCCTGCCGGCAGGACGATGCAGTCACCGGAGGCGAGGACAATCTCGCAGCCGCCCGGCCCGCCAATGACAAGCCGGGCGTGCCCGAGGGCAACGCCAAGCACTTCGTGTGCCTGTGTATGATAATGCTGGTAGGAAAAGATGCCGTTGCGCCAGCAATCGACCCAGCCATTGTCGTGAAAACGCTGCTCGAACGCCGCCGCAACGTCCATGGCATCGGTGACTGCCTGACGGTAAATCAGCACCGGCAGCGTCGGATTGTTCGGCACCCAGTCCCGCGGTCCGAGGGCAAGTGTTTCGATCTTCATTGCAATGATCCTTTTTCAGCCTCAAGGCAAAGCAGAGCTATTCGTTCCGGACATCCTTGAAACGATTGATATCCAGCCAAGCCACCCGCTACGCGCATGGCGCATGGCTGCCCTGCGAAATTCTGCCTACTTTTCGAGCGAAACCCGTGTATATTGAACTCATCGAAGTGATGCACCTCCTCCCGCAGAGCTTCGATTTGCAAGTGTCCTTACTCCTCCTCCCAGAGGGCACCTGCGGAATGGCAACACTCCTCCTCCCAGTTGCCGTTCGGTTCTATTAGAAGCCTGCCGCACCTCCTCCCGCGGCAGGCTTTTTTGTTTCAGGCTTGCGTTTTGTGCCACCATGAGGCCTCTCCTCGCCCCGATTGTTGCCGGACCCTGAAACTCCATATCGTTGCGCCGAATCAGGCGGATTCAGTCTTTCTTGGTAATTTTCCGTTAGCAATCATAGTTCATCGACGGCGCTGGTGCTGTCGAATGCTGTTTTGCGTGCGGGTTCCTATGCGTTTGTCGGTTGTTCCAGCGATATTTCTCCTTGGCCTCGGTCTATCCGGCTGTGCCTCAAACGCCGGCCCTGACAGCCTTACGGCAGGATTGCCATCGAAAGAAACCACCAGTTCGGTCAAGATGCCTGTGCCCAGCGCCGATGTCGGGCAGGTCCCGGAGCAGAACGCTTCGCATCCGGAACAACTCGCCTGGGCGGGACAGGCGACGCAGACCCAGGTCTTCGAGACGCTGGACCGGACGGAGGGCATGTCCGTGCCGATGGAGCGACCGGTCGCAGCGGTCATGCCTGACAATCCGGCGATCGATTTGGCGCCGGGTCAGCGGTCGCGGATCTACAGCCACCAGTTCCGCGACGCCAAGCCGATCAATTTCGGCAAAGCCTCACCGCGCAGGCATGCCGTGCACGGGGTGGATATCTCGCGTTGGCAAGGCGAGATCGACTGGCCGCGGCTGAGAACGCAGGGAGCAAATTTCGCCTATATCAAGGCAACGGATGGCGGCGACCACCTTGACCCGATGTTCATGAAGAACTGGAACCGTGCCAAGAAGGCCGGTGTGAAGCGGGGCGCCTACCACTTTTTCTACTGGTGCCGCACCGCTGGCGAGCAGGCGGACTGGTTTATCCGCAATGTCCCACGCGATCCCGATGCGCTGCCGCCGGTGATCGATGTGGAATATAATGGCGAGTCAAGCTGCCGGTTTCGTCTTTCGCGCGCCAAGGTGCTGGAAAAGATGCAGGTCTTCATGGACAAGCTGGAGCGTCACTACGGCAAGCGCCCAGTGATCTATACGGCCCCTGATTTCTACCGCGACAATCTGGCCGGGGAATTCAAGAGCCATCCGTTCTGGTTGCGTGCGGTTGCAGCCCATCCCTCCACTGTTTATCCCGGGCGCAAATGGCTGTTCTGGCAATATTCCGGTTCGGGTCTTTCCCAGGGTGTCGAAGGAAAGATCGACCTGAACGTTTTCCATGGCAGCGAACAGGATTGGCACGACTGGGTATCTCCGCGGGCGAGTTGACCGCTCGTTCTTTCTCTCCTCGCGATGCATGCACGCCGCTTTAACGAAGCGGCCGGCGCGCTACAAGATCTACTTCCCGACCGTAAACCTGATCGCTCCGGATCGATAAGCCGGGCAGCGGGGCCGCCCGGCTTATGGGTTTTCAGATCATGCCGGCTTCCGGCGCAATCGGCTTTTCCGTCGGGCGGTAGCCGAAGGACCGGAGAGCGACGTAGAAGACCGGCGTCAGGAACAGTCCGAGCACGGTCACCCCGAGCATGCCCGAGAAGACGGCCGTGCCGAGTGATTGGCGCATTTCCGCTCCAGGGCCGGTGGCGATCATCAGAGGCACGACGCCGAGGATGAAGGCAAAGGCCGTCATCAGGATCGGGCGCAGCCGCAGCCGGCTTGCCTCGATGGCTGCGTCGACAGGATTCATCCCATCGTCCTGGGCCTGGCGTGCAAATTCGACGATCAGGATCGCGTTCTTCGCCGCAAGGCCGATCAGCACGATCAGGCCGATCTGGGTCAGGATATTGTTGTCGAGCCCGCGCAGATGCACTCCGACCAGGGCCGAGAGCACAGCCATCGGCACGACCAGGATGATCGCCAGAGGCAGCACCCAGCTTTCATACTGCGCCGAGAGCGCCAGGAACACGAAGATCACCGAGAGCGCGAAGATGAAGATCGCGGTATTGCCGGTGTCGCGCTCCTGGTAGGCGAGATCGGTCCACTCGAACGAGGTGCCCGGCGGCAGAATCTCGGCTGCCAGTTGCTCCATCTTGTCAAGCGCGGTGCCCGTGGCAATTCCCGGCGCCGGATTTCCCTGCAATGGAACCGAAACATACATGTTGTAGCGCTGCACAAGAGCCGGACCCGTCGTGTCGCGGATATCGACCAGTGTTCCCATCGGAACCAGCGCGCCGGTGGCGGAGCGGACCTTCAGGTTCAGGATATCGTCACGTTCGAGCCGGTACTGCTGGTCTGCCTGCGCCCGCACCTGGTAGACGCGGCCGAAGGCGTTGAAGTCGTTGACATAGGACGTGCCGAGATTGATCGAGAGGGTCTCGAAGATGTTGGGAATCGGTACGTTGAGCGCCCGCGCCTTGTCGCGGTCGATCGCCAGAAAATATTGCGGGCTGGACGCGGAGAAAGTGGTAAACACCCCGGTCAATCCTTCCGTTTGATTGGCCGCACCCATCATCTGATAGGCAAGGCCAAGCACGCGGCGCATATCGGCGCTTTCGCGATCGACGATCTGCATCTTGAAGCCACCGGAATTGCCGATGCCGCGGATCGATGGCGGTGGCACCGCGATGGAGAACGCCTCCTGGATCGCCTGCATGGTGCCGTAAAGCTGGCCGATGATCTGGTCGGCACTCTGGCCGTGCTCCAGCCGCTCTTCGAAAGAGGCGAATGGCGTGAAGATGACGCCGGAATTCGACGCATTGGTGAAGGTAGCGCCATTGAAACCGGCAAAAGAGACGGCATCCTTGATACCCGGAACCTTGCGGATCATGTCCGTCGCCTTCTTGACGACCGCGTCGGTGCGCGCCAGCGAAGCGCCCTCCGGCAACTGCACGACAACGATGGCATAGCCTTGGTCCATGGTCGGCACGAAGCCGCGTGGCACCAGTTGACCCATGTACCAGGTGCCAGCCAGAAGGCCGAAGAACACGATCAGGCTCGCGCCAAGGGCCACCTTGGTCGAGACCAGATGGCGGACGGCCCAGGAATAGGCCTGCGTCATGCGGTCGAAGCCATTGTTGAAGCCGTTCGCCAACCCGCGGCCAATCCGGGTAACGGGATTGCGGCTTTCGTGATGTTCTTGGTGCGGACGCAGGATCAGCGCCGCCAGCGCCGGCGAAAGTGTCAGCGAATTCAGGGCAGAGATCGCGGTCGCGACGGATATCGTCACGGCGAACTGAAGGTAGAACTGCCCGGAAATGCCGGGGATAAAGGCCGTCGGCACAAAGACCGCGATGAGAACAAGGGAAATCGCGATAACGGCAGTGCCGACCTCGTCCATCGTCACATGCGCCGCTTGCCTCGGCGTCATGCCCTTTGCCAGATTTCGCTCGACATTTTCCACCACGACGATCGCGTCGTCGACGACGATCCCGATTGCCAGCACAAGCCCGAACAGCGTCAGCATGTTGAGCGAGAAACCGAAGGCCAGAAGCAGCGCGAAGGTGCCGATCAGCGAAACCGGAATGGCGACGATCGGGATCAGCGCCGTGCGCCAGGACTGGAGAAAGACGAGAACGACGATGGCAACGAGAACCGCCGCCTCGAGAATGGTCTTGTAGACCTCGTTGATGGACTCGGAGATGAACTCCGTCGGATTGTAGACGATGGTGTATTCGAGACCCGGCGGGAAATCCTTCTTCAGGGTCTCCATCGTCGCCTTGATCTCCTCGGCCGCATCCAGAGCATTGGTGCCGGGTCGCGAGAAAATGCCCATGGCCACCGCGGCCTTGCCGTTCAGGTAGCTGTTGGTGACATAATCCTTGGCGCCGAGCTCGATGCGCGCGACATCCTGAAGCTGGACGAGACGGCCGCTTTCCGTCGCCTTGACGATGACGTAGCGGAACTGACGGGCATCGCTGAACCGCCCTTCCGTCGTCACGGTGTACTGGAAGGCGTTGTTGCCGGGGTTTGGCGGGCCGCCGATGGAGCCGCCCGAGACCTGAACGTTCTGGTCGCGCAGCGACTGAACAACGTCGCCAGCCGTCATGCTGTAGGCCGAAAGCTTTTCCGGATCCAGCCATATGCGCAAGGCATATTCACGCTCTCCGAACAGGATCACGTCGCCCACGCCGTCAAGCCGCACCAGAAGGTCGCGGGCGCGGGTTCGGGCATAGTTCGATACGTAGAGCTGGTCGTAACGGTCGTTCGGCGACAGAAGATGCACGACCATCATCAGATCAGGCGAGCTTTTCGCCGTTGTTATGCCGATGCGGCGGACTTCTTCGGGCAGGCGCGGTTCCGCGATCGCGACACGGTTCTGGACCAGAACCTGCGCCTTGTCGAGGTCCGTGCCGAGCTTGAAGGTCACCGTCAGCGCCATCGAGCCGTCGGCGGTCGAGTAGGAGGACATGTACAGCATGTCCTCGACGCCGTTGATTTCCTGTTCGAGGGGAGTCGAAACCGTGTTGGCGATCGTCTCTGCATCCGCGCCCGGATAGGCTGTGCGGATGACGATGGTGGGCGGCGCAATCTCCGGATATTGCGCAATCGGAAGCTGGAAATAGGCAATGCCGCCGACAATCAGGAGCACGATCGACAGGACCGACGCAAAGATCGGCCTGTCCACGAAGAAATGGGCAAATCTCATTGGCCGCTCTCCGAGCCAACGGCTTCCGGTGGCAGGGTGACCATCTTGGGCTCAACAATCACGCCGGGACGCAAACGGGGCAGGCCATTGATGACGATGGTTTCATCGCCGGTCATGCCGCTACGGATGACGCGATAGCCGTAAAGCGTCGGGCCAAGGCGGACCGGCTTTGTCGTGAAACTGCCATCCTCGTTGACGACATAGACGACGCGCTGGTCCTGGTCGGAGCCGACAGCATCGTCTGGAACGAGAATACCCTTGTAGGTATTGGAGGCGGACACCTCGATGCGGCCGAACAGGCCGGGCTGAAGAATGAAATCCGGATTGTCGAAGCGCGCACGCACGCGCATCGTTCCCGTCTCGCGATCGACCCGGTTCTCAGCAAAATCCAGTTTTCCCTTGAACGGCTTTTCGGTGGCGTCGGCGATCGTGACGAACACATCCAGCGAACCGCCGCCCTCCTGCAGATTGCTGCCATGGTCGCGCGCCTGGCGGGCATAGTTCAACAGCCGGCGCTCATCGACATCGAAGTAGAAGTCGATGGGGTCGAGCGACACGATCGTCGTCAGCGCCGTCTGGTCGGCCTGCACCAGATTTCCAACCGAGACCAGCCGGCGGTCGATGCGGCCATCCAGCGGGGCGATGATCTTGGTATAGGCAAGATCGAGTTCGGCACGTGCCAGACTTGCCTGCGCACCCCGCAGATTGGCTTCGGCCGATCGCAATTCCCGGCGCCGGTCGTCGAGCACGGAGACGGCCAGCGTGCCTTTCTGCACCAGAGGTTCGGTGCGGGCAAATTCGCTTTGTGCGAAGGTCAGCGTCGATTTCGCCACTTCGAGCGACGATGTCGCGACGTCAAAGGCCGTCTTGAACGGACGCTGGTCGATCACGAAGAGCTGTTCGCCCTTCTTCACCATTGCGCCGTCCTTGAAATCAACCTGATCGAGATAGCCGCCGACCCGTGACCGGATCGTCACTTCATCCACGGCCTCGAAGCGGCCGATGAATTCGTCGCTGTCGACAACGTCACGGACAACCGGCTTGGCGACCGTGACCGGTGCCTTCTGCTGCTCCTGGGCGGCGGCGGGATACATAGACGTCGCTAGCAGCAGAAATGCCGGGATCAGCCAGTTGCGGATCGGTATCATGTATAGGTCCCCTGAAGCGTGCATGTCGCATTCCGTGTGACGGACGGCTTGTTTTTCCAAAGATTACATCTGGCTAGCCTACCGGCTGCGCATATCAATCGCACAGTCGAAGAGCGTATCTGACCAAGCTGCCTGTCGTTAAATAACAATGATTTCAAGTGTATGACGATTCCACCAGCATTTGTGGAGGCACTCCGAGCCGTAGATTACATTATTCAAAATCCGTGTCATCCTGAAATGAACGCAGATGCACACAAGAAATCGGCATTGGAGAAGGCCGTTGACCGGGGGTAGAAACTGGTCGGGCCATAACCGCGAGGCGTTCCTGCCTGCGGTCCCGTCTACGGGATCAAACTGCGACGTTGGCGCGAAATTTGGTTGCGAGGCCCATCGCTTCAGGGCACGTATCGAACGCGGGCGAGTCGGTGACACTATCCCGACAGGAGTGCACGTGGAGACCACCCTCTACCGACCGATCAAATGCTTTCTCGAAACGGCCGGTTACACGGTCAAGGGTGAGATCGCCGGGTGCGATATTGTCGGGTTGAGCGCTGCCGAACCACCCCTCGTGGTGATCTGCGAACTGAAGCTCAGCTTCAATCTTGAGCTTATTCTGCAAGCAGTCGACAGGGCCAGCGCCGGCGATGAAGTCTGGATTGCGGCCCGTGTCTCGGCCAGGGGCAAAGGACGCGAGAGCGACCGCCGCTACCGCGACCTGTGCCGCAGGCTGGGTTTTGGCATGCTTGGTGTTTCGGACGCCGGCACCGTCGAAATCCTCGTCAGCCCGGTCTCTCCGATGCCGCGCAAGAACCCGCGCAAGCGATCGCGTCTGGTGGACGAGCACAGGCGCCGCAAGGGAGATCCGGCCGTCGGTGGCAGTACCCGGTCGCCGATCATGACTGCCTATCGGCAACAGGCCCTGTCCTGCGCAGCCGCCCTGCAATCCGGCACGGTTCACCCACGGGATATGAAGGAGGCCGTGCCCAAGGCAGGCAATATCCTGCGCGACAATGTGTATGGCTGGTTCGAACGCATCGATCGCGGCATTTACGGTTTAACGGCTGCGGGTGCGGAAGCCTTGATCCGATGGCCCGTCAACGTGCCAGGCGAGACAGCGGAATAGACGCTGGCATTTCCTGCGCTGGACCAGACGCTGGCAGGATACGCGCCAACGCGCACAAAAGATCGGTCTGCGAGATGAGGCCGACAATCTGTCCTTCAGGATCAACGATAATTACGGCATGGGAGCGGCCATCCGTCAGCACGGGCAGAAGCGAAAGCGCGGCGTCGTCCGGCCCAGCCGTGGCGACCTCGCTTACCGCTTCCTCAAGTCCGGGGTTTCCCTTTGCCAGTTCCCGCAGGCCAACCGTCCCGGCGAGCCTGCCTGACCCGTCGCGAACCGGCAAGGTGCGAATGTTGTGTTTCAAAAGAAGCGCCTGCGCCTGCGCCGGCGTGGCAGGCAGGTCGATAGAGACCACATCGCGCGACATGATCTCGCGACAACTGACATCACCGTGGATTCGCCCGAGAACCTGCTGTTCCACCTGCCGGAGCAATCGCCCGATATCGTCGCGGCCAATATCGAAGGTTTCATCCAGGGCAGCGAGCGCGGCATCGACATCGGATTGATCGAAGCCGGTGCGCATTGAGGGAGGCGGGTCAGCCGTCTGATGCGTATTGACCGGCTTTGCCGCGGCATGCGGGTAGCTGCGCCGCGCCAATCGGTGAAACACCAGTCCCAGACCGACGAGAATGCAGGAATTCAGACCGACAGGGATGAAGGGAAAGAGCAGCCCCCACCCGGTCACAGCCGGGCCGCCAAGCACCGCGGTCAAGGCAGCCGCTCCGCCGGGGGGATGAAGGCAACGGGTGACCGACATGGCGCCGATTGCCAGCGACACCCCGACTCCGATGGCGATCACAGGGTCTCTGATCAGATAGGCTGCCAAAATGCCCATCGACGCCGAGATCGTGTTGCCGCCGATGATCGACCAAGGCTGTGCCAGAGGACTGGCCGGCACGGCAAACAGGAGGACCGCAGACGCGCCCATGGGTGCCACGATCAGCGGCAGATGCGGCCCTTGGCCGAAGATATAGCCGCTGATCAAGCCAGTCAAACCGATGGCGATCAGTGCGCCGAGGCAGGCAAAGAGCCTTTCGCGCAAAGTCGCACCGGCGAGGATCGGAACGAAGATTCGAAAACGAGCCTTCGGCACTTTGGATAAGGACATAGGGACCCGGACATGCCGCGCAGCTTCCGCTGCCGAATATGAGTGCTCAGTCTATAGGCATATGCCCTATTTTTGTCCATGCAGAACATTGGCCGTTCCGCATGCCCGCTCGATTGCTGTTCGAGGTCGAGCGCATCCAGAACGGCGTCTTAAAAGTCAGCCGGGCCAGCCGGGAAGGACCATTCTGCTCGACATAGTCGATCGGCAGGCCGCGCAGCTCGAGGATTTCTCCCCTTGGTGGGCTCCAACGCAGCGGCTTGCGGAGATATAATCCGGCCCTGTCCGCCTCTAGCTGTCGAAAGCCGTGATGATCGGACAAGGCCCGGCAGAACTGGCTCCACAGGCCTCGGCGAGCCGATGAAGCGAATGGCGGGCGGCCTGCAAATCGGCAATCTTTTCATCGAGCGCTGCTATTCTTTCCCGCGCCAGAGAGCGGGCTCGATCACGATCCTCGCCCGCGTCCAGCTCCAGCAATTCGCCGATCTGCTCCAGGGTGAACCCGGCAGCCTGGGCGGAGCGAATGAAGCGCAAGCGGCGAATATCGGCGTCGCCATAACGCCTGATGCCCCCGCCGGAACCGGAGAAGCCGTTGCGCTCAGGTGTCGCGATCAGGCCGCGCCGCTGATAATATCGCACGGTTTCTACGCCGACGCCGCCCTCACGTGCCAACCCCGAAATGGTCAGTTCTTTCATGCTTGACTCCGTACCATGGTCCTGAGTTTATACTCCGGGCAATCAACCGAATCCAACTGAAAAGAAGATTGCCCCATGCTCGACAATGTCTCCAAGAAAGCCACCCTTCATCGGATGGTGATGGACAGCCATGTCTGCCCTTACGGCCTGAAAGCAAAGGACCTTCTCGAGCGGAAGGGCTACACGGTGGAGGATCGCTGGCTGACCTCGCGCGAAGAAACCGACGCTTTCAAGGCGCAGCACAATGTCAAGACGACGCCGCAGACGTTTATCGGCGGCCAGAGGATCGGTGGTTATGACGACCTGCGCCGGCACTTCGGCAAGGTGGTGCACGATCCGAAGGCCGTCAGCTATCGCCCCGTCATTGCCGTGTTCGCGGTGACGGCCCTGATGGCCCTTGCCACCAGCTATGCCGCTTACGGCACAATTTTGACCTTTCGTGCCGGCGAGTGGTTCATCGCCTTCAGCATGGCCGTACTCGCCATTTTGAAGCTTCAGAATATCGAAACCTTCTCAACGATGTTCCTCAACTACGATCTGCTCGCCAAACGATGGGTGCGCTATGGCTATATCTACCCTTTCGCGGAAGCCGGGGCAGGAATCCTGATGATCGCGGGAACGCTCAACTGGCTGTCCATCCCCGTTGCGCTGTTCATTGGAACCATCGGCGCCGTCTCCGTCTTCAAAGCCGTCTATATCGACAAACGGGAACTGAAATGCGCCTGCGTCGGCGGCAGCAGCAATGTGCCGCTGGGCTTCGTGTCTCTGACCGAGAACGTCATGATGGTCGCGATGGCCTTGTGGATGCTCGCAACGATCATCTGGGGTACCGGCGAGGGGCATCTCATGAGCCTGATGCGAGAAGCGTCGGCCGTTCTGCCGGTTTGA
Source organism: Pararhizobium gei (assembly GCF_029223885.1). NCBI lineage: Bacteria > Pseudomonadati > Pseudomonadota > Alphaproteobacteria > Hyphomicrobiales > Rhizobiaceae > Pararhizobium > Pararhizobium gei. Next base: position 964,133 of record NZ_CP119409.1, on the reverse strand, counting down.
CACCATCCGACCCTTGGCCCCGCGGCAATTGCAAATGCCGCGAGCTAAAGGCGCAATGGAACAAGTCTGCTCCGGTACAGTTCGGCACAGGAACACGCTGCATCGCATTTCCATCTGCCGTGACCGCGCTGATGCAAGGAGTCGTTTCCATGAAAACCATAATTCTCATCTGGTCCGCAGCTTTTGCCCTCAGCGCCTGCACGGCGGCAGAGGTTCGACCCATCCCGGGCAGCATCACCTATGGTGGGCATCAGCCGCGGACCAAGCTGACCAAAGCGCCGGTCGGCAGTACCTTCACCAATCAAATCACCGATGAATATGGACGTCAGGCAATTGAAACCTACAGGATCGAGCCGGATCGATCGCTCACCCTGATCCGACGTGACGTTATCAAAGACGATTTTTTCGGCTTCGATTAGCACCGTTCGAATCGGTGCAGGGATGATCCATTCCGGGGTGCGCTCGCATCCGTCGGCTTTCGCTGGCGGCAATATCGACTGTCTTATGTCGGCATCCCAAGGAAGGCGGATCAGACCGGCCAAAGGAACTATACGCCGTTTGACGTGTTTCCCAGCCGACAAAAAGGGAGAATGCCGTGACACAGAATCATACCGACGATGCAACACGCGCTTACGATCTCATGGAGAAGATCGTGTTCTGCATGCTGACGACCCGTTCCGAAAGCGGTGAATTGCGTGCGAGACCAATGGCCGCCCATGTCGAGCGAATGGAAAATGCGGTTTATTTCCTGACAGATGTCGAAAGCCATAAGGACGACGAGATCGAGCGGGAGCCGGAAGTTTGCCTCGCATTCGCCGATTCCAAAGGCCAGAAATATGTTTCGGTCAGCGGGAGAGCCACCGTTTCGAACGACCGCGAGAAAATCAGGGATCTCTTCTCGACACCGTCAAAAGCCTGGTGGGATAATGCGGACGATCCCTCCATCCGTATCCTCAAGGTGGAACCGCAAGCCGCCGAATACTGGGATAGTCCGGGCACGGTCGTCAGCTACATCAAGATGTTCGCTGCTGCGGTTTCAGGTACGCGGCCCGACATGGGCGACAATGCGAAGGTCGAACTTTAGCAAGCAGCGCAAGCCGGCCGTTATTTTGGCCGGCTTTTCCCGGGGACGATCCATTTCACTGGGCTTTCAAACCTTTGGAGAAGCGCCGGGCATTGCGAACGTAGTTTTCGGCCGAGATGCGCAGTTTTTCAACTGCTGCATCGTCCAGTTCGCGGACGACCTTCCCCGGCGCTCCAACGACCAGACTGTTATCGGGTATGACCCTGTTTTCCGTGACCAGCGCTCCGGCGCCGATCAGGCAATTCCGTCCGATTTTCGCACCGTTCAGAATTGTTGCCCCCATGCCCACCAGCGAATTGTCGCCGATCGTGCAGCCGTGAAGAATTGCCCTATGGCCGATGGTGCAGCCTTCACCGAGCGTTACCGGATAGCCCGGGTCGGTGTGGACCATGGTCATCTCCTGAATATTCGTGCCGGCACCGATGGTGATGGGTTCGTTGTCGCCACGCAGCACGGCACCGAACCAGATACCGACATTTTCGCCAAGATGCACGGCGCCGATGACATGACTTGTCGGCGCGATCCAGACGAAGCCCGAAGGCAAGGAGGGCGATATTCCGTCCAGACTGTAGAGGGTCATTGACATGTCTTTCGAAGATGGCGAGATCGGTCGGCCAGTGTATTAACGTCGGCCTTTTGCCGAGATAAATATCAATCCCGACGGTTGGATGTTTGCCGCAGGTAGCTCCGTCGGCACTGCAACATCTACCAGATTCCCTTGGTTCAAAGGGAACATTTTTACGCTCAAAGAGTTGCGGCGACGGGAAACTTTACAATCGGCATGGGTAGGTCTGTGCACTTTTTCGGACTGCTCGACCGCTGGAATGCGCGATCCTTGGCATGGCAGTTTCTGCTTTCCGGAGGACTGATTTCGTTTGTGGCTGCCATTGGTGTCGGCGCCGCCGTGGGTATGGTGATCGAACGGGCCGTTACGCAAAACTCCGCAGCATCGACAGCGCTGTACGTCGATAGCATTATCGCGCCGCTTCTCCCTGACATGCAGTCCAGCCAAGAGCTCGGCGAGGGTGTGATCCAGGCCCTCGACGAAACATTGTCTCAAGGGGCTTTGAGCGAGCGGCTGATGACCTTCAAGTTGTGGCGCAAGGACGGAACGATCCTTTACTCCAACGACAAGAACCTGATGGGCCGGAAATTCGAGCTTAGCGAGGATCTGCGAACGGCCTTCACAGGAAAGATCGTCGCGGAATTCGATCAACTCGATGATATCGACAGTTCCGCCGAACGGGACAGCGGGCAGCCTCTGCTGGAGATCTACAATCCGGTTCTTCAGCCGTGGTCGGGCGAAGTGGTTGCGGTATCCGAATTCTACGAGGTTGCCGACGATTTCCAGCACAGCCTCAATCACGCGCGGCGGATCAGCTGGCTTGCCATTTTTGGATTTACCATCTGCTTCTTCCTATCCCTCTCGGCCCTCGTGTTTCGTGGCAGCCGTGTCATCGATAGCCAAAGGCAGAACCTCAAGGAACGCATCGGCGAACTCTCGGACTTGCTATCGCAGAACGAAGTGTTGCGCGCGCGTGTCCAGCGGGCCTCCCAGCGAACATCCGCGCTCAACGAACGTTATCTCCGACGCATCGGCGCCGACCTGCATGACGGACCAGCGCAGTTGTTGGCACTGGCTGCGCTGCGGATCGACAGTCCGTACCTGAAGAAAGGAAATCTTGCGCCGGCGGAAAGAGAGGAGGAAATCTCAGCGATCAAGGCCATTCTCGACGAAGCGATGCAGGACATCCGCAATCTTTGCACCGGGCTCGTGCTTCCGCAGATCGAGGCCGCTGGAATAAACGACGTGCTGATGCGCGTTGTACAAGCGCACGAACAGCGCACTGGCACCCGTGTCGATCTGCAATTTTCCCATGCGCCACAGCCCTTGTCGGTAACGACGAAAATATGCGTCTTCCGCTTTGTCCAGGAAGCCTTGAACAATGGTTTTCGGCACGGCGGCGGCGTCGCACAGCGTGTCACGCAGAGCATCGAGAATGGCCGCATTCTTGTTGAAGTCAGAGACGGAGGACCGGGTTTCGATCCTGATCGGATCGGACAGGAAAGCCTCGGCCTTGCGGGGCTTCGGGAACGGGTCGAAAGCCTCGGAGGACGGTTCGATCTGTCGACTTCGGCAGACGGCACCGTCGTGACCATGTCGCTCGACACGAGAGAACTTGAGGCAGCATGACAAAAAATCTGACCATAGCGATCGTGGACGATCATCCGCTTTTCAGGGAGGGCGTCATGCGTATTTTGTCCGAGGTCGACGGTTTCGAAGTCGTCGGCCAGGGCAGCAGCCGAGACGATGCGATAAGGCTCTGCGCCGATTTGCAACCCGATATTCTGCTGATGGATATCTCCATGCCGGGCGGTGGATTGAACGCCATCTCTCCCATACTCGATGTAGCACCCGCCCAGAAGATCGTCATGCTCACCGTTTCTGAAGCGAGCGACGATGTGCTGGCCGCGCTGAACAAGGGCGCCAAGGCCTATGTTCTCAAGGGCGTGGGTTCCGAAACGCTTGCCGAAATCGTGCGGACGGTCGGCGCCGGCGAGACGTATGTTTCGCCTTCGCTCTCAGCCCGGTTGCTGTCATCCCTGGCAACGCGTCAAACCGATGCGGCAAACAGGAACCCTCTGGCGGATCTGACGGCGCGGGAACACGGTGTACTGCAACTCGTTGCAGCCGGCCTCAGCAATAAACGGATCGCCCTGAAGCTCGATGTGCATGAAAAGACGGTAAAACATCATCTGACGAGTATTTTCGTCAAGCTCGGCGCCACGAACCGCACGGAAGCCGCCATGATTTTCATGAACATGTCCTTGAACCGGCCGCAGGTGGCTACGGCATGGTCGCACTTACCTGAATGAGGACAGACGCCTGCGATCGGCGGCGGTTGCCTTGCGACTGATGATGATACGCCCTTTTCCGTCCTTCATGATGTAGCGGCTACCTCTCAGCGATTCGACGATGCCATCCACGTGGCGAACCTCGATCGCGCCCCCTTGGACCGACACTTGCCGGGAGGTTCCAGCCTTGTCTTTGCCCTTCCCCCTGGCGTCGCTCGACTTGCCTGACCCATTGCCATTGCTGCCGGCATTGCCTTCACCGTTATCGCCTTTGTTTCCGCCGCCAGCATTCCCACCACCATTCCCGTTCCCACCGCCGTTCCCATTCCCGCCGCCATTGCCGTTTCCTCCACCTTTTCCACCATCTTTTGCCAAGGCGGCGATTTCCGATGGGAAGGCGTGACCCTGCAGGTCCAGCCTGAGAGGTAAGGCTGAAGCCGAGAGCGTTAACAGAAATAATAGGATTTTGTAGGCTGGGCTCCGACGCGAGACCATGATCTCTCCGAGTAGTGAACCATCCGTGTCATTCGCTGACTGCATTCCCAGCCCGCTCATTATAAAGCCACGGCTGCGGAAAAGAGCAACGCAAAATCCAACCCCGCAGTTTCACTGTCACCGCGCAGCCGGACTTCTGAAAATCCGAAACTGGACCTTAGTCCTATGCGTGAAAGGCAAAGGGCCTGGTCGGCGCCAATCGGCAGTTTTGAGCGGAACAGCCATTGATGACCGGCGTTTTGGTCCCGGAAATAACATTCGAAAAGGAGTAGACCATGACTATCAAGTTGATTGCCGCAGGCGCTGTCGTCTTCGTCTCCCTCACGGGGATCGCATCCGCACAGGAAAGCACAGTTCAGGGAGCGGCGGGCGGAGCCGTCACCGGCGCCATCGTTGGCGGACCGGTCGGCGCAGCCGTCGGCGGGGTTGTCGGTGCTGCGGTGGGTACCGCCATCGATCCGCCGCCGGAAAAGGTCGTCACCTATGTTCGCGAGCAGCCGGTTCAGCAGTCGGTCGTCATCGAGCAGCCGATCGTCGTCGGCAAACCTCTGCCGCAGGACGTTGTCCTCGTGCCGGTCGCCGAGGATCCGCGTTACTCGTACACCGTCGTTAACGAGCAGCGGGTGATCGTCGATCCCGGCACCCGAAACGTTGTCCAGGTCATTCAGTAAAAAAACGACTGGGTTGCGGGGTGATTTGTCTCTCCGCTCGATAAAGGAGATACAAAATGAACAGCTTGATCTGGTTGGTTGGCGCTGTCGTCATCATCGCGGTGATCCTCTCGTTCATCGGCTTAGCCTGAGACGAGGCGAGGCAGGCGCACAGCCTGCCTCGGTCCTTTCCAAAAAAAGCAAACATGTGAAGAAGAGCCCGGACAATGTCTTACGACCAATCTGCAAAGACCGATCTCCCTATCGCCCGCCCGCTTCTTTGCGCGGTATTGGCGATTGTCGTGATCTGCCTGTTTATCGCATCCGGGTCAGCCACCAATCCCCAGCGATCCAAGGTCTTCGTGCCGGCGGCGGCGACTGTCGCAGTTCAAGGGTGAGGGGCGATCGTGATGAAGCACCCTTATGGAGATGGAGCAAGCTGGGTCGAACTAACAACCAGGGACGATGAGAAAATCTACGTCAACTTCGCTCAGGTGATCGGCATTTATCCCGTCGATGACAGCAAGCATACGCGGCTCAGCACGCCGGGCGGTGACATCTACATCAAAGAACATTTGGCATTCATACAATCAAAAATTGCAATCTGACCCGTTTCGAAACGCAAGGAAAAAACCATGAGACAGCTATTGCTACCTTTGCTGGGTATAGCGTTTTCACTGACGGCATTCGTTGGCAGCGTCAGTGCAGTTTCGTCTTTCCTGCCCGAAGGGGAGCCGACAGGTCTCAGGAATATCGATATCGCTTCACTGTGGACCCCTCATCCTGTGAAAGTGGATCGAAGCAAACAGAATTTCGAGCGCCTTCCGGCTCTGAACGTTCCAAATGTAAAGACCGCGAGCTTAAGCTCGAAGCGGAATCCGGATCCAGTATTTGGCAACCGGATCGTGCAAGCAGCCCTGTCCGAAACCGAGACATTGGGAAACTCCGCCGTCGTCGCAGCCGAGCCGGATTTGGCGAGAATCGAGTGGTGCAGCGAACGGTATCGGTCTTATCGCGCTTCCGACAACAGCTACCAGCCCTACAGCGGCCCCCGCCGCCGGTGTGAGCCGCCGGTTGTGGTGTCTCTCCCGGAACCGGAGCAAGACAAGCTTTCCCCAGACCGGCAATTTGCCGCGGAAGCAGCCTATACCGAGGATGCGCACGTCCAATGGTGTTCCGACCGGTATCGCTCCTACAACGCGCAGGACAATACCTACCGCTCGTTTCGCGGTCACCGCCGCTTCTGTGCCTCTCCCTACATCTGACGGCGGTTAGCCAAGTATTTTCGCAACTGTCCCGGTATAGAACAAAGCAAGCTACGAAGAATTAATTGGGTCGCTGTTAGGATGTAACCGCAGCGCTGAGCGGGGCATGATGCCTTTCTGCAGTTCCAAGGTCACGGAACATGGTCAATCCATGCCGGAGTTTCGAAATGCAAAAACGCGTCCTTTCGGCAAGCCATGTACGGCAGCTGTCGGTCGTCGCCGTCGCTTCCGTATTTATTGTCGTGGCGTCGATACTGGGCGGCCTCGTGGCACGCGCTGTCGGTACGTTGACGGCCACAGCAAACGAGATCGACGACAACCGCGCGCGGCATGCAGCCGACAGTGCGATGCAATCTCTGACGAAACAACTAGGCGCGACGTTACGCGACAATGCCTATTGGGACGACGCCTATAATCAGGTTACCTCGTCCAACGGACCGAACTGGAGCATCGAGACCTGGGGCAGTGTCAGCGCCGACTACCCGCTTTACGATACAGCCGCCGTTATCGGTCGCGGCGGCAAGCCTGTCATGGCTTACCGGGACGGCGAACCGATGCAAAATCAGCCATCCCAATTCTTCGGCGGATTCGATGCACTTGTTGATGCCGCGCGGCAGACTGGAATGGACGATCCGGTCCCGGTTCACTTCGTTCGCACACCTGGTGGAACGGCGATCATCGGCGCGGCGGCAATCCAGCCGAGTGAACCCCTGCCATCGGCAAAAGGCGACGATCTTCATGTTCTGGTATTCGCCAAACAGATCACACCGCAATTGATCGAGGAACTATCCCAGACTTTTAACCTGCCTGGTCTCCGGCTATCCGACCTTCCGGCGCAAGGTCTTCTGAACGTTGCCCTTCTGGATGTCTCCGGCGACAAGGTTGCCTTCGCGGCATGGCCTTCCGAAGCTCCGGGCACGGAAAGTTTGGGACGGGTCAAAGGCGATCTGCAGGCTGCGGCCGTTCTTCTTGTCGTGTTCCTTTGCGGTATCGGGGCGGCTGGCGCACTCACGATCCTCAATCTCAAGGCAAGCGAGCAGCGATCGCGCGACAGGGCATCGCACGACGCCTTGACCGGCCTGTTCAACCGCGCGGGCCTGCTGGAGAAAATTGCAACAAGCCTGTCTGCCGCCGCGTCCGGTGATTTCCCGGTAATGCTCTACTTTATCGATCTCGACGGCTTCAAGGGGGTGAACGACGCCTGGGGGCACATGGTGGGTGACGATCTGATCGTCGCTGTCGCACACAGGCTTCGCGATCGTTTGCCGAAGGACGCGGTAATCTCGCGTCTGGGCGGTGACGAATTCGCAGTAGTCGCGTCGCAGGCATATGACACAGAACTCGGGCAACAGATTCAACAGGCCATTACAACGGAATTCCTGATCGGTGACCGAACGATCGAAATCGGCGCCAGCGTTGGGGTGGCAGTTTCACCCTTTGGCCGGATCGAGGCAAGCGAGCTGATCCGCCGGGCCGATACCGCCCTTTATCGCGCCAAGGCGCTGGGACGGGGCATCACTGTCGGGTTCGACAACAGCTTCGACGAGGACACGACCCGATTGACCCGACTTGAGGGGCTTTTGCGGGCAACCCTCAACAATCAGGACATCGGCGTGGCCTTTCAACCGCTGATCGATGCCGCCTCCGGCAGGATTTGTGGTATCGAGGCATTGGCGCGGTGGCATACGGAGACCGGGGAGAGCATCAGCCCGGACATCTTCATTCCCTTGGCCGAGCGTTCGGGACTGATCGATCTCCTCGGTGCGCAGATTTTGAAGAAATCCCTGATGGCGGCCGCGAATTGGCCCGATATCGGCCTTTCCGTCAATGTCTCTCCATTGCAGCTGAAGAACCCGCATTTCGCCAGGCAGGTCATCACGATGGTGGAAGCCATGGATTTCGACCCTAGCCGCCTCTGTCTGGAGTTGACCGAAGGCGCCCTCGTTTCGGATCCGGAGCAGGCGCGCAGAGCCCTGGATGCCGTGAAAGCCGCTGGCATCAGAATTGCGCTTGACGACTTCGGCTCCGGCTTCGCAAGCATCGGCATGTTGCGCCAGTTCGGGTTCGACCGGATAAAGATAGACCGGTCTCTGATTGCCGCAACCGACCGTGATCTCAGCTCAGGTGCTTTCCTGCATGCGACCATCGCTCTTGCCCATGCCTTGAACATTCCGGTTACGGCGGAAGGGATCGAAAAAGAGGAACAGGCCATCAGCCTGCGCCTCTCGGGCTGCAATGCCCTCCAAGGATACTTCTTCAGCAAGCCCGTTGCGGAACAGGACATCACCGAGCGTTATTTCAGCAATCCGACCGGCGACAATCTCTCGGCCGCTTGAGCGACAAATAGGCCATGATTCTATCCGATGCCGGTCGCACCGCTGGCGAACTGGCACTGTGGGAAATCGACACAAGGGCTGGCTCCGTAGCGAGCGCTTTGCCAAACTAGGCGATCTGAACAAAACGGGCGATTCGATGCCGATCTATTTCAAGACAGCGACGACCCCGGAGGCAGCTTTCGAGCTCATCGAACAGCGTCTTACGGGACCGAGCGAACAGGATGGCTATCTTGACGTGCTGGGTGCTGAAGATGAACAATCCATGTCATGGAGCAAAGGCACATCCGCTTCCGGGTTCAAGGCAACCCTAACCGACACCTTTCGGACGGCTTGGCAGGACGCCCCGTTCTGGCTCGCTTACACGCGCACCGACAGCGACGAACTCGGCATCAACGACATCCGCAAGGCCGCGATCAGCCTCACCCGCCCCTATAACAGCGTGACAATCATCACCTTCAGCCTACTGGGACGGCGCGACAGTGCCCATGATCTGGAATTCCTTTTCCTTTGCTTTCGCGACGAGGTTGAGCGGCGCAATTTTCGCGTCCGCTACGAAGGCAAGTTTGTCGCAAGCCCAACTGGCATTTCCTAGCAAGCACGGGCTTGTTGTCGGTCGACGCAATGTCGATCCTTGAGCCGAATAAATTGTGCAATTTCTGGAACCGGACGGTTCCGGCCCCGTTTCCCGCTATTGCTTCACGGGGATGATCGCATGGACACCGGTTCCAAATTCCAATTGATGGCGCGCGGTGGGTATGGCGCGCGCGGCGCCGTCTTCCTGCTTATCGCAGGTCTTGCTCTGTTTTCGGGGATCGCAGGCGGCAAACCCGAGACGAAGTCGGCACTTGATTCCGTGCTGAAACAGCCGTTCGGACGAATTTGGCTTCTTCTGATTGCTATAGGCCTCATAGGATTTGTCGGATGGAGGCTCGCCCAATCGCTCGGCAATGCGGACGGCCTCGCGTCAAACGCGAAAGGATATTTGACCCGCGCTGCACTTTTCGGCAGCGCGGTGACCTATTCCGGCTTTGCGATCTATGCGGTGCAACAGGCAACCGACATTGGGGCAGAATCCGGATCGGGTGGAGAAAAGGGCCTGGCGGCATGGGCCATGTCACAGCCGTTCGGTCAATATCTTGCCGGCGCCATTGGCATTGGATTTGTCATCGGCGGCATTGTAACAATTACAAAAGGACTGATGCGTAAATTCGAGCGTAATCTTCGCCTCGACAGCAGCACGAGGAAGCCGATCGTGCTGTTGTGCATCTATGGACTCGTTGCCCGGGGCCTGATCTTTGTTGTTGTCGGGGTTTTCTTTGTCTATGCCGCGTTCACTGTGAACCCGGATCAGGCGGGCAGCATGGCGGATGCTCTGACCTGGATCCGGCAACTTCCATTCGGCGGTATACTATATGTCATTGCCGCGTTGGGGCTCGCCTCCTTCGGCATCTACAATTTCGTTCAGGCGCGCTACCGGATTGTGCGGCAGGTTGGCATTCCAACGCCATCTCTCGGGACATTCGGCTGAATTTCGGACGTCTGACCGGTGCGCCGGCTATGCCAGTGTGTCGAGATCAGCGAGATCGACAAACGGAACTGTCAGGCTGACGGGCAGGAAAGGCATGAAACTCTCAGGCCCGATCGGTCGGAAGAAAGGATCGGATGGAAATACCGTCCGCCTCGAAGGCACGGCGGATTTCCTGCGCAATGGCCACTGCGCCGGCGCTGTCGCCGTGCACGCAGATCGACTGGGCATCGATGGCAATGGTCGAGCCATCGATAGCTTCCAAAATCCCCTCACGAGCGAGCTGCAGCATGCGCCGGGCAATCAGTTGCGGATCATGCAGAACCGCGCCGGGCGCGCGGCGCGATACGAGTTGGCCGTCCGCTGCATAGGCACGGTCGGCAAAGGCTTCGGCGACGACTTCCAGACCGGATCGCCGGGCGAGCTCCAGAACCGGAGCACCGGCGAGACCCATCAGCACCAGCGCGGGATCGATGGCCTTGATGCCGTCAATCACTGCCTGTCCCTGCTTCTGGTCGTGGGCGATGCGATTGTAGAGCGCGCCATGCGGCTTGACATAAGCGACGGTGACGCCGGCAGCGGCAGCGAGACCTTTCAAAGCACCGATCTGGTAGATGACATCGGCCGTCAGATCTGCAGGCGTGACGTCTATGTCGCGCCGTCCAAAGCCGACGCGATCGGGATAGGACACATGCGCGCCGATCACGACGCCTTTTGCCGCGGCGGCCCGGATGGTCTTCAGAATGCCTGAGGGGTCGCCGGCATGGAAGCCGCAGGCGACATTGGCACTGGAAACGACGGAAAGCATCGAGACGTCGTCGCCCATGGCCCAGGCGCCGTAACTTTCGCCGAGATCGCTGTTCAGATCGATGGCACTCATATCAAAACCTCCTCAAATGGCTTCGTGGTTGCCTACAGCGGATTGCCAAAGCAGATAGCGCGAGCGGGCGGCCGTCGCTCCCAAGAATGCAGCCGAGCGACTCAAGGCTGCGACGCCGCCACGTTGCCGCAACCAATTGCGAAGTCGAAGAAACGGTGGAGCGGCATAGCCCAGATCATGTCGGCAGGGTTCTCAGCGTATCGCTGAGGGTGGCAAGCCACTTGTTACAGCCAGACGTTTCGTAACCCTGCGCGTAGCACGATCAATTCCGACGACAGATCATCGGCAGATCCACACAGCCGTCATTTTTCGAGCGTCGCGCCTCGATGGCCGCAGGGCGCGACGCTTTGGTTCCCGGCTCAGGCCGCCGGCTGCTTCGTCTTTCGCAGATAGGGCAACACCGTATCGAAGGTGCCGAAGCGGGTCACGGCATCCTCGTTGGAAACAGCGGCCGTGATGATCACGTCGTCGCCCTGCTGCCAGTTGGCCGGCGTCGCCACCTGATGCCTGGCCGTGAGCTGGATGGAATCGATGGCGCGCAGGATTTCCAGGAAGTTCCGCCCCGTGGTCATGGGATAGGTGAGGATGAGCTTGATCTTCTTGTCAGGGCCGATGACAAAGACCGAACGAACGGTGGCGTTGTCGGCTGGCGTGCGCCCCTCGGAACTCTCGCCGGCGGTTGCGGGCAGCATGTCGTAGAGCTTGGCAACCTTCAGGTCCTTGTCGCCGATCAGGGGATATTCGACTTCAAAACCTGTGGCGGTCTTGATGTCGGCTTTCCACTTGCCGTGGCTTTCGACGGGATCGACGGAAATGCCGATGACCTTGACGCCGCGGCTGCGGAAATCGTCGTCAAGGCCCGCCATCGCGCCGAGTTCCGTCGTGCAGACCGGGGTGAAATTCTTCGGATGGGAAAAAAGCACCGTCCAGCCATCGCCGATCCAATCATGAAAGCTGATGGGTCCCTGGGTCGTATCAGCGGTGAAATCAGGGGCTATGTCATTTATTCGAAGGCTCATCGGCTGTTTCTCCGCCATTGCTGTTGTCGGGTCGGTTCTGTCCCGGGGCGTTCGCTGATCGCCTGGCTGCATTGACGCGAACAGGCGCTCGAACGATATCCGGCTCGATGGTAGGCAAGGCTCGATGCACTATCAAGGGCGCAGGCGGCGGAGTTCGCACCTCTCCAACACGCAAACGGGTATGGGGCCACTCCGGAAACAAAAAACCTCCCCGAGCGTCCCGGAGAGGTCTCGTTTCAGCAGCAACCGCAGGATCAGGCAGCAACCTTTTCCGCCGTTTCGCGCAGCTTGAAGTTCAGCCGGTCGGAGCCGGAGAATGCCTTGATCACGGATCCATCCGGGAAATTGCCCTGCAGGATCTGCTCGGCGAGCGGGTCCTGGACATATTTCTGCACAGCCCGCTTCAGGGGACGCGCACCATAAGCGGGATCGTAGCCCTTGTCGGCGAGGAAGGCGCGTGCCTCGTCGTCGAGCTCAAGCGTTATCTTGCGCTCCGTCAGCAACTGGCGCAGGCGCGTCAGCTGGATATCGACGATCGCCCCCATCTCACCGCGCTTCAGGCGGTGGAACAGGATGATCTCGTCAACCCGGTTCAGGAATTCAGGCCTGAAATGACCGCGCACGACATCCATCACCTGATCGCGTACCGTGTCACTGTCATCGTTCTCGCCAAGCCGGGTCAGATATTCAGCGCCCAGATTGGAGGTCATGATGATCATTGTGTTGCGGAAGTCGACCGTACGGCCCTGCCCGTCCGTCAGGCGGCCATCGTCCAGCACCTGCAGCAGCACGTTGAAGACGTCGGGATGCGCCTTCTCGATCTCGTCGAACAGCACGACCTGATAGGGCTTGCGGCGCACTGCCTCGGTCAAAGCGCCGCCCTCCTCATAGCCGACATAGCCGGGAGGTGCGCCGATCAGACGGGCAACGGAGTGCTTCTCCATATATTCCGACATGTCCATGCGCACCAGCGCGCTGTCGTCATCGAACAGGAAGCGGGCAAGCGCCTTGGTCAGCTCCGTCTTGCCGACGCCCGTGGGACCGAGAAAGATGAACGAGCCGATCGGCCGGTTCGGATCCTGCAACCCCGCGCGCGAGCGGCGCACGGCGCGCGACACGGCCTGCACCGCATCACCCTGACCGACCACCCATTTCGCCAGCTCGTCTTCCATGCGCAGCAGCTTGTCACGCTGGCCTTCGAGCATCTTTTCCACCGGAATGCCGGTCCACCGGGACACGACATGGGCGATGTTGTCGGGGGTCACGACCTCCTGCACCATGGAATTGACCGAGCTGTCCTGCCGCTCGCTGTCCTCCAGCTCCTTTTCGAGCTTCGGGATCTCGCCATAGGCAAGCTCGCCGGCCCGCTGGAATTCGCCCTTGCGCTGGGCAATCGCCAGTTCGTTGCGGGCGTCTTCGAGCTGCTTCTTCAGATCAGCGGCGAGGCCGAGCTTGGATTTTTCCGCCTGCCAGCGCGCCGTCAGCGCATCGGCCTGCTCTTCCAGTCCAGCCAGATCGAGTTCCAGCTTTTCCAGCCGGTCCTTCGAGGCACGGTCGGTCTCCTTTTTCAGCGCTTCACGCTCGATCTTCAACTGCATGATGCGGCGGTCGAGTTCGTCGAGCTCTTCAGGCTTGCTGTCCACCTGCATGCGCAGCCGCGACGCGGCTTCGTCCATCAGGTCGATCGCCTTGTCAGGCAGGAATCGGTCGGTGATGTAACGGTTGGACAGGGTCGCAGCCGCCACCAGCGCAGAATCGGAGATCCTGACCTTATGATGCTGCTCGTATTTTTCCTTCAGGCCGCGCAGGATCGAGATTGTGTCCTCGACATTCGGCTCGTTGACCATGACCGGCTGGAACCGGCGGGCCAAGGCCGCGTCCTTTTCCACATGCTTGCGGTACTCGTCGAGCGTGGTCGCGCCGACGCAGTGCAGTTCGCCGCGGGCAAGTGCTGGCTTCAGCAGATTGGAGGCGTCCATTGCCCCATCAGCCTTGCCGGCCCCGACAAGCGTGTGCATCTCGTCGATGAACAGGATGATCTCGCCGGATTCCGCCTGCACTTCCGACAGAATGGCCTTCAGCCGCTCCTCGAATTCGCCGCGGAACTTGGCCCCCGCAATCAGCGCGCCCATGTCGAGCGCCATCAGCTTCTTGTCTTTCAGGCTTTCCGGCACATCGCCATTGATGATGCGCAACGCCAGACCTTCGGCGATCGCCGTCTTGCCGACGCCGGGCTCACCGATCAGAACGGGGTTGTTCTTGGTGCGGCGCGACAGGACCTGGATCGTGCGGCGTATTTCGTCGTCGCGGCCGATCACCGGATCGAGCTTACCGTCGCGCGCATCCGCCGTGAGATCCCGGGCATATTTCTTCAGTGCGTCAAAACCGGCCTCGGCATTGGCGCCATCGGCGGTTCGGCCCTTGCGGATATCGTTGATCGCCTGGTTGAGCTTCGACGCCGTCAGCCCCGCCTTCGTCAGGATGCCGGAGGTGGCAGCGGATGTCTCGATGATCAGCGCCTGCAGCAACCGTTCGACGGTAACGAAGCTGTCGCCAGCTTTCTTGGCCGCCTCTTCGGCGGTCGCAAACACCCGTGCCAAAGGCTGGGCAAGCGACAGAGAACCATTGCCCCCGGTCGATTTCGGCAGCTTGGCGATCGCGAGATCATTGCCGACCCGCGCTGCCTTGGCATCGCCGCCGGAGCGCTCGATCAGCGACGCCGCCATGCCCTGATCGTCATCGAGCAGCACTTTCAGCACATGTTCTGGTGTGAATTGCGGATGGCCCTGCGCCAGCGCGTAGGTCTGAGCCGATTGCAGGAAACCGCGCACCCGCTCGGAATATTTTTCGATATTCATATCGTACCTCCGGTAATCGGTCAGCCCGCTTGCGGCACTACCGATGGTTAGGATCAGGCCCCCTGAAAAGGCAAGCCCGTCTTCCGCCGTTTCGCCGCCAAAAGCGGCCACGGCAACTTGGACTGGATATGGGGGCGAATTTTTGCGAATTAAAGAGGTAGTTCGTCACGGTATCGAAATAGAAGCAACAGTTACGGAGCCAGCGAAATCCCGTATTGCTTCGCAGCAATAACACCGTCTATAAACGAAGCCATTCGCCACGGACCCGGTGCAACTCCGGGTGGCTCTTCTGGCCGCCGATCCGCCAGACAACGCAAAACCAGCACGCCAGTGATACCGCTCGATCCAGCGGCAGGCCATGCCTTGCGAGACCTTATCCCATGACGCTTTCCTCCCTCCGATGGGCCTCAATCCGACGGGATTGGTCCGCCAACCCCTTGCGTGAAATGCTGGCGGGCGCTGTCGCGACATTCGCATTGATCCCGGAAGTCATCGCCTTTTCCTTCGTCGCCGGCGTCGATCCGCAGGTCGGCCTGTTCGCCTCCTTCGTCATCGGCATCGTCATCGCGTTTACAGGCGGACGGCCCGCGATGATCTCGGCCGCCGCCGGATCGGTCGCGCTGGTCGCGGCACCCCTGGTCCACGCCCATGGCCTGGCCTACCTCTTCGCTGCCGGCCTGCTGGCGGGTGTCTTCCAGATCCTGTTCGGCCTGCTGCGCCTTGGCGTTCTCATGCGGTTCGTTTCGAAATCCGTTCGCACCGGCTTCGTCAACGCGCTCGCCATCCTGATCTTTGCGGCGCAACTGCCGCATATCATCGGCGGAGACTGGATTGCCTATGCCATGCTGGCGGCCGGTCTGGCGGTCATCTATCTTGCACCCAGAATTACGACGGCAATACCCTCGCCGCTGATCTGCATCGTCGTTCTCACGGCCGCCTCGATCGGGCTGCAACTCCCGGTCATGACCATTGCCGATCTCGGAAAACTTCCGGATTCACTGCCGGTCTTCGGCTGGCCCGCCGTCCCGCTGACGCTCGAAACGCTTGGCATCATCGCAGCGCCAGCCCTTGCCATCGCAATGGTCGGGCTTCTCGAATCCATGATGACGGCGAGCGTCGTGGACGATCTCACGGACACCCCGAGTTCGAAGAACAGGGAATGCTCGGGCCTGGGCATTGCCAATGTTGCGGCCAGCCTGTTCGGCGGCATTGCCGGCTGCGGCATGATCGGCCAGACGGTCAGCAACGTCAAATATGGCGGACGCGGCCGGCTGTCGACCCTGTTTGCCGGCGCCCTGCTGCTCATCCTGATGGTTCTGCTCAAGCCATGGGTGTCCCAGGTGCCTGTGCCCGCCCTGGTCGCCATCATGGTCATGGTGTCGATCGATACGTTCGACTGGTCGTCGTTGCGCGCCTTGGTCGTTCATCCCCGGATGTCGAGCGCCGTCATGGCAGCAACCGTCATCGTGACCGTCTTCACCTCGAACCTCGCTCTGGGCGTCACCGTCGGCGTGCTTCTAAGCGGCGTCTTCTTCACCTTCAAGGTCGCCCGCCTGATGCAGGTCGATGTTGTGCGGGACGACATTGCAACCCGAATGACCTACCGTGTCTCCGGGCAAGTTTTCTTTGCCTCCGCCGACGCATTCATAGAGTCTTTCGACCTGGACGACACCCTTGGCAGGCATGTGCTCATCGACGTGTCAAAAGCGCATTTCTGGGACATCACGGCGGTAGCCGCACTTGAAAAGGTGGTCCAGCGCTTCAGGGCGCATGGGGTCTCCGTGGATGTCACCGGGCTCAATGAGGCGAGTTCGACCTTGATCGACAGTCTGAATAACGCCGTGACGTGAAGACCGCCTGGGCGGCGGCGGCGGCCGGGCATGAGCCGGCGCGTTCGCCAATCCTTGCCTGTCGCAGCCAAAAAACCCCTGAAGCATCGAATGCTCCAGGGGTTTTAAACAGATTCCCAAGCCCGAAAGCCCGAAGCCTGGGCCAGATTATTCGCTGGCAACCTCAATCAGGGCCGGCTTATCAGAAGATTCTCCTTCGCCGGTTTCCTTAACGCCTTCTTCACCGGCAGCTTCGCGGCGGGGACGGCGCGGGCGTGGTGCAGCACGACGGCGGGTTGGGGCACGGCCGTTCGGTGCTTCTGCCTCGAGCGCCACTTCAACCGGCGTACCTTCTATCACCGGCTGCGGGCCGGAACCATCCATAACCGGCTGCGGCGGCTGCTCGGCACGCGGCTGTTCTACGTGCAGCTGTGGCTGTTCGGTGCGAGGTTGTTCCGAGCGAGGCTGTTCTGAGCGGGATTGTTCCGGGCGCGGCTGACGCGGCGGCCGGTCGGGGCGCTCGTTGCGCTGACGATCACGCTGGCGTTCGCCATCCTGCTGACGTGCAGCATCCGGTTGTCTACCGCCGTCCTGCTGGCGAGGCCCATCCTGCTGGCGCGACTGGCGTTCCGGCTGTTGCGGACGCTCCATCTCGGGCTGATGGTCCATGCTGCCGACATTGTCGTCGTCGTCATTCTGGTCGGAATCGTCGTCGCGATAATTGCCGTCTCGATCCTGAAAATCGTTGCGGTCATTGTATTCGCCCCGATCGTCGCGCTGGAACCGCTCCTGCAACTGCGCCTGAGCCGTGGCAATGATGCGGTTATAATGCTCCGCATGCTGCAAATAGTTTTCTGCAACCACCCGGTCGCCGGAGCTTTGCGCATCACGGGCGAGATTCGAGTATTTTTCAGCAATGTGCTGGGCTGTACCGCGGATCTTCACGTCCGGGCCGGAGCTATCATAGGTCCGGGTCAGCGGATTGGATCCCTTCCGGTTATGGTTGTTGTTGCCACCACCACCGTTATTGTTGCTGCTGCTGGTATTGTTGTTACGCCCACGGCCGCGCTTGTTCTGCTGTCCTGGCCTCATCGTTCACTCACCTGGATTCTCTTGATATTGATGATCATGTGGAGTGCGTGGCTCGCCGGGTTCCGGATCAAGCAGACACGCGCCGCGACCCTACCGTCTCTTCCGACGGCCATCGCTGGTTAAAACAAATTTACAGCTACCCGCACAAGGCACTGTCGAACCTTCGCAACTCTTTTGTGAGAGCAATCTCTGCGGCTAGGTCTGACCGGAACGAATCTCTGATCTGTGACCGTCTGCCCAGTGCGTGGCTTGCAACCTAGCCCGCCTCTTGCTGAATTCCAAGTCCTTTCTTTAGGTTTTCCAAAAAGAACGCCCGGTTCTCAGCCATTTGATGGGCTTACACATTCTTTGAGAACAGAATTGCCCGATCGTTTCCACCCAGATCCCGCACCCGCTCAATCACCCGGAACCCCTGTGCCTCGAAAATCCCGCAGACGACTGGCATTTGGTCATAGCCGATCTCAACCCCGACAATACCGTCCTTTACCAGATGGCCCGAAGCATTGGCCGCGATAATGCGATAGGCGTCCAGACCGTCGGCGCCCCCATCGAGCGCCAGAGCCGGATCATGGTCCCGGACTTCCGGGGCAAGCGACGCGACCACCTCCGTGCGTATATAGGGTGGATTGGACACAATGATGTCGAAACGTCCCTCGATTTTTTCAAACCAGTCGCTTTCGATGGCCGCAAACCGACCGTGAAGACCGTTGTAGGCGGCATTCTGTGCAGCCGTTTCT
Organism: Pararhizobium gei; assembly: GCF_029223885.1. Taxonomy (NCBI): domain Bacteria; kingdom Pseudomonadati; phylum Pseudomonadota; class Alphaproteobacteria; order Hyphomicrobiales; family Rhizobiaceae; genus Pararhizobium; species Pararhizobium gei. Next base: position 945,507 of record NZ_CP119409.1, on the reverse strand, counting down.
ACCGCCCCTGGCGACAGATCGGAACCGATACCGGTCGCTTCAGGCACCGCGCTCAAGAGCGCCAGGCAAATCGCACCGGTGCCGGTGCCGAGATCGATGATCCGGCAGCTTTCCTTTTCCAACACGAACCTGCGCGCATGCGGAAGGAGTCCTTCGACGATCATCTCGGAATCCGGCCGCGGCTCCAGCGTGTCCTTGGACATGGAGAGCGTCAGGCCGTAGAATTCGCGCCGACCGAGGATCCGGTGCACCGGTTCATGCATCGCGCGTCTTGCGATCACCTCGCGGATGCGCGCCGCATGCTTTGGCGAGACCGGGTCCGATCCGCGCGTGATGAAGGCCGCAGAGGGCAGGTCGAGCAGCCCCGAAATCAGAACGCGTGCGTCAAATGCCGCTTCGCCGATATGGGCCGCAAGAAAGCGCGCCTTCGCCTCGGCAAACAGACTGTCGAGCGTATCCGTCATCCCTGCACTTCGCCGAGCTGCGCCAGCTGGTCCGCCTGATAGTCGGCCAGAAGCGCGTCCACAACCTCCTCGATCTCCCCCATCATCATCCGGTCTATTTTGTACAGCGTCAGGTTGATACGGTGATCGGTGACGCGGCCTTGCGGAAAATTATACGTGCGGATGCGCTCGGAGCGATCGCCCGAACCCACCTGGCTCTTGCGCGAGGCGGATCGCTCGCTGTCGGCCTTCTGCCGCTCCATGTCGTAGAGCCGCGAGCGCAGCACCTGCATGGCTTTCGCCTTGTTCTGGTGCTGGGATTTCTCCGACGACGTGACGACGATGCCGGACGGCATATGGGTAATGCGCACGGCCGAATCCGTCGTGTTGACGTGCTGGCCGCCGGCGCCCGACGAGCGCATCGTATCGATTCGGATATCTTCCTGGCGGATTTCGATGTCGATATCCTCGGCCTCGGGCAGAACGGCCACCGTCGCAGCCGAGGTATGAATGCGCCCCTGTGTTTCCGTATCCGGCACGCGCTGCACGCGGTGCACGCCGGATTCGAACTTTAGCTTGGAAAATACACCACGCCCGGTAACGGTGGCGATGATTTCCTTGTATCCCCCGGCATCGCCTTCGCTGGCCGACAGTACTTCCACCTTCCAGCCTTTGGCGGACGCATAACGCTCGTACATCCGGAACAGGTCGCCTGCGAAAAGTGCCGCTTCCGAACCGCCGGTGCCAGCCCGGATTTCGAGGATCGCGCTTTTTTCGTCGGCACTGTCCTTCGGCAGGAGCAGGATCTGCATGTCCTTCTCCAGCGTCTCGATCTGCTCTTCGATCTCCGGCTTTTCCATTTCTGCGAGATCGCGCATGTCCCGGTCGGTGGTGCGGTCGTTCATCAGCATGTTGACGTCGGCAAGCTCGGCCAGCGCCTTTTCATACAGTCGGATCTTCGTCACCACCGGCTGCAGCTCGGAATATTCCGACGCCAGCTTCACATACACATCCGCCGCCGGCCCCTCCGACATGCGCGCCTCGATCTCGCCGAAACGGCGCTCCAGTTCGCGCATTTTTTCAACAGGTAAGGTTGGCAACTCTTTACTCCGTAAGGACCGCCAGCAACTGGAGCCCTCTCATCTTATTGTGTTTGCGGAGAGCTCACCCCCCTCTGTCACGAATGTTACATCTCCCCCACAAGGGGGGAGATCATTCTTTTCCCTTGCTCAGTAAGTCAGGGACGCGAAGGGATTGCGGCCAATCTCCCCCCTTGTGGGGGAGATGTCGGCGTCGCCGACAGAGGGGGGTAAGCCAACCACAAACTCCAAAATCCATTCCTCTAAACCGGCACCCCATTTTCCGCCGCGAAAGCCTTCAGCATGTCGCGGACCAGCGTCTGGTCCCTGGTATCGTCCAGCGTCGCTTCCAGCATGGCAGCGAGCTTGTCGACGTCGAGCGCCAGCAGCATCGCCTTGACCGGACCGACCGCCGTCGGAGACATTGAGACCGAGCGGTAGCCGAGGCCGAGCAGCGCCATCGCCGACAGCGGCTTGGAGGCCATCTCGCCGCACAGCGTGACTGGTGTCCGGTTGCGTTCGCCGGCGCGGATGATGTCGCGCAGGATCCGCAGGAACGGCCGTCCGAGCACGTCGAAACGGTCGGCGACCCGCGCATTTCCCCGATCGACAGCCATCGCGAACTGGAAGAGGTCGTTGGATCCGACGGACACGAAATCCACTTCGTGCATCAATTCATCGAGCTGCCACAACAGGGCGGGCACTTCCAGCATCGCCCCGAATTGCAGTTTGCGCGGCAATTGTTCGCCGATCTTCGACTGCCGCTGGATTTCCTTCTGCAGCAAAGCGCGCACCGTGCGCAGCTCCGAGACCTCGGTCACCATCGGCAGCATGACGCGAAGCTCCTGGCTGACGGATGCCCGCAGCATGGCGCGCAACTGCGTGCGCAAGAGGCCGGGACGGTCGAGCGACAGGCGGATCGCCCGCCAGCCGAGCGCCGGATTTTCCTCTTCGGCCGCCCGAAAATAGGGCACCACCTTGTCGCCGCCGATATCGAGGGTCCGGAACGTCACGGGCTTGCCGCCAGCCTGCTTGATGACATTGCGATAGAAGGCTTCCTGATCCTCCATCTTCGGCATGGTCGAGGCAATCATGAACTGCAGTTCCGTGCGGAACAGACCGATGCCCTCGGCGCCCGACTCGGCAAGCTGCGGCAGATCGACCATCAGCCCGGCGTTCATCTGCAAGGTGATGCGCTTGCCATCCTTCGTCAGCGGCTCGACGCCGCGCAGCGCCCGGAACTGCTCCTGGCGCCTGGCCCGAAGCTTGACCTTTTCCTCGTATGCCCGCTGCAGATCCGCCATCGGCCGCAGATGCACCTGCGCGTCGTCGCCATCAACGATGATCGCATCGCCGTTCTCGGCCAACGCGACGGCGCCAGTCGCCTGTCCGACCACAGGGATGCCCATGGCACGCGCGACGATGACGACATGGCTCGTCACCGCGCCGTCCTCAAGGATCAGCCCACGGATATTTTCACGCGGATAGTCCAGAAGCTCGGCCGCGCCCATGGCGCGTGCAACGACGATGGCATCCGGCGGAAAATCGCTGGCCGTCAGCTTGGCGCCATAGCCGGTCAGCTGCCGCAACAGCCGGTTGGCGAGGTCGTCGAAATCATGCATCCGCTCGCGCAGATAGGGATCCGTCAGCCGGATCATCCGTGCCTTGGTTTCGCTCTGCACCCGCTCGACCGCGGCTTCCGCCGTCAACCCGTTGCGGATGGCCTCCTCAAGCTTGCGCACCCAGCCGCGGTCATGCGCGAACATGCGGTAGGCTTCGAGAACCGCCCGATGCTCGCCCTCCATCGACACGTCGCGGCGCGACAGCATGTCATCGATGGAAATTCGCAACGATCCCAGCGCTTCCGCCAGCCGGCTGAGCTCATGATCAATGTCGTCGTTGAGCAAATTGGTGACGACGATGCGCGGCTCGTGCAGCACCACGTAGCCCAGACCTATGCCCTCGCCGAAACTGCTGCCGCCGATGGTGACGGGCCGCGACAGGTCGAGTTCCAGGCCCGGACGGGTGATCTTCTTCAACTCGCCAGTGGCAACCATTTCGGCCAGCACCATGGCCGTCGTTTCCATCGCCTCGACCTCGTCGTCGCGATAGGTGCGGCTCGCCTTGTTCTGGACGACGAGAACGCCGAGCGAGCGGCCGGTGCGCAGGATCGGCACGCCGAGGAAGGAATGATAGATTTCTTCGCCAGTCTCCGGCAGATAGGTGAAAGCCGGATGCGCCTGTGCGTCCGAAAGGCTCAGCGGCCGCGCCGAGGCCGCGATCGTGCCGACGAGGCCTTGCCCCATCTGCAACTGGGCCAGATGGACGGCGTCCTTGTTCAAGCCTTCGGTGGCATAGAGTTCGAGCACGCCGTCCGAGCGCAGCACATAGACCGAGCACACTTCCGCGACCATGTTCTGGGCGATCTGACGAACGATCCGGTCAAGGCGCTCCTGCGGCTCCAGCGGTTCCGCCATGAGTTCGCGCAACCGCTTGAGAAGAACGCGGGGACCCGCAGAGAGGTCTCTCATCGCGCAACGTCTCCTGTCTGAAAGTCACCAATTGCCGCAGGCATCAGGTTCCAACGCATCCACACTGGAACGCGGCTGCCGCCGCTTGTCCTAACTCTTATCCAGACCGTAGACGGAATGCAAAGTGCGAACCGCCAATTCGGCATAAGCACCGTCAATCAGGATGGAAATCTTGATTTCCGAGGTGGTGATCGCTTTGATGTTGATGCCTTTTTCAGCAAGTGCGCGGAAAGCTGACGCCGCCACCCCTGCATGGCTGCGCATGCCGATGCCGATGACAGAGACCTTGACGAGACCTGATTCGTTCTGGATGACGTCGAAACCGATCTTATCCTTGGACTCGCCGAGAACCTTCAGCGCCTTGTCGACGTCACCGGAGGGCACAGTGAAGGTCATGTCGGTCTTGGACCCGTCTTCGGAAATGTTCTGGACGATCATATCAACATTGATATGCGCCTCGGCCAGCGGCCCGAAGATCGCTGCGGAAACGCCGGGCCGGTCGGAGAGCCGCCGGAGCGAAATCTGCGCTTCATCCTTGGCATAGGCGATGCCGGTGACGACTTCCTGTTCCAAAATCTCTTCCTCATCACAAATCAGCGTTCCCGGCGGGTTCAGAAAATCCCCCATGCCCGGCGCGTCTGGGTCATCGAAACTGGAACGCACGAAGGTGCGCACCTTGAATACCATGGCAAGCTCGACCGAACGGACCTGCAGGACCTTGGCGCCAAGAGACGCCATCTCGAGCATTTCCTCGAACGCGATCTTCTTCATACGGCGAGCCTTGGGCTCGATGCGCGGGTCGGTCGTATAGACGCCGTCGACATCGGTATAGATATCGCAGCGATCCGCCTTGATCGCAGCGGCGATCGCAACCGCCGAGGTGTCAGACCCGCCGCGTCCGAGCGTCGCGATGCGGTTGTCCGGCCCCAGCCCCTGGAAGCCAGCGATCACGGCCACCTGTCCCTCGCCGAAACGCCGGATGAGTTCGGAGCCGTCGATCTCCATGATCCGCGCCGCACCATGGGCATTGTCCGTGCGGATGGGGATCTGCCAGCCCTGCCAGGAGCGGGCATTGATGCCGATATTCTGCAAAGCCAGCGCCAATAGCCCCGAGGTCACCTGTTCGCCCGAGGCGACAACCGCGTCGTACTCGCGGGCATCATGCATCGGCGAAGCATCGCGCGTCCAGGCGACAAGCTCGTTTGTCTTGCCGGACATGGCAGAGACCACGACAGCCACATCGTGGCCAGCATCGACCTCGCGTTTGACATGGCGCGCCACATTCCTGATGCGATCCATATCCGCGACGGACGTGCCGCCGAATTTCATCACGATGCGTGCCATATGCCTCAACCGGTATTGCCTGTCGCGCCTGTTCGCGCCTGCTTTTTAGACGTTGGCGGTCTCATAGCGAAATTGGTGTCGGGGTGCAATGGCGGGGACGCGGCGCATTGAAGCCGCTGCTTCATTCGCTGCTAAACTGCTGTGAAGTAACGGCAGTCCGGTACCCGGTTTGGATCGAGAGCGAATTCAGTCATTGCGACGATCCTCGCCTGCACAGCTTGCTTCGCCTGAAGGGTCTCTCCGCTCGTCTCATGCTGGACAAAGGAGGTAGCCGGGAAGCGCTGCTGTCAATTGACTGGCGGTATTAGAGTGTCCGGCGATCGTACCGTCAGGGACGTTAATGGAAGCAGGTCGCCCGGCGTGCGGGCGACCTGAACAATGTCAGCCGTTCACCTTCATGACGGCAATTGTCGTCAGCTTGGCATTGGCAGCCTTTTCCTGATCGAGAATTTCGCTCAGGAGAATATGGCCCTCTTCATTCCCGAGAACCTTTGCCCATTCGCGAAGCGAACCGTACCGTGCGATCTCATAGTGTTCGACAGCCTGGGCCGCTGCCAGCAGTCCCGCGTCGAGCGCCGCTCCCTTCGCTTCCTCGATCAGACCATCCGCTTCCTTGAGCAATCCTTCGATTGCATCACATTTCACCGCTTCGGGCTTTTTGTCGATTGTTGCAAAGACCTTCTTCAAAGTCGCAATCTGGCCCTTGGTCTCTTCGAGATGCGCCTCGATAGCTTGCTTGAGTTGTGGCTCCTTGACGGCTTTCGCGACTTTGGGCAGGGCTTTGGCGATAGCATTTTCGGCGTAATAGATGTCCTGCAGGGTATGCTCGAACAGATCGGCGAGAGTGTCCATTATGATGTCCTTATCGGGTTCGATACAAAAGGATAGGTACAAAAAAGCCCACCGTGGAAACGGCGGGCTTACTATCAATCGACCAGGCTCAAGCCTTATCGATGACGTTCTTCACGGCTTCCTTGGCTTCGCCCTTGGCCTGCTGGGCATCACCCTTGGCTTCCTGTACGGCGCCCTCGGCCTGCATCTCGCGGTTGTCGAGAGCATCACCGACGCCCTGCTTGGCCTTGCCGACCATTTCGTTTACCTTGCCGGAAACCTTGTCTGATACGCTACCCATGTAAATCTCCTTTCGGAGCGGAAGTGCTCCTATGCACCGACAACGGCTGGTATCGGCAATTGTTCCCTTCAGCGTCTCGCCCGGGGCAGCTTTACGGGGGACCGGCTGGGCTTGGAGCGCTGTCGAGAACCCACCCCGCAGCGCTGTTGCACGACAAATTCCGCCGCCGGCCAGCTGTCATACGGCTGTCATCAAACATTGTTCCTGTCTCTTCGATCAACAGGAACACGACCCATGATGGACCAGCTCAGCCGCATCAAAGCGGAAATTGCCGACAGCTTCGACGAGGAGCTGGAAATGCAGATGGAGGAAGACCGGCTCGACGAGCTGGTCGCCGAGGGCATGTCGGAAGAAGCCGAACCGACGATCGACCGCAAGCTCTATTTCCGCGAACTTTTCCGGCTTCAGCACGAACTGGTGCGCCTGCAGGATTGGGTCCAGCACAAGAAGCTCAAGGTCGTGGTGCTGTTCGAGGGCCGCGATTCCGCCGGCAAGGGCGGCGCCATCAAGCGCGTCACCCAGCGGCTCAATCCGCGCGTCTGCCGCGTGGTGGCCCTGCCCGCCCCGACCGAGCGCGAAAAAAGCCAGTGGTATTTCCAGCGTTACGTGCCGCATCTGCCGACATCCGGCGAGATGGTGCTGTTCGACCGCTCCTGGTACAACCGCGCCGGCGTCGAGCGCGTCATGGGCTTCTGCACGCCGGAAGAGCTCGACGAATTTTTCCGCACCGTGCCGGAATTCGAGCGCATGCTGGTCCGCTCCGGTATCATCCTGATCAAATACTGGTTCTCGATCACCGACGAGGAGCAGGAATTCCGCTTCAAGATGCGCATCCACGATCCGCTGAAACAGTGGAAACTCTCGCCCATGGACATGGAAAGCCGCATCCATTGGGAAGAATACACCAAGGCCAAGGAAGAAATGCTGGCCAAAACCCATTCGGAGGACGCACCGTGGTGGGTGGTCCAGGCCGTCGACAAGAAGAAGGCGCGCCTCAACTGCATCGCCCATCTCTTGGCCCAAATCCCCTATGAGGACGTGCCCAAGCCCGAGATCCAACTCCCCGACCGCATCCGCCACGACGACTACATCCGCCATCCGGTGCCGGACGAGTTGTACGTGCCGGAAGTCTATTGATCGGTTCACATCAGGCGATCAACAGGTGCTCTCTTCGGGACTCTAAGCAGACAAAATGCAAGAACATTGCAAGCAATCAGCATTGCCCCGGAGAAATTAGGCGGAAACCTCGAATAGTACCCGGTATCATACAAATTACCGAGAATTTCCGCATTAGCCTCGAAGCAAATAAAAAATGAAATAAAGAATAAAACTCCAAAAACAGAATAACTCATAATAAAAAATAGAAAATAATTTATTCTCTCCATTTTTACCACGTTGTATGATGTGTACAAGCAGCTAAAAATGAGAGATGCCGCGTGAATATTCAAAAAAACACCCGTCATATAGTAGACGTCTGGATATAATATTTGCCCCATGGTCGTTGCGGCACCCGAAACAAAATATGCTATGTGACCTGTGGCGGTACAAAATAGATAAGCTGATACCGTCATTGAAAGAGCAAGAATCCACCTGACAGCCTTGCGCTCCAAAAAATTCTGCCAGAACCTTTCCATGTTGCTCAAAATCTGAAACCTGCCAGCCGTCATGTTACTATTCTCCGAACACACCACTCAAAACCGGCAGCTGTCTTGAAGTCAACGTCCTCTTAGGCAACAGCCCCCTTCTTCCGCACCACCACCGCCAGATACGCCGCCTGCAACTCGGAAAACACCGAACGCTCCGGCGCGGGCGCACCCAGATGCAAGGACCGCAGTTCTTCCATGAACACCTCCCACAGGGCCGGTCCGCCCTCTTCCAGAATTTCGGCGCGGATCGACAGCTCTTCCGATGCCGGGGCATGCCGCCGCCCCCAGGCGCCCATCTGCGCCAAAAGCGGCACCAGTTGGATGGCCGGCTCGGTCAGGCTGTAGATGCCCTTCTGCTTGTGGCTCGGATCGTCGCGCCGCGAGATCAGCCCGGATTCGGTAAGCCGCTTCAGCCGGTCGGCGAGAATGTTGGAGGCAATCCCCTCTTCCGAGTGACCGAGAAGCTCGCGAAAATGCCGGCGATTGCCAAACATCAGGTCGCGGATGATGATCAGGCTCCAGCGGTCGCCGAGCATTTCCAGCGTCAGGTTGATCGGGCAACCCGACCGGTGCGAAGCGTCCATTTGCATCCTCGATTTAAACCGGTTGCAATATAGGATCGGTAAGGCTACAAAACAACCAATTGCAGTTCGCAATCAGTTTTGGAGGAAACAGAATGAAACCGCAGCTTTTCGCCCATCCGTTTTCGTCCTACTGTCAGAAGGTGCTGATCGCGCTCTATGAAAACGGCACGGATTTCGACTATCTGATGCTTGACCCCGATCATGCTGACATTCTTGCCGAGTGGCAGGCGATCTGGCCGGTCAAGCGCTTCCCGGTGCTGAAGGATGGTAGCGAAACCGTGATGGAGGCAACAACCATCATCGAATATCTGATGCTGAGGCATCCCGGCCCTGTCCGGCTCCTGCCCGCCGATCCAGTCGAGGCCTTGCGGGCCCGCATGATGGACCGCGTCTTCGACAATTATATCATGACACCGATGCAGAAGGTGGTTTTCAATGCCATCCGCCCGGAAGCCGAACGCGATCCCTACGGCGTCATCGAGGCCCGCGCCATGCTGGACGATACCTATGGCTGGCTGAATGGCGTTGTTGCGGAGACCGAATGGGCCGCCGGCGACAGCTTCACGCTCGCCGATTGCGCCGCCGCCCCCTCGCTCTTCTACGCCGACTGGATCCATCCGATCCCGGACACCCTGCCCGCTCTCCGCGCCTATCGCACCCGGTTGCTCGCCCGCCCCTCCTTCGCCCGTGCCGTCGATGAGGGCCGCCCCTATCGCTCCTTTTTTCCCTTGGGCGCACCGAACCGCGATTGAGGAGTGTGATCGGATTACATCGGTATAGAAAACGGTATGACCTGAAGCGGCCGCTCTGCGGGCAAACACGGAATACCGCTGATGAAACACAAAACATCATGAAAGCGATATAAATCGTCAAAGACACCTACATTAAAGAGTCCCAGCGACGGCATCGTCTCGAAAGTAGTTGTTTTCATTTGTAAAAATGGTGCCCGGAGGCGGATTTGAACCACCGACACGCGGATTTTCAATCCGCTGCTCTACCAACTGAGCTATCCGGGCATCTTGCCGTGAGGCGATGGTTCCGCGTGGGAACCGCGTGGGGCGTTTGGTTTCGCCCCGGAAGCGAGCGGGGTTATAACATCTGGTTCGACGGTGTCCAGCGCCAAATAGCATTTTTCCGACAAGAAAATAGCGTGCCGCGCAAATGGCTGAAAAACAAGGACTATCTGCGAAAATCACGGTGGATTTTATTCGTCGTCGGCTTTCGACTCGTCGTCGGCAACCGGAATGGCGTAGGCGCCGGTCAGCCATCTGTTCAGATCGACGTTGCGGCAGCGGTCGGAGCAGAAGGGGTAATGCTCGCGGTGCGACGGCCGCCGGCATTCGGGGCATGGCACGGTCTTGCGCAGCGGCGCGACGTTCGAGGCGGCCCTGTTGTCATCGGAAGCCATGATCAGCCCCTTGTCCAGCTTTCATGCACATCATAGCCCTCGCCCGTCAGCAGGCCGACGGTCTCGTAGAGCGGCAGGCCGACGACATTGGTGTAGGAGCCCACCAGCTTGACGACGAAGCTGCCGGCGATGCCCTGGATACCGTAGGCACCGGCCTTGCCGCGCCATTGTCCGGAGGCCAGATAGCTGTCGATGTCGTGGCTGGAGAGCCGCTTGAAGCGGACCTTGGTATCGATGACCTTCTGCCGCACCGTCCTGTCCGGGGTGATCAGGCAAACCCCGGTGAAAACCCGGTGGCTGCGGCCGGACAAAAGATGCAGCGCACTCGACGCTTCGCTGACAAGATCCGGCTTCGGCAGGATGCGACGACCGACGGATACGACGGTGTCGGCGGCAAGAATGTAGCTGTCGGCCCAGGCGGGGTCGCCCTTGATGGCATCGAGCGCGGCCCGCGCCTTTTCGGCGCAAAGCCGCCAGGCCAGCGAACGGGGATGTTCCGCCCGCTTCGGCGTCTCGTCCAGGTCCATCGGCAGGAGGCGCGCCGGCTCGATGCCCGCCTGGGCGAGCAGTTCGACACGTCGCGGCGATCCCGAGGCCAATATCAGCTTTTGTGTCATCGCCATTCAAACAGGGCCATCGATCTTGATTTCATACATCCGGCAGCGGCGCGCCCTTACTTGAAGCGATAGGTGATGCGGCCTTTGCTCAGGTCGTAAGGCGTCATTTCGACGAGAACCTTGTCGCCGGCCAGAACGCGGATACGGTTCTTGCGCATACGGCCGGCCGTGTGGGCAATGATCTCATGCTGGTTTTCAAGCTGGACACGGAACGTTGCATTGGGCAGCAATTCGGTAACAACGCCCGGAAATTCGAGGACTTCTTCTTTCGCCATCTAGGGTATTTCTTTCTGTGCTTGTCTGCGGACGCCAAGCGCGCCGCTTGAAAAATTTGGCGGAAACTACACAATCGCCGCGGCTTTGTGAACTGCAGCGATCGGTCTTTTCCCGCTTTGCCGGCTTTTCCGGCTGTACAAGGGCGCTATGCCATCTTGTCGGGCATTTGTCCAAGCAAACGATGCCGAAGCAGCGTTGCAATGTGATTTCGGACCTCGCGGTAGGCGGCGACAATCTGTTCTCGGGTGCCCGTCGCAACGGTTGGATCGGGTGTCGGCCAGTAGACGACATCCACGGCCATGGACCGGGTGAGTTCAAGGGCTGCGTGATGCGCCTCGGGAGCGAGCGTTACGATCAGGTCGAAATAATCGTCCTCCAATTCGTCCAGCGTGTGGGGCTGATGCCGTCCCGCCGTCAGGCCCACTTCTTCCAGAACCACATCGACGAACGGGTCCCGTTCGCCTGGGCGCACACCGGCGGAAGCGACATAGGTGCCGGCCGGCAGCATGGATTTCGCCAGGATCTCCGCCATGGGCGAGCGAATAGCATTCATGCCGCACATGAACAGCACCGATTTCGGCGATTTCCCCGCCGGCTGCGGCAAGATTGGGGAAACAGCATCGATCACGGCGCCTATCCCCTCCAATGCAGAACACAGACCAGGGTGAAGAGGCGCCGCGCCGTATCGAAGTCCATCTTGATCTTGCCGGAGAGCCGGTCCATCAGCGTCTGCGAGCCCTCGTTGTGGACGCCGCGACGGCCCATGTCGATCGCCTCGATCTGGCTCGGGGTAGAGGAACGGATGGCCTGGTAGTAGCTTTCGCAGATCATGAAATAGTCTTTCACGATTCGCCGGAAGGGCGTCAGCGACAGAATATGGGTCGCCACGTCGGCCCCTGCCTCCGTCGTAATGATGAACACCAGTTTGCTATCGACCAGCGACAGCTTCAGCCGGTAGGGACCGGGCTCATGTCCGATCGGTTCGAAGGAATTTTCCTCGATCAGATCAAAAATCGCTACCGCCCGCTCATGTTCAACGTCCGGCGTCGAGCAACCGATGGTCTCGTCCAGCACCACATCGCAAAGGCGGCGGCTGGAACTCATCCCTCGCCCCCACCAAGATTGAGACGGATCGCGACCGAGCGGGCATGTGCCTCCAAACCTTCGGATCGGGCAAGGGCAATCGCCGCCGGGCCCAGATCGCGCAACTGTTCGGTGCCGAGGCGCAGGATGGAGGTGCGCTTCATATAGTCGAGCACGCCGAGACCGGAGGAAAACCGGGCGGAGCGGGCCGTCGGCAGGACATGGTTTGAGCCGCCGACATAGTCTCCGATCACTTCCGGCGTATGGCGCCCGACGAAAATCGCGCCGGCATTGCGGATTTTGGGGATCATCGCATCGGCGTCGGCAAGCGCCAGTTCCACATGCTCGGCGGCGATCCGGTTGGCAAGCGGTACCGCTGCCTCGAAGTCGGGCACGAGAATGATGGCGCCGAAATCGCGCCAGCTCGCGGCGGCAGTCGCGGCGCGCGGCAGGGTGCGCAACTGACGCTCGACCGCGGCCTCGACTGCCGCCGCAAAAGACGTATCGTCGGTGATCAGGATGGACTGGGCACCGGCGTCATGTTCGGCCTGGGCCAAAAGGTCGGCTGCGATCCAGTCCGGATCGTTGTCGCCGTCAGCAATCACCAGCACCTCCGAGGGCCCGGCGATCATGTCGATGCCGACGGTTCCGAAGACCTGACGTTTCGCCGCTGCGACATAGGCATTGCCTGGCCCCATGATCTTGGCGACCGGCGCGATCGTCTCCGTGCCGTAGGCAAGGGCCGCGATCGCCTGAGCGCCGCCGATGCGGTAGATTTCCTCGACGCCGGCCATCCGGGCAGCGGCAAGGACAGCCGGATTGATGGTGCCGCCGCTGGCGGGAACCACCATGACGACCCGTTCGACGCCCGCCACCCTGGCCGGCAGTGCATTCATGAGCACCGAGCTTGGATAGCTGGCCGTGCCGCCCGGCACATAGAGCCCGACAGCATCGATTGCCGTCCAGCGCGAGCCGAGGCCAACCCCCATGGAGTCTTCATATATATCATCCTTTGGGCGCTGGCGCGTGTGATGCGCCTCGATGCGGACGGCCGCAACCTTCAACGCGCCAAGAACCTCGGACGGAACCGTCTCGATCGCCGCGTCGATTTCCGCGGCAGTCACTGCCATCGGTGTGACCGCGAAATCCAGACTGTCAAATTTGCGGCTGTAATCCGCCAGCGCCGCATCGCCGCGCAGGCGCACATCATCGATAATCGTGCGAACAACATCGTTAACATCGTCCGAAACTTCCCGCTTCGTCGTCAGGAAGGCCGCAAAGGCAGTTTCGAAGCCGGGAGCGAGGGTGTCGAGGCGGATGGCCAATTGAAAAGTCCTTGTCGTGGATGGAAGGCACGGTCAGCCGCAGCCAGCTTGGCAATCACGCGCCGATCGGGTGACGCGGCTTCAATCCGGTTTCCCATGCGCCGCCGGTATCTGCAAGCTGCACTTCGATACATTCCACATCAAGCAGAATAGAGCCTCCGCCCGCCAGCACCAATTCCACGGTTCCGTCCGGTCCCTCGCCGTTCTGCTCGAACTGGATGGCCAGAAGCGACAAAACCTGCTCGCCATCCTGCCGGTTAAACCCGGTGGAACGCACGGCATTGACACGCTTGAACAAAAGCACGCTGCGGCGACGTTCGAAGGCATTGCCGCGGCTTTCCGCCGTCTCCCAGACGAAGCGATTGATCACCAGTGACAATTGGCGCAGACGTGGCACATAGGAAAGCCCGGACACCTTGCACACGGCATCCTGCACATGCGCGGACACGATATCAAGATCCTCGGCGTCCAGCCCCATCAACTTCAAAGCGTCCATGTCGATCATCCCTTCACCTGCCGCTGAAACACAGCATCCGTCATGGCAAGGAGATAGGGTGCCGCCGTGAAATCCGCAACCGCAAGCACCCTCTCCATGGCGTCGTCAGTCGCTGACACGCTCGACATTGGCGCCGCAATTGTTGAGCTTTTCCTCCAGCCGCTCGAAGCCACGGTCGAGGTGATAGACGCGCGAAACCATGGTTTCGCCTTCGGCGACCAATCCGGCAATGACCAGCGACACAGAGGCCCTGAGATCGGTCGCCATGACGGGCGCGCCCTTCAGCCGCTCCACACCCTCGATCTTCGCTGTCTGGCCGGACAGGGAGATCTTGGCGCCGAGGCGGGCGAGTTCCTGGACATGCATGAAACGGTTTTCGAAGATCGTTTCGGTGATATGGGAAATGCCGGAAGACCGGGTCATCAATCCCATGAACTGCGCCTGCAGGTCTGTCGGGAAACCCGGGAAGGGATCAGTCACCACATCGACAGGCTTGATGCCGCCGCCGTTACGCACGACGCGAAGGCCCGTTTCGGTCTCGGTAATTTCGGCTCCGGCGCGGCGAATCGCTTCCAGCGCGGTGTCGAGCAACCGGGCATTCGTGCCTTCGAGCACGACGTCGCCACCGGTCATGGCAACGGCCATGGCGTAGGTGCCGGTTTCGATACGGTCCGGCAGCACACGGTGGCGCGCGCCCGACAACGAGGTGACGCCCTCGATCGTGATCGTCGACGTGCCCGCACCGCTGATCCTGGCGCCCATGGCAATCAGGCAATTGGCGAGATCGACCACTTCCGGCTCGCGCGCGGCATTGCCGATCACCGTCGTTCCATTGGCCAGCGTCGCGGCCATCATCATCACATGGGTGGCGCCGACCGACACCTTCGGGAAGACATAACGCGCGCCGACCAGCCCGCCCTTCGGCGCGGTCGCGTTGATATAGCCGCTGTCGATCTCGATATTGGCACCGAGAGCCGCCAGGCCCTCAATAAAAAGGTCTACCGGGCGTGTGCCGATCGCGCAGCCACCGGGCAGCGAGACACGCGCCTTGCCCTCACGCGCCAGAAGCGGGCCGATGACCCAGAAACTCGCCCGCATCTTCGAGACCAGTTCATAGGGCGCCGTCGTATCGACGATATTGCGCGAGGTGAAATGGATGGTTCGGGAATAGACCTCGCTCTGGCGCTCGCGGCGGCCATTGACCGAAATATCGGCGCCGTGATTGCCGAGGATGCGGATCAACTGCTCGACATCGGCGAGATGCGGCACGTTTTCCAGCGTCAGCGTATCGTCCGTCAGAAGCGATGCGATCATCAGCGGCAAGGCGGCATTCTTGGCGCCGGAGATCGGGATGACGCCGCGTAACTCGTTGCCGCCGGTAATTCTGATGCGATCCATGGGGTACCTTACGGGCGGCGCCCGCCTTTCCTGACATTCCGGTTTTCAGAGACTGGCCGGCGGTTGGAGCCTTGCCGTCCTTCAGAGCGTGCGCCTCCATAAAGGAAGCATAGTGAAATGAGAAGCAAATTGAAGAGATGCCGAACGTCGGTAGGCGCCGGCCCACCTCGGTCATTATTCGTCAGATCCGTCCGTTTTTGCAGCAGGCAATCCGGACGTCTCGTCGGCATTGCCCGCGCGGCGCGCCCGACCCTGCTGCTTGCGCTTCAGGAGATTGTCACGCAAGGTTTTGGCGGCTCGCTCGCGGCGCGCTTGCGCCTGCCGCAGGGCCTCCTGCCCATGCGCTTCCTTGCCGGTGCTGCGCTCTTTTGCGAGTGACCGCCCTGCCCCGCTGCGGCCGCTTGAGATTTCCGCTTCGTCATCATTGTTCTGCATCACGCCGCAATACCGCAAAACCCCCTCGTCCGGAAGCCCCACTCCGCTTTCGCTGGCCCGCTGCGGTGAAAACTGAGATTTGCAGCTTGCGCTCGCTATCAAGCTGTGGCAATAGGCCCTCGCTCGCGCCGGACAACTGCTCCGCCGCAGGATGCTGCTATAGCTCAGGGGTAGAGCACTCCCTTGGTAAGGGAGAGGCCGGCGGTTCGAGACCGCCTAGCAGCACCACTCAACACCCTGCACAGCAAGGTGTTGAGGTGAAGAGCACTCCCCTTTCCCCGGCAGCTAACGGCAGAACAAAACGACATTCCCCAGTCGGATACGGGGAAAATCCGGGGGGCACGTTCTGCGAACGTTCTGACGCCGGTCCGGTTGAAGTTGCTGCATCTTGGCTAAGCCAGCACCGAAATGAGTGCACCGGGGCACTCATCCCGATCGTCCGCGAGCGCTTCAATCTCACATCTTTGCAAGCGATCGAAGCCCTGAAACAGGCTCATGCCTTGCAGTATGCGAGGATCAGCTGATGGGAAAGGCGTCTAACGAGCGATACAAGGCTCGGAAGAAGAAGGAAGCAGCCGCACGCCTCAACTACGACAATGCGCGGCCCAATCAGATGTCAGCCTTAGACGCAGAGCGCGAAAAACTCATGGCGTCAGCGCTCAAGCGGCTCTCTCCTGCGCAGCGCAAGCTCCTGGATAAGGGGTCGCGCTGATGGATCGTTCACACGCAACGTGGCTCGCAGAATATCATTCGCGGGCCGCTCAATCACGTCCAGAGGGCAGCACAGCCACGATCTCGGATGCCCTCCGACGCGTCATCAAAGATATGAGACCAGTCGATCCTGTTGCGCTTTGTGCTTTTGAGGACGGCAGTCGAACGTGTGGGCCTAGCCGTGGCGCGATGCCGGCGTTGGGGCGTATGGCGCGGGGCGTCAAGATGCTGCTCGGCAGGAAGTGGCAACGGTCACCTGACAAGGTGGCGTCCATGAAGCGGAAGCGTTCATGGGGCGGTGCGACCTCCCTGCCTACCTCGGTGCGCGAGTGCTACTCGACGGGCGAAGCGGCCGCACTGGTGCTCATTGGTCTGGAAGTGAAGAAAAATGGCTTCTGTGACATGAAGCTCGACAAAATCGCGGCTGCTGCTGGTGTGTGCCGTACCACAGTGCAGAACGCGCTGCGTCGCGCGCGCCAGCTCGGGCACATTCAGGTACGCTATCGACCTGTCAAAGGGCAGAAGAGCCTGCCTAACATCATCCGGATTGTATGCCAAGAATGGGTCGATTGGATCAAGCGTGCGATAGGGTTCAAAGAAGTCCACCCCTCGATGAATCCAGATATAAATAAAACAAGAAACAACGGAGAGAGGACGCCGACTGCGGCAAAGAGGGCTTATGAAAGGGAGAATGCGGCAGCTGATGAGCGCAAGACAGAGATCAGATCGCCAACTTGGCGAACTGAAGCTGATGAGATCGGCGTGACGGGATCAAGTGGCCAACTTGGCCGTTTGAAAACCGGGTAGAGTCGCCAACTTGGCGACTCTACCCGATGGCGGGGGGTGGTCTTGATCTTTCCACCTTTATCGGGGACCGGCGGGGGGTCCAACGCTCGGTAATTTTCCTATTTGAGAGGTTTTTTCTCTTAAATACAATTGCTTAGCTCAGTTTTGAGTGTCCGCATTTGTCTAATTCCCGCCAAGAATTTTTTCCGGCATAAAATCGGAATGAAGATTTGGCCGTTTTCCCGCTCCGCTCCGATCGAACAACGCGATGCTTCGCTGTCGGCGCCCGACGCTGTGATGGAAGCTTTGTGGACCGGGAGCGCGACCGGGGCGGTTGCGATTTCGGGTGCATCGGCGCTTCGGGTGCCGGCGGTTGCCGCCGCTGTTCGCGTCATTTCCGAGGCCGCCGCGACGCTCGACATCCGGATCATGGAGCGGGCCGAGGACGGTACGCAAACCGAGGACAAAAATCACCCTGTCGGCATCCTCCTGCGCGGCGATGCCAACAGCTGGACAAGCGGTTTCGAACTGATCCGCGACCTTGCGGCCGACGCCCTGACGCGCGATTGGGGCGGTCTTGCCTGGGTCAACCGCATCGGCGGCGATATCCGCGAAGTCATCCGCTACATGCCCTCGGCCATGTCGGTTGCCTACGATCCGCAGACCGGCGAGCCGACATACCGCCTCGACGGCCGCGTCATCGACGGACGCAATGTGATCCATGTTCGCGGGCCGTTCGATCGATCTCCGCTGACCCTTGCTGCCGAGGCGATCGGTGTCGCCAAGGAAATGGAACGGCACGCCGGCAACCTGTTCAAGAATGCGGCGCGTCCCGGCGGCGTGATCGAAACGCCGAAGCCACTTGGCGACGCGGCCGTCAAGTCAATGCTGCGCAGCTGGAAGCTCTCGCAGGAGGGCTCTGCCAACGCCGGCAAGACGCCGATCCTTTGGGACGGAACCACGTTCAAGCAGATGTCGCTCAACAGCGTCGATAGCCAGTTCCTCGAACTGCGCACTTTCCAGATCCTCGAAATCGCCCGCGCCTTCCGCGTCCCGCCCTCGATGCTGTTCGAGCTTGACCGCGCGACCTGGTCGAATTCCGAACAGATGGGTTTCGAGTTCCTGACCTACACACTTGAGCCGTGGCTGCGCGCGCTCGAAAGCGCTCTCACGCGGGCGCTTCTGTCGCGTGAGGATCGGCTTCGCTACCGCATCATGTTCGATCGCGACGACCTGACGCGCGCCGATCTGACGGCCCGCGCCACGGCCATTTCCAGCCTGATCAGCGCCAAGGTGATCAACCCGAACGAAGGCCGTTCCTGGCTGGACCTCGCGCCCTACGCCGGCGGCGAGACCTTCAGCAATCCACACATCAACACCGACGCGCCGGGCGTGGGCCACAACGGCGGCCCGCCGATCGACGACAAGACCGAGGAGCCCGGCGATGGATCTGAATGACGTGCTGGCGAATGTGACCGATCAGGATCGCGGCCGGGAACTGACGATCGTCAACCCGTGGACTGGAGAACAGACCGACATGAAATTCTGGATCGTCGGCCCTGACAGCGACACCCAGCGCCGCTCCCGCATCGAAATGATGGACGAGTTGGCGGATGCGGCCGACGACGATGGCAAGGTTTCTGGCGAACAGCGCGAGGCGGCGCGGCTCAACAGCCTGGCGAAATGCGTATTGCGCTGGGATGTCAAACAGGGCGGCGAGCCGCTGCCCTTCGGACAGAAGAACATTCTTCGCGTGTTCCGTGCCGGCGCCTGGATACAGGCACAGGTCGATGCCTTCGCCGGCGACCGCGCCAACTTCCGGCCGGAGGTGTGACGATGGATCACCTCGACCTTGCCCTGCGTTTCGAAGCGCCGAACGAAGCCGGCGAGTTTTCCGGCTATGCCGTGGTCTGGGGCGAGCGCAACGGCCACAACGAAATCGTCCAGCGCGGCGCATTCCAGAAGTCGCTTTTGGATCACCGTGCCGCTGGCACCCGTCCCGTCATGCTGTGGTCGCATGACACCAGCGCGATTATCGGCGTGTGGACTGAAATCCGCGAGGACGACAAGGGCCTGTTTGTCCGTGGTCAGCTCGTCGTTTCCACGCCGCGCGGACGTGAAGCCTACGATCTCCTGAAGGCCGGCGCTCTCAATGGCCTGTCGATCGGGTTTCGCGCGCCGGTTGGCCGCCGCAGCGCTGACGGCGTTCGCATTCTTACCGCCCTGGACGTTCGCGAAATCTCGCTGGTCGGCATGCCATCGGCGGGCAACGCCCGGATCACCTCGGTTCGCAGTTACGGCCGCTCTGCCGAGAGCGCAGCGGCCTTCATCGAAGCATGCCGGAAGGCAAAATGCGCTCTCATCGCGAAAGGGAAATAACATGACGAAGATTGCACTTGCATGCGTGGCGTCGAGCCTGATGGCAGGATGGCCGCTCGAAACCCGGGCTGAGCCCGATGACGATCCGATGGCCGTCGCCACACGAACCGTCGAGGAGCTGCGCGCCGGCTTCACGGAATTCCGCACCAATACGGAAACGCAGCTCACCGGCATTGCCGAAATGCGAACGCAGCTTGCCGATATCGAAACCCGCATGAACCGGCCGGGCGGTGGCGGCGGTAACGCGCCAGGCGAAATCACGCTGGAGCGTCGTGCCTTTTCCAGCTTCCTGCGCCTTGGCAACGATCGCATGCCGGCCGATGAAGTCCGCGCCCTGATCGTCGGTGACGACACGAAAGGCGGCTATCTTGCGCCGGCTGAATTTCAGACGGAAGTTATCCGCGGCATTCTCGAAATCTCCCCGATCCGTCAGGCGGTTCGCGTCGGCTCCACAAGCGCCGGTTCCGTGATCCTGCCGAAGCTTACCGGCCGGCCAACGGCGACCTGGGTGGGTGAGGACGAGGAACGCTCGGAAACGACCATGACCTATGGTCAGCTCGAAATTCCCATGCACGAACTGGCCTGCTACATCGATGTCAGCCTTCGTCTTCTGGAAGACTCGGCCATCAACATCGACAGCGAAGTCGCCTCCGAGCTTTCTCAGGAGTTCGCCCTCAAGGAAGGATCGGCCTTCTCGAACGGTGACGGCGCCAAGAAGCCCCTCGGTGTCCAGCGCACGGCCGGCGTAACTGAAGTCGTCAACGGCCACGCGACGAACCTTAGCGCCGACAAGCTCGTTGGCCTGATGTACTCGCTCCCCGCGCAGTATCGCAGCAACGCTTCCTGGCTGATGAACAACACCACGCTTGGTGTCATCATGACCTTGAAGGATGGACAGGGGAACTTCCTCTGGCAGCCGTCCTACCAGCAGGGCCAGCCGTCCACGCTGCTCGGTCGCCCGATCATCGAAGATCCAACCATGCCCGATATCGCGAACGGCACCTATCCGATCTGGTTCGGTGACTTCGCCAAGGCCTACCGGATCTATGACCGCATCGGCATGTCGATCCTTCGCGACCCCTACACCCAGGCGACAAAGGGAATGGTTCGCTTCCACGCCCGTCGTCGCGTCGGTGGTGGCCCGACCCTCGCAGAGGCCGTCCGCAAACTCAAAATGGCAGCGGCATAGCTTCGCCAAGTTGGCGAAGCTTTCGCCAACTTGGCGACTCCTCATTTCAAGTCGCCAACTTGGCGACTTGATCACCTCAACCGGAGAATTTTCAGATGCGAGACATCGTTCACAATATAGGCGTGGTGCAGGCCGTCGCTCCTGCAGACATCGCCGCCAACACCAACGGCGCCGGGATCGACCTTCTCAGCTTCGACAGTGTCGCCTTCGTCATCGCCACCGGGGCTATCACCGGCGCTGGAGCCTTCACCGTCAAGCTGCAGGAGTCGGACACGGACTCGGCCTATGCCGATGTCGCCGCCGCTCACTATCAGGCGCCGATCGCCGGCAACCTTGCGGCAAGCTCGACTGCGAAGGTCGGTTATCGCGGCTTCAAGCGGTGGGTGCGTCTCGTCCTGACCAAGGGTGGCGGCACATCGATCTTTGCCAGCGTCATCGCCATCAAGGGTCACGCCGCCGAACGCCCGGTCGCCTGATGCCGGTTCGCGCTCCCTCTGTCTGCGGTTACTGCGGCAAGGCTCACCCGTCGGGCGAGCGTTGCGCCACAGTCAAGCGCATGGCGAGGGAGCGCAAGGCCCGTTTCGACGAGAAGCGCCCGGCCGCCGCAAAGCGCGGTTACGACAAGGAATGGGCGCGGGAGGCCAGTGCCTTCCTCGCCCTGCCGGAAAACGAACTGTGCCGATGCGGAGCGGGGGCTTGCGTCGTCATGCACGTCAAGAGCATCCGCGCCCGGCCGGATCTTCGCATGGTGAAATCCAACTGGCGGCCGGGGTGCCAGCGTTGCAACGCAATCGACGCCGCACAGGAGCGGCAAGAAAGGAAGCCATCATGAGCCTTTACACCACGGCCGGCAGCAAACTCTACATAGGGTCTGTTCTCGCCGCAAAGAACAGCGATTTCGTCGCGGCCGATTTTACGGCAGTTGAAGCGAGCTTCAAAGAAGTCACGTCGATGGAAAGCATGGGCTCGCTCGGAGATGCGTCACGGGCCGTGCCGATCGAACTGATCGGCGAAGCGCGCGACAAGGTTCTGAAGGGGACCAGGACGGCCGGCAATATGGAAATCGTGTGCGGTGCCGACCCGCTCGACGAAGGGCAGATCGCCATGATCGCGGCAGAGCGGACGCCACACGACTATGCCTTCAAGGTGGAACTCAACGACAAGCCGGCGACGGGCGGCGCGCCAAAGAACAGTGTTCGCTACTACATCGCCAAGGTCATGAGCCAGCAGGAAGTCTATGAGGGCGCGAACAACGTTCGCAAAATGAACTTCTCTCTGGCCGTCAACTCCAACATCCTTCGCGTTGACGCGTCGGCGACCTAACGGAGTAAGCCACCATGATCATCGATCTTGCGACCGCGAAAAAGCATCTGAACATCGTCGATGATACCGACGACGATCTGATCGGTCGCAAGATCGATGCTGCCGAAAGCTTCATCAATCGACGCCTGGGCTTTGTCATGGAGACAGCCTATCCCGATGGTGTACCGGCCGATCTTCAGGAAGCAATCCTGCAGCTGGTCGCGCACTGGTACGAAAACCGGGAGGCCGTGCTTGTCGGCTTCTCCTCGCAAAACCTGCCGAACGGCCTCGACGACATCATTCGAGAATATCGGGAGTACAGCTTCGATGTCGAATGACGGTGGCCTTTCCCGGTTTCAACAGCGCATGCGGGCTATACCGCTGGCCGTGCGGGAGGCTGCGCAGCCGGCGATAATAAAATCTGCCGAGGAAACTGCAGCCGTCATGCGCTCGCTCGCTCCGGAAGATACCGGCGCTCTGAAGGAAAGCATCGAAGTCACCGCGCCGGGGCAGGCGACGCCACCTTATTCGCAGCCCGGCGGGAGCCGCGTGTCCGGTCCTCTGGAGTCGGTGATCACCGTTGGCAACACCGATGTCCGTTATCCGCACCTTGTCGAGTACGGGACGAGCGACACCCCGGCACATCCGTTCTTCTGGCCTGGCTTCCGCCTCAACCGCAAGCGCGCCACGAACCGCATCAAGCGTGCGATCGGCAAGGCCGTCCGCGATCACTGGGGGAAATGATGAGCGTCGAACTCGCCGTCCAGATCGCCTTGCGCGCCCGCTTCACGTCCACCCCGGCCGTGTCCGCCCTGGTGCCCGCCAATCACATTCTCGACCGCAATGCCCGGCCGGCGCCCGATCCGTCCATCATTCTCGGAGAGGATCAGACGGTTGACGATGGCAATTCGGTAAAGCGAGATCGCCACCTTGTCTATTCGACAATTCACCTTTGGAAGCGCGAGGCCTCGACGGCTGGCGTCAAGGCGATCGCCTGGGCGATGCGCAACGCGCTGCGCGCCGGCCGCCTTAATCTCGGCTCGTCCTTTCATTGCGTCGATTGCCGCGTGTCTTCCCAACGGTTCATGCGTGATCCCGATGGGGAAACGAGCCATGGCGTGTTGACGATCGAGACGCTTGCCGAGGAGGTTGCATGAGATCCGGGCGCCTCGACCGCACGATCACCGTGCAACGCTCCACCGAAAGCATCGATGCCGCCGGTACGCCGTCCTTTGTCTGGAGCGATGTCGCGACCGTTCGCGCAGAGATCATCGAAGCCAGCGCGCAGGAGTTCATTCGCGCCAGTGGCGAGAACACCGAGGCCGTCACGATCTTTCGCATTCGGTTCCTCGACGGAATAGCGACCGATGACCGCGTGCTGTTCGACGGCCGGCTGCACAACATCCGACAGATAACCGAGATCCGGCGGCGCAAGGGGCTTGAGCTCCGCACAATCGAATGGAGGCCGTCGTGAGCACGAAGGGCCGCAAAGCCGACCTCAAGGTGATCGAAGGCGGCAAGGCCGAGGTCTCCCCTGTTCCAGCCCATATCCCGGCTGAGATGCATCCGGACTGGCTTGATGTGTGCGAGGATCTACGCGGCCGGAAAATGCTGACCAATGCGATGAGCGGTTCCATCGACGCCTACATCATGGCGTTGTGGAACATGCGCAAGGCACAGGAGGCGCTCGACAAGCATGGGCCGCTGATCGATGGCGGCAAGGGCATTCTCAAGGTCAACCCGGCGTCCAGCATGCTCGGGAAGGCACAGTCGGCTGTGTTGCGCCTTTCCGCAGAGCTGGGCCTGACGCCGGCGTCGCGGTCCCGGCCGAAGATGAAGGGCGACCGGGAGCCGAGTGCAGAGGGAGACCTGTTCGGTGACCTCATGGATTTTTGACGACACGCCGATCGACGACCCGTTCGGCTACGGGGAACGGGCCGTCCAGTTCCTGCGTCTTCTAAAGCATCCTAAATCGACCCTACCGAACCTCGCCTTCGATCTCTCGCCATGGCAGGAACGCATCGTGCGCGCCATCTACGGGCCGCGCCATCCGGACGGCCGGCGTATCATCCGCACCGTCGCAATGCTCCTGCCACGCGGCAACCGCAAAACATCCCTTGGCGCGGCCTTGGCATTGCTCCACACGATCGGCCCGGAGAGCGTTCCTCATGGCGAAAGCATGGTGGCGGCGTCCGATCGGTCGCAAGCGCGCATTGCCTATGCCGAGGCCTATTCGATCATCGAAGCCGAGGCCCGGTTTTACGGCAAGCTGCGCCTCACTGATTCCAAGAATCGTATCCAGAACCCGAAAAAGGGGTCATTCTTCGAAGCGATCTCGGCCGATGCGAGAACCGCCCACGGTCATACGCCGGTCTTTGCCCTGGTCGACGAGCTGCACGCATGGCCGAAACGCGATCTGTGGGAGGCGATCAAGAGCGGTCTCGTCAAGGTTCCCAACTCGCTGTTGATGGTGATCAGCACCGCCGGCCGGGGACAGGAGAACCTCGCATTCGAATTCTACGACTATGCCCGCAAGGTGGCGCGCGGCGAAGTCATCGATCCGACCTGGCTGCCGGTCCTGTTCGAAACGCCACGTGATGCCGATTGGCAGGATGAGGCGGTCTGGTATGCGGCCAATCCCGGCCTTGCCTACGGATATCCCGATATCGCCGGCTTGCGCCAGCTGGCACGCGAAGCGGCCGAGATCCCGGCCGAGCGTTCGGCATTCCAGCAGCTTAATCTCAATATGTGGCTGGACGGTTCGGCTGATCCTTTCGTTGATATGATGGTCTATGACGAAGGCAGCTTCCCCGTCGATCTCGACGCGCTGGAAGGACAACCGTGTTGGCTTGGTGTTGACCTGTCGTCCACGACCGATCTCACCTGCATTGTCGCCGCCTGGCGCAATGGTGAAGACGGCTTCATTGTCCATCCATGGTTCTTCTGTCCGGAGGAGAGGCTGCGGGAACGTGGCGAGCGCGACAAGGTTTCCTATCCGCTGTGGGCCGAACAGGATCTGATAACCCCGACGCCCGGCAATGTCGTCGATTTCCGGTATGTCGAGGATCAGATCCGCGAAATCTGCGCCCGCTTCAATGTCCGTGAAATCGCCTTCGATCCTCACCTCGCCCGCAACACGCTCAACACCTTGCTCGACGAGGGCTTGCCAGCCGTCGAGATGCGGCAGGGCTGGATCACGATGGCGCCGGCGGTGAAGGAACTGGAGCGCGCCATTGTCGGCCGGCGCTTCATTCATGGCGGCCATGCCGTTCTTCGGTGGAATTTCGAAAACATCGTGATCGAAATCGACAAGGCCGGGAACAAGAGTTTCCACAAGGGAAAGAGCCGCGAGAAGATTGATGGCGCGGTTGCGACCGCCATGGCCGTGGCGCGGTGCGCCGCCGGCGACAGCGGCGTTTCCAGCTACGAGACTTTCGAGGGTGACATAGAGGAGTGGTCTTATGTCTGACGATACCGAACGCCTGGTCGTGTCGCTCGAGGCGCGAATTCGCGACTTCGAAAAGAATTTCCAGAAGGCTGAGCGCACGGGCTCTCGAACCTATCAGCAGCTGCAGGCCGGATCGTCCAGGGCCACGCGGGTCATGGAAGCCGACATGGCGCGATCGACCAGCCGCATCAACCAGGCTCTGGCGACCACCTCGACCCGCATCGGCACATTTGGAAAGGCGTTTGCCGGCGGCTTTGTCGGCTCGCTTACCGGCCTCGGTCTTGCCGGGATCGTCGGCGGGCTCGGCAAGGTCGCGCAGAGCGTGGCCGAAATCGGCGACCAGGCGAAGATTGCCGGCGTCAACATCAAGGCTTTCCAGGAGCTGAAATATGTGGCCGAACAGAACCGCATCGGCGTGGACGCGCTTACCGATGGCCTGAAGGAACTCAACCTGCGCGCCGACGAATTCATTTCGACGGGGCAGGGCTCGGCTGCGGAATCGTTCCAGCGCCTGGGATATGATGCCAGGACGCTTGCCGAGAAACTCAAAGACCCGTCCGCATTGTTCACCGAGATCATCGGCAAGCTCGAACGTCTCGACAAGGCCGCACAGATCCGCATTTCCGACGAGCTGTTCGGCGGGAGCGGCGGCGAACAGTTCGTCAAGCTGATCGCGCAGGGTGAGGCCGGGATCAGGGACACCATCAAGGCCGCCAACGATCTCGGTATCGTCATGGATGAACAGATGATCAAAAAGGCCGAAGAGGTCGATCGCAAGTTCCAGACGATCGTGACCACGGTCGGGAGTGCCTTGAAGGGCGCGATCGTGGACGCCGCAAGTTCGCTCGGCACGTTCATCGACATGCTGAACGACGTTGACAAGCGCTCGAAGTCCACGATCGAAACGCAGCTGCAGGACAAGAGGGACCTTCTCGCCAAGACCGAGCGCTCCGACATGGCGAAGTTTGTGGTTGATGGCGCGCACGGCGAAGGGATCGCCAACCTTCGCAAGGAAATCATCGATCTTGAGAATGAACTGAAGCGCCGAACCACGGAAGGTTTGCGGACGAGGTTGCTGCAGCAGGCTGACCAGATGCGGGGGCTGAATATTCCAAAGGGCGGGCGCCTGCCGGCCACGCCGACGCCGGGCGCATCTTCCTCGACCAAGGCCGGTGACACTGACCTGCGAAACTATCTGGCGCCCGGCCGGGGTGCGGCGCATGTGGATGGACTGGCTTCGGCATTCGAGGCCAAGCTGACGAAGATGATCGAGAACCTTCCCGATCACCTCAAGGGCCAGGTCACCATCAACAGCGGTTTCCGTTCCGTCGAACGGCAGGAACAGCTCTGGCAACAGGCCCTGGAAAAATATGGATCGGTGGAGGCGGCTCGAAAATGGGTGGCGCCGCCGGGCAACAGCCAGCACAACAAGGGCAACGCGGCCGATCTTGGCTATGGCTCGGATCAGGCAAAGCAGTGGGCGCATCAGAACGCCGGTCAATTTGGGCTGTCCTTCCCGCTTGGCAACGAAGATTGGCATGTCGAGGATGCCGACGCCCGCAAAGGTGCGATGGCAGACAAGACCCGCGACCTTGAGGAGCGCGGCGCCGCCTATGACGACATCATGGCGAAGGCTCGCGAATTTATCGCCGAACAGAGCCTGGAAGGCCGGGCGCTCGACATGACAAAGGCAGCGGCGGCCCGCCTTCGCTATGAGCAAGAGTTGTTGAACGAGGCCAAGAGCGCCGGCATCACCCTTTCGCCACCACAGATTGACAGCCTGAAAGCTCTCGCTGCCGAGATGGCGGCTGCGGAAGCGCAGACCGTGCGCCTCGCGGAACGGCAACAGGAATTGAAGGATGCCGCGGCGGAGTTCGGTGCAATCGGCAAAAGCGTAGCCAAGGGTTTTGTCCAGGACCTCATGCAGGGAGCTTCTGCCGCCGACGCCTTGAAGGGCGCACTTACCCGCCTGGCTGAAAGTCTCGCAGACAGGCTTCTGGACAGAGTGTTCGACGATATGTTCGCCGGACTGGCTTCAATGGGCGGCGGCGGCGGTGGCATCGGCGGTTGGCTCGCTAACATGTTCAGCGGTGCGTTCGTGCCGAACGGCGCGCAGGCAACCTGGGCAGCTGGTGGCGGGATAGGCATGTTTGCCAAAGGTGGAATTTCCGACCGTCCCGCGATCTTCGGAGAGGCAGGACCGGAGGCGGCGGTGCCTTTGCCAGACGGCCGGCGCATTCCCGTCCAGCTGGATATGCGTGGTGGCATGGGACAGCCGCAGCAACGCGCCGTCAATCGTCAGATCAATGTCTATAACGCCCCGCCCGGCACGACTGTCGTGGAGGAGGAAGACGCGCATGGCAATGAAAAGGTCAACGTCACCTTCTCGAAAATTGCAGCGAGCGAGGCGCGGCGTCCCGGTTCGGCTCTGAACAAAACGCTGCGCGGCATGGGTGCGCAAGCACCGAGGGTGCGCCGATGAACCTGTCGGATCGACTTTGCCAGACACTCCGGAAACGCCTGGAAAGCGGCGGGAAGCCGCGGCTTCCGGCTGGTGGTCAAATGCTGTGGGCGTGGTTTTGCGACCTCAGCCGGTCCCGCAGCTACCATGCCGCCGGGCCGAACCCGATCAGCTTCGTGGAGATCGCGGCCTATCGCGACCTTCACCGAATTCCGATGGATGTGCGCCATGTCGAAATCTTGCGAGCCATGGACGAGGTTTATCTCGAATCCACGATGAAGCGAACGGCGCCGGCGGAGGACGGCACAAAGAGGATGCCGAAACCGCTTGATCAGCCGATGTGGAGCGGCCTCTTTGACGCAATGTTTGGGTGAACGATATGGGTTGGTGGAGCAATACGAGATCTAAACAGAAGCTGTTCCAAAAGGGGTGGACCGCCGGATATACGGACTATCGCCATGGGCCAAGACGGCCAATATCACTTGCGCCCGTCTTCAAAAAGACCGAACGCGTCATCATGGTGGATTCGATCCTCGATACGATGAGAGAATGGAGATTTTCGCCGTTCGAGAACGAGGGGGCGGTTCGAGCCGGATTGCGATCGTCATTGTGTCTTGCCGGCCATCAATGGGCATCGGCCGATGCCGAGGCTGCAAGCCTTGTGACAGAGGCTCTACGCTATCTCGGCGGTGAGCGCCCCTCGTGGATCGAAGGGCAGCGGGAATACTCGGCCTCTCCGGATTTCTGTTCATGGTGCCAAGCGCCCCTTGAAGATGATTTGAGAAACCTCGGCGGCACTCGGAAATTTTGCACAGAAGAGTGTGCTCGCTCCGCGATCGTTCAGCGCAGTCTAACGCGGGTCCGCTTCGAAAGCACCGCCTACAGCGAGGCGGCGAACATGATCCAGCGATTACGCCTACGCCCGAAAGATTGCGCTGAATGTAAAAAGCCGTTCAGACCGCGCTCCATAGAAGCGATATATTGCACAAGGGAATGCCTTCACCAATCGAAGAGGATAGCGCCGCTACTGACATGCGAGACCTGCAGCACCGGTTTTCGCAGCAGCAATATTCGAAAACTGAACGGCGGGCGCTTTTGCAGTTCGGCATGCTACATTGCCAAAAGAAGTGAACGTCGCGTCGAATGCTGCTGCCACGAATGCGGGATACTCTTCACGGCCAATAGCCCGACCGCCAAGTTTTGCAGCGGCCGCTGCAAATCGGCAAAGGCGAACCTTGTCCGCAAACTGCGTGCCGTTCCAGCGCATGACAATGTTACCTATCTTACGGCGGAGATTTTCGACGGGTGGTTTCAGAGGGCGGCTTAGTTTTACACGGCTTCCAATATGAATCGAGGCGGTGCAGATGTCCCAGTCAAAAATGAGACTGAACTGCCGGGATGCAGGATTATCTCAAGTTCCGCGCCGTCGTGGAGGCAAATCCGCAGTTTTTTCGCGGCATCAAAATTGGTGTCGATAATTACTGCCTCGCCGGCAACAACGGGGATGTTTAGAATTTCCATCTCACTCTCCTGGGTAGGCACGGTGGCAATTTTAGCCGCCGTGCTTAACATTCATCGCTCAAGTGAGGCAAGTATGCCAGAGACTGCTAAGTTATTGCAATATAACAGATTTTTTATTTTATAGAATGTTGTAAACAAACGAGAAAATGTAGCAACTGACGACATTTAAAGGTCGCAGGTGACGACCAATAAGTATTCCAGGCGGGAATACTTTCACGGCAAGCCGTCACCCTTTGCGAGGGTGCGCTTGTCAGATGGTAACAAATCAGGCAGCATGGTCAGTGGGTGTCGAAACCCTGACCGCGATAAGCAGAACCTCGATTGGCGTCGAAGGATCTGCTGAGGCGTGAGAGCCTCGGTGGCTCTTGACGCATGGCAACGCTTTGGCGAGCGTTTGCAACCCGACCAATATGGCCGGGGGCGAACGCTATGTCCAGAGGGCAACCTTAAAATCGTTCGACCTGTCTCGCGGCAGGTTTCGACCCCCCGGCTGTCGGTCTGTCACCGGCATTGGAAAGCGTCCCCCTGTGGAACGCTTTCCCCGGCTGTCGAAAGCCGGTTTCAAACCGCGAGTGAAGAACATGAATGCTCATGAACGGGGCTATGTGCCCGCAAATAATCAACGGCTTTTTCGACAGATGGTTGAAAACGATATCGAGCGCCTGATCGCGCTGCTCGATAGGATGGACGGCGACTGCGACCTTGAAGACGACGCTGCTGGGGAAGATTGCGGCGATGCGGAGCCGGACGATGCAGCCCGCATCGAGGAGTTTGCATCATGACAATCAAGCTCGAAAAAGCGGAGATCTCGGCCGCATATGACGCGCTGCTCGCTGCATCCTCAATCTGCCGTCTTGCACAGTGCGTTGTGGACCAGGTCGTTGATGAACTTCCCGCTAATCATGTCGCCGGCAGCCATGTGGCAGACTTGTCCGACACAGCCCGTTGCCTTGCGACGGTAATCAAACAGCTTTCCATCGTCTCCGAGTTCATGAGCAGTATGGAATTTCGGGCTGACCGAGGGGAGTTTCGTTGATGGCAATGGAGAACGATGACCGCCTCGATATTGTCGATGCAATCGACGCTGTCGATGACCTACTACAAGCGCTGATGTTGCTCATCACTGCGAACGTCGAAAAGGCTTATAGTGGGCCTCTTTCAGCTGTACTTCAGGAAGCCCAAGCTCACCTCTACAACGCCCGGAAAATCGCTGATCCCTGACGCCCGGCCAGTGGTGCGGAAGCTCCGCACCACTTCCTGCACGGATCAAGAAAATATTAATCATGATCGCTAACGAAATCGAGTCCAGTGCCATATTGAAACTCTATCGACTCCGTGTTAGTCATGTGACAAATGGAGAGTCGAATTATGATTTTGGACCCTGATGATTACCGCTTCACCATGGCAGAGGTTGTCGGTGAATCTACTACTAACCTGATGAACCTCCGTAACTGGATGGCGCGTGACGTGATCCGAATTGGTCAGAAGCACAAGCTGGGCCGATGGCTCTTCTCGCTTCAGGATGTCATTCGTGTGCGCGTGATCGAAAATTTGACAAAGCTGACTGGAATGGCGCCGGCAGACGCTAACCCTATCGCCGATCATGTCGTAGCGCGTTTTCGCGAACTCGTTTCACGTGATGATGACGGTCGCTTCAACGTTTGCCGAACGATTTCAGTTGAAAGGCTTGCTGGTAGAAGAGGGTTGGTTCTCACTGGAGGGCAAACAGTTTTCTCCTGCTTCTACAATGAGGCGGGTGAGCTCAAGGTACAGTATACCGCTGATCACGTCATTGATTTCAGTGAATACGGGACCGCTCCTTACCTAATGGTGCCGATGGACGAAATGATTGGGCAGATCGTCATGTCGTTCACGACCGAAGCTGCCGAAGAAGCTGGGGTAAGGGTCTCTCCGGATGATTTCGAGTTTGTGAAGAAAAGCGACGTTGACCCTTTTGTCCAAGTCTGGACCTTGAATGGAATGGTCTCTTGGTACGCCCGGCACGAAGACGCTCGCGGTGGTGAAGCGACCGCAGGATTTGAGCCGCAGCTATCGGCCGGAGGTCAGGCGATCGTCGATAAGCTCGACAAGCTCGTCGCTACCGCACGTTTGAAAAAGCGGCTTTTGATGGAGGCTGGCTCTGAAGAGGAGAAGCGAAAATTTAGGGTCGAAGTCAGGGAAGCTATGGCTGCACTCGATGTGCTTCGTAAGGAGTTGTCCGATGAAAAATGACCGTATTCTGAGTTTGAAAGAAATTGCCCATCAGCTCGGTTGCAGCACACGAACGGTGCGGCGCTACCATGCCGACGGGAAACTGAAGACGTTTCAGGCGGGCGGAGCCAGCTCGACGATCAAGATGCGCAAGGTCGATCTCGATCGCGTGATAAGGGGGAAATAGCGGATGGCGCTGCCCGTATTGCACACGCTGGACGACGTAGCCGCGACCCTCCATATTTCCCGGCGAAAGCTGCAGGATCTCCTCAAGGAACATCCGTTCGGCCGCAAGGCGGGCCGCCGTGTTATCTTTTCCGATGCCGATGTAAAAGCTCTAATCGAGGCGCTGCCATGCCAATTAAAGTCGTTGCGAACCGCTACGGCGGAACAAACTGGTATCTCCGCGGCACCCTCCGAGGCGTCACTGTTGATGAAACTACAGGCACTGACGACCGGCAAAGGGCGGAAGAAATCCGGATCAAAAGGGAGGGGGAAATCCTCGACCGTGGTATCCATGGCGTGCGAAAAACAACGACGTTCCTTGAAGCCAGCGTGACCTATCTCGAAGCTGGCGGCGATAGTCGGTTCGTCGATATCGTTGCCAAGCACTTTGGCTCTACGACGTTGGACAATATCGATCAGCGTGCAATCGACCGTGCGGCTATGAAGCTCTACCCCATTGCGTCGCCGGCCACTCGGAACCGACAGGTTTATACGCCCATATCGGCCATCCTCAATCACGCGGCAAAGGACAAGCTTTGTGATCGGCCGATGATAGAGCGTCCCAAGCAACCGAAAGGCCGGGTCCGCTGGATTACGCCAGACGAGGCAAGCGAGCTGATTAACGCATGTTCGCCGCACCTGAAGCCGCTGGTCATCTTCCTGCTCTACACGGGCGCACGGTTGTCAGAAGCACTGTATCTGGATTGGCGGGATATCGACCTTTCTCGCGCGCATGTCGCATTCCTCGACACTAAAACAGATGACGATCGCGGTGTTCCGCTGCATCCCGGCGTCGTCGCAGCGCTCGCAAACCTCAAGCATCGTAAGGGTGCGGTTTTCCTCACGAACAAGGGAAGGCCTTACGAGGTGAAAGAAGATGGGGGCGGCCAGATCAAGACAGGCTTTAGCGGCGCGTGCCGGCGGGCGGGAATTTTAAAGTTCACTCCCCATGATTGCCGGCATACCTGGGCGACATGGCACTACGCTGCAAACCGCGATCTAATCGCGCTTATGAAGCTTGGTGGGTGGAAATCCGAACGTATGGTTTTGCGTTATGCACACGTGAACGTGTCTAATTTTGCGGCCTCCATAAACTCGCTTCCTTGGGGAAAATCCGGGGACAGTGAAAGTGAAGTTGAAAATAGTGAAAGGAAAACGGTATGTTAAGTAATACTAAGAACATACTTGGTAAGGGAGAGGCCGAGAGTTCAAATCTCTCTAGCAGCACCATTGCGAAAACCGTTATTTTTATCTCCGAAAATTGCCTGTCTATGAGATTTTTTACCGGCTCCCGGGCCTGTCTTGACGTTTCGACAAAAATAGAACATATAGTGAACATAATTGATCTGACTTCTCCGCCACCCAGGTTTCAAGAGGCTGATGATGCGACATATTGATGAGATTACCGAGAGAACGCAGGCGGTCCTGGCGCAATCGAGGGCGTTCAGGGAACGGACGCAGGCAATGCGGCAGGAGCACAAGGCGTTGATTGAGCGCGCCTCCATCAAGTCGGGCCAGCTCCATTTCGTCTTCGCCTCCCCGGGTCAGGACAGCGCGAAACATTGAGCAGTGCAGATGCCAGCCGTTCGTTCTGCAGCCATGCTGGAGCGCTGGATCCGAGTGCTGGCGCGACCAGACGGGTCATGCGGCGGCGGCCCAAAAAGATCAAAGTGACAAAGTGTGAAGCCAATTTTGCCGGCCGCATCTGCAGACCATGTCGAATTCCGATCTGCGCAGGGTGCGCGACGGTGGGGGTCGACTTTATCTTCCAGGATCCGATGATCCTCGCCGAATCCGGTGGACTTGAACAAGTCTTTCCGGAACACCGCATCCTTTATCAGCGATTTTCGACGGACGTGCCGATGAAGCGGAAAAGGCGGTGCCGCGGCACTTGGAATGCCTCCCGGAATTGCGCCTTCGAAGACCGCGTCCTTGATCATTTGTTTTGATCTGCAGCTTGGAACATCCATGGAACCATCCTATCGCAGTTGCGAAAGTAATGCGATTCGAACGGAATAGGCCCCCTATCCGTGTCATTCGGCAGAGCAAACCGGCCCATGAGAGCAATCACCCCAAAATTATCTGTTGCTTAAAAAGCCTGGTAGCGCGATTGTGGAACCCGTTGTCCACAAAGGATTACACAGTGTTTCTATAAGTGTTTCGGGTTCTTTCGCATGTGCGTAACAGGGTTGAATGCTTTGTAACTTACGGTAAAAGAGTGCTATGCCGGGATCTTTCGAAGCCGCTCGAAGATAAGCGGGGCGGTCACACAGGGAAGTTGCGATTGCGTTTTTGCGTATCAGATGCGATCAGCAGGGTCAGTCACAGCAGCTTAGAGCGTTTGATAAAATATGACAGTTGAGATCATAGGGCGCGCATGCCTTGCTCCCGGGGCCGATTCACCGCAGGCGCTTTTTCGGGTTCTGCGTCAGGGAAAGTGCACCGTGACACGCGTGCCGTCCGACCGCTGGGATCTCGCGCGATTCTGGCATCCGGTCATCGGCAATCCTGGCAAGACCTATTCCTTTGCAGCAGGCGTGCTCGACAGCATCTATGATTTCGATCCGGCTGTCTTCAACATGTCGCAGCGCGAAGCCATGTATATGGATCCGCAGCAGCGTGTTCTTCTGCAGCTTGCATGGCGGGCCTTGGAAGATGCCAATATTTCCCTTACCTCGCTCCAGGGCGAAAATGTCGGCGTCTATATCGGTGCGTCCAGCCTCGACCACGCGAACCTGACCGTCGAGGATCCGTCTGCCGCCGGTCCTTATTTCATGACAGGCAATACGCTTTCGATCGTTTCCAATCGCATCTCTCATGTTTTTGGTCTCAGCGGTCCCAGCATGACGATCGACACCGCCTGTTCGTCATCTATTGTTGCGCTTGACCAAGCGATGCGGGCGATGAGCACCGGCGAGATCGACACCGCCATTGTCGGCGGCATCAACATTCTGGCTCATCCCTTGTCTTTCGTCGGCTTTGCCCAGGCCCGCATGCTGTCGCCGGAGGGGCTTTGCCGCGCCTATGACAATGACGGGGCCGGCTATGTGCGCGCTGAAGGCGGGGTCGTCTTCGTCCTGCGCCGCTCGGACCGGGCGCGGCAGGAAAGGGACCGGAGCTACGCCCGGATCATTGCAACGGGCGTCAATTCCGCGGGCCGCACCAATGGCATTTCGCTGCCGTCGCGCGAAGCCCAGGCAAATCTCCTGCGCTCGATCTATCAGGGCAACAATATCGATGCCAACCAGGTGGCCTTCGTCGAAGGACATGGGACCGGCACCAAGGTCGGTGACCCGGCGGAAGTCTGGTCGATCGGCACTGTCATCGGCACAAACCGCGGCGCGCCCGTCCCGATCGGGTCGATCAAATCCAACATCGGCCATACCGAGCCGGCTTCTGGCCTGTTTGGCATGCTCAAGGCGATGATGGCCCTTGAAAACAACTATCTGCCGGCATCGCTGCATTTCGAGACGCCGAACGAAAATATTGATTTCGACGCGCTCAATGTGCGCGTTACGGCCAATCCGATCGAGCTTCTGAGGGGCAAGCGCGCCCGGCTCGCCGGTATCAATTCCTTCGGATTTGGTGGCGCGAACGCCCATGTCGTGATCAGCGATCCCGAGCCCGTCCAGGAAGAGCGCGGCCGCAGCAGCGCGGCCGGGCATGTATTCATGGCCAGTGCCCATACCCTCAAAAGCCTGGAAGAACTGCTGAAATCCTACAAGTCATCCTTCGCCAAGGCGTCGAAGGAAAATGCGCATGCCATCATCGCAGCTTCGGGCGCAAACCGGACGCAGATGCGGTTTCGCTTTGCTGCCCGCAGCGACAATCCGGAAGATATTGCCCGCGCCATCGCAGCCCAGCTGGAAAAGCCCGGCTCGGATATCGGCGAAATGGGAGAGGCCGTCACCAAGGACGCAAAGGTTGCCTTCGTATTCTCCGGAAACGGTTCGCAATGGGCCGGCATGGGTGTGGAAGCGTTTCGCGAAAACCTGCATTTTCGCCAGTGTTTCACCTCCGTCAGCGCACTGTTCAAGTTCCATTCGGATATCGTTCTGACGGATCTCCTGACCGATCCTGAGCTTGATAAGAAACTCTCCGACACCAAGGTGGCGCAGCCGTTGCTGTTTGCCGTGCAGGCCGCCCTGTCGGATTCGCTGGTTGCGATGGGTATCAAGCCGACGGCTGTCTTTGGCCATTCGGTCGGCGAAATCGCCGCCGCCTATGCGGCAGGCGCGCTTTCCCTTGTCGACGCGGTTTCCATCGTCGCCAAGCGGTCGCTTCATCAGGCGCCTCTGGCCGGGCTTGGAACCATGGCAGCCGTCATGCTCGGGGAAGAAGCTGCGGAAGCCTTTGCCGAGGCACGTGGTTTCACGCAGATCTGCATCGCTGCGATCAATGCCCACAACTCGGTAACCATATCTGGTCCCGCCGAAGAAGTTTCGGCTTTCCGCGACGCGGCCCGCAAGGCGAAGATCCCGGCCCAGATCCTCGACATCAACTACCCGTTCCATCACCCGATCATCGATCGGGCAAAAGCCGCATTTGTGGCCGACATTCCGGATATCGCGCCTCGGAAGTCTGATCTCGCCTATCTGTCGACGGTTACCGGCAGCCGGTTGGACGGAGATCAGCTCGACCCCGACTACTGGTGGAGGAATGTCCGCGAACCCGTGCGCTTCGAAGCGGCGACGGAAGCCGCGATTGCCTTGGGATGCACCCTGTTCATCGAGGTGTCGCCCCGGCCGATCCTGTCGAGCTATGTTAAGGAGACCGTGAAACGCGGCTCCCTGCCGGGCACCGTCATTCCGACCCTGTTGCGGGATGCTGGCGAAAAGGGAAAGGATCCGATCGCAGGCGCAATGGCACGCGCCATTGCGCATGGGGCGAAATTTGACGAAGCAAGGATTTTCGGCAAGCGAAATGCCTTTGTTCGCCTGCCCAGTCTTCCGTTCGAATGGATGGAACTGCGACCGCCTGTTACCAGCGACGCCACGGATATGTTCGGGCGCAACCACAGGACGCCTTATACGCTTGCAGGATGGCGGTCCGACCTGAATGGCGGCAGCTGGAAAAATCATCTGGATGCACATCTGTTTCCGGATCTTGCGGAACATGTCGTTGACGGCAAAGCCATTCTTCCCGGTAGCGGCTTCATTGAAATTGCGATTTCCGCCACCCAGCAATATTACGGCACGCCCGAGGTCACCATTACCAATCTGGAGATCATGCGGCCTCTGGAACTGTCCGAAACCCGCATCATGGAAGTCTCGACCATTCTGTCTCCCGAAACCGGGGACATCGAGATTCGTTCACGCGAGCGTCTATCGGAGGATGACTGGACCGTGAATGCGGTGGCGCGCTGCCGTAAACCCATCGCTGCAGACGAAGCATCAATGATCGATCCGCTGGCCGGCGTCGAGAAAACCACGACGGTGCTTGCCGAAAGGGCCTATGAGACTGCCCGCCAATTCGGTCTCGACTATGGTCCGAACTTCCAGCTTCTGTCTCGCGCTACGGCCTACGGCAACCATTTGGTCGAAGTCGATCTAAAGGTGCCGCAGCGGGCGGGCAACCCCTTCGTGAGCTATAGCCTCAACCCGATTTCGATCGATGCGACCTTTCACGGGCTTGTCGCCCTGTTCGAACGTTTCACCGGCCAGGCTGGCGGTGCGCCCTATATTCCTGTGCGTTTCGGGTCCGTGCGCGTCATCAAATCCGGTCTGACCGTGACGCGTGCCGTGGTGGAAATAGAACGCATCAGCGCCAACTCGATCAAGGCAAATTTCCGCTTCTTCGGAGAAGACGGTACTGTTGCAGCCGTGTTTGAGGATTGCCGCTTCCGACGCACCTATCTGCGCCAGCACAAGACGCTGGACATGCTGTCATTCCATTACGAGGCCATACCTTCCACGCATCCTGCACCGGCCGTCATAGCCGAAGGAAGAAAGCCGCTCTCATTGCCGCTGGTGTCCGATATCGAAAGCACCGGCATCGACAACACGACACTGCTTTTCAACGCGGCCATCTACCGTGCCTGCCACGAAATCGCGCTCAAACTTGCGGGGGAAACCGGGAAGGTGGATACGCGCGCCCTTCCTGGCGATTTCGCGTTTCGTTGCTTCCTCGCAAACTGCCTCTATGTCCTCGAAGATGCAGGCCTGTGCGAACACAGGGGCGCAAGCTGGACCATTGCGCCGGAGTTTTCCCTTCCGCCGGTCGGCGACATTCTGAAGGAACTCTACAGTGACCGTTCCGACCGGGCCGTCGAGGCTATCCTGATCAACAATACCTATGTCGAGGCGCTCGATCGCATCGGCAGCCTGCCGGTCACTCCTCCCGACCATGAGGGAGATCTTCCGAACAAGCTGCCAAGCTTTATCAGCGAGGCGAGTCTTGATCACCAGACCACCCATTCGGAATCCACCCGCCTGAGAACCGAACTCCTTCTGACCGCTATCGAGAAGGCCTTGGACAAGGCTGGCGCGCCCTTGCGTATTCTCGAAACCGGCACAGTTTCCGTCGCCTTCACGCGGCGGCTGGCGCGACTGGCTGCAAAGTTCAATGGATCTCTGCTCGTTGTCGAGCCACGCGAAAACGCGCAACGCAACCTTGAGATAGCCTTTGAAACAGAAGCGCATGTCAAGATCCTGAAAAAGGACCAGTTCGGGTCACTTCCTGCATTCGATCTCATGGTGAGCGCATCGGATTCGGTTTTCACGCTGCTTGACGAGGATCTCACCATCCGTGCAGCGATCCATGGCAGCTTATCCAACAATGCCCTTCTTCTCGCCGCGACGAATGCTCCGACGGTCTTCAGCGACTTCGCCTTCGGTCTGACGGAGGGTTGGTTTGCCCGCACGCAGACCGTTGATTTCCCGGTTGGCAAGCTTCCCGGTGTATCCCAGTGGCAAAAATATCTGACCGATCTCGGCATGGGTCCTGCGACAGTTGAAGATTATGAACTGCCGCACGGCAATATCATCGTCGTGGAAGCGCAAGGCGCAGGCAGCAATGCCGACGCTCCCGCGGCGCCCCCTCTGGAGGTCCAAGGACCGGTTCTGGTTCTGCACCATGGCAATGACTCCAGCCTGCAGAAATTGCTGGCCGCCGTTGGGAAGACCGCTCAGCCGGCACTCATTGCGGTTCAAATGACCGGCGAGCTGGAAGCCGACAAGACCCGGATACTGGAAGTCGTGGAAAGGCTGGGCGGGACGCCGGTGCGCGCTGTCTATTTGTCCAATGATGGCCCCAGACGCCGGACGGATGACTCGCAGAACCTGCAGAACCGCGTGCTGGCACTCAGCGCGTTTGCCGAAGCTTTGCGTCACAGCTATTCGGGCCTGGAACTATCCGGTGAGCAACGTCCGCGCCTTGTGATCGCCGCTCCGGGGGGATCCCCGGTGACTGCCGGTCATACCGAGGGGACGTCGGGTTTCTGTGTCAACAGCGGGATTTGGACTTTTGCCCGAACCTTGCAGAATGAATATGACTTCCTCAATATTCATTCGCTCGATTTCACCGTTTCCGCCGTCAATGCCCAGCTTGCGGCCGCAAAGGAAATCTTGAAGACGGACTGCGCCAACCGCGAATGGCTGTTGGACGGCAAGACGGGCGCACTCTGTGAAATACGCGCTGTGCCCGGTCCTGTGGAGCTCAGCGCACGCAAGACGAATGGGTTCACCGCGGCAACAATTCGCCAGCGTGTCAGCTCTCAGGTCGGCAGCATCGTCTGGGAAGAGTCCATCATTCCGCAACCGGGAGCCAACGACGTCGTCGTCGAAGTGGCAGCAACCGGTCTGAACTTCCGCGACGTAATGTGGGCTATGGGCCTGCTTCCTGAAGAAGCGCTTGAGGACGGCTTTGCCGGTGCGACGATCGGCATGGAACTGTCCGGCCGTGTGGTCGCGATCGGCAGCGGCGTGCGCGACCTTTCGGTCGGCGACGCAGTGATGGCCATAGGTCCCGCCGCCTTCTCGACCCATGCGGTCGTGTCGCGGTCGGGCGTTGCCAAACTGCCTGAAACCGTCAGTCCTATTGCGGCTGCAACCGTGCCGGTGGCTTTTCTGACCGCCTATTACGCGATGATCGAACTCGGGCGCATCCGTGCCGGAGAGACGATCCTCATTCACGGTGCGGCAGGCGGCGTCGGCCTTGCGGCTCTGCAGGTTGCCAAGCTCGCCGGTGCCAAGGTTCTCGCCACCGCCGGAACGCGCGAAAAGCGGCGCTTCCTGAAGATGCTCGGTGCCGACCATGTTTTCGATTCGCGATCATTGTCCTTCGTCAATGAGGTTCGTGCCGTAACCAACGGAGAGGGTGTGGATCTGGTTCTCAACTCGCTGTTCGCGGAAGCGATGGAACTGAGCTTGTCTTTGGTTAAACCGTTCGGACGATTCCTGGAACTTGGCAAACGTGATTATTATG
This sequence comes from Pararhizobium gei, assembly GCF_029223885.1. Classification (NCBI taxonomy): domain Bacteria; kingdom Pseudomonadati; phylum Pseudomonadota; class Alphaproteobacteria; order Hyphomicrobiales; family Rhizobiaceae; genus Pararhizobium; species Pararhizobium gei. Next base: position 905,053 of record NZ_CP119409.1, on the reverse strand, counting down.
CCGATAGCAAGATCGGGCTACGGCCTTTCCGCCGCAATGTCAGCTATTTCGGCATCGATGCCGACCAATTGCTGGTCAATGCCCCGGACCTGACGAAACGCATCTTCACGGAGATCGGTGCGCTGTTCGAGGAAGGCAAGTTGACACCCCTTCCCTATCGCGCCTTCCGCTTCGACGAAATCCGCAATGCTTTCCGTCTGATGCAGAATGCAGGGCATATCGGCAAGATCGTGGTCTTGCCGCCGGTTGCCGGCCGGGACGAAGTGGCCGTCCGGCCAGCCGAGAAGCTGCCAGTCGACAGGACCGGCGTTCATCTTGTGGTGGGCGGCATCGGCGGGTTCGGGCTTGCTGCAGCCAAATGGCTTGTGGCGAAAGGCGCGCGCCATATTGCGCTGTGTACCCGCCGCGGCGTGGCCGATCCGGAGACACTGGATGCCATCAAGCGCTGGGAAAACAACGGCGTTTCGGCGACAGTTCATGCCTGCGACGTGACGGACGAGACCGCTGCCGGGAAACTCCTGAAAGAGATCCGCCAGATCGGACCGCTCAAATCCGTGATCCACGCGGCCATGGTGCTGGACGATGCGCTGATCGGCAATCTGAGCCGCGAACGCAACCAGCCGGTCATCGATGTCAAGGTCAAGGGTGCGGCCATACTCGATCGCCTGACCCGGTCGGATACTCTGCAATTCTTCATCATGTTTTCCTCGGCGACCACCATGGTCGGAAATCCTGGTCAGGCGAACTATGTCGCTGCAAACGGCTATATGGAAGGGCTTGCCCGTGCCCGCAGGCGCGAAGGCCTGCCCGGTCTCGCCATCGGCTTCGGTGCGATCGCCGACGCCGGCTACCTCTCGCAGAACACCGATATCAACGACATCCTGTCCAAGCGAATCGGTAAGACGGCCCTGAAGGCGCAGGTCGCTCTTGAGCAGGTCGAGGCTTACATGCGCTCTGATCCGGGCACGGTGGATGCCGCGGCTGTCATAATTGCGGAGTTGGACTGGAATGCGGCCCGCAGTCTTCCGATATCGAAGAACGCCCTGTTCGAGGTCATCATGCGAGCCGCCGATCAGGCATCCGCCGGCGGCGAAGGCCATGCTATGGATCTCACCGCAATGATCGAGGGAAAGACGCAGCAGCAGGCCGAGGATATTCTTTACGATCTGGTGGCCGGCGAAATTGCTGCCATCCTTCGCGTGTCCAAGGACACGATTTCTCCGAGCAAGATTCTCAAGGAAATCGGCCTCGACAGCCTCATGGCAGTCGAACTGGGTATCAGCTTCCAGCAGAATACCGGTTTTGACATGCCTCTGAGCGGCGTTGCCGACAATACCACCGTCGGCGATGTCGCCCGCAAGCTTTATGAGAAAGTCAGCAAGCACGGGGCCGGCGGCTCGGACGAGAACGAGCCTATCGAGACCAAGCTGGCCAGCGATCTGGCTCAGCGCCATGTCGGTGCCGGACTGGAGAAAGTGGCAAGTCAATGAGAGACGACGAACTGTCAAGCGCCTCGAAGATGAACAGCAGCGTGAAGGAAAGCCTGCTGGACCGTATGCGCAATGCGCATCAATCGTCGGAGAAGAACCGCATGGCGCGTTCGGAACGGGACGTTCCGGCGCCCGTCAGACGCAGGCAGGCGAGCTTCGAGGATCTGCCGGAATATAAGCAGGTCCAGACACAGAGGGCGGCAAGCGAGCAGCTCGGTATCGATAATCCTTTCTATCGCGCACACCAGACCGCCGCCGGTGCCACAACCATCATCGACGGGCGCGAACTGATCAACTTCGCATCCTATGACTATCTCGGCCTCAACCGGCACCCGCATGTGCTCTCCAGGGCCAAGGATGCCATCAGCAATTTCGGCATCTCGGCATCCGCCAGCCGGCTCGTCGCCGGCGAGCGGCCGATGCATGCGGAGTTGGAGAAGCGTATCGCGGCTTTCTACGGCGTCGAGGCGGCAGTCTGTTTCGTCAGCGGCTATCTCACCAATGTCGCAGCGATCAGCTGTCTCATGGGACCGAAGGACCTGGTGGTCCATGACGAGTTCATTCACAACAGCGCGCTGGCCGGCATCAAACTGTCCGGCGCGACGCGGCGCCTGTTCAAGCACAACGATCCAGGCGACCTGGAGCATGTGCTTCGGACGGTAGCAGGCGATTACCGCCGCATTCTGGTGGTCGTCGAAGGCGTCTATTCGATGGACGGCGACATCGCCAATATTCCTGCCATCTTGAAACTAAAAGCCGAGTATGGCTTCTGGTTGATGGTCGATGAAGCCCATTCGCTCGGGATTCTGGGTGAAAGCGGGCGTGGAACCAGCGAATATTTCGGCTTTGCGCCCGACGAGGTCGATATCTGGATGGGCACGCTCTCCAAGACGACATCGAGTTGTGGCGGTTACATTGCCGGCAGCGCGGCACTTGCTGAGGTTTTGAAGTCGAGTGCCGGCGGCTTCGTCTACAGCGTCGGTCTTGCTCCCGCACTTACGGCATCGGCGATCGCCAGCCTTGATATTCTTGAAAGCGAGCCCGCACGGGTTGCTCGGCTTCGAAAGAACGGCGCTCTTTTCCTGAAGCTGGCACAGGAAGCCGGGCTTGATGTCGGTCTAAGCGCAGGATTTTCGGTCGTTCCCGTGCTTGTCGGGGATTCGCTGCGGGCCGTGCAGTTATCGAATGACCTGCTCGCTGCCGGCGTGAATGCCTTGCCGATCATTCACCCGGCGGTACCGGAAGGCATGGCGCGGCTTCGTTTCTTCATCACCAGCGATCATACGGAAGAGCAGATAGCGCTGACCGTGACGTTGACTGCCGAAAAACTGAATCAGCTTGCTGCCCGCAATTTCGGCCTCGGCTCGATCGATATGCAGCAAATGATGAAAATGCTGGCCGCGGGGTGACAGTGCGCCGGGATCATGGATGCTCCTGTCCCGAACGCGTGCCCGACCAATGACCCATGTGATCATCACAGGCGGATCCAGCGGCATAGGACTGGCAATCGCTGGCATCTACGCATCCCGTGGCGCGCATATTTCGCTGTTGGCCAGGAACCTCGCAGCTCTCGAATCGGCACAGGCGCTTCTTGGCAAAAAATGCGACGTTTCGACGATTCACATTGAAAGCGTCGATGTTGCAGACAGGACTGAGACGGAAGACACCGTGCGCCGTTGCGAAGATCGGTTTGGCCCTTGCACCATTCTGATCGCCTGCGCCGGGGTGGTCGAGCCCGGCCCGTTCGAAACCATATCCGTGGACGACTTCGACCGGCAGTTGCAAACCAACCTGTTTGGCGCTGTTCACGCCGTACGCGCGGTTTACCCGGCGATGAAAGCGCGGCGTTCGGGACGGATCATGCTGGTTTCCTCCGGAGCAGGACTGATCGGCATTTACGGCTATACCGCTTATTGCGCCTCGAAATTTGCACTGCATGGCTTTGCAGAGGCTTTGCGCTCCGAAGCCAAGCCCAGCGGCGTCAAGATCGGCATCTGCTTCCCCCCGGATACCGAAACACCGCAGTTCACGCGCGAATTGGAAACGCGTCCGCGTGAGGCAGCCGTGGTGATGGGCAGCGTTGCCCCTTGGCCTGCGGCCAAACTTGCCGAACGCATTGTTGACGCGATCGACAAAGGCCGCTTCGAGACCTTTTTTGATCTGACGCTTTGGTTGCTCGGGCGCTTCGGTTCTGTTGCCAAACCCATGCTCAACTTGTGGTTCGACCGTGCTATAGCGCGGATCAACCGCCCTTAGACGGATCAGACTGCTTGTGTCGCGCCAAATTAGGATCTAAGTGTCGGTCGTTCGGCGGCGCCTGAACAAAACTGGCGGCAAATGATGAATTTTGAAGGTGTCGGTTTGGCGTTCACGTCTTTCCATATGCATGAACATCCGCTGACGCTGACCTTTCTATGCTATGTCCTGGCCTGCGCCGTCGTGCTGTTCAGCGACCGGTTTGCCCTGCCGGCGCGTGAGCGCCGACGGCACGCCCCGCCCTTTACCTGGGCTGCAGCGACCACCGATGCCTTGGCTCGGCTGCCGATTATCGCGCTTGTCTTTACGGGATTTTTCGCGATCTCGTGGCGTCCCTTCTATGCCGCTTCTGCCACGATCAGCCTCTTCGTCATCTTCACGGGCATATCACGCGCGAAATTTCGCTTTATCCGCGAACCACTGGTCTTTTCCGACATTGCCTTGGTCGCGGACGTGTTCAAATACAAGACAATTTTCTATGCGAACTCGCTGAATATCGTTTTCTGGAGCGCATCGTTTCTGTACGTGTTCGGCGCATCTGCGCTCTATATGTATTTCGAACCGCATCTCCTTCCCTCCAGCAACCGCCTGGGCTGGATCGTCCTGCTGCTGATGGCTGCGGAGGTGCCTTGGTTCCTGTTGTTTTACGGTCCTGTGAACCGTCCTGTCGCGGATATGGTCCAGCGCCTGGTCGGCAAGCCGAACGTCAAGATCAGCACCATCAGGTTTGGCACATTTGGATCCGTGGTCTTTCATTTCATCATCTGGCTCGGACGTCGCCGCGAACAGATCATTGCCGAACTTTCCGGCCTTTTCCTGTCCGCGGTACAGGATCTGATCGGTCACGATGCGGACAACAAGGCGCCGCTTGTCATTGTCTGGCAATCCGAATCCTTCATCGACATGCGCCATTGCGGCGTCAGCGAAATCAAACTGCCAACGATCGACCGGCTGCAGAAGCTTGCTGCTCAATGGGGGCGCCTGGCGACCGTCTTTGAAGGCGGGTACACGCTTCGCACCGAGTTTGCGGTTCTCAGCGGGCTGGTGCCGGACGACCTGCATGTCGATGCGAGCTACCCTTATCTGCGCGCAAGTCACTACACGGACGTCGTGTGGCCGACGAAGCTGAAGAATGCCGGATGGACGACGCATTTCATCCATCCCTACGCCCGGACTTTCTTTCTCCGCCACAAAGCCATGCCGCAGCTCGGCTTTCAGAAAATGACGATGCTGGAAGATTTCGATCATGATCCGGTGCGCGACGGACCCTATGTTTCGGATGCCGCCCTCGTTCAGCGTGTTCTTGACGACATCGAAGATCAGTCCGATGCAAAGGGCAGCTTTCTCTTCGTGGCATCCATGGCCAATCACGGCCCCTGGGAGCCGGATCGGGTAAAGGGGCTGACGGACCCTGTCAAAATCTATCTCGATATTCTCCAGCAATCCGACAAAGCCTTGGGCCGATTGGTCGATCATCTGGACAGGCTCGACCGGCCGGTTTGGCTGGTCTTCTACGGCGATCATGCGCCGCTTCTGAAATCCTTTGCCGACCCCTTCCCTGACCCTCGCACCGATTATTTCATCGTACCGCTGGGCGCGGCCAGAACAGCCCAGCATGGGCCGACCTTTCCCCGCAACGAGGCGCCGTGGAAACTTCTGGAATCCTTGCTGAAACACGCGAATTTGCAGAAGGACACGTTGCAATAGTGGCGGCGCCGGCTACCGACAATGCTGCGAATACAGGGCTGCAGCCTCGGGTGTTTCTGTTCCTGGAAGGGCCATCGTCTCCCCTCTTCTGCAAGATTGCAGCCGATCTGGAAACCCGCGGTCACCGCTGTCTGAGAATCAACCTGAATGCCGGCGACCAGATTTTCTGGCGGCGGCGGGGTGGCCATAACTACCGCGGCCGCGGCGGGCTCGAATGGCAGAATTACGTCGCGACCTTCATGGACGGTCATGGTGTGACGGACCTCGTCCTGCTTGGCGAGGAGAGGCCGTATCACCAGCTTGCGCTTGCGGCTGCAAAGGCGCGCAGGATCGAGGTTTCGGTCATCGAAATGGGCTATCTGCGGCCGGACTGGTTGACCCTGGAACGAAACGGCATGTCCTCCAATTCCAATTTTCCAGCCGATCCGCAGCAGATCATCGATGCCGCCCAAGACCTGCCGGAGCCCGACTGGACACGGCGCCATACGCAGAGTTTCGTCGCGGATGCAGGCTATGATCTTCTCTACAATCTGCCAAACGTCTTCTTGTGGTTCCTCTTTCCGCATTATCGCCGCCATGCGCTGTTTCATCCGCTCGCCGAATATGCCGGCTGGCTGCGGCGTCTCGCCGGAAGCGGGCGCAACGCGCGCAAGGCGAGTGCGCTGATCACGCGTCTTATCGATCGCAAAACACGTTTTTTCGTCTATCCACTGCAGCTGCAGACGGATTACCAGCTGCGATCGCATTCTCCTTACAACGGACAGCATCAGGCGATCGAGCACATCCTCCGGTCTTTTGCCTGCCACGCAGATGCCGACACTCATCTGGTCGTAAAGGTTCACCCGCTGGACAACGGACTGATAGATTGGGAGGGTCATATTGCCCGGCTTTCGACGGAACTTCAGATCGGGGATCGCGTCGATTTTCTCGACGGCGGCGACCTGAACGCGCTTTCGGCAAAAGCGCTCGGCCTCGTCACCGTCAATTCCACGGCTGGGCTTCATGCGCTCCAGATTGGTACGCCTGTGAAAGTGCTTGGAGCCGCGGTGTTCGACATTGCCGGCCTGAGCGATCAGTCTGCCCTGGAGAATTTTTGGGCGGCGCCTGCGCCACCACAGGAGCCTACGCGCACGGCCTTCTTTCGCCTGCTCGCCGCCACCATTCAGGTGCGGGGCAATTTCTATTCGAAGAAAGGCACCGATGCCGGCGCGCTTGCAATTGCCGAGCGGCTTCACAATCGTTCCGTCAATCAGCCCGGCGCCTTCGTCGATCCGCCGCCGCGCCGGCGCCCCGAAAAGATTGCACCGGCCCGCATGTCGGAAAGGTGACGGCTAGAGCGGAATCCGATCATGTTGCATCGTATCCAGCGGCGGCGAAATAGTTCTGGCATTCGTTTGGGGTGAAAAGGTTGAGCAATTGGCCGATGGTTGTCCAGAGGCCGCCGATGGATCGCTTGGCTGCCTTGCGTAGCAGAGCCTTGAGTTTTGAGAACGCGTTTTCGATGGGATTGAAATCCGGACTGTATGGCGGGAGGTATTCGAGCCTCGCGCCGACGCTCTCGATCATTTCCCGCACCCTTGGCCCCTTGTGGCTGGACAGGTTGTCCATGACGATGATGTCACCGGGCCGAAGCTCGGGCAGCAATACCTTCTCGACATATGTTTCGAAAATGATGCGGTTGACCGGTCTGTCGATGACGAAAGGCGCAATGAAGCCGCGTAACGTCAGCGCTCCGATGAAGGTTGTGGTTTTCCAATGACCATGAGGAACGCTGATGCGCAGGCGCTCGCCTCTTGCACATCGGCCATGGCGTCGCGCCATGTTTGTCGAAGCCCAGGTCTCTCCGATGAAGACGAGGCGCGCGGGGTCGAGGTCGATCTGGCCATCGAACCATTCCTGCCGCCGCTTCAGGATGTCGGGACGGTCTTGCTCCGAGGCGTGCGCGCTCTTTTTTTACGCGTGATGGTGTGACGGGCAAAGAAACGCTGGATCGTGCCGAAGCCGAAGAACAGTCCTTGTTCGGCAAGGCTACGCCGCACCTCTTCGATGGTCGCATCCTTGTGCGGCCCCAAGGCTTCGAGGATGGCATTCATATGCGCATCGATGCGGGCGGAGCGCCGATCTCCGCCCAGGGCACGAGGCCGGGCATCGCCTTGGTCACGCTCAAGCTTGCGCCAGCGGCTGATGCTGGCGGCGCTCCCCTCAAAACGTTCAGCCGCCGCCCGATGCGACAGGCCCTGCGAAACCGCAGCAAGAGCACGCACCCGCAAATCCATCGATAAAGCCTTCGACATATCCGCCGCCTCCATCCGGCGGCTCCTTTTGAATCAGACAAATCACGATTTGAATAGCCGGCGCGATTCAGTCAGATCGGGTGCCGCTCTAGTCAAACGGGTAAAGAAGCTTCCCAATGAACCTGAATTTCCGGTTCGGCATCTCCCGGAAGAACCGCACGGGATCCTCGCGGTAGACCTGTGCATCGCGCGGATGGCCGATGCGGGCGACGATGGCCGCGACAAAGGGCGTCAACAGGTGCCTCCAGCCAAGCAGTCCATAAGCACCCCAGGGTCGCCAGGATGGCGCGGCCGGAGGCGACACGGGTTGGTCGGCGATGGCAGAGCCGGAATCGAGGTGCCGTCGGATCCGCTGCACCGTCTCCTCGAAGGAGGCTGCCTGACCCGTCTTCGGGTCGAAATAGCGGGGATAGAGGAGATAGGCGCCGGCAAAGACGGCGGCGAGCGAAAGCTGCCGGCCGCGTCGCGGATTGGGCTGACGATCGTCCGTCAAGCCCCATCCTGCGTAGAAAGGACATCCGTAAACGGTCACTTTCAGTCCGCGCAACAGGGCTTCGAATCCTGCAAGCGATGTGATCGTGTAGACGTGGTCGATCGTCTTGAAAGACGTCGCCATGGACATCGGTTTGTCGAGTATCTGGCAGAGATGGCGGACATCCGCAGGGTCGGACTGCGCCAGCCGGACCCGGTTCAGAATATCCGGATGCGGCTTGTAGATGATCTGCGCGTCGGGATTCTCGCTGGCAGCCAGACGCACGAGATCGTTGTTCGTCACCGTCCGGTCGCATCCGAACGCGATCGAGGCATCGTCCTCGACCTGACCGAGCACGAGAACCCGCCGTTTCAGCTTGGGACCGTAGATTGCATCGATTCCGATATCGGGACTGCCGTTATATTTGCTGACGCCCGTCTCGAGGAGAAAGCGGATACCGCCCGCCGCACGGTCCAGAAGCTCCGGATCATCGTCGAAGGCGTAGCTCGACAGAAGCTGCTCCAGGCCGGACGGGGTGCGGCAATCGAAATAGGCGGTGTTGCTGTCGATCGTCAGGGACAGCGGTGCCGATCGACCAGCGCTGGCTTCAAGGGAGCGAATAAAGCCGTCTTCGATAAAAAAAACCGGAATATCGTGGCTGGCCGCGAAGTCAGCAAGCCCCTCCGGCGCCCGCAGGCTCCAGACGAAGATTTCCGGCTTTTTGGCCTGGAGGATGACGGACGTCCAGCGGTTCCGGAATTCTGCCTCGTCCAGATACATGGGCACGAAGGTAAAATCACGATCCGGGAAGTAGCGGCGAAATATGTCGTGTTTCCAGGTCTGGATATGAAACGCGAATGTCTGGATGGGCCGTGGCGCGGTCGAAGCGCCCAGGCCCGTCCCCGAACCCTCAAACATGATGAGCAGTCAGCAAACCCAACTCCTCCTCTTCGGCCCTGAGGCGCCGATCCGCTTAGGCAACGCCGGCCCGGAGCAGGTCGTGGATGTGCAATATGCCGCTTGGGATACCGGCTTCATCGACCAGAAAAAGCACCGTGACTTTCTGCGCCTGCATGAACTCAAGGGCGGCGCTGGCGAGTTCGGTCCCCAGGATGACACGCGGATTATGCGACATGACCGCGTCTACCGTTTCGAGGAGAAGATCGTTCGACATATGGCGGCGAAGGTCGCCGTCGGTGATGACGCCTGCCAGCTTGCCGGTGTCGTCGGTAATGCCAACAACGCCAAACCCCTTGGACGACATCTGGATCACGGCCTCCCCCATCGGGCTGCCGAGCGGCAGCAGAGGCAGCGCCTCGCCACTATGGGCCAATTCCTGGACCAAAAGGAGTTGCGAGCCGAGCTTGCCGCCGGGATGGTAGATCTTGAAATCCTGAGCCGAGAAACCACGCCGCTCCAGCAATGCAATGGCCAGCGCATCGCCGACGGCAAGCTGCAGCATCGCGGATGTGGTGGGGGCAAGGCCATGCGGGCAGCATTCCCGCACCTTCGGCAGCGTAACGGCGACCGCGGAATGCCGGGCAAGAAGACTGGCTGAATTGGAGGTGACCGACACGACGGGAACATTGAAACGCTTGGCATAGGTGAGCATATTGCCAAGCTCCACCGTCTCCCCCGACCAGGACAGAAGCACCAGCAGATCATCCGATGTGATCATGCCGAGATCGCCGTGGCTGGCTTCCGTCGGATGGACGAAATAGGCGGAGGTGCCGGTGGACGCCAGGGTCGCGGCAATCTTGCGGCCAATATGGCCGCTCTTGCCGATGCCGGAGACCACGACGCGGCCGCTGCGCTTGGCAATCAGCTCAACCGCATCGACCAGGCTGCGCGAAAGCTCCTGATCTTCCGCAAAACGGGCAACAAGCGCATTGATGCCTTCAGCGGCCGTAACAAGCGAACGTCCGATGGACTCCAGCACCAGCCGCTCTTGCGGCGTATTGCCAGAAATTTGCCTCAGACCCATAATGCCGCTCCAAATCAGTTATGAATTACCGGAAGCCGTCGTCGGATCGAACAATCATTGCGCACCTGTTGCGCATTGATTGCGCCGCATTTCCACAGATCGACGCAGTGATCAGCTCGCCCGTTTTTCCACGAACTCGTCGTCCCGCACCACGGCATTTCCCGGATTGTTGACGAAGTCTTCAAGCGTCATCGTGTCGAGAATGTCGGCAACGGCGTCGCGAACGATCGTCATGGAAAAGCGCACCTCACAGGTGTCGGGATCGCGACAGTCGTCGCAGACCTCGTAAGCAGTCCGGCTTGCGCACCGGATCGGCGCCAAAGGGCCATCCAGCGTCCGGACCACATGACCGATCCGGATTTCCGACGCCGGGCGCGAGAGCGAATATCCGCCGCCCGGCCCTTTCTTGGAGCGCAGGATGCCGGCGTTTCTCAACTCCAGCAGGATCGTGTCGAGAAATTTTTTGGGAATGTTGTTGCGGCTCGCAATCTCCGTAATGAAGGCTGTTTCACCCGGATCGAGCCTGGCGAGATCGACCAAGGCCTTCAATCCGTATTTTCCCTTTTTCGTCAGCATCGCAGTTCGCTCTGTTCACAGCCGGGCAGCCAAAGCCGCCTGCCTGCTGATTGCCATCCATCACCCGGCATACCACAGGAAAAGCCCGGCCAATACACCGATTTAGTCAAAAGATGGCCAAACTGCGGTTGTGCAGGGAATTTGAGATCAAGCAACAGCCGATATGCTGGAATCGGGCAGCTGTCGGGACTCCATCTGCCGATTCTTCGCCGAAACCATCAGATTGCGGATCGCCGCCCTGACTTCATCGAGAGAGTGGTAACGGCGGGAATCGAGATCCCACACACTGTATTTCACGGCAATGAATTTCAATCGCCCTGCTTCAGGGACGACCACACCAACGGCTTGGCCGCCATATTCTATAACCTGTTTGCTCATCGGAACGCTCCCTCCGCGACCGGCGCGGATGATCCAGAATCATGCACGAGTTCAAAGACCGATGGTCCAGCGTCACATTCGCCAAATGCAGCGGACGCAGACGTCTTTCTTTGCGCGACAACAGGGAAGCGAGCCCTGGAAGGTGGCAGCAGCGTGGATGGCGAACATGACCCTCTCCCTTGGCTTCAGCCGACTGCACATTACAGCAGGCACATTTTTCGAGATTCCACCGACACTCGATCATCGGCGGATGATTGAAACTATAATAGACCATAAATTATGTCAATTAATTATCGAAAAAATAGGAAGATAATACTATTTATTCTGCCTGTGCCGTCGCAGAAAGAAGCTCCTTCCATTAATCGGCCTCTGCATGAAATTAATCGCTAATTCGATGATTTCAAGGCGCATGAAAAAGGCGGCCGAAGCCGCCTTTTAAAAGGACTGCACCATTCAACTCTGCGGCGTTTCGGCAGCAGGCCCGCGAATGGATTCCCGCTCTTTCCACCAATTGCTCAGGAAGAGCAGGATAGGGCCGCCGATATAGATCGACGAGGTCGTCGCGACCACGACGCCGAACACCATCGGCCAGGCGAAAGGCTTTACCGGATCGCCGCCCCAAATTGCCATGGGCAGAAGCGACGCGAGGATGGCGACCGAGGTGAAGATGCATCGCATGACCACCTGGTTGATCGACAGGTCGATCAGGTCGGAGAACGGCATCGTTTTGTACTTGCGCAGGTTTTCCCGCATGCGGTCATAGACGACGACCTTGTCGTTGACCGAATAGCCGATCAGCGTCAAAACGGCCGCGATTGCGGTCAGGTTGAAGTCGATCTGGGTCAGCGCGAAGAAGCCGATCATCTTCGTAATGTCGAGAATGAGCGTCGCAATCGCCCCGATGGCGAAATGCCACTCGAACCGCCACCAGATATAGAACAGGATGGCGACCATGGCGAGACCGACGGCGAGGAAGCCGGATCGGGCTAGTTCCGCGCTGATCGTCGGCCCGACGACTTCCGTCCTCTCGAAAACGGCATCGGGGATAGCGGCGGTTACCGCACCTTTGATGGCGTTCAGCGCCACCGTCTGCTGGGCCTCGCCGCCCGGCTGGCGCTGCACGCGAACGAGCACGGCCTTGCCCTGGTCGAAGTCCTGAAGGGCCACCTCGCCAATGTTGAGCGCCTCCAGTTTTTCGCGCATCTCGGACAGGTTCAGGGGCTGCTTCGAAGTTGCCTCGACCTGGATACCCCCAACGAAATCGATGCCGTAGTTCAGGCCGGGCGTGAAGAACAGGATCACGGAACTGATCGACAGGAATGCCGACATGCCGATGGCGACATAGCGCCCGCGCATGAAGGAGAAGCTCCGCAGAGCCGGCACCTTGCCGAAAATCGAATGAATCTCGATCTTCTTCATCTTCCGGCGCACGACCATTTGATGCATCAGGAGACGCACGACGGTGATCGAGGTGAACATCGAGATCACGATGCCGATCATCATGGTGACGGCAAAGCCGCGCACCGGCCCGGTGCCGAACATGAACAGGAGCAGCGTGCCCACCAGCGTCGTCACGTTGCCGTCGATGATGGTCGCGAAGGCCTTGTTGAAGCCGATATCGAGCGCCTTCATGGCGCCGGCGCCGTTGGCCGTTTCCTCGCGGATACGGGCGTTGATGAGAATATTGGCATCCACCGCCATGCCGATGCCGAGAATGATACCTGCAATCCCCGGCAGCGTCAGTGTCGAACCGAGCATGGCCAGAACGGCAATGGTCAGGATGGTGTGCAGCAAGAGACCAATATTGGCGATCATGCCCCAGGATGTATAAAGCGCCAGCATCATGATGCCGACGGCGGCGAAGCCTGCGAGACCGGTATAGACGCCCATGCGAATCGAGTCCGAACCGAGATTCGGGCCAACCGAGCGTTCCTCGATGATGGTGAGCGGCGCGGGCAGAGCGCCCGAGCGCAACAGCGCCGACAGGACTGTCGCTTCCTGAGCGGTGAAATTGCCGCTGATCTGGCCCTGGCCGCCCGGGATCGGTTCGTTAATGCGCGGCGCCGTCAGGACCTTGCCGTCGAGCACGATGGCGAAGGGAAGGCCGACATTGTCGCGGGTGATCTCGGCGAACTGGCGCGCGCCCTGGCTATCGAAGGTGAAGGAGACGATCGGCTCGTTGGTCTGCTGGTTGAAGCCGGCCTTGGCGTCGGCGAGACGCTCGCCGGAGATCGCCACGCGGCTTTCGACCGCGTATTTCGCACCGTCATTGGCACCGGGCAGGATATCGACGCCGCGCGGCGGTGTCGTCGTGTTCGGATCGACCGTGCTGTCAACCATATGGAAGCTCATCTGGGCCGTGGAGCCGAGAAGCTGGCGCAAGCGTGTAGGATCCTGCAGACCCGGCAGCTGCACGAGAATGCGGTCGGATCCGACGCGCTGGATCAGCGGTTCGGCAACGCCGACCTGGTCAACGCGGCGGCGGATGATTTCAAGGCTCTGCTCGACGGCCGCGGTCATGCGATCTGTCAACCCGGCCTCGGTGAGCTTCACCGTGATCGTATCGCCCGAGGTTGTCATCTCGACGTCGGACGACGCCGTTCCGAAACCCAGGGTACCAACCGGTGCCGCCAGCTCCTGGATCTTCGGCGCGATCCTGTCGCGATCGGCCTGATCGGCAAGCTTGACGGCGATGACATCGCCGGCGATCCGGGCTGCCGAGGTTGGCAGTCGCTCGGTGCGCAAAGCGCCCCGGATATCATCCAGCAGCGTGTTGAGCCGTGCGCGGCGCAGACCGGCCGCATCGACCTCGAGAACGAGATGCGAGCCGCCCTTGAGATCAAGACCGAGCGTGACCGGCTTGACCGGCAGGAAGGCCGAATATTGCTGCTGCACGGAGGCCGGCAGAATATTGGGCAGCACCGCGAGAATGCCAAAAAGGCTAATCGCGATATAGGCCAATACGGCCCATTTCGAAGTGCGCATGATGTGTTTCCATGATGGACCGTAGCTCCGGCTCAGCGCGGAATACGGTAAGGATGTGAAGGTGGATGACGCCACAGGCGGCCGACTGTCTTTCGCAAGACGACGGTCAGGCTACCCACAGTGGCGGGCCGCGAACGCGAACGCGGCTCGACGCGACCAGGGTAAAAGCCCTGGAATTTGCAGCGATGCGGGACATCCCGCCATAGGCGGGAGCCGAGACGAAAACCGGCTGCGGCAAAAGCGATGGACTCGACCCGCCGGGCGACGCCTTGCCGTCGCCGCGATCGGCAACGAAGCGCAGATCGGCACCGGCGAGCCCCCTGGCGGCATGCCGCGACAAGGCCGTGTCCGGCGCATCCGTATCGCTGCTCGAAAAATTGCCGCCGGCCTGGACGAGCGACAGGCGCGAGGAAATGATCTGGGCGGAGGCGACGAACTGCATGGCAAGGGCAGCAAGCAGAATCCACAGCACGGCCAAAAGCCGGCCTGCGCCTATACCACCGATCCTGTTGCCGTGCATGTCCATCGAGGACATCGTCCTTCCCAATTGGCGCAGCATGCTACGAGACGCCGATCCGCACGCGATTCAGCGCGCAAGCGGGCTTAAAAACCACCTGATGGTCGCAAAGTCAAATTTTGCGCCGCGCGCGGGCGGAAACAGCATCGCGCAGTAGCATTCACGCCCGCCGCTCCTGTGGCGCAAGCATCCGGATTGCGAGCGTCGCCACGCGCTTGCAGGCTTCGTCGATCATGGCATCGGGAACAGTCAGGCTGATGCGGATATAGGACTTCGCATGGTCCCCGAAGGACGAACCGGGCATGGCCGCGACCTGTTCTTCCTCCAAAAGCCTCCAGGCGAAGGCTTCGCCGGTCAGCCCGGTGCCGCCGACATCGACGAGAATGAACATCCCGGCTTCCGGCGGCAGAGGCTTGATACCCGGCACGTTCGAAAGACGATGGACGATCCGCTCCGAGCGGGCCTTGTAGGCCGCGCGCATCGCGGCGGAGGTGCCGACATCGTGCGTCAACGCATAGGCGGTCATATCGGCGATGAAGGGCTGCACGCCGAACAGCATGGTTTCCGACACGGGCAGCAGACGGCTTGCAAATTCGGCGGGTCCAATCGCCCAGCCGCTGCGAAATCCGGGTGCGGCATGGGATTTGGAGATGGAGGAGACGACGATCGTTCGCTCCGCGAGATCCGGATTGTCAAAGGGTGATGCAAAGGGCGCGCCAAAAATCAGTTCCTCATAGACCTCGTCGCAGAGGATCCAGAGATCGTGTTTGCGGCACACGGCGCCGATCTGCGCGATCTCGTCTGCCGTGAGGACTGCCCCCGTCGGGTTGTGCGGCGTGTTGAGCAGCAGAACGCGGCATTTCGGCGTCACCGCCTTCTCCAGATCCGCCGCCTGCATGTGGAAGCCATGCTCCGGCTTCAGCGGCACGGTGACCCGGTGGGCGCCTGCGGACTGGATCACGCCATCATAGGTGGCATAGAGCGGATCGCCGACGAGCACGCCATCGCCCGCTTCCACGAGACCTAGCATAACGGTAAACAGCGCCGTCTGGGTGCCGGGAAAGCAGAGAATGTTTTCGGCCGTCACATCCGGCCGGCGTTTCGCGTAGCGCGCCGTCAGGGCGTTGACGACCGAGGGCTCGCCGCGGCCATTGGAATAGCGATATCGCCCGGCATTCATCGCCCGTTGCGCCTCTGCCAGCAGTTCGGCCGCAGGCGGCATGTCGGGTTCACCGATCGTCAGCTGAATGATATCCGTGCCCGCCGCCTGCATCTGCCTGGCACGCATGTGCAAGGCCCATTTTTCGGAGCCGAGATCAGCGAGGCGATCGGTGATGGATGAATAACGCAAGGGATGTCTCCTGCCAAATGAACCGTCGAGCGGTGCGCCGTCCGGAGATCGCCGCTTCTTCATACGCGTAGCGGCAGATCGCACCTTGGACAATTGAAAATCAAACGGACTTTGAGGTGATTTGTGGGCGACGCCGGATCAATTCCCCGAAGCACATGAAACAGGATGAGCCGCAAAAAGAAAAAGCCGCAGGAAGGGACGTTCCTGCGGCAAGTCGAGACAGTGTTCAGGCAATATCTGGATCGCGAGGCGATCGCATCGGAATTTTGGCGCTGCCCATGTCCCGGCCGGACATGATGGCCCGGAATCATTCCGGGCGCCGGGGAACGCGTCATGCTGCAAAACCATCGGGCCGGCTTTGCTCTCCGATAGAGTGGACGGTAACCGCAGCAGCTTTCCGGCTCTTTAAACCAATCGTTCGAATTTTATCCAATCCGTATTTTGGCACATCCATCGACGGGATTGCAGCAATCGGGCTCGCAGGCATTATGCCGCAGGCGTAGCATTGTCGCAGTGCGACACTATGCTTTCAGCAATGTCATTGACCTTTCTTTGGGCGGGGGCACACTATCTCTGTATCGGGCGTCGTGACTTACCGAAGCCGAAACAGGCCATGGAAGCCAGGAGCCCGGCGACATCCGGAAAGGACGTAGTCCGTGTTCGAGACCCTTGACGCGACTTTGCTGGCGCGTATCCAGTTTGCCTTCACCGTTTCGTTCCACATCATCTTCCCGGCCTTTTCGATCGGGCTGGCGAGCTTTCTTGCCGTGCTGGAAGCGCTCTGGCTGTGGAAGAAGGATCAGGTCTACATGGACCTGTTCAATTTCTGGAAGACGATCTTTGCCGTCGCCTTCGGCATGGGCGTGGTCTCCGGCATCGTCATGTCCTACCAGTTCGGCACAAACTGGAGCGTTTTTTCCGACAAGGCCGGACCGGTCATCGGGCCGCTTATGGGCTACGAGGTTCTGACCGCCTTCTTTCTGGAAGCTGGCTTTCTCGGCGTCATGCTGTTCGGTCTGCACAAGGTCGGCCCGAAGCTGCATTTCCTCGCAACGGGCATGGTCGCCTTCGGGACACTCATCTCGGCGACCTGGATTCTCGCGGTGAACTCCTGGATGCAAACGCCGGACGGCTTCGGCATGAACGAGGTCGGCCAGTTCATTCCGCTCGACTGGTGGAAGATCGTCTTCAATCCGTCCTTCCCCTATCGCCTGGTGCACATGGTGCTCGCCGCCTATCTCACGACAGCGCTGGTCGTCGGCGCCGTCGGCGCGTGGCATCTCCTGCGCAACACCGCGCCCCGCCGTTCGCGCACAATGTTCTCGATGGCGATGTGGATGGCGACAATCGTCGCGCCGATCCAGATTCTGGCCGGCGACGCGCACGGCCTCAACACGCTGGAGCACCAGCCTGTGAAGGTCATGGCGATGGAGGGGCATTTCGAAAGTCACCCGGACGGCGCACCGCTGATCCTGTTCGGCATCCCCAACACGACGGAAAAGCGCATCGACTACGCAGTCGAGATCCCCAAACTTTCCAGCCTCATCCTCAAGCACGATCTCAACGCGCCGATGGCCGGCCTCGACAGTATTCCCGACGAACTCGAACCGCCGGTTGCCATCGTGTTCTGGTCGTTCCGGGTCATGGTCGGCATCGGCTTTGCCATTCTGGGTCTCGGCTTGTGGAGCCTGTGGAATCGCTGGCGCGGCACGCTGGACAGCAATGACTGGCTGCACAGGGCGGCCGTGCTGATGGGTCCCGCAGGCTTCGTGGCCGTTCTGGCTGGCTGGATCACCACCGAGGTCGGCCGCCAGCCCTACACGATCTACGGTCACCTGCTGACGGCGCAGTCGATTTCTCCGGTCGAGGCGCCTGCGGTTGCCGCATCGCTGATCGCCTTTGTCATCGTCTATTTTGTCGTCTTCGGCGCCGGCACCTTCTACATCCTGCGCCTGATGAAACGTCTGCCGCGCGATCCGATGCCCGATCTCGACGACGGCCCCATCAGAACCGCCGGTATCACGCCGGGTCCCGCCACGGGAACCCATTACGGGAGCACGCAGCATGGCCATTGATCTTCCCTTCATCTGGGCCGGCATCATCGCCTTTGCGGTTCTTGCCTATGTTATCCTCGACGGCTTCGACCTCGGCATCGGCATTCTGTTTCCGTTCTTTCCGGAAAAGCGCGATCGCGACGTGATGATGAATTCGGTCGCGCCCGTCTGGGACGGCAACGAGACATGGCTGGTGCTGGGCGGTGGCGGGCTGATGGCCGTGTTTCCGCTGGCCTATGCAACGATCCTGCCCGCCCTGTACGCACCGATCATCGCCATGCTGCTCGGCCTGATCTTTCGAGGCGTCGCCTTTGAATATCGCTGGAGAACAAAACGCGGCGAGTTCCTGTGGAACTGGTCGTTTGCGGGCGGCTCTGTCCTTGCCGGCTTCTCCCAAGGTGTCGCGCTGGGCGCGCTGGTACAGGGCATTCCGGTCGTCAATCGCGCCTATGCCGGCGCATGGTGGGACTGGCTGACACCGTTTTCGGTCGCCACTGGCCTGGCGGTCGTCATCGGCTACGGGTTGCTTGGCGCAACCTGGCTGGTGATGAAGACCAGCGGAGACCTGAATGAACGGGCTCGCCGAATCGCCCTTCGCGCTTGTTTCGCCACCGTCGCGGCGATGGGCGTCGTTAGCCTCTGGACGCCGTTCCTTGAGCCCCAATATCTGCAGCGCTGGTTTAGCTGGCCAACCGCCGTCTTCAGCGTCATCGTCCCGCTTCTGGTGGTCGGCTGCATCATTCTGTTGCTCACGGGCATCCGCGACAAGCGGGACACAATGCCTTTTCTGGCGGCGCTCGGCCTCTTCATCCTCGGCTATGCCGGCATCGGCATCAGCTTCTATCCCTTCATCGTCCCGCCGTCCGTCACCATCTGGGACGCCGCCGCGCCGGATTCGAGCCTCGCCTTCCTGCTCGCGGGCGCCGTGGTGCTGGTTCCTGTTATCCTGATCTATACGGGCTATGCCTATTGGGTATTTCGCGGCAAGATCGACCCGGAGGAGGGCTATCACTGATGCCGACGCAAAACAGCCTGCCGAAAAAGCTTCTCTGGTTCGCCGGCCTGTGGGCAATGGGCGTCGCGGCCGTCACGGTTCTCGGCCTGGTCATCAAATTCTGGCTCGGCACCTGACCGGTCGCAACCTGCAAAGCCTCGCTCAAGTTTCCCACGCTACGTCTCAGTCACACATCGGCAGGCAACGACCTCGGCCGGGAGACAGGACCGCACCCTCCTCCAGGCCGGAGATTGCTTGCCTGCCGATGTGACCATGTCGCACATCGCCGTCTCAAGTCAGGGTGGCGAGGCATCCGATGTCACGAGGCCAAGCCATGACCAAGCTCTCGATCTGCATTCCCCTGGACGCCGGCGCGCAGGATGTTTTCCCGCTGCTGACCTCGCTCCTTGAAAATCCTCTCGCAGATATCGAGATCGTTCTCGCCAAGCCTTCAGCTCTGCAGCCTTCGGCTGAAGTGTCAGGGCTCGCTGCGGCGGACGCACGGCTAAAAATTCGGGATGCGGAAGATGGAATTTCGCGACAATTGCTATGGTACCGGGCGCTTGAAGCCACCAGCGGCGACTGGGCGACATTGATTAAGCCGGGTGACGTGCTGGAACGCGACCTTCCCATCATGCTTTCTTTCCTGGAAACCAGTTCGCCGGGCGTCGATGCCCTAGCTTGGAACGCCTTCCAGATCGACGGACAAGCCGTGCCCGGAAAGGCGGCCTCGGTTGCCATTCCGGCAAGCTACCAGGTGGAGACACTCGACAAGACTGCGATGCTCAAGACGTTCTTCTACTGGGAAGGCAGCCTGAACAGCCCGAAAATGCCGTTCGGCCTCTATCATGCGGCGATCCGGCGCTCGCTGATCGATGCGCTGCTGCAAATGCCGAAGCCACAGGACTGGTCGACGCCGGTTCCGCAATATGAATGGGCCGCGAAAGTTCTGCTGTTTGCCAATGATCTCGCCTTCAGCCCCCGGCCGATGTCGGCGATCGGCACCGTGCCGTACATCGCCGAGCCCCCGCTTCACCCATGGAATTTCCCCTTTCATTCCGGTCTCGGCCTTGCCGGCGCGGTCGCCGAAGTGCAGTTCCATGTCCTGCGCGAGCTTCAGTCCGAATGGACCGGTGCCGGCGAGGCCTTCGTTCGCGCTGTCATGATCGACTGCATGATGGAAAAGACCCGCGAAAACTATGTCGCCAAGGGCAACGCTTATTACGCGGCGCTGACCGTCTTCGATGGCGGACGCCTCGCACCTTTCTTCCGGCCCGAATTCCATGACACCAGGCCGGTGGACAGCCGTCGCGGCCTGCATGACGGCGCCCTGCTGGTGGACCGCTTTCTCGGTGGCGCGCAAACCCCTCTGGAGTTTTTCAAGATCGCCCGCCATATGATGGCGCCTGTTGGTCTCATGTGTGGCGGCACATTGCGCGACGCGGACGGCAAAGCGGCATGAGCGGGCACCTACCCCGCATTTCCTACACCAAGCCGTCGATCACGGAGCTTGAAGTCGCCTATGCGACGGATGCCGCCGCCAATGGCTGGGGAGAACGCTGCTACGACTATATCGTCCGGTTCGAGAAGGATTTCGCTGCGCATCTCGGCGCCGGTCATGCCATCGCGACGTCCAGCTGCACCGGCGCCATGCATATGGGCCTGGCCGCACTTGGCATTGGCGATGGCGACGAGGTCATTCTCGCCGACACTAACTGGATCGCAACGGTAGCGCCCATCGTCCACCTCGGCGCGACCCCGGTTTTCTTGGATATCCTCCCTCACAGCTGGTGCATAGATCCGGCGGATGTCGAGCGGCACATCACGCCGAAGACCCGGGCGATTATTGCCACCCATATTTACGGCAATCTTTGCGACATGGACCGGCTTCTGGACATCGGCCTGCGCCACGGCATTCCGGTGATCGAGGACGCGGCCGAAGCCATCGGTTCCGTCTGGAAAGGTCGGCGGGCGGGCTCGATGGGGTTGTTCGGCACCTTCTCGTTCCACGGCACCAAGACGCTCACGACAGGCGAAGGCGGCATGTTCGTCACCAGCGACGCCGCACTTTATGAAAAAGTCTTGACGCTCTCCAATCACGGCCGGGCACGGAACCAGACGAAGCAGTTCTGGCCGGATGAGATCGGCTTCAAATACAAGATGTCGAACATCCAGGCGGCCCTTGGCTGCGGCCAGATGGAACGGATCGAGGCGCTGACGGCGCGCAAGCGCGAGATCCTCGCAAGCTACGCCGCACGACTGGGCAGCTTTGACGGCATTTCGCTCAACCCCCAAGTTCCCGGCACGGTGAATGGCGCCTGGATGCCGACAGCGGTGTTCGATCGCGGCATGGGAATAACAAGGGACATTCTGCAACAGGCTTTCAGCGACGCCAATATTGATGCACGGGTCTTCTTCCACCCCCTGACCAGCCTGCCGATGTTCGACGACAGGCGCAGCAACATCCATGCCTGGGATATTCCCGAGCGGGCCATCAACCTGCCCAGCTATCACGATATGACCGAGGACGAGATCGGCCGTGTGACGGATGTCATCGTGAACCTTGTCGCAAGCCGCACATCGGCGGCGACCGACAAACCCTATCTGGCGAAATCCGCTTGAAACGAGACTGCGATCCCGCCGGCCGGTCGGGCAGACAATCGGAAAGACAAAGGCGTTTACACATATGACAGTCAAAGACGACCGCCAGGAATTCGAAGCGCATAAACGCGACATGTGCCTTGCGCTTGGCCGCGACACAGAGGTCTTCAAGCAGTCGATCGATACGATGCTGGCGCTCGACACCTATGACTACTCCTATCTCTGGAGCTGGATGGGCGTGCCGATTATCCAGCTGCCCGCCGATATCATGGCCACCCAGGAAGTCATCTGGAACACCCGGCCCGACATCATCATCGAAACCGGCGTCGCACGCGGCGGCTCCATGATCTTCATGGCATCGCTGCTCGCCATGACCGGCAAGGATCAGGGCAAGGTGATCGGCGTCGATATCGATATCCGCGCCCATAATCGCGAGGCGATCGAGACCCACCCGATGACAAGCCGCATCGCCCTCATCGAGGGCGGCTCCGTCGATGACAGCACTTTACAGGCCGTGCGTGACCTCATCCCTGATGGCGCAAGGGTCATGGTGGTGCTGGACAGCGACCATTCCTACAGCCATGTGCTGGCCGAATGCCGCGCCTACGGGCCACTCGTCACCCCCGGCTGCTATCTCGTCGTCGCCGACACCGCCGCAGCCCATGTGACAGCCGAAAACGCACCGAAAAAGCGGTCCAAGATCTGGTTCAGCGGCGACGAGCCGTTGAGCGCGCTCAACGATTACCTGAAGGAAACGGACAGTTTTGAAGTCGATCCGGTGATCAACGGCAAGCTGGTGCTCGCCTCCTCGCCGGGCGGATACTGCGTCCGCCTGCCGGACCCGGTTTGATTCCGTCGGGCGGACATTTGTTGCAGATGAATTTCTATTGCTTGCGCCACGAAGCCCGCAGCCGGAGATGCTTACCCCCCTCCGGAGAAAGTGGCGATAACTGCCCCCCACGCGTCACTCAGCCAGCGTGATCCGGTCGATTCGGCCACCAATCTGCGCGCCGATATAGAGATTTTCGTAACATCTGGCGGGAAATCCGGCCTGCTTCATCCGAAAGGCCGTCCCATCGATATCGTAGGCAACACGCTGCAGTTCGATGCGGCCATCCGTGACGACAGCAAAGGCGGCACGCGGATCGCCGTCGCGTGGCTGGCCGACGGCGCCCGGATTGCAGAAAGTCTTGCCATGGACATCGAGAAGCACCTGCACATGCGTGTGCCCGGCAAACAGCGTATCCGCCTCCGGGGGAATATCGGCCTGTGAGATCGAATAGAGATATTGGTCGACAGGGTCGAGCAATCCGCCATGCATGAACCAGGTGCTGCCATCGACAAGATAGCGGCGCGATTGCGCAAGCCAGGAAACCTGATCCGCCGAGATGATCCCGCGCTGATACTCGGTGATATCCGAGACAAGTTTCGAGCGCGGACAGCCCTCGCCGCTGACGATGTAATGATCGTGATTGCCAAGAATATTGACGATCCCGCGTTCGCGCAGCAGGTCGATACAGGGGCCGGGCTCGGCATAATACCCGACGACATCGCCCAGCGAGACGACGGTGCGGCAACCGAACGTATCGATCCTGTCGAGCACCGCCCGCAGTGCCGGCAGATTGCCGTGAATATCGGAAATGATGGCGATCATCGCACCACATAATCCTCATAGTAACGCCAGCCACGCCCGGGCGTGATCTGCGGTGGCGCCGGTTTGCGGCCATGCAGATACCACTCGACCGCCATCGCCGCCTCGTTGTAGCCGAAGGCGGCGCGCAGCGACGTGCTGGAGGAAAAGCGCGGATTGATTTCCAGCAGATAGGGTGTCTCGCCGTCCATGCGGAACTGGTAGTTCGTCGGGCCGACCGGTTTGAAGAGCGCCGCCATCTTCTCGACAATCGTGGCCAGCACGGGATGGTCGACCACCTCGGCATATTGCGTGTTGCCGGCGACCGAAAGCGTGCGGCGAAAGACGATTGGCGGCAGCGCCGTGCCGTCGCCGAAGCCGAAGGCGCCGACGGTAAACTCCTGCTCGTCGCTGCCGATGAATTTCTGGATCATGAAAGCGTCTTTCGCTTTGCGGCTCCAGTAGTCGAAATCCACCTCGTCCCTCAGCACCGCGATCCCCCGCGAGCCATTGCCCCGGCGCGGCTTGAGCAGGAGCGGCGCGCCAAATTCCGCTGCGCACTCCGCCCAGCTTCCTTGGAGACGCGCGGGAATGACCGGAAAGCCAAGCCGCGCGAGTTCTGCGCCGAAATCCCATTTGTCCTGCGCCAGTTCGACAAGCGCCGGATTGTTGAGAACGATGCGCGCACTGAGATCGGCGAAAGCAGCGCGGTTCCGGCTGAAGAACAGCACGTCGGATTCCAGGCCCGGCAGGACAAGATCGACCTTTTCGTCCTCTATCAGCCGCATCCAGAAATCGAGGTACTCGTGCGAGCCCTCATCGACGGCAGGCTTGGCACGGAAACCGTCGCACCAATAGGGACCGATGCCGCCGGCATTGCGATCGACGCCGATAACCCGGACGGTCAGCCCCACCTTGCGCAGCGAGGTGATGATCCCCTGGCCGATCAGCGCTCCCACGGCCGTGACGACGACGGTGATTGGCGCTGCCGACGCTCCCGGCACACCCTCCGTCATGACAGATCCATCGGCCCGAAAGCCCCTGCCGTACCGGCATCCCTGATCATGCGGATGCCCTCGTGCATTTCTACCATCGGCACGAGATCAAGCCGCCGGAAGGCTTCGCCGCCATCGGGAAAATGAATGGCGCGGAACGGTGTCTTTTCCTGCGCGATCACCACCTTGCCACCCTGCCCGAAAATCTCGTAGGCCATCTCAGCGATAGCATCCACCGTCAGCGATTGCGGATGCGCGATATCCAGCACGCCCCTGACCGCACTGTCAGCCGCACGGATCATAAGGCTGGCGGCGTCGCGCACATGCAGAAAATTGCGCGGACCTTGCGAGCGCGGCATGCGCATATTCTGCCCGCGCGACGCATAGGCGATGATACGGCCGAACCAGGGTTGATGCGCGCAGCACCGGCCCTCGACATCGTAGAGTTGCGGCAGGCGCAGGCTGCAAAACCGCCCGCCCTGCCGGGCGATGGTCCATTCGAGGACCTGCTCGGCAATGGCTTTCGTCAGGCCGTAGGAGGTGAAATTGTCGGTGCTCGGGTTTGAAAACACCGAGCCCGCATAGATGAGCGTGCCTGCACCCATTGCTTTCGCCAGATCCGCGACGCCGAGAGCGCTTGATGCGTTTTCGGTGAAGTTCGTCCGGATGCCTTCGCTGTCGTCTCCGGCAAAACTGGCGCCGCAATGGAAGACGACATCGGCGGAGAGACCGCCGGGTACATCGGCTTCCGCCTGCCTGAGATCGAAATGAACGTCGTCATTGGCGGCCGACCGACCCACCTTGAAGACCGTGACGCCGCGATCTGCCAACTGCGCGGTCAATTGACTGCCCAGCATCGATCGCGCGCCGATGACCGCTGCGGTTTTCATTGCAGCCTGGCTTCCATCAGGAGCGCCACGCAAAGATCAGGAAAATCCACACCGACGCGCAGCATCGCATCGAGATTCTCCTTGAAATCCGGCAATGTTTTCAGAACGCCCAGCGGCAGGGGTTTCAGATAGATGCCCTCTTCCAGGCTCACAATGTAACCGTGGTTCTGTATCTCCTGCTTCAGCGTATCGCGGCAATATTGGCGCTTGTGGCCCAGCGCATGGTCATTGGCGTTCAGCGCATAGATGTCGTCAATCTTGCCGAGCTCGACGCCCAGCCGACGGTTCATCGACTTGGCATTGGGAACCGCCACGAACATGCGCCCACCCGGCTTCAGGAATTTTTTGTAGCGGTCGAGCAGCATGCCCGGATCATCGACATGCTCCAGGATAAAACCCATGACGATCACGTCGAACCGTTCCTCGGTCTCGAACTCCTCGAAATAGGAGAAGACGACTTCGCCCTTGAAATCAGGGGCTCTTTCCTTGAACAGGTCGATGACGAGCTGCGATCCCTCGATGATCACATGCCGGTCGCAAGCGGCATTGAAGAGGCCGGGCGTGTATCCGTGGCCGATCCCCAGTTCGAGAATGGAGCCGACCGTGCCAAACCGCTTGATGATGCGCTCCGGATACCAGTTGAGGATGAGATCGTTCTCGATCGCCGTCGCGGCGTTCGGGAGATATTCCGATGACACTGCATCGAGATTTTCTGTTTTCATTGGGTGAATTCCTTCCAACCGATCGTTCCGGAGTGAATGTATTTTGCACCGTCCGCGCCGCAGTTCGCGACGAGATCAAGCGCGGTCACGTAAGGGGTAAAGTCGCCGTTCAATTGTGGATAGGGCGTGCATTGATAGCGCATGTAATCGACGGAAATGCCCCTGTCCTCGAATAGGCTGTGGTTCAGATAATTCCGTGCGCCGTGACCCGTCACGTAGGATGAGCCCTTCAGATAGGAGACGATGTCGCAGACACGTTCGCTGCTGGAGCCCGGCACGGGAAGATCGCCGGCCGACAGGAACTGTGGTTCAAGGCCGAAATAGCCGGCGAGTGCCAGCATCGAGTGGCGCGAGATATCCGCGACAGACCGCACCTCCAGCGAAAAGACGCCGTCGACCAGCGCCAGCATGTCATCGCGGAACGGCGCCTTCCGATAGGCTTGCCGAAGGATTTCACGGTGTTTGCCGCGCCAGTCCGTCCGGTCGTCCAGCATGACCTGGTCGATGTGTTGGCCGAAATGATAGTCGCGCAATGGTAGGGTCATCCAGCCGACGCCGTTGGCACCCTTGACCTGCACCCGGTTGGTGAAGCTGCCCTTGGAATATTGCACATCGTCATAGTGGACGAAGATATCCGCAAGCCGGATCTGCTCGAGCAGGCCCACCCAGGGAAAATACATCGACTGCGAAATGACGATCGTGCGGCTCATGTCTCGGGCATCGTCTGCATCGACCGGAAGACCGCCCCCATGGCAGCCTTGATCCGTCAGGCGGACGACAAGACCCTATTGGTAAAGCCTTTCGCGAACCTGTCCCGGCGCGCCTCGCTCAGGCGTCGATCCAGACAATATCAAGCCCCGGCCGCTGCAACGCCGCCTGTCCGGCAAGGGCCGCCCGCGCCTTGAGCGGGTTCAACCCGACGAACACCACATCGACATCGTCATTGAGGTTCGCCGGCGCGATCACAGGACGATTGAAATGCGTCGATCCCTGAAGCTTGGGGTTCTGGTCGAGGAACACCCGGAAATCGACATCGGCCTCGATCCGGCTGCAGATCCAGCTGCCGTAGAATCCGGATCCGTAGACGGCGGCGCGCTTGCCCGAAAACTGCTTGGCGGCGCCATCGAGGTTGCGCGTCGCGTTTTTCCAGAAAGCACAGATATCCTTGGCCGCCGCGGCAGCCGCGGCGATCTCCTGCCGGTTCTCTTCAGTCGCCGGCACTTCGTCGGCGCGAACGGCAACGGCGAAGAATGCCCCCGGAAAAGCGTCGCTGTTGATCACGTCCAGAGCGAGGCCGGCAAGCGACAGCGCCCGCTTGAGCGAGGGCACGCTGAAATGGTTGAGATGGTCGGCAACCGTCATGTCGCCCGGATTGGCGGCGACATCGGGCATCGACAGAAGAAGCCGGCCGCCTGGAGCGAGCAGGCCGTGCAGCGTCTTCAGAAACGGGACGGGTTCGGCAACGTGCTCGATCACGAAATGGCTGATGATCGCCTGAAAGCGCCCGTTCCAGACGTCCGGCACGGTGTAGGTCGCCTGATTGCGGCTTTCGACCCAGCCATCCCAGGCCGGCATGTAATCCCGGCTGACGTCGAAGACGTGCGGGATAAGGTCCGGACGCACCGCGCACATCTTTTGCAGCGTCGTCGCCTTGCCCGATCCATAGTCGAGAATATTGGCGCCGACAGGAATGTCCATCAGTGCCAGGCCCGTCGCGGCCTGATGATCGGTCCGGTAGATCGGGCTGCCATCGGTGGCAATCGCAAAAATCTGGTCGTGATCGTCGGATTCCAGAGAGATCCGGTAGGTGGTGTCGTAGAAGCTGTCGATATCGGGCAGATCGGCGCATTGTGCATGCCCGCATTCGTCACAGACGAAGGCCAGCGTCGGAATGTCGATGAAGGCCATCATCGAGGTCAGCGCCGGTGCCGACGCCTCATAGGAGGCCTCGGCAATCGGCGATCCGCAGACACGGCAGGCTGTCATGCCGCGACCTCGCCGTCCGTGACCAGTTCCGGCATCAACTTGCTGAAATCGACGCCGGCGGCAAACGAGCCGGCCCAGCCGATGCGGGTGCCGAGCAGATCGGCGAAGTTGAAATAGCGGAACTGGATGCTCCAGCGCGGCATGGCGGAGGTGTTGTGCCCGCCCTGGTGCATGGTGAGGAAATCCATCAGGATGAGATCGCCGGGGTTCGTCAGCGGCGCCACCTTCTCGTATTTCTCCAGTCGCTCGTCGCACTTGTCCATGTACAGGGCATAGGCGCCTGTCTTACCAAGCCCGGCATCGTCCCGATAAACGGGGATCAGGCCTTCGGCATGGGATCCCTCGGCGATCTGCACCGGCCCCATATCGGCGGTGACGGGCAGAAGCGGCGTCCAGAACACGATACCGTCGAGGCTGCGCAACTGGCCCGGAAACTCCTGATGCCACTGCGCCCGGAACTTCTCCTCGCCAGGATTGTCGATCCGGATACCGTAGCCGCCGGCGGCGATGCCCGGCACGGAGCCCGGGCGCAGATGCTGAAAGACGATCTGGTTGGCGGTCTTGGTAACGATCTGCATGAAAGCGGGTATCTGCTTGACCGCATCATAGACCTCGCCGCCCCAGGCGCGGTTTTTGGCGATCAGGGCAGGATAGGCCTGGGTCATGGCGTTCCAGGCGGTGTCGGTCGGCGCATCCACGTCGTATTTCCGGCAAAGCAGTTCCAGAATGACGCGGATCCCTTCCTGAATCGGCGCCACGTCGCGCTGCACATCGTAAAACTGCGGCAGCATGGTGTAGCCCTTGGCGGCAAAGTCCTCGCGTGCCGAGGCCGCGATGATCGCTTCATTCTGTATCATGCGTTGCGTCCTTTTCGATGTAATGGCGCCTTCAGACCCGGCCGCCCAAAGGGATCAGGCGACCTTGAAATGCTGTTCGAAATTCAGGATGAGTTCCGGCTCCGGGGCAAGACTCTGGTTCACGAGATTGTAAAGCTCAGCCGGGGTACTGACACCGCCGATCTCTTCATCGAGATAGAGGTGATTGTTCGAAACGCCTGTGAAGAACAGGGCATCGGTCGGCTCGGAATAGGGGGCCGGTTTGAAGTTTGCGAGATAGCGACCGTTTTTCCACCGGCCGAAGGCGGACCGGTAGCCGGCAACGGTCCGATCGTAATCGGCGCGCGTGCCCATGATGCCGCAGCTCAGGCCACAGGCCTCGGCGAAATTCGCTTCCCAGCCCTTTATCTCGCTATAGCCGTACTTCGTCAGGAACCAGTGCTGCGTCTGCGCAATACAGGCGGCGAGACCGAGCAGCGATGGAAACGGAAAATCCTTCATGTGCGGATCTTCATCGATGTTGCGGCCCGTCTCGGCCATGAAGGCCGCATGCTGATCCTTTGCCTTGTCCATCATCTTGATTTTTGCGGAATTGCTCTCCGCGCAGGAACCGAGCACCGAGAAGGCGCGCTCGGAGTAGAACATATGCTCAGCCGTGACGATGACCTTGCAGACATTCTCGAAATCGACGACCGGATATTCGCAGTATTTGCCGCCGAACTTTGCCTTGATCTTGTCCATGACACGCTTGGAAACCGCGCCGTGGTAGAACCCGAAGGCCATGTTCGGCGTCGCAGTGTTTCCTTTCCACGAGAAGAATTCCTCGTAGAGCCACTTGCGGGGCAACCGGTGCACCTCGGTGCCAAGCGGCGCTGAGACGTTGCAGTGGTTGGGTCGATTACCTGGCCAATTGTAGGTGAGCCGACTCCAGACGAAGACGTCGACCACATGGGTGGCCTGCGACCGGGTAATCAGGTCCGCGACGGTAACATCGACGTAATCGTCGTCGCCGATCATGCAGATGAATTCACCTGTCGCAGCCTCAACGCAGCGTTCCCAGTTCTCCACCATCGAAAACACGCGCTCCGCCGACGGCAGATATTTCACGCGTGGGTCGCCGATCACGTCTTCCATAAAATCGTTCATGACCGCTGGATCGTCGGAATTGTCCGCGAAAACAAATTCCACATCCGTCCTGAGGTTGATCACCAGGCTTCTGATCGTTTCCTGGAAATAACGCTGGCGGTTGCGCGAGGGCACACAGATCGTCAGTTTCGGCTGGGCGAACATAAAATCTCTCCGTTTGCCCCATACATAAAGTTGAGGGCTTTCGCGAGGCTTGCCCGCGACCTTGCGTCTTGCAGGGTTTTCCTGGCTTTCCATGTAGCGGATCGCTTGATAAGCAGCAGACGGCGAGGCTCTCCCTTCGCCGTCCGCACCGGTATGGAGACGATGCATGCAAAAAAGCCCGGCAGATTGCACCTCGATGGAGGATATCCGCGCCGAGATCGATCGTCTGGACAAGGCGTTGATGGCGCTTTTCGCAGAGCGCTGGGCCTATATCGGCCGGGCGGCCGAAATCAAGAAACCGATCGGGCTGAAGGCGGACATCCCGGCGCGTGTCGATGAGGTCCGGCGCAATGCGCGGAGCAATGCCGAGGCCGTAGGCATCGATCCGGATTTCTACGAAGACCTATGGGCGCAACTGATCCGCCATTCGATCGCTCGCGAGGAAGTCGAACTCGGCGAAACGACGGAATAGCCCGAAATCAACCGATCTTCAGGCCTTGGGTTCCCGTCTTCTTGATCGGGACGTCGACCGTCGTCTCCGGCAGGTCGGCGATGACGGCCTCGGTCACCGGTGCACCGTCAGTGACGGCACCGCCGTCACGAACTTGCCACCCCAATCGCTGATATACGAAAGCTGCTGTTTGATTTCGGCCTGTATGTTCCATGGCAGGATAACGACCCTTTCCGGTTTTTCGGTTTTCAGCACGTCTTCCGTAACGACGGGAATTCGGCTTCCCGGTAGCAGCGTTCCCTGCTTGGCGGGGTTCTTGTCGACGACGAAGGCAATGAGATCGGGCTTGATGCCGGCGAAGTTAAAGAGCGTATTGCCCTTTGCCGCAGCGCCATAGGCGGCGACCTTGAGGCCCGCGCGCCGGCTTTCGATCAGGAATTCCAGGAAGCCGTCGCGTACCGTCTGCGCAGCCTCCTGGAAATCGGCGTAGAATTTATCCTCAAGCATGCCCGCCGCGCGCTCGGTGTCCAACGTTGCTACCACGGCAGCTGTTGCCTGGTGCCCGCCGGTATCGCTGCGCTGCGCGAACACCCTGAGGCTGCCGCCGTGCCACGGCGTGGTTTCGACGTCGAACACCGAAAGCCCATTGGCCTCGAAGACCCGCTTCACTGCCGTCAGCGAAAGATAGGAATAATGCTCGTGATAGGCGGTATCGAACTGAGCCTCGCGCACCATGTTGAGGAGATGCGGAAACTCGAAGGTCGCGACGCCCTGTGGTTTCAGCAGACGCGCGAAGCCGGCAACGAAATCGTTGATGTCAGGCACATGGGCCAACACATTGTTGGCCACCATCAGGTCGGCGGATTGTCTCTCCGCCGCAAGCCTTTCGCCGAGTTCGACACCGAAAAACTCCTCGACGATCTCGATGCCCTTCTTCCGGGCCGCTGCCGCGGTGCTGGCCGTCGGTTCGATGCCGAGGCAGCCGATGCCCCGCTCTCTCGCATATTGCAGGAGATAACCGTCATTGGCGGCGATTTCGACGATCTGCGAGGCTTCCGTCAGGCCGAAACGTGCCTGCATATCGGCGACATAGCGGCGGGCATGGTCGAGCCACGACGTGGAGAAGGAACTGAAATAGGCGTAGCTCGACGAGAAGAAGGTTTCGCGATCGGCGAAATCTTCCGTCTGCACCAGACGGCATTCACCGCAGCAGCGGATCACCAGCGGATACCAGAGCTCCGGCATGTGACGCATGGTGGCATCGACATAGGAGTTCGATGGCGGAGCCGTGCCGAGGTCGAGAAACGGCACCATATGCGTCGAACCGCAGTGACGGCATTTCATGCGGCGACTCCACGGTAACCCTGCGAGAGGTGCGGATGCGCGGCGTCCCGCAGCGAGAGATGGACGACCGGCAGGGGCCAGTCGATGCCGAGTGCCGCGTCCTGCGGATGAAGCCCGGCTTCGGCCGAAGCCGAGTAGGGCTCGGAATGCGCGTAGATCATCCTGACATCGTCGCTCAGCGCCTGGAAACCATGCGCAAAACCCTTGGGAATGAGAAGCGAGCGGCCGTTTTCTTCAGATAGCTCGACAGCGACATGCTGGAGAAATGTCGGTGAATCCTCGCGGATGTCGACTGCGACATCGAGGATGCGGCCGCGCGTGCAGGTCACCAGCTTGATCTCCGCATGCGGCGGACGCTGGAAATGCATGCCGCGAACCGTTCCGCGATGCACGGTGCCGGTCTCGTTCAGCTGCGCAAGGCGTCCCTGCCAGCCGAAGGCGCGTAAATCCTCGTCGCAGAACAACCGTGAAAGGAAGCCGCGGTCGTCCGTCACCGCCTTGCGGGTCAGCACCAGCAAACCCTGCAGCGGTGTTTCGACCGCCTCGAAACGTCCGCTCATCCGGCCGCCCTCAACGGCGCGTTTTCCACGGAAAGTCCGGCAAAATCGCGAATATCCGCAAGGCAAAGATCGAGCGCGCTTCTGCCCTGACCTTGAGCCCGGTACCAGTCCATCGTGCGCTTGACCGTTTCGGCAAGCCGCCAGCGCGGCTTATAGTCGAGCTCCGCCCTGGCTTTGGCACTGTCAAGAACCAGATAGCCGGCCTCGTGAGGTCCTTCCGATCCGTCGCCCAGTTGCATGGCGCCGCCGCCGAAATGCCGCTCCGCCATCTTCAGCACGGCGCCAACGGAGGCCGCGTCGCCATGGTCCGGGCCGAAATTATAGCTTTCGACACCTTCCGGCGCGTGCCACAGGCGTTCGGCAAGTCCGATATACCCGCCGAGCGGCTCCAGCACATGCTGCCAGGGGCGAACCGCCCGAGGACGGCGCACATTGAGCGTTTCGCCGTTCTGCCACGCCCTGACGGCATCGGGGATCAGCCGGTCTTCCGCCCAGTCGCCGCCGCCGATAACATTGCCGGCCCGCGCCGTCGCAAGGCCGACTTTCCGGGCAGCGAAGAATGACGCCCGATAGCTCGCTGCGACGATCTCCGCCGCCGCCTTGCTGGCGCTGTAGGGATCATGCCCGCCGAGCGGATCGCTCTCCATGAAGGCGAGACCGGTTTCGGCGTTGTGATAGACCTTGTCGGTGGTGACGACGACAATGGAGCGCACGTCCTGTGACAGCCTGAGGGCATCGAGCACGTTGGCTGTGCCGAGCACGTTGACGTCGTATGTCTCCGCTGGATTGCGGTACCCCGCCCGGACCAGCGCCTGCGCCGCCAAATGGAAGACGATCTGCGGCTTGGTCTTCACGACCTGGTGAACCACAGCGTCGCGGTCGCGGATATCGATGATACCCCCGGTATCGACAGCGCCACTCAGCAAGAGATGCAGCGAAGGACTGGTTTGCGGCGCAAGGGAAAGGCCGGATACCTCGGCTCCCAACTCGCGAAGCCACAACGTCAGCCAGCTTCCCTTAAATCCGGTATGGCCCGTGACCAGGACGCGTTTGCCGCGCCAGAATTCGCTTTTCATTGGCATCACCAGCTCTTCCACGGCGGGGAGCCGCTTTGCCACAGGGTTTCGAGAAGATTCTTGTCGCGCAGCGTGTCCATCGGCTGCCAGAAGCCTTCGTGCAGATAGGCCCGAAGCTCGCCATCCTTGGCCAGTCCCATCAAGGGCTCCCCTTCCCAGCTCGTGTGATCCGCATCGATCCGGTCGATGCAGCGCGGCGAAAGCACGAAGAAGCCGCCATTGATAAAGCCGCCCTCGCCTTCCGGTTTTTCGATGAAGCCCTGAACCTCGTTGCCATCAAGCTGCAGGGCACCGTAGCGGGCGGGCGGGCGCACCGCCGTGACCGTCGCCTGCTTGCCATGGCTCTTATGGAAGGCGATGGTCGCGCCGATATCGGCATTGGTAACGCCATCGCCATAGGTGAAGCAGAAGGCATCTTCGTTCTTGAGATAGGAGGCAACGCGTTTGAGGCGGCCACCGGTCATCGAATTCTCGCCGGTATCGACCAGGGTGACACGCCAGTTTTCCGCGCTCTGGCGGTGGAATTCGATGCTGTTCTGCTGGAGGTCGAAGGTGATGTCCGACATGTGCAGGCCGTAATTGGCGAAATATTCCTTGATCATGTAGCCCTTGAAGCCACAGCAGATGATGAAGTCGCGCACGCCATGGGCATAGTAGAGCTTCATGATGTGCCACAGGATCGGCCGACCACCGATCTCCACCATCGGCTTGGGGCGAAGATGCGTTTCTTCCGCGATGCGCGATCCAAGACCGCCGGCGAGAATGACGGCTTTCATACACGCCCCCCGCCAAAGGCATTCATCCGATCTGCGGCGATCAGCGGCAGGATCGAAAAACGGGAAATGGCACGCGGAGGTCCCGCCCGACGCTCCGCAGCGGACCGCGCAGCCGCAGGCTTCGCCGTCTTACGGTGTCTTGGGCAGGTAAATTCGGTCATGCTCAGGGTCCGGTCAGTCAATAATGACAGACAACCTAGAGCCTGAAACTGTCGTCAAACTGGAGCGCCCGCGGTGGCAAGTGCAAACCGCGTTGCAGGTCAGAGCACATTCTTGCGCATCAGGTGCAGTTCCCAGTCCAGCGCACTGCGGATAATGCCTTCGAGATCGTCATATTCCGGCACCCAGCCAAGCTCCTGCCTGGCAAGCGCCGGATTGGCGACGATCATTGCCGGGTCACCCGCCCGCCGCTCGGCAAAGGTTACGGCGAAATCGGAACCATGAACCTTGCGCACAGCGTCCAGCACGTCAAGGACTGAGAAACCGTGACCATAGCCGCAATTGGCCGCCAGAGAACCGCCGCCGGCGCGCATGCGCTGCAGAGCCTTCAGATGTGCCTGCACCAGATCCCAGACATGGATATAGTCGCGCACGCATGTCCCGTCCGGCGTCGGATAGTCGGTGCCGAAGACGCTCATCGATGGCCGCTTGCCGAGCGCGGTCGCGCAGGCCACCTTGATCAGGTGCGTCGCAAGCGCCGACGACTGGCCGCTACGCCCCTTCGGGTCGGCGCCGGACACGTTGAAATAGCGCAGCGCGGTATAGGTGAAGGCATGCGCATTGGCGGTGTCGCGCAGCATGATCTCGGTCATCAGCTTGGACGAGCCATAGGGTGATTCCGGCTTCAGGTTGACGCTTTCGGTCACCGGTTCAAGCACGTCGGGCGTGCCATAGACCGCAGCCGTGGAGGAAAACACGAAATGGGGAATGCCGGCCTCGACCGCGCTTGCGATCAGGCTGCGCGATTTCACCGTGTTGTTCTCGTAATAGCCGAGGGGATCGGCAACCGATTCGGGGACGACGATGGAACCGGCGAAGTGGATGATGGAATCGATCGCGTTGCCGGCAAAAATCTGCCGCATCAAGACCGTGTCGGCGATATCGCCTTCATAGAACCGGGCCTCGGGCGCGATCGCCCAGCGAAAGCCGGTCGAGAGCCGATCGATGACGACAACCTCTTCGCCGGCATCCAGCAATGCCCAGACCATATGGCTGCCGATATATCCGCCGCCGCCCGTGACCAGAACCGCCATCGATTGCTCCTGCTGCTTTTTGACGAGCCGGATAAGAACCGGTCACGCCGCGACAGGCAAGCTTTTTGTGGGCCGGTACAAGCCGGATGGGATCAGAGCGCGGCGATGTAGCCCGCCAGCCGCTCGGCCGCGGTGGCGATCTGGCCCGGGTCGCGCAGGAAACACGCACGCATGAACAGCGAACCCCCTACCCCGAAGGCCGTGCCGGGCGCGAGGCCGACGCCTGTCTTGTCAACGATATCAAAGGCAGTGCTGCGCGCGTCCGTCACCCCGTCGATCTTGAGGAAGGCGTAGATCGCTCCGTCCGGCTTCAAGGTCTCCACCCGGTTGGTGGCGATCAGCGCATCGCACAGGAGATCCCTGGACCGCGTGGCCTTGGCGACGTTTTCCGCCACGAAGGCATCGCCTTCATCGAGCGCTGCGATGGCGCCCGCCTGGATGAACGGAGCCACCCCCGAGGTCGAGTACTGGATGAGGTTTTCGAGGACGGGACCGATTTCTGGCGGCGCCACGATCCACCCGGCACGCCAGCCCGTCATCGACCAGTTCTTCGAGAAGGAATTGACGAAAAGAATTCTGTCAGCATCCTGCATGATATCGAGGAAAGACGGCGCCCTGTCTCCAAGATAATAATAGAGGGCATAAATCTCGTCGGCGATAATCCAGAGATCGCGGCGGCGGGCAAGGTCAAGAATCTTCTTCAGGTCGTCCTTTGACGCCGTCCATCCGGTCGGGTTGGATGGCGTGTTGACGAACAACGCGCGCGTCCTCGGCGTGATCGCCGATTCAAGCCTGTCGATGCCGAGCCGCCACATCCCGTCCTCGAAGCCCAGCGGCACTGCAATGGCATCGACGCCCGAGAGTTGTGCGCTGGCGGCGAAATTCGGCCAGGACGGCGACAGGTACACCATAGCGTCGCCGGGCGAGGTAACGGCTTCGATCGCAAGCTTGATGGCCTGCATGCCGGAGCCCGTCACGTAGAAATTGGTCGGCGCAAGCGTCTTTTGGAAATGCCGGAGGTAGTAGCGCGACAGTGCCTCGCGCAGCATCGGTATGCCGCCCTGCCAGGTGTAAAAGGTCTCGCCGGCCTTCAGCGAGGCCTGTGCTGCATTGGAAATAAAATCCGGTGTCGGCAGATCGCCCTCGCCGACCCAGAGCGGGATCAATCCGTCGCGGCCACGCGCATAGTTCACCAACTCGACGATGCCGCTCTTCGGGGCTGCGAGTGAGCGAGGGCTGAGGCTGGCGAGTACGGTCATGGCGGGCTCCTGTTTGCCCGCCGCTTCTAGCGTCTTTTCAAATCGCGATCACGCGACAATCGGTGACGGATTAATCTATTTTCGTGATGGATTGCCGGCCTCTTTTCAAGAAGCGCCGGTCAAAGCGCGCCGGGCTGGCTCGAAACGCGGGGCTGCTTCAGGAGATCGCGGATTTCCGTGAGTAGCACCACATCCTCCGGCGGCGGTGCGGTTTCGGCAACGCCTTCCTTCTTGTCGCGTTCGACCGATTCGCGCAGGCGATTCACGCCCTTTACCATCAGAAAGATGATCCAGGCGAGGATGAGGAAATTGATGAGAATGGTGATGAAATTTCCATAGGCGAGAACCGCGCCCTGCTCGCGTGCGGCCGCAAGCGTGTTAGCGGTCACGTTGCCGCTCAGCGCAACGAAGTAGTTGGAGAAATCGAAGCCGCCACCCGTCAACGCACCGACCACCGGCATGACCAGATCATTGACGATCGAATCGACGATCTTGCTGAAAGCCGCTCCGATGATGACGCCGACCGCCAGGTCCATGACATTGCCGCGCGCGACAAATTGTTTGAATTCGTTGAGCATCCCGCTATCCCCATCTGTTTAGTTGCGTCTGTCCACGCATCCCGACATCAAACTATCGCGTCAGGCGCGAAAGAAAAGAGAAAATATGGCCGGGTATCGGTCGGCTCTTGACGATGCCATCTTGGACTTAAGGCGAAGACGAGACCGATTTTCTTCACATCGAACTTCGCCTATGCTCGAAGCGAGGAAGGGGGAAGCATGCTGTCAGGTTCGGTGATTTTCGGCGCCGCCTTCGGGTACCTGCTGCTGCTTTTCGCGGTTGCAAGCTACGGCGACCGCAAGGCGCGCAAAAGCGCCTCTGCCGGAAAAGGCCGGCCGATCGTCTACGCCTTGAGTCTTGCCATCTACTGCACATCCTGGACCTATTTCGGCGGCATCGGCCTTGCTGCCGAGCGCGGCCTCGAATTCACCGGCATCTACATCGGACCAATCCTGATGTTTACCGCGGGCCTGCCGGTCATCCGCCGCATCATCCAGCTTGCCAAGGCCGAGAGACTGACATCGGTCGCGGATTTCATCGGTGCGCGCTACGGGAAGAACCCGGCCGTCGCCGCCATCGTAGCGCTGATTTCGCTGATCGGCGCTATTCCCTATATCGCGCTCCAGCTGAAGGCCGTTTCCAGTTCCGTGTCGGCCATGGTTGATACCAGCGGCTACGGCATAGGCGCCGGCCAGAGCCTGGTCGATCTGCCGTTGCTGGTGACGCTTTTTCTCGCCTGTTTCGCCATCGTCTTCGGCACGCGCCACACGGATGCCACCGAGCATCAGGACGGCCTCATCCTGGCGATCGCCATGGAATCGGTCGTCAAATTGCTGGCTCTGGTCACCGCCGGCCTTTACGTCGTTTTCTTCCTGTTCGATGGTCCCGGCGATCTCTGGACAAAGACCCTTGCGAGCCAGCAGGCCATGGCGGCCCTGCACTATCAGACGCCGCTGCCGCGCTGGATCCTGCTCGTCGTCCTCTCCGCCTTCGCGATCATCCTGCTTCCGCGACAGTTCCATGTGACCGTGGTCGAAAACCGCACGGAAAAGGATCTGCGCACCGCCGGCATTCTCTTTCCGCTCTATCTGATTGCTATCAATCTTTTTGTGCTGCCAGTGGCCTTTGCCGGGATCCTGACCTTTTCCGGCAGCGGCGAGGCCGACCTCTATCTGCTCACCCTCCCGCTCGCCGCCGATCTGCCGCTCCTGACCCTGGTCACCTTTATCGGTGGATTTTCCGCTGCGACCGCCATGGTCATCGTCGCCTCCGTGGCACTGTCGATCATGATCTCCAACGACATCGTCATGCCCGTCTTCCTACGGCGAAAGCTCATGGGACGCGGCGGCGCACAAGATGTGGCTGGCACGCTGCTCAATGTCCGCCGCACGGCGATCTTCGGCGTGCTGCTGCTCGGTTATGGCTATTACCGTTCCGCCGATATGAGCGCCGGCCTCGCCTCGCTCGGCCTGCTCTCCTTTGCCGCCATCGGCCAAATGGCGCCCGCGCTGTTCGGCGGCCTCGTCTGGCGCCAGGCCAATGCCCGCGGCGCCATTGCCGGCATGACGCTCGGCTTTCTGGTCTGGGCCTATCTTCTTTTCCTCCCCAGCCTCGGCGGTCCCGACAATTCGCATGTGGCGACCACGATCCTCGGCTTCCTTTTCCCGTTTACTTCGGTTTTCTCCGGTGCCGAAGCCGACCCACTGGTCAATGCCACGGCGCTCAGCCTGCTCGTCAACGTCGTCGCCTATGCCATATTCTCCCTGAGCCGCGCGCCAAAACCGCTGGAGCGGCTGCAGGCCGGCGTCTTCATCCGCCGGAAATCTCGTTCCGAAAAAGCCTTTCGCGGCCGCAAGACCAAGATAACCATCCTCGAATTGAAGAGCACAATCGCGCGCTATCTGGGAGAGGAGCGCATGCGCCGTTCCTTCCAGACCTATGAACGCCAGTCCGGCCGCTGGCTGGAGGATCACCAGCCGGCCGACATGGCGCTCATTCACTTCTCCGAACAATTGCTTGGCAGCGCAATCGGCTCCTCGTCGGCCCGCCTCGTGCTGTCGCTGGTGCTGCAGCGCATGGACGATACGTCCTCCGACACGGCATGGCTGCTCGACCAGGCTTCCGAAGCGCTGCAATACAATCAGGACATGCTGCAGACGGCGCTGTCGCAGATGGATCAGGGGATCGCGGTCTTCGACAGTTCCACCAAGCTGATCATCTGGAACCGGCGTTTCCGGCAGCTTCTCGATCTTCCCGAAAGCGTCGGCCAGGTCGGCTTTCCACTGGCGGAGATCGTCTCGATCCTCACCAAGCGCGGCGATATTCGCAACGAGGAGGGAAAGATTCTCATCGACAATTTCCTGACCCTCGACAAGCCTTTCCTTCTCGACCTTGCCGGCAGCGAGCGCATCATCGAGGTGCGCACCAATGCCATGCCCGACAAGGGTTTTGTCACCACATATACCGATATTACGCAGCGGGTGGCGGCCGATATGGCGTTGAAACAGGCCAACGAGACGCTCGAACTGCGTGTCGCCGAGCGCACGGGGGAACTGACCCGCGTCAACAAAGAGGTCGCCGAGGCACGCGCCGCCGCCGAAGAGGCCAATATCGGCAAGACCCGTTTCTTTGCCGCCGCCGGCCACGACATCCTGCAGCCGCTCAATGCCGCCCGGCTTTATTCCTCCTCCCTCGTGGAGCGCCTCGGCGGGTCCGAAAACAGCCTTCTGGTCCAGAATATCGATTCCTCGCTGGAGTCGGTGGAATCCATTCTGGGCGCGGTGCTCGACATCTCCAGGCTCGATACCGGCGCGATGAAACCACGCCTTCAATCGGTTCCGCTCAACGACCTGCTGCGCCGTATCGAAACCGATTTCGCCCCGGTCGCGCGCGCTGCCAATCTGAAGCTGACGGTCTTGCCAACCTCGCTCGTGGTGCGTACCGATCCGAACCTCTTGCGCCGCCTCGTGCAGAATCTTGTCTCCAACGCCATCAAATACACGCCAAAGGGCAAGGTCCTTGTGGGCGTGCGGCGCGAGAACGGCAATGCGATCGTCCAGGTTCTGGATTCCGGCATCGGCATTCCCGCCTCGAAATTCCGCACTGTCTTCAAGGAATTCGCACGACTGGAGGAAGGCGCCAGGACCGCCTCGGGTCTCGGGCTTGGCCTCTCCATCGTCGACCGCATTTCCCGGGTGCTGAACCACACTGTCGATCTGCAATCCAAGCCCGGCAAGGGGACCCGCTTCCGGGTAACCATGCCGATCGACAGGACCGCCACCGGGATTATGGCGGCATCACCTGTGCCCGCCGGCAGGACCGAACCGTTGCACGGCCTGCGCGTGCTGTGCCTGGACAACGAAACGACAATCATCGACGGCATGAAGCTTCTGCTTGAAGGCTGGGGCTGCAAGGTCGAGACGACGCCGTCGCTTGCGGAGTGGCAGGCGCTTCCACCCTTTACCCGCCCGGATGCGATCATTGCCGACTATCACCTCGACAATTCAACCGGCATCGATGCCATTCGCGCCATCCGAGACCATTTCACCGCCGCCATACCCGCGCTCCTCGTCACCGCCGACCGCTCGCCGGAGGTGCGTGCCGCAGCCGAGCGCGACGGCATCGCCTTCCAGAACAAACCGGTGCGTCCCGCCTCGATGCGGGCCTGGCTGACACAGCTTTCAGGAACGGTAAAGATGGCTGCGGAATGAATAGCCTCTGCCAAAGAACGGTAGAGGCTGAATTGAAGTTTGCGAGATCAACGATTATCATGCCTTGAAGGTGGTCCGATATGATCGACGAAAATGTAGATTTGAGCTTTTTGGCCAAGCAGGGTCAAAAAATCATCGAAGACATGCGCGCTTTTCGCCAGGAAGCATCCGAAATCCGGACTCTGGCGCTTCAGACCTATGAATATTCGAGGCGTATCGAAAGGCGCCAATCGGAATTGAGAGACGATCTTGAGGTAACGATCAAAATGGAATTTGGCGGCGGTTTTGCCCACCTGCAAACGGCAGTCGAACGGTCGCTCTCAAGAATAGAGGAGATGGCAGAAAACCTTGCACGGCGCGTGGATGCACTTGAACGCAAATCTTAAATTCTGATTTGTTACGCCGCGACGGCCGCAATCTTGCCAAGCTGTATAACGGCCTGCGTCCGGCTGTCGACATCGAGCTTCAGCAGGATCGCCGATACAT
The DNA here is from genome assembly GCF_029223885.1 of Pararhizobium gei. NCBI lineage: Bacteria > Pseudomonadati > Pseudomonadota > Alphaproteobacteria > Hyphomicrobiales > Rhizobiaceae > Pararhizobium > Pararhizobium gei. The sequence goes on along the minus strand of NZ_CP119409.1, from coordinate 863,572 downwards.
GGGCCTTGATCGTCGCCTCCGACACACCGAGTTCATAGGCGATCTGTTTGTTCAACAGTCCCTCGGCCAGCATGCCCAGCACGCGCGATTGCTGCGGCGTCAGGGTCTGCAGCCGGTGGAGAAGATCGGCAACTTCCGGTTCATGCTCCACACCACTCAGAAAGCCCTTCGGCGTGAAAATGCCGCCTGATATAACGGTTTCTATACCTTCTCGGATCTCGTCGATGCCAGCGGACTTGGAAAGAAAACCTGACGCGCCGAGTTCCAGCGCCCGCTGGATGGTTGCCGGATCGTCATGGGCGGAGACGATCATCACAGGCAGGCTCTGGAATTCCGCCCGCAGCGCAATCAGCCCGGAAAGGCCGCTGACCCCCGGCATGGTCAGATCGAGCAGCATCAAATCGGCCGACAAGGCATCGATCGCCGCCTGACGGGCGGCGGTAAAGTCGCCCGCCTCGATAATTGTCGGATTGCCAGCCATGCCCGTCAACGCCTGGCGCATGGCGCCCCGAAACAGAGGGTGGTCGTCTGCAATGATAATGGTCAGATCTGGTGTCATGACGCTCCCTCCCAAGAGCTTCTGAACGGCCGGCAAACCTCCAATTTGCCGACTGCCCCGTATTCGCTGGATCCGGTCAGGTCTTTTGAGGCCTGTCCTGCGCACTGTCGGACGGCGCCTTGTCCTCGCCTTCCAGATCCTTAGCAATTCCGAAGAAACTGCGCATCATCCTTTCCATGATGGTCATTGTCTGGTCAATCTCTTCCTTGGTGGGAAGCCGCTGTTTGAACCCCGTCTGGCCATCCGCGGCGGCTTTTTCCAGGGTCTCGATACGTTTGGTGAGAAGATCAAGCTCAAGCTCGAAGGCCGTGCGCTCATCGGCGGCCATGCGGCAGACGATGTCGCCCTCGCTTTCGCGGCAAAGCGAGACCTCGCCGGTCTGCGTATCGAGCCGCGCAATGCCACTCTCCGTCTTCTGCATGGCATAGCGCCCGGGCACAGACTCCTGCGCGAAAGCCGGAGCAGACGCCACCATGATGCCAAGGACAAGGCCCGGTACCAGCACTGTTTTCATCATTACCTCCTGTGAACTGCAAATCTGCCGATCGACTTTCCCGATGGACTTTCGCACAGGTTTGCGGCAATCCCGCAATACCCATCATCCAATGTCCAGGAAGCGGCGGCATGAGCAGCATCATCTACAAAATCGTCCCGGCAACTCTATGGCAGGATGCGCTGAAAAGCGGAGAATTCAAGGGTGCCGCAATCGATCTGGCGGATGGCTACATCCACTTCTCCACAGCCGCACAGGCAAGAGAGACGGCGGCGCGCCATTTTTCCGGACAGAATGGCCTGCTGCTGGTCGCAATCGACGGCGACCGGCTTGGCGAAAAACTCGTGTACGAGGCGTCCCGCGGCGGCGATCTCTTTCCGCATCTCTACGGGACGCTGCCGCTCGAAGCGGTGCTTTGGCAAAAACCGCTGCCGCTTGCGACTAACGGCGCCCATGTCTTTCCGGAGCTTGACCAATGACCGGACCGTTCCAGTCGCTCGCCCGCCGCGGCCTGTTTCTCCTTGATCCCGAGGCTGCCCATGGCCTCTCCATCAAGGCGCTGAAGACCGGTCTCGTGCCGGTTTGCGCTGCGCCCTCCGACCCGCGTCTTGTCCAAACGATTGCAGGTCTTTCCTTTGCCAATCCGCTCGGCATGGCGGCGGGCTATGATAAGAATGCCGAGGTGCCGGAGGCGCTGCTGAAACTCGGCTTCGGCTTTACCGAGATCGGCACCGTGACGCCGAAGCCGCAGGCCGGCAACGACAGGCCGCGCATCTTCCGGCTGGTCGAGGACGAGGCGGTCATCAATCGGCTCGGCTTCAACAACGAGGGGCATCAGGCAGCGCTTGCCCGGCTGTCCATCTGCGCCCGTGGCGCGATGATCGGCGTCAATATCGGCGCCAACAAGGATAGCCCCGACCGCATTGCCGACTATGTCGCGGGGATACGCAGCTTCTCTGGCGTCGCCCGCTATTTCACCGTCAATATATCATCTCCCAACACGCCCGGACTGCGCGACCTGCAGGCGCGCGAAAGTCTGGCGGCACTTCTGTCCGCTGTCCTTTCCGCCCGCGACGATGAGGCGAGGAAGGCGGGAACCCGCGTCCCGGTGTTCCTGAAGATCGCGCCCGACCTGACCGAAGAGGGCATGGACGACATTGCTGCGGAGGCGCTGTCGCATGCCCTCGACGGCCTGATCGTCTCCAACACGACGCTTTCGCGCGACAACCTTACCGATCAGCAACAGGCAAAGGAAAGCGGCGGGCTTTCCGGCAAGCCGCTGTTTGAAAAATCCACCATCGTGCTTGCCAAGATGCGCAGGCGCCTCGGCCCGGATATGCCCCTTATCGGGGTCGGCGGCGTATCCTCGGCAGAAACGGCGACGGAGAAGATCCGGGCCGGCGCAGATCTGGTTCAGCTCTATTCCTGCATGGTCTATGAAGGCCCGTCTCTGGCGGGCCGTATCGTCCGCGGCCTGTCGCAACTCTGTGACCGCGAAGGATTGGGCTCGATCAGCGATATCCGCAACAGCCGGATGGACTATTGGGCAGACAAAGGCTAGGGCCAAAACCACGGCATAGCGAAGTCTGCAAAGTCCTGAAGGTCCAGAGGAAACCAGCGTATAGCCGCAAACAACTTGACGCTTTCATCGCCGGCGAAGAGGATCACGCGCGGCTGGGGCATCGGCATTTCGGGGAACGGACTGTGCAGGATATCGTAATCGGGACGGCGCTGGATTGGCGCGGGGTGGCGGCAGTGGCCGAAGGGGCGGCATTATCCCTGTCGGATGCGGCACAGCATCGGGTGGAAACCGCAAGCCAGATCATAGCGGCAATCGTTCAAAGCGGCGTGCGGGCCTATGGCGTCAATACCGGGGTCGGCGCGCTGGCGGACACGGTGGTGGACCGCCCCTCGCAAAGCCGGTTGTCGCGCAACATCGTGCTCAGCCACGCCTGCGGCGTCGGCCCGCTGCTGGACTGTCGAGAGGTGCGCGCGATTATCGCAGCGCAGATCGTCAATTTTTCGCATGGCCATTCCGGGGTACGCCCGGCAATCGTGCAGGCGCTTCAGGCCCTGCTTCGCGAAGACTGCATTCCCGATGTGCCATCGAAAGGCTCGGCCGGCTATCTCACCCACAATGCCCATATCGCCCTCGTGCTGATCGGTGAGGGATCCGCGAAGCTCGGCGGCAAGGCCGTGACCGGCGTGGAGGCCCTTGGAGCAATCGGTATTGAGCCTTTGACACTGGCGGCGAAGGAGGGGCTCAGCCTCGTCAACGGGACAGCCTGCGCCACGGGGCTGGGATCGGTCGCGCTCGCGCGCGCCGAGCAGCTTCTGGAATGGGCCGATGCAACCGCGGCGCTGACCTTTGAAGCGCTCGGAGGCCAGATCGCGGCCTTTGCCGCGGATGTGCTCGCCTTGCGAAAATCTGAAGGGATCAGGACGTCCGGAGAAAGCTTGCGGCGGCGTCTGGCCGGCAGCGGGCTCATTGCGGCGGCAAAAGACGCCCGCACGCAGGATGCGCTCAGTCTTCGGGCCGTGCCGCATGTGCATGGCGCGGGATGGGACATGTTCGCGTATGCCGGCACCGTCGTGGACCGTGAGCTGGCGTCCGTTACCGATAACCCAGCCGTTTCCGGGACTCCCGACACCCCGGTCGTATCATCCGAGGCACATGCCGTTGCACCGGCGCTCGGCCAGGCGCTGGATGCCATGACCGTTGCGATCGCACAGATCTCGGCCATGAGCGAACGTCGGATCGACCGGCTCATCAATCCGCTGGTGAGCGGGCTGCCGGCCTTCCTGGCCGTCGATCCGGGCGCCGGTTCCGGCTTCATGATTGCGCAATATACCGCTGCAGCGCTTGCCGCCGAAAATCGGCGCCTTGGCGCGCCGGCAAGCCTCGATGGCGGCATCACCTCCGCGCTGCAGGAGGATTTTCTCGGGCATCCGACGGCCGCCGCCAACAAGCTGCTCGCGGTGATCGACAATGCCGAACAAATCCTCGGCATTGAACTGGCCGCAGCGGTTCAGGCGCATGATTTCAGGGCGTCCGTTGCCGAACGGGCTGCTGGCACCGATCTCCTCTACCGGCTTGTTCGTGCAGCGCTGCCCCCCTATGCCGACGACCGCCCCCTCGGCAAGGATCTGGAGCGTGCGCGCGATCTCATCCGCGCCTGCCAGCCGCCAGCTGTTTGACGATGCCAGCAATGAAACGGAGCATGACCGCCCGTTTCGATGTCGCCGTTATCGGCCTTGGTGTCATGGTAAGCGCTGCGCGAGCCACTTCCTATTCTTGAAGGATTTATAGCGGAACGGCCGCAATGCGGATGAGATAAGCCCCGGCAGGCATGTCGGAGGTTATCTGGGCGACACCGTCGAGACATGCACAATCGAGCCGGCCAAGTTCTTCCCCATGATGATCGCTTTGGATGCGCAGATTTCCGAGCGCGAGCAGCATCGTGATACCGCCTTCGGCGTCCAGGCGATGCTGGCCTTCGAAGGTCCGGTGTTCAACCTGATGTGCCCATTGTCCGCGCCGCGTCATGACGTTGAGGTCCGTGATGGTGCCTGCGACCAGCCGGGCGGATGTTGCGACGTCCGCCGGAAAGGCCAGAGGTGCGGAGGCCTGCGTCAGCGTAAGCGGCTGCCGCCCTTCGATCGTCAGTTCCATGCCTTCGCCATTGAGGATCGAAAGCGTCCGGTCTATGCCGGCAAAAATGGAAAAGGGACCGTCGCTGGCAACCGTCGCCATGCTGATCCGCCAGCCGAAGCCGGCAAGATCGGCTTCGGGCGGAAACACCGCAATCTCCGCGGTCTCGCCGGCGCCATTCTTCCAAGGCATGCGGCGGTAGTCTCCGGCTCTCAGCACATGCAGTCGGCGGGGGGTTGGCGATTGGTCGTCGTGCATTGTAAACCTCGGCAGAATAGACTAAGTTCAGTGGACTAAGTCCGAAGGAGGACGATATGGAAACGGTCAACATTCACGAAGCCAAGACGCATCTGTCCCGCCTGATGGAAAAAGTGTCGAAGGGTGAATCCTTCATTATCGCCAAGGCCGGCAAGCCGATCGGTAAGCTGGTGCCGCTGGATCAGGCGGATACACCGAAGAAGCGCCGGATTGGCTTCATGGATGGCGAATTTACTGTCCCGGAAGATTTCGACACCATGATGCAGGATGAAATCGAGGAGATGTTCTACGGTAATCCCGATAAGTTCAAAGATCGATAATGAGGCTGCTCGTTGATACCCATATCCTGCTTTGGATGACGGGTTTTTCACGCCGCCTTCCGATGGCGGCTCGGGAATTGATCGAAAGTTCTGACAATATCATTTTCTTCTCGACGGTCAGCATTTGGGAAGTGGCGATCAAAACCGGTCGTGGATATGCGGATTTCACGATCGATCCGGAGCGTCTCCGCAGCAATCTTTTGGCCAACAGCTATGTTGAGTTGCCATTGCTTGGCGAGCATGCAGTCCGGCTCAAGGAGCTACCCGATATTCACAAGGACCCATTCGATCGCATTCTCATTGCGCAGGCGATTTCAGAAGGGGCATCCCTTCTCACGTCTGATAAGACCGTCGCAAAGTACGGCGGCCTTATCCGGTTGGTCTAAAACTTAATTTCCCAAAATACCCGGCAATCTCAGCCCTTTTTCCTTTGCGCAATCGACCGCGGTCTCATAACCCGCATCGGCATGACGCATGACGCCGGTCGCCGGGTCGTTCCAGAGAACGCGCTCGAGGCGGCGGGCCGCATCGTCGGTGCCATCGGCGCAGATGACGACGCCGGAATGCTGCGAAAAGCCCATGCCGACGCCGCCGCCATGGTGCAGCGACACCCAAGTGGCACCCGAGGCGGTGTTGAGCAGCGCATTGAGCAGTGGCCAGTCGGACACGGCGTCCGAGCCATCCTTCATTGCTTCCGTCTCGCGGTTCGGCGAAGCGACGGAACCGGAGTCCAGATGGTCGCGGCCGATGACGACGGGTGCGCTCAGTTCGCCCGTCCTGACCATTTCGTTGAAGGCAAGGCCGAGCCGGTGGCGATCACCGAGACCGACCCAGCAAATGCGTGCCGGCAAGCCCTGAAAGGCGATACGCTCGGCGGCCATGTCGAGCCAGTTGTGCAGGTGCTTGTTGCCCGGGGTCAGTTCCTTGACCTTGGCATCGGTCTTGCGGATATCCTCGGGATCGCCCGAAAGAGCCGCCCAGCGGAACGGGCCGATGCCACGGCAGAACAGCGGGCGGATATAGGCCGGCACGAACCCGGGAAACGCGAAAGCGTTTTCGAGGCCTTCGTCCTTGGCGACCTGACGGATATTGTTGCCGTAATCGAAGGTCGGGATCCCCCTGTCCTGGAAGGCGATCATCGCTTCGACATGCTCGCGCATCGAGGCGCGGGCCGCTTTTTCAACGGCCTTCGGATCGCTTTCGCGCTTTTCCTTCCATTCAGCCATCGTCCAGCCCTTCGGCAGGTAGCCGTTGATCGGGTCGTGAGCGGAGGTCTGATCGGTGACCATGTCAGGACGAATGCCGCGGCGGACCATTTCCGGCAGGATGTCTGCGCAGTTGCCGAGTAGGCCGACCGACTTGGCTTCGCCGGCGGCGGTCCAGCGTTCGATCATCTCCATGGCTTCATCAAGCGTTTCGGCACGCGCATCGACATAGCGGGTGCGCAGGCGAAAATCGATCGAGTCGGGATTGCACTCGACGGCAAGGCAGCAGGCGCCGGCCATGACGGCTGCGAGCGGCTGGGCGCCGCCCATGCCGCCGAGGCCGCCGGTCAGAACCCATTTGCCCGTGAGGTCGCCGTTATAGTGCTGGCGGCCGGCCTCGACGAAGGTTTCGTAGGTGCCCTGCACGATGCCCTGCGAACCGATATAGATCCACGAGCCGGCGGTCATCTGGCCGTACATCGCAAGGCCTTTCTTATCCAGCTCGTTGAAATGGTCCCAGGTCGCCCAATGCGGCACCAGGTTGGAATTGGCGATCAGAACCCGCGGCGCATCCTTGTGGGTGCGGAACACGCCGACCGGCTTGCCCGACTGCACCATCAAGGTTTCGTCTTCGTTGAGGTCGCGCAGCGTCTCGACAATCTTGTCGAAATCGGCCCAGGTGCGAGCGGCGCGGCCGATGCCGCCATAGACCACCAGTTCATGCGGGTTCTCGGCCACTTCGGGATCGAGATTGTTCATCAGCATGCGAAGCGGCGCTTCGGTCATCCAGGATTTTGCCGTCAGTTCGGTGCCACGTGCGGCGCGGACGTCGCGGATATTGTGACGAGGATTGGTCATTTAGTCCCCCTTTTCTAATTTTTCAGTGTCAGCGCAGCCGTCTCGATGCGCGTGAGAATGTCTTTGAGATGCGTGCGAAGACTGGCCGCCTTGGCTTCGTCGTAGGCGAAGGGCGGCGTTTCCGTGGTCAGGTGCGTGGATTGCGCCAGTTCCATCTGGATCGCGTGCACACCGCTTTCGGGCCGACCGTAATGGCGTGTCGTCCAGCCCCCCTTGAAGCGGCCGTTGAGAATGCTGGTGTAACCCCGCGCCGTGAGGACAACATCGACAGCGGCTTTCTCGACGGCGGGGTCGCAGGTTCTGCCCATATCGTTGCCGATGTTGAAATCCGGCAGGATACCTTCGAACAGGAATGGAATGTCCGAGCGGATGGAGTGGCAATCGTAGAGCACTGCAATGCCGTGGATTGCCTTCACACGCTCGATTTCGGCTGCAAGTGCCACATGGTAGGGCGCATGGAAATCGGCAAGCCGTGCGGCGATATCGACCGCTGTGGGCTCCTCGCCATCCTTCCAGACGGGAACGCCGTCGAAATCGGTTTTGGGAACGAGCCCCGTCGTGTTCTGGCCCGGATAGAGGCTTACGCCTTCAGGGTCGCGATTGGCATCGATAACGTAGCGATGGAACGTGGCGCGCACCGTCGTCACATCAGGCAGCAGACCATCATAAAGCCGATGGATATGCCAGTCTGTGTCGGCGAGGACGCGGCCATTGTCGTTCAGCCTCTCCCAGATCGCCGCTGGAACGTCGGTGCCGGTGTGAGGAAAGCCGAGAATGACGGGGGAGGTACCCTGTTTGACTTCAAAAACGCTCATTCAAGCCTCCAGAACCGGCAGGATGCCGGCTGATACTGCAGCATTCAGCGCGCCCGAGCTGACGAGGGCGCTCGCCGCCTTCAGATCGTTCGCCATGTAGCGATCGACTTCGAGTGTCGGCACCACCGCGCGGATCGCTGAAATAGCCTTGTCCAGTTCCGGGCTGGTGACGAGCGGGCTGCGGAAATCGATGCCCTGGGCTGCCGTCACCGCCTCGATGCCGATGATGGCAAACAGGTTGTCGGTCATGGCAAGCAGGCGGCGGGCGCCGTGGCAAGCCATGGAAACATGGTCTTCCTGGTTGGCGGAAGTCGGCGTGGAATCGACGGAGGCCGGGTGTGACATCTGCTTGTTTTCCGACATCAGCGCCGCGGACGTGACTTCGGCGATCATCAGACCGGAATTGAGGCCCGGCGTCTTGGCGAGGAACGCCGGCAGGCCGTAGGAGAGGGCCGGATCGACCAGCAATGCGATGCGGCGCTGGGAAATGGCGCCGATCTCACAGATGGCGAGCGCGATCTGGTCTGCGGCAAAGGCAACGGGCTCAGCGTGAAAATTGCCGCCGGAAACGACGGAATTATCCGAGAGAACCAGCGGATTGTCTGTGACCGCATTGGCTTCGATTTCGAGCGTGCGGGCGACCGAACGCAGGAGGTCGAGGCAGGCGCCATCGACCTGCGGCTGGCAGCGGATGCAATAGGGATCCTGAACCCGCTCGTCTCCCTCGATATGGCTTTCGCGGATCACCGATCCCTTGAGAAGCTCCCGTAACGCTGACGCCGCATCGATCTGCCCCCTGTGGCCGCGCAGGGTGTGGATATCGGGGTGAAACGGTGCCGACGAGCCCATGGCGGCATCGGTCGAGAGCGCACCGGTGATCAGCGCCGACTGGGCAGCGCGGTGGGCGCGAAACAGGCCTGCCAGCGCCAGGGCGGTCGAAACCTGCGTGCCATTGATCAACGCCAGTCCTTCCTTCGCCGCGAGAGTGACGGGCGACAGGCCAGCGCGCTCCAGGGCCGTGCGGCCGGCAACCTTATCGCCGTTGAAGAAGGCCTCGCCCTCCCCCATCATCACGGCTGCCATATGGGCAAGCGGCGCGAGATCGCCGGACGCACCGACCGATCCCTTTTCCGGGATGACCGGGATGACGCTCTTTTCGAGCATACCCTCGATCAGGCGTACCAGTTCAAGCCGGGTGCCGGATGCGCCCCGCCCAAGCGAGATGAGCTTCAGCGCCATGATAAGGCGGACGATGTTTTCAGCCAGCGGCTGGCCGACGCCGCAGCAATGGGAGAGGATCAGATTGCGCTGCAGGGTAGCAACGTCGGCGGCATCGATCCTGATGCTCGCCAGTTTGCCGAAACCGGTATTGATGCCGTAGACCGGCGCATTGCCGGCTGCAATCTCGGCGATGCGGGCAGCAGCCTTCTCTATGCCCTTGTCGAAGGCCGAATCGAGCCGGGCGGGCTCGCCGGTCCAGTAGATGGTCTCAAGCGTCGAAAGCGGGACGGATCCCGGCTGAAGAACGAGGGTCATAAATCAGTCCTCACCAAATGCGCGGAGCAAGGCTCACGCGTCTTAAAAATGTCAATGTCCGTTGCGGACGCGCGCATGCAGCGGGTTCAAACCCATGCGGTAGACGAGTTCGGCCGGCCGCTCGATGTTCCAGATCGCGAAATCCGCCCATTTTCCCGGCTCCAGCGTCCCCACTTCATCAACGAGACCAAGCGCCCGCGCCGCCTCACGCGTCACTCCGGCGATGCATTCCGTAACGGTCATGCCGAACAGGGTGGCTGCCATGTTCATCGTCAGAAGCAACGATGTCAGCGGCGAGGTGCCGGGATTGTTGTCGGTGGCTATAGCCATGGCAACGCCGGCCTTGCGAAACAGCTCGATCGGCGGCTTTTTCGTCTCACGGATGAAATAGAAGGCACCGGGCAGGATAACGGCGACAGTGCCGCTCGCAGCCATGGCCGCAGCACCCGCTTCGTCGGTATATTCGAGATGATCCGCCGACAATGCGCCATATTCGGCGGCAAGGGCCGCGCCGTGCAGATTGGAGAGTTGGTCGGCGTGCAGCTTCACGGGCAGGCCATGGGCCTTTGCCGCGTCGAAGACCAACCGCATCTCGTCGGTTGAAAAGGCAATGCCCTCGCAGAAACCATCGACCGCATCGGCCAATCCCTGCGCCGCGATGGCGGGCAGCATCTCGCCCGCGACCTTGGCGATATAGCCGGCCTGGTCGCCCTTGAATTCGACCGGAAGGGCGTGAGCGCCGAGAAAGGTGGTGCGGACAGCCACGTCGCGCGCTTCGCCCAGACGGCGCGCCGCGCGCAAGGCCTTCGTTTCGTTCTCGAGGTCGAGACCGTAACCCGATTTGACCTCGACCGTGGTGACACCCTCGGCCATCAGTGCATCGAGCCGGGGAAGTGTTTGGCGCACGAGCTCATCTTCGCTGGCTTGGCGCAGCGCGCGAACCGAGGACATGATGCCGCCGCCGGCGCGTGCAACCTCTTCATAGGTTGCACCCGCAAGCCGCATCTCGAATTCGTTGGCGCGATCTCCGGCGTGGACCAGATGCGTGTGGCAGTCGATCAGGCCCGGCGTGATCCAGCGGCCGCCGCAGTCGATGATTTCGGCGGCGCCTTCGATGGGAAACGGCAATCCGGCTTCGCTTCCGGCGTAAAGAATCCGGCCGTCCTCGACGGCGATGACGCCGCTCTCGACAAGGCCGAGCCCAGGCAATGCAGGGTTGAGGGTCGCAAGCCGCGCGTTCCGCCAGAGGCGGTCGCAGGCAGCCGGCCCGGCGCTGTCGGCGTTCGATTTTATGGAAGACATCGAATTCCAGCCTTTCCTTTTCGTGCCATTATGTATAGACATAAAGAAAGTGAGCGCAAGTGATTTTTTTGCGTGACGGCAGCCAGGAAGGGATGAGGCCTTGACCAGCATTCATGTGAAATCGGCTCTGACACCGGCGGGTTGGCAGCGCGATGTGCGGGTAACGCTCGCGGCCGGGCTGATCTCGACCATTGAGACCGGAGTATCGGCGCAGCCGGACGACGAACGTCATGACATTCTGGTTTCGGGCATGCCGAATTTGCACAGCCACGCCTTTCAGCGGGGCATGGCGGGCCTTGCCGAGGTGCGCGGGCCGGCTGCCGACAGTTTTTGGAGCTGGCGCACCGTCATGTATCGCTTCGCCCTGTCGATGACACCGGATCATGTCGAGGCTGTCGCAAGTCAACTCTACATGGAGATGCTGGAAAACGGCTTTTCCCGCGTTGGCGAGTTTCATTATCTGCATCACGACATTGACGGGCGTCCCTACGCAGATATTTCCGAGATGGCGCAGCGCATCGCCGCAGCGGCCTCAGAGACGGGTATCGGCCTGACGCTGCTGCCGGTGTTCTATGCGCATTCCAGCTTCGGCGGCGCCCAGCCAAATGACGGCCAGCGCCGGTTCATCAACGGCACCGATAGTTTCGCGCGCCTGCTCGAGGGCTGCCGCGCTGCTGTCAAGGGACTTGCGGACGGAAAGGTCGGCGTGGCGCCGCATAGCCTGCGGGCGGTGACGCCGGATGAGTTGTCCGCTGTCGTCGCGATGGCAAAGGGCGGGCCGGTCCATATTCACGTGGCCGAGCAGGTCAAGGAAGTGGAGGACTGCATCGCCTGGTCCGGCGCCCGGCCGGTGCAATGGCTGCTCGACAATGCTGGCCTCGATAGCCGGTGGTGCCTGATCCATGCGACGCATATGACCGACGACGAGACCTGCCGCATGGCACAGGCCGGCGCAATTGCCGGGCTCTGCCCGGTAACGGAGGCCAACCTGGGAGATGGCACCTTCAACGCACTGGTTTTCCGCCAATCCGGCGGCAAGTTCGGCATTGGCTCGGACTCGAATATCCTGATCGGCATTCCCGATGAACTTCGGCAGCTGGAATATTCGCAGCGCCTGCTGCACCGTTCGCGCAACGTCCTGGCCGCGGCAGGTCAGTCGACCGGCCGGGCTCTGTTCGACGGCGCAATTGAAGGCGGCAGTATCGCGCTCGGTTCCAGGACGACGCCGTCGCCTTCGACGATTGCCGTCGGCCAGCCCGCGGATATGGTTAGTCTCGCTATACCGGATGGCGGCTTGGACGGCGACGCGGTTCTCGATTCATGGCTTTTTGCCAATGGCACGAAGCCGGATTGCGTCTGGGTCGCAGGACAAAAGCAGGTCGAAGGCGGACGTCATCGGAAACGTGACCAGATATCCACCCGCTTCCGCAGCGTAATGCGCGATCTGGTGGCCTGACGGACCCATATCGGTGCAGGTGTTGATAACCAAGCGGGCGCCAAAATCCGGACAGGATCAGGCAAACTTTCGAGGAATGAGGCGCGTGGTGAAATCGCAGGATATCGGTCCGGGCAATGATCGGCGGATTGCTGCAGGGACAAGCGGCGTGTCGCTGCACCAGCGTATTCTCGGCGACATCGAGGCGCGCATTCTGTCCGGCGAATGGCAACCGGGTTTTCGCATTCCGTTCGAGGTCGATCTCGCCGGGCAGTACCAGTGCTCGCGGATGACCGTCAACAAGGCGCTGACCCAACTGGCAAAGACCGGGCTGATCGAGCGGCGGCGCAGGTCGGGAAGCTACGTCACCCAACCAAGCGCGCAATCCGCCGTGCTTGAAATCCGGGATATCAAGCTCGAAGTGCAATCGCTGGGGCTTCCCTATAGCTACAGCCTTCTGCGCAAGGTTACACGAAAGAGCACCGCTGAGGACCGGACACGGCTTGACCTGCCGGCATCAGTCGCCATTCTCGATCTCAGCTGCCGGCATTTCGCGGGTCGCCACCCCTTTTGCCTGGAACAACGCCTGATTAACCTGAGTGAGGTGCCGGATGCGGAAACGGAGAGTTTCGCGGACATTGCCCCCGGCCCCTGGCTCTTGAACCGTGTCCCCTGGAGCGCCGCCGAACATGTGATCCGGGCGACGGCTGCCACCGGTGATGTGGCGACCGCGCTCGGTGTAGCCATCGGCACCGCCTGCCTGACTGTGGAACGACGCACGTGGAGCAATGGCGCCTATGTCACCCATGTCCGGCTGATCTATCCCGGCGAACGGCATGCTCTGGTCGCCAATTTCACGCCGTCGCAAGCAAGGTAGCGCCCGATCGTGATGCGAACGTCATCGGCTCTGCGCTCAGCCGGTTGACAAGACCATGGCCCAAAAGGGCTGGTTTCCCGAAGCGGGGTTGCGCATCACCGCGACCCCGAGGCCGGTGTAGTTGGAGCCGAGCATATTCTCTAGATGCTTGGGCGAATTGTACCAGGCGAGATAGGCGCGCTCGGCTGTCTCCTGGCCCATGGCGATATTTTCCGCGGCCGGCAGGGCGACGCCGTCGCCCTTCATGCGGGAGAGGAAGCTGTCGCCAAGGCCGATAAGATGGGACATCTTTCCGGCTTTCGCCATGCGGGCGGCCTGCGAGAGGGCAGCCTGCGCTGCCGCCGGATCGCGGGTCAGCGGGTCAAGGCCTCTGTCTTTTCGCAAGGCATTGACATAGCCGAGCGTCGCCTCCGTCTGGTCGCTGCCATCGCCGCTCGGTTTGATTTTCGGTGTGCCGCAACCTGCCAGCAAGCCAAACGGCAGCACAGCGGCGGAACGCAGAAAAGCGCGACGCGACGGGGGCAAGGTCTGCACGCCCATCCTAGCGCCGGTAGCTGAAGATGCGCAGGAGGATGAAGGCCGGCACGACGATCGCAGCACCCAGCAGCAGATAGTCTCCGACACGGCCAAGCGCCGCGAATCCCGAATGCCAGAGATCCAGCACAAAGTCCCTGATGGTGTCGATCACGCCATAGGGCGTCCAGCCGAATACCGCCATGACGAAGCCGACGATGACCGACACCACCAAAAGCTTGACGATCACCCGGCCGGGCGTATCGCCCAAAAATCTGTTCACTCCATCGGCCATGGCCGCATCACTCCTGTTTTGCCTCACATAAAGCCACTCGAGGCCTGCTGCAAGCGGTGACCCGCCGATGCCTGCCGCCAAATCGCCCCTTGCCATTTCAATGCCTGCACGCGAGAAACGGCCAACAGCACCAAGAGGCGCCGACGCGATGAACCTCAACCAGCTCTCCTCCGGCAGCCTGATTGCCGACCGCCGCGCCGAATATGCGCATATGCTCGCCGATGGCGGCGACCATGCAGGCGCTGCAGATCTGATGGCGCAGGCATTGGAGCTTGCCCCCGACTGGGCCGCCGGCTGGTTTCGGCTTTCGGACTATGAGGAGAAATCGGGCCGCAAAGAGGCGGCGGTCGAGGCCCTGCGAAAAGTTCTTGCATTGAACCCGGGCGACATGTTCGGCGCCGGCCTGAAGCTGGCCGTCCTTGGGGCCATGGAAACGCCGGCTGGTCCTTCCAGCCTGTATGTCGCGCAATTGTTCGACGATTATGCCGACCGGTTCGACCGGGCGCTGGTCGAGAAGCTGGATTACACCGTTCCGGAAAAGCTTAGCGAACTCGTCGTTGCGCACAGGGGCGAAAAGCGCTTTTCCTGCGCTGTCGATCTCGGCTGCGGCACGGGTCTGTTCGGCGAGCGCATACGCGCACGAACAGACAGGCTCGAAGGGTTCGATCTCTCGGCGAACATGTTGTCCAAAGCCAGAGACAAGGGCATCTACGATCGGCTTGCCGAAGCGGACCTGTCGCTGCCTCCCGAAAGCTGCGGCCTGTTTGACGGCAACGACAGCAAGAGCCACCGCGCCGACCTTGTCAGCTCAGCCGATGTGCTCATGTATCTGGGCAGTCTCGACGCCGTTTTTGCCATTGCCGAACACCTGTTGTCAGGCGGCGGGCTTTTCGCTTTTTCGGTGGAAGATGCGGGCGAAGCTGGCGAATTCATCCTCCGTCCCTCCTTGCGCTATGCGCATTCGAAAGCCTATGTCGAAAGCCTCTGCAACCGGTTCGGCCTGACGGTTCTCGAAGCAAGGGCCACGATCATTCGCAATGATGGCGGAAAACCGGTCCAAGGCATTCTCTTCCTTGCGATGAAACCCGTCTGAACGATCTTTTCTTGCGAAGATCGAATAGGTCAGCAATGCTTACATATTTTGCTTGATTCAAGCCTTTTGAATCGCGATGATTGATGCGCTGCACCATGGTTTCCGGCTGATGCGCATATCCTTGAAATGCCTCTTTCACTCCCCTCGTCGGTGTCGAACCATCTTCGGCGCGGCGCCTTGCTGCCTTTTGGAGATCCCAACATGAGCCTGATCCATACGCTTGGCCTCTGGAACACCAACGCAGCCCGCCACACGCCTGTCGAGGACGTGCAGGGGGTATTCTCAGGCAGCCTCGTCTCTGCGCTTGGGCTTTATGTGCTGGCCAGCGCCGGGTTGCTCACGGGCAGTACGGCCGGCGTGGCCTTCCTTTTGCATTACGCGTTCGGCATCAATTTCGGCCTCGCATTTTTCCTGCTCAACCTGCCGTTCTTCTATCTCTCGTGGAAACGCCTGGGCATGGCCTTTACCCTGAAGACCTTCATCGCCATCGGCATCACGTCGCTGCTGACAAATCTGCAGGGCCATGTCTTCCAGATCGCCAGTATCCACCCGGCCTGGGCGGCGCTCCTCGGCGGCGTGCTGCTTGGCTATGGTCTGCTGGCGCTCTACCGGCATCGGGCCAGCCTCGGCGGCGTCGGCATTCTCGGCATCTATCTTCAGGAGCGTTTCGGCATTCGCGCCGGTCTCGTCCAGCTTGGCATCGATCTCTGCGTCCTGGCCGTCGCCTTCTTCGTCACCACGCCGCCAGTGGTCTTCTACTCGGTTCTCGGCGCCGTCGTGCTCAATCTCTTCCTCACCATCAACCACCGCGCCGACCGCTATATCGCGCTGTGATCCCCGACCGGGATCGATGCTTGCCGGAGGGCATGCGTGAATCGTCGTGTCCACTGAATAAGCCTGAAAATGCCGCTTGAATCTCGCGGGCTGTCGGATCATCGTGCACATGCGTTGCGATGTGACGCCAACTCAGTCGATCAATATACACTATAAAGATATTCAAGACCGTGATTTTGAGGCGTTCGTGGCAAATATACTGGTCGTTCACCAAAATTACCCTGGGCAGTACAGGGAGATCGTTCCACGGCTTATTCGTTCCGGAGGAAACAAGGTTTCCTTCCTGACCCAGCGGCGCGACGTGACAGCGCCTGAGGATCATTTCGTCGGTGTCTATAAATCCTCGCATATACCCGCGGCAACCGCATGGAAATACTCCACCTGGTATGAAACAGCGCTCGGAAACGCCGTCGGCGCAGCACGAGCCTGCAAATTGCTGAAGGATAATGGCTTCGTCCCTGACATCGTGACCGGCCATGCGAATTGGGGTGAGCTTATCTTCATCCAGGACATCTGGCCGAACGTTCCGATTATCGGCTATTTCGAGTATTACTTCATAGCCGAAGGCGGGCTGGTCGGCTACGACCCCGAATTCCGCGAACCGCCGGACATGGCGCCGCGGCTTTTTGCCAACAATGCCCCCACCTACCTCACCTATGAGCGTTGCATAGCGGGCATCAGCCCGACACAATGGCAGAAAGACACGCATCCGCCTTCGCTGCAGGGCAAGCTGAACGTCATTCACGACGGCATAAGAACGGACCGTCTCATCCCCGATCATCACAGTGATACGAAAATCGAGATCGGCGACACGACATTCGCCCGGGGCGAGGAGATTGTCACCTATATCGCCCGCAATCTCGAACCCGCCCGGGGTTTTCACGTGATGATGCGCGCCTTGCCGCGCCTGCAATCATTGCGTCCCAATGCGCGCGTGGCGATCATCGGGGGTGACGGCGTTTCCTACGGCTCCAAGCTGCCTGCGGGGCAAACATTCCGCGCGCGTCTGGTTGCCGAACTTGGAGACCGCGTGGATTGGTCGAAGGTTCATTTTCTCGGACAGATACCCTACCGGGATCTGATGGCGCTCATCCGCCTGGCAAACTGCCACATCTATCTGACCGCGCCTTTCGTGTTGTCATGGTCGCTGCTGGAAGCGATGGCTTTGCAGAAAACGGTGGTCGCCACCAATGTCGCGCCCGTGCGCGAAGTTATCACGCATGGTTCAACCGGGTTTCTGATCGACTATTTCAAGCCTGAAGACCTCGCCGAACAGGTTGCCGACGTTCTGGCACACCATGACAATTACCGGTCGGTCGGCGTTGCGGCGCGAGAGCTTGTGGTCCGCGACTATGATTTTCACCACAGCCGTTTTCCGCGATGGGCCGCGCTTTTTAACAATTTTCTGCCCGATTCGAAGAAGATAGATATTTGACCTTCTCCGATTGCTGTATTAAAGTCATTTGATATAAGACATATTTTCGAAAGTTGCCGTGGGTTCAAATTTCAAATCTGGCTTTTGAACCATCTCGGATATCGCAGTGCAGAAATATTCACGGGCAAGGAGTCTTGCCCGAAATCCAAATACCGACGAACATAGCGTAATACCGAAATCACGTGTCCTTCCTGTTTGAAACGGCGACCATTTAGTTGCTGCGTGGAGGCGCGACCTTATCTCAGTTTCAGTGATGCGGACGTTATGTCTTGGAGTTGTTACAGGAATTGAGTTCAATAGAAAATGTAGATTCTAACTGTCTTCGGAGGGCTTAACATGACAGTTTTCACAGGTACAAGTGGCGGGGATACCGCCAACGCACCAGGTGGTGTTCTCGTCGGGTTTGCAGGCGGTACGCTGGCGCAATTGCAGGATTTCATAGGCGATACGATCAGTGGCGGTAGCGGCACTGATTTCATCAGTGCCGGCGAAGCGGGCGATCTGATTGAGGGGGGCTTCGACGGCGATACCATTTTCGGCAATGGCGGCAACGACACGATCTACGCCGCTTCGGCTGCAGATCCGAGTGCCTCCGGCGTGGGCGACACGCTCGACGGCGGATCAGGCAGCGACCTGATCTTCGGCTCGGGAGGAGATGACCTGATCTTCGGCGGCTTCTCGACCGACACCGTCAATGGCGGCGGGGGCAACGATACCATCGCCGTGCGCGAAGGTGAATTTATCGACGAAGTCAACGGCGGCGGCGACGTCGACACGCTCGACCTCAGCAATATTACCAGCAGCGGCGGCGCAGCCGTCATCGATCTCGGCGCCGGCACCTGGGACCTTTCCCCAAGCTTTGGCGGACCCGCATCCATCAACAGCGTCGAAATCATCATCGGCACGGAGCTCGGCGATTCCCTGACCACGGGTTTCGGCACGCAGACGCTGAATGGCGGCGGCGGTAATGACACGTTCTTCTTCCTGGAAGGCCGTTTTATCGACGAAGTGAACGGCGGCAGCGGCATCAATACGCTCGATCTCAGCGACATCACAACGAATGGTGGTGGCAGTATCAATCTCGATACCGGCATCTGGGATCTGTCGCCAAGCTACGGCGGACCGGCGCTCATTTCCGGCATCGATGTGGTCATCGGTACGCAGCTTAACGACACGATCACGACGACCTTCGGAACCCAGACCTTGAGCGGCGGCGGCGGCGACGACCTGTTCATCATGCTCGAGGACCGTTTCATCGACGCGGTCGATGGCGGCAGCGGCAGCGATCTGCTCGATTTGAGCAATATCACATCCGATGGCGGCGCCAGTATCAACATGCTGACAGGCACCTGGGATCTGTCGCCGAGCTTCGGCGGACCCGCAGCCATTTCCGGCGTTGAGAAAGTCATCGGCACGCAGCTGGACGACACGATCGTCGGCGACGGCGCTGACAACGTTCTTTCCGGCAGTGCCGGCGTCGATAGCCTCACGGGCGGCGGCGGCAACGACATCTTCGGTGTGGATGTCTTCAACGACAAGGTGATCGAAGCGATCGGCGGCGGCAATGACAGGGTTGTTTCCACAACCAGCTATACGCTTGCCGGCGGCCAGGAAATCGAGATCCTGCAGCTTGCAATCAGCACCGGGACATTGGCGCTCAACGTCACCGGCAACGAGTTTGGCAATGAGCTGATCGGCAATGCCGGCAGCAACACGATCAAAGGTGCCGGCGGCAACGATATCTTGCGCGGCGGCGGTGGCAACGACACCTATGTCGTGACCGATCTCGGCGACACGGTTTTCGAATCGGTCGGGGGCGGCAGCGACACGATCGTGTCCACGGTGAGCTTCGAACTCGCGTCCGGTCAGGAAATCGAGTCTCTGCGTCTGGCCGCATCGACCGGAACCGCAGCGCTCAACCTCAAGGGCAACCAGTTCAACAACGAACTGACCGGCAACTCAGGCATTAACCTGCTGACCGGCGGCGCCGGCAACGACACGATGTCCGGCGGCAACGGCGACGATACCTATGTCGTTTCAGAAGCCGGCGACCTCATTCTCGAGGCTACCGGGAACGGTACGGACACGGTCGTCTCGACCACGTCCTATAGTCTCTCCGTCAATCAGTACGTCGAGGTTCTGCGCCTTGCCGGCTCGACGGGCAATACGGCCTTCAATCTGACCGGCAACAATATCGGGCAGCAATTGCTTGGCAATTCCGGCGCCAATACGTTGAACGGCGGCAATGGCAACGACTCGTTGATCGGCGCCGGCGGCAACGACACCTTCTACTTCAACACGACTTTGAGTGCTGTGAACAATGTCGATACCATCATCGGTTTCGGTAATGCCGTGGGCAACAGCGACGTCATTGCGCTGAAGAACACGATCTTCACACTGCTTCCGGCCGGTGCACTGGCGGCCTCGATGTTCAAGGCCAATGCCACGGGCACCGCAACGGATGCGAACGATTACATCGTCTATAACACGACGACGGGTAAGCTTTCCTATGACAGCAACGGCAACGGCGCCGGCGGATCGACACACTTCGCCACGCTGGATGGACAGCCTTCGCTGACCGCATCGGACTTCCTGATCGTTTAAACACTTCAGGAAAAACATTGATGCTGCAAGAAGGGGGCCGGAATTTCCGGCCCCCTTTGTTTATGAGACCGGCCTGTCACCTCAGTCTCCACCACTTGCTCTACATAACGGATTGATGCAGGATGCAATTTCAAGCTGTGTATCCATGATAAGTTGGCAGCGCTTTGCGTTAAATTTTAGTATAAGCAAATTTTAAAGTGGAGGAACACCATGCCCGCAACGCCTGCCATCTGGCTCGATGAACTGATTATCGACACTGCAAAAAGCGGCTACATAGACGCGCCAGTCATCACTCAGCTGGACGACGGCAATCTTCTTGTTGCCTGGAACGGCAATGCTCAGATCTTCGATCCGTTTGGCAATCTCGTTGGCAGTGAATTCAGTGTCGGCAACCTCACTGTCGATGCGCTGCCGGGCGGTGGATTTCTTTCGTTGAGCGTAGAGTGGACGATGACCGGCATACTTTTCAGGCTGTTCGATACGGCGCCGAACGGCGATCGTATCGATCTGGTCGCCGAGGATTTGCCTTGGGTGGAAGATTCATGGGGATATGACACGGCTGTCGTTGTGGGTTCGGCGACTTCCGCGCTTGTAATGTGGGGCGGAGGATCACCGTCGGCACGGATATACGACAGCACTGCAAACGCATTCACAGGCGCCGCCTTCTCCATATTTGGCTCCAAAACTGTCGACTGGTCAACCGCGACAGTCTTGAAAAATGGCAACTACATTGTCGTCGCCAGTGAAAACGATAATAACGACAACAAGCTTTTCATGAAGGTTCTGGACTCGACCGGGAACGGTGTAGGAGCGGTCACCCTGATAGGTTCCACGACCGGGCATGGAGATGATCTGAACCCCAGTGTGACGGGTCTGGCCGGCGGTGGTTTCGTCGTGGCCTGGCAGAATATAGACACGGACACAGACATCCTCGTGCAGAGCTTCAAAGCCGATGGCACATTGTCGGGCGGCCTCATTGCCATCGGCGAACGCGATAACGACTATTTGGTCGATCCCGCCGTCGTGGCACTGCGCGATGGCGGATTTGTCGTCCTCTACACCGACGGCCGCCACGACATGATCAAGGCGATACGATATTCATCTACCGGGGCCTTGATTGGCTCACAATTGACGATAGCGAGCGGGACCGAAGTAGGAACACCCACCGCCACACTGCTTGCAGATGGTCGCCTGGCCGTGGGCTATAAACTCAGCGGCGGCGAAATTGCCATGTCGATTCTCGATGTTCGAGATGCATTCGATGGTACGGAAGCCGCGACGACTGCAAAATACATTACCGGAACGATCGGCGATGACATCATCATCCGTAAGGGTGGCGCGCAGGTTATCAATGGCTGGGATGGCAATGACACCATTACCGAAGCCGGCAGTGGGTTCAAATATTATGGTGGCAATGGAAACGACACACTGGTCGTGACTTCCGGGATCGATACCGATGTGCATGACGGCGGTGCTGGTATCGATACGATTAATTGGTCTGGAGCCACAATCGCCGACGCAGTCTTTAGGCTCGGTCCCGGAACGGCCACCAACCTATCGACCGGTCTTGTCGAGGTGATGACCGGGTTTGAGAACCTGATCGGGACCAACTATAACGACAGGATCATCGGCACTTTGGGCGCCAATGAACTTCGTGGCAGCGCTGGCGATGACACGATCGACGGCGGCGGCGGTCAGGACAAGCTCTACGGTGACGAGGGCCGCGACACATTCATCATTTCCAGGGCGCAATCGGCATCCGGCATACTGTATGACGGGGGTAACGGCGACGACACGCTGCGTTTCGAAGGCGATGCCTTCGAGTTCGACCTGCGGGACGACACCATCTTGTCGATGGAAAGACTGGTCTTCACCGATCCGGGGATGGGCCAGAAAGGTTTGGTTCAACTCAACGCCGCACAGTTCAGCAGTACCGGCATTGCGATCGCCGCCACAATTGAAGGGACGTCCCTTCCCGACGTCACGGACCAACTCGAAATCACCATGGGGTCAACCATAACCCTGAACCTTTCCACGCTTAGCATGAGCAAGTTCAGCGAGCCGCTTGATCAAGTCCGCATTATTGGCGATGCGGATGCCGAAACCATCACCGGCTCGAGAGTCGATGATCTGATCGAAGGCAATGGCGGCGCGGATATCCTAGACGGTTTTCTGGGGGACGATACCTATCTCGTGACCGACACCGCCGCGAGGGTTCTGGAAGCATCAGGCAGGGGCACCGACACTGTCGTTGCATATTTCGACTACACGCTGGAGGCGGGACAGGAGATCGAAATTCTTCGCCTCGCAGCCGGGACCGGAAACCAGTCTCTCAATCTCACAGGAAATGCGCTGGCAAACGAGCTGATCGGCAACAATGGTGCAAATGCGCTGGATGGCGGCGCCGGCAACGATATCATGCGCGGTATGGGAGGAAACGATGTCTACCGTGTAACCGAAGCCGGCGATACGGTGTTCGAGGCGGCCGGCGGCGGGAGCGACACGGTCGTTGCAACGCTGAGCTACGCGCTTGCGGCCGGTCAGGAGATCGAGGTCCTGCGCCTGGCAGTCGCCACCGGCAGCGCGGCGCTCAATCTGACGGGCAACGCGTTTGCAAACACGCTACTTGGAAATTCCGGCAACAATATTCTCGATGGTGGCGCCGGTAGCGATGCCCTGTATGGCGGGGGCGGCGACGATTTATATTGGGTGGCCAGCGCCGGCGACAAGGTATTCGAGTCGCTGGGTGCCGGCAAGGACACGGTGGTTGCGACGGCCAACTTTGCGCTGACCTCGGGTCAGGAGATCGAAGTGGTGCGTCTTTCCGTTGGAACCGGCACAACCGCGCTGAACCTGACCGGCAACGCCTTCGACCAGACCTTGATCGGCAACACCGGTTCGAATGTTCTGAATGGCGGGCGCGGCAGTGATATACTGGTCGGCGGCGCTGGAAATGATACGTTTCTGTTCAACACCACGCTTGGCACCGCCATCAGTGCGGACAAGAATGTGGACAGGATCGATTTCTCCAGCGAAACCGCAAATGAGGATGTCATTGCGCTGGAGAACACGATCTTCTCGGCACTTTCGGCAGGCGCGCTTTCGGCCTCGATGTTCAGGGCGAATGCCACGGGCACTGCGGCGGACGCCAACGATTACATCGTCTACAACACGACGACCGGCGCTCTCTACTACGATGCCAATGGCAGTGCTGCCGGCGGGGCGACGCAATTTGCCCTGCTCACAGGCAAACCCGCACTCGTTGCAGCCGATTTCATCGTAGTGTAGGCCGGATTTTTGTCTCACAGCTAGGGGTAGCCGCATAAAGTTCTGTGCGGCTACTGTCTGCCGTGCAGACGGGGAGAATTACTCTTCAACATCGTGTTTTTTCAACTGATCAATCGCGCTTATTGCCTCATGGGGGGACCAGCCTGCATCGACGGCGGCCTCTATGAGTTTATGCTCCGCTTCTTCCTCAAGTTTCTGGTATAACGGCTCCAGGGCCTCCTGCACCGTCAGGATATGCTCGTCCGGCGGAATCACGGCTTCTATCGGCGTCGATAAGGGCATGTCCTTGTCCTTCTGATGATCAGTTCAGTTTCCGATCAAGCAAATCAATGCACGAGGCGCACAGAGGGTTCCCAAGGACGTCAAGATTTCCGGCATGAACGGCGATACTGCGCTTTACCAACAGTTGCTCTTCAAATCTGCGCGGTTTGATCTACATTTGTTCGCGTGAACCAGATTGACGCCACCGCCCGAGCCGAAAGTGCTCTTTTCCTTCCCGCTCCCTTCCTGCGCTGGTTCGCGGAAAAGGGCTGGCAGCCGCGCGCGCATCAGCTTGAACTGCTGTCGAGAGTACAGGGTGGCGACAGCATGCTGCTAATCGCACCGACAGGTGCGGGCAAGACGCTGGCCGGGTTCCTTCCTTCGCTGGTGTCCCTGGCAAAGCGGGGTAAGATCCCGCCGGGCTCGCCCTTTACAGGCATCCACACGCTCTATATCTCACCGCTGAAGGCGCTTGCGGTGGATATCGAACGCAACCTGATGAAGCCGGTGGGGGAGATGGGCCTGCCGATCCGCATCGAAAACCGCACCGGCGATACGCCCGCCGGAAAGCGCCAGCGCCAGAAGCTGAACCCGCCCGACATTCTCCTGACCACGCCGGAGCAGCTCGCCCTGCTTCTTTCCAATGGCGAGGCGGAGCGCTTCTTCAAGGACGTGAAATATGTCGTGCTGGACGAATTGCATTCGCTCGTCACGTCCAAGCGCGGCCACATGCTGGCTCTCGGTCTGTCCCGGTTGAGGCGCCTTGCGCCATCCCTTCAGAGCATCGGCCTGTCCGCCACCGTCGCCGACCCGATGGACCTGCAGCGCTGGCTGGCTCCGCAACGAGATGGCGAGGACAACCATGCTGGGCTGATTACCGTCAGCGGCGGCGCGCGACCGGACATCTCCATCCTCTCTACGCAAGAGCGTGTGCCCTGGGCCGGCCACTCGGCAGCCTATGCGATCGGCGATATCTACCGCGCCATAGGCCGGACGAAAACGACGCTGCTTTTTGTCAACACCCGCAGCCAGGCTGAACGGGTGTTTCAGGATCTCTGGACGATCAATGACGACAATCTGCCGATCGCGCTGCATCACGGCTCGCTCGATGTGGGCCAGCGACGCAAGGTCGAGGCCGCCATGGCAGAGAACAGGCTGCGCGCCGTCGTCGCGACCTCGACGCTCGATCTCGGCATAGACTGGGGCGACGTCGACATGGTCATCCATGTCGGCGCGCCGAAGGGCGCCTCGCGTCTTGCCCAGCGCATCGGCCGCGCCAATCACCGCATGGACGAGCCAAGCCGGGCCATTCTCGTCCCCGCCAACCGTTTCGAGGTCATGGAATGCCAGGCCGCCCTCGATGCCAATTATATCGGAGCGCAGGATACGCCGCCGGTCGGCCGCGGGGCGCTCGACGTGCTTGCCCAGCATGTGCTTGGCATGGCCTGCGCCGCGCCCTTCGATCCGCTCGAACTCTATGCCGAAATCACCAGTGCCTCGCCCTATGCGGATCTCAGCTGGGAGACCTTCGAGCGCATCGTTGATTTCGTGGCGACCGGCGGCTATGCGCTGCGCAGCTATGAGCGTTATGCCAAGATCCGCAGGACCGGTGAAGGCTTGTGGCGGGTGTCCAATCCGATGATCGCCCAGCAATATCGCCTCAACGTCGGCACGATCATCGAATCGCCGATGCTGAATGTGCGCATGGTCAGGCACAATGCCCGCGGCACGATCGGCCGTGGCGGCATGGCGCTCGGCAAGGTGGAGGAGTCCTTCCTCGAAATGCTGTCGCAGGGTGATACTTTCCTGTTTTCCGGCAAGGTGCTGCGCTTCGAGGGGATCCGTGAGAACGAATGCCTCGTGTCCCAAGGTTATATGCTGG
The DNA here is from genome assembly GCF_029223885.1 of Pararhizobium gei. Taxonomy (NCBI): domain Bacteria; kingdom Pseudomonadati; phylum Pseudomonadota; class Alphaproteobacteria; order Hyphomicrobiales; family Rhizobiaceae; genus Pararhizobium; species Pararhizobium gei. The sequence continues at coordinate 838,057 of NZ_CP119409.1, read as the reverse complement.
ACCCGAAGGTTCCATCCTATGCCGGGGGCAAGTTTCCGCTGTCCACCTATCTGGCCCAGCAGGTGCGCAAGATGTTGGCCGATCCTGCCCGGCACGCCAGCCTGCCGGAGCAGGTGCGCGACTGGCTCTCGCTGCAGCAGGATCTTTCCATGCTGCCGAAGGAAGACGAACTCCTGATCGAGACCTTTCCGCGCGGCAGCCGGCACTACATGGTGATCTATGCTTTCGAGGGACGGCTTGCCCACCAGACGCTCGGCATGCTGCTGACCCGGCGGCTCGATCGCGCCGGGCTAAAGCCGCTCGGCTTCGTCGCAACCGATTACTCCCTGGCCGTCTGGGGACTGGAGGATCTGGGCGCGGCCTTTGTCAGGGGGCGGCCGACGCTTGCCGACCTGTTCGACGAGGATATGCTTGGCGACGATCTGGAGGCCTGGCTGAACGAAAGCTTCCTGCTTAAGCGCACCTTCCGAAACTGCGCCATCATCGCCGGACTGATCAATCTGCGGCATCCGGGCAAGGAAAAGAGCGGCCGGCAGGTGACCGTCTCGTCCGATCTCATCTACGACGTCCTGCGCAGCCATGAGCCCGATCACATCCTGCTTGAGGCGACCCGCAACGACGCCTCGACGGGGCTTTTGGAAATCGAGCGGCTTGGCGATATGCTGTCGCGAATCAAGGGCCACATCACGCACCGTCCGCTCGACCGCATTTCGCCGCTGGCCGTACCGGTCATGCTGGAAATCGGCAGGGAGACGGTCGGGGGCGAAGCGCAGGATTTCCTGCTTGCCGAAGCCGCCGACGAATTGTTCGACGATGTGATGGGGCGCGACAGCAATTTAAAGGATGTGTGACCGGGGTCCGGGCATGCACAGAACCAGACGACGCCGGATCAACATGTATCGCATCGCCCACTCCATCTCCGCCCTGCCCGATACGCCAGCGCATACTGCGCGCACCGTTATCAAAGGCGTCACGGCGCTGTGCGATCCGCTGGGTGGTCTTTACCTGCCGGACCTCGACATTCTCGTCGTTTCCGATCTCCATCTGGAAAAAGGCTCGGCCTTTGCCCGCCGCGGCATGATGCTGCCGCCCTATGACACGCTGGCGACCCTGCGCATCCTCGATGTTCTTATTGCCCGGCATGATCCGAAGACGGTCATCACGCTGGGCGATAATTTCCACGACCGCGCCGGCTCGGCCCTGATGCCGGATATCTTCCGCAGCATGATAGAGACCATGGCGCGCGGCCGTGAATGGATCTGGATCAATGGCAATCATGATCCCGACGGCGCGTTCAACCTGCCCGGCTTATCCGCCGACGAACTGCACTATGCCGGCCTGGTCTTCCGCCACGAGCCCGCCAAAGATGCTATGCCAGGCGAGATCTCCGGGCATCTTCATCCAGCGGCGACGGTGACCCGTCGGGAAAAGAGGGTGCGCCGCGCCTGTTTCGCCAATGATGGAAATCGCCTGATCATGCCCGCCTTCGGCGTTACCACCGGCGGTCTCGATCTTCGCCACAAAGCCATGTACGGCCTGTTCGACCGCCAGTCGCTGGTCGCCCATATGCTGGGGCGGGACAGGATTTATTCGGTCAGCTACACGCGTCTAGCCGGCTGATCCAGGCATTCTCGTTGTCTTGCCAATCCCTGCCAAAAAACGGTGTCCACTGCTCCATGAGGCTGTCGGCATAGGATTTCCCGCGTCGCGGAAAACCTATTGCATCTTGCCATCGGATCATCATCTTGAAACGAGCTTAAAAAGGAAATGGGTCTAGGGAAAACGATCATGGCTAAGCTTTGCATCTGGAATCTCGTAACGCTCGACGGTTATTTCGAAGGCGAGCAGAAATGGGATCTCGAATTTCACGGCCGCGCCTGGGGGCCGGAGCTTGATAGCTTGTCAAAGGAGTTTGGCACGACGACAGACCTGCTCGTCTTTGGTCGTATCACCTATAAGGGCATGAAGGCCTATTGGACGAACGCAGAGGAGGAGACCGAGGTCAAGGCCTTCATGAATGGTCTGCCGAAGCTCGTCGCGTCTCGAAGCATCACGGAAAGCGACTGGAATCAGACCACCGTAACCGCCGATATTGTCGCGGACCTTCGCCGACTGAAGGAGACCGCCGAAAAGCCCATTCGAATCTTCGGCAGCGCTGAACTCTGTGACACCCTCCTCAAGGCCGGACTGGTGGATGAGGTCATGCTCTGCGTCGTGCCCGTGCTACTCGGGCGGGGTACGCCTTTCTTCAAGCCCGGCCGCGACAAGACCGACCTAAAGCTCGTGGCTTCAAAGACCACGGTCCGCGGCGCGACCATTCTCACCTACGAGATCGAGAAGGCCTAAGAAATCAAAACGCATTGAACGTCAGCGTCGTCAATGACCGGCTGATGCCCGGCACCGTCGCGATATTGTCGTTGATGAACTTGCCGACATCCTCGCCCTCTTCGATATAGACCTTGATCAGCAGGTCGTAATCGCCGCTGGTGGAGTACATTTCCGAGACGATTTCCTTCTTGTAGATCATGTCGGCAACCTCGTAGGTCTTGCCGGGGACGCATTGCAGCTGGACGAAAATCGGCTTCATCACAAATCTCCTGATGTTTGATTGCAGATAGCCTGTTTTCCCGCCGAGGCAAACCCGCAGACCTCGCAGGCAGGGCCTCAATCCCTGCGGAAGACGATGCTTGCAAGCCAGCCGGTGATCACGGCAAGCAGCACCGCCGCCATGCCGTAAAGGAAAGGGGATTCATGGGCTGCCGTGGTAATCGCCTGCTCGAGACCCGTCTTGACCACCCGAAGCGGCAGCGCTTTGGCCGCCACGAAGACGCCGTCGCGGAACAGATAGGCCCGCACGACATGGACGCCGTTCGGCACATCGGCCGGCAGGCGCACGGAGGCCTTGAACAGGGCGGAACTAATGAACTGCACGCCGCCCGGATCGCGCTGGTAGACGCCCGTCGTCTCCCGCAGGCGCCGGAAAGCGTTGCGGAATTCCGAAAGGTTGCTGCCGTCGCCGATAAAGCCGATCGGCGTCAGCGGCATGTGGCTGACGCCGATGCCCATATTGCCCATGTCGCCGGGTGCGGCGATGCTGTCGATGTCGCGCGTGCTCGACAGGGAGTAGGATTCCGGCACGGCCTCGAAGGTCATCGAGCGCGTGTTGATCCAGATCCCGAAGACGCGCTCCTTCTTGCGCACCGTGGTGTTTTCTTTGGGGCCTTCCAGGGCGACCACGATGTTGTACCGCCCCTGCGCCAGGAAATTGCCGTCGAACCCATCGATGGCGCCGAAAATGGTCAGGTCCGCGCCGCGGAAATCCGAGGTGATGGAGATTTCATCTGTTGAAATGCCGATATCGAGCTTTTCCGCGAAATCCATCGGCTCGGCCTGCGCCGCCGCCGGCGCGGTAATGCCAAGGGAAAGCAGGAGAAGAATGGCGCGAAGCGACCGCATCAGAAGCCAGCTCCGGCGGTGACGATCGAGTAGATTTCCTTCGGGGTCACGACAAGCTCGATGGCAAGGCGGATGCCGACGGCAAGGACCAGAAGCGCCAGAAGTGCCCGCAATTGCTCGCCGCGCAGCCGCTGCCCCACCCTGACGCCGTATTGCGCACCGATGACGCCGGCGATCATCAGCACGAAAGCGAGAACGATATCGACCGTGTAGTTGGCTGTCGCCTGAACGATAACCGTATAGGCGGAGACGAAGATGATCTGGAACAGAGAGGTGCCGACCACGACATTCGTGGGGATGCGCAGCAGGTAAATCATCGCCGGCACCATGATGAACCCGCCGCCGACGCCCATCACCGAGGTGAGGACGCCGATCCCGAAGCCGAGCGTGATCACCGGAATGATGCTGAGATAGATCTTGGATTTCTTGAACCGCATCTTCAGCGGTAGCCGGTGCACCCAGTTATGCTGCCCCGGCCGTCTGAGCTGCGCCGGCTCGTTCTTCGAGGCGCGCCGGAGCGCGATGATGCTCTCCCACAGCATCAGGGATCCGACGGTGCTTAGAAGCAGGACATAGGCGAGCGAAATGACGAGATCGAGTTGGCCGATCCGCCGCAGCAGTGCGAAAATCCAGATGCCGACTGTGGCACCTGCCAGACCGCCGCACAAAAGCACCGTGCCGAGCTTGATGTCGATCGTGCCGCGGCGAAAATGGGTGATGGCGCCCGAGATCGAGGAGGCGACGACCTGGTTGGCGCCGGTGGCGACGGCAACGACCGGCGGGATATTGTAGAAAATCAGCAGCGGCGTGATCAGAAAGCCGCCGCCGACGCCGAACATGCCGGAGAGAAAGCCGACAGCCGCACCCATGCCGAGGATGATCAGGATGTTCACCGACAATTCTGCGATGGGCAGATACACCGTCACGGCGCGACCTCTAAATGCCAATAGCCCGCGAGGCGGGCGGATACGTCAAAGTGGCGCTTGATTCACCACGAATTTCGAATTGTGCGAGCCTGAAACCGGTATGATCGAAGGCTTTCAATGCCGTTGCGTGCTTAACCGAGACTGAGACCCGCAAGCCGCGAAAGGCTTGACCTTAACCTCATGCGGGGCTCTTGTCCGGCCGGTCTGCGGCATCGAAGGAGCCGCAGACGCCGTTGTGATCTTGTTACTGCGCGCGACGGCCGGTTAGAAGACCGGCCGTCGCGGTTTACGCCTTTTAGCCGTTGCTGTTCCGCTTCAGCAGCTCCTTGACCAGCGCGTCAGTGATCTCGCCGGTGGGTTCCTGGCCGATGGACTTCTGGAAAGCCTTGATGGCGGCAACCGTCTTCTTGCCCATTTCGCCGTCGGGCTTGCCGGTATCGAAGCCGTTGTTGTTGAGAATGGCCTGGATGTTGCGCAGCGCCTTCTTCATATCGACCGAGGCGGTCTTGACGCCGGCTCCTACCCAACTGTCGGGCACCGCGACGGAATTGGCGCTGTCGTCCAGTGGCGTGAGATTCCAGGCGTCAAATTTCGCCTTGGCGCTTTTCAGTTGGTCGGCGCTCAGCGCTTTAGCGACTTCGTCGCGCTTTTGTGCGGCGTCGGTGTCGCCGTCGCGGGCAGCGATCGCAAACCATTTGTAGGATTCTTCAAGATCCTGCTTCACACCGTTGCCACGCGCATAGAGGATGGCGAGATTGAACTGGCTGTCCCGGATGCCACGGTCTGCGGCCATGGAAAACCACTTGCCGGCGCCTGCAAAATCAGGTGCCGCCTCGACACCGCCGGCGAGCATGACGGCGAGATTGTGCATGGCACTGGCATTGCCTTTCTCGGCAGCCTTTTCATAGAGCGCACGCGCTTTCTTCAGGTCGCGGCCGACGCCGGTGCCCTTTTCATACAGGCTTGCCAGCCGGTATTCGGCAGGGATGACGCCTGCATCGGCAGCCCGCTGGTACCATTTTGCGGCTTCGGCGAAATTCGCCTTGACGCCGCGCCCTTCGGTATAGATCGCGCCCACCTCGAACATCGCCAGAGGGTCGCCCTTGCGGGCAGCGTCGGCCAGTGCTTCCGGCTTGATTTCCGCCGGCACCTCAAGGGCGGCGGTCTCAACTGCGCCGGCCGGCTGCGCCATCAGGCCGGTCGTCGCGGACTCGTCCGTGGGGACCGGCGCAAGAAGAGTGGACGCCCCTGTCGCGACGTTCGGCTGACCAGCGTCAGCGGGGACTTCGATGCCGGTTTCGCTTCCTTCGGCTGTGATCGCATCCTCCGGCCCTGCCGCGGGCGGCTCCGCCCCGGCATCCTCGGTCTGCGGCTGAAGCGAAGCCAGAGGTTCGACGGCTCCATCATCGGTTTCCGGCGCCATCGCAACGGCGGCCGTTTGCTGCTCCGCCTGAGAGGGCTCCCCAACAAGGGGTTGCTCTGCAACGGGCTGTTCAATGACGGCGACCGGCGCCTCGTCTCCCAGGATCAGCGTGTTGACCAACGGATAGGACATGATCGCCAAAAGCACGGCGCCGACTGCCATGAGAAGGGGTCGCCGATGCCGGGAAAGAGCGCCGAGCGGGGCTGCGGCCGCGCCACCCTTCGAGCGGTTGAGATTATCGGTTTCTTCTGCCGCAAGCTGGGCGGCACGCCGCGCCGCGGCGATGAAATCGGCTTTGTCGGCCTCGCTTGGCAGGGCGTTGCGGCCGGTCTGGCCGGCGCGAACCCGCTCCAGAATCTTCTTGACATCCGGCACGCCGGAACCGGGCTCCAGCAGCTGATTGGCGACATTGGGTTCGATGGCGAGCGCAGCGTCAAGCGTCGGCGTCGGCTCGACCAATTGGCGCTCGGGTGTGTGGGCAGGCTCGCCGCGCTTGGGTGCGAACCGCTTCGTCAACCCGGCGAGAAGTCCTGATCTGGCCGGCGGAGCGGCGGTCTTTACATCGTCCACATGGACGCTGGCCTGATCGGATACGGCCTGCACCGCCTCGGCAACGGCGGCCCGCGACGGCTGGGTCGGTTCATCCTCGGCGGCAAGCCCCTGCATGTCCCGCTTCAGATCGTCGTAGCGATGTCCGAAACCCGCATCAGCTCGGTCATCGTCGTCGCCCAAATCAGCTGCCAAGGCCCTCGGCATAGCCGGGTGGGCATCGTGGCCACGCATGCCGAACGCCCTGGTCTGCTCCGGCTGCTCGAACCCGCGCTCTTCCAGCCGCTCCAGTTTTTCGGCGATGTGCACGAGTGTCTCGTGTAACGCCTCGAAGGTGCGCGCCGTGCGTTCCTCGCTCGAACGGCTGAGATTTTCCAGTACTTTCAGATCGTCGGCCAGCGCCGAGATCGCTGCGAGATCCGCGCCGGATCCGTTGGATGCCGACTGTCCGGCACCGTTGCGGCTATAGGCCTCCATGACGGCTTCGGCCGCCTGGCGCGCCGCTTCGATAATATATTCGTCGCTGGTCGCCAGATAGTCTTCCAGCGCGTTCATGCGGCCTTCGAACTCCGCCGGAACGGTGCTCGCTTCCATCTCGCGCGGCTGGCTGACCAGGCTCGACAGATTGGCGATCTGGTCCTGCAGGCTTCGCAGGATCTCGCTGTCGTCATAGGGCGCGGCCTGCGTCTCTTCGAGCCGGAGCGCAATATCCGATAGCTGGCCTTCCAGCCTGTCGAAGCGGCCGCTTTCGGGCTGGACTGCGGGCATGTCGAGTTGGTCGATGCGACGGGCGAGATCGTCAAGACGCTCGGCCAGCGCCTCGTTGAAGGTTCCCTGATCAAGGGCGTCGATCTTGCGCGAGATATCGGAGAGATACCCGGTCAAATCCGGCTGAGCGGACGCTTTCTGGGAATGCTCCAGCATCAGGGACAACTGGTCGAGCCGTTCCTCGAGACGCAGTGCCGCTTCCTCGCCGGCCAGTTCCTCGACGCGCGCCGTCAGCGCCTCTATGCGGGCACCCAGGCCGTTGTCGGACGGGTGCTGCAGCGTATCGATCTGGCGGGCCAGATCGGCAATCCTGTTTTCCACACGGCCAACGCCGGCCAGATCGGGGGCGGCAGTGCGGCCGGACGCGACGATCGCCCGGCTGATTTCATCCAGTCGCGCATCGAGATCGGCGAATTGTGATACAAAGCGCCGGTCATCGGGCTGTATATGGCGACCGATCAGTTCGATCGCCTGCGCCACGGAAACCAGTTTGTCTTCCAGCGCATGAAGAGCCGGGCTGGTGTTCATCGAGCCTATCTGGGACTTTATCTCGTCCAGCCGGTAGGCGAGCGCCACCAGTTCGTCATCGCGATTGGCATCGAAAACGTTCATCCGGTCCTCGACACCCGTCCACCGGTTTTCCATCCGGCGCACGCTGTCTTCCCGGGCAAGCCCGTCGATCATGATACGGAGCTCGTCGAATTCGACTTTCAGCGCATCTGCCTGCGTGGGCGATGCCTGGCGGCCAAGCTGCGTGATGCTGTCGGAGAGTTTCTGCAAGTCGCCGCGGATGTCTTCGGCAACCGTATGCTCCTGCGCGGCTTCAGCGGTAATGCCACGCAGTTCGGCGCGCAATGCGGTCATTTCGCGTGACAGGCCTTCGCTCAGATCCTTCTTGAGTTCCTGGCGCAGGCTGACCAGAGCCTGGGCGATTTCTGTCGTTTGTGCATCGGCGCGCGGCATTTCGACAGCCGCCCGGACGGCGCGGGGATTTTCGGGCCGTCTCAACTCCTCACGTAAAGGCGCCACCTTATCGCGGCGCGGCGTCTCGTCGGTATAAGGTGCGCTGCGAAACTGGGTTTTGGCGGCACTTTCAGCCGGAACATCGTGGATGGCAGCCGGAACATCGTGGATGGAGCGGGGCTGCGTCCGCGTCGGCTCTACCCGCCGCTCCGCATAGCTGCGCAGCTCGGTGTTGCGGATGTCCGGCCGCTCGCGCGAAATCTCGCGCTCGCGGCTGGCAGTCAGGATCCGCTGGCGCTGCATGATTTCATCGATCGGGTTCGGCCGGGTCGTCTCGCGTTCGACAGCAGTTTTGCGCAGATCGCGTGCCGCTGTCCCCATCAATCCTTCGATACGGGCCTCCAGACCTTCGATCGTGCGATTGAGCGCGTCGAGTGACGACCTGTCGCCGAGGGCGCCGGGTCGTGGAGTGTTTGATCGCGATCCATTCATCGTTCTTCGCCTCTTCCATCGGCCTTGATCGGCTTTCCGGCTGAAAAGCGTCGTCGCGCTTTCCCTCAAACCGTTACCGACCTGGACAAAGGCTGCAGCGACGCGAAGACAGGACAGTTGCAGCTTTGACCATCTCAGTGCTCACCATCTCGAAACGTGGTAAACAAGCCGTTAACCTGACTGAAAATTTTTTAACCAATTCGTGGGCGCAGCCTGCCAAAAGGGTTCATGCGCCGGTTGGGCGCGCCATCTGAACGACGGCGCCAAAACCGGCACGCTCTCAATTTTGACGTTTACGCAAACGTCAAAATTTTGTAGCATGCTCGATATTGAGGTGGTACGGCCCTGCCAGCGGATTATTGCCGGGGCTAAAGGTGAGGAACAGGATATATGCCAATTTACAAGGCACCGGTCGAAGACACGCTTTTCATTTTGAACGACGTTCTCGGCATCGAACGCTACAATAATCTCCCCGGCTTTGCAGATGCCACCCCGGACATGATCGAGGCGATCGTTGGCGAGGCAGCGAAACTTGCGGAGGAGGTCCTGTTCCCGGTCAATCTTTCCGGCGACCAGGAAGGCTGCACGCGCAATGCCGACGCGACGGTGACGACGCCGAAAGGCTACAAGCAGGCCTTCGACCGGTATCGCGAAGGCGGTTGGCTCGGCCTGTCGGTTCCGGAGGAATTCGGTGGCCAAGGCCTGCCCTATACGCTTCACACCGCAATCGGCGAATATATGTCGTCGGCCAACATGGCGCTGACCATGTATCCGGGCCTGACCCAGGGCGCCATTGCCGCGATCCTCGTGCATGGTAGCGACGATCAGAAAACGACCTACCTGCCGAAGATGGTGTCGGGCGAGTGGACCGGCACGATGAACCTGACGGAGCCGCATTGCGGTACCGATCTCGGCCTGCTGCGCACCAAGGCCGTGCCGCAGGGGGATGGCTCCTACAAGCTGTCCGGTCAGAAGATCTTCATTTCCGCCGGTGAACACGATATGTCCGACAATATCGTCCATCTGGTCATCGCCCGCATCGAGGGCGCGCCTGAAGGCACCAAGGGCATCTCGCTGTTCATCGTTCCGAAGTTTCACGTCGAGGCCGACGGCTCGGTCGGCGCGCGCAACACGGTGTCCTGCGGCGCAATCGAGCACAAGATGGGTATTCACGGCAATTCGACCTGCGTCATGAACTATGACGAGGCCATCGGCTATCTCATCGGCGCGGAGAACAAGGGCCTCAACGCCATGTTCGTGATGATGAACGAAGCCCGCCTCGGCGTCGGCCTGCAGGGTCTGTCCATCGCCGAAGTAGCCTACCAGAACGCCGCCAATTATGCCCGCGAACGTATCCAGGGCCGTTCGCTTTCTGGTGCCAAGGCACCGGACAGACAAGCCGACCCGATCATCGTGCATCCGGACGTGCGCCGCACGCTGATGACCATCAAGGCCTTCAACGAGGCCGGCCGCGCGTTTACGCTGTGGACCGCGCTGAAATCCGACATCGCGCACCGCGGCGACAACGACAATGACCGCCAGACAGCGGACGACATTCTTGGCCTGATGACGCCGATCCTCAAGGGTGTTCTGACCGACAAGGGCTTCGACCACGCGGTGATGGCCCAGCAGATGTATGGCGGCCACGGCTATATTGAAGAATGGGGCATGAGCCAGTATGTCCGCGATGCCCGCATCGCGATGATCTACGAGGGCGCCAACGGCGTCCAGGCGCTCGATCTCGTCGGTCGCAAGCTGGCGCTGAACGGCGGCCGGGCGATCACGGCCCTGTTCAAGGAAATCGGCGATTTCTGCGAGGAAAACCGCTCGGATGAAAAGCTGGTCGTCTACACCAAGGGTCTGAAGAAGGGCTTGAACGACCTGCAGGCGGCGACCATGTGGTTCATGGGCAATGCCATGGCAAAGCCCGACAATGCCGGTGCCGGCTCCACCGACTACATGCACCTCTTCGGCCTCGTCGTACTCGGCTATATGTGGGCGAAGATTGCCAAGACAGCCGAGCAGAAGCTGGCTGAAGGCGATACGGCGCGCGAAGACTACCTGAAGAACAAGCTGATCACGGCGAAGTTCTATATGGAGCGCATCATGCCGGAAACGGCACTGCGCCGCACCCGCATCGAAGCCGGTGCCGACACGACCATGGCGCTGGATGCTGCGGCGTTTTGAAGATTGGACAAGGGAGAGGAAAAGTTATACATTTATATAACTTTTCAGAGGAGAGCGACAATGGCTTCATCCACACTCCGAAATGCCGGAGGGTCGGTCATCATGACAGTGCCCAAACCGGTGCTCGATGAACTCGGACTTCAAGCCAACACGACGGTTGATGTGATGGCGGTGGACGGCAAAATGGTCGTCGCTGCCCAGAAGCGTCCGAAGTATACTTTGGAGGAACTTCTTGCCCAATGCGATTTTGATGCGCCGTGGAGCGAAGAGGAACTCGAGTGGATGAACATGCCGTCCGTTGGTAATGAGATTATCGATTGATGGAGAGAGGCGACATCTGGTTTGCTGATCTAGAACCGACACGCGGGCATGAGCAGGCGAAATCACGCTACTGCCTGATCGTATCCCAAGGTAATTTCAATCGGCTTGGATTACAGTTTATTGCCCCTATCACGATTGGCGGCAATTTTGCCCGTGCGAAAGGATTCAGCGTTTCGCTTTCGGGGGCCGGTACACGCACAAGCGGCGTCATTCTTTGTCATCAGGTTCGGGCAATCGACGTGAAAGCCCGTGGTGGCCGCTTCATAGAAAAAGCACCCCCGTTTATAACGGCCGAGGTTCTCGCCCGTATCAGTACGTTCTTCGAATAGACACTATCGGACAGCGCAAGCCGCCCACAGGGAGAAACCACAATGACCGACGTCTTCATTTACGATCATGTGCGCACGCCGCGCGGACGGGGCAAGAAGGATGGCTCGCTGCACGAAGTGCCGACGCCGCGTCTTGCCGCAAAGGTGCTCGAGGCGCTGCGCGACCGCAACGGGCTCGACACGTCCACCGTCGACGACATCATCATGGGCTGCGTCGATCCGGTCTTCGAGGCCGGTGCCGTGATCCCCAAGGCGGCCGCCTTCGAGGCCGGCTATTCCAGCAAGGCGCCGGGCATGCAGATCTCGCGCTTCTGCGCGTCCGGTCTCGATGCCGTGAATTTCGCGGCCGGCAAGGTTGCGCAGGGTTCGGACGACATCGTTATTGCCGGCGGCGTGGAATCGATGTCGCGCATCGGCATGGGCATGTCGGGCGGCGCCTGGTACATGGACCCGTCGGTCAACTTCCCCGGCTATTTCATGCCGCAGGGCGTGTCGGCCGACCTGATCGCCACGAAATACGGTTTTTCCCGCGATGACGTCGATGCCTATGCGGTCGAGAGCCAGAAGCGCGCCGCGTATTCCTGGGACAGTGGCTACTTCGACAGGTCCGTCATTCCGGTGAAGGACCAGAACGGCATCACCATCCTTGCCAAGGACGAGCACATGCGTCCGACGACGACCATGCAGTCGCTCGCCGCGCTCAACCCGTCCTTCCAGATGCCGGGCGAGATGGGTGGCTTCGAGGCCGTCGGTATCCAGGCCCATCCGGAAATCGAAAAGATCACCTATGTCCACCACGCCGGCAATTCGTCCGGCATCGTCGATGGTTCTGCCGCCGTGCTGGTCGGCTCCAAGGCCGGCGGCGAGGCGATGGGGATCAAGCCGCGCGCCCGCATCCGGCATTTTGCCAATATCGGCTCGGATCCGGCCCTGATGCTGACCGGCCCCGTCGATGTCACCGAGAAGCTGCTGAAGCGCTCCGGCATGACGATCGCCGATATCGACCTGTTCGAACTGAACGAGGCGTTTGCCGCCGTCGTGCTGCGCTACATGCAGGCGTTCGACATTTCCCACGACATCATGAACGTCAATGGCGGCGCGATTGCCATGGGCCATCCGCTCGGCGCGACCGGCGCGATGATCCTCGGCACGGTACTCGACGAGTTGGAACGCCGCGACTTGAACACCGCCCTGGTGACGCTCTGCATCGGCGCCGGCATGGGCACGGCTACGATCATCGAACGGGTGTGATGCGATGAGCACCGGAACGATTGAAAGCGAATTTGCCGAAATCACCGAGCATTGGTCGCCCCGCGTCGTCGCAGACCTCAACGGCCAGAGTGGGAAGCTCGCGAAGGTGAAGGACCGTCTGACCTGGCATTCGCACCACGACGAGGACGAGTTGTTTCTCATCTGGAAGGGCGAACTGACGATCGAATATCGCGACCGGCCGAACGTGTTGTTGAAGGCCGGCGACTTTCATGTGGTTCCGAAGGGCGTCGAGCATAACCAGGTTGCGGCCGAAGAGTGCTGGCTCCTGTTGTTCGAGCCATCGCAAACCAAACACACAGGCGACGTCGTCATGGAGAAGACCAAGACCGTCGAAGCGCAACGCAGCCACCTGTCGGCCTGACATCTCAGGGAGAGACCCATCATGACCTATACCAATTTCACCATCGAAACCGATACCGACGGTCTGGCGCTTGTCACCTGGGACATGCCGGACAAGTCGATGAACGTGTTTACCGCCGCCGTCCTTGAAGAACTGAACGCTATCATCGACGCGGTCGTCGCGGATGCCGAGATCAAGGGCGTCGTCTTCACCTCCGGCAAGTCGACCTTTTCCGGTGGTGCCGACCTGTCGATGATCAAGGGCATGTTCACCTTCCAGGCCGAAGAAAAGAAGAAGAACCCGGATACGGCCGCCGAAAAGCTGTTCGAGCTCTGCGGCCAGATGACCGGCATCTTCCGCAAGCTGGAAACCTGCGGCAAGCCGTGGGTTTCGGCGATCAACGGCACCTGCATGGGCGGCGCATTTGAATTGTCATTGGCTTGCCACGGCCGGGTCGCCTCCAACGTCAAGTCGGTGAAGATCGCGCTTCCGGAAGTCAAGGTCGGGATTTTCCCGGGCGCCGGCGGCACGCAGCGCGTTCCGCGGCTGACGAATGCGCAGGACGCCCTGCAGATGATGACGACCGGCTCGTCGCTCACCCCGCAGCGCGCCAAGGCGATGGGCCTCGTGCACGAACTGGCCGATCCCGACAAGCTGATCGAAGCCGCCAAGACCATGCTGAAGAACGGCCTGAAGCCGGTTCAGCCCTGGGACGAAAAGGGCTTCAAGGTGCCCGGCGGCGGCATCTGGACGCCGGCCGCGGCCCAGCTCTGGCCGGCGGCCTCCGGCATCCTGCGCCGCGAGACCTATGGCAACTATCCGGGCGCGCTCGCCATCCTGAAATGCGTTTATGAAGGCCTACAGGTGCCGTTCGACACTGGCCTGAAGATCGAGCAGCGTTACTTCACGCAGATATTGCAGACCACCGAGGCCTTCTCGATGATCCGCTCGCTGTTCGTCTCGATGCAGGAACTCGGCAAGGGCGCCCGTCGCCCGGCCGGCCCGCCGAAATCGAAATTCGCCAGGATCGGCGTCGTCGGCGCCGGCTTCATGGGCGCCTCGATCGCCTATGTCACGGCCGCCGCCGGCATTCCCGTCACCCTTGTCGACCGCGACATGGAAGCGGCCACCAAGGGCAAGGCCCATTCCGAAGGTCTGGTGAAGGATAGCATTGGTAAGGGGCGGATGACGCAGGAACAGGGCGAGGCGCTGCTGGCGCTGATCACCCCGTCTGCCGACTACAATGACCTTGCCGACGTCAAGCTCGTCGTCGAGGCCGTGTTCGAGGACCGCCAGGTCAAGAAGGATGTGATCGAAAAGGTCGAGGCGGTTCTGGCCGAGGACGCGATCTTCGCGTCCAACACCTCGACCCTGCCGATCACCGGCCTTGCCAAGAATTCCAAGCGCCCGGCCCAGTTCATCGGCATCCACTTCTTCTCGCCGGTCGAGAAAATGATGTTGACGGAAGTCATCCTCGGCAAGGAAACCGGTGACGAGGCGCTGGCCGCAGCGCTCGATTTCGTCGCCGCCATCAAGAAGACGCCGATCGTCGTCAACGATACGCGCGGCTTCTACGTCAACCGCTGCGTCTTCCGCTATATCCACGAAGCCTATGACATGCTGATCGAAGGCGTGCCGGCAGCGATGATCGAAAATGCCGCCAAGATGGCCGGCATGCCTGTTGGACCGCTCTCGCTCAACGACGAGGTGGCGATCGATCTGTCCCAGAAGATCCTGAAGGCCTCGATCGCCGATCTGGGCGAAGCCGCTGTCGATCCGCAGCACATGACGCTGATCAACAGACTGGTCGATGACCTCGACCGCCGCGGCCGCAAGAACGGCAAGGGCTTCTACGACTACCCGGCAAAGCCTGCCAAGAAGTCGCTCTGGCCGGGCCTGAAGGACCTCTTCCCGCAGAAGAGCGCCGACGCGTTCGACGTCACCGTGCTGAAACAGCGCTTCCTCGCCACCATCGCGCTCGAAGCCGCCCGCACAATGGAAGAAGGCATCGTCACCGACCCGCGCGAAGCCGACGTCGGCTCCATCCTCGGCTTCGGCTTTGCCCCCTACACCGGCGGCACGCTGAGCTACATCGACGGCATGGGCGTAAAGGCATTCGTGGCGATGTGCGAGAAGCTGGCGGCGAGCTACGGGGAGCATTTCCAGCCGACGGCGCTGCTGCAGGATATGGCGGCCAAGCGCGAGACGTTCTATGGGCGGTTTGATCCGTATGCGGTGGCAGCAAAGGCTGCGTGAGGATTATGGGACGCTAAGATAATAGGCAGGCCCTTCGGGGCCTGTCGCTCCGCTACTTCCTTTCCCGTGCCCGCATCGGCATGGAATCGATCAAGCCAAACAAGGCCTCCTCTGAGACAGCCCGCGTCTCGCGCAGTTTCACGCCGCCGTCCTTGCCGATCAGTATGGCCTGGAATCCGGCGTCCGGCTGAAAAGAGACCTCACGGCTGATTGCGTTGGCGTCTATGTTTTTCGCCGTTCCGAACACAAGTTCCGCCGCAGCGCCATCGATACGAATGACCACCATGTCACGTTCCGCTAGGCCGGCCTGCTGCGCGTCAATGATCTGTCTCTGCTTGAGATAGGTCGCGTCGTCCGGGGAAGCGAAAAGGATAAGGACGCGCTTCTCCCATTGAAACTGCGAAAGTCCACCCGGCATTGCGGCAGAAGACCCTCCGGCTGCAAGAGCAATAAGGCTGGCAAGCGCGACGGTTTTCATGGCGGCTCCTTTTTCAGCGAATAGAGTTTACCGGACAATCCGCAACGTTGCATCGTCCGACAGCGTTCCATCACGGAAAGGCGATCGAAAGAGTCGGGCTATCTCTCCGCCCGTCCTTCTGCCGCCTTATCCTCCCTGGCCGCCGGCGAACTCAGCGCAAACAAACCCGATGCAATGATCAGCCCGGCACCGGCAACCGTCGTCAGATAAGGCACCTCGCCGAAGAACAGGAACCCCCAGAGCGGGGCCCAGAGCATGCCGGTGTATTCGAAGGAGGCGACGATGCTGGCCTTGGCGATGCGGTAGGCGTTGGTGAGCAGCGTCATGGCGACGGCGGCGATGACGCCGCAGGAGGCGATCAGGAGGAAATCGTGCAGGTTGGGCCAGACCCAGGGACGGATCAGGAATTCGATCGACTTGTGGCTTGCCTGGTGGATGCCGGTGGCGTGGAAGAAGCCGGCGATCAGCAGCGCGCCGATGAGATAGACGCCGTTCTGGTAGAAGGACATCACGGAGGCCGAGACGTCATTGCCCATCTTGCGCGCCATCAGCATGGCGAGCGCATAGGTCGCCGCCGAAAACAGCGAGAGCAGCGCTGCCGGCTCGAACAGGCCGGCGCCC
Source organism: Pararhizobium gei (assembly GCF_029223885.1). NCBI lineage: Bacteria > Pseudomonadati > Pseudomonadota > Alphaproteobacteria > Hyphomicrobiales > Rhizobiaceae > Pararhizobium > Pararhizobium gei. Next base: position 821,676 of record NZ_CP119409.1, on the reverse strand, counting down.
GGCCGCAGCATGACCATGACGCCGATAAAACCGACGCAGACCGCCGTGATCCGCCGCCAGCCGATCGCCTCGCCGAGCAAGGGGGCGGCCAGCGCCAGCATGAACAGCGGCACGGTGAAATAGAGCGCTACGGCATCGGCCAGTGGCAGCGCCGGGAAGGCCATGTAGTAGCTGGTATAGGCGACGAGCAGGAGAAGAGCCCGGCCGGCAAGCGGCCAGACATTGCGGGCAAAAATCGAGGATAGGCCGGATTCTATATGCACGAAGGCGAGCAGGAGCGGGATCGCGACCACGCCGCGCGTCGCCACCACCTGGGTCAGCGGGTAGCTGCCGGATACCGCCTTGATGATGGCGTCCTGCACGGAAAAGATCAGGATGCCGAGGCACAGATAGGTGATCCCCAGTGCGGCGCGATTCTGCAAGATAACCTCCCTTTGCTCAAGGGATGAGCCTGCCGCGAGTCGCCGGCACAATGCGCCTCTTTTCGCGACATCGCCTTCCATCGACCGGACAGCAAAAAGCCCGACACGAAATTAATTCGGCCGGGCTTGTTCCAGACATACCTGGTGTGATGGCTAGGCCGCCATGCCCTGGATGGCCGAAACCTGCCAGTCGCCGCCCCGCTTGCGCAGGAAGGTCCAGAGTTCGACGGCTTCCGTCGGCTGGTCGGGATCGCCCTCGACCACTTCGCCAGTGGCGCGGTTGCGGGTTACGTCGATGCTTTCGTAGCGCATGGCGACGGTCGCATAGTCGTCGCCCTCCTCGCGCCAGGCTTCGGCAACATCGCCTTGTACCAGATGCACATCGCGCACCTCGTTCTTCAGGCCCTTGGTGGCGTTGTCGCTCAGTTCCTCGGCAAGCCAGGACATGGCTTCCGGTGTCGTCAGTTTGCGCAGGGTGCCATAATCTTCCGCGCCATAGGCGGCCTGGACCTGCTTCAGCATGGCCTCAAATGTGTCGAGATCCTCGGGCGCAACGCCAATTTCGTCCGGATCCTGCACCCCGCGCTGCGCAGGCTGCGTCGCCTTGGCACCACCGCCGCCGATCGGCGGAATACGGAAGGACGGCATGCCGCTCGTGCTTTCACGCGGCGAATAGGTCGCGCCGCCGAAACCTGCGGCCTGCGCTCCCGCGCCACCCTGCGGTCCGACAAAAGCCGGTTGCCTGCGGCGTCCGAAGAAACGCATGGCCAGCATCACCGCGCCACCGATCAGCGCCACCTGCAGGAGGAGACCCAGGAAGCCGGCAGCGCCGCCAAGGCCGTTGCCCATCAGCATGCCGATCAGACCGCCGAGCGCCAGACCGCCGAGCAGCGATCCACCAAGGCCGCCGAACAGGCCACCGGGACGCTGCGCGCCGGGGCGGGCCTGCTGGCCAGTCTGCTGCTGGCCAGTCTGCGGGTTCGCACCCTGCTGCTGCGGCGTCATGGTTCTGTTGATCGGGGCTGCATCGCCGGGGTTTGTACGCGTCGCCGGTGGCTGCGAAAATGTGCGGGAGCCCCGGCTGCCGAAGCCGCTGCCGGCGCGCCGCGCTTCGGCAAAATCGATCGCCGTCAACATCACCACGGATGCGACTGCAAGCGTCGCGAGAATTCGTCCTGCCCTGACCATATTTCCAATCCCGTCCGTCTCTTGTATCGCTGCAAACGCAGCCTTACGGACATATGGGGAATTGTGCAGGCGAATTGAAGGCCTGCCATGCGCAGTTCACGGTAAAGCGGTTCCGCCAAGGGCCTGCAGAACGCCTAAAGCCCGATCAGTGACAGCATGATGAAGGTCGCGAAAAGCACGAAATGGGTCATGCCCTCGATTGCATTGGTCTCGCCGTCATTCAGGTTGATCGCCGCGACGATCAAGGTGATTGCCACCATAACGGTCTGCACCGGCGTCATCGCCATGACGAAAGGCTGGCCTGTGTAGAGCGCGATCGCCTCCATGACGGGGACGGTGAGGATGACCGTCGACAGCGAAGCGCCGAGCGCGATGTTGACGACGGCCTGCATGCGGTTGGCAAGGGCGGCGCGCATGGCCGTCATGATCTCGGGCGAAGCGGAAATCGCCGCCACCACGATGGCCGTCATGACCGGTGGAGCGCCCGATTCCTTCAGGCCGGCAGACAGAAGGCCCGACATGATTTCCGCCAGAACGCCGATCACCACCACCCCGGCAATCAGGATTGCAATCGCCGCCGTCACCGGCTCGCCGGCATCGGGCTTGTCCGTGCCCGGCGCGCGGCTGCGTTTCGGATAGCTGTAACTGAAAAAATAACTGTGCGCGCCAACCTGCATTTTCAGGAACAGCGTATAGAGCGTGACCATGGCAACGATGGTGAAAGCTGAATAGAAATGCCATTTCGCGGCCGGCACAAATTCCGGAACGATCATGGAAATCCCCATCGCGGTCAGGATCATGACGCAATAGGTGCGGCTGGAATCGTCGTTATATGGCTGCTCTCCATGCTTCAACCCGCCGAGTAGCGCCGCCAGCCCGAGAATGCCGTTGATATCAAGCATGACGGCCGAATAAATGGTGTCGCGCACCAGCGTCGGCGAGGTCTCGCTGCCCATCATGATCGCCAGGATGATCACCTCTACCAGCACCGCCGACAGGGTCAGGATCATCGTGCCGTAGGGATCGCCAACCTTGGCCGCCAACATCTCCGCATGGTGGGCAACCCGCATGGAGGCAAACACGATGGCAAGCACGAGAGCCAAGGCCCCGGCAAGCGCCGCGATTTGCCCTGTCTCCAGAAGCGTCTCTTCGAACGCAAAGCCGGCGATTGCCGCCAGGAGCGCCACGACCAGAAGAATTTCGGTCTTCAGGATCAAATAGAAGAGCCCCTCTCGCTTTCGGCAGACGGTAAAAACTATAGGCCTCCGGCAGGCCATTTCAATTGCAAAGCCGGCAAAATGCGTGATTGCAGAACAGGATTATTTTCCTTTAATCTTTACTTCTGTCAGGCAATTCACTAATGTTCGCCTGCAACAGGAAGGCGCGGCCGCAAGGAAAGCGCACGCTTCATCGCCTGCCAGGATGTGCAACGATGTTTTCACATGACCGTATCTGGGGCGCGATCGATGCGCTCGCCGAGCGCTATCAGCTCTCTCCTTCCGGGCTCGCCCGCAAGGCGGGGCTCGATCCGACGTCCTTCAACAAATCCAAACGTCACTCCGTCGATGGCCGCGAGCGTTGGCCCTCGACGGAGTCGATCGCCAAGGTGCTCGATGCGACGGGTTCGACCATTAATCAGTTCATGGAATTTCTCCGGCCGGGGGCTACGGGCGGCTCGGTGCCCTATGGCGCCTTTCCACCGCAGACCGGCTCGATTCCGCTGCTTGGCTTTGCCCAGGCGGGTGCCGGCGGCTTTTTCGACGATGGTGGCTTTCCGGCCGGACAGGGCTGGGACGTGGTCGAGTTTCCGGCGGCACCCGGCACCAAGGCGGGCGTCTACGCGCTTGAAATTCAGGGGGACAGCATGTTGCCGCTCTATCGTGACGGCGATGTGCTGATCGTGGAGCCGGGCGCGCAGGTTCGCCGCGGCGACAGGGTGGTGGTCAAGACGACGGAAGGCGAGGTCATGGCCAAGATTCTCGTGCGTCAAACAGCTCGTAACATCGAATTGCTGTCGCTCAATCCCGACCATCCGAACCGCACATTCGATCTTGGAGAGGTTGAATGGATCGCCCGCATTATCTGGGCAAGCCAGTAGGACAGTTTTCCTGATGAAGCGAAACCTATTGACGGCCGGCGGCGGCCTGCTCGCGATCCTTGTAACGATTGCGCTGCTGGAAGGCGGTGCGTCCGTCATTCGTGGGCAGCAGGACGATCCAATATCAGACTTCACGCTGGAAACCCCGGATATGAGCGATGTTCCGGCCATAGGCGTCGATGAACCTGAAACCGATGGGCTGCAACCGATCACGATCGATCCCGCTCCTCTGGATGGCGTTTCCATCGAAGCGGCCCCGATGGCAGTCAGGACTATAGCGCCGCAGCAATTCGCTCTTCCCAAGGATATATCGGCCCAGCCACTGGAGAGGATCGAGGCACGCAAGCCGCTGTCCGAGCCGGAGGAAAAGCCGAAAGCCGTCGCAACCGTTCTTCGCCATCCCGTTAGCCTATCCGCCGGGCTGATCGCTTTTGGCGAGAACCGTTCGCTGCAACTGGAGGGCCTCCTGCCCCAGGACCTCGGGCGCATTTGCGATGACGGTGGAGCACCCTGGCCCTGCGGCGCCGTCGCGCGCACCGCGTTCCGCAATTTCCTGCGCGCCCGCGCCTTGGTCTGCCTGGTTCCGAAGACGGGCTGGAAGGGTATGCTGACAGCGCCTTGCACAGTCGGCAACAAGGATCCCGCGGCCTGGCTTGCAGAAAACGGCTGGGGCGAGGCTGCGGCCGGCTCTCCCCTGGAGAGCAAGGTCAAGGAAGCTCAAAGTGCCGGGCTCGGTTTTTTCGGAAGGGACCCTCGCAATTTCAGGCCGGGGCCGGTATCACCTGACGACGCCCTGCAGTTGCCCGAACTGCCGGACGCGATGGAGAACACAGGACCGGATCTGTAGGCGCCAGCCTTCAGTCGTCCTGTCAAACACAATCACCGTGGATCAATCATGCCAGACCATCTGAGCCACCATGAAGCCCTCATCTATGTCATGGTCATGATGTCGGCAGTGGATAAGACCATGGCGGATGACGAGTTGGAGAGGATCGGCAGTCTGACCCGCTTTTTGCCGATCTTCAGAGACTTTGCGAGGGAACGCCTGATCCCGACGGCGCGTGACTGTGCGGCTTTGCTCGATGGGGCCGAAGGGCTGGATATCGCCTTGGAGGTGGTGCGCGAGGCGCTGCCGGCGCGTCTCAACGACACGGCGTATGCCCTTGCCGTGGAAGTCGCAGCAGCCGACCATGCGATCCGGAACGAGGAAATTCGGTTCCTGCAGCTTCTGAGGGATCGGCTGGATCTCGACAAACTCACCTGCGCCGCGATCGAGCGGAGCGCCATTGCCCGCTTTCGCAAGTAACGCTCGTCGGCAGCTGTATCAAAACAATCCCGCGGGAAAATAGCGCAAATAGATTTCGTTCAGGCGGCCTTTCCGGGAAAGTTCTAGAAGAGCGTGGTCGATGGCCTGGGTCAGGGCAGGCTCATTCCTGCGATTCATGATCGACAGACCTTCCCCCAGAAACCGTTGCGAGACATAGGCGCCGTCCAGCAGGGCGCAACAGCCGGCCGCTTCTGCGCTGGCAGTCCAGAAGGAAAGCTGCATGCCATCAGAAAAGACCGCAGCGACCTTTTTTTGTCTGAGCGCCGCAAGCATTGCAGGCCGGTCCGCAAAAGATGCAATATCCAGCTTTGGGAAAAAGGACTTCAGCATGGCCTCGTGTGTCGTGCCTGCGACCGTGCCGATCAGCTTTCCGTTCAGACCGTTCACCGTCATATCCTCACCCATCGCCTGCCGGTTGGCTGCGAACCGTGCCGGGAGATGCAGGTAAGGGCGGGAAAAAAGGAAGCTCTGGCGAAGTTCCGCCTTGGTGGCGATACCGGCAATCACCGCTTCTCCCTGCCCGCCTTCGAGCGCGGGCTGCAACTCCCCAAAGGTGACGGCCTGAATTTGACATTTGTCTTCGATTTCCAGTTCGCGGCAGATTTCGCGCGCCAGGTCGATATGGAACCCCGCCAGCCGGCCGGACTGATCGATGAAATTGAAGGGCGGAAAATCGACCGTCGTCAGAAAGCGCAGCCGGGCCAAACCACTGAGGTCTGGCCGGGCGATCCGCTCGCGCAGGTCGAACAGAACAGGCAATTCTCCTGCCTTTTCCGCAGCGTGTGATACACCCAAAAAAGATACAACCAGTGACACGCAAATGGTTAAAATCCCCTTAATTTTTAGGGGTGCGCGAATTCCAGATACCATTATGATCCATCCCACGGAAATTGGGCAATTGCCGCGGGGGCGGCATGGGGATTGCATGCGTCTCGGAGAATATCCGGACAAGTCCGGAATGGCTACTGCAAATGAGACCGCTGCCGGGAAAGCAAAGCCAGCGGCGATAACGAAATTCGCGCCGGCTCTCTTGCAGGAAGGGCGGCTCCTGTTGCGCATGGGCATCGGCAAGCCACTCATCGCACAAGCAACCATTCGGGCAGCCGACCACGGCACTACGGTCGAGGAAGAGCTTCTCGCCTGCGGAAAAATCGACGAAGCCATTTATTTCGAAGCGGTGGCCGAGATGCTCGACCTCAATTTCATGGCTGAAATCGACGCGCATCGCGTACAGGACATGGACATGCTCGATACGCAGCTCGTTCGGCCGGAGACCCTGCGAATTCATCATGCAAGCAAACCGCCCATTACCGTCGTCGTCCCGTCGCTATCAAAGCTAGGCCACTTGAGCGCGATTTTACGGCGGACACCACAGTTGAAAGGATTGCTTGCGATATCGACACCCTCGGCTGTACGCAAGGCCGCCTGGGAGGCCGGGCGGTTGCGGCGCGTAACAGCAACCACGCGGCATCTTTTTGAAACGAGACCCGTCCAGAGCGCCCGCATCACTTTTTGGGGTAAACAAGGCTTTTATGCCGGTATCGCGCTCTACAGCATGCTCGTCATGGGCATCGTGCTGCCGATGACGAGCTTGCTGGCCCTGCATGTTGCCTTGACGCTTCTGTTTGTCTCAAACTTTCTGATCCGCCTTTACGCATTGAATTGCTCGTCCATCGTGGAACGCGCCGCGGCTCCGCCAAAGAGAGACCTAACCGCAGGGCCTCTCCCGGTCTATTCAATCCTGATCGCACTTTACAAGGAGAAGGCAGTCGCGGCGCAACTCATCTCGGCCCTCGACCGGATCGACTGGCCGCGCGCGCGGCTCGATATCAAACTGATCTGCGAAGAGGACGATCACGAGACGATCATGACGCTTCAGGCGCTGGCGCTCTCGTCGGAATACGAAATCGTGCTGGTCCCCGTTCATATGCCCAGGACCAAGCCGAAGGCGCTGAGCTATGCTCTTCCCGGCGTACGCGGAGATTTCGTTACTGTTTACGACGCGGAAGACAGGCCGCATCCTAGCCAGTTGCGCGAGGCCTATGCCGCCTTTGTGGCAGCATCACCAGAGGTGATCTGCCTGCAGGCGCCCCTCGTTGTCACCAATGGTCAGCAATCCTGGCTAATACCAACCGTCAGTGAGCATGACTCTGAAGGGGATTCCCAGCAGCCAACGAATCTGAATCTGTGATGCAAACTGGAGGTTTGTGATGGGTTCAGCGATTTCTTTGCGATCGGACTTCGACGGAGCCAGGTTGCGGCTTCTGGCTCGGCAGACACGCGATGCCGATCAGGCACGGCGGCTTCTGGCACTTGCATCGATCTATGATGGCGGCTCACGCGCCGATGCCGCCCGGCTTGGCAGTGTGACGGTTCAGATCGTGCGCGACTGGGTGGTGCGCTTCAATGAACGCGGTCCCGCCGGCCTTATCAACGGCAAGGCCCCGGGCAAACCTTCTCTCCTGAACGATGAACAGCGAACGGCTTTGGCGCAAGCCATAGAGCGCGGACCGACCCCGTATCTGGATGGAGTCGTTCGCTGGCGTCTGTGTGATCTGGCGCAATGGATTTGGGAAGAGTTCCGCATCTCGGTGAGCGAGGAGACCCTGGGCCGCGAAGTGCGTGCCATGGGCTATCGCAAGCTCTCGGCTCGCCCAAGACATCATGCGCAGGATGCCGAGGCGGCCGAGGCATTTAAAAAAACTTCCCCGCCGCTGTGGCAGAAATCGCCGCAGGTCCCGCCAAGGGCAAAGTAATCGAAATCTGGTTCCAGGACGAAGCCCGGATAGGCCAGAAGAACAAGATCACGCGTCGTTGGGCCAAGCGGGGCTCAAGGCCGTCCGCGCCGCACGACCAGCGAACCCGATCGGCCTATATCTTCGGTGCCATCTGTCCCAAGCACGGCAAGGCCGCCGCTCTCGTCATGCCGTGGTGCGACACCCATGCCATGAACCAGCACCTGATCGAGATATCCCGCAACGTCGCCGTTCATGCACACGCCGTCCTCATCATGGATCAGGCCGGATGGCACATGTCCAACAATCTCGTCGTTCCAGAAAACATCACCATCCTGCCACTGCCGCCCAAATCGCCCGAGTTGAACCCGGTCGAAAACATCTGGCAGTTCATGAGGGACAACTGGCTCTCAAACCGAGTCTTCAAATCCTACGAGGATATCGTCGACCACTGCTGCTACGCTTGGAGAACCCTCCAGCAACGACCATGGAAGATCATGTCAATCGGCCGACGCAAATGGGCGCAAGGGTTCTAATCAGTGACGGTTGGTATAAGCTCACTGTTTGCGCTGGAATATGCAGGCCTGTTCCGCGGCTTGCTGCCTATGCTGTCCCAGACGGATCTGCCGCTGCCGCTGGGCGGCACGTCCAACCATTTCCGGACGCAGGAGTTAAGGCTGATCGGCGGATGGGATCCCTACAACATGACAGAAGATGCAGACCTTGGCCTCAGGTTGCACCGGATGGGTTACCGGTCCCGCGTCATCTACAAGCCGACGCTGGAAGATGCGCCGGTGAAGCTGAACGTCTGGATCGGTCAGCGAAGCAGATGGTTCAAGGGCTGGCTGCAGACCTGGCTGGTACTGATGCGCAAGCCAATGAAACTGATTGGCGAAATCGGATGGGCCGGCTTCGCCGTTTTCCAGATCCTGATCGGCGGCATGCTTCTTTCATCGCTGTCTCACCCGATCATCATAGGCTTCCTGGGCTATCTGACATGGCTGATGTTTCAGGAGGGAACACATACGGACAGCACGCTGGCCTTCTGGTTGTTTGTCGTCGATATCGTCAATATTTTCGGTAGTTACGCGGTCTTTGTTTCGCTGGGTCGTAGCCGAATGGACAAAGGTGAGTTGCGGAAGCTGGGATGGCGTTGGGTGTTCGTGCCGGTTTATTGGCTGGTCATGTCGATTGCAGCCTGGAAAGCGGTCATTGAATTGAACACCAATCCATTTTCCTGGAAGAAAACCCCGCATCTTCCTGTTGCCCAGAAATAGAACCAACACGACGCCTGGTCTGAGGGCGCGCAACGTCAAGGTCCCGCCCGCCAATTGATCGGTTGAAGAGCGATCAACCTGTCCCATGGCGGAGACAGGTTGCGCCGTGTGCTAAACGATCACAAAGTCTGCTGCCGTCAGCGTTGGAATGCCGGACAAACGGGCGAAAACGATGTCACCACCAGATGCACTGCCGTTTGTATCATAGATGAGCGCGCCATCTCGCAAGTCGTAGACAATAAAATCATTCGCATCCTGTGCCGCTCCCGTCGACGTGGCGATGAAATTTGCGGCATTCAGCGAGCCAGCCGAAAGATTGGCGAAAATAGTTTGTCTAAGCGCAATCGTGTCGTTATTGCCGGCCACGCCGGAGAAGCCGACGATGGTATCGTCATTGGTTGCTGCATCGAGCGTTGTGTTGAAAAAATAGGTGTCATCGCCCTGCCCGCCGATGAGCGTGTCCTTCCCCCGCCCGCCGTTCAGCGTATTTGCACCCGTATTTCCGATCAGCGACTGTCCAAACGCATTGCCGGTCAGATTAAGCGCCGCAGAACCCGTACTTGCAAGCAGCCGCAGCGTTTCGATCTCCTGGCCGATCGCAAGCGCGTAGCTGACGGCCGTTTGCACGGTATCGGCACCCTGCCCGATCAATTCGAGCACCGTGTCCCCGATATTGTCGATCTGATAGACATCGTTGCCGCCGAGACCTTGAAGCGTATCAGCGCCGGCCTTGCCATCGAGGATATTGGCGCCGGCATTGCCGATCAACGTCTGTCCGAAGGTATTGCCGGTCAGATTGAGCGCCGTCGAGCCCGTACTGCCGAGCAGCCGCAACGTCTCGATTTCCTGACCGGCAGCAAGCGTATAACTCACTGCTGTCTGCACAGTGTCGGCCCCCTGTCCGGCCGACTCCATTACAATGTCGCCCGCATTGTCTATCTGATAGATATCATTGCCGCCGAGACCTTGAAGCGTGTCGGCTCCGGCTTTGCCATCGAGAATATTGGCTCCGGCATTTCCGATGAGCGTGTTGACGAACTCGTTGCCGGTCAGATTGAGTGCCGTTGAACCCGTGCTTCCGAGGAGCCGTAGCGTCTCGATCTCCTGCCCGGCTGCGAGAGTATAACTCACCGTTGTCTGGACCGTATCGGAGCCCTGTCCTCCCGCCTCAAAAACCTCATCCGACGCGTTATCGACTTGGTAGATATCGTTGCCGCCGAGCCCCTGAAGCGTGTCGGCCCCGGCCTTGCCATCGAGAATATTGGCTCCGGCATTGCCGACCAACAGGTTGCCCAGGGTGTTCCCCGAACCGTTGATGTTTGCGGAACCGAGAAGCGTCAGCTTTTCGACATTCACACTGAGTGTTCGCGTGACAGACGACCTGATCTCGTCGATGCCCGCTCCGGTCGTCTCGGTAACCACGTCTCCCGCATCGTCCACGACATAGATGTCGTTGCCCGCGCCGCCGAACATGACATCCGCGCCGCTACCGCCGTTCAGCGTATCATTCCCGAATCCTGCGGTCGTTGAATCGACGGGGAGCGGTAGGACAATACCCAGCGTGTAGGCCGTTCCGACAGGAATCACGGCCCCCGGGGGACCTCCGCTGCCAACACCGCTATAGACACCGACTTTGACGAAATATGTGCCTGGTGTCGTGACGGTGTAGGAAATGAAGCTTTTCCAATCCACATTCTGCGTGGTGCTGTCACCTGCATCGGTAGAGGAATCCTCGTTAAAAGCAATGCGCGTTCCTGTCGCGTCGTAAAGCTCGATAAAGCTGTCCATCGATCCATCGATATCGAGCGTGATCTGGCCGGCCCTGGTCACGTTAAAGGCAAACCAGTCGAAACTGCCGTCTCCCGTTGCACTTATCTTCACGCTTGGATTGACGTCGGAGTGCTCGATATCGACGTCGGCGCGATAGCCGATTGCGGCGGTAATATCGCGTGCCGTCTCGCGCGTACTGTTAGTGGGATCCTGGTTTTCAGTGAAAAGCCCGGTACCGGAATAGTTGACTGCAGGCGTCCTGAAATCCCCATAAAGTGTGTCGGTCCCCGCCCCGCCCAAAAGATTGTCGGATCCCGCCTGACCAACGAGAATGTCATTGCCATCGTTTCCGGACAGTTCGTTGGCGGCCGCGTTGCCGCCGATGTCGTCATTCGCACTACCGCCTTCAGCGTTTTCGATCAGGGAGCGCACATCGCCATCATACTGCAAGGCATTGTAGACATTGCCATTGGCATAAGCGCCTTCGCCGAGATTGGCCCGCTGTACCTGCGAAACCAGCGACCAGGCTCCTGGCGCCAAGTCTATGAAGCTGTTTTCCGTATAGGTCGAGAAGTCGTAGGTGTCCCTGCCTTCGCCGTCCCAGATCGTCAGATACACACGGTTGGCAGCGCCGCCAATGCCGCCGCCCGGTGCGCCCTGACCGACACCGTTCACGAACATTTCCCCGGTCGTTCCAGACCAAGTATAGACAGTATCGGAAGAATTTGTCGTAAAATCAGCGCCATAGAGATGCTGCAAAGCGGCGATGTCGTACATCATCAAGGTTTGGGAGTAACCGTAGGTTTCATTCGAAGAGCCTCCAAAGAGCGGGTCTCCAATATATGCCCGGTATGACATTACGGAGAATTCAGTGGAATCGCGGTCATGGGGGATGGCGAACTGAAATCCCGGAATACTTGTCCCGGCATTATGCCCGTGACTGAGACCGACGGCATGGCCGAGCTCGTGTATGTGCGTCATCCATGAATAGGTTCCGACCTCCGGTGTGCGGTAGGATGCGTAGTCATCGCCGAACCAGACATCGCCGCCGGACGACCTTTGATCAAGTTCGGGGAAATCGGCGACGCGCGCTGTCGACAGGTTGCTCCCGTCGAATGTGTTGGTTTGCGCAATCGTGACGTCGGACGCACCGAACGGATCCGCAGCAAGCGATATATCAAGATTTGCAACCTGCTCGAAGGAGCCGTAGGTGAACAAAGCCGTGCCGCTGGCCACGTTTCCTTCAAGAATGGATTGAATAGCATTCTGTTGGGTCGCGCTGATCTGCTGAAATCCGCCGATCGTATGCGAATAACTTGGACCGAAGTCGGAAATATTATCGGCGAAACTATAGGTAATAGGTCCGCCCCATTGCGTGCCGTACAACACGCCATCGATATATTCATCGCCTGTCGGCGTTGCACTGACAACTGTGGTCATATTCCCCCCTCGATCTTAAATTATCTGCTTCTGAGCTGAAACTTCAATATCAGCCAGGCCAAAATGGAAAAACTTGAACAATGGTATTGAACACCACCAAACTATCACGAAATCCCGGAAATTCGACTCTAAAATTTTTTGGCCGTACTCAAATTTTTGACCTCAACACTATAAGTCTGTCATACTTTTCTGGAAAAAGGGAATTGAAATGAGAACAATGTCGCATCATTTAGCCCTTCGCTGTGCTGTATTGGTCGGCATCGCGATTTTGACGATCTGCAATGATGCTCCATCATTTGCATCGGCAGCCGGAAAGTCTGCCGTTTTGCCTGCGCGGGACGGGGATATTGCCGTTGAGGAAGAATTCCGCGCTGCGATGGAAAGCGGAAACGCGAACGCGCTCCGGCTCTTTCTTGCGCGTCACCCCAATCACAGGCTGGCGAGCTCAGCTCGGGAAAAGCTTCGGACAGGAAGCGGCAAATAGCGCCAGTACGGGCCGAATTCGCCACGGCCAGGTGAGCTAATCATCAGCAACCAAACAGGCCATACAAAGGCTGGAGCGGGTAGCGGGAATCGAACCCGCACATTTAGCTTGGGAAGCTAATACGCTACCACTACATCATACCCGCAACGAGCTGACGTTTCCATCAAGCTGCCTCGACTGTCAAGGCAAGATGCAATCGCAAATCCTACTCAGCGCGGAAATGCTTGGAAAGCTTCAGTCCCTGCGCCTGGTAGTTGGAACCGAGGCTGAGACCATACAGCCCCTCGGGCCGTTCCAGCATATGCTCGTAAACCAGCCGTCCGACGATCTGGCCATGCTCCAGGATGAAGGGAACCTCATGGCTGCGCACCTCGAGCACGGCCCGGCTGCCCTTGCCACCGGCCGAAGCGTGGCCGAAGCCGGGATCGAAGAAGCCGGCGTAGTGCACGCGGAACTCGCCGACCAGCGGATCGAACGGCGTCATCTCGGCGGCGTAGAGCGGAGGGACATGCACGGCCTCACGCGAGACGAGAATGTAGAATTCGTCGGGATCAAGAATCAGCTCGTCTGCACCCCGGCTGTACAGCGGCTCCCAGAAATCGAAAATTCCGTGCTCGGCCTTCTTATCGACATCGACGACGGCTGTGTGGTGCTTGCCACGATAGCCGATAAGTCCATCCGCACCGGTTCCCTTCAGATCGATGGACAGCGCAATGCCGGCACCGGAAACATTCGGCGTTTCGCTTGCGACCAGGACATCGCTTTCATGCAGCAACAGGACTTCGGCCTCGCTCAACAGGGCATGGCCGATGCGAAAGCGGATCTGCGACAGGCGCGAGCCACGCCGGACGATCACCGGAAAGGTGCGCGGGCTGATTTCGAGATAGAGCGGACCGCAATAGCCTACCGGGATCTTGTCGAATTCCTGCGCGCGGTCGGTGATGACGCGGGTGAAGATGTCGAGGCGGCCGGTGGAACTTTTCGGGTTGGCCGAGGCCGACATGCCGGGTGGGAGATCAAGGCTTTCCATCAACGGTACGATGTAGACACAACCGGTTTCGAGCACCGCGCCTTCGGAGAGATCGATGACGTGTAATTTCAACCGGTCGAGTTTGTCGGAAACAAGATGGCTGGGACCGGGAAGGAAGCTGGCGCGCACACGAAATGCCTTCGAGCCCAGGCGCAGATCAAGGCTTGCCGGCTGGATCTGATCGCTGTCCAGTCTGGCTTCGCTTTTCAATCGCGCCATCTCAAACAGCGCGCCGATCGCGCGATCGGCCAGAATGCCGGTTTGCCTCGTCATTCCCATCTTCCTTTTTGCCGCAGCCGATGTATCATTGAACCGGATTGTCCCTGTGACATATCTTCTTGCCCCAGGGAATTGACGCAAGCGCACCTTATAAGTAAATACTGACTTATCCCGTGGTGATTTGGCCGGTCGGCTTGCAGCCACGTTAAACAAATAGCTAAAAAGGCCGGGTTTGAAACCGGCTTGCTTTTCGCGGCCGGTTTTTTTGTGTTGAGAGAGACGGAAATGAGCAAAAATTGGCGCCCCGCGACCCAGCTCGTCCATGGTGGCACGACCCGTTCGAACCATGGTGAAACCTCCGAAGCCATATTCATGACGCAGGGCTTCGTCTACGACAGCTCGGAAGCCGCCGAAGCCCGCTTCAAGGGCGAGACCGACGGTTTCATTTATGCCCGGTACGGCAGCCCCACCAACGACATGTTCGAGCAGCGCATGTGCATGCTGGAAGGCGCGGAAGATGCGCGCGCGACGGCGTCCGGCATGGCGGCGGTGTCCGCGGCGATCCTCTGCCAGTTGAGGGCCGGCGACCATATCGTTGCTGCACGCGCCCTGTTCGGCTCCTGCCGCTGGGTGGTCGAGACGCTGGCGCCGAAATATGGCATCGAATTCACGCTGATCGATGGACGCTTCCTCGAAAACTGGGAAAAGGCCGTCAAACCGAATACCAAGGTTTTCTTTCTCGAAAGCCCGACCAACCCGACGCTCGAAGTTGTCGATATCGAAGGCGTGGCAAAAATCGCGAATGCTATTGGCGTCAAGGTCATCGTCGACAATGTCTTTGCCACGCCGCTGATGCAAAAGCCTTTGGAACTCGGTGCGCATATCGTCGTCTATTCCGCGACCAAGCATATCGACGGCCAGGGTCGTTGCCTCGGTGGCGTTATCCTGTCCGACAAGGAATGGATCAACGAGCATCTGCACGACTATTTCCGCCATACGGGACCGGCTCTTTCGCCCTTCAACGCCTGGACGCTGCTGAAGGGTATCGAAACGCTGCCCTTGCGCGTGCGCCAGCAAAGCGAGAATGCGGCGCGTATCGCCGATTTTCTCGCCGATCGGAAAGAGATTGCAAAGGTGATCTATCCGGGGCGCAAGGACCATCCGCAGGCCGATATCATCGCGCGCCAGATGAAGGGCGGCTCTACGCTGGTTTGTTTCGAGCTGAAAGGCGGCAAGGATGCTGCTTTCAAGCTGCAGAACGCGCTGGACACTGTTCTGATCTCCAACAATCTCGGCGACTCGAAAAGCCTCATCACACACCCCGCAACGACCACGCACAAGAACCTCACGGATGAAGCGCGTGCCGAACTTGGCATTTCTCCCGGCACCGTGCGTTTTTCCGCGGGCATCGAAGACAGCGAAGATCTGATCGAGGATTTTGCACGGGCATTGGATGCTGCTCACGCCTGAGGCCATGCTTTTCAACAGGCCCGCGCCAACAGGGCGGGCTTGTTGCGACAGCGATGAGAGACACTGCTCATCAGGGTGACAGTCGTTACATTGTCTGTCCTTTATTTGTACAGGACAAGCCGCCGTTATTCTTCAAGAAACCATCTCGCTCTATACTGCGGGCCTTGGACTTGAAGGGACTTGCAAATGTATCGCGCGCTGACCCGCGACATAGAGGTAACGGTCGAACCTTATTACCTGGAGGAGCAGTCCGATCCGGACGACAGCCGCTATGTCTGGGGCTACCGCATCCTGATATCCAATTTCTCGAAGCAAACGGTGCGACTGATGACGCGCTACTGGCACATTACCGACGAAAATGGTCAGGTGGATGAAGTCAACGGTCCCGGCGTGATCGGCGAGCAGCCGGTGCTCAGTCCGGGCGACACATACGAGTATTCGTCCGGCTGCCCGCTCGACACGCCGTCCGGCGTGATGTTCGGGCATTATTCGATGGAGACGGTGGAAGGCGAGACGTTCCTTGTGGACATTCCCGCCTTCTCGCTCGATTCTCCAGGTCAGGCGCGCACGCTGAACTGAGGTTCCGGTTTTTACTGCGGACGTACTTCCGTTGCTTCGAAACGGTAAGTCGTCGAGCAGAACTCGCAAGTCACCGACACCTTCCCATCCTCGGCCGCATGATCGAGGTCCTCCTGGCTAAGGCTTGCCAGGACATCGCGCAGTCTTTCCCGCGAACAACTGCACTTGTCGTAGACTGCCTGTGGTGGATAGACCTTGACGCCCCGTTCGTGGAACAGCCTGTAGAGAAGCCGCTCGGTTCCAACCGTCGGATCGGTCAATTCGTCGGCATCGATGGTCTGAACCATGACGCTAGCCTCGCCCCACAGATCATCCACCTCGAAAGAGTCATCGTCTTCGTCGCCATCGCCACCGGGAAGATCGGCCTGGCGCATGCGTTCTGCCGCCTCCGGCAGAAACTGCGCGACCATGCCGCCGGCGCGCCAGCGATGACGCGGCTTGCCGTCCTCGTCGCGATCCAGCAACTCGGCGACACCGAGGCGCACCTTGGTGGGGATCTGTTCCGACTGGCGGAAATAGACACCGGCGATTTCTTCAAGCGAAGCGCCGTCCAGCGGCACGATGCCCTGATAACGCTGCATATGCTCACCCTGGTCGATGGTGAAGGCGAGGATCCCCTCTCCCAAAAGATCCGACGGCTTGGTTAGGCCGTTCCGCTCGGCAAGAGACAGGGCTTCCTCGTCGTAACGGGCATAGGCGCGCACTCTATCCGGCGTCGCGAAATCGGCGACGACCAGATCGACCGGGCCACTGCTCTTGGTCTGGATGATGAGCTTGCCCTCGAATTTCAGCGACGTGCCGAGCAAAACCGTCAGAACCACCGTTTCGGCAACGAGACGGGCGACCGGCAGCGGGTAATTGTGACGTTCAAGAATGGCGTCGAGCATCGGCCCCAGTTGCACGGCACGCCCCCGCACGTCGAGGCCCTCCACCTGGAAAGGCACGACGTGGTCGTCACCGGCGAAGTCGAACTGGCCGAGGCCGGGTATGGTATCCGTCATCATTCTTCTCCTTTGGCCCCGTCATCGCTCCACCGCCGGTCAAGAGCCGTGCGGACAGCGCTATCGATTGTTCTTATTGATCCCGTGCCGAGCCGATTTGTCCAGTTCGTAGACGGAAAAAGACCCAACAGCACAGAAAGGCTCGCCGCGCACGGCGCATGACCACAAGCCCTGTCAACGAAAACGACCCGCAAAAGAGGGGCTCTTCTGCCGGTCGTCCATTGAGATGTTAAATCGTGGTTCAAAGCCGGATTTTCAATATGCGCCGGGCCATGGCCTCAAAGAGCGCCGAGACACCAGGCAAGAACCGATTTCTGCGCGTGCAAACGGTTTTCTGCCTCGTCGAAGACGACCGACTGCCTGCCGTCGATCACCTCGTCCGTCACCTCTTCGCCGCGGTGGGCCGGGAGGCAATGCATGAACAGCGCGTCCTTGTCCGCCCGGGCCATCAAGGCCGCATTGACCTGGAACGGCTGGAAGACATTGTGGCCGCGCGCCCGGTGTTCCTGGTTCATCGATACCCAGGTATCTGTAACGACGCAGTGCGCTCCGTCCACCGCCTGCTCGGCATCATGATAGAGCTTGACGTCGCCGCCATTGTTGCGGGCCCAGTTGAGGATCCTGTCGTCCGGCTCGGACCCGAGCGGCACGGCCATGTTCATACGGTATCCGAAACGGGCCGTGCCTTCGGCGAAGGAATGCAGCACATTGTTTCCGTCACCAGTCCAGGCGATGGTCTTGCCCTGAACCGGGCCGCTATGTTCCTCGAAAGTCATGATGTCGGCCATGATCTGGCAGGGATGCGTCAGATCGGTGAGACCGTTGATGACAGGTACGGTCGCATGCTCGGCCAGTTCCAGCAGGCGCTTGTGATCGGTGGTACGGATCATGATGGCATCGACGTAGCGCGACAGCACCTTGGCAGTGTCGCCGATCGTTTCAGCCCGTCCGAGCTGCATTTCGGTGCCGGACAGAAACAGGGTCTCGCCGCCGAGCTGGCGCATGCCGACATCGAAAGAGACGCGGGTTCGCGTCGAAGGCTTTTCGAAGATCATCGCCAGCATCTTGCCGGCAAGCGGCTTCTCCGCGGTGCCTGCCTTGGTCGCCGCCTTGCGGATGCGGGCGTCGTCTATAATCGCCCGGAGATCTTGCGACGTCATTGCGGAAAGATCGAGAAAATGTCTGGCCATTCTAATTCGCAGTCCTGTGTTTCAGCGGAGGGAACGATACTCAGGCGAAGGCCTGTCGTCGTTCCATGGTCAGCTGTTCGGCGGCGCGTTCAAGCCGTGCCAATCCCTCCCGCGCCTCCTGCGCCGTCGTTACGAGCGGCGGAAGCAGGCGGATCACGTTTTCACCGGCCGGCACCGCCAGCAAATGTTGAGCGCGGATCGCCTTCAGGAGATCGGCAGACGGTATCTTCGCCTTGATGCCGAGCATAAGTCCTTCGCCGCGAATTTCCTCTATGATGTCGGGAAAGCGATCGGCAAGCGAGGCAAGGCCCTGGCGGAGGACCAGCGTTACGTCGCGGACATGCGTGAGGAAATCATCGGCAAGAACGATGTCAAGAACAGCATTGCCGACCGCCATGGCGAGCGGATTGCCGCCGTATGTAGAGCCATGCGTTCCGGCGACCATGCCGGATGCGGCCTCTGCGGTCGCAAGGCAGGCTCCGAGCGGAAAGCCTCCGCCAATCCCCTTGGCTACGGCCATGATGTCGGGAGTAATGCCGGCGCTTTCATGGGCAAACAGCTTGCCCGTGCGGCCAATGCCGCACTGAACCTCGTCCAAAATCAGCAACAGGCCGTATTCGTCACAGAGAGACCGCAGTTCCTGCATGAATTCCTTTGGCACGACGCGGATACCGCCCTCCCCCTGAATCGGCTCGATCAGGATGGCCGCCGTTTCTTCGGTGATCGCATCCTTCAGGGCAGACATGTCTCCGAAAGGCACCTGATAGAAGCCGGGCGCCTTGGGACCGAAGCCTTCGAGGTATTTTTCCTGACCGCCGGCAGCGATGGTCGCAAGCGTCCTTCCGTGGAAGGCGCCTTCGAAGGTAATGATATGAAACTTTTCCGGGTGCCCTTTCGAGAAGTGGTACCGCCGCGCCGTCTTGATGGCGCATTCCAGCGCCTCTGCACCGGAATTGGTGAAGAAGACCTTATCCGCGAAGGTCGCTTCCGTCAGCCGGCGGCTGAGGCTCTCCTGCCCCGGTATCTCGTAAAGATTGGACAGGTGCCAGACCTTGTCGGCCTGATCCTTCAATGCCGAAACGAGATGCGGATGCGCATGGCCGAGTGAATTGACCGCGACGCCGGCTGCAAAATCGAGATAGCGGGTACCGTCTTCCGCAATCAGCCAGACGCCTTCACCGCGTTCGAACCGCAAGGGTGCACGGGCATATGTGTCATAGAGCGGCGTGGCTTGGGCCATGGCGCAGGTCTCCTCAATCATCGCGGTGATTGCTTAGCGTTGGCGAAGGGGCCGTCGCCGGCCCTCAGGAAATCAAAATGCCGCCTTTCGGCGGCGGCGCCACTATCTTCATTCCGCAATGCAATGTCAACAAATGCAAGCTTTTCGGACGCGAGGACGGCCGTGCGGTTACAGGTTTTTTTCCAAACTTGGTGCTTGCAAAAAGGCCACGCATATCAAGCAAGTTGGGGAAAACCTGAAAATCGATTCGGTCGGATTCGCGGGACTCTTGTCAGGGAGTCCCACGGGCTCTACCTTAATATTTAATTACTAGAACGCATGCGGCGGACCTAGTCACCAAAAGTGTTATCGCGTTTCAGCTTCGGAGTCTGTCCGGAGCTCGGTGGAGGATTCGGCCATCACCAACGCTGTGAATGGAGAGATGACCATGAACTGGACTGACGAGCGGGTCGAAAGACTGAAGAAGTTATGGTCTGAAGGATTGAGCGCAAGCCAGATCGCTGCACAGCTCGGCGGCGTCAGTCGCAATGCGGTGATCGGCAAAGTGCACCGCCTATGCCTGCCCGGCCGCGCAAAGGCAGGCGGCAGCACAACGACCGCCACACGCACTAAGCGCCCGGCGCCAGTCATCGCTCCCCGTCCCCAGGCATACACCACCTCAACGCGTCCAGCCGCCCGACCGATGACACGTCAGGAAGACGCCGCCGTCATGGCGCAGGACGCCGAAATCGAAACTGTCGAACAGTATAAGGAAGCTCCGGCGGGCAATGTCGTGCTTCCCATGTCGCGCCGCCTGGTCCTGACGCAGTTGACCGATCGAACCTGCAAATGGCCGATCGGCGATCCGATGAAGGACGAGTTTCATTTTTGCGGCAACGATTCCCCGGACACGTCGCCCTACTGCACCTTCCATGCCAAGCTCGCCTATCAGCCATCGGCGGAACGTCGCCGGACACGGTGAAAAGAACAATTTGAGCCGATATCAGTCCTGCCGATGACCTCTGCAGGACTTTTTCGTTTCTGGTTGCCTCAGGCACAGTTTGAAAACTATGGTATCGCGGGAATGATCTGTAGAAAGGCTGCGTCAGCCGGAGACCCAAGATGCCGTCCACCGAACTGTTGCTCACCTTTTTCGTCACGACGGCGATCTTCGCGTATATTCCCGGTCCGGCAATGTTGTATGCGGCGGCCCAAACCATGGCGCATGGCCGCCGTGGCGGGATGCTGGCGTCGCTCGGCATCCACTTGGGCTGCTATGTTCATGTGGTGGCGGCTGCCACAGGGCTGTCGGTGCTGTTTCATGCCGTCCCCATGCTTTACATGGTGGTCAAACTGGCCGGCGCCGCTTACCTGATCTGGCTCGGTATCTCGTTGTTCAGGAGAAAAACCGAGGGGGAAACGGCGCTGCCCGCGATAGGGCCTAAGTCCGGACGCCGCGCTTTCATCGAGAGCATAACGGTCGAAGTCCTCAACCCGAAGACCGCGATATTTTTCGTCGCTTTCCTGCCGCAGTTCGTGGATGCATCCGCGACGCTGCCGGCCTGGGCGCAATTCCTCGTTCTGGGGACGATCGTCAACCTGATGTTTTCATCGGCAGACATCGTCTGCGTGCTTATGGCCGGCGCCCTGACACGCCGTCTTCGCAGATCGAACGGGGTGCAGCGGCTTGTACAAAAGCTTGGCGGCGGCATTCTTGTCGGTCTCGGTGCCCATCTCGCGCTTCAGCGAGGCTGACACGTGCGGACCGCGGTGACCATTTGCGATCAGCTTTCCAGGGAATAGCCTGCGCCGCGCACCGTTCGGATGACATCCTGCATGTTGGAGAAATTCAGCGCCTTTCGCAGACGTCCGACATGGACATCCACGGTGCGCTCGTCGACATAGATATCGTGTCCCCAGACGCCGTCCAGCAACTGGGATCGCGAAAAGACCCGGCCAGGAGAGGACATGAGGAACTCGAGCAGGCGAAACTCCGTCGGTCCCAGCCGGACTTCGCGGGTCTTGCGGTGGACGCGATGGGTTTCGCGGTCGAGCTCGATGTCGCCGCATTTCAGCAGCGTCGAGAGAACCTCGGGCTTGGCCCGGCGGAGCATCGCCTTGACGCGGGCCATGAGTTCCGGCGTCGAAAACGGCTTGACCACATAATCGTCGGCACCTGTCGCCAGGCCCCGGACCCGCTCGCTTTCTTCTCCGCGCGCGGTCAACATGATGATCGGCAGACGCTCGGTTTCGGAACGCTGTCGCAATCTGCGGCACAATTCTATGCCGGACACGCCCGGAAGCATCCAGTCCAGGATGAGAAGATCCGGCAAGCGCTCCTGCAGGCGGATTTCGGCTTCGTCGCCTCGATTGATGGTATCAACCTCGAAGCCTTCGGCCTCAAGATTGTATCGCAGGAGAACGCTCAACGCTTCTTCGTCTTCGACAACGGCAATTCTCGGCAGCATGGGGTCTCAACTCCTTGACGCCCGGCGCTCACAGCAGGGCTGTCACGCGGACGGCTCCTGGCCGTCCGCGCCGCATAAGTAGGAACTTACTTACATTTTAACCGGCGCTCGATCAGTTGCCGATTGCGCCGACCGTATTGGCGGTATCGTCCTTTGGACGCTCGCCAACCGGTTGCGCACCGGTCGCCATGTAAAAGATTGTCTCGGCGATGTTGGTCGCATGGTCGCCGATGCGTTCGATGTTCTTTGCGCAAAACAGCAAATGCGTGCACGGCGTGATGTTGCGCGGGTCTTCCATCATATAGGTAAGCAATTCACGGAACAGGGATGTGTAGATCGCATCGATCTCGTTGTCCCGTTCGCGAATGCCGTTGGCCTTTTCCGGAGAGCGCGACGCATAGACGTCGAGCACTTCCTTGAGCTGCATCAGCGCAAGTTCGGCAAGATGCTCGAGCCCGCGTGAAAGCTGGCGCGGCAGGCTTGCATTTGCTACGGCAATGACGCGCTTGGCGTTGTTCTTTCCCAGATCGCCGACACGCTCGAGATCGGCCGCGATCCGGATGGATCCCATGATTTCCCTGAGGTCGGCTGCCATCGGCTGGCGCTTGGCGATGGTGACGATTGCCTTGTCGCCGATCTGCCGCTCGGCCTCATCGAGAATGACATCATCCGAGATGACTTTCTGAGCCAGCGAAAGATCGGCATTCACCAATGCGCGAACCGATTCGGCGACCATCTGCTCGGCAAGCCCGCCCATTTCGGAAATGCGGCGCGTAAGGTATTTCAGGTCGTCGTCATAGACGGAAACAATATGCGTAGACATGGTTGGTGTTCCTTGCGTTCACAATCCAGATGAGGTGCGGGGCTCAGGCATCAGCCGAAGCGGCCCATGATGTAATCCTGGGTGCGCTGGTCATCCGGATTGGTGAACATCTTGTCGGTATCATTTTCTTCGACGAGGTTGCCCAGATGGAACATGGCGGTCCGCTGGGAAACGCGCGCAGCCTGCTGCATCGAGTGGGTGACGATGACGATCGTGTAGTTGGCCCGCAGTTCGTGGATCAGTTCCTCGACCTTGGCGGTCGCGATCGGATCGAGCGCGGAGCATGGCTCATCCATCAGGATGACCTCCGGGCTGACGGCAACGGCGCGCGCGATGCACAGGCGCTGCTGCTGACCACCGGACAGACCGGTGCCGGATTCATGCAGGCGATCCTTGACCTCGTTCCAGAGACCGGCCTTCTGAAGGCTGCTTTCGACGATCTGGTCGAATTCGGCTTTGGTGCGGGCGAGACCGTGGATCTTCGGACCATAGGTGACGTTTTCGTAGATCGATTTCGGGAACGGGTTCGGCTTCTGGAAGACCATCCCGACGCGGGCGCGCAATTCGACAACGTCGATGGTCTGATCGTAAATATCGCCGTCATCGAGCATGATCTTGCCGGTGACCCGGCAGCTGTCGATCGTGTCATTCATCCGGTTCAAGCAACGCAGGAAGGTCGACTTGCCGCAACCGGACGGGCCGATCAGGGCGGTGACGGTGTTTTCGCGGACGTTGAGGTTCACATCGAACAGCGCACGCTTTTCGCCGTAATAGACCGAAACGTCCTTCCCGGTCATTTTGTAGGGAACGTTACTCATCTTCTGGTCCAGCGCCTTTTCAACTGCTGCTTCTGACATCATGTTCATGTTTCTACCTCACTACCAGCGACGCTCAAAGCGACGCCGCAACAGGATTGCTCCAAGGTTCATGACGACGAGGAAGATCAGGAGAACCATGATCGCACCCGAGGTCCGTTCGACAAATGCACGTTCGGCTTCGTTCGCCCACATATAGATCTGCACCGGCAGCGCGGTGGACGGCTCCATCGGAGAGCCTGGATAATCGACTACGAAGGCGACCATGCCGATCAGGAGCAGCGGCGCGGTTTCGCCGAGCGCATGCGCCAGACCGATGATCGTGCCGGTGAGCACGCCGGGCATGGCGAGCGGCAGGACGTGATGGAAGATGGTCTGCATCTTCGAGGCGCCAAGCCCGAGAGCCGCTGCCCGGATCGACGGTGGCACTGCCTTCAGCGCAGCGCGGGTTGCAATGATGATCGTCGGAAGCGTCATCAGTGTCAGCACCAGGCCGCCGACAAGAGCCGCCGAGCGCGGCATGCCGGCGAAGTTGATGAAGATCGACAGACCGAGAAGACCATAGACGATCGACGGCACGGCGGCGAGGTTGTTGATATTGACCTCGATCAGATCCGTCAGGCGGTTCTTCGGCGCAAACTCTTCCAGATAAATGGAGGCCGCGACGCCGATCGGCAGGGCAAGCGCCAGAACGATCAGCATCATGTAGAGCGAACCAAGCGCGGCGACGCCAATACCCGCAGCCTCAGGCCGGCTGGATGCGCCATAGGTGAACAGGCCTGTGTTGAACTGCTTGGCCATGGCGCCCGTTTCGGTGAGCGTCTTCATCCAGGCGATCTGCTGGTCTTTCACCTTGCGGTTGGCTTCGGCAACCGTCAGATCGATCTGGCCTTTGTTGGCGCTGTCGATATTGCCTTCCGCGAGCAGCGACACATCGACCGTCGTGCCGATCACGGCCGGATTTGCGACGACGATGTCGCGCAACTGGGTGCGGGCACTCGCCGAAACCATGTCGGTCGCCTGCTTGACCAGCGCACGATTGCTCGGATCGATGTTCAATGCCTTCACGAGCGCATCGCGCACCAGGAGCGGATAGTTAGCCGTCATCAGCTTGGCGGGGTTTGCGCCACGCTCATTCTTCGGATCGATGATCTGCTCGGAAAACTCTATCGGCAACGTGATCGAGGTTTGCAGAAAGGCGGTATAGCCCTTGGAGACGACGGTCCAGAGAAGCAGGAAGAGGAAGAACAGGCCGATCAGGATGGCTGCGACGCCGTATGCCCTGAACCGGCGTTCTGACGCGTAACGCCGTTTGATGCCGATGTCTCGTCTTGCCTGTATTGGGCGCGTAAATGTGGACTGTACGGGGGATGTGATGTCGGTCATTCGTACTGTTCCCGATATTTGCGCACGATGTAGAGTGCATAGATGTTGAGGCAGAGCGTGATGGCGAACAGGGTGATGCCGAGCGCGAAAGCCACCAGCGTCTGGGGCGAGTTAAACTCGAGGTCGCCCGTCAGCTGGTTGACGATCTTTACGGTCACCGTCGTCATCGCCTCGAAAGGATTAAGCTGCATGCGCGCGGCAACGCCGGCGGCGAGCACCACGATCATGGTTTCACCGACGGCACGCGAGGCCGTCAGGAGAAGCGCGCCGACGATGCCGGGAAGAGCGGCCGGCAGAATAACGCGCTTGATGGTTTCGGACCGTGTCGCACCAAGGCCGAGCGAACCATCGCGCAGCGAGCCGGGCACCTGCGTGATGATATCATCGGACAGCGACGACACGAATGGGATGAGCATGATGCCCATCACAAGGCCCGCAGTGAGAACGCTCTGGGCCTGAATGAAGTTGACGTAGTTGCCAGTGACGAGCCCGTTGAGCTGGGCCGATATATCGCGCAGGAAGGGGCCGACCGTAACCAGAGCGAAAAAGCCGTAGACGATGGTCGGGATACCCGCCAGAATTTCGAGCAGCGGCTTGGCAATGCCGCGGACCGCTGGCCTGGCATATTCCGCCATGTAGATGGCAGCGAACAAACCAATCGGCACGGCAAAGAGCATGGCGACGAAGGCGATGTACAGCGTGCCGGCCAGAAGCGGCAGCAGACCGAACTGGCCTTCCGTTGCAGCCGCGCCGGCAGCTGCGAACCGCGGGTCCCAGACCGTACCGAAAAAGAAGCTGGACGGGGAGACCGAATTGAAGAAGCGCAGGGCCTCCGACAGCATCGAGCCTACGATGCCAACCGTCGTCAGGATGGCGATTGAGGAAGCAATCAGCAGCGCACCCAGCATGACACGCTCCACGCGGTTTCGCGCCCTGAAAGGGGCTGCGATACCGCGCATTGCGAAGAAAGCGCCGGCGATCGCGATCAGCAGCGTCACCGCGCTCATCGCCCAGCGACTGCCGTCTTTAAGCGCATTGTATTTTTGCGCGGCTTCAATCATGTAGCCCGCGCCGTCGCCGGCGAGCGGAACACCTTTTGCCGCCAAGGCTTCACGCAGGTTTCCCCCGCTGGTGACGGCAGCAAGCTCATCGGCGCTCAACAGCCTCAAACCGTTGGCAACCGACATGACCTGGCCAAGCATCAGTTCCGTGGTCGCGCCGCCTTGGCTGCGGACATCGTCGGGAAGCGAAGCACGGACTGAGCTCTCAACGACAAATGGGCTGATGATGAGCCAGGCGGCCAGCACGACGGCGGCGGGAAGAATGGCCCAGATGGCGACGTAGACGCCATGGTAGCCAGGAAGGGAATGCAAAACAGAGAGCTTGCCATTCGCGCTGGCCATGGCGCGCGCCCGGCCGGCGAAATAGGCCCCCAGGCCAACAAGCACGATAATCAATAGAATAAGGGAAGTGTTCATCGATATGTCCCCCAGCCTCTCTAACGCGTGGTCTTGCCAATCGTTGAAAGCCGGCAAATCCGAACTCGTGAGTCCGGCACGGCAAATCTGCCGTGCCGGGTATCGCTCAGTTGATTAGAGCATCTTGCCGTCGGTGAAAGCCTTGCGGTCAGCTTCGCGCTCGGCATCCGGAGCGGAGACGAGACCATAGGCTGCCAGCGGGCCGTCAGGGCCGACCATCTGGTCGTCAAGGAAGAATTCTACATATTCCTTGAGGCCGGGGATAACGCCGAGATGCGCCTTCTTGACATAGAAGAACAGCGGGCGCGAAACCGGATATTCACCGGAAGCGATCGTTTCAGTCGAAGGAACGATACCGTTGACGGTTGCAACCTTCAGCTTGTCGGCGTTGTTTTCAAAAAACGCCAGGCCAAACACGCCGATGCCGTTCTTGTTGGAACCGATGCGGGCGAGCGTCTCGGTGTAGTCACCGTCGATATCAACAGCCAGGCCATCCTTGCGAACAGCGACGCATTTCTTGGCAGCTTCCTTTTCGTCTGCAACGAGACCCTTGATAGCGTCAGTTGCACCGGCATCCTTGCAGCCATGCGCCATGATCTTCTCTTCGAAGACTTCGCGCGTGCCATGCTTTTCGCCCGGGATATAGGCGGCGATTTCGACGTCCGGCAGGTCCTTGTTGATTTCCGACCACTTCTTGTAGGGGTTGGCAACGAGCTTGCCGTCGACAACGACTTCAGCGGCGAGAGCGAGGTAGAGGTCCTTGGGAACCAGCTTCAGGTCGGCATTGCCGCTGTCGGTTGCGAACACGATGCCGTCATAGCCGATCTTGACTTCCAGAACTTCCGTGACGCCGGCTGCCTTGCAGGTTTCGAGCTCGCTGTCCTTGATCTTGCGCGATGCATTCGCGATGTCGATCGTGTCAGGGCCAACACCCTTGCAGAATTCCTTCAGGCCGGCGCCGGTGCCGCCGGATTCGACGATTGGCGTCTTGAAGTCGGGAAAGGTTTCGCCGAATGTTTCGGCAACGATCTTTGCGTAAGGCAGGACTGTCGAAGAGCCGGCAACCTGGATCTGGTCGCGTGCGGCGGCCGCGCCTGCGAATGCGACGGATGCAACCAAGGCTGCAACAGTGAGTTTCAACGATTTCATCAGAATTCTCCCAGAATGGGCTTGTGTGGGTGCGCTTTTCACCAGCGCTCGCTTTCGCCGTTTTCGATCGGCAGCCCTTGTTAGCTGCTGATGCCCCCATCTTTTATGTCAGTTTCGTAAAACAAATGTGACAGCTTATCCATTTGAAAAACAACGATAAATTTTGCCCTGTTAATTTTCGTCGGAATTCACGTCAAAATCTCACGGTAAAGACGGTGCCTTTGCCGACCTCGGACTGAACGAGCAAACGCGCACGATGCCGGGTCAGGATATGCTTGACAATGGCAAGCCCCAGCCCCGTGCCTTTTTTGGACCGGCTTGCTTCCACGTTAACCCTATAGAAACGTTCGGTAATGCGGGGCACATGCTCGGCAGGGATGCCAGGGCCGTAATCGCGTATGGCCACCTCGGTCACGCTGCCGCTGCTGGAAAGCACGACCTCGACCTTTTTTCCTTCCTGGCCATATTTGCAGGCATTTTCGATCAGATTCTCGAAAACTTCCGTCAGTTCATCGCGGTCGCCTTGAACGATGACCGGCACGTCAGGGAGGATAAGAGAAATCTCGACGCCCACATCCTCGGCAAGGGGCATGAGGGAATCCCGGACGTGGCCGAGCAACGGCGCAAGATCGATCGCTTCATCCGGCGCGATATGGGATTTGAGTTCCAGTCGCGACAAGGACAGAAGATCATCGATCAGGCGGCTCATCCGCGTTGCCTGTTCGTGCATGATGGCGAGAAATCTTTCATGCGCCTTCATATCGTTCCGCGCCGGGCCTTGCAGGGTTTCGATGAAGCCGCGCAGCGAGGCCAGTGGCGTTCTCAATTCATGGCTGGCATTCGCAACGAAATCGGACCGCATCCGGTCTATCCGCCTTGCCTGGGAGATGTCCCGGTAGGACACGATGTAAAGCCGCCTCATCTCCGGAACGGCGATCTCGGCTGGCGATACCCGCACGATATAGACCGCCTCCGAGGGAAAGCGTTCGGAATGCTCTATCTGATTGGCTTTGCCCGTTGCGATCGCCTCGCGTACCATATCGAGAATGCTGGGCGATCTTACGCGGGCAGAGAGATCCGTATTGGGTGGAATCGTGCCAAAGGCCTTTTCGGCAGCCTGGTTTTGCAACACGACGGTTTCATCCGGCGCGATCACCATTATGGGCGTGTCGAGCGCATTGAAAGCGGCAGCGAGTGTGCTGAAGTCTACCTCCTTCACCACGGCGGGCAGTTCGGCAACGGGAGGCGGGGCCGGATGAACCGAGCGGTTGAACAGCGCCGCCATCCACACCAGCCAGAACAACAGCACGGCGAGCGCATGCAATCCAGACAGGACGAGCGCCACAGCGGCGGCCATGGAAAGGAAGACGAGCCATTTTTCTACCTTTGCCCTGGCCCAAAGCTGTCCCCAGACTGTTTCTGATTCGTTCAAAATACTCTCTCTCGCCGATGGCAATCAGCGGTCATAGCGCAGCATCATGACAATGATTTTCACGCAATCCTTGAATTCGCAATTCATTTGTGGCCTCTTTCCATGAATTCGCCATGCCACAGACTAGGGGATTCATCCGCGATGACCGCAATCGAAAAAAGCCCGCCGGTTGAACTCGTCGTGAAAGGCGAGCAGCGGATTTTCGACATCGACAATCCCGAACTTCCCGAGTGGATCGATGGACGCGCCCTGTCCTCAGGCGGATTTCCCTATGAGAAGAAATTCAGCGACGGCGACTACGATTCCTTGCTCGAGAAACTGCAGATCGAACTCGTCAAGGTTCAGTTCTGGCTGCAGGCGAGCGGTCAAAGGGTGATGATCCTCTTCGAGGGGCGCGATGCCGCCGGCAAGGGTGGCGCGATCAACGCGACGCGCTCCTATATGAACCCGCGTTCCGCCCGCGTCGTCGCCCTGACGAAACCGACCGAAACAGAACAGGGGCAGTGGTATTACCAGCGCTACGTCACGCATTTCCCGACGGCCGGAGAGTTCGTGATGTTCGACCGCTCCTGGTATAACCGGGCGGGCGTCGAGCCTGTCATGGGCTTCTGCACCCCGGAGCAATCCGAGCAATTTCTCAAGCAGACACCGCGTTTCGAGAAGCTTATTACTGGAGACGGTATCCATTTTTTCAAGTTCTGGCTGGATATCGGCCGCGAAATGCAGCTGAAGCGCTTCCATGACCGCCGGCACGACCCGTTGAAAATCTGGAAGCTTTCACCGATGGACATTGCGGCGCTTGGCAAGTGGGATGACTATACCAAGGCGCGCGACCGGATGCTGAAGGAAACCCACAGCAGCCACGCGCCCTGGACAGTGGTGCGGGCAAACGACAAGCGGCGTGCGCGGCTCGACATCATCCGCCATCTGCTGACATCGCTGGATTATGACGGCAAGGACAAGTCCGCAATAGGGGAGATGGATGGAAAGATTGTCGGCTTCGGGCCAGACTTCCTTAAATAAGCTGGCCTCCGTCGCTTTCGCAACCCTGCGTCATTGTCCCGGCAGGATGCGCAGGGCAAAAAGATCCAGGCTGTTTGCGGCGCCCGTGACATCGCTGTTGATCAGGATATAGCCTGGGCCGCTGGGCGCCAGGCTACGATCGAACGTAACCTTGAACAGCATGTCGCTCTTTTCTTCATTCACCGTAAAGCGATGGCGTCCGCACTCGCCGAGCGAGGCAAAATCGCATTCCACGGAAAACTGCGTCTGCTTACCGGCGTCCGAACGCACGCTGAGCGCTACCGTCGATGTCTTGCCGGAAATCTGCGCCAGCACGGACGCAGGAACCGTGACCTTGATATTGCCTTCCGCATCGGCGGTAGCCGAGGTTACGTGGAGGTGCTGACCGCCATCGTCGCTGACATTGTCGGCGGTAACGCGACTGCCATTGACGATCCCGGCCGTGTCGGCCGGCGTGAACACCTCCACCCAATCCCCGGAAAAGCCGGATTGCGTGCCCAGCGTGCGAAGGCCGGCGCTGCCGTCGAAATCCTCTGACTGCACGGTGGACGGCGGGTTGGCGACGCTTGTATCGCGCTGGGAATCGGACTTCAGGAGACCGCTCGTCTGCACCCACCAGGCTGCCGTTCCGATGGCTGCGACCAGCGTAGTGGCAACCATGACAAAGGACAAGAAGCGGCCGCGCCGCGACCGGCGAGGTTTTGGCTGTACAACCGTGGCCTTTTTCGCCCGGTCTCGCCGTGCCGGGGCGGCTTCGGGCAGCGGTATCCGCGCCTGCGCGTTGTCACGACGATCCGGACGCAAACCATCGAGCCCGTCGCCGGCAAACGATCCCTCGTCCAACCGCGCTTCGCGTGGCGGTACGACATCGGCAGCGTCATCCAATTCGACCGATGGAGCCGGCGTCGTTTCATGCCTGAGGCCAGCCATCCTGTCCGGCGCCTCCACCGTAGCGACAGCCTTCAATGCCGTCCGCTCCTCGATCTCGATACCGTGGATAATCGTCTCGAGACGATGACGCTGTTGTGCGATGAGTTCCGGATCATGAACATCCTGCTTGCGCAAACCGGCTTCAAGCGCGTTGCGCGCTGACTGATAAATCCGCGCGCGGTTCTCGGAGCTTGTCCTGTCCGAGCGCTCCAGCGCCTGTCTGATGGCCGTTTCCAGTCCGCTCACTATCCGTCCTTCTCGATGCAGGGGCCATCCGCTTGGCCGCCACGCGATCCCCTCGCCGCCGGCGGGCCGGCATGCTTTGAACATGTTGAAAATTGGGTAATGGCTGCGCCAACGATCCGCAAGCCTCTGCGGCGCAAAGCGGCGTTCCCAGCCTTTGAAAACTTGCGCCATGTTGCAAGATGACAGCGCCCTGCCCCACGACGGTCTTTGCAACGGCGGAAAGCACTGCTAACATTCTTACGTTTACGAAAACGTCAAAAGTATTTTTTGGGAGAGAACCTTGTCCTTGCCAGCCATTCTCCGCGGCACGACGCGCATACCCGTCGTTGCTGCACCTTTGTTTATCATTTCTCACCCCGCCCTGACGCTGGCACAGTGCAAGGCAGGCGTCGTCGGATCGTTTCCAGCCCTCAATGCCCGCCCGGAAGCACAGCTTGACGAATGGCTGGCGCAGATCACGCAAGAGCTCGCGGCGCACAATGCCAGCCATCCCGACAGGCCCGCGGCGCCCTTCGCCGTCAACCAGATCGTGCACAAGTCCAACACGCGGCTCGAGCACGACTTGATGCTCTGCGTCAAATACAAAGTGCCGATCGTCATTTCCTCGCTCGGCGCCGTGCCGGAGGTCAATGCGGCGATCCATTCCTACGGGGGAATCGTGTTGCACGACGTCATCAACAACCGCCATGCCAGTTCGGCCATCCGCAAGGGAGCAGATGGATTGATCGCCGTTGCCGCCGGCGCCGGCGGCCATGCCGGGACATTGTCGCCCTTTGCACTTGTTCAGGAAGTCCGCAGTTGGTTCGACGGGCCTCTCCTGCTGTCCGGCGCGATTTCGACCGGCGGTGCTATACTTGCAGCCCAGGCGATGGGTGCCGACATGGCCTATATCGGCTCCTCTTTCATCGCCACTCATGAAGCGCGCGCCACCGACGTCTACAAGCAGATGATCGTGGACAGCAGCGCCGGCGACATCGTCTATTCCAATTTCTTCACAGGCATCCACGGCAATTATCTGAGACAATCCATTGCCGCCTCAGGCCTGAACCCGGATGACCTGCCGCAAGCAGACCCCTCCAAGATGGATTTTGAGACGGCTGCCACCGGCGCCAAGGCGTGGAAGGACATCTGGGGATGCGGTCAGGGAATCGGCGCCGTGACAGAGATTGCCCCCGTCGCCACCCTCGTTGACCGGCTCGCCCGCGAATATGAGGATGCCCGAAAAAGGCTGGCGCTTTGAAGCGTTGCTTTTTTCCATCGGTGGCTTGAAATCCCATCGGTTTACCGGTATCAGCGCCACATACACCTACCGGAACGTCACGGCGCACCGGCGGGCCGCTTTAGCTCAGGTGGTAGAGCACATCATTCGTAATTAGCGGGTCCGCTAGAGAATGATGTTCAAAGCCAACGGGTTGGAGCGTGAAGGAATAAAATAGTAGGGCGATAGTAGGTTGCCCTGCACTTGGTACGCCGCTTTAGCTCAGGTGGTAGAGCACATCATTCGTAATGATGGGGTCGCAGGTTCGAGTCCTGCAAGCGGCACCACTTCCCATCGGAGATCAGAACTCCTGTGCCGCTGGACCACTATATACCTCAAGTATATCTGCGTAATTTTTACTCCCCTGCCCTTGGGAAGAGGATGCATGCTATCAACAAATGGACTTTGGCTCAATTTGAATGCGATAGCTACAGCCAATGCCGCTTGAAGGATGGAAGCACGAACGAGCACCTTGAAGAGCCACGAGCTATAGAATTATTCCTCAAGGACATAGAGCCTAGATATAACAATACACTGAAATTAATTCGGAAAAGGGAAATAGATAGAGAAGCTGTTTACACTATCGCAGGTCTAATTTCCTATATTGAAGGTTGTTCGCCAGCAGGCGTACGCATAGCAAAAAGTATTGTTGAGAAATCGATTGAGGCGCTTGGCAGTCTTATTGCCGCAAAGAACATCAATCCAGAATCGCCACATTTAGCTCAACTTGACTTAACGGATGACGCCCTGCGTGTGATAAAGGCTCAAGTGGGCCATAAATATGCACACTCTTTCGGCATCACCAAGCTGATTGAGCGCCTACATCTGCTCGCAAACTCCCAATGGGATTTTATTTTCAGCAAACCATCCGATAGCACTTTCTTTACAAGTGATTTTCCTGTCGCAATTGAAGCTTCAGATGACGAGCCTCGCTTTAATGACCGCATTTTCCCCCTGGCACCGGATATCGCGGTTCGCATCAGAATCAATATTGACTACGATTATGACGGCATCAAAAATTTTAATTTTTTTAGATATAATTTCATGGAAGCCCAAAAGCAGGAAATTTATTCATTTAATAAATCAATCGTTATGTGCGCAGAAAACACTCTGTACTACAGAGATGACGACCCTTGGGTTTTACCTTTTGTGGATAAAAATCGCTTCTTCCGTATAGCGGCGATTCTTCAGCACATGCCTATAGGCGCGAGAGATTTCCTAACTACTAAAATCCAAGTCTGCGCCTACGCCCCAGATCTCTAACGCCGGCTGCCACGCCGATCGACTGCCTTCTGCACTCGACGCCAATAGGTCTGTTCCGCGCCATCGCTGCGATACCACGCACGCTCATACCGGGCGAAGGCCTCCTCCTCGGGGTCGGGATAGCTCGCAATAATTTCCTCGGCTACGCGGTCAATTTCATCCGCTTGGATTAATCTCGGCTTGATGGCGTCTTTCCAGACCATCCACAAGACCAAGCCGACGAAGATTAGCGCCTGACCGCCAAAGAAAACGGCCCAGAGCCAACGCAAAGCCACGAACAGAAAATCAGCTACGAACATCTAAGAACCAATAATCAACATTTGTGAAATTAAGATGTTATAGTTCTTATTTTCAAGAATCCATAGTTCCTATCTATGGAATTGACAAGCTGTATGACGTCCATCTTTCGGACGCATGGAACTCCAACATCTCTTCGGCGCAAACGTTCGCCACCACCGCAAAGCCAAGGGCTGGACGCTTGAGCGTCTGGCCGACGAGGTCGGCGTGACTCAGGAAACAATCGGGAAGATCGAACGAGGTAAGGCTGCGCCGCTTTTCGATACCGCCGAGAAAATCGCAGCGGCATTGGACGTGCCAGCTACAGCTCTTTTCGGAGCGAATGCTTTGCCTGGGACTGGCGAACGAGCACGGCTACTCGCCGAGATTCATCGAACTCTTTCGCGCATGAATGAAGACCAGTTGGACCGCGCATCTAAAATGCTGAAGGCCTTCGTAGGGTAGTTCGCGGGGATAAGCCGTGGAGCGAACCCGGCTGGGCAACCATAGCCACGTATAATGCCGCTCGACCGGCGCTCGGAACACGTCAGAGGCAGTTTAGGCGCTTTGCTGCCAACCACCCGCCAACACACAACCACCGCTTAGGGCTCCTTTTGCGGGCCGGTAAATCTGGCACGCTGGTTTTGAAAGGTTTGCGGGGTTTGGAGGCTCCGGCAGCGGGCATAATTGGTAACAGCAAAATGCTTCCGGCCGTCACCTGCCCTAAAAAACCCGGCAAACCCGTTCAAACCCGGCAACAGGCGGGACCCCTCGTCCCGCCTGCTTTCATTTCCCGGATGGTGGGTCAGAACGGCAACTCGCGTTCGCCCGCTTCCGATTTTGTTTCTTGTTCGACATTTACAACCCAATAGCGTTTCACGCCGGATGGGTCGTTTTCCGATCGGAGCATAAGTCCGCCTGCGATCTGATCAATCTTAGTCGATAGAAACTTGCCGATGCTTCTCGTATTGAAGACATTGTAGCGGGTCTTGGCCATGAGTTCGGTGACCACCTCCGCTGCGCCGACTCTGTCGCCCTTTTCGTGCATCACCGCTAATACCAACCGTCAGTGAGCATGACTCTGAAGGGGATTCCCAGCAGCCAACGAATCTGAATCTGTGATGCAAACTGGAGGTTTGTGATGGGTTCAGCGATTTCTTTGCGATCGGACTTCGACGGAGCCAGGTTGCGGCTTCTGGCTCGGCAGACACGCGATGCCGATCAGGCACGGCGGCTTCTGGCACTTGCATCGATCTATGATGGCGGCTCACGCGCCGATGCCGCCCGGCTTGGCAGTGTGACGGTTCAGATCGTGCGCGACTGGGTGGTGCGCTTCAATGAACGCGGTCCCGCCGGCCTTATCAACGGCAAGGCCCCGGGCAAACCTTCTCTCCTGAACGATGAACAGCGAACGGCTTTGGCGCAAGCCATAGAGCGCGGACCGACCCCGTATCTGGATGGAGTCGTTCGCTGGCGTCTGTGTGATCTGGCGCAATGGATTTGGGAAGAGTTCCGCATCTCGGTGAGCGAGGAGACCCTGGGCCGCGAAGTGCGTGCCATGGGCTATCGCAAGCTCTCGGCTCGCCCAAGACATCATGCGCAGGATGCCGAGGCGGCCGAGGCATTTAAAAAAACTTCCCCGCCGCTGTGGCAGAAATCGCCGCAGGTCCCGCCAAGGGCAAAGTAATCGAAATCTGGTTCCAGGACGAAGCCCGGATAGGCCAGAAGAACAAGATCACGCGTCGTTGGGCCAAGCGGGGCTCAAGGCCGTCCGCGCCGCACGACCAGCGAACCCGATCGGCCTATATCTTCGGTGCCATCTGTCCCAAGCACGGCAAGGCCGCCGCTCTCGTCATGCCGTGGTGCGACACCCATGCCATGAACCAGCACCTGATCGAGATATCCCGCAACGTCGCCGTTCATGCACACGCCGTCCTCATCATGGATCAGGCCGGATGGCACATGTCCAACAATCTCGTCGTTCCAGAAAACATCACCATCCTGCCACTGCCGCCCAAATCGCCCGAGTTGAACCCGGTCGAAAACATCTGGCAGTTCATGAGGGACAACTGGCTCTCAAACCGAGTCTTCAAATCCTACGAGGATATCGTCGACCACTGCTGCTACGCTTGGAGAACCCTCCAGCAACGACCATGGAAGATCATGTCAATCGGCCGACGCAAATGGGCGCAAGGGTTCTAATCAGTGACGGTTGGTATAAATCGGATAGCGTAAGCCTTTCGCCAACAAATGCCTTCCACCATAAGCGCAACAGGTCGATCAATTCACCTTTGCGAGGGTCGTCGTCGAAAATCTGCTGCCGAGTTTCTGTAGGATCAGGCATGCCAAGCCATACCAAGGCTTCCCGAACGACATTCCATTGCTCGAATGAGCCGATCTTATCGAGGGGCATCGGACGACCGGCAAAGATATACGCGCGCATGACCGTCAGACCAGCGACGACAAGCTTTGCTCGATCCGCATAGGCTTCGTCTCTCGGGTCGAAGTCGTATTGCAGTTGGTCCGGTCTCTCGACCTGCGCGTCCAGTCGGCATTTGAGCGTCCGTCGGGTCACGTCGCCCGCCACTTCCGGGTTATTGCCGGTCGCAACAACAAGATTCCGCGTCGGCAAGCGCAACATTTCCGACCTGCCCAATATGCGTGGCTGCACCCATTCCTGAGTCAACATGGAGCACAAGAAATCGCCTTCGATAGGACGGTCGCAATTGTCGATGACGATCACGGGGTCGCCAGCCATAAGCACGGACGAAAGACGCTTTTCCTGTTCTTCCGAGGTCTTGCCCTGCGACATCATCGCCGGCTTGTGGCCCATTGCGATAATGCCAAGCGTTTCACAGAAAAGAGACTTGCCGGTGCCCGCTGTTGGTGCTTCAATTATGAAGAGAGGCGCGGATGGAAACATTCTCCTCACGAGCGCCGTCAGGACGGCGGCCATGGCGACGCTTCTGTCTACCGGGCGAGCGAAGCAAAAATCTCGGAACGGCTTGAACAACAATTCCAGCGCTGCTTGCGCCTCTTCCTTGCTAGGGTTCTCGGGCACCACCTGATATTCGACCGTGCCTGGATCGTACAGGATCGCCGAGCGCGGATCATAGCCCGGCTCCTGCAAGATCGAACCGTCGGTCCTCAACGTCGGAATTTGCGTGACCGCTTGTAGAAACGGCACTTCCCATTCGCCAGCCCGCGCAAGATAAACATTCGCGGCATCCGGCGGCGGATCGGCAGCCACCTTCGCGCCTTTGGCGTTCACCTTGACCCAACTAGCCACGATGGCAAACCGTTCGCGAAGCCACGCAGTCGCAATCGGCTTCAGGATGAGCGCGCCATTGTCCCGCCGAATCCCATCTTCACTATTGCCATCCGGCAACTTCACCACTCGCACAAGAGAGTCGTAGCGCTGGTACACCGGAACACCGGCGTCGATAAGCGCCCGCTCCGCCCGGCTTACGGCGAACGGCAACTGACCCGGCAAGATGAGAATTTCCGGTTTCCCGTCCGCACCCGTTTCGTCCGCATGTTCGAGAAGATAGGCCTGCGCCGATGCGACCTGCCTTTTCGCATACGCGAGCGGTTTGGGTTGATCCAGAATATGGGCGCTTATCCCAAAAGCCGGATCGGTCAATATCGACAGCAGATGCCCCGGTTTCATACCATGCGAGAGCATTCGAATGGTGAACGCATGAACCAGTTCGGAGCGGCTTCGATAAACCTTGCCGGGCGGATCATCACCGGTCATGAGAACTTCGGCCCATTTCGGGTCGCTGGGGAAAATCTCGCTCATATCGTCCGGCAGAGGTTCGGGTTCACCAACCGCTTCGATATCATCCGCCAGCTTTTGCCCTGATGCGCCGAACCCTGGCTTCTGTCTCTTGATCCTGAAGTCGGCGACCTCATGAAGAACCGGAGGCTTTTTTGTATTGGCCGGCTCTATAAACAGTGACAGTGCCGGTTGTCTGCCTTTGGCGCGCTTGTTGTCGTTGAGCCAGTTCACGCCACCTGGAAGCCGCATGAGGTGGCTTACGTCGTGTGTGCCGACATCACCGTTCAATACGGCGATCAGGCTGGCGTTCAACTCTTCCGCCAAAGCCGTTTCGATGGGCTCGCGAAGCTTCCAGAAAGCTTGGTAGCCGCCTCCGGTAAAGCAAACAGCGGTCGGTGCTGGAACGCCTTTCGGCCTCACGTTCGGGTCCAAAACCAACGATATCGCTTGCTCCAGCTTTTCACTTTCCGTTCCGGAGAAGTCCTTGCTATCGATGTCCACCTGCAAAATATTCGTCACCGGGATATTTTCCTTGGCCCGATTGCCGGTCAAGAAAGGCGCACTGGCCAGAAAGTAGAGATTGCGCTTGGTATCCGGCGAATTCTCGTCTTCGACAAACCGCGCGAAGGCCTCGTAGTCATCCGCAACGAAGGTGCGGACGCCGAGGCGTCCTTGTCCTTCACTGACAATGGTTTCGACACGATGTGGCCCGCTTGGCGAAAGCCAATTGAGAAATTCCCAAGCTTGGCGCACATTGGGTTTCAATACGTTTTCGGAGGTGTTAGTCATTGCACAACACCTCCAGAACGCATTCGCGGGTGGCGAGCCAGTCGAGCACATCCGGGAGACGATAGCGGATCGCACCGATCTTGCTATTGGCATTCAGGCGGAGGAACTTGGGTCCTCCGCCGTATATTCTTCTCTTATTGAAAAATGAGGCGCTGAGCCCGGTGAGCGTTGCAACCTCTTTCGTGGTGAGAAGCTTTTCGGGATGAGCGAGCGGGCGCAACGGAGCGGTGCTGCTCGCGTGAACAGACGAAAATTGGGGATTCATTTGAACCTACCTCTGGTAGGCCCTGCCAAGGCCGGTTAGGTACCCGGCGATCGTCATCGTTCAAACGGCAAGGCAGGGAACAATCCCCTAAAGAGCGCCACCCGAAGGATCAAAACCAACGGAACCCGCCACGGACATATATATCCGTTGGATGCTGCCACCTCATCCGTAACAAACATCGCATATAACTCGCGCCCGTTCCACGGGTGGCGTACTCGCGTGCAACCTTTTACGCCCAATGGATTGATTGGAAGAGGTTTTATTTCGGGTGAGCGCCGGGAACATCCCAGTCAGCGAGTTCATCGAGGATTCGCCGAACGGCCCCGTCTTGCATCGCTTCGCGTGCTGGGTCGTATTCGACCGAGTGCCGCGTTGCCCGGCTACGGTATTCGCGGCAGAGCATGTTTGCGGTAGCGCGGACTTCCGCCGGGCATGTAATGCCGAGTATATCCCGCGCGGCCAATTGAGCCAAATACGGCACCGAGCGCGGGAGGGTGGTATGGATTCCGGAGCCGGCTGCGAGCGCCGACAGTTCGATGTTACAAATATCGCGCTGCCGCTGCTGCTCCATAAATAGGACCGCTTTTTCGATACGGGCGGCATGCGGGCGGGATAAACCGACAAGCGCGGTCATCGCCACATCCAGGCGTTTCATATTGGAGGCGTCGGCGGCGTCGGTGAGATGCGCATTGATGATAGCGAGTAGAACGCGCTCCAGCACCGTTTCAAAGTGGACCATGGTCGCCAGAGTGGAGTCACTACCTGACATCGACCAGCTCCAAAATCTGTTTGGCAACCTGCTCCACCGGCCCACGCAACCGCTCAGTGTTGACGACGATATAGCCGCCCGTGACGTCGCTGTTGGCGCGATGGTTCAGCAAACGCTTGAGCGCGTAGTAGGGAACGTCAAGGCTCTCGGCGATGGTTATGAATGTGCGCCGTAGGTCGTGCAGTGTGAAGCTGACGCCGGAACCGGCGCTGACACGAAGCAGGAATTTCTTGGTCTCCACGAGGTGACCGTCCTTACCTGGCCCAGGGAAGACCCAAGGGGAGTTGCCCGCCAAATCCTTGCGCGCGGTGAGCAGGTCCGTCAGGAATTTGGATAGGGGCAGGTTGAGGGGATCGCCATTTTTGGTCTTGGGCAGGTGAAGCGTCCGTGCATTCAGGTCCACATTGTCCCAGCGCAACGCCATCAATTCTCCCCGGCGCATGCCTGTAAACAGCGCCAGGAGCAGGAAATCACGGGAGTGTTCCGGCTCGGCCATGACCGCTTTCCACCATGACGGCAGGTCAAGCGCCGTCACAACAGTCTGCCGCCGTTGCTCGCGATGCCATGCCCGCGCCTGCGTCAAAATCTGCACCGGGTTTGGCGGGAACTCGTCATGTGTCGCGGCGGCAAAATTGTAGACCGAACGCAGATGCCGCATGACATTGTTGGCCGTGGTCTTGCCGATTTCGGCGGAAAGCTCCTGATGCCGTTTCAGCACCATCTGCCGGGTGATTTCGTTGATCGGTTTCTTGCGCCATGTATTGAGGTACAGCTTGGCGGTCCGCGTGT
Organism: Pararhizobium gei; assembly: GCF_029223885.1. Lineage (NCBI taxonomy): Bacteria > Pseudomonadati > Pseudomonadota > Alphaproteobacteria > Hyphomicrobiales > Rhizobiaceae > Pararhizobium > Pararhizobium gei. The sequence continues at coordinate 781,287 of NZ_CP119409.1, read as the reverse complement.
AGTTCAGCACTGTGTAGGCCGACAGGTGGGGCCGGGCGGCGAAGAAGCTGTCGAACGCATCCGCCAGCGTCAGCTTGCCCACCACCTCTTTGCGCCTCTCGGCATTCGGATCAAAACCGTCCGCCATTTCGGCAAGCAGAGCCATGGCTTTCTTGCGGGCAATTTCCGGCGCAAAGATATCCGCCCGGCCTATCGTCACACGGCGCGTCTGACGGTTCACCTGCCCTTCGGCGTAATAGACTTTGGATTGGGTGCCGACACGCAGGCCGAAACCGGTCAGCTGTGTATCACGGTAGAAAATTTGGCCGCTGTCCGGGTGGGGAATATCATCGATCGTGCGGCGGGTGAGACGTAAATTTGGCATTGAGACCTCCTGTTGGCCTCAACTCAAAGTAATGTGATATTTCTTAAATGACAAGCAATATCAGATAGTTATGACAATCAATCTTATGCTAGAAAAGAGGATGATACCCGGTCCAACGCCTGCGTACACGCGATGGGCAAACATGAGCAACGGCAGTGTCAGGATAACCCCCATGGAAAGGGTGAGATAGCGCAGGCTTCACCGGTACATCAGAGGAAACTCAACACGCCGTAGGGGTGCTTAACGACTCTAGTCAACAAACACTTCAGACCGATGATAGGCCATATAACTTTGCTGTTGTCTGGCAAAGCCGTACGTTGACCAAGCTGTCGGCGCTTCTGCGAAGCCAAAACGATCCATAACCAGTTTATCGAAACCTAACCGAAGTAAATCGGATTTGTCTACGCGAGGTGAAACAAGAACCTCTCCCTCATCCGCGAAGCTGATAAATCCTCTGTCAAAAAGAAGATCTGCGTCGGGTGTAAGCATCAACCCATTGTTGCCATCTAATCGTTCTTGTGCAGAGCTACAGAGACGCCAAGGCTTTATGTGACTGGCAATTAGCAATGTGGGATTCGTGATTCCGGTTAATCGGCACGACCTTTCAAGGCTCTCAACGTTTGCACGGAAAACGCCTTGCCCACGTCGCGCTAGAATACTGCTTCTCCTTACGGTGTCTTCTAGCTCCAGATCGCTGGCTATAAGCTTCTCAACGGCATCCTCCAGGAGTTCAATCACAACTTCGTAATTTAGGCTGTTCGACCTGCCGCGTTGTAACATCTGCGAATTGAATGAAGTTGCGGCCGTCAGAATCCGAAAAATTGATTCTGAAATTCCTGCCAGATAAGCCTTTTGGTTCCCGCCGCCTGTTACCGGGTTAAGCGGTGAGTAGCGCGTTGGCAAATGAGGTCTGATTTTATCCAAAAAGTCTCGTGGACGAACGCTCGACGATAGTCGAACCCAGCGGACTGGCAGGAGCCATCCTTCACTGGCCCAGTATGCACCTGCAACCCCGAACTCTTCCGGTTTTGGAGCGGTGAAAGCAAACTCGGCAACGCTTCCGACATATTTGATGGTCTGATCTGCGTAGGAGAGAATTAGGTCGCCAGGCGATGCACGGCGCATATTATTATAGAATTCGCTCCGCGCTCCATTTCCTTCGGTCTTTGGCGACCAAAGGTATTGACCCTCAATCTCTTGCCTAAACGTCTGCTTATGATTTACCCACCAGTATTTGGTCATCGACCACCGCATTTTTACTAAATCAACTAATCCCAATTACGTCTTGTTGATCACTCGGAATTACGCGGCTAAATTTGCGGGTGCGCAAGTTATGCAAATCGGATCATATGGTGAGCAATCGGCAAGATGAATCATCGCTTTTGCCGCAATGGCTCTTGCAACCGGCACCGGAACAGCATTCCCAACCTGTTCATACTGTTTACCAAGGTTAGTGCCATAAAACCTGAAGCTATCTGGAAAGCCCTGCAGCCTAGCGGCCTCTCGAACTGAGATTGTTCGGTTCTCGGTTGGGTGGATGTACGCGCCCCAGTGGGGGTCACATTTAGTAAGAATTGTCGAGGCGAGGCCCGCTTGGGCAAGGCGTCCGTAACGCTTGGTATGGTCGCAAAGCTTCGCTCGTTGCATGCCAGCCGGCAAAAGGTCCCTGGGGACATCGCGCCAGTTGCCTCCCTGCGGGACGTATACAAGTCGTTTAAGATTCACTTCAGTGAGCGCGTGACATACATGGTTATATACTCGCCTAACGCCTTTACGAGCCTCACGCTGAAATTGAGATAAAGATTTTATCCCGCTGCGACGTACAATTTCCTGCCCGCCACCGTTTTCTAGGGACGGAAGATCACCTATAGCATTTTGCACGGTCACAAAACGTTTCAGCTGCTTTTGGCTTTTTGGCTTTGCCGTTGTGATTTTCGCACTTGCAGATGCATGGGTTGGAAGCGGTATCATGTCAGCCGCGGATCCGACTCTGCTTGCGACAATGAAGACACGACGTCTTATTTGCGGTGTACCAAATTCTTCAGCCGACAACACCTTTACTTCGACTAAATATTGAAGTGCTTCAAGCGATGCCCTTATCTCAGCTATGACCTGCCCATCGCCTATGGTCAGGATGCCAGGAACGTTTTCCATCACCAGAGTTTTCGGCAATAGTCCACGGACAAGTCGCAGATAATGTTCAAACAGACGGGCGCGCTCGTCTTTTTCCGATCGATGGTGATTATTATAGCTAAAAGACTGGCATGGTGGACCGCCGATAAGACAATCTAGCCCACCTGGCTTAATTTCACAGTTTGCCAGAACCATTTCGGTCGTTAGCGCCGATATTGGCCCTTCAAAAAAAACTGATTCTTTAAAATTCAGACGGAAGGTGGATCCAGCGTCTCGATTTAGATCATTGCCACCTATGATATTCCAGCCTGCCTGCCGAAATCCCACGGCTAAACCACCGGCACCGGCGAACAGATCGAGGCAAGTTGGCAGTCCACCTTTTGCGGGTTTAGACGCAGGATAGATCTTTATTGTCTGCGATACAGTTGATCTCTGCGCGTCCACAAGCCCTCCCGACACCCCGACGTCAGGCGAATCGCCTTTCGGAATAGAACATAATCAGAACATTTGCAAGCCATTATAATTTTAAATGGTTGCCAAAGCGTAAACGAAGCCTTCTTGACACGATTGCCGTCGCTTGCTATAGCTTGCTGTAGCAAGTAGCAAATAGCGAAAGGAACGACCGTGAACGTTACCAATCTGATATCAAAGACAAAACGATATATCGAACGAATTGGCGGGCGTGACTGGGATTTGGAAGAGGCAGAACTCGACGTCTACAGCGACGTTACACTCTGGCCCGACAACCCCCGTCTACAGAATCTTCTCGCCCCTGCTGGCGTTAAGTCTGAGCCGCAAATGGAAGCCGCTCTGCAGGGATCTCGTGGTTACGACACCCTTCTTAAATCTATTGACGACATTGGGCAGATGGAGCCGATTTACGTTCAGAGGACAGACGCGGACGCAAAAGCGCTTGTATTGGAAGGCGCTACTCGACTTACCATTTTTCGCCAACTCGATCGCAAGTACAGCAAGGGTCTGAAAGAGGGAAAATTTCGCCGCATTCGGGTAAAACTTTTGCCGCCCGAGTTCGGTGAACGCGAGCGCACTATATTGTTGGCCCGCATTCACGTGCGCGGCACCGGCGTCCGCGATTGGGGCCGCTACATCGAAGCGAAATTCATCTACGACGCCGTCGTCGGCACGCCGAAAGCCGGAGCATTGATGAACGTTACAGAAATGGCGCAGCATATGGAGAAGTCGGTCTCCTGGGTGCAGCGACTGCGAGACGCCTATACCTTTGCGCATGCATATGTTGAATACGTTGATCAGGAAGGCGGTGCCGGCGAGAGAGTCGCGGCCGAAAAGTTCAGTGTGCTTGAGGAGATCAGCAAAGCTCGCGTAATAGGGTCGCAACTCCGAGAATATGGAAATACGAACTTTGACGGTTTGCGCGCCGACGTGTTCGACATGGTTCAGAACGAGGCCTTCAACGAATATCGCGACGCCCGTTTCCTTAAAGAATTTTACGATGACCCGGAAAAATGGGATCAGCTTAAGTCAGGCGAAAAACATGTCGCCACGCGACTTGCACTAGAAATCAAATCCAACGCCAGCAGTGTCAAGGCTAAGATTGCAGGTTTAGTGCAGCAGGTACGGCGTTCGCTCGATCGGGGCGAAGGCGATTTAGCAGATGAGGAGATCGGATTGCTCCATGAAGCAGCAACGCTGATCGAGGACGCTGTTCATCCTGGAGTACGCCCCTTCAGAGTTGCTTTAAAGAAGGCGACGTCCGCGCTTAATGATGTAAGTCGCTCCGACATTTTGGCTCTAAGCCAGTCAGAAGTCTCCGAGTTCAGGGATTCCGTCGGATACCTGGAGCAGATGCTTCAGCAGCATCTCAAGGTGGAATAGTAATGAATCTACAACTGATGCAACACCAAGAGGAAGGGGTTGCTTTCCTGACTAGGGAACGCGCTGGACTTCTTGCGTTCGAGCAAGGTCTAGGAAAGACGCTCGTCGCAATCGATGCCTTTCGACGTCTTTTTCTCGCGGGCACTGTGGATAGGATGCTCGTTATCTGCCCGAATTCTTTGAAGCGCAACTGGGTGGCCGAGATCGAAAAATTTGCCCCAAATTTGACGGTGGAGATTGCGGAAGGGAGCCCTCGTTTGAGGCGGAGGGCTTTCGCCGCGTCACCTGCGAAAGTGATTGTGACAAGTTATGAGACTGCTCGCGTTGAAGTGACCGCGATTCTTGGTCTACTTGCTACTCACAAGACGGTGCTGACTCTTGATGAATCGCATGCGGCGAAGAACTGGCGATCCCTAACCTCAGCAGCTATGCGTCATTTTGCACCTCATGTGAAATATCGCTGGCTGCTTTCCGGCACCCCGGTTACCAACTCGCCAACAGATTTGTTTACTCAAGTGGAAATAATCGCACCGGGTAGCCGTGCGCTCGGTTCTATAGAATCTTTCGTTCAACGAATCGAGGACGATCCGGAAGCCAAATTTGCGAGGCCTGTTTTTGACCAAGTCCTGCTACGCCGGACCAAGGAACAGTGTCTCGACCTGCCGGAGAAATCTTTCAGCGACATTGTGGTGGAACTTCCTGCATGGCAGCGGAAACTATATGACGAAATGCGAGAGCAGATGGTCAGCACCGTTAGGAACATGTCAGGCGAGCAATATCAGGCATTCGCTTCTACGGCGCTCGTCCAACTTATGCGCCTTAGTCAGCTTGCTAGCAATCCTGCCCTCCTCATGCCTGAAACGGGGGAAACGCCAGCAAAATTCGATATTTTGGACGGCCTAGTCTCGGACATTCTTTCAGTACCCGCACGAAAGATTATTATATGGTCTACTTATGTACGAAATGTTGAGGCTCTTTCCGCGCGCTACTCGCAACATGGCGCGGTTTCCATATACGGCGGCGTCGAAGCTACCGAGCGGCAAGAGGTAGCGGCACGCTTTCAAAACGATCCCAAGACTCGAATTTTGATCGCCAATGCGGCGGCGGCAGGCACGGGCTTTACGCTAACTGCAGCGAGCTTCACAATTTATGAGTCCATGTCTTGGCGTTACGATCACTACGCCCAAAGTCAGGACCGCAACCACCGCATCGGCCAGACGCTACCTGTCAGTTACCTTAGGTTAATTGCCGCCGATACTATCGATGAGGCTGTCGCGAAAGCGCTGGAGAGAAAGGCTGGCATGGCCCGAAGCCTACTATCTGATGCCGACGCCCCTAAAGCCCTGTCTCGACTTTCGCCTCAGGAAATGTGCGATTTAATTTCAAAAAATCAGCTTCCTGAAACCTACCTAAAAGAGCTTGCTGCCGATGGCTGACAATAATCTTATCCTCTACACCACGGAAGACGGTCGTAGCCGGATCGAATTACGCGCGATTGATGGAACGGCATGGATGACACAAGCCCAGATGGCCGAGTTGTTTCAGACGTCCCCACAAGCGATAACCCAGCAAATTGGAAGTATTTACGAAGAGCAGGAGCTAAGCGAAGAGGCAACTTGTAAGGAACTCTTACAGGTTCGAACCGAAGGGAATCGTACGGTTTCCCGCGCTTTAAAGCACTACAATCTCGATATGATCCTCGCCGTTGGATACCGCGTTCGGTCTGCGCGGGGAGTCCAGTTCCGCCGGTGGGCCACGACGACACTGACCGAGTACCTGATCAAAGGATTTGCAATTGACGACGCGCGGCTAAAGCAGCCGGATTATGATTATTTCGACGAGCTGATTGAGCGCATCCGCGACATCCGTGCGTCGGAAGCTCGCTTCTATCAGAAAGTGCGGGATATCCTGGCGCTCAGCGAGGATTACGATCCTAGCTCTAAATCCGTGAATACGTTCTATGCGACCATCCAGAACAAAATGCTGCACGCGATCACTAGCCATACCGCCGCCGAACTGATTGTCGCCCGCGCTGATGCCGCTGCACCAAATATGGGACTGACCTCATGGAAGGGGTCGCGAGTACGCAAGGGCGATGTCGTGACCGCGAAGAATTATCTCGCTCAGCCAGAGATTTCAGAACTGAACCTCATCGTCACGATGTTTCTAGATACCGCCGATTTGCGCACCAGGCGTCGGCAGACCGTGCAGTTGGCTGAATGGGAAGGAATCCTTGACAACTTCTTGCGCTCCAATGAGCTAAACGTCCTAAAAAATGCCGGCTCTGTATCGCACAAAAAGGCTGTGGCTATTGCCGAGGCACGATACGAGAGTTTTGACGGGGGGCGCAAGGAAGCCGAACATTTAGCAGATGCCAAGACCGACGAGCTTGATGAATTGAAACGCATTGCCGACGGCGTAAAGAACAGCGGAAAACATAAGACTTGAGCGCGCGCTATCCGGGTGGCGTCTTTTACGGTTACGGACAGCGTCCATCGAGCTTGGAAATTTACGGCTTGGCTCTGAATGGTCGATCTACGGGATTCGTTAATTAAAGAAACTGCAATTTTGTTTATTAGTGATGGTCTCTAATTAAAGCCTGGAGACTAGCGGCACGGATAGGTCGTCATTTCAAGAATCGCCAATTCCCCGACAGCGTCGAGACAGCCGACTCCTCTCCCCGGCCCCTTTGGCAGAACCCGTTGATAGGGGGAGGTCCGGCATGGGCCGCTAAAATTACGGGTTAGTAGGGCAATGCCGGAAGTGTAGGGGGTTAGTAGCGTTACAGGGTGATAGGGGGTGCAACCGGGTGACACAATGTGCTATCGTTCAACCGCTGAAAGCGGAGTCGATCCAAAAGCTTGGCTAGTAGAATCCAACGCGGTGAAATCCTATCTAACGATCTGAAATCATTATGAAAAACAATTCGTAATGATGGGGTCGCAGGTTCGAGTCCTGCAAGCGGCACCAGATACAACATTCCCGACGATGCAATGCCAAAGACTGAAGCTACAAACCGGGAGTTGGATCCAGAATCTTGGCCGATTTCTGGTGGCCGAGGGCTTTGAGTGCGTAGGCGAATCCGCGTATCAAGCCCGGCGCAAGCGAGGGGCCTTATTTGTCCCGTCACCGGCATGATGCCGTGTTGAAAGGGACAATGACATGTCTGATATCCTCGATCATTCCGGCCAGCCGCGCGATGCGGCCATCGCGCTTTTCCTGCAGAACGACAATGGCGACCGGCTGACCGATATTCTCGTCGATGCGCTGGACGAAGCCTTTCGCATTCTTGCCGATGAAATGACCGACCGGTCCATGAACTGAACGGTTCTGCGGGCGATCGGACGTAGTTAATTTTTCATAAATATTTCGGCTCCAACCAGGGAACCCTTGCGGCGAATCGATCGTTGTTGCGGGACCTGGAGGAACCCAAATGTTTTTCAAGTTTTTGACGAGCCATGACGACGATGCCGATACCGGCACCTATGCTGACGGCGCCATCGAAGCGACGGACATCGATGTCATGTCACGGCCGCGCCGGTTGCGCGAGGATACCGCGCACCAGCGGGACTACGGTCATGACCGGGCTATCGCGCCAGCCGCGGCAGGCTTTGCCTGATTGGATGGAATTTCAGGCACGCGGCCTGAGCTTCATGTGGCGGTTGACGTCCTTGTAGAGAAGATAGCGAAATTTCCCCGGTCCGCCCGCATAGCAGGCCTGGGGGCAGAAAGCCCGCAGCCACATATAGTCGCCCGCCTCGACCTCGACCCAATCCTGGTTCAGCCGATAGACGGCCTTGCCTTCCAGCACATACAGGCCGTGTTCCATGACATGGGTTTCAGCGAAGGGAATGACGGCGCCCGGCTCGAATGTAACGATCGTCACATGCATGTCATGCCGCAAGTCGGCCGGATCGACGAAGCGGGTCGTCGCCCATTTCCCGTCCGTGCCGGGCATTGGCGTAGGTGCGATATCTGCCTCGTTCAGAAACAAGGGTTGCGGACGCTCCAGGCCATCGACGGCATCATAGGCTTTGCGAATCCAGTGGAACCGGACAGGATTTCCAGAACGATTTCGAGCTGTCCAGTCGCTGCCCGGCGGCAGAAAGGCATAACCGCCCGGTGTCATCCGATGTATTGCACCGTCCAGCATAACGGTCAGCTCGCCCTCCACGACAAACAAGACCCCCTCCGCCGAAGCGTCGGGTTCCGGCCGATCGCTGCCACCACCGGGCGCCAGTTCCATGATATATTGCGAGAAGGTCTCGGCAAAACCCGACAGCGGACGCGAAAGTACCCACAGCCGCGTGTTTTCCCAGAAGGGCAGAAAGCTCGTGACGATGTCCATCATCACCCCCTTGGGAATAACGGCATAAGCTTCCGTGAAGACTGCCCGATCCGTCAGAATCTGCGTCTGGGCGGGTGTGCCGCCGGTCGGGGCGTAGTAGCTGCGGTTCATTCAAATGTCCTGGACGTGACGACAAGGTGAGGTTGCGATCTGAGCGCGCCGCTGGGATCGATTCCTGTCGGGCGGATGCCATCCGTAGCGCAGACAAGCCGACAGATCACGCGAAAATTGCGCATCGTATCGCAGAGGTCCGGCATGACGGGTTCATCGAAAGACTCAAGCCGGCTTGATGATCGACGTCTCCGCGGCCTGCGCCGATACTTCGCGCATCCATTCGCGCCAGATCGCGACGAGCAGGGCCATCAGCACCGGCCCGACGAACAGGCCGAGAAAGCCCATGGTCTTCACACCGCCGACGAGACCGAAGAAAGTCGGGAGAAACGGCAGCTTGATTGGACCGCCAACCAGCCGCGGGCGAAGCGTCTTGTCGACGATGAAGAGCTCGACCGTTCCCCAGACGAACAATGCCAGGCCGGCGACGGACGATCCGCTTGCCACGAGATAGACAGAGACGAGCGTGAAGGACAAAGGCGCACCGCCGGGGATCAGCGCCATCAGGCCGGTGATGATGCCCAGCGTCACCGGCGACGGAACGCCAGCGAGCCAATAGGCAATCCCGAGGACAATGCCCTCGCCGATGGCGATGACGCCCATGCCTGTCACGGTGGAACTGATGGTCAGCGGCACGATGCGAGAGACCCGCTCCCATCGCATGGGGAAGATGCGCTCGCCGAGCTTGTCGAGCTGGCCGACCAGTTTTTCGCCGTCGCGATAAACGAAGAACAGCGTGATCAGCATGAACAGCAAGGTCAAAAAAGACGTGAAGGCCGAGGCGCCGACGACCAGAACACCGCGATAGATATTGCCGATATTGGAGCCGCTTACGAGTTGCACCAGTTCCCCGAGCGCACCGGGATGCCCCACATATTTGGCCCATTGCTGTCCGAGCCAGACACCGGCTGCAGGGATCTGCGTCAGCCAGAGCGGAACAGCCGCGCCGAAGCGGTTGGTCTCAATTGCCCAAGCGACCCAGCTGTGTACTTCATCGACGGCATAAACGGCGGCGACCGAAATAGGCACGACGATGAAGGAGATCACAAGAAGGGTCGCGATGGTGGCACCGAGCGTTCTGTTGCCGCCGATGAGCGCAAGAAGCCGGCGGTAGATTGGCCAGCTCGCGAAACCGATGACAAGGGCGGCCAGCACCGGTACCAGAAAGCCATGGAAAAAATAGACTCCGGCCAGAAGCACGAAGACAAGCAGCCAACGCGCTGCCGAGATGGGTCCTACCAGTGCCGAACGCTCATGGGCCGCCCGACCGAGGAGGCGCGGCTCCGGAGCCAGTTCGTTTCGTTCGCGATTTCTCGACTGCACCTAAGATTCCTCCGCAGACCGCTTCAGGATGACAGCAAAGCCGCCGGCATACCAGTCGTTTCGGCGTGCATGTCACTGCGCCATAGGTGAGTATGACGTGATGGTCAACACAAGGGAATGACAAGCCTCAATCAAGGCATTTTTATCGGCTGGCTTGGGCCGGCACCCTGTTGCCATCCAGCAAGACCGAGACAAGAAAGATACTGATGCCGGCGGCAGCCATGATGGCACCGACGAGACCGGTGGAGGTCCAGCCATACCCTGCAGCGATCGACAGGCCCCCAAGCCAGGCGCCGAGCGCGTTGGCCAAGTTGAAAGCGGAATGGCTCAAAGCTGCCGCCAAGGTCTGCGCTTCCCCGGCGACATCCATCAAACGCGTCTGGATGCCCGGCACCACCGCAAAGCCGCCGCCGATCAGCAATATGTTGATGACAGCCATCCAGGGCGTTGTCATGGTAAAGTAGAAGAGCACATACGCCGCCAGATTGAAGACGAGCGCGATGCCGATGGCCGGCAGAAGCGCCCAGTCGGCAAGGCGCGAACCGACGACATTGCCGAGGATCATGCCAGCTCCGAAGACCGAGAGCATCAGAGGAACGCTTGCCAGCGGAACACCGGCGACATCTGTCAGGGCGGGCGTGATATAGCTGAAGACGGCGAACATGCCGCCGCAGCCGATGGCGCAGATGCCGAGCGTCAGCCAGACCTGGCTCTTGCCGAGCGCACCCAGTTCCTTCAGCGGGCTCGCAGCCGGATTGGCCCTGTCCTTCGGCACATAGAACCATGTGAGGATTACGGTCATCACGCTGATGACTCCGACAATCCCGAAGGCGGCACGCCAGCCAAGCGCCTGCCCGAACCAGGCAGCAAGCGGCGTTCCGACAAGCGTCGCGACCGTCAGCCCCATCATGACCCGGCCAATGGCCCGCGCCCGCTGATGGGGCGCAACCATGCCGGCCGCGACAAGGGCCGCAACGCCGAAATAGGCGCCGTGCGGCAGGCCGGCCAGAAAGCGCGCGGCAACGAGCAGGCCGAAATTTCCGGCAATGGCGCTGGCGAGATTTCCAGCGGCAAAGAGACCCATCAGAGCGAGAAGGACCGAATGACGCGAATAACGGGCGGCCATGACGGCGATCAACGGCGCACCGACGACCACGCCGATTGCATAGGCGCTGATGACATGGCCGGCATAGGGCACCGACACCAGCATGTCGTCTGCCACCTGTGGAAGAAGCCCCATGATGGCGAATTCGCCGGTGCCAATACCGAAGCCACCAACCGCCAGCGCAAATTCGGCACTGGAGACACCACCCCACCGGGCGCCGGATGAAAGAGCGTGATCTGACATGCAGGACCTATCGGGAGAGCAGTGCTCGAACAGTTGAGGACCGGGAATGCGCTGGATGCACAGCGCGTATATTGCAATGCAATATACTGTTTCACCCGTGCCGCAAAGAATTGATTTTTGTATTCGGTACAAGGAGTCCAGCTGGCGGGCGGATCGGTATATATTGACGTGAACGTCAAAGTCATATAGCCGAAATGTGCTTGATGGGCGCGTGCAAAAGCCTCATCTTGTTGAAGCAGGCGATCGGGAGGGTCGTCGGCGAGATATGGCAGCAGCCGGCTAGCGTCCGGAAATCGTTGCAATATTCCACAGATGACCGCTGTGCCCTATGCGGCAACGCGTGTGCAGCAGCCAGGGAGAGAGACATGTCGGACACTGAAATTCAAAGGCCGGGTATCGATGGCGCCAAGCCTTGGCTCGCATCCTATCCTCCGGGAATGCCCGCCGAGATACCGCCTCTTGCCTTTCAGTCGATTGGCGACCTTTTCGACCATGCTTGCATCAGCCATGCCGAGCGCCCTGCCTTTACCTGCATGGGAAAAACACTGAGCTTTGCTGATGTCGAGTTCTACAGCCGGAAAATAGGGGCATGGCTCCAGACGACGGGCCTTGTCCGTGGCGATAGGGTCGCAGTCATGATGCCGAACATTCTGCAGAACCCGGTCATCGTGTTCGGCATTTTGCGGGCCGGTTACACCGTCGTCAACGTCAACCCGCTCTACACACCGAGAGAATTGGAATATCAGCTCAAAGATGCCGGTGCCAAAACCATTTTCGTGCTGGAGAATTTTGCCCATACCGTGGAGCAGGTCGCAGCCCGCACCGAACTGAAGCAGATCGTCGTGGCCACAATGGGCGACCTCCTGGGAGTTAAGGGCACGATCGTCAACATCGTCGTCCGCAAGGTGAAGAAACTTGTACCGGAATGGTCCCTTCCCGGACATGTGTCATTCAAGGCCGTCCTTGCGAGGGGCGCCGGCGCAACGCTCGACAAGCCCGACGTGAAGCGCAATGACGTCGCGTTTCTGCAGTATACCGGCGGAACGACAGGCGTTTCCAAGGGGGCGACGCTGACCCATTCCAACCTCATGTCGAACATGGACCAGATGGGGCTTTGGCTGGAATCGGCATTCCTCAATCGGAAACGGCCCGACCGGCTGGTCTTTCTATGCGCTCTGCCACTCTACCACATTTTCGCGTTGACGGTGAATGCGCTGATGGGCCTGAGAACCGGGGGGCAGAACATTCTCATTCCCAATCCCCGCGACATTCCGGCTTTCGTGAAGGAACTGGCGAAATACGAGGTCAATATCTTTCCCGGCCTCAACACGCTGTTCAATGCATTGATGAACAATGAAGCTTTCCAGAAGCTCGATTTTTCGTCCCTGGCCTTGACTTTCGGAGGTGGCATGGCCGTACAGCGTCCGGTTGCCGAGCGCTGGGAAAAAATGACGGGATGCCCCATTAAGGAAGGATATGGCCTTTCCGAAACGTCGCCGGTTGCAACCGCCAACAGGTTGGACGGGGCCGAATTCACCGGCACGATCGGCCTGCCGCTTCCCTCGACCGAAGTCGAAATTCGCGATGAGGATGGCCACAGCCTGCCCCTTGGCGACATCGGTGAGATCTGCATCCGCGGCCCGCAGGTGATGGCCGGTTATTGGCAGCGCCCTGAAGAGACGGCGCGCGCGATCTCGTCCGACGGATTTTTCCGATCGGGCGATATCGGTTTCATGAATGCAGAGGGCCTGATCAAGATCGTCGATCGCAAGAAGGACATGATCCTCGTCTCGGGCTTCAACGTCTTTCCGAACGAAATCGAGGAGGTGGCAATGACCCATGCAGGTGTGCTCGAATGCGCAGCGATCGGCGTCGCCGACCCACATTCCGGTGAGGCGGTAAAGCTTTTCGTCGTGAAAAAGGATGGAAGCCTGACCGAGGCAGACGTCAAGGCGCACTGCGCTGCCAACTTGACGAATTACAAACGACCCAAATTCGTGGAATTCCGCACGGAGCTGCCAAAGTCCAATGTCGGCAAGATTTTGCGCAAGGATTTGCGTGGATAGGCGCAGGTAATTTCCTTTGAAACCACGGTCTTTCCGGCTGCTGCCAGTCAAGACGGGCTTGATTTGCGCAGGGCAAAGCGACTAGCTATCGCAACCCTTCCGCAATGCAAGGAACCTTGCCATGACCGCACTCGTCGAACAGTTGAAGTCAACCGTTGCCGAAACCAAGGCCACCGACCTCCGGGCCGCTTTTGCCAGCGATCCCGATCGTTTCTCGAAATACAGCGTAACACTCGACGACATGCTGTTCGATTATTCGAAATGCGCCGTCAACGAAAGGGTTCTCACCGGCCTTGAGGCCATCGCCGAAGCGAGCAGGGTGACGGCAAAGCGCGATGCGATGTTTGCCGGGGAAATCATCAATATCACCGAGGGCCGGGCAGTGCTGCATACGGCACTGCGCAACCGGTCCAACACGCCGGTGCTTGTGGACGGCAGGGACGTCATGCCGGATGTCGATGCGGTGCTGGACGCGATGGGCGTTTTCTCCGAGGCAATCCGGGCCGGCACGCTGACCGGGGCGACCGGCAAGAAGATCACGGATGTCGTCAATATCGGCATTGGTGGCTCGGACCTTGGACCGGTGATGGCGACGCTGGCGCTGGCGCCCGAGCATGACGGCCCGCGGCTGCATTTCGTTTCCAACATCGACGGCGCCCATATCGCCGACACGCTGAAACTGCTCAATGCCGAGACCTCGCTGTTCATCGTCGCCTCGAAAACCTTCACCACGATTGAGACGATGACCAATGCAGCGACTGCTCGCGCCTTCATCGCCGGCAAGCTCGGCGAACCTGCCGTGCCCCACCACTTCTGCGCCGTCTCCACCGCGCTGGACAAGGTGGCCGCCTTTGGCATCGAAAGCGACCGGATCTTTGGCTTCTGGGATTGGGTCGGCGGTCGCTACTCGATCTGGTCGGCCATCGGCCTGCCGCTGATGATCGCCATCGGCAAGGAAAAATTCGAAGAGTTCCTGGCAGGCGCGCATTCGATCGACAACCATTTCCGCACGGCCCCCTTGCGTGAAAACATCCCGATGCTGCTCGGCCTCATCGGCTACTATCATCGCAACGTGCTCGGCTATGCCACGCGCGCCATCCTGCCCTATGATCAACGCCTTTCGCGTTTCCCGGCCTATCTTCAGCAGTTGGACATGGAATCCAACGGCAAGGGCGTAACACTCGACGGGACGCCGGTCGAAGGCAATTCCGGCCCGGTGGTCTGGGGTGAGCCCGGAACCAACGGGCAACACGCCTTTTACCAGCTGATCCATCAGGGGACGAGCGTTATCCCCGCCGAATTCATGATCGCTGCCAACGGCCATGAGCCGGAGCTGCGCCACCAGCACCAGTTGCTGATCGCCAACTGCCTGGCGCAATCGGAAGCACTGATGAAGGGCAGAACGCTGGAAGAAGCGAAGGCGCAGATGGCCGCGAAGGGCCAGGATGCCTCCTTCATCGACCGCATCGCGCCGCACCGCGTGTTTACCGGCAACCGGCCGTCCCTGACCTTCGTCTACGACCGGATGACGCCGTTCACCTTCGGCCGCCTGGTCGCGATCTACGAGCACCGCGTCTTTGTCGAGGGCGCTCTGTTCAACATCAACTCCTTCGACCAGTGGGGCGTGGAACTGGGCAAGGAACTCGCGACCGGTCTCCTGCCTGTTGTCGAAGGCAAGGAAAGCGCCGAAGGCCATGACAGCTCGACCGCCGGGCTGGTGGCTGCCCTGCTGAAAGCGGCCGAATGAACTCACGGCTCGTCTGAGGCATCCCGCACTGCCCCCAAACCACCCTCCTGGTGGAAACGATCAGCTGCGCAGGCCAGGGGCTTCCTGGCCGGTGCGCGCGACATATTCCGTATAGCCGCCGCCATACTGATGAATGCCGTCCGGCGTCAGCTCCAGGACGCGGTTGGAGAGTGCCGCGAGAAAATGCCGGTCATGGGAGACGAAGAGCATCGTGCCTTCGTACTCCGACAGGGCCTTGATCAGCATCTCCTTGGTGTCGAGATCCAGATGGTTGGTCGGCTCGTCGAGGACGAGCAGATTGGGTGGATCGAACAGCATTATCGCCATGACCAGCCGCGCCTTTTCCCCGCCTGAGAGGACCCGGCATCTCTTTTCCACGTCGTCGCCGGAAAAGCCGAAGCAGCCGGCAAGCGAGCGTAACGGCCCCTGGCCTGCCCGGGGAAATTCATGTTCCAGTGTTTCGAAGACGGTGCGCTCGCCATCCAGCAGATCCATGGCGTGCTGGGCAAAATAGCCCAACTTGACGCTGGCGCCGAGGGCGACGCTGCCCTTGTCCGGGTCGGTCGAGCCCGTCACCAGTTTCAGCAACGTCGATTTGCCGGCGCCATTGATGCCCATGATGCACCAGCGCTCCCGGCGCCGGACCATGAAGTCGAGGCCTTCATAGATGCTGCGGCTGCCATAGCTTTTATAGACGTTCTTCAGGTTGATCACGTCTTCGCCCGAGCGCGGTGCAGGCTGGAACTCGAAGGCGACGGTCTGGCGGCGCTTCGGCGGCTCGACGCGGTCGATCTTCTCCAATTTCTTGACGCGGCTCTGGACCTGCGAGGCATGCGAGGCGCGCGCCTTAAAGCGCTCGATGAACTTGATTTCCTTGGCCAGCATTGCCTGCTGCCGCTCGAACTGCGACTGCTGGTGCTTTTCGGCCAGCGCCCGCTGTTGCTCGTAAAAGGCATAGTCGCCGGAATAGGTGGTCAGCGACCCGCCGTCGATCTCGATGATCTTGGTGACGATGCGGTTCATGAACTCGCGGTCATGCGAGGTCATCAGCAAAGCGCCATCATAGCCCTGTAGAAACTCCTCAAGCCAGATCAGGCTTTCCAGATCAAGATGGTTGCTCGGCTCGTCCAGCAGCATGGCATCGGGCCGCATCAGCAGGATTCGGGCGAGCGCGACGCGCATCTTCCAGCCGCCGGACAGCTTGCCGACATCGCCGTCCATCATCTCCTGGCTGAAGCTCAGGCCCGCCAGCACCTCGCGCGCCCTGCCTTCCAGGGCATAACCATCCAGTTCCTCGTAGCGAGCCTGGACCTCGCCGTAGCGTTCGATGATCGCGTCCATCTCGTCCATGCGGTCGGGATCGGACATAGCGGCTTCAAGCTCATGCAATTCGGCGGCGACGACGCTGACCGGGCCGGCACCATCCATAACCTCGGCAACGGCACTGCGGCCTTCCATCTCGCCGACATCCTGGTTGAAATAGCCGATGGTCATTCCCTTGTCAGCGGAAACCTGGCCTTCGTCCGGCGTTTCCTCACCCGTGATCATCCGGAAAAGCGTCGTCTTTCCGGCGCCGTTGGGTCCGACGAGGCCGATCTTCTCGCCCCTGTTGAGCGCTGCGGAGGCCTCGATAAAGAGCAGCCGATGGCTGTTCTGCTTGCTGATATTGTCGATACGGATCATCTGTGCGCAAAATCCAGGGGGTTGCGGTGCCGGTGACGGCATGAGCCGCGGCCCCTACCTTAAATTCCGGGCATCGTAAATGGCGAAGGCACGCGGGAAGACGCCGGCCACGGCAATTTCATAGGCAACGGCGGTCGCTCAAAGTCCGATTTCATAGCTCCAGGGCGGATTGGCCCCTGCCCGGGAGACGGTGACGGAAGCGGCTTTGGCGCCGAGCGCAAGCGCATCGCGAACCGCGTCTTCGCTGAGCGTGGCGACGGCCTCCTTGGTCAGGAGATTGCTGCGCTTCAGCGAAGCCAGGATGCCCGCGTCGAACGTGTCGCCGGCACCGACCGTGTCTACGACAGTCACCTTCTCGCCCGGCACGGAGACTTTGCCGCGGCTGGTATAGCCATCGGCGCCGTCGGCACCCTTGGTGATGACGACGAGTTTGGGGCCGCGCTGCAGCCACTTGGCCACCAGTTCCTCATGCGTGCCCTCCTCGCCGAACCAGTCGAGATCCTCATCGGAGAACTTGACGATATCTGACATAGCGGCCATGCGCAGCATGCGTGCTTTGTGGGATGCCGCGTCCTTGATGAAGCCGGGGCGGATATTGGGGTCGAAGGAGATCACGCGCTTTTCATATTCGCGGGTCATCAATGCTTCGTAAGTCGAGCCGCACGGTTCTGGAATCAGGCTGATGGCGCCGAAATGCAGCGCCTCGCAGAAATCTCCGAGCGCCGGCAGGTCCTTCTGGGTGATCATCCGGCCCGCCGTGTTCTCGTCGAAGAAGGCATATGTCGCCGAGCCGTTGACCAGCTTGACGAAGGCGAGCGTGGTGTGCAGCGACAAGGTGGCGCAGGGGGCGAAATCGACATTGCTGGATTTCAGCGTTTCGCGCAGAACATCCCCGAACATATCGTCCGACAGGCCGGTGAAGAAACCTGTGGGTATGCCGAGCCGCCCAAGCGCAATTGCGGTGTTGAAGATGGCGCCGCCGGCATAGGGCGAGAACGCCGTTTCGCCTGATGTCGTCTGACGCGGCAGCATGTCGATCAGGGCTTCCCCACAGCAGATGATCATGACGGCTCTCTCCCCTTCAAAGACTTTATTTCAATCGATTTAAACAAAGTGCGACAGAATTTCCAGCGCCGTTTTCATGCGGGCTTTCAGGAACTGGCGAGAGCGCTGACGCCGCCATTGCGGCCGGACCATTCGAGCGGCGCATTGAGGAAGGCCTCGACCTCGGACAGCGTCTTTTCATCGAACAGTTTCCGCTCTTTCGCCACCGCCAGAACATCACGCCAGGTAGCGATATTCATGAGCGTGACACCCTTGTCCTTCATCTGTCCGCGCGCTTCCGGAAAGATGTCGTAGTAGAACAATGCGATGCCATGATCGACCAGGCCGCCGGCGGCGCGGATCGCATCGATGAACTTGAACATCGAACCGCCAGCCGTCGTCAGGTCCTCGATCACCAGCACGCGGGCGCCTTCCTGCATGTGGCCCTCGATCTGCGCGTTGCGGCCATGGCCCTTGGGAGCCTTGCGCACATAGATCATCGGCAGGGCCAGCCGCTCGGCCAGCATGGCGGCAAAGGGAATGCCCGCCGTCTCGCCCCCGGCAATCACGTCGAACTGCTCGAACCCTGCCTCGCGCAGTACGGTTGCGGCGGCAAAATCCATCACGGCCGAGCGGATGCGCGGATAGGAAATCAGCTTGCGGCAATCGATATAAACCGGGCTCGCCATGCCCGATGCCAGCTTGTAGGGCTTGTCCGCGCTGAAATGCACCGCTTTAATTTCCCAGAGCATCTTGGCTGTCAATTCGGCCATGACGGCGGGTTCTGTAAAAGGGATCTGGATCATTTCGGCTCCTGTCGCGTTACGGCATCCGAGAGCCGCCAATAGCAGCAAGGGGGCCGACTGGCCAGCGCGGCAGCGACAAATTATTCAGGCGCCCGGGAAATGGCGCAAGTGGACAGAATTTTAACCGGGGACCATCCTCGAGCGACATTGAGCCCTGTCGCCAGGACGGAAACCGACACCGCAGCGTAAACCCAAAAGGGACATCCATGCCGACTTTTTTCGCTATACAGCCGCTGGTCGCCCTGCTTGCCGGAATTCTGATCCTGGTCATGCCGCGACTGCTCAATTACGTCATCGCCATCTATCTGATCTTTATCGGCGTGACCGGCCTTTGGCCGCAGCTTCTGAGCGGCGCGACGCCTTAGAGCGCCGTTCGTCTGCGCTTAAAACCACGTGCCAGAATAGCGGGAACATCGAACGCGCCGAACGCCCTCCCCCTCATCTGCCCTTCGACCCTCTTCTCCCTGGCAGGGAGAAGAGGGCTTGGCTTCAATCCGTCTGGTTTTCCCCCTGCTGCTGGCAGAAGGTGATGCGGTTGCTGAACGGATCGGTCACGGCGACCTCGAGACCCCAAGGCGCCTTGTTCACGCCGGGCTTCATGTAGCGATAATCCTTGGCAGCCAGTTCCGCCTGCAAGCCAATGGCGTCGGCAATCCTTACGAAGACACGGGCGCCGGGGCTGGCGTCGCCTGCATGTTCGCTGAGATGCAGGATCATGCCCTCGCGGGAAACCTGGCAATAGAGCGGGAAATTATCGCCGAAGCGGTGTTCCCAGTCGAGTGTGAAGCCGAGAAAGCCGCAATAGAATTCCATCGCCTTGTCGACGTCGAAGATGCGGAAGATCGGAATCGGCGGCAGGATGCCGACCGGGCTATCCGGCTTTTTGGTCGGGTTCCCAGCCACATCAATGCGGGCCGAGAGAATATTCCACTGTTCGCAGCCGAACTGGTCGGCAACGATTTCAAGGGCTTCGCTGTGGGAAATTGTCGTATTGCGCTCGGCAAAGGCCTGTTTCAGCACTTTTGCCATGAGCTTGGCATCGCGAAAATCGCGCATTGTTCATCCTCCGGATGGCGACGAACAGGACGATCAGTGCCCGCTTTGCTGACCCGTTCGTCCCCGCCGCCAAATGGCCAAGGATGAGACTGGTTTGTCGAGGATGTATTCACCATGGGCGCTATCGCGCTGCGGGACGGCTGGCCACATCCGGCCAGTTCCATGATTAAGGGAAATGCCGTCGGCGATCAAGCGGCGGATCGACGCCTTGGATTACGCGATCGGCGAAGAGCCAAAGCGATTGCTGCTTTCCTGACTGGGCTGGATAGTGAAATAAAACAACGGGATCCAGCCCAAAATTGGGATCAAGACCAATAGCAGCCACCAGCCAGAGCGATCGATGTCATGCAAGCGCCGCACACTGAGAGCAAGTGCGGGCACCACCAGCGGCAACTCGAATATGGCTTGAAAAACTGGAAGCCCTGAAAACCAAGTCAAATCGATGAACAGCGGCAGCGGTATTGTTAATATGCAGAACAACTGGAACCACCAGAAGGCGGAACGGGAAGCGCGACCGGAAAAAGTTGCATAGTTGCCAAAGGCGCTACGTACTGCCTGCGTGAATGACATTCATCCGCTCCAATAGGAGAAATTACTAAGTGCACCCTTAGGCGCCGAGATTTCGAGAAGGCGATGGACCTTTGGGGATTGGATTTGAACCTCAGAAAACACCCCAGTGCAGCGGGAACATCGGGTCGAAGACGGTGACGGGACCGGCGCCGGTCTCGATCTTGTCGGGGAAGGTCACGGGCTCGGCTGCCTTGCGCAATGTGATCGTTTCCTCGTTGACCGGCAGGCCGTACCAGGCCGGGCCGTTGAGCGATGCGAAGGCTTCGAGCCTGTCGAGCGCGGCCTCCTGCTCGAACACATGGGCAAGGCAGTTCATCGTGTTGATCGAGGTATAGATGCCGGCGCAACCGCAGGCGCATTCCTTGAGCGGATCGACATGCGGGGCTGAATCTGTGCCGAGGAAGAACCTGCTGTCGCCGGAGGTGGCGGCGGCACGCAGTGCAAGACGGTGCAGCTCGCGCTTGGCGACCGGCAGGCAGTAATAATGCGGCTTGATGCCACCAACGAGGATTGCGTTGCGGTTGATGATCAGATGATGGGTGGTGATCGACCCGGCGAGATTGGCTTTCGACGCCTTGATATAGTCGATGCCGTCCTTAGTGGTGACATGCTCCATTGTCACCTTGAGCTCCGGCAGGCGCTTGCGCAGCGGGTCAAGAACGGTCTCGATGAACACCGCCTCGCGGTCGAAAATATCGACCTCCGGCGTCGTCACCTCGCCATGCACGCAGAGCGGCAGGCCAATCTTCGCCATGCGCTCCAGCACCGGCATGGCATTTTCGAAATTACGCACGCCGCCGTGGGAATTGGTCGTGGCGCCGGCCGGATAGAGCTTGACGGCCTTGATCAACCCGCTGGCATGGCCTTGCTCGACATCGTCGGGGTTGGTGCCCTCGGTGAGATAGAGCGTCATCAGCGGCTCGAAACGATCACCGGCCGGAAGGGCAGCCATGATGCGCTCGCGATAGGCCGTCGCTTCGGCTGTCGTCACCACCGGCGGAACGAGATTGGGCATGATGATGGCGCGGGCGAAATGGCGGCTGGTATCGCCGATCACACCTTTCAGCATCTCGCCATCGCGCAGATGCAGGTGCCAGTCATCAGGGCGGCGGATCGTCAATTCGGTGACCGGCTGTGGGCTCATGTTGATATCTCCAGACGCAAGCGTTGTGCGCATGGTTGAAGCCTGCGCTGACCGGAGGTTCCGATAGCATCAATCGGCCAGCGGAAACAATGGTGGATGGGTTGCTCAACGAGAAATCAGATACGGATTGCAAGGGCGCGCAACGATCTCTTCCTTCCCCCCTCGGGGGAAGAGGAAGCAAACCCAAGCAGATGTGGAATTGGCGGAGCTTACGCCTTATCGAAAATCTCGATCGAGATATCGGCTGGCCGCGAGCCATCGATGATCCGTTTTCCGTTCGGCAGATCGTTGCCATAGAGCTTCCACTCAATGCCCGCTTCATCGAGGCCGTAGTGAATCCAGCGCTGGCGCAAACGCTCCTCCAGCACCGCATAGGACGGGCCCACGAAGATCGTCAGGTCGAAGAGGGGTTTGAGCCGCGACCAGGGGGCTTCGTCAAGCAACAGGTAATTGCCTTCCGCCAGGATAATTCGGGTATACGCCGCGATCGGCCGCGCGGAGGCAATGGCGATTTCGCGGGAGCGGTCGAAGACGGGCACCAGCACCTCCTCGTCACCGCGGCGCACGGCCGTGACGATATCGAGGAAACCGCGGACATCGAAGGTTTCTGGCGCACCCTTGCGCTGCAACAGGCCGCGCTGTTCAAGGATGCCGTTGTCCATGTGGAAGCCGTCCATGGGCAGGACCACCGAGGTCTCGTCGCGGCGGGCGAATTCTTCGTGCAGGGCGTCCGCAAGCGTGGACTTGCCGGCCCCGGGAGGACCGGCGATGGCCGTGATGAAGCGGCGGGAACCCGCCGCCTTCTCCAGAATGCCGTCTGCGATGGCGGCAAGCGTCATCGTCATGCGGCAGCCGCCTCCGGCGGCACCTTGGCGCCCGTCATGAAGGCGACCGCATCCGACATCGTATAGTCCTTCGGGTTGATGACGCAGAGACGTTTCCCAAGCCGATGGATATGAATGCGGTCGGCGACTTCGAAGACATGCGGCATGTTGTGCGAGATCAGCACGATCGGCAGGCCGCGCTTGCGCACGTCGAGGATCAGTTCCAGAACCTTGCGGCTTTCCTTGACGCCAAGTGCTGCGGTTGGTTCATCGAGGATGATGACCTTGGACCCGAAGGCAGCGGCCCGGGCAACCGCGACGCCCTGACGCTGGCCGCCGGAGAGCGTTTCGACCGCCTGGTTGATGTTCTGGATCGTCATCAACCCGAGTTCCGACAGCTTGTCGCGGGCGATCTTGGCCATTTTCGGCCGGTCGAGCATCCGGAAGATCGAGCCCATCGGGCCGGGTTTTCGGATTTCGCGACCGAGGAACATGTTGTCGGCGATCGACAGCGCCGGCGACAGTGCGAGATTCTGGTAGACGGTCTCGATGCCGGCCTCGCGCGCCTGGAGCGGCGAGCGGAAGCTGACGACCTTGCCCTCGAGCCGGATTTCACCCTCGTCCGGATGGATAGCACCGGAGATGGCCTTGATCAGCGACGATTTTCCGGCACCGTTATCGCCGATCACGGCAAGGATCTCGCCTGGATAGAGATCGAAATCGGACTGGTCGAGCGCGGTGACGCGGCCGTAGCGCTTGACGATGCCCCTTGCAGTCAAGAGGGGTGCGGTGAGAAGAGGTTCCATCAGCCTGCTACCTTTCTGATCCACTGGTCGACACCGACGGCCGTGATGATGAGGACACCGGTCAACAGCACTTTCCATTGGGGATCGGCCCCGAGCATATTAAGTCCCATCGACACGACACCGACGATAAGGGCGCCGAACAGGGTGCCGAGGATGGAGCCGCGCCCGCCGAACAGCGAGATGCCGCCGATGACTGCAGCCGTAATGGCTTGAAGATTGTAGTCCGTCACCGCCCAGGAGGGCGAGATCGAACCGTTGCGGCCGATCGAGACCCAGGCCGCGAGCGCTGCGATGGCGCCGGCAAGCCCATAGACGCCGAGAAGCACCTTGTTCACCCGGATACCGGAGAGTTCGGCTGCTTCCGGGTCGTCGCCGACGGCATAGACGTGGCGTCCCCAGGCCGTGTGGTTCAGCGCATACCAGAGGGCGATCACCGTGATGACCATCATGATGACGCCGAGTGTGATGACGGCCGAACCGAGCTTGAGGCTGGTTCCGAACAAGCCGAGCAGTGGCGCCGAGGTCTCGATATCGGCACGGCGGATCGTCGCATTGGCGGAATAGATGAAATTCACGGCCATAACGATGTTCCAGGTGCCAAGCGTCACGATGAACGGCGGTAATTTCATTCTGGAAACAAGGAAGCCGTTGAGCAACCCGCAGAGCGTTCCGGTTACGAAGCCGGCGGCCACGGCAATCGGCGCCGGCATGCCGTAGGTCACGGCGCAATTGCCCATCACAACCGCTGAAAGCACCATAATGACACCGATCGACAGATCAATGCCCGCGGTCAGGATGACCAGTGTCTGCGCCGCGCCAAGGATCCCGACGACGGCGATCTGCTGCAGGATCAGCGTCAGGGTTCCCGCAGTAAAGAACCGCTCACCCTTCAGGACACCGAACACGATGATGGAAACTATGAGCACGATCGCCGGAATGGCGGCCGGTGTCGAATGCAGAAAATGCTGGATGCGCCGCAGAAGCGACTGATCCTCGAATGAAGCGACCGACTTGTCGCTCTGATCCAGCGTTTTTTCAAATTCCTGGATGCTTGACATCGCAAAACCCCTCCCAAGAGCACCGGCGTCCAGTGCCGGTTGTTGAAAAGGGCGGCTCAAGAACCGCCCTTTCAGCTTCATAGCGTGGCCAAAGGATCAGGGTATCAACCCCAGCACTTGTCCGTGCCGGTCTTGACGTCGATCGATTCGACGCCGGCAGCCGGCTTGTCGGTGATGAGAGCAACACCCGTATCGAAGAAGTCCTTGCCTTCGGTCGGCTTCGGCTTTGTACCGTCCTTGGCGAACTGGGCGATCGCTTCGATGCCGAGCGATGCCATCAGCAAGGGATACTGTTGTGACGTGGCGCCGATGACGCCTTCTGCGACCGACTTGACACCCGGGCAACCGCCGTCAACCGATACGATCAGGACGTCTTTTTCCTTGCCGACAGCCTTCAGCGCTTCATAGGCGCCGACAGCAGCCGGTTCGTTGATCGTGTGAATGACATTGATATCCGGATCCTTCTGGAGAAGGTTCTCCATGGCCGTGCGGCCACCTTCTTCATTGCCGTTGGTCACGTCGTGACCGACGATGCGCGGATCGTCTTCATCGCCGATCTTGTTCGGGTCCTTCGGGTCGATGCCGAAGCCGATCATGAAGCCCTGATCGCGCAGGACGTCGACGGTCGGCTGCGAAGGCACGAGATCGAGGAAGCCGATCTTGGCATCCTTGGCCTTGTCGCCGAGCGTCGCAGCGGCCCAGGCGCCGATCAGCTTGCCGGCCTGAAGATTATCCGTTGCAAACGTCGCGTCGGCAGAGCCGGGCGGATCGAGCGGGGTATCAAGCGCTATGACCAGCAAACCGGCATCCTGTGCCTTCTTGACCTGGTCAACGATAGCCTTGGTGTCGGATGCGGCGATCAGAATACCCTTGGCACCATCGGCAATGCAGGACTCGACCGCTGCAACCTGGCTATCATGGTCGCCATCGACCTTGCCGGCATAAGCCTTCAGCTCAATGCCGAGTTCCTTTGCCTTGGCTTCAGCGCCTTCCTTCATCTTGACGAAAAAGGGGTTGGTATCGGTCTTGGTGATCAGGCAAGCCGAAATATCGGCGGCCTGAGCAGGTGTGGAAAATACGACGCCAAGCGCCAGCGCGCCGAGAGCGGCGGAAACAATAGTCTTCTTCATGAAATCCTCCCAAGGATTGACAACCGGGGCCGGGATCTCCAGCCCGCCAGGCCTCGCCATCGCAACGTCTCCTCGTTCCGACTGGCGCTTCCAAAATTAAAAGAGCATCAATCGGCACAGTCTGTCAATAAATAAATCAAATTGAATTATTAAAAATATGTGGCATGTTCTGATGATAAAACATGCATAGGCCTCACCTGTAGGCACTATCGCGAAGCGGGAGCCGACGCAGATCCAAAGAAGACGGCGTCGGTGGGAGGAACCAATGGTACAAGATGCCGAGACCGCCAATGTCGCGGCCGGCCTGGATATCGTCGATCCCGGCGGCGGCGCAAACCTTCCCCGGGTCAGGGCTTACAACGAGCGGCTGGTCATGTCGCTCGTTCGACGGCATGGCAGCCTTTCAAAGGCGGATATCGCGCGACGCTCGGGACTTTCAGCCCAGACTGTTTCGGTCATCATGCGTTCGCTGGAGAAGGACGAGCTGCTGATCCGGGGGGAGCCGGTGCGCGGGAGGGTCGGTCAGCCCTCGATACCGATGCGTCTCAATCCGGATGCGGTCTATTCCTACGGCGTCAAGATCGGCCGACGCAGCTGCGATCTCGTGCTGATGGATTTCGTCGGTACGATCCGCCTCCAGCTGCACCGGACCCATGCCTATCCGATGCCGCAGGATATCCTGGCGTTTATCATCGAAGGCATTGAACAGATCGAGACGCTTTTGACGCAAGACCAGCAGAAGCGGGTTGCTGGCGTTGGTATTGCGACCCCGTTCCAGCTCTGGAGCTGGGCGGGAGAGACAGGCGCGCCGAAGGCCGAGATGGAGACATGGCGGGATTTCGACCTGCGCGAGGCGGTTGCCTCCCGGACCCAGCATCCGGTGTTTCTTCGAAACGATGCCACCAGCGCCTGCGGTGCAGAGCTGATCTTCGGCGTCGGTGCGTCCTATCCCGATTTTGTCTATTTCTATATCGGCTCCTTTATCGGTGGTGGCGTCGTTCTCAACTCCACGCTGTTTTCCGGACGCACGGGCACCGCGGGCGCTGTCGGACCGCTGCAGGTCTCCGACAAGAACGGCAAACCGCAACAATTGCTGAAGATCGCCTCGATTTTCGTGCTCGAAAACCTGTTGCGAGAACGGGGCATCGATCCTCAGCCGCTCTGGTATTCGGCCGACGAGTGGATCGATTTCGGCGCGCCGCTGGAAAGTTGGATACAGCTGACGGCAGCAGCCCTTGCCCAGGCGATTGTTTCGGCAGCCTCGATCATCGATTTTGGCGCTGCGGTTATCGACGGCGGCTTCCCAAACTGGGTGCGCGCGCGCATCGTCGCCGCCATTCGCAAGGCGGCGGGCGAACTCGATCTCGAAGGCGTCGTCATGCCGGAGATCATCGAAGGGGCGGTCGGGGCACAGGCCCGCGCTATCGGCGGCGCCTCGCTGCCGCTTTTTTCCCGCTATCTCATCGACACCAATGTCCTCTTCAAGGAAGCCTCGTGATGCTTAAAGGTCTCAATCCCCTGCTCGGTCCGGAACTTCTCGCGACGTTGCGCGCCATGGGGCACGGCGACGAAATTGCCCTGGTCGATGGGAACTATCCCGGCCTGGAACACGGTCGCCGGCTGGTCCGCCTCGACGGACATCATCTGATCCCCGTCCTCGACGCGATCTTGAGCGTCATGCCGATTGACGACTTCGTCCCGGAGGCGATTTTCCGCGCCACAGTCAAGCAGGACCGGGACGCCCTTGATCCTGTGCATCAGGAGATCATTGAATGCTGCGGCCGGCATGAACCCGGCCGGCAGGTGGTGCCGCTTCTCGGCGTGGATTTCTATCCAAGGGTCCGGGCAGCGCACACCGTCATCCAGACAAGCGAACCGCGGCTCTATGGCAATGTCATCCTGCGCAAGGGCGTTGTCTATCCCTGACATCTTCCGCGTTTCATCAAAAAATAAGCCCGCCGATCTCCTGACCGGCGGGCTTATTGGATGAGGCAATTGCAAAATCAGGCGCGCTTGGCATCGACCGAGAGAGCACCGGCGCCGAAGGTGGCGACGAAGAGGAAGCCGCCCGCCATGGCGAGGTTCTTCATGAAATGGATGTCGTTTCCGGCAACCGAGAAATCACCATGCCCGATGAATGCCGTGGCGACGCAGAACAGCGCCAGAATGTAGGCGGCGGGACGGGTAAAAAAACCGACCAGGATGGCGATGCCGCCGAGCACTTCAACAGCGGTGACGAGGATCGCCGTGATCATCGGCAGCGGCAGCCCCATGCTGCCGAAATAACCGGCGGTGCCGCCAAGTCCGGTGAGCTTGCCGTAGCCGGCAACGATGAAAATGATCGATAGGAGAATACGTGCGACGAGGAGGACTGCGTTCTGCTGCATGGGAAAGCTCCGGTTGGGTTCGTTGTTGGCGGCATGTGTAACAGCACCCACAGATTCATCCAGCCCATGGGCATGAAACAGATTGTTCACATTTAAAAGACGCAGCGGCAAGATCGTCAACACGGCGCACTTCACGTGGCAATGGGCAATCAAACACAGCCTTCGGGCACGTCATCGGCATGCGGCAGGGGTTCTGGCCTCATGCGTTTTTAGTTGCAACATCCGGGAGACTGCGAGAAGAGTTTAAGTGGGGTAGCAGAGTTGCGACGGGGAAGCGGTATGGGTGAAATCAACAAAAGTCCTGCCTTCTGGCGTTCTTTTCCCATTTTCGAAGATTTCGACAAGGAAACGCTGGCCGCGGTGGCCGGGCTTGCAACCTACAGGAAATGGACGGCCGGCACGGTCATCTTTCAGCGAGGCGACGAAGGCAACTATATGATCGCCGTGCTGTCGGGGCGCATCAAGCTGTCGCTGATCACGCCACAGGGCCGCGAATTGCTTTTGCGCCATATCGAAGCCGGCGCTCTGTTCGGTGAAATGGCCATCCTCGACGACCAGCCGCGCTCCGCCGACGCGACGGCAATTACCGCGATAGAGGGCTATGTCATCGGCAAGAAGGCCTTTCTCGATTTCATAACCCATACGCCGAATGCTGCCGAATCGATTATCCGCTATCTCTGCTCGCAACTGCGCGACACGACCGACCGGTTGGAAACCATCGCGCTCTACGACTTGAACGCCCGCGTCGCACGCTTCTTTCTGGCGACGCTCAGGCAGATCCATGGTAACGAACTGCCCGACAGCGCCAATCTTCGGCTGACGCTCAGCCAGTCGGACATTGCCGGCATTCTTGGCGCCAGCCGCCCGAAGGTCAACCGGGCAATCCAGGCTCTTGACGAATGTGGAGCGATCCGGCGCGCCGACGGCGTCATCACCTGCCATATCGGCCGGCTGCAGAAAATTGCGGAACCTGAAGAGGAGTAGGCTTTGAAGGGCTTTCGCCTGTCCCGGATCAGGCCGGTCTTTGCCGGGGCATTGGCAAGCGTCCTCAGCGCCTTGCTTCTGTTTGTCTATGCAGGAGGGGCGCTGGAAACACAGCGCGAACTTTTCTTCGATTCGCTGACACAACTGGTGGCAGCGCCGCAATCCTCCGAGATCGTCGTGGTCGATGTCGACCGGGCGTCCGTGCAGCAGACGGCGGGCAAAAACTGGGATCGAGCCGCGATGGCCGATCTTCTGACCCGGCTCGCAACTGCGGGCGCCAAAGCTGTCGCCGTGGACTTCATTTTCAGCACGGCCTGCGACGCCTCCGATCCTGGCAATGCCGCGCTGACGAAAGCGATTTCCGGCGTTCCTGCGGTGCTCGGCTTTTTGATTGCCGACGGCGGCGCAGAACATCCGGCACCCGTGCCACCTCTCGCCGTGCGCCGCCCTGTTGCGATCCCTGACTTATGGTTCATAGACGGTGCCGAAGCTTCCTGTGCATTCCTGCAGCAGGCCTCGCGATCCGCCGCTGCAGCCTTTCTGGTCGGTGACGAAGACGCCAGAATCCGGCGGGTCCAGGTTTTTTCGATCATCGGCAACGACGCCTATCCAGCGCTCGGCATCGAAGCTGCGCGCATGGCGATGGGTGCACGCACGCCCGTGCTCGGCGGAGAACCGGCTTGGCTCCGACTGGAAAACCAGTTGATCGAGCTCGACGAGGACGGCAGCATGCGTTTTGCCGCAAGCCCGGACACCATCATCGCCGCCCGTACGGTGACGGCGGGCGAAGTCATGTCGGGAACCGTTCTCCCCGAGCGCTTCCGGGACAAGACCGTGCTGATCGGCAGCAGCCTGCCCAATCTTGGCGGGTTGCGTTCGACAGCTTCGATGCCGCTCGAACCTTCAGTGCAGATCCACGCCGACATTGCCAACGCCGTCCTGACCGGTTTCATTCCCAACCGGGATACGCGATTGCCGCTTTATGAAGCGGCGCTCGCCTTGCTCGGGGGGCTTCTGGTGGCGTTGATCGCCACGCGTCTGCGTCCGGTCACGGCGGCCCTGCTCGGGCTTCTGGCGATTTCCGCGACAGTGGCGGCGGCGGCGGCAATCTACGCAACCTCGGCTTTGCTGCTCGATGCGGTCAGCATCAGCATTGCCATCGTCTTCGTGCTGAGCGTGACCAGCGTTCTGCAGTTCGCCCGGGTCCGGCGAGCAGAATCGGCGGCGCGCAGCAAATTCTCGCAATATCTGCCGCAATCTGTGGTCGCCCGCTATATCGACAACCCGGACGACGAACGGGTGGCCGGCGAGGAACGGCCGGTGACGGCGCTGTTCACGGATATCGAGGGTTTTTCGACCCTTTCGCAGAAGCTGACGCCGCGCGAACTCGTGACACTGCTCGACACTTACTATGCCGAGGTCAACGGCCTTGTCGCCACCCATGGGGGCATGGTGGACAAGGTGGTGGGAGACGCCGTGCATGCCTTCTTTAATGCGCCGGAGGATCTGGACGACCATGTCAACAAGGCGATCGGCTGTGCCGAGGAAATCCGCGCCCTGACGGAAGAAATGCGGCGGCGGGCGGGCTTCATCGAGCACCAGTTCGGCCGCACCCGCATCGGCATCGAAACCGGCATTGCCGTGCTCGGCGAGGTCGGTGCCGGCGGCAAGCTCGACTACACCGCCCACGGAGACGCGATCAATCTTGCCGCGCGGCTTCAGGAGGCCAACAAATTTCTCGGCACCGCCATCTGCATCGGCCCCGAAGCCGCTGTCCAAAGCGGCCGCCCCCTGCGGTCACTCGGCATGCACGAAATCCGCGGCTTCGGCGAAATGGAACTGTTCACCACCGAACCATAACCTCAATACGGCGATTCTTCAGCGCGAGATCAGCGCGACAGGCCAACGCTCGCATAGGCTTCGGCGATACGTGCTTCTTTCCAGACGACGGTTTCGTTCGGGGCATCGCCGGGTTTGGCAATTTCGATCCCCTCGCCTGCGCCGACCAGCCGCTGAACGCCGCCGCCTTCCACCGACACCTGGCCATGCTCGACGAAGACGGCGAAAACGCCGCGGTTTGGCCCGGCGAAGAACTTTGTTCCGCGCACACCGATCATACCGAAGGTGGTGCGCAGTGCGAGATCGATCCTGGGCAAGCCCTCGGGCCTGTCGAAAACCATCTGGCCGGTACCCAACTCCATGGTGCCGCCCTGGCTGGCGATGAAGCTGTCGATCAGAAGCTCGGTCTTGCTGCCGAGCAACAGTCGGGTATCGTCAAGCTGAAGGTCCGCGAAGCTATCTGCGCCCGTCAGGACATAGTCCTCGGTCATGATCGGCCCGCCCTTTTCCAGACCTTGCTCTTTCGTCGCCCGCCTGACATTGGCTTTTCCGCGAATATCAGCCGCTTTTCCGATAACCGGGCTTGCCCGTGAGGGTATGGCCGTAAACCCGCTCAAGACGAGGGCGCCGCCGGCGATGAATGCCCGCCGCCCGAAGAAGGCGCGTTGCATAGGCATCAGATTTCCAGTCATGCACTTGCTCCATTTATTGAGGTCCGATGCCGAGGCACCATGTGACCCGCAGGCGAGGCCCGGCACTGTCTCTCTATCTATTCTCTCGGCCGCATCGACTGCTGTACCCGGCGGAACAGCTGCCGGCTGGCACCTCCCGTAAGTTGGCACAAACACGATGGAGAACGCCATGAAAAACGCCATGAACAGACGCATTTCGCTGATCAACGCCGCGCTGCTTGCGGCGGTCAGCCTGCTGTCGATCGCCGCGATTGCCATTCCCCAGGCCCGCGCCTCGGCCATGCTGCCCGCCGACCAATGCGATGCGGAGGCCGGCAGCGAGCATGACCTGCAGCGCAATCTCTCTTTTCGTCCTGTCGCGACGGAAGATCTGCGCATCGGGCTCGCCCTGTCTGCGTGTCGCGAAGCCTTCAATCAGGGCAGTGGCGCTCGCCAGACCTTTCAGCTTGCCCGCGTGCTCCATGCCGCCGGCCAGCAGTCGCAAGCCTTCACGATGCTCAAAAAAGCGTCCGAAGACGGGCATGCGGCTGCGATGGTAAACTATGCCGTGATGCTCGGCGAGCGGGGAGAGCCGGAGGCTGAGTTCCAGCTTTACCAGAAGGCTGCTGCCGCAGGAAACATTCTGGCCGCCTATAATCTTGGCGTTGCCTATCGCGACGGCGTCGGCACCGTGGCGGATGGAGCATTGGCCGCCCAATGGTTCGAGCGGGCATCCGCTGCCCAGGATCATCTCGGTGCGTTCAATCTTGCCGTCATGCTGGACGAAGGCGTCCAGATCCCGGAAGACAATACAAAGGCGGCCCGGTTTTACCGGCTGGCTGCCGATCGCGGCAATGTGGATGCAATGATCAATCTCGGCCTGATGCTGGAAAAGGGCGAAGGTGTAAAGGCCGACCCGGCTGCCGCCGGCGCTCTGTTTTCCAAGGCTGCCGAAAAAGGCGACGAGTATGCACTTTCAAAGTTGGCTGCGCCGCAGATCGACATTGCAACGACGGCAGACATCGAACCAGGCGAACAGGCATCCCTGACTGTCGTCAAGTCAGGCAGGATGGAATGAGAACACCTTTTCCCAGGAATGGCACGCGCCCCTTGCATGCGGCCACGCTGCGTGCCTCCGGCGGACGGCGCCCTCCATCCACCGACTGTACCAGAGGCATCGCAACCGTAACCATCCGCGGACACCTGTGCGTCAGCGGATCTCTCCGGCCTGCGGTCCCCATGTATCCGTCAGTGCAAACCCATCGGCAAGCGGATCGAAAGGGTCAAGCGCGACCTGGTGCAGACCGAACGTCCAGCCGCGTCCTGAAATGGTGGGAATGATCGCCGGGCGGCCCGCAACCTCGGTGACGCTCTCCAGCCCGACCTCGAACTCTGACCCGATGATCGACCGGGATTTGAAGACATCGCCCACCTTGGCCAGGCCGCGCGCATGCAGCGTTGCGAGATTGGCAGAACTGCCGGTGCCGCAGGGCGACCGATCAACGCGACCGGGCCACATGGTCGTGCAGGTGCGGACCGTTCCGTCGGCCTCGGTGTCGCGGAACATGACATAGGCGACCCCCTTGATCTCCGGAATTTCCGGATGCACGACCGGGATCGTGCGGTTGACGAGATCCTTCAGCATCATGCCGGCTTCGACGATCTTGCGGGCATTGGCCTTGTCGATCGTGGTGCCGATCTGCGCGACATCGACCAGCGCGTAAAAGACACCGCCATAGCAGAGGTCCATCTTGATCCGGCCCCATTCCGGCGTATCCACCTCGACATCCAGTTCATGAACGAAGGAGGGGACCATGGTCAGCTTCACCCGTTCGCAACGCCCGTCGCGGCAGGTAGCCGTCGCCTTGACGAGGCCGGCAGCGGTATCGAGCATCACCACCGTTTCCGGCTCCTTCATCTCGACAATGCCGGATTCCAGAAGTGCCGTCGTGACGCAGATCGAATTCGACCCCGACATTGCGTGCGCCTGATCGGCCTGCAGGATGATAAAGCCGGCATCGGCCTCAGGACGCTTCGCGGGCAAGAGCAGATTGACCGAGCCTATCGACCCGGATCGCGGCTCAAGGCAGAGGAAGCGGCGCAGGCTGTCATCGACGGTGTTAATATGGTGCAACTGCTCGGCGATGGAGTTGCCCGGAATCTTCGGCACGCCGCCGATCGCGACCTTGCCAATCTCGCCCTCGCAATGAACATCCAGCAACTGGATCGTGCGCTTCCATCTCATCCGCATACTCCGAAGTTTATCAAGCCGATTTTCGTGCTTCTGGATCCCTTGGCCGATGCCTGATATCCCAGCTAACGCATGCTGCCTAGATACGCGTATGCGGAGACCGTCGATTATGTGCCTTGACGTCCGGGGCATCGAAAGTCAGCTTGCGGCCCGCGCCGATCAATCCTTTTACAGAGACGCTCGCATGACGAAGCTCGTTATTTTCACAGACCTGCATATGGTGCCGGAAGGCAAGACGATCATTGGGATCGATCCCTTCCAACGGCTTTCCGCTGGCATCGCCCATGTCAACCGGTACCATGCCGATGCGGATCGCGTCATCGTCACCGGCGATCTCACGCACAGGGCGGACAGCGCTTCCTACAGGCGGCTGAAAGGCCTGCTGGACGAGCTTGTTCCGCCGCTTGCCATCACGATCGGCAATCATGACCGGCGCGACACGTTCCTTCAGATTTTTTCCAACGCCGTCACGGACGAGGACGGTTTCGTCCAGCAGGTCATCGACTTTCCCGATTGCCGCGTCGTCCTGCTCGATACGCTGTTTGCTCCGCCATACGATTATCCCCGCAGTCATGCCGGCTTTCTCTGCGCCCGGCGTCTCGCCTGGCTCGACCGCCAGCTTGAAACCGCCGGCGATCTGCCGGTGCTTCTGTTCATGCATCATCCGCCGCACGCCACGGGATTTTCCGGTATGGACATGATCCGCCTGACCAACGAGGTGGAATTCTACGATGTCGTCAAACGCCGGGGCAATGTGCTCCATATTTTCGCCGGCCATGTGCATCGGACGATTTCCGGATCCAGCCGCGGCATCGGCTTCTCCGTCTTCAAGAGCCCGGTCCATCAGCAACCCATGCCCTTCGATACGCCGGACACCTCCCTGTCTGTCGATGAACCCGCAGCCTATGGCATTGCC
The DNA here is from genome assembly GCF_029223885.1 of Pararhizobium gei. NCBI lineage: Bacteria > Pseudomonadati > Pseudomonadota > Alphaproteobacteria > Hyphomicrobiales > Rhizobiaceae > Pararhizobium > Pararhizobium gei. The sequence continues at coordinate 746,824 of NZ_CP119409.1, read as the reverse complement.
GTCATGACGGACACGGGCATTCTCGTGCATACGGAAGATTATGAGATTGCGGTGCGCGAAGCGGTGGTGGCGTGACGACCCGGGCGATCAAGCAGACGGCTAGGGTCAGGAAGGCATGGAAAACCGCTGAAATAAGAACTCGTGCATTTCCATCCCGACACCGCACAGTGCTTTGACAGTCAAAGCCCGCTACGGTATTAAATTTTGCAAATGATGCGCAGTCGGCAGTGACCGTTGTGGCGTCACCGGTCGTCAACGTGGTGAAAAATTGTCTATAAAAGAAAAGCTGAGCCTGATCGAGGGCGCGCACATTTTTCGATCGAATGTTGAAACGGATCATCGCGGATCGCTTTCGGCGTTCGTTTTCGCAGACGAGTCGAATGTCATTTCACAATTTAACATTGTGCGATCAAAAGGGTTGGTTCTGCGTGGCGTCCATGCGCACTCCCTTTACGATGAATATTACATCGCGCTGACAGGTACGATCCATTTTGCTCTCATGGACGCCAGAAAGACATCGCCGACGTTTGGCGCAAAAGTCGAATTTACCAGTTTCGCCCGTGACATGATCGGTTTCCGGGTGCCTGCCGGCGTCGCGCATGGCGCTCTTTTCCTGGAAGATGGCGAACTCGGATATGGTTTGTCGCATGTCTGGGATGGCGCAGGGGAATTCGAATGCCGATGGGACGACCCTGAAATGGGCTTCGACTGGCCGATAAAGGACCCTATCCTGTCAGAGCGCGATGCGGCTTCCGGCACCTACTCCGCCTTGGTGGAAATGCTGAACCAACGGATGTAACCGCGCATGTCGGAACCCTACGCGTCAGTCATTATTCCTACCCATGATCGTGCCGCCACACTCGATGTGACGTTGCGCTCCATGTGCGGGCAAACGATCCGGGACATCGAGGTTATCGTCGCCATGGACGGCGCCACGGACGCAGTCAAAGCAGTCGCCTATCAGGCGGCGGCGGAAGACAGCCGCATCCGGGTCCTGGATTTTCCGAAAGCCTCTGGACGTGGAAGCGAAAATCGGGGCCTTGCAGTCAGGGCTGCGCAATCGGAAAAAATATTCTATTCCGACGACGATGACCTCTGGTTGCCCAACCACGTGGAAAAACTGGGTCGGGCGCTCGATAACTGTGAGGTCGCCTATTCACCGACTTTGTCCGCCTCAATTTCCGGCACCGTGCATCTCGGATTTGTGGACTACATGATACCGGACAATCGGGAACGACTGACACGGGGAGAACTGAGGCTCGTATTCGACACGAGCCTTGCCCATCGTCGCTCAACCTATTTTGACGTGGGCGATCCCTGGGCGCACGATACCGACAAAGTTGTCGCCAATCTGATGTCAGCGCTTTCCTCGCCTGGAAACGTCCGGTGGCATGCGGTTGGAACGCCGACCGCTCTTTCGATCCATGGAGCAACGCGTCGCCGCTTCACACCGGCCCAACGACGTGCCGAGCTTGAAGACTGGACCATCCGCCTGGCATCATCAACGCCGGAAAGCCTTGTTGAGGCAGCCCGTGTAGAGTGGTACGTCATGCGATGCCTAACCAAGTTCAGGGACAGGAGCTTCGCCGGCATTGACGACTTCCTGCCTGCAATTGGCATTCCGGCGCATGCGGACGATCCGGAGCAAGCCATAGATTTCACGGATGACCAGTGTCATGCTGCATCCATCACGATAGATCTTCACAACAAGAAGGCAGTTCGATCAGAGCGACTTATCGAAATGCTTCCCTATCTGTTGGACCCGATTCTGGGCTCGACCTTACATATCTCGCAAATTGAAACTGATCTCGTGGAATCCCTCGGGCTGCCGGAAACTCTGGACCTCGTGGGATCGGTGCGCGCAACTCATCCTTATTACAACGAACTACAGAAGCTGATGAAATCATCCCTGCTTCGAAAATCCGGCCGGCACGACGAGACGAGGCAGTCTTTGGATATCCGGCACGATGCACCCGTTTATTTCCAAGCGGAAATCTATACGGCCGATGGCGTGGCTGCAGAAGCACTTAAGCAAACGAATGACGCGATAGACAGTGCCCTAAAGGCCCTTTCCGGTGATGGAAGTTATCTGCCCGCGCATCTTCTCCTCATTCGCTGCCTTGCCAGGAACAAGGATTTTCCTGCGGCAAAATCGGCGGCAGAGGCGGTGTTTGCTCTCTCCCCGAAATCCGATATCGTCGATTACGTCAAGAGAATACTCGGCTAAAACCGCGTGTAGCTCCACAACTGACCTGCGCGCTCCAGCTGAGACGTGACCAACCGGCAAAGCCAGCGGAATAGGCGAACTAAAGCCCCATTCCGCCTGCCTCCTATTCCATGCTACATTTCCCCATGACCCTCGCCGTTCCCACAGAAGATTTTGACTGCCAGACCTGCGGCGCCTGCTGCAGCTACTCTAAGGACTGGCCGCGGTTTTCGCTGGAAACGGACGAGGATCTGGATCGCATTCCGGCCCAATACGTCTCCACGGACCTTGGAGGCATGCGGTGCGAGGATAATCGCTGTTCAGCACTTTCCGGTACGCTCGGCGTCCATGTCGGCTGCCAAATTTACGCGGTGCGGCCGCTTGTCTGCCGCACCTGCATGCCCGGTGACGACGAATGCCTCATAGCGCGGCAGGCATTGTCGCAGAAGGCCCTACTCTGATCCCGGATCATCCGGCAATATTTCAACGAGACTGCATAGTATGCGGCATAAACTGTATTATCTGGCGAAATATACGGCCTTCCACCTGTTTTACCGGATAGTCATCCGGACATCTCCATCCTATTTTGCGCTTATGAATTCCGGTTCACCGCCTGTGTGCCTGACCGCTTCCAAAAGGGACGATTTCGATGAGCAAGCCGCAACAGATCGCCGATACCCTCCCACTCCCGTTTGAACGCTTCGCGCCGCCGATTGCCGAGCCGACGGCGCTTCGCCGCGCCATCACCGCAGCTTACCGGCGGCCCGAGACGGAATGCCTGCCGCCGCTGGTCGAAGCCGCCACCCTGCCCGACGCGATACGGGCCCGTGCCAAAGCAACGGCCCGCACCCTCATCACCGCGCTGCGCGCCAAGCACAGGGGCTCCGGGGTCGAAGGTCTGGTGCATGAATACTCCCTGTCGAGCCAGGAGGGCGTGGCGCTGATGTGCTTGGCCGAGGCGCTGCTGCGCATTCCGGACACGGCGACGCGTGACGCACTGATCCGCGACAAGATCGCCGATGGCGACTGGCGCTCGCATCTGGGTGGCGGCCGCTCGCTTTTCGTCAATGCGGCCACCTGGGGCCTCGTCGTCACGGGCAAGCTGACCGCGACCGTCAACGATCGCGGTCTTTCGGCGGCCTTGACCCGGTTGATCGCGCGCGCCGGAGAACCGGTGATACGCCGCGGCGTCGATATGGCCATGCGAATGATGGGCGAGCAGTTCGTCACCGGCGAAACCATCGACGAGGCGCTGAAGCGCTCGAGATCGCTGGAGGCTCGCGGCTTCCGCTATTCCTACGACATGCTGGGGGAAGCAGCGACAACGGCGGCTGACGCGAAGCGCTATTATGCCGATTATGAAAACGCCATCCATGCCATCGGCAAGGCATCGGCGGGCCGCGGCATCTATGAAGGTCCCGGCATTTCGATCAAGCTGTCGGCGCTGCACCCGCGCTATGTCCGCGCCCAGTCTGCCCGCGTCATGACCGAACTGCTGCCCAAGGTGAAGGCTCTGGCGCTGATCGCCAAGAGCTACGATATCGGCCTGAACATCGACGCCGAGGAGGCCGACAGGCTGGAGCTGTCGCTGGACCTTCTGGAAGCGCTGCGCGTCGATCCGGACCTGTCCGGCTGGAACGGCGTCGGCTTCGTTGTTCAGGCCTATGGCAAGCGCTGCCCCTTCGTGCTCGATTTCATCATCGATCTTGCCCGCCGTTCGAACCACCGGATGATGGTCCGCCTCGTCAAAGGCGCCTATTGGGACGCCGAGATCAAGCGCGCCCAGATCGATGGTCTCGATGGCTTTCCGGTCTATACGCGCAAGATCTACACCGACGTCTCCTACGCTGCCTGCGCCCGCAAGCTTCTGGAAGCGAAGGATGTGATCTTCCCGCAGTTCGCGACCCACAACGCCCAGTCACTGGCGGCGATCTACGAGATGGCCGGTCCCGATTTCAAGGTCGGCGACTACGAGTTCCAGTGCCTGCACGGCATGGGCGAACCGCTTTACGACGAAGTCGTCGGCAAGGACAATCTCGACCGCCCCTGCCGCATCTATGCGCCGGTCGGGACGCATGAAACGCTGCTGGCCTATCTCGTGCGCCGGCTGCTTGAAAACGGCGCCAATTCCTCCTTCGTCAACCGCATCGCCGATCCGGCAGTCTCCGTGGACGAACTGATCGCCGATCCCGTCGATATCGTTCGCGCCATGCCCGTGATGGGTGCGCAGCACGAACAGATCAAGCTGCCATCCGACCTTTATGCCGGCCGCACCAATTCGGCCGGGATCGACCTTTCGAACGAAGCCTCGCTGGCCATGCTGTCGGATGCGCTGAAGGCGAGCGCGGAAAACGACTGGCAGGCGGCTCCCCAGCTCGGAAACCAGACAATCCGCGGGGATGCCCGCGCCGTGCTCAACCCCGGCGACCACCGCGACCGGGTCGGCACCGTAATAGAAACAACGGAAGACGACGCCTGCCGCGCCGTGAAGATCGCTCTTGCCGAAGGCGCGCAGTGGAGCGCTGTTCTTCCCCCGGAGCGGGCGCTATGCCTGCTTCGTGCCGCGGACCTGATGCAGCAGCGGATGCCAGCACTGCTGGGCCTGATTATGCGCGAAGCCGGCAAGTCGCTGCCGAACGCGATTGCGGAGGTGCGCGAGGCAATCGACTTTCTGCGCTATTACGCCGAACAGGCCGGCCGTACGCTCGGCCCTGCTCACCATGCGCTCGGGCCGATCGTCTGCATCAGCCCCTGGAATTTCCCGCTGGCGATCTTCACCGGCCAGATCGCGGCCGCTCTCGTCGCCGGCAATCCGGTTCTGGCCAAGCCGGCCGAGGAGACGCCGCTGATTGCCGCCGAAGGTGTGCGCATTCTCCATGAAGCCGGCGTTCCGGCCGAAGCCCTGCAGATCCTTCCGGGCGATGGGCGCGTCGGGGCGGCGCTTGTGGGGTCCAAGGATATTGCCGGTGTCATGTTCACGGGTTCCACCGAGGTCGCCCGGCTGATCCAGAGCCAGCTGGCGGATCGTCTGTCGCTGTCCGGAAAGCCGATACCGCTGATTGCCGAAACCGGCGGCCAGAACGCCATGATCGTCGACAGCTCGGCTCTTGCCGAACAGGTGGTGGCCGATGTCATCGCTTCGGCCTTCGACAGTGCCGGACAGCGCTGCTCGGCGCTGCGCGTGCTGTGCCTGCAGAACGACGTGGCCGACCGTGTTCTGTCCATGTTGAAAGGCGCGCTGCATGAACTCGATATCGGCCGCACCGACCGCCTCGCTGTCGATGTCGGCCCGGTGATTACGGCGGAAGCCAGGGGCATCATCGAAGGTCATGTCGCAACGATGCGCGAAATTGGCGCCAAGGTCGAGCAGATCGCCCTTTCGCCCGCTACCGCAGAGGGCACGTTCGTGCCGCCGACCATCATCGAACTCAGCCGGCTTTCCGATCTGAAACGGGAAGTCTTCGGCCCCGTCCTGCATGTGCTGCGCTACGAGCGCGACGAACTCGACCGGCTGATCGACGACATCAACGCGACGGGCTATGGGCTGACCTTCGGTTTGCACACGCGCCTCGACGAGACCATTGCCCATGTCACGAGCCGCGTGAAAGCTGGCAATCTCTACGTCAACCGCAACATCATCGGCGCGGTGGTCGGCGTGCAGCCCTTTGGCGGTCGCGGGCTTTCCGGCACCGGGCCGAAAGCGGGAGGGCCGCTTTATCTTGGCCGCCTTGTTGCAAAGCCGCCGGTGCCGCCACAGCATAGTTCGGTACACACGGATCCGGCACTCTCCGATTTCGCCCGGTGGCTCGACGAAAAGGGCCTCAAGGCGGAAGCTCAGGCCGCCCGTGAGACCGGCGGGCAATCGGCGCTCGGGCTGATGACCGAGCTTGCCGGTCCGGTCGGCGAGCGCAATCTCTACGCGCTGCATCCGCGCGGCCGTATCCTGCTGGTGCCTGAGACCGAAACGGGCCTCTACCGTCAGCTGTCGGCCGTGCTTGCCACCGGCAATTTCGCCGTCATCGATGGCGCGTCCGGCTTTTGTGCCGCCCTTTCGGCGCTGCCGGCGACGGTTGCTGCGCGTCTGTCCTTCACCAGCGACTGGACGACGGATGCGCCCTTCGCCGGCGCGCTGATCGAGGGGGATGGCGAGCGGATACGCGCAGTCAATACAACGATCTCGGCCCTGCCCGGTCCCCTTGTTCTCGTTCAGGCGGCATCGCCCGGGGAGCTTGCCCGAAATCCCGACGTTTATTGCCTCAACTGGCTGCTGGAGGAAGTCTCCACCAGCATCAACACTGCGGCAGCCGGCGGCAATGCAAGCCTGATGTCGATTGGATGAGACACTGTTCGCGGGACGTGAATGTCCGGTCTGCCGCTTCTGACACCCTATAAAGCGGGGATGGAGAGCCCCGCTCTCCCCTTCGTGTGAAGCTTTCCGATTTCAGTGGTGTCTCTCTGCCGGCTTGCCGCTGTCGATCGCATCCTTGAGGATCGGCAGTCGGCGACAATGGGGTTCCCTGCTCGATGCTTCCCTGCAATAACGCGATCATGTTTACGCTTCAGCGCCTCGAAACCCATAGCCAGGACATCAAGAGGAGCCGCTTTCAGGCGCTCTGCGGCTCCGTTTCCAATGAGGACGAAGCCAGGGGCTTCATCGCCCGCCATTCCGACCCGACCGCAAGCCACAATTGCTGGGCCTTCCGCATCGGCCAGGTCTACCGTTTCAGCGACGACGGCGAGCCCGGCGGCACGGCGGGAAAGCCGATCCTGCAGGCGATCGACGGCCAGTTGCTGGATCATGTCGTGGCACTCGTCATCCGCTGGTTCGGCGGAACGCTTCTCGGCAGCGGCGGGCTGATGCGCGCCTATGGCGGCACGGTTGCCATGTGCCTTCGGGCAGCAGAGAAAATCGAGATCGTCGATACGATCTCCGGCACCGTTGCCTGCCACTTTTCCGACCTCGCCTTGATCAAGGCGCGGCTTCCGGCTTTCGGCATTGCCATCGCATCGGAAAGCTTCACCGAAACAGGCGCGCATCTTTCGCTGCTGATCCCGAGAATGCTGGCGGTCGATGCGGCGGCCCTGGTGCTGGACCTCAGCCGCGGCCGGGCGACGCTTGTTGTGGACGACTGATACCAAGGATCGATGATAGGAACCTACCGACTTACCGGGCGTTCGATCTATCGGACATCATGGACAGCCATAGCGACCGAGCGGGATGCAACAGAGATGAATGACCCTTTCAACCTCCAACGTTTCGTCGATGCGCAGGAAGCGATCTACGACATCGTCCTTGCCGAACTGATGGACGGCCACAAGCGAAGCCACTGGATGTGGTTCATCTTTCCGCAGATTGCGGGGCTTGGTTCCTCTCCAACGGCGGTTCGCTACGCCATCTCCACGCTTGCCGAGGCGCGGGCCTATCTTGCCCATCCCCTGCTCGGCCCCCGCCTTCTACGCTGCACCCAGACCCTCAATGCACACACCGGCCGCACTGCCCGCGAGATCTTCGGCTCGCCCGACGACATGAAGCTGCGGTCATCGATGACACTGTTCCGGGAGGTTGCGGAGGATTCCAGACCGTTTCAGACGGTGATCGACGACTATTTTGCGGGGCAGCCAGATGATAAAACGCTGGCTGCCTTGGCGAGCTTTAGTATTAAATAGTCAAAACAGCGATATTAGATCGCCCAACATTTTGACACCTTACAGTAACTTGACAGCTCAAAATTGAACTTCAGAGCTGAGAAAGCGGTGTTTTTCTGACTAAACTCAATTTTTATTTTTGTATTCATCGTACAAATCTGAGTATTTAGCGTAAGCCTCCGGAGATTTTTGCCAAAGCTCCTTGTAAATCGGCATAAAGCGATCGCCACCGCCGTTTGCTAGCATCCGGGCATGCAGTGGTTTAGGTCCATGAAAATGAACGATTCTTGCATCGTCGCTTATGCCCCAAAACGGCTTCCAATTCATGGTCAACGGCAAATGGTCGTAAGACCCATAAAAAAACTTATTAAAGCTCTGTTGGTCGTGGGCTGGATAGCGGAAATCTCCACGCAATCTACTTTTTATCTGCTCAAGAAACGGCGCACGTACTTCACGCATGCCATTCACGTTCATGACTAGGACCCCACTACTAAAATATGTAAGCTTTTTCTGATCGAACTCAGGTGCCGCAGCGATCAAATTTGGCTTAATATCTTCGGGTGGAGCTAAAAAAATTACATCATTATCTGTATAAAGTATATATTCATCCTCTTCCTCTAATACCGGCAAATCAATTCGTAACCAATGTCCAGAGAAAGTATCATACTCTTTCCCATACGCGAATCTAAGATCATCTTCGAAGGTTGAGCGATGACGGATTACTTTTATCCCCATATTCTCAAGTTCAGAAATGTGTGATGCGTCTTCTCCCGAGTAAACGCAATGCGGTACAAGATCAGTATTGGCACGCGCAGAGTTCACCGCGGCTCGAATCATCTCAACCGAGCTTTTGAAGCCTTTTTCATTTATGCACAAATACCACTTTCGCACTGAACTTATTCCATCTGTTGTTGCAAGATTTTCGCATTAGTAGCGCATGATAGCTCTAAAGCATATCACTTGACTCGCCAAGTGCGACGATAAGTGAACATTGAAGATTTCGACCAGTTGCGCAGCTCAGCGAAAAACGAGGGAACGGTCCAATTTAGGAGCTTGCAAGCATGATAATCTCGCAACCGCTAACAAACATGTTCAACAACCGCTACTGCATTTTCCTAACAAGCTCACGAAAATGGTGCACCCGGAGCGATTCGAACGCCCGACCCCCAGATTCGTAGTCTGGTGCTCTATCCAGCTGAGCTACGGGTGCGGCGCAAAGCGGCGATAACTGCTTGCGTGGCGATCCTCTAAAACGTCCGACCCGGGAATGCAAGCGAATTTCAGGAAAAAGATCTTTTTTTGCAGTTTTATTGAGATAGAGCTTTGATTTATTTTATGAATCACGCGTCATGGCGCCTCAACCATCTCTGATGGGAAGCCCCGTGAGCTAGTCCTTTTGGGTACGGGGTCTGGCGCGGAAGGCGTCGAGCGGCACGGGGCGGTCCGGCAGTTCGATGCGGAACTGGGTTCCGGGTCCCGGCTTCTCCACGAGAGCAATCGTGCCGCCATGGGCAAGCACCAGCTCGCGGGCAATCGCCAGTCCAAGCCCGGTGCCGCCGGAGCGGGCAGAGCCGCGGAAGGCCGCAAAGAGGTTTTCCCGCGCCTTTGACGGCATGCCCGGGCCGGTGTCATCCACCGTCAGGCTGACGACGCTGCCGGTGCGTATCGCGGATACAGTGACGATCCGCGCCGATGCGTCTTCGCCGGGATCGTTCATCAGCGCCTGTACGGCGTTGCGGCAAATATTGTGGACGACGCGGAACAACTGTTCGCTGTCGGCATCCACCTGCAGTTCCTCTGGAACCTGGATGCGAAAATCGACGCCGGAAGCGGGATCGATCGCCAGCATCTCCGCGACATCGCCGACCAGCGGCCGTAGCGCCAGAAACCGGCGATGCGGTTCGGGTTCGGTCGTGCGGCCATAGGACAGCACCTCAGTGGTGTAACCGACGGCACGGTCGATGGTGCGCAACAGCGTCGGGGCGAAACGCTTGACGATCGGATCGTCTACATCGGCAAGCCGGTCCGAGATGAGCTGGGCCGACGACAGTATGTTGCGCATGTCATGATTGATCTTTGAGACGGCAAGCCCGAGATCGGCAAGATTTTTCTGTTGCTTCAAGGTTTTCTGTAGCTGTTGTTGCATGGCTGCCAGATGCCGGCCGGCGACGGAAAGTTCATCATTTCCCGGCGGCGGCATCATGATGCGGGCGGGATCGGCAGGATCGGCGGCAAATTCCTGCATATTGGCGGTCATGCGGCGCATCGGCGCGATCATCAGCCGGCGGATCGAGAGGAAGATCAGCACGGCCGTGGACAGCGATATCGCAAGCGACAGGAAAAACATGTTGCGGGAATAGGTCAGCATTGCCTTGCGCAGGCTGGCATCCTCCATCACCACCTCGATAATGGCTGAATGACCGTCGCCCACCGGGCCGTAGATACGGACGACCTTGTCGCCACCAAACAGCAGTGTATCGAAAGCATCCCGGATCGCGGCGATCGGCGACATGGCGGCGACATCGTATTGCGCATCAACCTGCGGCGGCATGTCTTCCGCAGCGATCAGCCGTGATTCGTCCTTGCGCCTCAGCACGATGGCCTTGGTGCCGGTTGCCATCAGCGTATCCTGCTGCACCATGCGCGACAGTTGCACATCCTCAAGCCCGTCCACCACCACGCCTGCGGCCGCTGCGGTGTTGAGCCGGTCCTCAAGCCAGCGGATGCGCATGCTCGCCACCGAGGGCACGAAGATCAGGATTTCGGCAAGCATGACGAAAGCGACGGTCAGCAGCAGCAGTCGGCCAGACAGCCCATGCAGAAACCCGATTTTCGGCGAAGGCGTCTTTCGGCCGGCGGCATCATCCGGATTTGCAACAATGTCGGTCGTCATGGTTCTTGCGCCTTTGCCAGACGACCGAAGATTTCGTGTCGCGGAAGAACGGTTCTCTGCCCGACACATCATAGAGGAGGACGGCGCATTTTCCAATCGCCGCCTGCAACGGGCAGAGCCTGTGCTGGGGCGGATGTCCGAGGCCCGACACCTGCATTTCCCGGTGCCGGAAAAAAGGAAGCCCGCGCCGGACATCGTTCCAGCGCGGGCTCACTTGAAACATCAAACAGCCCGGATCAGAATTCTTCCCAGTTGTCCTTTGCTGTCGCCGCCGAGGATGCGGCGGATGAGCCGCCGAAGGCGCGGGCGACATTGCCGAGCATTTTACGCGCCGGCGAGGCGACAGGACGGGCCGTCTCGCGCACCAGGGAAACGGGCCGCATCGGTGCTGCATCGGCGTCCAGCTTGAAGTGCGAGATCAGCCGGGCGAGACTGTCTGCTTCCGCGGACAGCTTGTGGGTGGCAGCATTGGCTTCCTCCACCATGGCGGCGTTCTGCTGCGTCACCTGGTCCATCTGGTTGATGGCGGTGGAGACCTCGCCAAGGCCGGTCGATTGCTCTTTGGCCGCGGTTGCGATCGAATGGATATGGTCGTTGATCTTCAGCACGCGTGTTTCGATCTGTCCGAGCGCCTGGCCGGTTTCCTGCACCAGCTTGACGCCGGTCGCGACCTCGGTACCCGATTTTGCGATCAGTCCCTTGATATCCTTCGCAGCACTGGCAGCGCGCTGGGCAAGTTCGCGCACTTCCTGCGCGACGACGGCAAAGCCCTTGCCCGCATCCCCGGCCCGCGCGGCCTCGACGCCGGCATTGAGGGCGAGCAGATTGGTCTGAAAGGCGATCTCGTCGATCACGTTGGTGATCTGGCCGATCTCCCTCGATGCCTGCTCGATCCGGCCCATCGCCTCTACGGCGTTGCGCACGACGGCACCGGACTGCGCAGCGCTCTGCTTGGCCTCGGTGACCATGACCGTCGCTTCCTGGGCGCGATCGGTCGACTGGCGCACGGCAACCGTGATCTCGTCCAGTGCTGCTGACGTCTCCTCGAGCGCGGCCGCCTGCTGCTCCGTGCGCTTGGACAGATCGTCGGCGGCACTGCGCAATTCGCTGGAATTGCCGTTGATCGAATCCGTGGTGACGCTGACCTCGCGCAGGGTCTTCTGCAGGGTGAACAGCGTTTCGTTGACGTTCTGCTGCAGTTCGGCAAAAGCGCCCTGGAAGGTGCCGTTCATACTTTGCGTCAGGTCCCCTCCGGAAAGGCTCGCGATTACCCGCCGGGTCTCGCCGATGCCGCTGTCGACGCTGCCGACAAGTTCGTTGACACTGGCCGCGAACCGGTTCAGGCCGTCGTCGCCATAGTCCTTGTCGATGCGGCGCGTGAAATCGCCGGCGGCGGCGGCGGCCACAACCGTCGCGATGCTGGCCTGCAGCTCGGCGCTTTTTTCGCGCAAGACGGTCTCATGCGCATTGAGATCGCGCACCACAAGGCCATTGCGCTTGAAGACTTCCACAGCGTCGGCCATCTCGCCGATTTCGTCCTTGCGAGCCGCAAAGGGCACGTCAGTTGTCAGATCGCCGTCCGCAAGCCGCTTCATCGCTCCTGTGAGTGTCAGGATAGGCTGGCTTAGCTGCCGGGTGCCGATGTAAAAGGCCGTGCCGATACCGGCGACAAGCCCCAGGCCTGCCGTCAGAAGAACCATCAGGATCATGCGACTTTCAATGGCGCTCACCTCGGCCTTGATAGTATCCAGCGCCTGCCGGTCGGCTTCCACGATGGCATCGATTTCGGCCTGGAAAGCCTTGCGGTTGGCGCGGTTCAGGTCGTTGTTGCCCTGTGCGTTGGCGTCCTGTGGCGAGACCTCCTGGCTCAGTCGCGCCGTCTCCGTGCGAAAGGTGCGGAACTCCGCAGCACGGGCGACGACCGCGTCGAATGCCGAGAGTTGTTCTTGTGGAACGAGGGTTTTCCAGTTGGCCAGAAGGTCGTCCATCTTATCGAGATTCTTGTGCAGCCCCTCAGCGAAGGGCTGTGCCTTTTCGCTCGTCGGTGCCGCATAGATCCCGCGGGCTTCCATGACGACGGCCGTCACCAGCCGGTTCAGCCGCTCGCCGTTGAAGGCTCGGTCGGAAACATTGTCGAACTCGACGAGCTTGCGGTTGTATTGATTGACGACGGTCAATGCTATTGCTGTCACAGCCAGCGTGATCAGGCTCATCACACCGACAATGAGATAGATCTTGCCCCGAATTTTCATGCAACGTCTCCGAAAAATGCCTTTAAACGCGACTTGTAAAAGACGGTATGGCTGTTGGTTACGGAGACGATAGATTGGCCTTGGTTAATGAAGCGATGCCAATAACGATAAATTTCAGCAGATCTTTACAAGCTGCGCTGTCTCAAGCGCGGCAGTGCCTCAATTGCGGGCACGTCGGAATGAACTGGTTTTGGGGCTTTTCGCCGCAGCAATTGACTTTTGCGCGCGTTTTCACCTATAAGCCGCGCACGTCCCGACAGGTCCCCCTGCCCTGTGCAATGCCGTGTCCGGAACGTAACGCTCCCTTGCTAAGAAGCAAACCCAAGAAGGGCCGCACACCGCGGTATTAAAATAAATGACGAAGCGTACCTACCAACCGTCCAAGCTTGTTCGCAAGCGCCGTCACGGCTTCCGTGCACGTATCGCCACCAAGGGTGGCCGCAAGGTTATCGTTGCCCGCCGGGCACGTGGCCGCAAGCGTCTGTCGGCTTAAGCCGGCTCGGCCCGAAGAAAGACCGCGGGCACATGACGTCAAACACAACGAAATCGACTGTCGGGCGGCTTAAAAGCCGGCCGCAGTTTCTTGCTGTGCGCGAGGGTGAAAGGCGCAAAGGGCCGCTCTTCCTTCTCGAGGTCCTTGATCACGGAGACGAAACTGCACCGGCGCGCTGCGGTTTCACCGTTACCAAGAAGCAGGGTAACGCCGTGGAGCGCAACCGGATGCGCCGGCGCCTGAAAGAAGCGGTGCGGCTGTCCGCCGGGTTTGCAATGAAGCCCGGACACGACTATGTGATTGTCGCCAGACGCGACCTCTTGGGCGCCTCCTTCGACCAGATGGTAAAGGGGCTTCGCAAACGGATCGAAAACAGCCAAAAAATTCATGGCCGCGACTGGCCGGCTTCGGGAAAGAATGATGCAAAATAACCGCAACTACTTCGTGGCGATTGCCCTGTCGGTGGTGATCCTGATCGCCTGGCAGTTTCTCTACATCAATCCCAAGATGGAGAGGGAACGGATTGCTGCGGAAGCCCTGCAGAGCCAGACGCAGTCCAACCAGCCTGCGGGAAGCAAGGCGGGCACCACCACGCAGCCGGCCGAAGGCAGTGTTCCGGGCAGCAGCGAAAACCGCGAGCAGGCAATCGCCAAATCGGCCCGCGTTTCCATCGACACCCAGGCTCTGAGCGGCTCCATCAACCTGACCGGCGCGCGTCTCGACGACCTGAAGCTCAAGGAATACCACGAGACCGTTGATGACAAGAGCCCGATCATCACGCTGTTCAGCCCGGCCGACACGCAAGACGGCTATTTCACAGAACTGGGTTATATCGCCGGAGAAGCCTCCGGCACGGCCCCCGGCCCGACGACGGTATGGACGGTTAAAAGCGGTGACAAGCTCACCCCGTCCACACCGGTCACGCTGAGTTTCACCAACGAGAAGGGCGTCGTCTTCGATCGCACCATCTCCGTTGACGACCATTTCATGTTCAAGATCGACGACAAGATCACCAATGGCAGCGAGGCTCCTGCCTCGTTCTCCTCCTACGGCCGCGTCACACGTTTCAACAAGCCGACGACGCCGAGTGTATTCGTCATTCATGAAGGCTTTATCGGTGTTATCGGCGAGCACGGGCTGACAGAAGTTGCCTACGGCAAGGTCGAGGACGAAGCCCCGACACAACCTGGGAAAACAACGACAGGCTGGCTGGGCATTACCGACAAGTACTGGGCCGCAACGATCGTGCCGCCTCAGGCCACGCCGTACGACGCTAAATTCGCGCATTTCCCGGACGGCCGGCCGCGCTACCAGGCTGACTACAAGCAGGATCCGATCACAGTTGCCGCCGGTCAATCCACCGATCTCAAGACGCTGGTTTTCGCAGGCGCAAAGCAAGTGCCGCTTATCGATGGCTATGAGAAGGCGTATTCCATTCCCATGTTCGATCGTCTGATCGACTGGGGCTGGTTCTGGTTCTTCACGAAGCCGATGTTTCAGTTGATGGACTTCTTTTTCAAGTATTTCGGCAACTTCGGCGCCGCCATTCTCCTGACCACCGTGGTCGTCAAGGCCTTGTTCTTCCCGCTCGCCAGCAAGCAATATGCGTCCATGGCGAACATGAAGAAGGTTCAGCCAAAGATGGAGGAACTGAAGAAGAAGCATGGCGACGATCGTATGGCGCTGCAGCAGGGGATGATGCAGCTTTACAAGGACGAGAAGATCAACCCGATCGCCGGCTGCTGGCCGATCCTCCTGCAGATCCCGGTTTTCTTCGCGCTCTACAAAGTGATCTACGTCACCATCGAAATGCGCCACGCGCCCTTCTTCGGCTGGATCCAGGATCTGTCAGCGCCCGATCCGACATCGATCTTCAACCTGTTCGGACTTTTGCCCTATGACGTGCCGCACATGCTGCTGATCGGCGTCTGGCCGCTGGTCATGGGCATCACCATGTTCTTGCAGATGCGCATGAACCCGACGCCGCCGGATCCAACCCAAGCCATGCTGTTTACCTGGATGCCCGTTGTCTTCACCTTCATGCTGGCAAGCTTCCCGGCCGGCCTGGTCATCTACTGGGCCTGGAACAACACGCTGTCGATCACCCAGCAAGCCTTTATCATGAAGCGCCATGGCGCCAAGATCGAACTGTTCGACAATCTGAAGGGCGTGTTTTCCAAAAAGCCCAAGCCGGCAGAATAGGCCGAAGCCATCGCACGATTGAACGGCCCCGGCATTATCCATCCGGGGCCGTTTTCATTTCAAGCATGACGGCGCGTTGCTGACAGATGGGAGATGCCTGGCAGGCTAAAAACATCGGGTTTCCTTGACATGGAGACATAAAAGCCTGAAGTCCTGACCCGACACGATAGACAGGACCACCTATGACCGACGCAAAGTACCAGGATGACAAGCCCCTATTCGGACGGCCGTGGATCTTCATTCGCGGCGTGCCGTCGATGAAGTTCCTGCCGCCGGAAGGGCCGATGGAAATCGCTTTCGCCGGGCGCTCGAATGTCGGCAAGTCGTCGCTCATCAATGCGCTTGTGGGACAGAAAGGTCTGGCACGGACATCCAACACGCCCGGACGGACGCAGGAGCTCAACTATTTCGTCCCGGATGGCTATACCGGCGAGCCGGGCGATCTGCCGCCCATGGCTCTCGTCGATATGCCGGGCTATGGCTATGCCCAAGCGCCCAAGGAGCATGTGGATGCCTGGACCAGGCTTGTCTTCGACTATCTCCGCGGCCGTTCGACGCTAAAGCGCGTCTATGTGCTGATCGACAGCCGTCACGGCATCAAAAAGAATGACGATGATGTTCTATCCCTTTTAGACAAGGCTGCGGTCTCCTATCAGGTCGTTCTGACCAAGACAGACAAGATCAAGGAGCCGGCCGTGCCCCGTCTGCTTGCCGAAACGCTGGAACTGATCAAGAAGCGGCCGGCAGCCTTTCCTGAGGTGCTGTCCACCTCCTCGGAAAAAGGCGGCGGGATCGAAGATTTGCGCAATGCAATCCGGGTGGCCATTTCCACCTGATCGATGTTTTCAGGTTGCTGTCGCCGGCTTGAACGTCATCGACAGGCCATTGATGCAATGCCGCATCCCGGTTGGCTGCGGACCGTCATTGAAAATATGCCCCATATGTCCCCCGCAGCGACGGCAGTGACATTCGGTGCGTGTCATCAGGAGAGACGTATCCTCCCGTGTTGCAATCGCGTTCGGCAGCGCCTCCCAGAAACTTGGCCAGCCGGTGCCGCTGTCGTATTTGGCTTCGGACGAATAAACCGGCAGGTCGCAGCCGGCACAGGCGAATGTGCCCTTTCGCTTCTCCGTGTTGAGTGCGCTGGTAAAGGGCCGTTCCGTGTCCTCGTGCCTCAAGATACGATACTGCTCGTCCGTCAGCATCGCTTTCCACTCGGCATCCGTTTTCATAACCTCGAAGGTTTCAGCGGTTTCCGCCGCGATGCTCGGCGGCATAAGGCCACGAAAAGCGGCTGCTGCCAGAACGGCAGTGCCAGACAAAAGAAACAACCGTCGGCTTGTCATGAGTATCTCCCTTACAGACTGCTGTGGCAGCCGCATTTGACAGTTTAGCGGTCTTCGCCCGCCACGGCAAAACACATGACAATCAATCCCGCGTGAGTCTGCCCAACATAAAAAGACCGCCGGAAACAAACCGGCGGCCTTCAGACCGGAAGGGATAAGATTCCGGCCCGGAGCCGAATATGCAGTCAGTCGGCATTCGGCTCCAAGCGGGTCACGCCTTCGGCAAAAGCACCTTGTCAATCACATGGATAACGCCGTTCGACTGCTTGACGTCGGCGATGGTCACAGTGGCGACACCGCCGGTTTCGTCTGTCAGTGTGATCTTGCCGCCATCGGCCTTGGCTTTCAATACGCAGCCGCCCACTGTCTTGACATCGTGCGTGCCGCCGTCATCCGCCACCATCTTGCCGATGGCGTCCGAGAGGGCACTGACGGCCACCACATGGCAGGTGAGAACCTTTGTCAGCATGTCCTTGCTCTCAGGCTTCAGCAACGTTTCCACGGTGCCTGCAGGCAAAGCCTCGAAGGCCTCGTTTGTTGGAGCAAAGACAGTGAACGGACCGGCGCCCTGAAGCGTTTCGACAAGACCTGCAGCCTTGACGGCGGCAACAAGCGTCGTGTGATCCTTGGAATTAACTGCATTTTCGACGATGTTCTTGTTTTCGTACATCGGAGCGCCGCCGACCATTGGATTTTCCGCATGGGCAGCAGCAACGCCGGCGGCCAGTATCGAAGCGACGGTCACCGTGCGCAGCATGGACTTGAACATTTCTATTCCTTCCTGTTGATCTCGCGGACCCGCCTGAGCAGGCCCCTCCCTTGTCGTTTAAAATGTTCTCTGCGCAGAGGACAAAGCGAGTAACGGGATGCCATCGGAAAGAGTTTCAGAATAGGGCAACAAACTTTATGTGCTTGATATAAAAGATATTTTTGGAAAAAACATCACGAACTGGACCGGCGCTCGTTAAGCGCCGGTCCAGTTCGTCTCGTAACAATTTCAGGGTAGCCGCGCCTTGCCGGCCGCGATGACAGGGCCAGTTGCAACGCCGGTCGGAGAGCCGCCAAACGGTTCGAGGCTGACGGCAAACGTGACGCCTTCGCCTATCTTTGCACGCAGTGCCGGCGGCACGACCACTTCGCCCTCTCCAGATTGCGGCAAAACGCCAAGCGACAGGGCCGGACCGCTGCCTTCTATCAGCCAGAGCTCCAGAGATTTGGTCTGACCCTGCCCGGCGGCCACCGGCGTGAACTTCAGCGCACCGCGACCAGCGTCATATTGCGCCAAAAGATTGATCGAGGCGCTCGCATCGCCGGAAAGCTCCGCCACCAGCGGCTGGGCCGCAGGATCAAGAATACCGGAGGTCAGGGCCGCGAGCGTCACCATGCCGGCCAGCGAGGCAACCGTCAAAACGCGCCAGACGGCGAGCGAATTCCAGAAGCCGCCGGCAGTCGTTGAGCGGCTTTCGGCAAACAGGCGCCGCTCGACGGCAACGAAGACTTTTTTCGGGGGCGAGACGGGCTCATAAGCCTCATCGAAGGATGAAAGATTGCTTTGCCAGTGTTTGACCATTGCCGCGAAGGCCCGGTCGAGAACGATGCGTGCCTCAACCTTGCGCCGGTCCTCGTTCGACAGAACACCGAGCACATACTCTCCGGCGATGACCTGATCGCGACGGGAATCTCCGCTGTCCGGGTTCTGTGGGGTCATCGCTCCATGCACTCTCTCAGCTTTAGCAGGCTGCGTCGCAGCCAAGTTCGCATCGTATTCAGCGGCGTATCGAAAAGCTCCGCCAGTTCCTGATAGCTCAGCCCCTCGACATAGGCCTTGCGTACCGCATCTGCACGGTCAGCTTCCAGTTCGGCCATGCATTTGTCTATTCTGCGGCCTTCCGCCTGATTGATGGCGGATTTTTCAGGATCCGGTGCAGAATCGGCCAGATCATAGGCCTCGTCAATCGTGTTTGCCACAGGCTTTCGCGCCCGAAGGTGATCGATCGCGTGATTGCGAGCGATTGCGGAAAGCCAGGACATCGGGCTGGTTTCGCCGGCGATGTAGCGATCCGCGCGTTGCCAGATTTTGATGAATATTTCCTGCAACGCCTCTTCGGCCTCTGTCCTGTCCCTGAGTATACGCAGGCAGATAGCAAAAAGTTTCGGGCTGGTCTTCTGGTACAGCGTCGAAAACGACGCGCGATCGCGCAGCGAAACGCGGGAGATCAATGTGGAAATTTCGTCATTGGCCATAAATGGTTCTAAGTCCTCGCCCTGTGGTAGCCAACATAGCGTAGAAAGGGTGGGAAAAAAGAGGGCAAGCGATGATAAAGACGGCGGACACGCACGATGTCACACCGGCTTTATCTTTGCCCTTGATCATTCCCTCCACGGGAAACTTGCGTTACACAGCAGCCGGCTTTTTCCAGAGGTATCTTCCATGTCCTTATCCGAGAGCGAAATTCAGGCAGACCTTCTCGCCAAGGCACTGCCGTATATGCAGCGTTACGAAAACAAAACGATCGTCGTCAAATATGGCGGCCACGCCATGGGCAACGCGGAACTGGGCAAGGCCTTCGCTGCAGATATCGCGCTTTTGAAGCAGTCCGGCGTCAACCCGATCGTGGTTCACGGCGGTGGCCCGCAGATCGGCGCCATGCTGACCAAAATGGGCATCGAATCAAAATTCGAGGGCGGTCTGCGTGTGACCGACGCCAAAACCGTCGAGATTGTCGAGATGGTCCTCGCCGGCTCGATCAATAAGGAAATCGTTGCGCTGATCAATCAGACGGGCGAATGGGCGATCGGGCTTTGCGGCAAGGATGGCAATATGGTGTTTGCCGAAAAAGCCAAGAAGACGATAAAGGACCCGGATTCCAACATCGAGCGCGTTCTCGACCTCGGTTTCGTCGGAGAAATCGTCGAAGTTGATCGCACTCTGCTCGATCTGCTGGCGCGCTCCGAAATGATACCGGTTATCGCCCCCGTCGCGCCGGGCCGGGACGGGCATACCTATAATATCAACGCCGATACGTTTGCCGGCGCGATTGCTGGCGCGCTCAACGCCACCCGGTTGCTTTTTCTGACCGATGTCCCGGGGGTTCTCGACAGGCAGGGCGAGCTCATCAAGGAGCTTTCCGTTTCGCAGGCGAATGCGCTGATTGCGGACGGAACGATTTCCGGTGGCATGATCCCGAAGGTCGAGACCTGCATCCAGGCCATCAAGGCAGGCGTTCAGGGCGTCGTCATCCTCAACGGCAAGACCGCGCATTCGGTGCTGCTGGAAATCTTCACGGAGCAGGGTGCGGGAACGCTGATCGTGCCCTGACCCGGCTCAGGCTGTATCGCCGTGCGACGGAGAGACCGGTGCGCGCGGTGGTACCTTCAGGCTGAGCGGCGGCAGGGTCGCCTCCAGCGCCTCGACCTTGCTGTCGTAGACCGGTGAGATCGTGCCCATGATGCGATCCCAGAACGAGAAAAAATTCGCGTAATTATATCTGAACTGGGCGTGATGCTGGTCGTGATAGGTCGTGCACAGCATCGGCGAGGGATACCGCGCCGTCTTCGACGCGAAATATTCGAACCCGGCATGGCCGAAGGTGCCGTTGATCTGATCGAACAGGCGATGGGCCAGAACGATCACCGGCGGAAACGGCACCACGAATAGCACGACGGCATAATAGCCCTGGGACATTGCCGTATCCACGAGCCCGATGGAATCGTTGCTCCAGGCTGTGGGTGCTACGCTCCTGTGGTGCAGCGCATGATATTTGTAGAAGAACTTCGTGTGAAGCAAGCGGTGGGCGAAGTAGAACCAGGCATCGAACAGGATCATGCAGAGGATGAACAGGGGCACTGCCGTCCACCAGCTGAAGTCCCAGGCCGTCATTGTCCAGCCCTTGTACTGGGCAAAAAGGCCGATCGCCACACTCACGCATGTCACCAGGATGGAGGCCATGCTCTGGCGGATTTCGGCAGCCTTGCGAATTTCGCCCCGCCGGGTCTTTTGAATGCGCCGCTCCGGATTTCGATCGTTCATCCAGCTTATGCCGAATCCCAGGATGAAATAGATCGCTACCGTCACGGCGTAGATTGCCGCCAGCAAAACGAGTAATTCGAATACTGCATCCATGATCGCCGGCATGAGTTCTCGACTGGCTGGAACGGGCTGGGAAAGTTATGAACACAATGTGTCTCTAAAAACACGAAGAAGCAAGCTTTCCGGACTGTATCGGGGATAGGAACCGCATCAAGTCTTCCGGCCGTTGCACGGAAACCTAATCTTCGGATGTTCTATACAACCACCAGCATGACGACACCCAGAACGATCAGGAGACAGCCGACGACTTCGAGACTATTGATACGCTCCCGGAACACGAAGACGGCCGAGGCGAAGGTAAATACCATCTCCACCTGTGCCACCACCTTGACGATTGCCGCCTGCTGCAGCGTCATGGCCATGAACCAGCCGAACGACGCCGAGGCGCCGGCAAAACCCACCAGCAGTCCCGGCCGCCAGGCGACTGCGATGCGCCGCAGTTCCTGCGGCTCTCGCATCAGGATCCACACGAGCATGACTGTCGTCTGCAGGAGAATAACGAAACCGAGTGTGAAGCCGGCCTGCATGATGAAATCCGGCTGCGGCAGGCTTGGCGAAAGGGCCAGTGACGCAGCGCGGTAAGACACTGCCGACAGGCCAAAGAAGGTGCCGGACAAAAGCCCGATGCCTGCGGTCGGGGTGAAGACCGAGGTGGCCAGCGACCGGACTGACAAAGGCGTGCGCGCCACCGAAATGACCATGACGCCAACCACGGAAATGGCAATCGCCAGCAATGTGCCGCGACTGGCTGCCTCACCGAGGAAAATCAGGCCGAAAACTGCCGCCTGTGCCGGCTCCGTGCGCGAATAGGCTGTGCCAACGGCAAAGTTTCTGAACGAAAACAAATGGACCAGCAGAAAGGTTGCGGCGATCTGCGCCAGGCCACCAATGAGCGCCCACAGAAAGAAATGGCGGTCCGGCACGGGGAGCGGACGGTCTAACGCAAAAACGAGCAGCCCGAGATAGAACAGAGCAAAAGGGGCTCCATACCCGAAGCGCACGAAAGTCGCGCCGGTCGTGCCCAGGACACCTTTCAGGTGCTTCTGCAATACAGAGCGTATATTCTGCATAAACGCAGCGGCGAAGGTTATGGCGATCCAGAGTTCCATGCACCGCGGCTAACACGCGCGTTACGGTATTGCCAAGCACGGATAACTGATGTCGACCGATCAGGCCGATTTTTCCGAAGCAGCCTGATCCGGGGTGGTGGCTTGCCTCATCCGCACGGACGGCACCTCATCCTCGAAGGTCTTCACGGTCTGGTCGTAATGCGGCGCGATCGTGCCCATCATCCGATCCCAGAACGAGAAGTAATTGCCGTAATTGTAGCGGAAGGCGGAATGGTGCTGATCGTGGAAGGTCGTGCACAGCATCGGCGAGGGATAGCGTGCCGCCGACGCCGCAAAATATTCGAAGCCCGCATGACCGAACATGCCGTTGAAATGCTCGAAAAGCCGGTGTCCTATCAAGATAGCCGGTGGAAACGGAACGATGAAGACGACTACGGCGGAAAAACTCTGCAACAGGAAATTGTCAAGAACATCCTCGGAATAGGTACTCCAGATCGTCGGCGCGACGCTTCTATGATGCAACGCATGCAACGGATAGAGCCATTTCGTGTGCAGCAGCCGGTGCATGAAATAAAACCAGGTGTCGTAGAGAAACATGCAGAGGATGAAGAGCGGGACTGCAGTCCACCAGCTAAAATCCCATGGCATCGGCGTCCAGCCTTTTTGCTGGGCATAGAGGCCGATCGTCAGCGGCAAGCAAGCGCTGAACATCGAGGCCAGGCTCTGGCGGATTTCCGCCCTGCGACGCTTCCCGGAACCACGGCCCTTCTGGATTTTCCGCTCCGGATTGCGCTCGTTCAACCAAGTCAGGCTGTAGCCGAGCGCGAAATATGTCACGACCGTCAGAGCATAAAATGCCAACAGGAATGCGAGATAAAACAATTCATCCGACATCGGCCGCAGCACCCTTCCGTAGAGCCATCCAGTTGGAAACGTGCCATACAGGGTCGGCAATTCAAAGTGGAAAAAACGCGAAGCCATGGGGAAAACGTTTCCCTGCTCCCCGCGCCATGCCATAAAGCGTCCATGGCCTCCATCGACAGATTACCGACCGCGCAGGATTTTGCCCATGTCTCCGACTGGGTTTTTGATCTCGACAACACGCTTTACCCGCATCACGTCAATCTGTTTGGACAGATAGACCGAAACATGACGGCTTTCGTTGCGACGCTTCTCGGCATGGAGCCTGGTGACGCCAAGGCCTTGCAAAAGCAATACTACCGGGATCACGGTACGACCCTGCAGGGACTGATGCTGCACCACGGGATCGATCCGAACGACTTTCTGGAAAAAGCCCATGCGATCGACTATGGCATCGTTCCCGCCGATCCCGCGCTGGGCGAGGCCATCAAGGCGCTTCCGGGACGCAAATTCATCTTTACCAACGGCAGCGTCATGCATGCTGAAAAGACCGCGCGGGCGCTCGGCATTCTCGATCATTTCGATGATATTTTCGACATTGTCGCAGCCGGCTACCTCCCGAAGCCCGCCGGCGATACCTATCACAAGTTCATGGGTCTCCATAGCGTCGATACCCGGCATGCGGCCATGTTCGAGGACCTGCCCCGCAATCTCGTGGTGCCGAAGGAACTGGGGATGACGACAGTGCTTCTGGTGCCGCGCAATTTCGAATATGAATTTGCCGAAGCCTGGGAAAAGACCTCGCAGGAAGAAGACGATCAGATCGATTTTGTTACCGAGAATCTGACGGCTTTCCTGACGCAAATCATTGCTTCGGAATGATTCAATCGTAATTTTGCCGCGTTAAAACCTCTTCTTCGCCAAAGACTTACATTACAAAACTTTAACTGGTCATCGCACCAAACCTGCCTATCCTGCGTTCAGGGACAAGAAACACGGACAGGATTTGACATGCGGAAAAATACCTTGATTCTCGGCGTAGTCGCGACCAGCCTGGCTTTGACCGGCTTCGTCGCCCCCACATTCGCCGCCCGGCAGAAGCCGACACCGGAACAGCGGGCCGAATGGATGATGAAGCGCCTCGACACCAATGGCGACAGCAAAGTCTCGCTTGACGAGGTCCAGGCACAGGCTGCCAGTGCCTTCAAGACCTTCGACGCCGACGGCAATGGCCAGGTGACGCGAGACGAGATCAAGGCCAAGCGCCAGGCTTTCCGTGAAGCCCGCAAGGAAATGCGTGCCGCCGGAGGCAAGTCCGGCGATAAAACGGTAGCGATGGAAAAGCTCAGGGAGATGCGCCCGGCCATGATGCCCGGGATGCGGGCCAAGATGTTCAAGCGGGTGGATACCGACAACAATGGCTCGCTCAGCCTCGCCGAAGTTTCGGAGCAGGCCGGAAAGATGTTCAAACGGCGCGATGTCAATGGCGATGGCTTTATTGATGCCGGGGATTTCACCCGCAAGATCTGACATCGTTGCAACAGGCGGGCCGAGGCGCGCGAGAACCGCGTCGGCCCGCTTCTGATTCGAGCGGCAGGCTCAGCGCGTGCCTGAAGCCACGGGTACGGAGGCCGGATCCACAGCCGCATAAAATCTGGAAATGATTTCCCAGGCCTGGTCTGCGGTTTCGACGAACTGGACAAGATCGACATCAGTAGGGGAAATGGTGCCGAAATCGGCAAGCGCCTCGAAATTGATGATCGTCCGCCAGAATTTTTCACCGAACAGAATCAGCGGCACCAGCGCCATGCGGCCGGTCTGCATCAGCGTGATCGTCTCGAACAGCTCATCCATGGTTCCGAAGCCACCGGGAAAGACCACGACGGCCTTTGCGCGCAGCAGGAAATGCATCTTGCGGATGGCGAAGTAGTGGAAGTTGAAGGATAGCTCGGGTGTGACGTAGCGGTTCGGAGCCTGTTCGTGCGGAAGCACGATGTTGAGTCCGATCGAAGGCGCGCCAACCTCGTCCGCGCCGCGGTTTCCGGCTTCCATGACGCCCGGGCCGCCGCCGGTGGTCACCACATATTCCGTATAGCCGGTCCGGGCGGACTGCAGCGAGCAAAGCTGCGCAAACTTGCGGGCCTCGTCGTAATAGACCGAAGCAGTCGTCAGACTTTTTCGCTGCGTGTCGTTCTTCGCCGCCCAGGCATCGCCGCCGGGCTCCGGAATACGGGCGCCGCCGAACAGCACGACCGTCGAATTGATCCCTTTCTCTTTGAGGATCATGTCCGGCTTCAAAAGCTCCAGTTGCAGCCGGATGGGACGCAACTCCTCCCGTGTCAGGAAATCGTCGTCTGTGTAGGCCAGCCTGTAGGACGGCGACATGGATTGAGGCGTCTGCGGCACGCCAGCCGCCCGGTGCTTTGCCTGTTCGCTGTCGACCAGCGGATCCCAGACCCCGTCCTTGCGGCGCAAATTCGTCTTCTTCACACGTGCCATGTCAAACTTTCCTGCCGCAAACCGGCCGCTCTCATCGCTGCCGGATGCTCCTTCCGATGCCATCTCGCGCTACGGGTCAAATCATCCGCAGCCATTGCGTGACATACACCTTCATCCAGCGCCGACCGCAACCGAAAACCACTTCAATTTTTCGGGATCATGCTCTAGAGCAGGTTACGATAGATGCCGAAGTTTAAGGAATTCCGATGACCACCCATGATCTCGCTTCCCTGTCGAAGACCATCGACACCGCTTTCGACAACCGCGATACCGTGACCATCACTACCAAGGGCGAAATCCGCGATGCGGTGGATACCGCGCTCGATCTGCTCGACGGTGGCAAGGTGCGTGTGGCCGAGCGCGGCGAAAACGGCAACTGGACCGTCAATCAGTGGCTGAAGAAAGCCGTTCTCCTCTCCTTCCGCCTCAACGACATGGAGGTGGTCAAGGGTGGCTCGGGCCAATCGACCTGGTGGGACAAGGTGCCCTCGAAATTTGAAGGCTGGGGCGAAAACCAGTTCCGGGACGCCGGCTTTCGCGCTGTACCGAACGCGATCGTCCGCCGCTCGGCCTATATCGCGCCCAACGCCATCCTGATGCCGTCCTTCGTCAATCTCGGCGCCTATGTCGGCGAGGGAACGATGGTCGATACCTGGGCAACCGTTGGCTCCTGCGCACAGATCGGCAAGCATGTCCACCTGTCGGGCGGCGTCGGCATCGGCGGCGTGCTGGAGCCGATGCAGGCCGGCCCGACCATCATCGAGGACAATTGCTTCATCGGTGCCCGTTCCGAAGTGGTCGAGGGCTGCATCGTACGAGAGGGTTCGGTGCTGGGCATGGGGGTCTTCATCGGCAAATCCACAAAGATCGTCGACCGCGCCACCGGCGAGATCACCTATGGCGAGGTGCCGCCCTATTCCGTCGTCGTCGCGGGTTCGATGCCATCGGGCAACGCGGTCATGGCAAACGGCCAGCCGGCGCCGCACCTCTATTGCGCCGTCATCGTCAAGCGTGTCGATGAAAAGACCCGCTCGAAAACAGGGATCAACGAACTCCTGCGGGATTGATCCATGCGCGAGGGGCGATCGACAACCATGACCTGGCTGTTGTTCAGCCCCTCTGGCCGTCTCGGCCGCATGCCCTATTTTCTCGGATGGCTGTTCTGGGTTGCCGTCGGCGGCATGCTTTTGGCCCAGATGTTCGCCAGCGAGGGCGACGACGTCCAACTGGGGCTATGGACGCTGGCTCTCGTCGTCAGCGGCCTCGTTTCCACGCTATCGATCATCATGCTGACGATCAAACGCCTGCACGATATCGGCTATCCCGGACCAATCGTCGTCTGTCTGTTCATACCGGTCATGAGCCCGGTCGTCTTTATCGCGCTGTGCCTGTGGCCGGGTCAGTCCGCACCCAATTCCTACGGATCTTAAAGTCTTTGTTTTGATGCATGTCGCTTTCCCGAAACCGCAGCACACTTTCGGGCGACATGCATTGGCACATGGCATCTCCGATCTGCCTTCCGGTTATTGGAGAGGCATTTCGAAGGTAAAGCAGGTCTCATCAACCGTCGAAACGACCGAAAGCCGACCCCGGTGCGCCTTGGCGATTTCGGAAGCGATATAGAGACCGAGACCCAGCCCTTCGAGGTTCGCTTTGGCGGACGCGCGCACGAAAGGCTTGAACAGGTCCTTCACGACCCCGTCCGGTATCGGTTCGCCGGCATTGGCGACAGCGAGCTTGAAGAGTTTCCCGTCAATCACCGACCAGACCCTGATCGGCTGCTCCGGATCGCCATGCGTCAAGGCGTTGGACAACAGATTGGACAGGAGCTGACCGATGCGGCCCTCGTCGCAACGGACCTGGGCTTGCGTCAAGTCAGCTTCGATCCGGCGTCCCGGATGGGACATGCGCAGTTCGGCGACGACCTGTTCCATGATCGGCCGCAGCGGTACCCTGTCCGCCTGTTCGATTGGTATGCCGCCGCCAAGCCGTCCGCGGGCAAAATCCAGAACATTGTCGATAAGCCCCGACATGCGGGAAATGCTACTCTGCATCAATCCGAGCACAGCCTTGCCCTTGTCGTCGGAAACGGAACGCTGCAGCATGCGCGTGCCAGCGTCGAGCGAGGCGAGTGGATTGCGCAGATCATGGCCGAGCACGGCAATGAACTGCTCGCGCAGGTCCCGGCTCTGCCGCTCCTGCTCCATGCGGTCATGCGTATCCAAATGGAAGGCGATCAGGTTGGCAAAAAGTGTGAACATACCGATCGTTTCCGGCGTGTTCAGTTTCCGTGGCACCGTGTCGATGGCACAGAGTGTTCCGAAAAAGCGCCCGTCCGCCAGTGTAATGGGCATGGAAATATAGCTCTGGAGGCCGTAGATCCGCGGTGTGTGATGGTGCGCATACTGCAAGTCTTCCGACACGTTCTCGATAATGACCGGCTGGCGATGCTCGCGGATCTCGTCGCAGATCGTCGTTTCGATCTTCAGTTCGCCGCCGGGAGTGAGGCCGAAAGCGATTTCGTCGCGCACATTGCAGGCGATCCAGCGATCGGCCGTGACGCGCGCCACCGCCGCAAAACGCATGCCTGTGGTCTTGCAGACAACATCGAGGATTGTCGGCACGGCGGGGATTTGCGAGATGGCATCGACAGCCAATGTGGTATCGTTCAAGGACGTGCTCTCGATCATGCTGTATCGCTATTGCCCTTTGTCGGCGGATTGACGCCAAGTTGCAAGCCCCGCCTACGGCAAACGTGGAATGGTCACGGCCGTTTAAGCTTCGGGCTCGAACGGCTGCGGACGACGCCCGGCGGACTGCCGCTCGAGCATCCAGCCCGGATATTCTGCGGGCAAGGCGCTGACCGCATCGAGGGTTTTCAGATCATCGGCATCGAGCTTCAGCTTCACCGCCTTGAGGTTTTCCTCCAGTTGCTCGACGCGCTTGGCGCCAATGATCACACTGGTGACGAAGGGCTTGGAGAGGATATAAGCGAGTGCCACTTCGGCGACGCTTGCGCCGTACTTCGCAGCCACGTCGCGCATCGCTGCGACGCTCGCCCAGGCCCGGTCCTTGTCGACAGGGGGGAAGTCGAAGCTGGCGCGGCGCCCCTCGCCGTTGCCAGGAGCGCCCGGGCCGTACTTGCCCGACAGAAGTCCGCCGGCCAGCGGCGACCAGACCATCAGCCCCATTTTCTCCTCGGCAAGCAGCGGAACAATATCGCGTTCGAGATCGCGGCCGGCAATGGAATAATAGGCCTGCAGGCTTTCGAAACGGGCATATCCCTTGTGCTCTGAAACACCCAGCGCCTTGGCGATCTTCCAGGCCTGCCAATTGGAGACACCGACATAGCGCACGAGGCCGCGCGATACGAGATCGTCCAGCGCCCGCAGCGTCTCGTCGATCGGTGTGACGGTGTCCGCCCCGTGAATCTGATAGAGGTCGATATGATCGGTCTGCAGACGTTCAAGGCTCGCTTCGACCGAATCCATGATATGCCCGCGTGAGGCGCCGCGATCATTCGGCCCGCTGCCCATCTGCCCGTAAACCTTGGTGGCGATCACGACGTCGCTACGCTTGACCTTCAGATTGCGCAGCGCCTGCCCCAGCAGACGCTCTGATTCGCCTGAAGAATAGACATTGGCGGTATCAATGAAATTCACGCCGGCTGCGAGCGATGTTTCAACGATCTTGTCGGCCGCATCCTGATCCACATCCGCGATCGTCCCCCACGTTCCCTCGCCCGCTGCACCGAAAGTCATTGTTCCCAGGCAGATTTCGGAAACGAACAGGCCGGTATTGCCAAGCTGGTTATAGCGCATGGGACACTCCGTGGATTTTCTGGTGATCAGAAGGCGGGATGCAGCGTGCTGCCGCTTCTGTTGATGTAGGGATCGCCAAAGACAGTTGCCAGAAGGAACCGGAAAAAATGCAGGCGCGCGCGATTTTACGAGCCATTCTCCGTTTCCGCGCAACGTCCGCAAATGCCCGACAGAACGGCAGACATCGCCCGTCTGGTCTCAACATGCGCGTTCCGCGCCAATGGCAAGTTTGAAAGCCGTGGCATCGTCCTGTCTCAGAACCTCATCACCACCTCTAAGCCGTCGCTCCTGCCGGTGGCTGGCGAAAGAATATCGAAGCGGACATGCATCTGTTGCAGCAATCGTTCCGCGATCGACAGGCCGAGGCCGGAACCCCGCGCGATGGCATTGCCGCGGCCGAAGCGTTTGCGGATGGCAATCAGCTCATCCGGGGAAAGACGCGGGGCCGCGTTGACGATCCTGACGATGCCGCCTTTCTGGAGCCTTACCGAAACGGGCTCGCCCGGTTGCCCATGCAGCAGAGCGTTTTCAATAAGGTTGCGCAATACGATGGCGAAAGCATCCTCGCTATAGGCACCCTCCAGGACGGCGCCGGGCTCACGTTCGTACGCTATCCTTACCGCCATCTCGCCGCGCTGGAAGTCTGTGAGCACGAGCTCCAGCACGCGGGCGAGATCAGCTCTGGTACCAGCGACCCCGATACCCGCCTCGGCGCGGGCGAGTTGCAGGAGCTTTTCCGTGGTGTGGCGAAGATTGACAAGCGATGTCTCGATCTGCTCGGCGCGCCGCTTTTCCGGTCCCTCCAGCCCGATCATCAGCATTTGGGTCTGCGCCAAAGCGCCGGCGATCGGCGTGCGCAATTCATGCGCGCTGTTGGCCGTGAACTCCCGTTCCGCGTCGAAGGCAGCCTGCAGGCGGGCGAGAAGATGGTTGACCGAGCGGGCAATCGGTTCCAGTTCACCGGGCAAGCCTTTCGATGCCAGAGGCGCCATGTTGCCGCCGTCCTTTTCCTCGATCGCTTGTCGAAAAGCATCGATCGGCGCCAGCATCCGGCGGACGATCAGCCAGATCAGCCCGGAGCTGACGGGAATGAGCAGCAGCACCGGCAGGAAAAGCGCCATCCCACCCTCGTCCGTCGCCTCGTCGCGGTTATCCCAGGCATCGGCAACCTGCAGGAACAGGCTGCCGTCCCGGGTCTTCACGGTGTAAAAGCGATAGTCCCCGTCTTGTGAAAAACCGCGCTTCAACGGCGCAGCAAAAGGCGCGGCAGGCGCGCCCTTCGAGCGGAAGAGGACGCTGCCGTCGGCGGATCGCAGTTGATAAACGAGATATTCGCCGCCCCTTTCCTCGGCAGAAACGCTTTCGCCGTGCCGTTTCATATCCTCGGTCACCAGGGGAAGCAGGCGTTCGGCGGTCTCCTGCAACGAGGCATCGAAAATCTCGCCGAACTCTTCCTTCATGACGGCAATGCCAAGGCCGGCCGCAACCAGCCAGAAGACCGTCGTGGCACCGGTCAGCCAGAGGATCAGCCGGCGGGTCATGCTCTGCGGACGAGCCGCCCTCATGCCGGCGCTCCGAGTTTATAACCCACGCCGCGCACGGTAACGACATGATCCCGTCCGAGTTTCTTGCGCAGGCGGCTGACATAGACCTCGACGGTATTGCTTTCGATCTCCGACCCGAACGAATAGAGCGCCTCCTCGATCTGCGCCTTCGAGACGATGGCGCCCTGCCGCGACAGCAGGCTATCAAGCACCGCCCATTCCCGCCCCGACAGAGCCACCTCCACCGCGCCGGCAAAAACCCGCCGGTCGGCCGGGTTGATCCTGAGATTTCCAATATTCAGTTCGGACGCAACAGTGCCGCCGAAGCGGCGGCTGACGGCAAGCATGCGGGCGCTCAGTTCACCGAGATCGAACGGTTTGACGAGGTAATCGTCGGCACCGCTGTTCAGTCCTTCGATGCGGTCGGAGATCTGGTCATGGGCCGTCAGGATGATGACCGGTGTCGTCTTTTTCCCGGCGCGCATCTCTTTGAGAAGCGAAATGCCGCTGCCATCAGGCAGCCGCAGGTCAAGCAGGACAAGGCCGTAGGAAACGGCATGGAGGGCAGCCCGCGCATCCTCGAGCACCGTCATCCAATCCACGGCATGCCCTGCGGCAACGATATGATCCCGCACCGCCTCGCCAAGAATCATGTTGTCTTCGACCAGCAGGATGCGCAAGCCGTTTGTTCCCCGATATGTTTCTCGCAACACTTATGCCCCTCGCGGCCAGCGCGTCAAACGGCCTTGGATCATGTTGAGGGATTGCCGCGGCAAGCCGCGAGCGTGTCCAGCTTCGGGTCGTAGACGGAGGTTGCGACATGCATCAAACCGAGCACCGTATGAAACAGATTGTCATGCGATTGCGGTTCGCCGGTTTTCGCGATCAGGCAGGATTGCGCGATGGAAGCCTTTGCATCCTTTCCCAGCCACAGCACGAAGGGAACATGCGTTTGCTGTGATGGCGCAATGAAATAGGGCGCGCCGTGGAGATAAAGCCCGTGCTCCCCAAGCGATTCTCCGTGATCCGACATATAGACCATCGACCCGGCAAGCCGTCTGTCGCGGCTCTTCAGCTTGTCGATGACGGTGGCCAGAACATGATCGGTATAAAGGACGCTGTTGTCATAGGCATTGGCGATCTCCTCGCGCGTGCAGTTTCCAAGCTCTGCGGTGCGGCAATCGGGCTGGAAGCGGCGGAATGCCTCGGGATAGCGCTGGTAATAAGCCGGGCCATGACTGCCGAGCTGATGGAGAACCAGGACGCTGTCGCCCTTGATGCCATCGAGCCAGGCATCGAGACCGGCAAGTAGCACGTCGTCGGTGCATTCATGGCCCTTGCAAAACTGGGGATCGTTGCGTTCCGCAAGGGATATGTAAGCGATACGGTCGGCAATGCCCTTGCTGCCGGTGTTGTTGTCCCACCACTCCGTCTTGATCCCGGCATGGGAAAGCACATCCATCAGGTTCTCCGTCGTCTGACCCTTTTCATGCGTATAGTTGCTGCGGGTATAGACGGAGAACATGCAAGGCAGCGAAACAGCGGTCGCCGTGCCGCAGCTCGACGTCTCCCCGAAATAACGGATATCCCGGCGCGACAGTTCGGGATTGGTCGGACGAAAATATCCGCCCAGCGAAAAACTTTCGGCCCTTGCGGTCTCGCCGGCGACGACGATCGTCACACGCGGTTTGCTCTGACCCGCAAGCGGCATCACACGGGCGTCCGTGCCCAGTGGCTGGACTGTGGCGTTTTCTTCGACACCACTGGCTTTCAGGTAGCGGACGGCGCTGGCGATGGGCGTAACCGGGTTCAGAGTTGCAACGAGGTCGCGATGTTGCCGGGTGGTGGCGGCAAAGGTACGGACATTGGCGATCGCAGCCGCTGCAAATATTGCAAGACAGGAGAAAACGAGCGCAAGGTTCCACAGCACCTTGCTGCCGAACGGCCGGTGATGGATACGAACCAGCGCCACGATCAGCGAGGGCAGGCCGGCAAAGACCATCATGTGAACGAAAAAGCCGGCTGTGATCAGATCTCCGGCCTCGGCGCCTGTCGTTTCCGCCGCATTGCGGATCATGTCGACATCGATGATCGATCCATAGTGGTCCATGAACCAGGAAGCCGCAGCAGAGCTGGTGATCAGAAAGATAAACAGAGGCTTGGTCAGATATTTTACCGAGACCGCAATACAGAGCGCTGAAAAAAGTGCCGCCAGACCGACACCAAGCAGGATCAATGCAGGGCTCGCAAAGCCGAGATAGCTCGTGGCCTTGCTCCAGAACGTGCCGTTGGTGGCAAACAGAAGATAAAGCGCCACAAGCAGACTCAGTGTTACGCTGCCGATCGTCGGGCGCGACAGCCTTGCCACCGGCGTCGATAAAGTTTCAAAAGTCATCGTCTTGTCCTGCGTCACGAACGGGATGCAGCGACGAGGTGCGGTGTCTCAGGGCTGCCGACGTGGCTTGTCTGCCGCATTGCTGACAGCAACCTGAACGGATCGTGGAAGACCACGACTTGATCAGCCGTTCAGGCTGGTGTCAGGAACGGCAGGCATTCATAAAGCGAAACTGGAGACTTCGCATTGAAATCGCGGCATATCGATCTCGGACTTCTCTATATTGCCCTGCTCATTCTCGTTGTAGCGAGCATTCCGCTGATCCAGTTTTCGAGCCGGCAGATGATCGGCCATAAGCATTGGGCAGGACAACTGGTCAGAATTGAGAAAACCAACCCGTAAGACGGGATGCCGCAGCATCGCGGAAAATTCAGACGGCGAAACGGTGGGACGGGGCTCGTGACAGCCTGACGGCGATCGGCTAAACCAAGCCCTCGAAACACCGCAGGCTTTCCCAGATGACCGTTACAGATCCCGCCGCCAATCTTGCCGCCCTCATCCGCTGTCAATCCGTCACCCCCGCCGAAGGCGGCGCGCTGACTGCACTGGAAGCCATGCTGGCGCCGATCGGCTTTGCCGTGGAGCGGGTCACGGCCCGGGAGGCGGGCACGCCCGATATCGAAAATCTCTACGCACGGCTCGGCAGCGGCGGGCCCCATCTGATGTTTGCCGGACATACCGATGTGGTGCCTGTGGGCGACGAGGCAGCCTGGACGCATGCGCCATTCTCGGCCGAAATCGCCGGTGGTGACATGTACGGACGCGGCGCCGTCGATATGAAGGGCGGGATCGCCTGCTTTGCTGCGGCTGTCGCCCGGCACATAGAAAGGCACGGGCCGCCGAAGGGCTCGATATCCTTCCTGATCACCGGCGACGAGGAAGGTCCCGCGATCAACGGAACGGCCAAGCTGCTCGAATGGGCTGCCGCGAAAGGCGAGCGTTGGGATGCCTGCCTCGTCGGCGAGCCAACCAATCCCGACACGCTTGGCGACATGATCAAGATCGGCCGGCGGGGCTCGCTGTCCGGCACCATCACCGTCCACGGCGTTCAGGGCCATGCCGCCTATCCCCATCTTGCCGACAGCCCGGTGCGGGGCGTCATCGCCCTTACGCAGGCCCTCCTCGACCCGCCTTTCGACGCAGGCACTGCCGATTTCCAGCCGTCCAATCTGGAGGTCACGACGATCGACGTCGGCAACAAGGCCGTCAATGTCATTCCGGCCAAAGCATCGGCAAGCTTCAACATCCGCTTCAACGACAGCTGGACCGCCGAGAGCCTGAAAGCCGAGATCATTGCACGACTGGACGCGGCCTCGGTGGAAAGTGTTCTTCGCCCCGACCGCCCACCGGTGCGCTACGACATCCTCTGGAGCGAGCGGCCGAGCCATGTTTTCCTGACCCGAAACAATGGGCTGATCGCTTCGCTGTCCGGTGCTGTCGAGGCCGTCACCGGCAGGCAGCCGAAACTCTCGACCACCGGCGGCACATCGGACGCCCGCTTCATCAAGGACTATTGCCCGGTCGTCGAGTTCGGGCTGGTGGGCCAGACAATGCATATGGTCGATGAGCGGGTCGCACTTGCGGATCTGGAGACATTGACCGAAATCTACGAAACCTTCATCAGCCGCTGGTTTGGTCATGCCGCAAATTGAGGAAATAGTCTCGCATCTGAGGGGTGTCTGGCTGCTGATCAAGTGCGATCGAAGCGGCTACGACTGGCTCGATATCAGCGCGTCCGGCGTTCTGCGCTCCCTTGCTGCCTTTCTCTGGTGCCTGCCGCCGATGGCCATCGGCTGGGCCACATGGCGTCTCTTTTACCTCGCCAACATGCCGGAGGGCGCCGCGACCGGCGTGATCTTTATCGTCAAGCTGTTCGTTATCGATTCGGCCATGTGGTTTGTACCGCTGATCATCGTTGCGGCGCTTGCGCGACCCCTCGGCTTTGCGGAAATTCTCGCGCCGGTCGTGATAGCCACCAATTGGCTGTCCGTGCCGATCGTCTATGCAATGGCGGTCCCGTCGGCTCTTCAACTGGTCATCCCCGGCAGCGGCGACATTCTGGGACTTTTTCCGATTATTCTGCTGATCGTCAATTTCGTCCTGATCTTTCGCCTGATGCGCACCATCGCCAAGGATCAACTGCTGCTCGCAAGCGTCCTTACAGGTCTTCTCACCCTGACGCCGTTGATGCTGAATGTCCGGCTTCCGTATCTGCTTGGCGTGATGCCGGGCTGACACGACTCAATAATCGACCTGCATGAAATAGAGCCCGTCCGGCGGGGCGACCGGGCCACAGGCCTTGCGGTCCCTGGCTTCGAGCGCCGCACGCACATCGGCCGGCGTCCACCTGCCCTCGCCGACGAGCTTCAGGGTGCCTGCAAAGGAGCGAATCTGGTTGTGGAGAAAACTCTGCGCCGTCGCCCGGATTTCGATCAGATCACCGCTGCGCGTCACATCCAACCGGTCAAGCGTGCGGACAGGGCTGTTTGCCTGGCAGTGGGTCGAGCGGAAAGTGGTGAAGTCATGGCGACCGATCAGCATCTGCGCGGCGGCATGCATCGCCTGGTGATCAAGCGTTTTCGAAACCCACCAGGCGCGCTTCGCCTCCAGCGCGAGCGGCGCCGGGCGCGAGAGGATGCGGTAGAGATAGTGACGCCTGAGCGCCGAAAAGCGGGCATCGAACTCTGGCCCGACTGCCGCCGCATCGATGATCGAAACCCGGTCGCCGGCTTGTCCGAGATAGGCATTGAGCGCATTGCGCAGGGTTTCGGGTTTCCATGCGCGCGTCAGGTCCAGATGCGCCACCTGGCCCCAGGCATGGACGCCGGAATCCGTGCGGCCGGCACCACGCACCGGCACCGTCTCGCCCGTCAGGCGGAATACGGCTTTCTCGACGGCGCTCTGCACGGACGCGCCGTTGTCCTGCCTCTGCCAGCCGACATAGGCGGACCCGTCATATTCGATCGTCACACGAAAACGCGGCATCAGAAAAGTCTCGTGCCGGCAGGAACGGGGGTGCCGCGCCGGAAGTCATCCGCTGGCAGAACCTTGCCGCCAGCCTTCTGCAACCGCGTCAGCCGCACGGCCCCGTCGCCGCAGGCAATTGTGAGATCGTCAAAAAGGGCCGTTCCGGTCTCGCCGCCGGCCTTTTCGATCACCGAGGATAAAACCTTGATCCGCTCCAGCCTGCCGCCGATTTCGATTTCGAACCAGGCGCCGGGAAAAGGCGACAGGCCTCGAATGTGGTCGTGCACTTCGTTGGCCGGCCTGGAGAAATCGATCCGCGTTTCCGCCTTGCTGATCTTGGCCGCATAGATGACGCCCTGTTCGGGCTGCGGCGTCAACGGCAGTTCGCCGCCCTCGAGCTTTTCCATGGCCTCCGTCATCAGACCGGCGCCTGCCAGCATCAGTCTGTCATGCAGTTCGCCCGCCGTCATGTCGGCTCCAATGGAGACGGTTTTCGTCAAGGCTACCGGGCCGGTATCGAGCCCCTTGTCCATCTTCATGACCATCATGCCGGTCTCGGGGTCGCCTGCCATGATGGCGCGCTGGATGGGTGCCGCACCACGCCAGCGCGGCAGGAGCGATGCGTGGCCATTGTAGCAGCCAAGCCGGGTGCCGTTCAGGATATCTTGCGGAAGCAGCAGGCCGTAAGCCACGACAACGGCCACGTCGGCATTCAAATCGCGGAACGCCTGACGCTCCGCCTCGTCCTTGAAGTTCACAGGTGTAAAAACCGGGATCCCGAGAAGTTCCGCTGCCTGATGGACTGGCGACTTCTGCAAATCCAGGCCACGCCGGCCGCCCGGACGCGGCGGCTGGGTATAAACGGCGGCGATGCTATGGCCCGCCTGTGCCAGCGCGGCCAATGTCGGAACCGAGAACTCGGGTGTTCCCATGAAGATGATGCGAAGCGGCACGGCCGAGGACTCCCGTTCTGATCAAGCCTCTTCAAACGGGTTTATCAGCTTCAAATCAAGGCCTGCGAAATCTTTTACATTGCGCGTGGCCAGCGTCGCATCATGGGCGATGCAGATGGCGGCGATCATGGCGTCCTTGGTCTCCATCTGCCGCCCCTGCTTTTGCCTTTCGGCAGCGATAACGCCGTAGTGCGGAGCTGCAGATCGCGAAAAGGTCAAAATCCGCCCCTCAAACTCGTTTTCGATGCGCATGAAGGTTTCCCGCAGTGCGTCTTGCCTTGCTCCGGAAGGCAAAAGAGCTATGCCAAAGTGAATCTCCGCTATAGCGATCGCGGTCAGGAAGACCTGTTCGCTTTCATAGCCCTCCAGCCAGTCAAGAATTTTCTCGCTGTTCTTGCGACCTTGCAATTCGGAAATGACGTTCGTGTCCAGCACGATCATGTGAGTTAGCCAAAGTCCGGCGGCATACGATCCGGCTGTTTGCGGACTTTTTCGATTTCGTCCAATTCAGCCTCGCTGAATCTCTCCGAGCCCAAAAGCGACTTCAAGCGCTGACCGGCGGTGGTGCCTTGCCCGTTGTTCCGCGCGAGCGCCAACCGGATTTGCGCAATTGCTTCGTCTGAAAGACTACGGCCGTTCC
This sequence comes from Pararhizobium gei, assembly GCF_029223885.1. Taxonomy (NCBI): domain Bacteria; kingdom Pseudomonadati; phylum Pseudomonadota; class Alphaproteobacteria; order Hyphomicrobiales; family Rhizobiaceae; genus Pararhizobium; species Pararhizobium gei. The sequence goes on along the minus strand of NZ_CP119409.1, from coordinate 708,946 downwards.
GGCGGGCGCTTTCCTGCAACTCGACCTTTAACGCATCATCCACTCCACGAACCAATAAATCGCCCATACATTATTCTCCGTCCAGAATTCCCACCCTGATATCAATGATATCATAGCGCAATCCCGCGAAACATTCAACTCCGGCTCAAATGGCCTTGCTGCCGCGCATCTTGGCGGACTTCGCAAATTTGCGGATCACCATTTCGCGCTTGAGCTTCGAGATGTAGTCGATGAACAGCAAACCGTTGAGATGGTCGATTTCATGCTGGAGGCAGGTCGCCAGCAGACCATCCGCCTCGATCGTCTGTTTCCCGCCATTGCGGTCGATATACTCGACCGTTATCGCCGCCGGGCGCTCGACTTCGGCATAATAATCCGGGATCGACAGGCAGCCTTCCTCATAGACCGAGCGCTCGGCCGACGAGGTAAGGATCTGGGGGTTGATGAAGACCTGCGGCTGCTTGTCTTCATCATCTTTTGACAGGTCTATGACCAGAAGACGGCGGGGCACACCGATCTGAATCGCAGCCAGGCCTATGCCGGGAGCGTCGTACATCGTCTCCAGCATATCGTCCGCGAGACGGAGCACGTCTGTGTCGACCGTTTCAATTGGTGCGGAAAGCTGACGCAACACGGGGTCAGGCAGGATTATGAGCGGCTTTATGGTCATTTTGCTCCCATATCCGATCTTTTGCGCCGATGGAATTGGCGGGTGGAAGAAATGTGCACTGTAACAGGCCACATCCAAAGGCACAGCGCAATGTTCCCGTTTTGATCTGGTCAATACGGTTTCTTTCGCCTATTCTGACGCGATGGAACCCCTGACACTATCCCTCGATCAGCCTCTCCTCATCGTCGGCGACTATACGCTGACGCTTGGCACCGGCCTTTTCCTCGGGATCGCGCTTTTCGTGATCTGCGGCATTCCGCTTGCTCTTAGCCGGCGGCGGGAGAGGCAGGCCGCTCAGGCCGCAGAAGAGCGCATGACCGCCCTGCTTGCGACCCAGACGGAAATGCAGGGCCGCATCGCGGCAATGGCGGATGTTTTTGGCGCACGGCAATCGGAATTGAATCAATCGATCAGCCAGAGAATCGACGGCATGACCCACAGGCTCGGCACGTCGATCACCGAACAGACCAGGGCGACCCACGAAAACCTGCGCCGGTTGCAGGAGCGGCTGGCGGTGATCGATACCGCGCAGACCAATATCCAGTCTCTTGCCAAGGACATGGCGGGCTTGCAGAGCATTCTCTCCAACAAGCAGACCCGTGGCGCTTTCGGTCAGTCGCGCATGGAAACGATCATTGCCGATGGATTGCCGATGGGCGCTTACGTCTTCCAGGCTGCACTCTCGAACGGATCGCGGCCGGACTGTACCGTGCGCATGCCGAACGGCCAGCCGGCGCTGGTAATCGATGCGAAATTTCCGCTCGAAGGCTGGAACGCGATCCGCAGCGCAGATACACCCGACATGGCCAAGCAGGCGGCTCAACAGTTCCGGCGGGACATGGAGGTGCATATCCGTGACATCGCGGGAAAATACCTGATCCCCGGCGAGACACAGGAGACCGCTTTCCTCTTCGTTCCCTCGGAATCGATCTTTGCCGAAATCCACGAGAATTTCGAGGGCATTGTGCAGAAGGCGCATCGGGCGCGGGTCGTCATCGTTTCGCCGTCGCTGCTGATGCTGTCGATCCAGGTCATCCAGGCGATCCTGCGGGATGCACGGATGCGCGAACAGGCGCATCTCGTTCAGGGCGAGGTCATCCGCCTCATGGACGATCTGACACGACTGGACGACCGGGTGCGCAAGCTGCACGGCCATTTCCTGACCACACAGAAGGATGTCGACGACATCCTGGTTTCCTCGGACAAGCTGAAGCGGCGCGGCAGCCGGATCGAGGCGCTTGAGCTTCAAACGCCCGGCGAGAGCGAGGCGACAAAGCCGGACCCGAAATCCTTCGACAGCCGTGTGGGGCAGTTGAAGCTGAGAGTGGTTGACGAAGACTGACCCTCTCGGGCACTGTCCCGGAAAATTGCCCGGGAGATGCACCAGATGATTACAGTTTTCGGCTCCATCAACATGGACCTGATTGCCACCACAGCGCGGCTGCCGAAGCCGGGTGAAACGGTTGCCGGCACCAGCTTTTCCACTGCGGCCGGCGGCAAGGGCGCCAATCAGGCTCTGGCTGCACGGCGCGGCGGCGCCGAGGTGCGCATGGCAGGTGCCGTCGGATCCGATCATTTCGCCGCCGAGGCTCTGGCATTGCTCAGACAAGCGGGGACCGATCTTGCACTGGTGAAAACGGCGGACGAACCCACCGGCACGGCCCATATTCTCGTTGGCGGAGACGGCGAAAACGTCATCGTCGTGGTCGCGAGCGCCAACGGTACTGTTAGCCCTGACGATGCGGCGGCGGCCGTGTCCCCGATGACCCCCGGCGACATGCTGATGCTGCAGCTCGAAATCCCGCCGGCCTCGGTCGAAGCGGCTCTTCGTGCCGCGAAAAGCAAAGGCGTCACGTCGATCATCAACATTGCTCCCTTGACCGACGATGCTGCGCGGCTGGGCCGCATGGCAGACATCGTCGTTGCCAACGAAACCGAGTTCGAGCTTCTCGCTGGCCGCTCAGGACTTTCGGATGCCGAGCGCGTGCAGGCCATGCAGGATCTGGCGCAAGAAACCGGGCAGACAGTGATTGTGACGTTGGGAGCCGAAGGCGTAGCGGCGGTGCGGGACGGAATCGTGTACCGTGCCAAAGGCCTGGCTATCGAGCCTGTCGATACTGTCGGGGCCGGCGACACGTTCTGCGGCTATCTTGCAGCCAGTCTCAATGCAGGCCTGGATTTCGACAGCGCGCTTCGCCGGGCGGCTGTCGCCGGCTCGCTCGCCTGCCTCAACCCCGGCGCGCAGCCGGCAATTCCCTATGCCGAAGCAGTGGACAAGCTCGTCTAAGCGCCGGTGCAGAACCAGCCTTCGCAATCGAAAATATTGAATGTTGCCGTCGTGGCGGAGCAGGCAACCAGGGTGAATTCCGCATGATTTAGGCAGGGCACCTTGGTGCAATTTTAACATATATATTGTTAAGCAAACAGGTAAGAGGCTCGTCCTTCAGGATCAGCGACGGGCTCCTGGTGCCAGTTGGCATCCACCGCTCCATGAGGGGGCATTTCCATTCAGATCGCTCCGCTACCCGGCCTTGAATGCCGGAGGCTTCACCATGCGAGGATTCATGTTCAAGTTCAAGGCAAAGTCGCTTGCGACCAAGCTGATCGCCGTCACGGGCGCCACCATCGCGCTCTTCCTGCTTGCATCCAACACCGTGCTTATCTCGCAAACGCAGGATCGGGTCGAAACCCTGGTTCTTGACCAGGCCCGGACAGAGGCCAAATCGATTGCGTCCGATATTGCCAGCAACATTGCCGAACTGGCCGGCGCAGCGCGCTCGACGGCGGGCATTATCGGTCGTGGCCACGAAGGCGGCTATCTCGATCGGAAAGGTGTCGTCGACCTCCTGAAAGCCAATGTCGAGAAGAACACCTTCGCCTTCGGCAGCTGGTTTGCCGAAGAGCCGAATGTCTTCGATGGAAAGGCCACCGACTATGCCGGCAAGAAGGATTTCGGCGCGAGCAAAGACGGAACGCTGAATCCCTATTGGACGAAGGGTAAAACGGGCATCGATTTCTCGACCTTCGATTCGGATTATCCGGCCGACTGGTATGCGCTTGCTGCAAAGAGCCTGAAAGGTGCGATGTCGCCGCCCTACACCGAGACGACGACGGGCGATAACAATTCCATGTCCTCCATCGCTTATCCGGTGATCTCGGGCGGAAAATTGCTTGGCGTCAGCGGCGTCGATGTCTCGTTGAGTTCACTGGCCAGCAAGGTTAGGGATATCCGACCCTTCGGCACCGGCCGGGTGACGCTGCTGTCGCAGACCGGCAAATGGCTGGTGGCCCCGGTGCCGGATCTGCTGATGAAGGATTATGACGGCGTCGGAGCCGACATCGTGAAGGATGCACTGTCCACTTCCCGGCCAGGCATGATCCATGATCTTAGCTATGATGGGCTCGAGACATTCGAGCGGGTCGTCTATCCCTTCTCGCTGCCGGATGTGAACACGACATGGGTCGTGTTGGTCGATGTTCCTCAAAGCGCCATCAACGCGCCGGTGGCGGCCCAGACCTACATGATGGTCGCCGGCGGCCTGATCGTGCTCGCCGCTGTTCTGCTCGGGCTTTATCTTGCCGTGCGCAGCTTCGTCCAGAAGCCCCTGGCAAGCCTTGTACGCGATGTGGAAGCCCTTAGCGGCGGCATCTATACGGCACCGATTTCAGGTCAGGATCGGATTGATGAGACGGGATCTGTCGCCAAAGCCCTCGAAGGATTCCGGCATCAGCTCGCCGATACCAGGCGTCTCGAAGCCGAAGCGCAGCGGGAGCGTCTGCAGTCCGAGGAACACCGCAGCCAATCCGAGGCGGAACGTGCCCGGTCCACAGCAACGCAACGGCATATCGTTTCGAAGCTCGCCGAGGGACTGTCCCACCTGTCTTCGGGCGATCTCACCTATCGCGTCGTCGAGGATTTTCCGGGTGAGTACGCGCAATTGAAGAGCGACTTCAATGCGGCGGTGGAAAGCCTTGAAGAAACCATCCGCACGGTCAACACATCGGTCGTCAATATCGGCACCGGGACCAGTGAAATCAGCAACGCCGCCAACGACCTGTCGCACCGCACGGAACAGCAGGCGGCAAGCCTGGAAGAAACGGCTGCGGCGCTTGACGAACTGACCTCGCAGGTCAATGCAAGTGCCGACAATGCCAAGGTGGCTGCAAAATCGGTGGAGACGGCGAGCAGCGATGCGGAACAATCCGGCGAGGTCGTTCAAAAAGCCATTGCCGCGATGAAGGGCATCGAACAGTCGTCGGGTGAAGTCAGCCGCATCATCGGCGTGATCGATGAAATCGCTTTCCAGACGAATCTCCTGGCGCTCAATGCCGGTGTCGAAGCCGCGCGTGCAGGCGAGGCAGGCAAGGGATTTGCCGTCGTCGCTCAGGAGGTCCGGGAACTCGCCCAGCGCTCGGCCAATGCCGCCAAGGAAATCAAGACGCTGATCAACACCTCGGCAGGCCAGGTGCGCGATGGGGTGGATCTGGTGGGCAGGGCGGGAGGTGCGCTGCAGAAGATCGCCGATCAGGTGGTTCAGATCAACGGACTGATCCGCCAGATTTCCGGCTCTGCCTCCGAACAGGCCGTCGGCCTCAAGGAGATCAACACCGCGGTGAACCAGATGGATCAGGTAACCCAGCAGAATGCCGCGATGGTCGAGGAGACAACGGCCGCCAGCATGACGCTGAACGAAGAGGCCCGAGCCCTCGGCACGCTTGTCGCCCGCTTCCGCGTTGCGCATCAGCATCAATCTCAGGCCGGCATGCTTCGCGGCGCTGCGGAAAAGATGCGGGCTCCAACAGGGACACAACGATACACTGCTCCCGCAAGGCCTCAAGCTGATCGCGCTGCGTCATCGAAATCCACGCCAAAAACGTCTGGAAACGCAGCTCTCGCCCAAGACCATTGGGAAGAGTTCTGATCCAGACCCTGTCGAAGATCGAATTCGGCGCCCGGTGGCGCCGTTTTCGTTTCAGGCATTTCCCGGTGCACGGAACTTGTACAGGCCAATCGCGTTTATCAGACACCTGAAACCGAGGAAATTTCATGAGTGATCGTGGACCAACAATCATCAATACGGGCCGTAGCAGCAGCGCGGGATGGGCGGTCGCCGTTATCCTGGCTCTCGTCGTCATCGGTGCCTTGCTGATGTTTACCGGCGTCATCGACATGGGCGGCAACGGCGGTGGCACGGATGTCAACGTTAACGTGCCTGCTGTCGAGACACCTTCGACGAACCAGCCCGCAACCGAAACACCGGCCAACAACACGCCGGCGACGACAACAAATCCATAATGCAAAGTATCGAGGGCAACCGCGTGCGGTTGCCCTCGATTTCGGTATTCAGAGACGGGCCAACCGTTCGGTCAGAAGATCGAAAAACCCTTGCGCATCGATGTCGCGCATGACCTTGGCATTGTGCTGACGTCCGGTTACCTGCCACCAGTCGATCACTGTCATGCCCATGGTCAGCGCCGACTCCGTCTCGATCTCCACATTGCAGTCGCGCCCCCCGAAAAGTTCAGGCTTCAGCAGATAAGCGATGACCGTCGGGTCGTGAAGGGGGCCGCCGTCGCTGCCATATTTCGCAACGTCAAACCGTTCGAAGAACTCCAGCATCTGCGCCATCGCAACTGCGGCCGGCGAGCCGATGGCCTTGATCCTCTCGACACGCGCCTTGTGGGTCAGGACCTTATGCGTGACATCCAGCGGCATCATGACGATCGGAATGCCGGATTTAAACACGATCGCCGCCGCTTCGGGATCGACATAGACATTGAACTCGGCAGCGGGCGTGATATTGCCGCCCTCGAAAAGGCCGCCGCCCATCATGACGAGTTCCAGGATGCGGCCGGCTATGTCCGGAGCTTGTTGCAGCGCAAGAGCAATATTGGTCAGCGCTCCCAAGGTGCAGAGCGTCACAGTGCCCGGCTCCTCCGACAGCAGCGTTTCGACAATGAATTCGACTGCGTGCCGCTCTTGCAGCAGCATTGTCGGCTCGTTGACGACGGGGCCGTCGAGACCGGTTTTTCCGTGGACATGCTCTGCCGTCACCAATTTCCGGACCAGCGGGCGGTCCGCTCCTGCAAAGACCTTGATATCCTGCCGATTGCACAGCTCGCAGATGACGCGGACATTGCGGGCTGTCAGCGCCACGGGCACGTTTCCCGCCACCGCTGTGATGCCGAGAACATCGAGTTCCCCAGGGCTGCCCAGTGCCAACATGATGGCTGCAGCATCGTCCTGACCGGGATCGGTGTCGATGATGATCTTTCTCGGCATCGTCATGCAGTCTCCTTTACAAATCGCGGGCGGACTATGATTTGCCTTTCGCCTCTGCGCAAGCGGCTTGCGATTTACGCCCACAACTCCCATATTGGGCTTGTGGATGCCGCCAAGCGGGTCTGCAGACGGTCGCTTGAGAACCAAGGACTATTGGATGACCCGGACCACCCCTTTTACGAGCCCACTGTTGCTCGGCTTCGACGCAATGGAAAAGACCCTTGAGCGCATCGCCAAGGGCAGCGACGGATACCCTCCCTACAACATCGAACGTATTCATCGTAACGAGGCAGCCGGCGAGCCCGAATTCTTGCGAATCACCCTGGCAGTGGCTGGATTTTCGGAAGAGGATCTTGATGTCACCATCGAGGAACATCAGCTGATCATCCGGGGGCGGCAGTCTGAAACGGGCGAACGCGACTATTTGCATCGCGGCATTGCGGCACGCCAGTTCCAGCGTATGTTCGTTCTTGCTGATGGAATGCAGGTTTCCGGAGCGGTGTTGCGAAACGGTTTACTGTCGGTCGATCTAATTCGGCCCGAGCCCGTCCGTATGGTAAAGAAAATTAATATTTCAGTCCCAGAGTGAATTGACCGGCGGATTTGCCGGCTGCCCGCAAGACCGGCGACCTTTACCGACGGTCGACTTCGTGCAGAGAATCAATGCCTTGCGGTCCTGATGCTGTCTCGTCCGGCAGGTCCGCATATCACGGAGTACGGCTCATGGGATTGAAACACGTCAGCACCGCCCTGTCGAAAAACGATCTTGCGCATCTTGGGGCAGGCGAGGTCGGCTATATCCGCAAGATGCGCTCGGACGAAGTTTCCCGTGTTTTTCCGGAAGCCCCGAAAATGGAAGCGGGCCTCGATCTCTGGGCACTTTTCGGCGCCGACGGCACGCCCATTCTCCTGACCGACAACCGCTCCAGCACGTTTTTCAAGGCGGCGGAAGACGATTTGAAGACCGTCAGCCTGCACTGAAAATCACAGATCCGACGTGTCGGCGTCACACTCGCCTGAATGTCAGGTAGGAAGACTTGCGCCCTTCCCTCCGCGCCTTGGCCTCATAACGCGTGCTCGGCCAGCCCGCATAGGGCGTCAGCCAGTCGCTGGCATTTTCCGCCGTCCAGTCGAAGGCCGCGTGGTCCCGGCAATGCGTCAGGGTCCAGTTGATGTAGGTGCCGATGTCCGAGGCAAAGCAGAAGATGCCGCCCGGCTTCAGAACGCGCGCAAAACGATCGAGATTGACCCTGGAAACGAAGCGCCGCTTCCAGTGCTTTCGCTTGGGCCAGGGATCGGGATAGAGCAGATCGATATGATCGATCGAGGCGTCCGGCAGCCAGTCCAGCACCTGGGTGGCGTCATCGTCGTAAAGACGGATATTTTCGGCACCATGTTCCTCGATCTGTCCGACAAGCTTTGCCATGGAATTGACGAAAGGCTCGACGCCGATGAAGCCGGTGGACGGGCTTTCGACAGCGCGGTGGATCAGGTGCTCGCCGCCGCCGAAGCCGATTTCGAGCCTTACCTGATCGACCGGATGGCTGAACAGCGTCTTTATATTCCCCGGTGACGCTGTTTGCAGATCGAGCTTCAACAGCGGTAGTACCGTTTCCAGATGCGCGGCCTGCAGCGCGCGGAGCGGCTTGCCCTTTCTGCGTCCGAAGAAAGCCTCTGTGGCGCGGCTGCGGTGCTGGTCGGTCATGGACGTCGTCTCTCAATTGTCAAAAAAGCGGGCGCTTCCCCGAAGGAAACACCCGCTCTTTACTGTCTTGCGATGCTGCCCGTCCAGAGGCGGTTCAGGCAGCCTTCAGCGTCTCTTCCTTCAGAGCGTCCTTCAAAGGCTTGACCAGATCGAGTTTCTCCCACGAGAAGGAACCGTCACGGCCTGCCTTGCGGCCGAAATGGCCGTAGGCCGACGTTTTGGCGTAGATCGGCTTGTTCAAATCGAGATGACGGCGGATACCGGAGGGCGACAGATCCATGGTCTTGCGGATCGCCTGTTCGACCTGGTCCTCGGAAACCTTGCCGGTGTCGTGCAGATCGACATAGATAGACAGCGGCTGGGCAACGCCGATGGCATAGGAAATCTGGATCGTGCAGCGATCGGCAAGACCGGCTGCGACGACATTCTTCGCCAGGTAGCGCGCGGCATACGCCGCGGAACGGTCGACCTTGGTGGTGTCCTTGCCGGAAAAGGCACCGCCGCCATGCGGGGCAGCACCGCCATAGGTATCGACGATGATCTTGCGGCCGGTGAGGCCCGCATCACCATCAGGTCCGCCGATCACGAACTTGCCGGTCGGGTTGATGTACCAGTTGCAGTCTTCGGCGATCTCGATGTCGTGCAGCGCTTCGCGGATATAGGGCTCTACCACGGCGCGCACCTTGGCAGAGTCCCAGCTTTCATCGAGATGCTGCGTCGAAAGAACGATGGACGCCACTTCCCGCGGCTTTCCATCGACATAGCGGACAGTGACCTGGCTCTTGGCATCGGGACCGAGCTTTCCGGCATCGCCCTCGCCGGCCTTGCGGGCCGTGGCAAGTAAATGAAGAATACGGTGCGAATAATAGATCGGCGCCGGCATGAGATCTTCCGTCTCGCGGCAGGCATAGCCGAACATGATGCCCTGATCGCCGGCACCTTCATCGCCCTGCTTGTCGGACGCGTTGTCGACACCTTGTGCGATGTCTGCCGATTGGGAATGCAGGAGCACGTCGATCTTGGCCGTCTTCCAATGGAAGCCGGCCTGTTCGTAACCGATCTCGCGGATCGCCTTGCGGGCGGCAGACTTGAATTTGGACGGATTAATGACGTCCTTGCCGTCCTTGTCCTTTTTCAGGAGGCTTGGCGGAAGGCGCACTTCGCCGGCAATGACGACCCGGTTGGTCGTTGCGAGGGTTTCGCAGGCGATACGCACGGTCCAGGGATCGATCCCCGTCTTGGCGGCCTCACGGTAGACCAGATCGACGATCTCGTCCGAAATCCGATCGCAGACCTTGTCCGGATGACCTTCTGCCACGGATTCACTCGTAAACAGGTAGTTTGCGCGCATGCGGGAAGTCCCTCTCAGTAAACGGCTTCGATGGTGTTACTGATTTTGCCTGAAGAAAACAAGCACACAAGGACATAAATATATCTTTATATCTGTCATAGGCGATAAATTTTCCGCAGATAGCAGCAATTGCGCGATAGAGCATTTCTGTATGTGAAGGCACAAAAAAAGCGGCCAAGGCCGCCTTTTCCATCGCCTTGCTGCGGACCCTAATCCGCTTCGGCCTCGACCGCCAATGCCTTGACGAGATCGACAAGCTTGCGGCGAACTTTAGGGTCACTGATTTTCACAAAGGCCCGGTTCAACTGAAGCCCCTCCGACGAAGAGAGAAAATCAACCACGTAATTCGAGCTTGAAGCCTCGGCCATGCCAGATGGGCCGGAATTGTCGCCTGGAGCATCCTCGAAAAAGAAAGATACCGGAACATTCAGAATGCTCGATATGTTCTGCAGGCGACTTGCACCAACGCGATTGGTGCCCTTCTCATATTTTTGAATTTGCTGGAAGGTGATCCCCAGGCTTTCGCCCAGCTTCTCCTGGCTAAGGCCAAGCATGGTACGGCGCAGCCGAATTCGGCTCCCGACATGAATATCAATCGGATTTGGTTTCTTTTTATTTTCAATCATGACGGTTTCCCAAAGCGAGTTTGCAGTCGATCTTTAGCCGGTCGCCTGCAATGAGGAGATTAGAGATGTTCGTGGTGCTGCCAAGCGGGCAATCCCCTGAACATTAGACAGAGGTCATTTGTTCCTGTCACTATGCAATTTTAGGGGTTTTTGGTCAATTCTTCCTTAGAATAAAACTAAAACGCGAAAATATCGCCATTCCCAAAAGGCACGCCGCCACCAGCAGGCCATTCCGGCGCTGTTCGTGAAGTTGCATGGGCACCGAAGCTCTTCCGGGAAGCGCCGCATCGACATATCCCCTGACCCCAAAGGGAAAGCCGGTCATGATCTCGCCCCGGCCATTGACGATGGCGGACACACCGGTATTGGCTGCGCGGATCAGCGGCAATCCGGTTTCGACCGATCGGAGCTGAGCTTGTTGAAAATGCTGATAGGGGCCGGGAGTGTTCCCGAACCAGGCGTCGTTGGTGACGTTCAGCAGGGCATCGGCCTCAAGCACCTCATCGCCGATCTCGCCGGGGAATATCGCCTCGTAGCAGATCAGCGGGTAAAATTTCGTGCCTGCGGGCAGGGTGAGAAGCGTACGCACGGCTGCAGCAGAAAATCCACCCGGCATTGCCGCAGCAATCGCATTCAGGCCGGCGGCCGACAGGAGATTTTCGAACGGCAGATATTCCCCGAAGGGCACAAGATGCCTCTTGTCGGAAGCGCTGACAATTTGCCCACGGTCGTCAATGACGTAGATCGAATTATAGTATCTCGGCGGCTGACCGGCTCCGGCATTTTCGGTCCTTACGGCCCCGGCAATGAGAATTTGCCCGTCCTCGAGTACGTCTGAAATCCGCACCAGCGCATCCGGATTGTCGGTCAGGATGAAGGGAACCGAGGTTTCCGGCCAGACAATGACATCAGGGCGCCTGCCGCCGTTCTCGACCGGCGCATTCGTCAAGTCGAGATGCTGCTCGAAAATCGAACTGCGCTCGCTGTCGTCGAGCTTTTTGGACTGATCGATCAGGGGTTGGACAAGACGTACCGAAAGCGCTGTTGCGCGCGCGGGGAGCGGTTGGTTCATCCGGTAGAAGCCATAGCCGAAATGGCCGGCTGCCAGGAGCGCCGCCAGAGCCATGCCGGCACGCATGCCCTTTCGGGTACCGATCAGAGACGGAGCGGCAAAGACGAAGACGGCCAGCATGTTAACGCCCGCCAGACCGATGACGGCCGCCGATTGCATCATCAAAGGCACAGGCATTGCCGCATAGCCGATCGCGTTCCAGGGAAAGCCGGTGAGAACAAAGCTGCGCAGCCATTCAAAGAAGCCGAAGGATAGGGCAAGGGCGGCAATGCGGCTCACGCCGTCCGACCACAGCAGGCGGGCCGCAGCGGTGGCAAAGCCGTAGAAAAGCGCCAGAAAGGCCGGCAATCCGACAACGGCGAGCGGCAGGGCCCAGGCGAACTCGTCCGCCTCGACCAGCAAGGCATTGCCGAGCCACCAGAGCCCGCCCAGAAAATAGCCAAACCCGAAACACCAGCCGACGAGGAATGCCGGAAAGCTGCGCTTTACCATTCCGTCGTGCGGATCGCCGGAGGCACCGTCTATCAGCCAGACGAGGACAGGAAAGGACAGGAACGGCGCCGCAAAGAGACCGAAGGGCGGAAGCGCCAGGACGGCGAGCAGTCCCGCGGCAAAAGCGACGAGAGCCCTGCGGGCTCCCGACATCAGCATGATCCTGCCCGCAAGCCACTCCATGTATTTCCCCCAAAGGCATAAGCGAAGCATCCGGAACAGGTCCGTGCGCCATGGCACGTCCGATGCGAATCAGCGCGTGGGCAGTCTTCCAAAAAACCTGCTGCTTGTCCTGCCCGAAGCGCCGGAATCGGCCGTCCCGGCGTCATCGTCCCGCCGGATCGAGGCGCTCGATCCAATCGACAAACGCGCCAACCTACACTGGAAATCAAGGTCCGACGCGCGAACCGTCAGCCGGTTTCGCGCAGGGACTCGTCTTCGGCCGGACGCGGCTTCGCTTCGGGTGGCAGGTCATCGTCGGCTTTCAGAACACGGCGTCGGGCCGCGGGACGCTTGCGGACAATCCTGACCCGCTTGACCCGACGCGGGTCAGCATCCAGGACCTGAAACTCGAAGCCCGGAATAGCCTGTACGACTTCACCACGCGCCGGGATCCGGCCCAGTGACGCGAAGACCAGGCCGCCGAGCGTATCGACATCCTCAAGCTGTTCGCGCACATCGAAATCCGGGCCGATCGCCTGAGCGATCTCTTCCAGTTCCACACGCGCGTCGGCAACGAAGACGTCGTCGGAAGTTTTGGCGAACATGACCTCCTCATCGTCATGCTCGTCCTCGATATCGCCGACGACCATTTCCACGATGTCTTCCAGCGAGGCGAGACCGTCCGTGCCGCCGTATTCGTCGATCACCAGTGCCATCTGAATGCGGGCAGCCTGCATGCGCTGCATCAGATCCGATGCATGCATGGAGGGCGGGACAAACAGAACCTGGCGAATGATGCCTGCTTCTTCCACGGTCTTCGTCAAATCGACCCGCCCGAGATCGAAGGTCAGGCGCGGCTGGCGGGCAGGCTTTTCAGGGACGATCACCCCGGCAGCGGCAGTGCGGTTGCCGCTGCGCCGCTTGTTGCGCGCCTGCTTGGCGACATAAGACAGGAGATCGCGGATATGCACCATGCCGCGAGGATCATCCAGGCTTTCACTATAGACCGGCATGCGGGAGCGGCCGGATTCTTCGAATATCACCATGAGTTCGCCGATGGTGACGGTCAGATCCACCGCCTCGATATCGGCGCGCGGCACCATGACATCCTCGACCCGGACTTCACGAAAGCGGAGAATATTGTTGAGCATGGCCCGTTCGGCCGGGGAAAAGGCAGCGTCCGCGCCCGGATCCGTCATCAGCGCGTCGGCAAGATCCTCGCGGATCGTGGAACTGCTTCCAGTACGCCACAAGCGGGCGGCACGGCTCCAGAACGAAAGACCGGATTTGCCGTTTTCAGGTTTCGGCGCGGAGCTACTACTGCCCGGCTCATCCTGACCGGAGGCTTCCGCCTCATCCCTGACAGCCACGGCAGGCTGTGTTCTAAAATCGCTCATTGTTCCAAACTATCATACGGGATCACTATCCCCATAAGGATCAGATAGCCCAAGACTGGCCAAAATGCCAGTCTCGAGCCTCTCCATTCTTTCGGCATCCGCGTCGTCAACGTGATCATAGCCGAAAAGATGCAAAAAACCGTGCACCAGCAGATGAGTCAGATGCTCGTCAAACGGCTTGTCGAGCTCCCGCGCCTCCCTTGTCAGGGTTTCCTGTGCAAGAATAATATCGCCCAGCATTGGACCCGGCATCCTGCCTGGCGTGACCGGAAAGGCCGGAAACGACAGCACATTTGTCGGCTTGTCCTGCTTGCGCCATTGGGCATTGATTTCGCGGATCGATGCGTCATCCGTGAAAACCAGGGAAACCTCGGCCGGCGTCTCCGGAAGAGGCTGTTTCTCCTCACCCGCCAGAAACGCGGCGCTCACGCCGAGAACCCGCTCGCTCAGGGTCTGCAACTCCGTCTCGGAAGGCCACTGGCCCTCCTCGACACTGATCTGGATATCGAGAGCACTCATGTCCGACTACGGGCGTTAGCGGTCACCCTGCTCGCTTTCGTCGTGAACTGCGGTCTGTGCCTCATAGGCACGAACAATCCGCGCAACCATGGGATGGCGCACGACATCCACGTCCTTGAAGCGGACAACCGAAACACCCTCCACGCCACGCAGGATCTGCAGCGCCTCGACGAGGCCCGACTTCACACCGCGCGGCAGATCGACCTGGCTCGGATCGCCGGTGACGATCATGCGACCGTTTTCGCCAAGACGCGTCAGGAACATCTTCATCTGCATCGATGTCGTGTTCTGCGCCTCGTCGAGAATGACGGCGGCATTCCCCAGGGTTCGGCCGCGCATGAAGGCAAGCGGCGCGATTTCGATAACCCCGGCAGTAATCGCCCGCTCGACCTTGTCGCCGGGCATCATGTCGTAGAGGGCGTCATAAAGGGGGCGCAGATAGGGGTCGACTTTTTCTTTCATGTCGCCGGGAAGGAAGCCGAGCCGCTCGCCGGCTTCGACAGCGGGGCGTGACAGCACAATGCGATCGACAGCCCCACGCTCAAGAAGCTGGGCGGCATGGGCAACGGCGAGATAGGTCTTGCCGGTACCGGCAGGGCCCACCCCGAAGACGAGTTCGGAACGCTCCAGCGCCCGCATATAGGCGTCCTGAGTCGGCGTGCGGGCCGCTATCGTCTTCTTGCGGGTGGAAATCTGCGCCAGGTTCAACTTGGCCTTTTTCTCCAGTGTCGGAAGTTGCAGCTGGTCATCGGCGGCAACGGCCATGCGGATGGCACCTTCAACATCGGAGGCTTCGACGCTGCTGCCGCTCTGCAGACGTCCGTAGAGATAATCGAGCGCACGCCGGGCCTGGTTGGTGGCGACGACTTCGCCCGATATGGAAACCGAATTGCCACGCGGCCGCGCATCGACCTTGAGCCGCTGCTCGATGAGCTTGAGATTCTGATCGAACTGACCGAACAGTTCGCTGGCGAAGCGATTGTTCTCGAAAGTGAGCACGAAGTGATTGACGTCTGTCGCGGATGTTTTCGACTGGCGCGGCGAAGATGAAACCAATTCGTGTCCGTTCAAGCGGTAAGGCTCCTTAGCTGGCGTTTCCCTAGCTTACCACCTCGGCAAACAGACTGTTAGGGCCCGCAGCAGTGATTCGTACCTTTATAATGTCACCGATTTGCGATGACTTTGCATCAACATTCACCGACTGCAGCCATGGCGATCGGCCGATTAACTGGCCGGGCATGCGGCCCGGCTTCTCCAAAAGCAGGTCGATCGTCTTGCCGATGCACTGGCGGGCAAAGTCGTTCTGCTGTTTTAGAAGCAAAGCCTGCAATCTTTCCAACCGCTTGGCTTTTACCGCCTCCGGCACCTGCTCCTTGAGATCCGCGCCGGGCGTGCCTGGGCGGGTCGAATATTTAAAGGAAAATGCCTGTGCATAACCAACGGCTTCGACAAGGCGCAGGGTATCTTCGAAGTCCGCGTCGGTTTCGCCGGGAAAGCCGACGATGAAATCGCCCGACAATGCGAGATCGGGGCGCGCCGCCTTGATACGGTTGATCAGCGCAATGTATTCGTCTGTCGTGTGGCGCCGGTTCATGGCTTTCAGAATGCGATTGGACCCCGACTGGATGGGCAGATGAAGATAGGGCATGAGTTGCGGCAGGTCGCGGTGCGCGGCGATCAGTCCGTCGTCCATGTCGCGCGGGTGACTTGTGGTGTAGCGCAGGCGGGCGAGCCCCTCGATGGCCGCAAGACGATGCAGAAGCTCGCCAAGCCCCCAGCTTTCACCGTTCGGACCGTCGCCGTGCCAGGCATTGACGTTCTGGCCGAGCAGCGTGATTTCGCGCACGCCGGCGTCAACGAGCTTCTGTGCCTCCTGGACGATCTGGACGACAGGTCGGGACACTTCCGAACCGCGCGTATAGGGCACGACGCAGAAGCTGCAGAACTTGTCGCAGCCTTCCTGCACGGTCAGAAAGGCGGTAACGCCCCTTGCCCTGGTCTTCGCCTTGTCGGGTGCCGGCAGATGCTCGAACTTGTCCTCGATGGCGTAGTCCGTTTCCAGCACGCGCTCACCGCGCTTCACGCGCTTCAGCGCTTCGGGCAACCGATGATAGGTCTGGGGGCCGATGACGAGATCGACGGCCGGAGAGCGGCGCAGAATCTCGTCGCCTTCGGCCTGGGCGACGCAACCGGCAACGCCGATCATCATCTGCCGCCCCTCGCTTGCCTTCTTCTTCTTTAGATCGCGCAGACGGCCCAAGGCCGAATAGACCTTCTCGGCCGCCTTTTCCCGAATGTGGCACGTGTTGAGCAGCACCAGATCGGCATCGTCCATGACATCGGTCGAGACATAGCCGTCCTTGGCCAGCGCATCCGTCATCCGGTCGGAATCGTAGACATTCATCTGGCAGCCGTAGGTCTTCACGAAAACCTTGCGGACCGGAGTGCCTTCGAGCGCTGTTTCGGGCGCTGCGGACAAAACTGCTGTTTCCTGGGTCATGGCGGTTCCATAGAGCAAAGACGGGCAAAATTGAAGCCCTCATCGGGATCAGCGCCCGCGCAGCTTCAGCGACAGCATGGATCGCAGGCTTTTCTCGATTTCGCGGCTGACGAGCTTGCGGTTGCTCTGATCGGTATAGGTGATCTGCTCGCCAAAGATGACATCGACATCGACAGCGCCCTCGTGGAGAATGCCCAGCAGATGGGGAGCGAGGGGGATGTCTCCGGGCCAGGCCGCGACCGGCCTGTGATAGCGTCCCATCGGCATGCCGTGAATGCCGGTATAGGCAATGGCGACGGGCTGGACATGCACCACACCGGTCGGCGACAGCGGCACGGCCGCGGCGGCGGCGCCGAACAGCGAGGTCTTGATCTCCAAAAGCCGGTTGCCATCCGAGGTCGTTCCTTCCGGAAACAGAACGACCACCTCCCCGCCCGCCAGACGGCTGCCGATCTCGTTGACCTGATTGCCGGTCGAGCGCTTCTGGTCCCGCGCGATGAAGATGGTTTTCTGCAGGCGGGCAAGCAGACCGAAAACCGGCCAGGACTTGACGTCCGATTTGGCCACGAAAGCGACATCCGCGATCGAACCGAGCACGAGGATGTCCTTCCAGCTCGCATGGTTCGAAATCAGCAACAGCGGCCGCTGCCGGTCGAGCATGCCGTGGACGTGAACGCGGATGCCGATCATGCGGCAGGCCAGCCGATGCCAGAGACGCGGCACTTTCCGGCGCTGTGGTGTGTCACACCACAGAAAAAACAGCTGCAACGGGACGAGAACGAGGGTGCACAGAACCAGAACCAGCATGCAAAGCACCACGCGCAGCCAGCTGATCACGCGCCGACGCTCCGGTCGCGCAAGCCGGCGCCGCCATCGCAGCCTATCCCGTCGGACATTATCGCGGGTTGCCTGATGCCGTGTTTCCGGATGTCTCGGTTCTGGCGTTGCAAATGCGTTCCTCTTCAGATCAGCCAGCGCTAGTCAAGATCGAGACGCATGACAAGGGCCGCAGTCCTGGCGCCCGCGGCGTCCCGATAATAGGCGCGCCTCTCGCCGACTTTGGTAAAACCGAGTTTCCGGTAAAGCCCGATTGCCGCGGCATTGGTTTCATCAACTTCCAGGAACATTGCCTCGGCGGCCTGGTCCCGCGCCTTGCGCATGGCAGCACGCATCAGTCGCCAGCCGAGACCGAGCCGCAGAAACCGCGGCTCGACCGCAATCGTCAGAATTTCGGCCTCGCCTGCGGCGACCCGGGCAAGCACGAATCCACCGGCAGCCGGACGGCCAGAGGCGTTGCTTTGTCGAGCGACGAAGCCGAAGACCGCATCCTGAACCAGCAGCGCATGCAGTTCGCCATCGCTCCACGGTGAGGAAAAACAGGCCGCGTGGATGGCAGCCGCCTTTGTAAGATCGGCCGGCTCCAACGGAACGATCTCGAATTCCGGCTTGCGTGTGAAATAATCCGTCAGCGCCATTCCCATGGCCCTAAACCCTTGCCACGGCGAAGCCTGATTGCGACTTGACGTCGGGCCCGCGCAGATAGAGCGGGCTTGGCCTGTTGCCCTGCGGATCGGCCATCGCGCCGAGACGCGCCACCACAGCAGTATCGACGGCATCGATCTGCGCGACCCCAGGCAGGGGAGTCTGCGTCAGATGCCGTGTCGCAGAACCGCAGATAACGCCTTCGAAATTCTGCAGGAGTTTTTTTGCCTCGATGATTTCCAGCACCTGCGGTCCGGTGCGCGGCGTGCCATCGGGCTCGAATATCTGGCAATAAAGTTCGTCGCGTTTGGCATCCATGGCAACAAGAACCGGCAACCGAGGATACATTTTGCCCGCCGATCCGGCCAGTGCCGCCAGCGTTGAAACGCCGACCACGGGCACGCGCAGCGCCAGCGCAAAACCCCGTGCGGCGGCGACGCCGACGCGGATGCCGGTGAAAGAACCCGGGCCGATGGTGACTGCAATACGATCGATGTCGCCCAGTTGCCGTCCGCTCGCAGCAAGTGCCCCGTCGATAAAGCCCATCAATTGTTCGGCATGCCCACGCCCTATATCGGCGCCCGCAGAACCGCTCAGCCGATCGGTTTCGCTGTCATAGATCGCAGCAAAGCAGGCCGTGCCGGCCGTGTCGATGGCAAGCACGTTCATGGGTATCGACCTTCAAGGCCTGGATGCAACACGGATGAATGCTCGCTCAGACGGCTTCGACGGCTTGTACTTCCGGAATGAAATGATGCAGCAGGTTCTGCACGCCATGCTTCAGCGTCGCCGTCGAAGACGGGCAGCCGGAGCAGGCGCCTTTCATGTTGAGAAAGACTGTGCCGTCGCGAAAACCCTTGAAGGTGATGTCGCCGCCATCCTGGGCAACGGCTGGACGAACGCGGGTTTCGAGCAGTTCCTTGATCGTGGCGACGATGGTTTCGTCACCTTCGGCGAAGAACTCGCCGTCCTGATCGCTTTCTTCAGCCCGCGTCTGCACGGCCATGACCGGCTGGCCGGACATGAAATGTTCCATGATCGAGCCGAGGACGGCGGGCTTCAGGTGCTGCCACTCCTGGGCTTCCTTGGTCACCGTGATGAAATCGTAACCGAAGTAGACGCCGGTCACGCCGGGAATCTGAAACAGGCGCGATGCCAGCGCCGAACCGGCAGCCGCCTCTTCAGCATCGCGGAACTCCGCCGTGCCGTTCTCCATGACCACTTTGCCGGGCAGGAATTTCAAGGTTGCGGGGTTCGGGGTCGCTTCGGTCTGGATGAACATGGTTTTCTCCGGGTCGGCCGGGATCGCTTCGACCAGCCATTTTAGAATTATTCAAAAGAATATAAGCCGTTTGGACGCCGGCTTCAAGAGAGCCGGCACGCCGTTTGGCTGCCGCCCTCAATGAAAACGCGACGACGACTTCAGCTCAACGCATCGATCTCCGCATCCGTCAGAATGTCCGGAATGACCGTGACGGGAATCGGAAACGCCGCCGTCTTTCCGGCAATCGACGAAACAAGCGGGCCGGGGCCATCCTTCGTGGAGCCTGCGGCCAGAACCAGGATCGCAATGTCGCGGTCTTCCTCGATCAGACCGTAGATCTGCTCGGCGGCACTTCCTTCGCGGATGACCATTTCCGGCTCGATGCCGATCGTTTCGCGAACCGTCTGGGCTATCCTCGCAAGGGTCGCCTCGGCCTCCGCCCGTGCTTCAGCCCGCATGATGCCTTCGACCCCCAGCCATTGCTGGAAATCGCCGTCAGGGATCACATACAGCAGGACGAGGCCACCGCTGGAATTTCTGGCACGCATGCCGGCATAATGAACCGCCCGGCCGCATTCCGGGGTGTCATCGATCACTGCCATGAACTTGCGGCGGTGACCTTCCAATCGTGAAAGTCGTGTTGAAACCATGGGCGGGACTCTTACACTCGATATTGAAGGCCGCAAGAGTTCTTTTACGGCCGATTATTGCAGAAAGCCGACGATGTCCCGGACCTGTTTCATGGTGACTTCCGCCCGCGCCCGGGCCCGCTCGCCACCGTCGCGCAGGATAGAGTCGATATGCGTGGTATCATCCATCAATCGGCGCATTTCGGTCGAGATCGGTGCAAGCACAGTCACCGCCAGATCGACAAGGGCCGGCTTAAACACGGAAAATTGCTGCCCGCCGAACTGCTGCAGCACATCAGCCTTGGACGTATCGGCCAGGGCTGCGTATATGCCGACGAGATTGTCGGCCTCGGCGCGGCCTTTCAATCCCTCGACCTCGCCCGGTAAGGCATCCGGATCGGTCTTGGCCTTGCGGATCTTCTTCGAGATCGTGTCGGCGTCGTCCATCAGGTTGATCCGCGAGAGGTCCGATGCGTCGGATTTCGACATTTTCTTCGTGCCGTCGCGCAGGCTCATGACACGCGGCGCCGGGCCGCCAATCAACGGTTCGACCATGGGAAAATAGGCATGAACGGGCTCATCGCCGACCTTGATGTCGATGCCGTGTCCAGTCTTGCGGATGTGCTCCATGAAGTCGATGTTGAACTTCATGGCGATATCGCGGGCCAGCTCCAGATGCTGCTTCTGGTCGTCCCCAACGGGCACATGGGTTGCACGGTAGACGAGGATGTCGGCGGCCATCAGGCTGGGGTAGGCAAGCAGTCCGAGCGACATCTGTTCTGCGTTCTTGCCACCGGACTTGTCCTTGAACTGGGTCATGCGCTCCATCCAGCCGATGCGGGCGACGCAGTTGAAGATCCAGGCAAGCTCGGCATGCTGCGGCACCGCCGACTGGTTGAAGACGATGTGCTTCTTCGGATCGATGCCGGCTGCAATGAAGGCGGCGGCGATCGAGCGGATCTGGCCAGGCATATCCTCATGCACCAGTTGCGCGGTGATCGCGTGCAGATCGACGACGCAATAGATGCAATCATTGTTGTCCTGCAGCGCCACGAACTTGCGGATCGCGCCCAGGTAATTGCCAAGATGGAGATTGCCTGTCGGCTGGACGCCGGAAAAAACGAGCGGCTTGAAATCTGACATGGTGTCCTCATTCGGGCTTGTGGAGGGCCCGGCCTCTGTTGCTGTTGGCGGCGCTTATGCACACAGGCGGCCCGAGGATCAAGAGGCACCGCATCGCCACTGTTGCGAGAGGACGTGGAAGGAGCGACCTTACCGTCGCTCCCTGGGCATCGGGGCTGCCGATGAGTGAAGCCGCTTTGGATTTTTATACCCAGCCGCACCGTCCCTTCTTAAGAAATTCGGCGCAATCGGGGCGCAATCAGGGCCGATAAAGAGCATAAAATTCCATAAAATTGCTACATTTTAAGTTGAATTACCCTGGCATCGCGAGACGATGGCACTTATGGCCGGTCTCATCCGCTCACATCGCGCCTTCCAGAAGACGCCCCGGCACCCCCGGCCGAAGTAGCCTGCCCCGTTCGAGACATCGTCCGGCACCGGCCAAAGGGACTTGTAATGCGTAAAATATTTCCATTTCTTTTGGCCGCCGCTCTGGCACTGTCGTCTGCCGCTGCCGCTGGGGCGGCTGACGGAACAGCAAGAAAGGTGAAGCTCAAAGAGCATCAAATGACGGCCGCCTATAGCGTCCAGACCGGATCCGTGAAAACCGGCTGCTTTTCCACACAGCTTCACGGCATTCTTGCCCATATTGCCCGCCAGACCGGTCATCGCCCGGTCGTGACCTCCGGCCACAGACCCCATGCCAACCGGTCGAAATCGCAGCACCGCCATTGCCGTGCAGCCGATATCAGGGTTTCCGGCGTTTCGGAGCGAAAGGTTCTTGCCGCAGCAAGAACCGCGCCCGGCATCGGCGGCATCGGCCGATACTGCAACGGCATCATCCATGTCGACATCGGTCCGAAGCGGCACTGGACGCATTGCTGAGCCAAAGCCATCGAGCGGTTCTGATCGAAGCCTTCCGGCCGCTATTCAGGTTCCGGCGGCGGGGTTTTTGCGGCCTTGCGCCTGAGATTGCGCCGGATCATGCCGAGATCGGCCCCGCCGATGAGAAAGGCTGCGGCGAAGTAGATGAGCATGGAGATGCCGATCAACAGGCCGAGCGTTCCGATCTTTGTCAGCAGCGGCACGCCGGTGGCAAGCGAGGCGGAAAACACCGACCGCAGGGAGTAGAGCGCGCCGCCCATGATGGCTGCGGCGACGACGAGCAGCGCGGTGCGCCGCGCCAGCGCCCATTCCCAGACCAGATGGCCGCGCTTCAAAAGCGTGACGAACAAAAGCACGGTGCTCAGCCAGCCGGCCGCAGCTTCGGCAATGGCAATGCCCGGCACCCCGAGACGGGGAAACAGCGTTACCGCCAGAGCACAATTGACGGCAACGGCAATGCCGGAGAACCGCATGGGCGTGCGTGTGTCCTCTCTGGCGTAAAAACCGGGCTGCAAAGCCTTGATCAGCACGAAAGCCGGCAAGCCGAGACCGTAGATGGCAAGGATGGAGCCGACGACGGCGGTGTTCTGCGCTTGAAACGCGCCGCGTTCGTAAAGCACGCGGATGATCTCGTCCGAGAGAATCCATAGCGCAAAGGCGGCGGGAATAGTGAGGAACAGGACAAATTCGATCGAGCGGTTCTGCAAATTGCCCGCTTCAGCGAGGTGACCGCCCTTCAGGGCGCGCGACAATTCCGGCAGAAGCACCACACCGACGGCAATGCCGACGACGCCGAGCGGCAGCTGATAGATGCGGTCGGCATATTGCAGGGCGGAGATCGCGCCGTCCTGCGCCGAGGCGATCGCCTGGCCGATCAGCTGGTTGATCTGCGTGATGCCGCCGGTGATGGCGGCCGGCACGGCGAGAATAAGCAGCCGCTTGACATTGGGCGTGATGCGGGGAAAACGCAGGCCGATGCTCATGCCGGCGTGCAGAACACCCATATAGACGACGGCCAGTTGCAGAACGCCGGCGACGAGCACGCCCCAGGACAGATGCCATGCCGTCGTGAGCGGATCGGCACCGGTGTAGAGCCCATAGATGAGCGCACCGATCATGACCAGGTTGAGGAAGATGGGTGCGACGGCGGCGGCAAAGAAATGATGCAGTGAATTGAGCATGCCGCTCATCATCGCCGTCAGAGACATGCACATGAGATAGGGGAACATCACCATGGCCATGCGCACGGTCAGTTCCGACTTCGCCGCATCGTCGGCAAAGCCCGGCGCGATGACGAAGCGCACCAGAAGCGGCATGGACAGTTCCATGACGATGGTGATCAGCAGGAGCAGGGTAAAGAGGACGCCGAAAACTTCCTCGGAAAAGCGCTTGGCGCCTTCCTTGCCATTCGCCTCGATCTCCTTGGAAAACAACGGCACGAAGGCGGCGTTGAAGGCACCTTCGGCAAACAGCCGGCGAAAGAGGTTGGGAAACCGGAACGCGGCGTAAAAGATGTCGGCCATCGGCCCCGTTCCGAGTGCCGCCGCCATCAGTGTCTCACGGGCGAAACCGAAGATGCGGCTTCCCAGCGTCGCGCCGCCGACGGTCATGAATTTCCGCACAAGGCTCATGTGTCGGCTTTCGTCTTTTTAGCGCCGCCTGCCGTCCGGGTGTGCTGCGGCGCGATCATGCCCGATGGCATGCGATCGCGCACCTCATCGGCCTCGTCGGACATGACCGCTTTCAGGCGCGCCACGATGTTGCCGTGCCGACCCTCGTTGGTAATTTTCTGGCCGACAAGATCCGTCACATAAAACGTATCGATGACCTTTTCGCCGAAGGTGGTGATATGCGCAGAGGCGATGTCGAGCGAGAGATCCGAGAGGACGGCGGTAATCTCCGAAAGCAGGCCGGTGCGATCGAGGCATTCCACTTCGATGACCGTGAACTTGTTGGAGAGACTGTTCGAAATGATGACTGCAGGCGGCACTGTAAAGGCCTTGTTGCGCTTGCGGTGTTTCGTGCGACTGGCGATCACCTCCGGCAGCCGCTTGGTGCCGGATAGAACATCCTCGATCATTTTTCCGATGTTTCCCGCCCGGCGCGTCTCGTCGCTATCGACCGAAAACTCGCGGGTCACGAGAATCGTATCGAGCGCCCGGCCATCGGAGGTCGTGAAAATCTGCGCGTCCACGATATTGGCGCCCGCTGCGGCACAGGCCCCGGCGATAACGGCCAGCAGGCGTGGATGGTCCGGCGACAGAATGGTGATTTCGGTGATCGCATGGAACTGGTGCGTGCGGACCATGGTTGCCAGCGCACGACCGGCCTTATCGGCCTCGCGAATAAATTTTGCATGACGCAGTTGGTCTTCCAGAGGTACCGACAGGAGATAAGGCTGATAATGCAATTTGGTATAGGCCTTGCGGTCTTTCTGGCTCCAGTCCGACAGGGCGTTGTAGAGCATGTCTGCGGCATGTTCGGCACGCGCCTTGCGCGGCACATCCGAAAACCCTCCGGAGAGAAGCAGTTCCGTCTCGTAATAAAGCGTGCGCAGAAGCTGGCCCTTCCAGCCGTTCCAGACGCCCGGCCCGACGGCGCGGATATCGGCGATCGTCAGCACCAGCAGCATCTTCAATCGATCGAGCGACTGCACCTTTTCGGCAAAATCGATGATCGTCTTTCGATCGTTCAGATCGCGCGTCTGGGCGACCATCGACATGGTCAGGTGCTCCTGGATCAGCCAGGCAACCGTTTCCGTCTGCTTGGCGTTAAGGCCGAAGCGCGGGCAGAGCTTGCGGGCAACCCTGGCTCCGGCTGCGGAGTGATCCTCTGGACGGCCCTTGGCCACATCGTGGAGAAAGACGGCGACGAACAAAGCCGTGCGATCTTCGATCCCCGGCATCAGCTTCGCCGCGAGCGGATGCAGTTCCACGTCACGGCCCTGGTCGATACGCGACACCACATCCACGGCGCGCAGCAGATGCTCGTCCACCGTATAATGGTGATACATATTGAACTGCATCAGCGAAACGATCTTGCCGAATTCTGGGATGAACCGTCCGAGCACGCCAGCCTCGTTCATCCGCCGCAGGATCAGTTCCGGATCGCGCCGCGAGGTGAGCATGGAGACGAAGAGGCGGTTTGCCTCCTCGTCGTCGCGAACAGGCTGCGTGATGAGCCGCAGCGAGCGCGTCACCTGCTTCAGGGCGGCGGGATGGAATTCCAGACCGTTGATATCGGCAACATGGAAGATGCGGATGAGGTTGACCGGATCGCGCTTGAAGACATCCGAACTCGCAAGGGCGATGCGGCCGCCGTCATCGACGAACTCCAGGGTCCCTGCGATCTTGCGGATGCGATGGGTGAACCGGCTGAGCGCCGCGGTGAAACCCGGAAGCTGCTTGGCCTGCTGGTCTTCGAGGGCCGCGCAAAAGATGCGCGTGAGATCGCCGACATTCTTCGCCACCAGGAAATAATGCTTCATGAAGCGCTCGACGGCGGTCATCCCCGGATGGTCCTGATAGCCGAGCGCCTCTGCGATCTCCCGCTGGATGTCGAAGGACAGGCGCTCCTCCGCCTTGCCGGTGAGGAAATGCATGTGGCAGCGCACGGCCCAGAGAAAATCGTCGGATTTCTCAAAGAGCTTGTATTCCTGGCGCGACAGCACCCCAAGCTTGACGAGATCGGCCTGGTCTTTGACGCGGTAAAAATATTTGGCGATCCAGAACAGCGTGTGAATGTCGCGCAGGCCGCCCTTGCCTTCCTTCACATTGGGCTCGACCAGATAACGCGTATCCCCCGCTTTGCGATGGCGTTCGTCGCGTTCGGCGAGCTTGGCGGCAATGAAATCCGGCCCCGTATTCTTGACGATTTCCGTATCGAAGCGGGTTTCCAGTTCCTCCGCCAGTTCCTTCGAGCCGCAGATATAGCGCGTTTCGAGGATCGCGGTCCTGATCGTCATATCGCCGCGCGACAGGCGAATGCATTCATCGACGGTGCGCGTCGCGTGACCGACCTTGAAGCCGAGATCCCAGAGGATATAGAGCATGAACTCGATCGCCGGCTCGGCCCAGACCGCCTTTTTCAGCGGCAGGAGAAACAAAAGATCGATATCCGAGCCGGGCGCCAGCGTTCCACGGCCATAGCCGCCAACGGCGGTTACGGCGATGCGGGTCCAGGCATCCGCCTTGGCCGCATCGAACACTTCATTCAGCACGAATTCGTGCAGGACGGTGATCAACTGATCCTGCAGCCATGAAATCCGCTCGGCGCATTTGAGCCCGCTGCCGTCCTGATCCAGCAGGCACCGCGCTTTTTCGCGGCCCTCCAGATTGGCCTGACGAAAGGCCGCCAGCAAGGCCTGGCGCATCATGTCACGATGTTCGGCATGGGCCGAAGCGATGAAACTGCACTTTGCCTGCAACGTCTTGACGTTCAGAATATCCGGGAACGCGGTTTCATGTGGGGTCATCAAATGCCGACCGTCTTCCTGTCCGGCAGGCTCTGCGAGCCGCTGCGTGTGCATGCGCTATAGACCTTTTGTCAAAGAGTAGACAGGACTGTAGCCGTCAACGATTGCCAAGTTGTTTCTTCAGCGCATAGAGCGCGTCCATTGCTTCGCGCGGCGTCATATCATCCGGATTGAGGTTTTTCAAAGCCTCTTCCACTTTCGACGGGCCGGCCCTGGCTTTCTCTTCGCGACGGATGGCGATCTGGAAGAGAGGCAAGTCGTCAATCAACTGGCTGGCCGGGTTCTTGCGATCGGCGTCCTCCAGCTTGGCCAGCACATCCCTGGCGCGGGCGACGACGGATGCCGGGAGGCCCGCCAAACGGGCGACCTGGATGCCGTAGGAACGGTCGGCGGCACCGGGCCCGACCTCGTGAAGGAAGATGACGTCGCCATCCCACTCCTTCACCCGCATCGTCGCATTGGACAGACGGACAAGCTTCTCCGACAGCACTGTCAGTTCATGGAAGTGCGTGGCGAACAGGCCCCGGCAGCGGTTTGCCTCATGCAGATGCTCGACGGCCGCCCAGGCGATCGACAGGCCGTCGAATGTCGCCGTTCCCCGGCCAATCTCGTCGAGAATGACGAGTGACCGGTCGGTCGCCTGATTGAGGATGGCGGCGGTCTCGACCATTTCCACCATGAAGGTGGAGCGCCCGCGGGCCAGATCGTCCGAGGCGCCGACGCGCGAGAACAGCCGGTCGACCACGCCGATATGGGCGGCATTGGCCGGTACAAAGGAGCCCATCTGCGCCATGATCGCGATCAATGCATTCTGGCGCAGGAAGGTCGATTTGCCGCCCATGTTCGGGCCGGTCAGCAGCCAGATTGCGCCGTCGCCCTCGCCGTCCTGCGGCGACAGATCGCAGCCATTGGCGACGAAGGCCACGCCGGATTGCCGGCGCAGAGCCTGCTCGACCACGGGATGGCGGCCGCCATCGATCGCAAACATTTTCGAGAGATCGACAAGCGGGCGGCAATAGGCCTGTTCCTCGGCAAGCGTCGCGAGTGCCGCTGAAACGTCGACCAGTGCCAGCGCCAGCGCCGCCGCCTTGATCGCCTCGGCCTGCGCCACCACAGCGGCCGACAGCCTGTCGAAGGCTTCGAGCTCGATCGACAGCGCCCGGTCGGCGGCATTGGCGATCTTGGTTTCGAGATCCGACAGTTCGGTGGTCGTGAACCGCATGGCGTTGGCCATGGTCTGGCGATGAATGTAGCGCGCCTTGGCCTCCGGACTGTCGATCATCGGCCCGGCATTGCCCTGCGTCACCTCGATGAAATAGCCGAGAACGTTGTTATATTTGATCTTCAGCGACTTGATGCCGGTTTCCTCGGCATAGTTCAGTTGCAGACCGGCGATGACGCGGCGGGATTGATCGCGCAGTGCCCGCATTTCGTCCAGTTCCGGGCTCGCTCCGTCGCGCAGGAAACCGCCGTCCCGTTTCAACAGCGGCAGGTCCTCGCCAAGCAGGGAGGAAAGCGTGTGCACCAGTTCTGCCGGCAAGGCGCTGATGGCCGCGAGCGCATCGCCAAGCTCTTCGGACAGCTTGCCCTTATCAAGCAGGCCTGCGACCTCGCCCGCCGCCTGGCAGCCGGAGAGAATCGCCCCGAGATCACGCGGCCCGCCGCGGCCGAGCGAGAGGCGCGACAGCGCCCGCGGCATGTCGGGCAGATGTTTCAGCGCCGCTCTCAGATCGCTGCAGAAGGCGGGCTGGTCGCAGAGCGCAGTGATCGAATCCAGCCGCCTGTTGATGCGCTCCGGGTCGGTCAGAGGCGACATCAGGCGTTCGGCCAGAAGACGCGCGCCGCCGCCGGTCACCGTGCGGTCCAGCGCCTTGAGCAGGGTCCCGTTGCGGTCGCCCGACTGGGTCTTCACCAGCTCGAGGTTTGTCCGCGTGGCAGGATCGATGAACAGGGTTGAGGCCGCACTTTCGCGCTCGGGTGTGCCGAGCGGCGGGCGTTCGGCAAACTGGGTTTTCTCGACATAGGAGATGGCGGCCGAGGCAGCGGCGAGTTCGGCACGCGAAAAGCTTCCGAAACCGTCGAGCGTCTTGACCCCATAATAGCGTGTCACCCGGCTTTCAGCCGTCGCGCTGTCGAACAGGACGGCGGGCTGCGGCACGGCAACCCGGCCAAGGACATCGATGACGGGTCGCATGTCCGGATCGTGAAAGACCGTATCGGCCAGAATGAGCTCGCGCGGCTCGATTCTCAGGATATCTGCCAGCAGCCGGGTTTCCGTTGTTTCGGCAAGCCGGAAAACGCCCGTCGAGATATCGATCCAGGCGAGCGCGATGGCAGGTTCGGCGCTGCCGCGGATACGGGCAAGCGCCATCAGATAATTGGATTCCGATGGCGAAAGCAGCTTGTCCTCGGTGATCGTACCCGGCGTGACAAGCCGCACGACATCGCGTTTGACGACGGATTTCGAACCGCGCTTCCTGGCCTCCGCCGGATCTTCCACCTGCTCGCAGACGGCAACGCGAAAGCCGAGACCGATCAGTTTCTGCAGATAGTCGTCGGCCGCATGGACCGGCACGCCGCACATCGGGATATCCTGACCGAGATGCTGGCCACGCTTCGTCAAGGTGATGCCAAGCGCCCGAGACGCCTCGACCGCGTCCTGGAAGAACAGCTCGTAGAAATCGCCCATGCGGTAGAACAGCAGCGAATCCGGGTTGTTCGCCTTGATCTCGATGAACTGTTCCATCATCGGCGTGGCCGTGGCGCGGCTCTCCTCGGTCGCCAGTTGAACGGCGGTCAGAACTTCGGCGCTGCGGGAAATAGGCTCGGTCACAAAAGTCATGCTGGTTCCAAAAAAGTGGTGCCACACTATTCATGCGTGTTTATAGAAGACAACAACAAAGCGGCGCGGGAAGGCCGTCGCCCACAAAAGGTTGGAGGACCTATGTCGGAAAATGACAAGAGCAGCCGTAACGCAACCAGCGTCACGGATCAGGAGGCGCTCGATTTTCACGCGCAGGGCCGGCCCGGCAAGCTGGAAATCACCCCCACCAAGCCCATGGCGACGCAGCGGGATCTTTCGCTTGCCTACTCGCCCGGTGTCGCCGTCCCCGTAAAGGCGATCGCCGCTGACCCGTCCAAGGCCTATGACTACACCACGCGCGGCAACATGGTTGCCGTCATCTCCAACGGCACCGCTATTCTGGGCCTCGGCAATCTCGGTGCGCTGGCCTCGAAGCCGGTCATGGAGGGCAAGTCTGTTCTCTTCAAACGCTTTGCCGATGTCGATTCGATCGACCTCGAGGTCGATACGGAAGACGCGGACGAATTCATCAATTGCGTCCGCTTCCTCGGCCCCTCCTTCGGCGGCATCAATCTGGAGGATATCAAGGCGCCGGAGTGTTTCATCATCGAGCAGAAGCTGCGCGAGATCATGGACATCCCGGTCTTTCACGACGATCAGCACGGCACGGCGATCATCGCCACCGCGGGTCTCATCAATGCGCTGCAACTGACGGGCCGCGACCTCAAAACCACGAAGCTGGTGTGCAACGGCGCCGGCGCGGCGGCCATCGCCTGCGTCGAACTGATCAAGTCTATGGGATTTGCACCCGAAAACATCATCATGTGCGACACCAAGGGCGTGATCTACCAAGGCCGCACGGAGGGTATGAACCAGTGGAAATCGGCGCATGCGGCCAAGACCGACCGGCGCACGCTGGAGGATGCCATGGACGGCGCCGACGTGGTGCTTGGCCTGTCGCAGAAAGGAGCTTTCTCGGATGCGATGATCCGGTCCATGGCGGCCAAGCCGATCATCTTCGCCATGGCCAATCCCGATCCGGAAATCACGCCCGAGGAAGTGTCTGCCATTCGTGACGACGCGATCATGGCGACGGGACGGTCGGATTATCCGAACCAGGTCAACAATGTTCTCTGCTTCCCCTACATGTTTCGCGGTGCGCTCGACGTTCACGCCTCCACAATCAACGAGGCGATGAAGATCGCTGCCGCACAGGCGCTGGCGAGCCTTGCCAAGGAGGATGTCCCAGATGACGTGGCCGCCGCCTACCAGGGCAACCGGCCGCGCTTCGGTCCGCAATATATCATTCCCGTACCCTTCGATCCGCGCCTGATCTCGTCCATTCCGGTGGCCGTGGCCAAGGCCGCCATGGAGAGCGGCGTCGCCCGCAAGCAGATACCGGATCTCGCCGCCTATGGTCGCCAGTTGTCGGCGCGCCGCGACCCGATCGCCTCGACCTTGCAACGCATCTATGAACGCGTCCGCCGCCAGCCGAAGCGGATCGTCTTTGCCGAGGGCGAGGAGGTGCAGATGATGCGCGCGGCGCTTGTCTACGCCAACCAGGATCTCGGCACCGCGATGCTTCTCGGACGCGAGGACCGGATGCGGGAAACGGCGGAGCGCGAAGGCATCGATCTCGACCGCCCCGGCATCCAGATCATCAATGCGCGCATTTCCAGACGCACTGGCGCCTATACGGATTATCTTTACGCCCGCCTGCAGCGGAAGGGCTTTCTGTTCCGCGACGCACAACGGCTGATCAACAACGACCGCAATCATTTTGCCGCCTGCATGGTGGCGCTCGGCGACGCGGACGGCATGGTGACCGGCATCACGCGCAACTATTCGACCGCTCTCGATGATGTTCTGCGCTGTATCGACCCGAAGCCGGGACATCGCGTCATCGGGGCCTCCCTTGCGCTTTGCCGCGGCCGCACCGTGCTCGTTGCCGATACTGCCGTCCATGACATGCCGTCCTCCGAGGAACTGGCCGACATTGCCGAGGAAGCGGCTGGCCTGGCGCGACGTCTCGGCTATTTTCCGCGCGTGGCGATGCTGGCCTATTCGACCTTCGGCCACCCCTCCGGCGAGCGCTCGGAACGGGTACGCGAAGCCGTCAAGATCCTCGATAAGCGTCGCGTCGATTTCGAATATGACGGCGAAATGGGGGCCGATGTGGCGCTGAACGCCAAGGTGATGGAGCAATATCCGTTCTGCCGCCTTTCGGGCACCGCCAACGTGCTGGTCATGCCGGCATTTCACTCTGCATCGATCTCGACGAAGATGCTGCAGGAGCTTGGGGGATCGACGGTGATCGGCCCGCTGCTCGTCGGCCTCGACAAGTCCGTTCAGATCGTCTCCATGGCGGCCAAGGATTCCGACATCGTCAACATGGCGGCCCTTGCCGCCCACAATGCAGGCAGCTGACAATCACTGCCGAAGGCACAATAGACGAAGCCCGCTCCCGAGACGTCGGGGGCGGGCTTTCTCGTTGTACAGCAAGGGGTTCTTCAGCTGGCGAAACGCCCTGCGTCGGCCCCGTAATAATTGATGTAGCGGCCGGAAATATTGTTGATCGGCAGAACGATCAGGACGTCGGTGGTCCGGAAGGCATGGTCGACAACCGCGCCTTCGCCCACCATTGCCCCGAGCCGCATATACCCCTTGATCAAGGGCGGCAGGGCGGCAAGCGCCTTGCGCATGCTGATCGCCTCGGTCGGCATCAGGTCCATGTTACGGAACAGTTCCGGCCGTGCGGTCACATGCCATTCGTCGCGCACGAGCATGTTGTGATGCAGGAAGGACAGCGCCAGCGCATGTTCCTCGGGCACGACGCCGGGAAAGGAACCGCAGCCAAACATGGCGTCGACGCCGTGCTTCAGGGCATAGGCCCAGTTTCCCTGCCAGAGAAGCTCGACGGTGCGCTTCGTCCGGTATTCCGGCAAAACGCAGGATCGGCCGAGTTCCATGAATTTCTTGTCCGGCTGGCGCTTGAGCAGCGCATCGACGCAGAATTCCGACGCGGAATAAAAACCGCCCGTCGCTTGAGCCACATCCTGGCGAAGCAGCCTGTAGGTTCCGACAATCTGCTCTTCGGCATCGCCTTCGATTGTCGTGTCCAGCACCAGAAGATGATCGCAGACCGCGTCCCAGATATCGGCATCGCGCTTGCGGCGAGCCGCCTCCTGCGGGATCTGTGCCTTCATCTCTTCCACGAAGACCTTGTAGCGGACGGCCTGCGCGGCATCGATTTCGCCGGCATTGCGCGCAAGCCGCGTTTCCAGAGTACCGATACGGCCAAGCACGTCGGCGGCGGGTGCCTTGGAGCTGCGGACACGGGTCAGCGGCTGGTCAGCCACGGTCACCATTTCCAAAGTTTCGGTTGCCATCGCGGGCCATCCTGATCGCTGATATCCTGAACGGGTTTAAACACGTTTCTGCAACAGGATAGTGACATCGGAAGCGCCCGCAAAGGCCAAACCTTAACGATCCAGCAAGCGGCTGACTTCGGTTGTCAGCGCTTGCGGATCGGCCGGTTTCGCCAGAACCGCGTCGGCTCCCGCCGCAAGAAGGTCCCGGAGGGTGTCTGCCTGCGTATCCGAGGTGAGAACGATCACGGGAACCGGCGGTTCATCGGACAGGCGTTCCTGCGCGCGCAATCGCTTGAGCATGGACAATCCGTCGCCGCCCGGCATATTGAGATCCGAGATGATCAGTCGCGGCTTGGCACGCTCTGCTTGCGACGCATCGAAAAGCGCCAGGTCCACTGCCTGGAAATCACGAACCGTGCTGACAGTGTGGCCGGCCCGCTCCAGAATGGCGCGTACCATCAGGGCATTGATCGGATCGTCCTCGGCCAGCAGCACGCCGCCCTGCGGCTGCCTGTCGTTCAAAACCGCCAGTTCGCGCAGGACCGGGCGGTTGTCGTTGATGGCATCGCGCACTTCCATCCCCTTCATTTGTCCGCGCAACACCGCGACAAGCGATTTTTCCCTGAGCGGCCGGATGAGCCAGGCGTGATAACCGTCCATCTGGTTGATCGGCCGGCCGGTCCGTTCCTCTGGATTGACCAGATAGGTCTTTCGCAGCGACGGATTGTCCAGCGCCGGCATCCGGGCGAGCAACTGCCGGAACTGCGCCGCATGGCGATGGTCCACGATAATGTCGGTGAGAGAAGCGCCAGGGGTCCGGGAACTCACGAACGCGCGCGCTTCGTCCACCGTTTCAGCAATTGTGCAGACACCGCCCAATGTTTTGATGGTTGCCGACAATGCTCTCGAAGCAGGCCCTGCTGGCGCCATGACCATAACACGGGAGCCGGAGAGGACGCCGAGCCGGGCAAGGGATGCTGTGGCTAAATCGGCGCCCTCGGCGGGAAACCGGATTTCGAAGGTGCTTCCCTTGCCCTTGATGCTGGACACCGTCAGGGAGCCACCGGATTCCTCGATGACCCGCCGTGAGATGGCCAGACCAAGACCAGAACCGCCCGCGCGTTGCTCGTTGCCACCGGCCTGCTCGAACTCGTCGAAGACACGCTCCTGCTCCCGCGGCGTCATGCCTGGCCCGCTATCCTCCACGCTGATGACAATATCTTTGCCGTCAACCGAGGCTGTGACGAGAACGCCGCCAATCTGTGTAAATTTCACCGCATTGCCAATCACGTTGAACAGCACCTGCCTCAATCGGGCCGCATCGAAATCCAAGAGGCCCGGAACATCCGCCATCACCGAGGAACCGACCTCGATGCCTTTCTCATGCGCACGGTGTGAAAGCATTTCGACGACGCTCTCGATCGTTTCGCGCAGGGGTTCCGGTGCCGGACGCAACCGGAAACGGCCGGCCTCGATCGACGAGAAATCCAGCAGGCCATCGACCAGGTGAACGAGCGCGTGCCCGGACTGGCGCATGCCGGCAAGATAGTTTTTCTGCTCGCTGCTCAAGCGCGTCTGGCCCATAAGGTGGCTCATGCCAAGAATGCCTGACAACGGCGTGCGGATTTCATGGCTGACGGTGGCAAGCAGCCGCGACTTCGCCTCGCTGGCGCTTTCCGCGCGGCGGCGCGCCTCCTCGCTTCTGCGGGCGGCATGAACTTCCTCGGTCACGTCTCGAGCGATGCTGTGCAGCATGAAGGCGCCGCTGGCCGGCTCCCGCGCCACGACATCATGCCAGTCGAAGAGCCGGACGCCGTTATCCGCCGCGATTCGCACGCGAAAATGATTGGGGCCGGACGCCGGCTCGAATTCCAGGCCCAGCGTCTCGCAGGTCGCGCCCTCCGGCCGTTGCCAGCCTGTCAGCCGGCAGAAGACCTTGTTGGCCTGCACGATCCGCCCGTTCGGAGAGCGTATCAGGGCGATATCGCCGAGCGCGTCATGAACCGTCGAGAGGAGCTGCGAGGTTTCGCTGCGCTCCCACCGCCTGTCGCTGGCGATTTCGCTACCGCCGCGTCCGACATTGTCCTTGAAAGCAGCTCGATACCAGTCGATGAGCAGCAGGCCCGCGCCTGACGTTCCGGCAAGGGCCAGAAAGCCGGAGAGAAATTGGAGATCGGCAACAAAACCGGCACCGAGAACGGCGGCTGAGCAAAGCAAGCCGACCCCTGCCAAAAGCAGCTTCACAACGGATTTGTTTCCGTCGCGCACTGTATCTTCGTCCGGTCCCGGCAAAACAGTCGGCGCATACTGAGGAGCGGGTTTATCGCCCAGAGTGCGACGGGGCACGCCGAACTCGTCTGTTATCCGCTTTCTCAGGTTCGGAAGGTCGCTCATGTTGCCTGCCTAGCACGGCAAGCCTTTTAAGAGACTTCAGCCGGCTCCTAAAATTTTACGCATCCTGCTTTTTCATATGCAGAAGCTCGTCCAGAATGATCGCGCCTGCCCCGATCGTGATAAAGCTGTCTGCGAGATTGAAGACGGCGAACGACCAGTTTGCTGTGTGGAAGAGCACATAATCGATGACATAGCCGAACACCACGCCATCGATCAGGTTGCCGATCGCGCCGGCAATGATCAGCGTGTAGCCGAGATGGGTAAAGAAGCGCTCCTCTGGCGTCTTTCGCCAGAGCCACAGCACGAAGGCGACGACCACGATGCGCACCCCGATGATGGCCCAGCGCTCGACGCCGGAAAACAGCGAGAAGGCCACGCCGTAATTATAGACCCGGTGCAACGCCAGGAAAGGCATGACAGGAATGTCCTCGCCATAGGGCAGCCACAACTCGACCGCTGCCTTGATTGCCTGGTCGAGGAGAACCGCAGCGAGGATGAGGGCGAGCACCGGCAACGGACGCGAGAACAGAGAGAGTGACCGCTTCATGCGCGATCATCCAGGATCAGCAGATGGCGACGCGCCTCGAACAGCATGATGCCGGTGGCAATCGCCAGGTTGAGCGAATCCGCCCTGCCCTGTTGCGGAATCCGCGCCAGAGCGGTCGCCTCCCGGGCAAGTTCATCCGGCAATCCCGCCTGTTCGTTGCCCATCAGAAGCACGACCGGCTTTTTGCTGTAATCGATGCTGCGATAATCGACGGCGCCCGCAAGATGCGTGGCCACGACCGCGACACCGGCACCCTTCTGCCACTTGACGAAATCGGCGGCGGTGGCACGCATCAAGGGCATAGCAAAGACCGAGCCCATGGTCGCCCGCACCGTTTCCAGCGAAAACGGATCGGTCGTTTCTCCAAGGAGAATAATGCCGGAGGCGCCGGCTGCATCTGCGGTGCGAATGATGGTTCCGAGATTGCCGGGATCGCGGACACGATCGAGCGCGACATAGGTCTGCCCGGACGCCGGCCTGATGTCTCTGAGGTTCGAATAGCGCTGTTCGAAAACACCGACGACCATTTGCGGATTGTCGCGGCGGGTGATGGCCGAGAGGACTTTTTCCGAAACCTCGAGAACCAGGCCGCCGGTGGACACGGTCTTCAGCGCAACCTGCTCGACCTGCGCCTTGCCTTTGGCGGCCTTGGCGTAAACCAGGGTCTTGATGGTCCAGCCGAGATCCAGCGCGTCAATGACGAGCTTCAACCCCTCCGCAATGAACGAGCGCGTTTCGTCCCGCTCCTTCTTGTTGGACAGGGCTTTGATGTCCTTGATGATAGGATTGGACAGGCTGGTGACATCCTTCACCTGGCCAACGCGGCGGGGCCCGGACGTGTCATGGTTCATTTCGGCACCCATCGGCTGAACAGGGAGGTGGAGAGCGCGCGGCCCGGTTCGTTCCCGTCGAGCCCGCCTTCGCGCAGAATCAACTCGCCCGATTCCACGACGCCGCCACGGCCGCGCATCGTTTCGCGCAATAACTCGTGAATGGAATAGAAGCTCGCCCGGATCGAATAGGCCGTCAGCACCAGACCCTGCGCCTCAGGGGAAAGAATTTCCCGGCAGATGTCGAGCATCAGCGCGAGGTGGTCGAACAATTGCCAGACCTCGCCGTTCGGGCCGCGCCCGAACTTCGGCGGATCGGTCAGGATGATGTCGTAGCGGCTGCCGCGGCGCTCTTCGCGCTGGATGAACTTCATCGCATCCTCGCAGATCCAGCGGATCGGCAAATGTTCGATGCGGCCCAGCGCCTGATTTTCCCGCGCCCAACCGATCGCCTTTTTCGAGGCATCGACATGGGTCACCTCCGCGCCTGCCTTGGCCGCGATCAGCGAGGCGACGCCGGTATAGCCGAAAAGGTTCAACACCTTCAGCGGCCGGCCCGCCGTCTCGATCCGGTCCTTCATCCAGCTCCAGTGCGCAAGCTGCTCGGGAAAAACGCCGACGTGCCGGAACGCTGTGAAACGGCCGAAAAATTCGGCATCGAGGATCTGCATCGGCCAGGTCTCGCCGAGCGCTTCCTTCTGAAACCGCCATCGGCCCATGCCGTCTTCGTCGGTATCGCCGGTAAAGACCGAATCGGCCCTTTCCCAGATATGCGCAGGCAGTGACTTCGGCCACAGGGCCTGGGCTTCCGGCCGGACGATCCGGTAGGGGCCATATTGTTCGAGCTTGAGCCCCTCGCCGCTATCGATCAGATGATAATCGCGCGCGCCCTTCGTTTCGAGAATGACGGGGACGCGCTCGTCCGGCTTGGTACCGGTACGGATGCGCGGTTCGACACGGGGCGGCGCATCCTGCGATGCAGCTTGGGTGATGGCTTTCGCGGAGGCGACGGCCGTCCTGTCGGTCTTGCGACCAACGAGGCCTGCGCCAGCATGTGAAGGGAAGGCCGGCTTTGCCTGTCTGGCCGGGGCCTTCGCGCCCGGCCCATATCCGCGCGCGGCTGGCTGGCCGGCTTTTGCCTTGGACCGTCGATCTTTATCTTTCACTCGCTTCGTCCGTCATCTGCCACGGGTCAAACGCTGCAAATAGCATTGCTCCTGCGGTTGGCAAAGCTGTTTCACGTCTTACATTGGGAGGCATTGTCAGCGGAGAGCGAAATCTTGGAGATGAAGGGGCAAGAGCGCATAGCCGCACAAAGGGAGGCTGTCTGGGCGGCCCTTAACGATCCCGAGATCCTCAAGGGCTGCATTCCCGGCTGCCAGTCGATCGAAAGGCAATCACCGACGGAGTTCATCGCGACGTTGAGGGTAAGGATCGGGCCGTTTCCGATGCTCTTTTCCGGCAGGATCAGGCTGTCCAACATCGACGCGCCGGCCAGCTACACGATCTCGGGCGAAAGCACGGGCGGCATCAAGGGGCTGGCCAGCGGACGGGCCGACGTGACTTTGACGCCGAATGGGGAGGAAACACTGCTGACCTATGACGCCAGCGCTGAGATCGGCGGCAAGCTGGCCAGTCTCAGTTCCCGGCTTGTCGGGACGAGCGCGTCAAAACTTGCGGCAAAGTTCTTTTCCGATTTCAGCACCGCCGCCCGCGCGAAGACAGGTTCGGAAGCCTGAAACTTTCTATCTGGAAGAAGCCGGGAGGAGTGCCTGCGATGCGATGGTCTCGGCGCGGCTTTTATGCTTTTCCGCCTCGGCATGCCATTTCACCGCTTCGTGCGCCTCGGAGCGGGCGCGTTTGCGGTATTTTGCCTGGCTGAACCACGTGGCAAAAGAGCCGATAATCATTCCGGCGATCACGGCGAGGAACAGGAAAACGAAAAAGGGTGCGGAAGCGGACAGCACACTGTCGGCCGGATCGAACGGATTGAGCGCAAGCGTGACGATCTGCCGGTTTGCCACCGAAAGCACGATCAGGACGATGCTGACGGGAACCAGCACCAGGATTTTCACCAGCTTCTTCATGTTCATTCCGTCTCCGTCATTCCCTGAACCCGGCACCGGAAGCGCCGGGTGGATCATGCCTATTCGTCGTCTTCGTCGTCCGAGCCGGGGTTGAGGCGCTCGCGCAGTTCCTTGCCCGTCTTGAAGAACGGCACCCACTTCTCTTCAACAAAAACGCTGTCGCCGGTGCGCGGGTTTCGGCCGGAGCGCGACGGGCGGTTCTTTACCGAAAAGGCGCCGAATCCGCGCAGTTCCACACGGTTGCCGGCAGACAACGCGTCGGTGATCTCGTCGAGAACCGCATTGACGATATTTTCGACATCGCGATGATAAAGATGCGGATTGCGAGCCGCAACAATCTGCACCAGTTCTGACTTGATCACTGTCGCCCCTCTTCGTGAATTCACGTATGATTTCAAGCATCAGGCAGTTAGAGAACCCGCCGGACGATATACAAGCCTTTTTTTGATGGCCAGATGGCAGCAGCCAACTGGACACCGGGTGCCTCAGTGGTTGCCAACCTGCCAAACGGAAACCAGACCGTCAAGAAACAACTTCTCCTCGCCGATCTTTTCAAGACTTCCGAGAGCGGGAAAAGCCTCATATCCCAAGGATTTGAGCCATGACACCGCAAGCGCGCCAAGCCCGAACGGCAGCGAGGCCTCAGGCGCGGCCCAATCAACGATCTCCAGATCCTTGCCCACCTTGCGGCTGTCGAGAAAGGTGCGGATTTCGTCATCGCCGCCGAGTTCATCGACCAGCTTCAGCTTCAGCGCCTGGCGACCGGTGAAGATCCGTCCGTCGGCAAGCTCGACGGCTTCGGGGCGCGGCATGTTTCTCCGTTCGGCAACCAGATCGACAAACCAGTTGAAGCTGTCGTCGATCATGGCCTGGATAACCGCCTTGGCTTCATCGCTCGGCGGATGAAAAGGCGATGGCTCCGCCTTCAGCGGCGCCGATTTGATCTCTTCCAGCGACACGCCGATCTTGTCGAGAAGCGTCTTTATCTGGGGATATTGGAAAAGAACGCCAATTGAGCCGGTGATCGATGTTTCGCCAGCCACGATCCGGTCGCCGGCAAGGGCTATCATGTAGCCTGCCGATGCGGCCAGCGTGCGCACGTCAGAGACCACGGGCTTTCTGGCGGCAACCTTGCGGATGGCCTTGTAGAGCACCTCGCCGCCATAGGTCGTGCCGCCCGGCGATGAAATACTGATGACAAGAGCCTTGACGGCGTCGGTTTCGGCAATCCGCTCCAGCCGCTCCACCAGTTCGCGGTCGTCCTGGATAATGCCGGATATGTCGACCCGGGCGATGTGTGGACGCCCAAAGGCACCGGACTGCCCGGCGCTCGCATAGACATAGGCCGCAACGCCGGCAAGAAGCACCAGCGCGATTGCGACCAGCCGCCAGAAACTCAGCTTGCGCCGAAGCTGGCGGCGGTCCGCGATGGCAAGCTGGTCCATGGTCGTCTCCTCTTCGATCACCTGCGTCATGCGCGATGAAAATCCTGTTCGGCGCGACGTTGTAACCCTATTTCAACAAAATTCGAGCCTCCATTGTCGTCGCACAAAAAAATCTCCATATTCAAGGCAAAGAGATCCATCAAGCGAACCTCCTCAAGAGTTTTGTCAGGTGACGCTTTGAAACAACAGGATATCCATGTCGATCGACGCGCAACTCTCCGGCGCCTTGCCGCATTCCGGACTGACAATTGCCGATGCCTACGGGGCAGCGGCGCGCCATTCGCGCCTGGTCAGGCGGCTTAAGATCGTTCTCCCGCTGATCGCCGTTCTGATCGGTGCGGCCTTCGCCGCCGTTTCCGTGGTACGCGCCTTTTTGCCGGAAGACCTGAAGATTGAGAATGCCACGATCGAAAACGGCAAGATCGTCATGCAGAACCCCGCCATCTCCGGCCGCAACAAGCAGGATATCAGCTATTCCATGAAAGCCGTGCGGGCGTTGCAGGACATCGCCAATCCCAACATCATCACGCTGGAGACGATCCGTGCCGAAATGCCTGTCAACGAGACGTTGATTGCCACCGTCGATGCGACAAGCGGCATCTATGATCGGGGCGCCAATACGCTGGATATGAATGCGCCTTTCAGCATCAGCATGAACAATGGCGTGATCGCCGATTTCCAAGCCGCCTATCTCAATATCGATGGCGGCGAGATGAACAGCAAAAAGCCAATCGCCATCAGCATGAACGGCGGTTCCATTGTTGCACAGTCGCTGAGAATGACGGATAAGGGACGCATCGTAACGTTCGAAGGCATGGTCAAGGTCATCGTCGATCCTAAAACCATTCGCAAAACCACAAACTAGAAGCACCGGTGCACCTCATGTCGGCCATCTCCGCCCCTCGCCTTGCCGGAACATTTTTACTCCTTGGCTTTTTTGCCTGCGCCCTTCCCGCTGGAGCACAGGAAGCATCCAGCCGGATGAAAGGGCTGGAACTATCCAATGATCAGCCGATCCAGATCGAGAGCGACAAACTCGAGATCAAGGATCCGGAAAGCAAGGCCATTTTCACCGGCAATGTGAAGGTGGTTCAGGGCACGACGACGCTGCAGGCCGGCAGCATGGTCGTCTACTATAAAAAGGGCGGCGGAGCGATTTCAGGCGGCAATGCCGATATCGATCGCATCGAGGTGGACAAAAAGGTTTTCCTGCAGTCGGGCACGCAGCAGGCCACAGCCGACAGCGGCGTGTTCAACATGACGGCGCAGACTCTGGTCCTCAAAGGCAAGCAGGTGGTTCTCTCGGAGGGCAAGAATGTCTTCACGGGCTGTGAGCTGAACGTGAAGATGGACACCGGCGAGGCGCAGCTCGAAGCCTGCGGCGGACGTGTCCAGATCCAGCTTGATCCGAAGTCCCAGAAGACGAACTGACCCGACGTGGACATTCCTTTTCTTTCCAAGAGCAACCGGAGCGGCAAGCCCGAGGCGTCAGGTCCGGAGCGCGTTATCGACAAGGCACGCTACGAAGGAACCCTGATCGCGCGCGGCCTGACGAAGTCCTATCGCGGCAGACGCGTCGTCAATGGCGTGTCGCTGGTCGTGCGCCGTGGCGAGGCAGTCGGACTGCTTGGGCCGAACGGAGCCGGCAAGACCACCTGTTTCTACATGATCACGGGGCTCGTGCCGGTCGATGAAGGCTCGATCGAGATCAACGGCAACGACGTCACGTCGATGCCGATGTACCGCCGGGCACGGCTCGGCGTCGGATATCTGCCGCAGGAAGCCTCGATTTTCCGTGGTCTGACGGTCGAGGACAACATCCGCGCCGTGTTGGAGCTGCACGACAGGAAGCGCGAGCGGCGGGAACACAAGCTCAACGAGTTGCTGGGCGAATTCAATATTTCGCATCTGCGCAAATCGCCGGCTGTCGCACTCTCGGGGGGCGAGCGCCGGAGGCTGGAAATTGCCCGCGCGCTGGCAACCGATCCGACTTTCATGCTGCTCGACGAGCCCTTTGCGGGTGTCGATCCGATCTCCGTTGCTGATATCCAGGCCTTGGTCCGGCATCTGACATCGCGCGGGATCGGCGTGCTGATCACCGATCACAATGTCCGCGAGACGCTGGGGTTGATCGATCGCGCCTATATCATTCATGCCGGCGAAGTGCTGACTCATGGCCGGGCCAATGACATTGTCGCGAATGCGGATGTGCGACGCCTTTATCTGGGCGACAATTTCAGCCTTTGAGGCGGCATCATCGCCTTGAGGGTAAATGAAACTTGATGGTAAATGAAACCAGCGTCTCAAAGGCAGGATTGCCGTTTTTGGGACAATGGTCTTGACCGCCGCCAGCTTTTACGCAACGTTTCACTGGAGCAGTTTATAGCAGTTGCAACAGGGCGAATTGCCTTGGGATTGTGCCTGCTGCTTACGGAACCGCCTTCGGCAGCCGCGATTCATCTTATTTTGCACGTGCGCTTGACCAAACCCCTTTAATAAGCAATTTTTGGGCCAATTGACGAATTGGGTGTCTGCGCGAACCGAACGCGGATGTCAGCTCGGAAAATTGAGGGGAGTTTAGCGTCCGCATGGCCCTGTCAGCCAGCCTCTTTCTGCGTCAAAGCCAGACCTTGGCAATGACGCCACAACTGATGCAGTCGATCCAGCTGCTGCAGATGACGCATTTCGAACTGACCCAATTCATCGAGACGGAAGTCGAAAAGAATCCACTTCTAGAATTTGCATCAAACGACGACGCGACCGGTGGTCTGGAGCGATCCGGCAGGGAAGACCTGCATATCACGCCCGACGCGCCGGGCGAACGCGACGAACAATCCTCCTATGACATCGCGAGCGATGTCTACGACAGCGCGACCGCCGTAACAGGCGAGCAGATGAGCGAGCAGCTCGACGCCAATTTCGAGAATGTCTATCCCGATGACATGGCGCCACATCGCGCCGACGCGCCGGAGTTGCTTGGCCAATGGAAATCCATGCCGGGCGGCGACAGCGAGATCAGCGACGGTTATAATCTGGACGAGTTCGTTGCCAATCGGGTGACATTGCGGGACGTCCTGAACGAGCAGATTCCCTTCAGCATTCATACAGACGTTGATCGCCTTATTGCCCAGCACCTGATCGACCAGCTCGACGAGGCTGGCTATCTGCACGCCGACATAGCAGAAATGGCCGCAAGGCTGGGCTCGACGACGGCGGATGTATCACGCGTCCTTCACAGCCTGCAGCAACTTGATCCTCCCGGCGTCTTTGCCCGCTCCTTAAGCGAGTGCCTCGCCATACAGCTACGCCAGCGCAATCGGCTGGATCCGGCCATGGCAACGCTTCTCGACCATCTCGAACTTCTTGCACGTCGGGATTTCGCGAGCCTCAAGCGGATCTGCGGTGTGGACGAGGAGGATCTGATCGATATGCTTGCGGAAATCCGCAAGCTTGATCCGAAGCCCGGCACCAGCTTCGAGACAAGCCCCTGCGAGGCGATCGTTCCCGATGTTGTGGTTCGGCCGGCGCAGAATGGAAGTTGGGCTATCGAACTCAATCCTGAGACCTTGCCGCGGGTTCTGGTCAACCAGACCTACTACACGACTGTTTCGCGTCATGCGCCGAAACATAGCGCCGACCACGCATTCCTGGCTGAATGCATGCAGACGGCGAACTGGCTGACGCGCAGTCTTGATCAGCGGGCCAAGACGATCATGAAAGTCGCAACCGAGATCGTGCGCCAGCAGGATGCCTTTTTCGTCAATGGCGTCGATCACTTGCGGCCCCTGAACCTCAAGACCGTGGCAGATGCCATCAAAATGCATGAATCGACGGTCAGCCGCGTTACCTCGAACAAATACATGCTCACGCCGCGCGGGCTGTTCGAGCTGAAATATTTCTTCACCGTCTCGATCAACTCGGCCGGGGGCGGAGACGGCCACTCAGCGGAATCTGTGCGGCATCGCATTCGTAACATGATCCTGCTCGAAAGCCCCGA
Organism: Pararhizobium gei; assembly: GCF_029223885.1. Taxonomy (NCBI): domain Bacteria; kingdom Pseudomonadati; phylum Pseudomonadota; class Alphaproteobacteria; order Hyphomicrobiales; family Rhizobiaceae; genus Pararhizobium; species Pararhizobium gei. The sequence continues at coordinate 664,839 of NZ_CP119409.1, read as the reverse complement.
GGCGGTGCTTTCCGACGACGACATCGTCGATATCCTGAAAAAGGGCGGCGTCGATATTGCCCGCAGGACAGTCGCCAAATATCGCGAGGCCATGAACCTTCCGTCTTCGGTGCAGCGGCGCCGGGAGAAGCGAGCCCTGGCCAAGGTTTCGGCCTGACGGGGACACTGCCGGCCGGCGTCCATCGTCCATAGACTTACGGCACAACGCTGGCGCGAGATCGACTCTCCATTTGACTTTTATAACACCCAGGGGTATGAGCCGCCCGCACTCGGGTGCGGCAAAGGATTGGCTCTGCCGCAAACACGGCAAATTCTGGCTTCCCGCCGCAAAATGCATTTGCACGCGTGAAATGCTTGGATGACGGTTGCGGTTGGAATAGACTGGATACGCAAATCACGAAAAGAGAGGAAACTCCATGAGTGTGCGTGTATCCGGTAAACATATGGAAATCGGCGAAACGTTTCGTCTGCGGATTGAAGATCAGATCGAACAGGCCGTAACCAAATATTTTGACGGAGGATATTCAAGCCAGGTCACTGTGGAAAAATCCGGATCCCGTTTCAGCGCGGATTGCAAGATACACCTCGATTCCGGGGCTGCCTTGCAGGCAAGCGGTGAAGCCAACGATCCGCAGGCTGCGTTCGACGCGGCATCCGAGCGGATCGCAAAGCGCATCCGGCGTTACAAGCGCAAACTCAAGGATCACCACAATGGCAATGGTCATGCAGGATTCGCGGAAGTCGCCTATACCGTGATGGACAGCGTGCCGGACGAAGACGATGATCTTCCGGAAAATTACGCGCCGACAATCGTCGCGGAAAGTTCAAAGCAGCTGAAGACGATGTCTGTCGCCAACGCCGTGATGGCGCTTGACATGACAGACGACCCCGTCCTGATGTTCCGCAGTCCTGGCAGCGAGCAATTGAATATCGTCTATCGGCGCAACGATGGAAATATTGGCTGGATCGATGCAGCCAAGATCAAAGGCTGAGAGTTTCTGGTGGGCGCCGGCATGCCGGTGCCCACACGATCGCTCTCTGGTGGCAGATGCAGGCAAGGCCGCTGATGGCCCGGCAAGAGCCACCAAGAACCAGGAATGAGCCTGGCCGCCTCGACGGGCGGCCTTTTGCTCTACCGAACGAGGAAAAAACGAATGGCATTGGCAGGCTTGCTGCAGCAGAATGCGATACTTCCGGCCATGAAGGCTCATTCCAAGAAGCAACTGCTCCAGGAATTGGCGGCAAAAGCCTCGAAACTCACCGGATTGCCTGAGCGGGAAATTTTCGACGTCGTTGTTCAGCGCGAGCGCCTAGGATCGACCGGCGTCGGCAACGGCATCGCTATTCCCCACGGCAAACTCGCCCATTTGACATCAATTGTCGGGATCTTCGCGCGGCTTGAATCGGCTGTCGATTTTGAGGCTCTGGACGATCAGCCCGTCGATCTCGTCTTCCTTCTTCTGGCTCCAGAAGGGGCCGGGGCCGATCACTTGAAAGCTTTGTCGCGGATCGCGCGCGTCCTGCGCGACGCCGACATGGTCGCCAAGCTTCGTGCGACGGATTCGGCGATGGCGATTTACACCTTCCTCTGCGAAGATCAGGCTTCCAACGCGGCCTGAGGCAGCTGACGGCCACTCTTTGGAACCCAGCTTGACAGCCCGGCATTTCTTGCCGTGACGTAGCGCTTCGGTATCGGCATTTTTTTCGCCAGGATCCTATCGACTCCTCTTTCACGCTCGACAATACTCCCGGTAATGACACGGGGGTACGGGCATGGCAGGCAGGCTTTCCGGAAAGATCGCTTTGGTCAGCGGCGGGGCTGGAGGGTGCGGTCTCGCCGCCTCGCAACTCTTTGCCCGGGAAGGCGCCAAGGTCGGCATCGTCGACCTTCTGCGCAGCAAGGGTGAAGAGGTGGCCGCGGCGATCCGTGCCGAAGGCGGAGAGGCTATCTTTGCCGCTGCCGACGTATCCGTCTCTTCCGAGGTTAAATTCGCCGTAAAAGCCGTCGAAAACGCCTTCGGCAACGTCACCGTTCTCTTCAACCACGCCGGCATCCTGGCCGTTGGCCCTTTTCTCGAGACGGAGGAGGACGAGTGGGACAGACTGATGGCCGTCAATGTCCGCTCCATGTTTCTGATGACCAAGGCGGTCCTGCCCGGCATGTTGGCTGCGGGCGGCGGCAGCATCGTTTCGACCTCGTCGATTTCTGCCGTGGCGGCGACGCCGATGGAAGTGCTCTACGATACGACCAAGGGCGCCTGCCACATGTTTGCCCGTGCCATTGCCGTGGAATTCCGGGATCGCGGTATTCGCTCCAACGCCGTCTGTCCCGGCTTTATAGCCACCGATCACGGCAAGCGTGAGCTTGTGGGCCTGACCAAATACGGAATCGATGTTTCCGAGGCGGCTATTGCTGCGCAACAGGGGCGCATGTGCGATCCGATGGAAGTGGCGCAGGCGGCCCTTTTCCTCGCCAGCGATGAGTCGAGTTTCGTCAATGGCACGCATCTCTTCGTCGACAATTGTTTCACGGCGGTTTGAACCAACAAAGGGGAACGGATAATGGACGCGGGCGGGCACTGGCGGAACTGGGTTGGAAATCAGTCATGTATCGTCCGCCACAGGGGCGCGCCGGAAAGCGAGGCTGCCCTGTCCGAGATGGTCGTGGACGCGACCTCCAGGGGCATCAATGTTCGGTGCGCCGGTTCCGGGCACTCGTTCACGCCGGTGGCGCTCACCAGTGGCCTGCATCTGACGCTGTCGAAGCTGCAAGGCATCACGCATATCGACAAGGCGCGCAAGCGGGTCTCCGTCCATGCCGGCACCACGATCAACATGCTCGGCAAGGCCCTGAAGCAGAACGGCCTGTCGATGATCAACCAGGGCGATATCGACAGCCAGGCGCTGGCGGGCGCTTTGACCACCGGCACCCACGGCACCGGCTCGACCCTCGGCAATCTCGCGTCGCAAATCGTCGGCATGCGGCTGGTGCAGCCAAACGGCCGGGTTCTCGTCATCGATGACAGCAATCCGGATATGCTCAACGCGGCACGCGTTTCCATCGGCATGCTCGGCGTGATATCCGAGATAACGCTGCAGGTCATGGAGAGCTACAATCTGCACGAAAAATTGTGGCGCTGCACGTTCGACGAATGCATGGAACAGCATGACGATCTCGCCGCCAACCATCGTCATTTCGGTTTTTTCTGGTGCCCGGTGCCGGAAAGCCGGCACTGCTACTGTCTGCCCGACACCTCGTCCGTCTCGACCACGACAAGCCTCTCGGACGTCTGCGAGATGAAGACCATCGATATCACCGACGCTGCTCCGATGGAGAGCGGCTTCGAAAAGATCGCCTATTCATCGGAAATCTACCCGATCGAATATGTGCCGAATTTCCACGAGTTGGAATATGCAGTGCCGGTTCGGTACGGCAAACAGGCCTGCATGGAAGTGCGCAAACTGATGCTGGAAAAACATCCGACCTGCATCTACCCAATCGAATATCGCTTTACCGCCGGAGACGGCGGCTGGATCAGCCCGTTCTACGAGCAGGATTCGATCACGCTCTCGGTCTCCGGGGAACCGGGCACGGACTACTGGGACTACCTCAAGGACGTCGACACCATTCTGCGCCAGTTCGGCTCGCGACCGCATTGGGGCAAACTGCATTTCATGGGCGCCGAGGATGTCGCGGCGCTTTATCCACGTGCCGAGGATTTCAAGGCGTTGAGGAACAAGGTCGATCCGGAGGGCTACTTCCTCAACGACCACTTGAAACAATTGTTTGGGTGACTGAGGTTCTTTTTGAAAAACGTCCTGTTTATCTGCAGCCAGAATAAGCTACGCAGCCCGACAGCCGAGCAGGTCTTCGCGAACTGGCCCGGCATTGAGGTCTCATCGGCTGGAACGAACAGAGACGCGGAAAACCCGCTGTCACCAGAGCAAATCGAATGGGCGGACATCATCTTCGTGATGGAGAAAGCGCATCGCAGCAAAGTCCAACAAAAATATCGGATCTACCTGAATCAGAAGCGGCTTTTGTGCCTGAACATTCCGGATGAATACGGCTTCATGGATCCGGATTTGATCGAATTGCTGAAGGCGAAAGTATCGAGGCATTTGTGAATTCGGCAGCGATACAGCCCAACAACTGAGAGACATCCCATGCAAACAGCTGAGCTTTTCACCCAGCCTCACAATTTTGCAGTTGTGCAACTTCCGGAGCGCAACTATCCGGGAGTGGTTTTCCAAGGAGACAGCCTGCATTGCCTTTTACGGGACGTCACAGAGCTGCAGAAGCTTTTGAAAGATGGCAATCTGGATGAATTGTCCGAGAATATCGAACATTTAAAAAGCGATCTCGCTAACATTCAGAACAGCTACGAGCGAGTTTGTTACGCACGGAAAATCGAGTTGCCGTATGTTAAGTAAGCGTAGTTGCGTTTCCTCCCCCCATAAGGGGACGGATTAGATCCGGCAATGTTCTAAATAGACGTGGTTACTAAAGTATGCGGCGCTGAATGCCGGATGTCGCATCGATCAGATAAATGGGTCAGTGTTTTGAAAAAGTCGTTTTCTGTGACAATCAGTTTTGTGATTACCGCTATATGTCTAATTTCATCCGGATGTAGCACTCCTAAGGCCGTGACAATTGTGCATCGTACGGACGTCAGTGGCAGTCTTGTAAGGACTTACGTATTGAAGTCCTCTGGAAACAAGAAGGCTGATAAAATCGCAGTGAACGCTGCGATAGTGAATTTTCACAAAGTTGTGAGAGCACCACGCAAGAATCACACCTATCAGATCGAAGTAGACGCTTACGGCTTTATTGAGCCCTTGTGGCCTAATAAACCGGGATCTTGAACCGGCTGCGGCAACAAAGGTCGCGCGAAACGCGTGCGTTGTGTGACGGTAAGCGACGCGCAAAAGGTCACCGCCGCCACCCCGATACTCCCGTGATGACTCCTCCCTTCAACGGGAGAAACATCAAACCGCCGGCGTCTCTTCCGCTGCAACCACTTTCGGACCGCCCTTGGCGACGCCGACCATGGCGGGGCGAAGAACGCGTTCGCCGATGGTGTAACCGGCCTGAACGACCTGGACGACGGTGTTGTTGGGCACCTCCGCATTCGGCACTTCGAACATTGCCTGATGGAAATTCGGATCGAACTTCTGGCCGGTCGGCTCGATCTTCTTGACGCCGTGACGCTCCAGCGCCGAAAGCATGGCGCGCTCGGTCATTTCGACACCCTCGATCAGCGCATTGAAACCGGCATCGCCCGCTTCACGCGCCTCGGCCGGGATGGCATCCAGCGCACGGCGCAGATTGTCCGATACGGCCAGCATGTCACGGGCAAAACCGGCAACGGAATAGGACTTCGCATCCTTGACCTCGCGCTCGGTGCGGCGGCGCAGATTGTCCATTTCGGCGGCAAGACGCAGATAGCGGTCCCGGAAATCGGCAGCTTCTGCCTTGGCGAGATCCAGCGGATCGGGTTCGACAGCGGCGGCTTCGAGCTGTTCAGAGGCAGCTTCGGCATTCAGGGCAGCCTCTTCGGCGGCGTTTGCGTCTGCTGCATATTTGTTCGTGTCGTCGGTCATGACGGTCTCCGGAATGTCGGTCTGTTAGGATTTCAGCCGATATCGAGCTTCGGGGCGCAAAAATCAAGGGTTCAATCGAAAGCTGCCGGAAAAACCGGCTTTTGCGCGGGTTCATCGCGACAGGCGGGACATCAGTTGCGCGGTATAGTCCACCATCGGGACGATGCGGGAATAATTGAGCCGCGTCGGGCCGATCACGCCGACCGCGCCGACGATCTTGTCGTCGCTGTCCTTATAGGGCGCGACGATCAGCGACGAGCCTGAAAGCGAAAACAGCTTGTTTTCAGACCCGATGAAAATGCGCACGCCCCGTCCGCTTTCGGCCAGATTGAGGATTTCGATCAGGCTGTCCTTCTTTTCCAGATCGTCGAACAGCATGCGCAGGCGATAGATGTCCTCCGTGCCGGCCAACCCTTCGAGCAGATTGGCCCGGCCGCGGACGATCAGTCGCGTCGGCTTTTCGTCCGCTTCGCTGCCGGACCAGATGGCGAGCCCACGCTCGACGAGGTCCTGGCTCAATGTATCCAGTTCGCGCCTTACGGTTTCCTTGACCTTTTCAAGCTGGCCACGCACCTCGGGCAGCGTCTGCCCGGCAAGATGCGCGTTCAGGAAGTTGGCCGCCTCCGTCAGCTGAGAACTGGTGACGCCGCCGGGTAATTCGATGATCCGGTTTTCCACCTGATCATGTTCTCCGACGAGCACAGCCAATGCTTTCGTCGGGGCAAGACGGACAAACTCGACATGCTTCAGGATGGCATCGTTTTTCGCCGTAATCACCAGTCCGGCGCCGCGCGACATGCCTGAGAGCATCTGGCTGGCGTCGTTCAGCAGCGTCTCCACAGGCTGGTCACGGTCGCCTCGACGCACATGGCGGTCGATGGAAGCGCGGTCCTCCGCCGAGAGGTCGCCGACCTGCATGAAGGCATCCACGAAGAAACGAAGCCCGATCTGTGTGGGAAGCCGCCCGGCGCTGACATGGGGGGAATAGATGAGCCCGAGTTCTTCGAGATCGCTCATGACGTTGCGCACCGAGGCGGGCGATAGCGACATGGGCAGCAATCGGGAGAGGCTGCGCGATCCCAAAGGTTCGCCGCTTTCCAGATAGCTTTCCACAATGCGACGGAAGACTTCGCCTGAGCGCTCGTCGAGCGCCGAAAGTCTTTCCTGCATCGCAGTTTTATCCACCATCATTCGAATGCGAAAATCCATGCTGTTCAGATCGGATGAAATATAGTGGTGTCAGGCCGATATCGAAAGAGAAATCTGGCGCTGAAACGCCCGTCCGGCAAGTCATTTCCATGCCGCTTGTTCTTTTTGTGCAAATGATTTCCCTTGCTGCCAACATAGGCTAGAAGGCTGACAAACATTACAGGAGTTCATGATGCGGCCTTCCGGCAGAAAAACCGACCAGATGCGCAAGGTTTCCTTCGAGCGCAACGTTTCCAAACATGCCGAGGGATCCTGTCTCGTCAAGTTCGGAGACACGCATGTGCTGGTTACGGCAAGCCTTGAGGAAAAGACCCCACCATGGCTGCGCAACAGCGGCAAGGGCTGGGTCACGGCGGAATACGGCATGCTGCCGCGCGCCACCGGCGAACGCATGAAGCGCGAGGCAGCCAGCGGCAAGCAGAGCGGCCGCACTCAGGAAATCCAGCGGTTGATCGGGCGCTCCCTGCGCGCCGTGGTCGATCTGCAGGCGCTCGGCGAACGGCAGATCTCGATCGATTGCGACGTCATACAGGCCGATGGCGGCACCCGAACGGCCTCGATCACAGGCGCCTGGATTGCGCTGCACGATTGCCTGAAATGGATGGAAGCCCGCAACATGATCAAGGTCGAGAGGGTCCTGAAGGACCATATCGCCGCCATCTCCTGCGGCATCTTTGCCAGCCAGCCGGTTATCGACCTCGATTATCTCGAAGATTCCGCCGCTGAGACCGACGCGAATTTCGTGATGACCGGCTCGGGAGGGATCGTCGAGATCCAGGGAACGGCCGAAGGCAAGCCGTTTTCGGAAGAGGAATTCGGCACGCTGCTCGGTCTTGCCAAGAACGGGATCGCCGAACTGGTGACGATGCAGAAGCAAACGGTTGCGGGTTAAGGCTCTTGCAAGCGCCCCTCATCCGCCCTGTCGGGCACCTTCGCCGCCGTGACGCGGAGCAGGACAACCGGCAGGCAGCGGCAATCCCTTTTCCCGCTGGCGGGAGAGGGTAAGGGGCATTCGCCAGGGGAAGACGGTCGTGAAATGAAGCTTGAAGGCATCCTTGAAACCGCGCTTTACGCCGATGATCTCGACAAGGCGGACGCTTTCTACAGCTCCATTCTCGAGCTTGAGAAAATTACCCGGGCCGGAAACCGGCATGTGTTCTTTCGGTGTGGTTCAAGCGTGCTGCTGATCTTCAATTCAGCCGAGACGGTAAAGCCGCCGCCGGAGGACGGGTTGCAGGTTCCGCCGCATGGGACGCATGGCTACGGTCATATGTGCTTCCGGGTCGCGGCCGAACATCTCGATAGCTGGGTGGAGAAGCTTGTTGCTGCCGGGATCCAGATCGAAGCAGATATACGCTGGCCGACCGGAGCACGCTCCTTTTACTTCCGCGATCCGGCTGGCAACAGCCTGGAATGTGCGGAACCTGGCCTTTGGAATATAGACTGATAAAGGCGGAGGGCCGCCAATGAGAAAGACGCCATGCGCAAGCTTGAAGACAAGACCCTGATCGTCGCCAGCCACAATGCGGGAAAGATCCGGGAAATCCGTGACCTGATCGGCCCGCTCGGTTTCGAGGCGAAATCCGCAGCCGATCTGAACTTCATCGAACCGGAGGAAACCGGCACGACCTTCGAGGAAAACGCTAGAATCAAAGCGCTTGCCTCGGCGAAAGCGTCCGGCCTGCCGGCGCTATCAGACGATTCCGGCCTTGTGGTCGATGCGCTGAACGGCGATCCCGGCGTCTACACAGCCAATTGGGCGGAGACCGCCGACGGCACGCGCGACTTTGCCATGGCGATGGAAAAGGTCGAGACCGCCATTCAGGACGCCGGGGCGACCGCATTCGAGCAGCGTACCGGCCGCTTCGTCTCGGTTCTCTGCCTTGCCTGGCCGGACGGTCATGTCGAGCTGTTTCGCGGTGAGGTCGAGGGCCATGTCGTCTGGCCGCCGCGCGGGACACAAGGGTTCGGCTACGATCCCGTCTTCCAGCCGCTCGGTTACGACACCACATTCGGTGAAATGAGCGCCACGGAAAAGCATGGCTGGAAACCGGGCGACGTGCAGGCCTTGTCGCATCGGGCGCGGGCGTTCAAGATTTTTGCCGAGACATGCCTGGGGGCTTGAGAGAAGAAGGCGGTGTTGCGTTGCCTTGGAAAATGAGGCGGCTTCGGATGTCGAGTGGTCAAACATGACACATACCGGATCGCATGGCGTTTGCCGTCTACGGTCTCTAAACATATAAGTCAAGTCGGCTTCGAAGTTACCGCGCATCAGCGCCTGAAAGACCAAAAACAAAATGGCCACGTTTTCTTCCATTGGTGACAGCAAGGAGCCCGGCTTCGGGATTTATGTGCATTGGCCTTTTTGTGCCGCCAAATGCCCCTATTGCGACTTTAACAGCCATGTCCGGCATCAGCCTATCGACCAGCCGCGCTTTGTGGCCGCATTCCTTACGGAAATGGCGGCGATGCGGCACATGTCGGGGCCGCGCACAGTGACCAGCATTTTCATGGGCGGCGGCACGCCATCGCTGATGAACCCGACGACGGTCGAAGCCATTCTCGATGGCATCGCCAATCTCTGGCACATGCCCGACGGCATCGAGATCACCATGGAAGCCAATCCCTCCAGCGTCGAGGCAACCCGGTTTCGCGGTTACCGCGCTGCCGGCGTCAACCGTGTCTCGCTGGGCGTTCAGGCACTCAACAACCGGGACCTAAAGTTTCTGGGACGACTGCACAATGTCGAAGATGCCCTGACGGCGATCGGGCTTGCCCGTGACATCTTTCCGCGCATGTCTTTCGATCTCATCTACGCTCGCCCGAACCAGACCGTCGAGGATTGGGAGCGAGAATTGAAACAGGCCGTTTCCTATGCCGTCGATCACCTGTCGCTCTACCAGCTCACGATCGAGGAAGGCACGCCCTTTTACGGCCTGCATAAGGCGGGCAAGCTGATCGTTCCGGACGGCGAGCATTCCGCCGTTCTCTACGAGGCGACGCAGGAGATTACCGAAGGTTTTGGCATGCCGGCCTATGAGGTGTCCAACCATGCGGCCCCCGGCGCCGAGAGCCGCCACAATCTCACCTATTGGCGCTACGGCGATTATGCCGGCATCGGCCCTGGTGCGCATGGACGGCTGACCCTCGGCCGCGACAAGATCGCCACGGCGACCGAGCGCAAGCCGGAAGACTGGCTGCAACTGGTCGAGGACCACGGCCATGGCATGGTCGATCAGGAAGTGCTCGGCTATGACGAACAGGCCGACGAACTGCTGCTGATGGGTCTGCGGCTCAGGGAAGGCATCGACCTCGTGCGCTGGCAAAGCCTGTCGGGACGCGAGCCCGACCCCGACAAGGAACAGTTTCTCATCGAGCACGGCTTCATCGAGCGGCTTGGCAATTCGCGTCTGCGCTGCACGCCGGCCGGTATGCTGATCCTCGACGCCGTCGTGGCCGACCTCGCCTGCTGATCTCTTCGAACGGTGCCAGTAGTTTTCGGGCGACCCGGATTTACCGTCTGCCTGCCTGTGTCAGGCCCATTCGCCCTTGCGCATGACGGGCACCTTGCTGCCATCTTCGCGCAGGCCATCGATATCGACCTTGTCCGACCCGATCATCCAGTCGATATGGATCAGGCTCGAATTTCCGCCCTGTGCCGCGATCTGTTCCTGGCTCAGCGAAGCACCATCGAGAAAGCATTTCGAATAGCATTGGCCGAGCGCGATGTGGCAGGAAGCGTTTTCATCGAACAGCGTGTTGTAGAACAATATTCCGCTGGCTGAAATCGGCGAGGAATGCGGCACCAGCGCCACTTCTCCAAGACGGCGAGCCCCCTCGTCCGTGTCCAGCACTTTGTTGAGCACTTCCTCTCCCTTTCCAGCCTTTGCCTCGACAATCCGGCCGCCTTCGAAGCGAACCCGGATATTGTCGATCAGCGTGCCCTGGTGCGACAGCGGCTTGGTGCTCGACACATAGCCTTCGGCCCGCAGGGCATGCGGCGTCGTGAAAACCTCCTCGGTCGGGATATTGGGGTTGCAGGTGATGCCGTTTTTCGCCGTCGAGGCTCCGCCGTGCCATTCATGCCGGTCTGCAAGCCCGATCGTCAGATCCGTGCCCGGCCCTGTGTAATGCAGCGCCGAGAACCGTTCGCCATTCAGCCATGAGGAACGCTTTGCCAGATTGGCATTGTGCTCCGTCCAGGCCGCGATCGGATCGGCGACATCGACACGGGACGCTGCAAAGATCGCATTGGCGAGCTTTTCGATGGCGACCTGCTCCGGATCATCCGGAAAAACCTCTCGCGCCCAGGCAGGGTTCGGATAGGAAACGATGTTCCAGTTAATGTCAAAGTTGGAAATCTTTTCCAGAGCCGGTTTATAGGCAATTGAGGTTGCCTTGTTGGCACGGGCGACCTTCGCCGGATCCTGCGCCGCCAGCATCATGGGATTGTCCCCGGAGATCGCAAGGCGCGCGGCGTTGCCCGCAAAAGCCTTGGCCATACCTTCATACAGCCAGTCGGTGGCCCGGTCGAAGCTCTCGTCGGGCGCATACTGGTAGCGGGCCAGCGTCGTTTCCTCGTCCGAATACAAGGTCGTGACCAAACCGGCGCCGACGGCATAGGCATGCTTGGTGATCAGCCGAACCAGCGGCAGGGCGGCGATCGGCGCGGTCATCACCAGATCCTGGCCACGTTCCAGCCGCAGGCCGATGTTGACGGCCACTTCGGCGAGTTTTTCAAGCTTGACGGGATCGATGGCGTGCTGAGCGGCGGAAACGGAGGGCATTCTTTATCCTGCTGACTTGTGAGCGCGAAGCATCTGTTTAACCTGCTTTGAGGTAAAACAGAAGCCAGCGCCATGCCGTGACGATACAGGAGTGCCTCATGCGACGAGTGACACCGCTACGGCATTCAGGGCTTTGCATGCATCAGCAGGCGCCAGACGAACCTGCAGGCCGCGCTGGCCACCGTTGATATAGACAAAGGGCTCGGTCAGCGCTGTTTCCTCCAAGGCGGTCGGCACTCGCTTCTTTTGCCCGAAAGGACTGATGCCGCCGACATGATAGCCCGTCAGGCGCTCGGCATCCGCCGGCTTCATCATGGCTGCCGATTTGCCCCCGAAGGCCGCGGCCAGCCTCTTCATGCTGACTTCCCGATCCGACGGGACCACCACGCAGACCGGCTTCCCATCGACTTCCGCCATCAGCGTTTTCAACACCCGATGCGGCGCCTCCCCAAGCGCCTCCGCAGCCGCCATGCCGATGCGATCGACGGAGGGATCGTAGTCATAGGTGTGGACGGTGAAATCAGCTCCGGCCTTGATCAGCGCCAAAGTGGCACGGGTGCTTTTCGACATCGCGCTACTTCCCGAAAAGGCCTTCGTAGACCTCCGGCTTGAAACCGGCGGTCAGGTCTCCGCCCCTGTCCAATATCGGCCGCTTGATCAGGGAGGGCTGCGCCAGCATCAGAGCGATGGCCTTTTCCTCGTCCAGGCCGAGCTTGTCCGCATCCGGCAACGTGCGGAACGTCGTGCCGGCTCGATTGAGCACCGTTTCCCAGCCCAGCGCCGCACACCAGTTCTCAAGGACATCATGCGCGACACCGGAAACCTTATAGTCGTGAAAATGACAGGCGACGCGGTGGGTTTCGAGCCATGCGCGCGCCTTTTTCATCGTGTCACAATTCCTGATCCCGTAGATCGTCACACCAGTCATCCTGTCATCCCTTCGCGCCGCACGCGGAACATTCTTTTGAAAACGAACTCGAATATTCGCCCGTCGGGACGACTGACAACCGCCTTTCAGACTTCGAGAGTCCCCGGCTTGCGCGCACCCGCCGTCTTTGTACTGCCTGCGATTTTCATCAGGCTATCGCTTCGGCGCGCAAAGCGCGCCGAACTGCGCGTCACGATCAATCCGCTCTGGGGCGCACGGAGCTCGACTGTACCGGCCTCCATTCCGGGTGCGGTTAGGATCGTTGCCAGAAGGTCACCGGCTTCGACAGTATCGCCGATGTCACGGTGAAACAGCACGGTGCCGGAAACCGGCGTGCGGATCATTTCGACATTGTCGAGCGGCACGGCCGGACCGGCAAACGGACCGCGTTGTCCTGCATCACTGCGAACAACCCCACGAACGCCAAGAAATTCAAACAGACCATCGGCATCCCTTTGAGCCATGGCCGGATAGACATCACGCGTGCCACGAAGCTCCAGCGTAGCGGACAGGCGCCCAGGGAGCCGGGCCGCTTTTTCCTCGCCCGCGTATTTCCAGGCATGGCCGACAGCTTCCTCGAACGCCGAACTTTCGCCATCCGCAAGGAAGACGGTTTCCAAGCCGAGTGCCGCGGCAAGATCGGCAGCTTCGGGCCAGAATGCCTCGTCGATATAGGCATATTGCAGCGATTCATCGTCGCAGTGCAGGTCAAGCACCAGATCGGCCCCGAGCGCCGTGTGCAGCAAATGCCGCTTCAGCCGATCGATGGCGGTCAATGCCTCCAGACCATCGAGCAGCGTCTGGCGCTCACCAAGCCCGACCAAAGGAAAATCGCGGTTGAAATTCGTCCGCGACCCCAGGTCGAACCGGCCCTGCATTCCGCCAAAATGTGCCTGTGCCGCACCGATGGGATTGGCCTGCGGAACAACTGTAATATCCCCCAAGATGTCCCCGGCCGCTTCCGCCCGCCGCAAACGCTCGCATAGAAAATGCAGGAGCGCCGTGCCCGGCAGTTCATTGGCATGGAGAGCGGCCTGAATATAGACCGACGGCGCGGCTTCATCCTTGCCATCGAACTGCAGGACCGGCACCCTCCAATCGATACCCTGCGTATCTCCCGCAATGACGATTTCGGAAATCTGCACGGCCTGCTCTTTCAATCCATGGATGACCCTGCCCCGCTTCTTGCGCGTTCCCAGGCAAAGTTCAAGCGCGGTCGTTTAACCGATGAGAGGCCAGCGTCCAAGATATTCATATTCGCTTTCGCCGATAAAGCTGCGAATAAGGACGAATTCGCGGACCACCCAGCATAACGGTTCGGCCAACATATGCTCGGCCAACGCGCCGTCGCTGTAGAACAGCGTCATATGCGGCATGAAATTCCTGTTGAAAGTAAAGGTCAGGCCTGCCGCCCACATTTCCTTGGCCAGTTGCACATGCAGGTCCATCATCTCCTCTGAGCGGATGGGGTTGCAAAGGACCACGGCTCTCGATCCGGTGAAATGCACCACCCGATCGAAATTCACCTCGAACGGTGCCGCCTTGACGGCGGCCATGGCAGCCGACACTGCAAACACTGCATCCTCGGGAAATGCGACATATTTCCCGATGGCGTTCAAGGAAACGTGCATGACATCGGGCGGGCGAATATGCCTGGAGAGGCCATGACGTTCCGAAACGTCGCGCGCAATATCGACGGCGCGCAATGCCACATCGCGGTCCGGTACGATGCCCAGAAAAAGATTATTCTTACGGACATCATCAAATCGCTTTACGCGTTGCCCCGCTGCGCCCTGAAATTGAAAATCGCCCTGCTCCCGGCGCAGGTTTCCCGTCCCGTTCTGTCCCGACATAGCCTGTCCCACTCTTTTTCGAATGGAAAAATTCTATCGCGGAATCACGCCGGAAATCAAGAACAAAAAGTGAACAAATAAGAATTTATTCCCACATCGCCAAATCTGCGAACTCATAGAGCGGCCGGATTTCAATTTCGCTCGGTCCCGGCATGGGATTGGGGCAGCGCTTCACCCAGGCGACAGCCTCGTCCATGTCCTTGACATCCCAGAGCCAGAATCCGGCGACAAGCTCCCGCGTTTCAGCGAAAGGCCCGTCGATCACGGTCCGGGCGGGGCCATCGAAGGCGACACGCTTGGCCGCCGAGGAGGGCTTGAGGCCGTCGGCGCTGACGAGGATACCGGCCGCCGCCAGTTCATCGTTGAACCGCCCCATCGCCTCCATCATTTCATTTGTTTCGGGCGTTGGGAAAAAGCCCTTCTCACTGTCTTCGGTGGCCTTCACAAGCACTATTACATGCATCGTCCGTCTCCCCTGTTGAAGCCGGCGCACCGACCTGGCATCCAAACGACGAACGGGACGCCCGAAAATCGACAGCATCCCGCATCAATATGGCACGGAATGGCAATGGCTGCATCAAAAGCGCGATCAACTGAGGCCAGCTCCGCGCTGCAACCCCGGATTACGTCACAAGGGCTTTTCCTCATTCCCACTCGATTGTTCCTGGCGGCTTGCTCGTCACGTCATAGACGACGCGGTTGATGCCGCGGACTTCGTTGATGATACGGGTGGCGGCACGGCCGAGGAATTCCATATCATAGTGATAGAAATCCGCCGTCATACCGTCGATCGAGGTGACGGCGCGCAAGGCACAGACGAATTCATAGGTGCGGCCATCCCCCATGACGCCGACTGTCTGGACCGGCAGAAGGACCGCGAAAGCCTGCCAGATGGCGTCGTAGAGGCCCGCCTTGCGGATCTCATCCAGGTAAACGGCGTCGGCTTCGCGCAGGATCTCGAGCTTTTCGCGGGTGATGCCGCCCGGGCAACGAATGGCAAGGCCCGGGCCGGGGAAGGGATGGCGGCCGATGAAGCTGTCGGGTAGCCCCAGTTCCTTGCCGAGGATGCGGACCTCGTCCTTGAACAACTCTCGCAAGGGTTCGACAAGCTGCATATTCATGCGCGCGGGCAGGCCGCCGACATTGTGGTGCGACTTGATGGTGACCGAAGGCCCGCCGGAGAAGGAAACGCTTTCGATGACATCCGGATAGAGCGTGCCCTGGGCGAGGAAGTCGGCACCGCCGAGCTTCGTGGCTTCCGCCTCGAACACATCAATGAACAGGCGACCGATGGTCTTGCGCTTGGTTTCCGGATCGCTCTCGCCTTCCAGCGCATTGATGAACATATCGGACGCATCGACATGCACGAGTTGCAGGTTGTAGTGCTCCCTGAACATGGCGACGACATCGGCCGCCTCGTTCTTGCGCATCAGGCCATGATCGACGAGAATGCAGGTCAGCTGATCGCCGACCGCTTCGTGAATGAGGAGGGCGGCAACGGATGAATCCACCCCGCCCGAAAGGCCGCAGATGACGCGTTTGTCGCCAACCTGGGCACGGATATCGGCAATGGCCTTTTCGCGATAGGCCGCCATCGACCAGTCGCCTTCAAGCCCGGCGATCTTATGGACGAAATTGGCGAGCAGCTTGGCGCCATCCGGCGTATGAACGACCTCCGGATGAAACTGTACGGCGTAGAACTTCTTTGCCTCATTGGCGATAAGGGCGAAAGGCGCGTTGGGCGAGGTCGCGACGACCTCGAAACCTTCAGGGATCGCAGTGACGCGGTCGCCATGGCTCATCCAGACCTGATGGCGCGAACCGACCGTCCAGATGCCCTCGTAGAGCGCGCATTCCCGATCGATCTCGATGAAGGCACGACCGAATTCACGGTGATGACCGGCCTCGACCTTGCCGCCGAGTTGTTCGCACATGGTCTGCTGGCCATAGCAGATGCCGAGCACCGGCAGGCCGCTGTCGAACACCATCTGCGGCGCGCGCGGTGAGCCGATATCCAGTGTGGAAGCGGGGCTGCCCGAGAGAATGATCGCCTTAGGATTGAGGCGCCTGAACCCCTCGTCCGCTGACTGGAACGGCACGATCTCGCAATAGACGCCCGTCTCTCGCACGCGTCGCGCGATCAGTTGCGTGACCTGGCTGCCAAAATCAATGATCAGAACGGTATCGGGATGGACTGTCTCGGTCATGAAACGCTTCCGCTGGCTTGAGATCATCTGATGGGGAATGATGGCGAGCCTTTAAATAAAGGCGCGGCAGAGCGCAATCATTACATTGCACCCCGACAATTTTCGGCCTCAAACGGCAATTTCACCCGACATGACGGCCATTTCGAGCGCATCGATCGTGGTGGCCAGCTTTTCGTCGATCAGGTGCAGATAGTCCGTCCAATCGCCGATATGCGTCAGTTCCGCCCGGCCATCGGAAATACCGCGCAGGCCGATCAGCGGGATGCCAAACGACTGGCAGGCGCGCAACACGGCGAAGGTTTCCATTTCCACCATCTCGGCGGCAATGGTCCCATAGGCCGCACCGGACACGATGTTTGCCCCGGTCGACAGGCTCGCCTGTTTAACACCCGGTATGCGCAACGGCAGATCGACGGTGACGGGCAGATCGAGAAACGGTGTGGCGCCCTTCTCGAAGCCAAGCGGCGACGCGTCCATGTCGCGATAGGAAACGGAGGTCGCCTGATAGACTTCCGCCTGCTCGAGCCGGGCAGAACCGGCCGAGCCAAGCGACACGACGAGATCCGGCAGACGACCTTGACCCTGCAACGCAGAAAGGGTTCGCGTCAGCGTCACTGCGGCTTCAACAGGCCCGACGCCTGTCATGAGTGGTGAGATGCGCGCGCGCAGATGCACGCCATATTCCGCATCGACAGCCATGACAAAGAGCAGCGTCCTGCCTGCAACGGACTTTAGTTCAAAATTCAAGTTCAAAACTCATCCCTCAATGCCCTCGCGCCCGCGGATCACCATCATCGTGCCCGTCATGGAGGCGATCAGCTTGGCCGGCCCGTCCGCCGAAATCGCATAGCCCCGGCCATCGGAAACGATGATTGTCGTGCCGGGCTTCGTCACTTCGCCGCGAAACAGGAAACGCTCGCCACGACCGGGCGACATGAGGTTAACCTTGAATTCGATGGTCAGAATGGAGGCGTCGGGATCGATAACCGAATAGGCGGCATAGGTGCCCGCTGCATCAAGCGCCGCCGATATAATGCCGGCATGCAGAAAGCCATGCTGCTGCGTCAGCTTTGCATCGAAGGGAAGCTCGATTTCGACCGTGCCGGGCTCGACACGCGTCAGTTCCGCACCGATCGTCGCCATGGCAGCCTGCCTGCCGAAACTGTTGCGGACGCGTTCGCGAAATTCCACTTTTTGCCCTCAGTCGCCGACGTTGCCCTGGCCTTACCGAGCCGTACCCAGCCGGGCATCACGCGCCAACGACATTCGCATGACAGAATTATTCGGACAAGCCTCAATTCAAGAGAAGAATCGACGTGTTGAGCAGCGTCGCGAACCCCACCCAGGCGAGATAGGGCAGGAAAAGCAGAGCTGAAACGCGATCCTGTTTCCAGCTGGAGAGAACAAAGCCGACGATCGAGATCAGCAGAGCGACAATGACGATCAGCGCCACGGCTATCTCATGCATGCCGAAAAACAGCGGCGACCAGGCAAAGTTGAAGATCATCTGCGCCACCCACAGCCGCATAGACGCGGTGTGGCGACGATAAACAAAGGTGTGGGCGCCGACAAAGCCGATAATGACATAGAGGATCGACCAGACCGGCGCGAATATCCAGTTCGGCGGATTGAAGGACGGTTTCGCCAGCGACTGGTACCATTCGCCGGGAATATTGTTGATGCCGATGAGCAGACCGCAGCCGAGCACGGCGGCGACAAACAGAAGATAGATCAGGATGCGGTTCATGAGGAGCGACATAGGGTAATTTCCCAAAAACACCAGCCGGTCGATGCATTAATCCCGGGCCTGGCAAACGAGGCTTGATCTCCGGAAACGCAGTTCAAGCAGGCAGGTCAAGGATGTCCAAGTTTGACGATATGCTGGTCCCAGGCAACAGTGCTTTGCGTGGCGCCGAATTGGCCGGAATAGGACGAGGCGACAAAGCCATGCGCAGCCGGTGCGATGCCGGCGGCATCGGCGAGCCGCTCCTGCCGGACGACCTGTCCTGTCTTCGCATCGATGGTGACCGCCACAGCCCCCTTCGGCGATGTCAGCCCGATCAATCCGTCACGGCGATTGACAGCGATCGCGCCGACATAATTGGCAAGTGCGGAGGTCGTATTCTCAGGGAGATCAAGGAAACGGACATCCTCACCCCGTGAGAAGGAGCCTGCCAGCGGCGGAAGGTCGCTGCGCGCGCCCTCGTACTGGCAGGCGAACCAGATCTTTCCGCTGGCGTCGATATCGACATGGCGCGTCGAAAGCCGGCGCATCGGCTCCGGCATGGCATGGCGCTCGATCAGCGCCCCCGTCGCCGTGTCGACCAGAGCCAGAGACGGCTCCATATGATCGAGATTGAGCTTGGTCCGGCCGAAATCCGGGTGGGTTTCGATGCCGCCATTGGCGATCGCCAGCATCCTGCCATCGAGCCCCAGCGTCATGTCATGTGGGCCGACGCCATAGGAGGGGAATTCGCCGATGCGGGCAAACCCGTTCGTGCCGTCATAGACACCGATCATGCCGCGTTTTTCGGCAAAATCGTTCTCCGTCGCGTAGAGCAGCCGCCCATCGGCGGAGAAGCAGCCGTGACCGTAGAAATGCCGACCCTCGACCGAGGTAATCACGACCGGCGGGGCGCCGCCGTCGGGCGCGAAAATCATCGCATAGGTGCCGGGGCGGCGGGCAAAGGCGACGGCACGGTTGCTGACCACGCAACAGGTCATCCCATGGGCACGGGCCGGCAGCGGCACACGCTCGATGATCTCGCCTTCCTCGCTCACGGTCGCCACGCCATAGGAGCCATCGGGGGCCATGAACGCCGAGGCATACACCGCATCGGTGCGCGACAGTGCAAATGCTGCCCGCGGCGCAAGGGCAGCAGCCCAGGCGGCGCCCGCCATCGTCAGAAAAGCGCGGCGGTCGGTGAGCATTTTACCGGGTGGGGTATTTCGATATGCCATGAGACCTCCGCAAGCGGATATTCAAAGCCAGCCCCTCCGCTTGAAATATAAAAGGGGAAGGAGGGCCGAAAGCGCCATCATGCACAGCGCCATCGGATAGCCGAACCGGAAATTCAGTTCCGGAATGACGTCGAAATTCATGCCGTAGATCGAGGCGACCAGCGTCGGCGGCAGGAAGACGACGGCTGCCACGGAGAAGATCTTGATGATCTGGTTCTGCTCGAGATTGATCAGCCCCAGGGTCGCATCGAGCAGGAAGTTGATCTTGTTCGAGAGGAACAGGGCGTGATCGCCGAGCGAGGCCGCGTCACGCTGGATGAGCTTGATGCGCTGGCGGCTTTCCTTGACCGCCTTGCGCGTACCGATGCCGTCGAGTGCGGTATGATAGGCCACAAGCCGGCCGACGCTCACCAGGCTTTCCCGGATGACGCTGAGGAAGTCTCCCTTCTGGCCGATCTGTTCGATGAGCGATTGAAGATCGCGGGTCTTCTTCGTAACGCTGGAATGATTCTTGCGAAACACGTCGCGGGATATGCCGTCGATCTCGTTGCCGATACGCTCCAGCGCATCGGCGGTCCGGTCGATCATCGCTTCCAGAAGCCCGAGCATGACGATGTCCCCACTGTCGCAGGAGATCCCGTTCAGGCGCTGCATGCGTGCGGCATAATGGTGAAAGGGCTTCGGATCCGAATGGCGAACCGTGACCAGCGTTGTCCCCTTGAGAATGAAGGTGACCGGAACCTTGACCGGATTGTCTCCATCAAGGTCAGTTGCTGCAGTCATGGTCATGAACTCCGCTCCATCCTCCTGATACAGGCGGTCGGACAGTTCGATTTCCTGCATCTCGTCGCGTGTCGGAATCTCGATGCCGAGGCGTTGCTCGACCAGGCGGGTCTCGTCCTGTGCGGGGTTGAACAGGTCGAACCAGACGATGGACGTGCTTTCGAGAGACGAGGCGTCGGGCTCGAGCAGGGCGAGATGGTTGTTCCGGCTTTCATAGGTGCGCAGCATATCGGGTTCCAATCTGGCAATCTGCCGATCGCCAGTTCCACCCTTGATCTTTCAGGGCGTGACAATCGGCAAAATCGAAGCGCTACTTCGACTGTCGGGGTTCATGATCCATCGATCCTTGTCTGGCCGTGTCCACGCATAAAACACGATCGACGCTTTGCGCTTCCGGCTCATTTTTGTCAATCGATGCCACTGTCAATTCCGGCCGGCGAAATCCAGGGCTCAGTCGCCATCGGCGAAGGAGAAGCCTGCGCCGAGACCGATCGCACCGCCGAAATCGAGGTTGAGACGCTGCAGCACATCGTTGGTGTTCTGAAGAATTCGGTTCAGGCGGCCACGCTGTTCGTCATCGGCAATGGCTTCGCCGATCGGCAGCACGATCTCGTCGGCATCGTCTATGATTGCCTGCAGCACGGTGTTGATCGGCCGCGCCATGGAACGCTTGTTGACTGGCAGCAGCGCCTGCATATCCGCCGTGTTGAACAATGTCTGCAGAGCTGTGAAATTCGCCGAAATCGCCGGCATGGTGTTGCCGGATCGCCAGTAGACCGCGAGCCTGGGATGGCCCTTGTCCGGCGTCCCCTTGACGATGCCGGCATAGAAGGGCCGCAGACGCTGATCGCGGATGCTTTCGACGCCGTGGACCAGAATCCCGAGGAGTTCGGTCGCCGCCTCCCTGCCGTCACGATAGAGCGGGTTGTCCGGACCCGGCTTTTTCCAGGCGGCCTGGACACCATCCGGCTTTTCCCAGTCTGCGCTGAGTTCACCGGCGATGGACTGAAGATTCACGGCGACCGCCATGCCGTAACGGCAGCGGAAGCCGGCCTTTTCCGTCAGCAGGGCATCCGCGCCGTCGCCATAGAGAATATACTCCAGTGCCCCCATCCCTTGCGCTGCGACACTCTTGCCTTTCAGCGTGGCAGCCGAGGCTGCCGTTTCGTCCTGGGTTGCGAGGATACGCTGGACCTGTTTCAGTCCGGTGCTCTTACGGTCGGGGAAAAACAGGAAGCGCTCGAAGCGATTGCCTTCGATGACCGGACCGATGCGAAGAATTTCGATACCCGACCATAGCTGCACAACCTCGTCGAAGGTCATCTGCACGTCGCCAAGCGTCTCTTCCGATGGTTTCCCGCACAATGTCTGGACCGCCCCGGACAAGGATGCCGTTCCCTCGGCTAGATCGCGATAACCCGGCCGGATGAAATCATCGACGGCCTTTTGCATAACCGATGGCACAGCCTGTACCTGCAGCCCCGACAGCATGGGCGCGGCCTCCGCCACCTCTTCGGCGCGGGCCTGTGGCGAAAACAGGAGAAGACCAAGGCTGAGGAGCAGCAAAAGTCGGTGGCGCATCATCAAAGGGACTCCAGAAATGTGATCAGAGCCTGTCTATCGGCTTTTTCCATTGCCGCAAACCGGTCCCTGGATCTGGTCGCCTCGCCGCCATGCCAGAGGATGGCCTCGGTGAGGCTGCGGGCACGTCCGTCATGCAGGAAGAAGGTATGGCCGCTGACCGTCTTCGTCAGCCCGATGCCCCAGAGCGGCGGTGTGCGCCATTCCCGTCCCGTCGCCTCTCCCACCTGCTGGCCATCGGCAAGGCCATCGCCCATGTCGTGCAGCAGAAAATCCGAATAGGGCCAGATCAGCTGGAAGGCATGCGCCTTGTTGGCGGCATCGCGCCGCGTCACAAATTTCGGCACATGGCAGGACATGCAGCCGCTTTCATAGAATAGCTTCTTGCCCGCCAGGGTTTCCTTGAAACTCGCCTTGCGACGCGCCGGCACGGCCAGGTTTTCGGAATAGAAGGTGATGAGATCAAGGACCGGATCGGGTGCTTCCGTATCTCCCAGACGCGGCTGCACGCCATCGGCCATGGCGAGACACTCCTTCTGGAACACGGTGCAGTCGCCGTGGTTGCGCTTCGCGCCGGGCGAGGAAATCCCGATATCGCCGGCGAGCGCTTCGGCGGCTTGGCTGCGCACGGAAGCGCTTTGCGCCTTCCACCCGAACCGGCCGAGCGACAGGACGCCGGTCGAGGGATCTCGCACCACTGCCGGCTTGCCGCTGATCCCATCGCCATCTGCGTCCTGCGGATCGGCATGGCCCAGAATATCCGCAGGGTGGATGGCCTCCACCAGCCCGAGACCGCTCATCGGCTGGGTGACGCGTGGCGACAGCGTGGTGGTTGTGTCAAGAGCCCCGTAACCGGGCCCGTCGATGCTATAGTCCGGCTTTCTCAGAAAAACCGTTTCGCCGCCTTGGAGCGCGACCGGGATTTGCGCGTAACGGATTGCCATGTTGCCTTCGGCGGCAAGACCCGGAACCGCTCGGTCCTGCAATTGCGCGCCATAGACCGGATCGGGGAAATTCAGCACCTTGCGCGCCGCTAAGGCTGCCCGTTCCTCATCGGTCTTCGGGGCGCGGGCGAGCCGAAGAAACATCGAGGTCGCATCTGCATTTCCCTCCGGCGGATGCCCGCGCCCATCCTTCAGATGGCAGGTCTGGCAAGCACGGGCGTTGAAGAGCGGTCCAAGCCCGTCGGACGCCTGCGTCGACGATGGCGATGATACCCAGAGTTTGCGGAACAGCGCATTGCCGAGCTTGAAGCTCTCCTCCTCGGCAAAACTGATGTTGGATGAGAATTGCGAAAGACTATCCGCGTTGACCGAGGCGATGGAGGTGCCAGCGCCGCCTGACATGGCCTCGAATTGTTCCGCCTTGGAAAAATCGATGGCGGGCGCGATGACGGCGCGGACGCGGGCGAGGTCCGAGGCTGAGAGGTCAGTGCGGGCTTGAGTCAGAGGGTCCGTCTCGTCGCTCTCGATTGCGGCGGGCTTCCCCCCCTCTGCCCTATCGGGCATCTCCCCCTCAAGGGGGGAGATCGATGGGGCAGCCTCTCGCGCATCATTGGCCAGGAGGACAGTGTTGTTTTTGCTATTTTCTGAGCCGGAAGCTTGCTCAAGCCAAATCTCCCCCCTTGAGGGGGAGATGTCACGAAATGACAGGGGGTGAGAAGCCTCAAACGCGACACTCTCTCCCAAACCGAACATGCCGCCGGCCGCGCAGCAGAGTGCGACAACGAGCGGCAGTGTCAGGCGCGGGAGGCCCCAAGCATTCATTCAAAAAAACCGGGCCGCCGGTATGTGGCAGCCCGCCTTTGCTTTCTCATTGGAAGACAGCGTTAGGATTATCCAGGCTGTCGGAACCTTCAAGCTCGATCGCACCGAGATCAAGGGCTGCAATGACGCGCTCCACCGTCTTGGCCTGAGCCACCAGGCCGTCGATCGCCGCCTGAACCACGGCGTTACCTTCGGTATTTCCCTCGCCGATCATCTGGTCATAGGCCTCGACCGTCTGGCCGCGCTTGGCCATGGCTTCCATAGCTGTCAGCGTCGCCGTCAGCTTTTCCTTCATTTCCTTGTCGAGCGCCGGATCCTTGGCGGCAACCAGTTCGGAAAGCGAAGGGCCTGTCAGCTTCGTGCCGTCTGCCGCGGTGTACTCGCCGGTGTAAGCGGACTGGATGCCGATCGCATCATGCAGGTGGGAATTATAGGTGTTGTCGGAGAAGCAGTCGTGCTCTTCTTCCGGATCATGCAGGAGAAGGCCGAGCTTCATGCGCTCGCCAGCCAGTTCTCCGTAGGACAGCGAGCCCATACCGGTGAGGATCGCTGCGACGCCAGCCTTGGCATCGCCTTCGACCGCCTTGGTGGCCGCACCGTCCGGCGTCCAGTTGGCAACCATTTCCTTGAGATCGGCAACCAGCAGGTCGCTGGCAGCCTTCAGATAGGCGGCGCGGCGATCGCAATTGCCATTGGTGCAGGCCTTGGTATCATAGTCCGTATAGGGCCGGTTGCCGGCACCCTTGCCCGTGCCGTTCAGATCCTGGCCCCAGAGCAGGAACTCGATGGCGTGATAGCCGGTGGCGACATTCGCCTCGATGCCGTCTGCCTCCTGCAGCGTGCCGGAGAGGAATTCCGGGGAGATGTTGGTCGCGTCGACGTCCTTGCCGTCGATCTTGATGGTTTTGTTGGCGATGACATTGCCGGTGAACAGGGCATTCTCGTCGCTCTCTGTGCCGTAACTCGGATCGACATAATCGATCAACCCCTCGTCCAGCGGCCAGGCATTGACCTTGCCCTCCCAATCATCGACGATCGCGTTGCCGAAACGATAGACTTCGGTTTCCTGGTAGGGATTGCGGGCCACAAGCCATGCATCGCGCGCCGCCTTCAGGGTCGCATCACTTGGCGTGGCGATCAGCGCGTCGACAGCCTTGTCGAGCGCTTCGGCGGTCGAGAGCGCATCGGCATATTTGGCATGGGCGACGGCAGCATAGTGCTTGACGACCGCTGCCGCGTCCGTCGCGGCGTAGGCCGGCTGGAGCGCAAAAAGCGACGTTGCAGCAAAAAGCCCCAGCGCAGCACTGCGTAGGAATAAACTCGTCATAACCTCTCCTGATCGTTTCCGGTCTTATCCGGTGTTCCCTCGCCGCCCTCAGCCGGTCGCGCAAGCCGCGCGGTCCGGGATGTGGACGTGGTTGTCCAGCAGAGTTTTCATGGCCCAAAATCAAACTTGTGTCAAAGCGTATAGTTTAGAACGCTTCCATCCGCGGCGGCTGCGGATCAGGACTTGCGACCCATCAGGCAGAAGAAGAAACCATCGGTATCCGTCGAAGTCGGAGTCAGCGTCACGGTCTTCATGTCGGCAGACCAGGGTTGCGGTTTGTCCGCTCCAAACAGGTTTGCCCACGCATCCGCAGCGGAGAGAATTTCGAATTCCGGGTTTTCCTCGCAGAAACGATAGACTTGCCTTTCGTTCTCCTCAGGCAGGATCGAGCAGGTCACATAGATCAAACGGCCGCCCGGCCGCACGAAGGGCGCAGCGCCTGCCAGAGCTTCCTGTTGCTGGGCAAGCCGCTCCTCGAGGTTCTTCTGGGTCAGCCGCCACTTCGTATCCGGACGGCGCCGCCAGGTGCCTGTGCCGGTGCACGGCGCATCGACGAGAACCCGGTCGAATTTGCCGGTAAGTGGCGCAAGCCCGCCGAGGCGGTCATGAACCTGAACATTGCGGGTGCCGGCCCGTTTCAGTCGCTCGATGATCGGCGCAAGACGCTTGCGGTCGGTGTCGTAGGCATGCACCTGACCCTTGTTGTTCATCGCGGCGGCCATGGCGAGCGTCTTGCCACCGCCGCCGGCGCAAAAGTCGAGAACTTGATCGCTTTCCAGCGGCATGACCAGATCCGCGACGATCTGCGATCCCTCGTCCTGAACCTCGAACCAGCCTTTTTGAAAAGACAGTTCGGCGGTGACGTTGGGCAACCGCGACGGCCCCTCGCCCGCTTTGACGCGAACACCATTGCGGGCAATTGCAGTCGGCTCCACCACGCTCCGATCAAGGGCTTTGAGCACTTTTTCGCGGGACGCCTTCAGCGTGTTGACACGAAGATCCAGCGCCGGACGGCCGGCCAATGCTTTCGCCTCGGCAAGCCAGTCGTCATCGAAATTATCTTCGAAGGACGGCTGCACCCATTCGGGGATATCGCCCTGCACATGCAGGGGCGCGCCGTCGAGATCCCGGCTGGCGAAAGCCGCCTTCATATCTCCGCCCAGCGGTTCCGGCGCAAATTTGTCGCCGTCCGTTTCGGCAGCAAGTTGCTCCGAAGACAGGCCCCATTGCCGAAACATCACGGCATGGCCGAGTGCCGTGGCATTGTCGCTGTCCATCAGCCAGGCATGCGACAATTTCATGCGCAATGCGTCGTAGACGATGTTGCCGATCGCAGCCCGATCGCCCGAGCCGGCAAAACGATGTGCCAGCCCCCAGTCCTTGAGCGCATCGGCAACGGGACGCTTGCGCGCCTCGATATCGGCGAGAACCTCTATGGCTCCAGCGAGCCTGCCACCCAATCGCATGTTTCAAACTCCATTTCCGCCGTGGTAGCGGTGATGGCGGCCAAGAGCAAGCCGGAAGCGGCCGCAGCAGCGCCTGCTGTTTGATGCGAGGGAGCGGATGGACCTAATACCAGCCCGATCCTGATTGATGAAAAATCAGGACGGAACTATTTCGTACCGGTCGCGTTAAAGCATCAGCCGACGATGCGGTAACAGACGTTGGCGGTGCCGGAACTGATCATGCCGATATGCGAAGCGGCCGCCTTTGAAAGATCCATGACGCGGCCACGGATGAACGGACCGCGATCGTTGATACGAACGACGACAGTCTTTCCATTCCGCTTATTGGTAACAGCGACCTTGGTGCCGAATTTCAGGTTACGATGAGCAGCGGTCAGATATTTGGCGTTCATACGCTCGCCTGATGCTGTCCGGGAAGACAGCGCGTACCAAGACGCCCCTCCGCACCCCTGACCCTTGGCAAAACTCGGTGTAGCCGATGTGAAATTTGCCCCCACGGCAAAGACGGCTGCCAATGCAGCAGACGCGAACTTGAGCTTTGTCAAACAGACGCCCCTTCTTCGTTTGAAATTTAGATATGTCTTACGGAGCTTGTTTGTCGGGGTGAAACATGGCGAAAAAGTGCCTCAACCTTTAACGCCGCGTTAGGTAAGGTTACCGATCTTTGAAAATTTAAATTCTTAAATTTTTGAAATTTCGCGTGACGCACCAGAAACGCTTTCGAATCAGCAGCCCCGACACACAAACCGCGCCTTGGTTTGGCCGCAAGACTTATTCGCAAAAATGATTCAATTTTTTGAATCGCACCATATTTGACTGGCTTATAACCAAATAAAATCTTGATTTCCCTCTTAGATTGTATGGAAGACAAAGTCGACCAGTGCCGTTTTCTGAAATTTCGACAGAACAAATGCCAAGCTGAACAACTATATTACGGGTTGTGACGGCATAATCGCTCGGCGATCTGTAAGTTCCTTTTCATTCCGCTCTTACTCGAAAGATCATCCGCGCCAGAGGCCGCTCGTCCATAACTCCGCTAGCGAAATCCGATAGTCGGGAAAGCGGAAGTCGAAGCCGATCCCCCGCAACTTCGCGTTCGAGACCCGCTTGTTTTCTCCGTAGAAGGAGCGTGCCATGGGCGACAGGTCCGCCGTCTCGAACGGGATCTCCGGCGGTGCCTCGATCCCCATGAGGCGGGCGGCCTCGGCAACGACATCCTGCGGGGGCGCGGGCTCATTGTCGGTGACGTTGAATATCCCGCCGGTTTTTCTCTCAACCAGAAGCAGGGCGGCAGATGCAATATCCTCCACCCGGATGCGGTTGAAGACCTGGTTCGCCTTTACCAGGCGACGGGCCGTTCCTGCCTCCAGATTGCGAAATGCATTCCGGCCGGGGCCATAGATGCCGGATAGCCTGAGGACAGCAACCGGAAGACCATGCTCTTCGCCGGAAGACAGCCAGGCCCTTTCGGCAGCCACACGCTCTGTTGACCGGGCCGAAACCGGATCGAGCAACGCCTCCTCCGTCACCCAGGCCCCGCCGTGGTCGCCATAGACGCCGACGGTGGAGAGATAAGCCGCCCATTGCAGATTGGGCATCAGATGTTCGAGAGGCGGCATGCCTGCCCGCATGATCGGGTCGCCATCCTTTCCCGGAGCGATCGATTGCACCAGATGCGTCGCCTTGCGCATGACGGCCGCCAGTTCAGGCGAGACCACAGCGCCGTCATAAAGGAGCCCATCCATCCCCATTGCCTGAAGCACACCAAGCTTGTCCTGCGAACGGGTCGTGCCCGTCACGGATCGCGCTTTTGGAAGAAAGGCCCTGCCGATGGCGGAGCCGGAAAATCCTGCCCCGAGAATGAGAACATGCATCACAATACTCCTGCCAGTCTCCATTCGGCGAGAACGCCGGCGTCGTTTTCCTCTTGCCGTTCTGCCGCGAACTCTTCGAACTCGCCACGCGGCATCAAGCACGACAGAGCCCAGACCGCCATGCCCCGCACCGTCTCGGATGGATCGCGACAAAGATCGGCGCATATGCCGATGAGCGCCGTCGAACCGGAATTGCCAGCAGCAATCAGGCAATTGCGCACGAAGCGGTTGCGGCCTATGCGCTTGACGGGCGATCCGGAAAAAAACGCCCGGAAGCTCGCATCATCCAGCCCGAGCAGAAAGGACAGCGGCGGAGCCTTCAGATCCTCGCGGGCCTTCAGCTTGATTTCCGACGCTGCTGCGGCAAACTTGTTCCAGGGACAGGCGGCAAGGCAATCGTCGCAGCCATAGATCCGGTTGCCGATCAACGGCCGCAGGACGGGATCGATCCGCCCTTTGTGCTCGATGGTGAGATAGGAAATGCAGCGCCGGGCATCAATGCGGTAGGGTGTTGGGAAAGCGTTCGTGGGACAGGCATCGAGACAGGCGCGGCACGAGCCGCAGTGATCCGTCTCCGCCACATCGATCGCAAGATCCGCGGTCGTGAACAGGCTGCCGAGAAAAAGCCAGGAGCCGAACTCCCGGCTGACCAGGTTGGTGTGCTTTCCCTGCCATCCGAGACCGGCCTGTTCGGCCAACGGCTTTTCCATGACGGGTGCTGTATCGACGAAGACCTTGACGTCCTCTCCCGCCCTTGCCGCAAAGCGGGTCGCGATTTCCTTCAGTTTTCCCTTGATAAGATCGTGATAATCACGGTTTTGCGCGTAGACGGAGATGGCGCCGCGATCCGGGCGTTCCAGAATGACGCGCGGATCGCTGTCCGGTCCGTAGTTCATGCCGAACAGGACGATGGAGCGCACATCGCTCCACAGCACACGCGGGTCAGCACGGCGGTCTGCCGTCTCCGCCATCCAATCCATTGTGCCGTGATGGTTGTCCGCCAGGAAGTCCGAAAGCCGTTGCGGTGCCTGCGGAATAGACGCCGGATGCGTCACGCGGCAGACATCGAAACCTTTGGCGCCCGCTTCCTCCTTGAGGAAAGCAGTCAAGCTTCCCCGCCGCCTCTCGTCCTTGGCCATCCGGAGCGCATCATCGTTCACAGCGGTCTCCTGTCGCTGAAGCGTCCCGTAAAGCCCACCCGCTGCCACCGGCATCGCGCCCTAAAAGTCGAGATCGGCGTAATGGGAAACGGGCGTGACGCCGCGCACCCGCTCCGCCAGAAGCGGCCGGAAGGAGGGGCGCGACTTCAGTCTCTGGTACCAGTCCTTGACCGCCGGAACCTCCGACCAGTCGATTTCGCCGAGATAGTCGAGCACCGACACCGCAGCGGCCGCGGCAAGATCGGCGTAGGACAGGCGGTCGCCGGCGAGGTAGGTGCGCGAGCCCGCGAGCCAACCGAGATATTTCAAATGCTGGCGGATATTGGCGCGCGACGTGCGCAAAACTTTCGAATCGGGCGCACCGCCGCCCTGGTCGGGGGTCATCTGGAGCTTGTAAATGCGCTCCCGCACCAGGGGCCGGGTCACATCGGCTTCCATTTTCAGAAGAAACCATTCCACCAGCCGGCGAATTTCGGCGCGCTGGAACGGATCTTCCGCCAGGAGCCGTCGATCGCGCTTGAGGACGCCGTTGGTCTCGTCGAGATATTCCGAGATCACGGTTGCGCCGCAGAGCGCCCGCATGCTGTCATCGACATAGACGGGAAGCGTTCCAGCCGGATTGAGCGCCAGAAAGTCCCGCCTCTTTTCCCAGGGCTGTTCTTCGGCAAGTTCCGTCTGATATCCGTACTCGGACAGGATGAGCCGGACAAATCGGGACGCGGTCGACATAGGATGATGATAGAGAGTTGGCATTCGTTATCGTCGGTTCCTTGGGGGATGGTTGTCACGGCGGTTTGGTCTGGCCAGGGCTCGTTTGAAAAAGCTATAGGAACTTGCTGCCGCAAACACAAGCGAATCAGCCAATTCGATGGTCCCCGACCTTAACCCCCAATGCTTCAGGGATACTTAACCCATGGCCGATCAATCGATCATCAGCGCGCTCATTCTTGGCCTCATCGAGGGGCTTACCGAATTCATTCCCGTATCCTCGACCGCGCATGTGCTGCTGGCCGGGCATTTTCTGGGTTTCAAGTCGCCCGGCAACACCTTTGCCGTCCTGATCCAGCTCGGCGCGATCCTCGCCATTCTGCTTGTCTATTTCCAACGGCTGCTTTCGATCGCGACTGCCCTCCCCTCCAGCGCCAAGGCTCGCCGGTTCGTGCTCTCCGTGCTGCTGGCCTTTCTTCCAGCAGCACTAATCGGCGTGGTCGCGCATGATTTTATCAAGACCGTTTTGTTCGAGACGCCCGTGTTGATCTGTGTTGTCCTGATCGTCGGCGGGATCGTGCTCTATGCGATCGACCGCCTGCCGCTGACGCCCCGATACCGTGATGTCATGGACTATCCGCCATCGCTGGCGCTGAAGATCGGGCTGTTCCAGTGCCTTGCCATGATCCCCGGCACGTCCCGCTCGGGCGCGACCATTGCCGGCGCGCTGCTGATGGGAACCGACAAACGCTCAGCGGCCGAGTTTTCCTTCTTTCTTGCCATGCCGACGATGCTCGGCGCTTTTACGCTCGATCTCTACAAGAACCGCAATGCCCTTGATTTCAACGATGTCGGCGTGATCGCGGTCGGGTTCATCGCCGCCTTCGTATCGGCGCTGCTGGTCGTGCGGTCACTTTTGAATTTCGTCTCCAACCGAGGCTTCGCGCCTTTTGCCATCTGGCGCATCGTCGTCGGCACCGCTGGGCTGATCGGCCTGTGGCTATTCGGTTGAGGCCATGAAAAAACCGCATGCAGTGTCCCGAAAGGAGACTGCATGCGGTCCCTGGCCCCCGCCATGAACACTGCCGCCGTGCGGCTTGAACTCTATTCGGTGATCCGGCCGATCGAGGCCGTCGTGCAGGGATCAACGCCATAGGCCGGCGCACAGCCGCGATTGCCGGCAACCGTCTTCGGTGCGGCAAATGAGCCAGCCAGAACGATAAGTGCCGCGCACGCAAAGAAAATTGCGATCGACTTGCCCATGAAACCCATGCCTCTTCAAATGATGTGACGGCGCCAGCCTGCTTTTGGAAGCCAAGCGGCGCGGCTGTTGTCTATGCGCTGCAACCGTCGCTATCAATATCTGGAGATGCTGAATCCTCGGTAAAGAACAATCGCCTTTTCAGGTGCGGCAGAACTGCAACGCTTTCTTTAGGGTCATAAAAAAGGCCGCCGTTGGACACCGGCAGCCTAGCTTTCTTATTGGTCGGATTTTGTAGGCCCGCTCGGGTTCAGGCCGCACTGCCGGAGCGGGTATACTGCCCCTTGGGGCGATAGCGCACCACATACGACGGCAGGATGGCCTCGACCGACGCAGGCTCGATGCCGAACGCTTCCAGGGTCCGGCCCTCTGCTTTCGCAACAGCGGAAACGACATTGTCGCTTTTGAGCAGAATAACCTGATCCGGCGTCAAAGGCGGCGCAATGAAGGGCACCAGAGACGCGACCGAGCCGATCATGGATGCGACACCAAAAGGCAACGGCACCAGCGCACGTTTCCGATCGATGGTCTTCAACAGGATTTCGAGGCAGTTCTTGAATGTCAGCACATCCGGGCCACCCAGTTCGTAGATCCTGCCTCTGGGAACCTTGCCATCCACGGATTTGGCAATCGCCTCGGCGACATCGGCGACATAGACAGGCTGAAAAGCCGTATTGCCGCCGCCGACCAGCGGCAAGGCCGGCGAAAAGCGGGCCATCTCGGCGAATTTGTTGAAGAAGCCATCCTCTGGCCCGAAGACGATCGAGGGACGCAAGATGATGGCGTCCGGCTTGATCTC
Organism: Pararhizobium gei; assembly: GCF_029223885.1. Taxonomy (NCBI): domain Bacteria; kingdom Pseudomonadati; phylum Pseudomonadota; class Alphaproteobacteria; order Hyphomicrobiales; family Rhizobiaceae; genus Pararhizobium; species Pararhizobium gei. The sequence continues at coordinate 632,565 of NZ_CP119409.1, read as the reverse complement.
CAGGATTGCGTTTTCCGCCCGACCCTTTGATTTGGCATAGACCGATTGGCCACTGGCGTCGGCGCCGATTGCGGAAACATGCGTCAATGTCGCACCGGCGCTACGGGCTGCTTCGGCAATGGCGCGTGCGCCGAAATCCTGCACCGAATCGAAGGTGTTCCGCCCGGCTTCGAAGAGGATACCGACGCAGTTGACGACGTGATCGGCGCCTTCAACAGCGGCATCCACCGACTGACGGTAGCGCAGGTTGGCCTGAACGAAGGAAATCTGCCCAACATTGCCAAGCGGCTGCAAGAAGCCGGCGAGATCCGGACGACGCACCGCGACGCGAATATTATAACCGCGCCTGGCCAGAGCCCGCACCACATGACGACCGACAAATCCTGACCCGCCGAAAACGGTGACGAGCTGGGGAAGATTGGACAAGGTCATGGCGGCGGCACTCCTGATCTACGGCATGGTCTCTGCGAACGTCATAGACCAATCATCTTGCAACGGAAAGGCATATCAGAGCGGCGGCCCAAAGCGTACGCCGTCTGGACGAGGCAAAGTCAGACGCCCTCGACCACGACTATCTCGGCGCTTGCCACCTCCTGACGGATTGCCGCGGCAAGCTGATATTCAGGCGAATTGTAACAGTCCACCGCCGCCTCAAGCGATGGAAACTCGATGACCACGTTGCGGTCCCGGGCCTCGCCCTCAAGACGCTTGAAAGCACCGCCGCGGGCCAGAAACCGCGCGCCATACCTTTCGAAGGCCGGCTTGGCGGCGGCGACATAGTCCTTGTACCGCTCGGCATCACGAACATCGACGCGCGCGATCCAGTATCCCTTGCTCATCATCCCGTCCCTTTGCTGAAAGCTACAGTTTTGACTCTTCCGTCGATCATTTCATTTGAAGGGTCACGCTTGTGATTTCAACGCGCCGCTCATCTCTTGCAGGATGGCAAGTGCTGCCTCTCTCGGCGCGGCCGCTTCGACGATGGGGCGACCGACGACGAGATGACTGGACCCGGCCGACAAAGCATCCGCAGGTGTCATGACGCGTTTCTGGTCTCCCTTGGCACTGCCCGCCGGACGTATGCCGGGCGTGACGATCGCCATGTCAGGACCAAGGATTTTGCGGGCGGCCGATGATTCCTCGGCCGAGCAGACAATGCCGCCCATCCCCGCCAGGCGCGCCTGTTCCGCCCTGCGAAGCACAAGCGCATGCGGATCATGCTGGTAGCCGGCCTCCGCGACATCCGTGGCATCCATCGACGTCAGCACCGTAACGCCCAGGAGACACAGGCCGGAACCCTGTGCCGCCTCGACTGCCGCTTTCATGGCTTTCGGGTAGGCATGGAGTGTGAGCATCGACATTCCCATCCTGACGATGTTCTCGACGCCCTTGGCGACCGTGTTGTCGATATCGAGCAGCTTCATGTCGAGAAAGACCTTCTTGCCGTCGGCTGCCAGATCGCGGGCGAGTTCCAGCCCGCCGGCAAAGACCAGCTGATAGCCGATCTTGTAGAGCAGCACGTCGTCCCCAAGTGTTTTGACGATCGCCTCCGCCTCGCCGGTGGTCGGGACATCAAGGCCAACGATCAGCCGGTCGCGTGCGGTCGCAGTCATTTTTGCCATCCTTTAAAGAGCTCAAACGGCTCCCAGTCGCATGCCGCCGAAAGGCGCGCAAGGAAAAACGGCGATGCCGCGCCACCGCGTCTCTCAATGCGCCTTGCGATAAACCCACAATTGCGCAGGCGGGATGTTGCGTACAACGAAATCGAAATGGGAAATCTGGTAGCGGTCCGGCATGGCGACGACGGGCGACAGAGGGCCATAGGAAATTTGCATCACGGGCCGGCCGACGGGAATCCGGGCCAGGAGATTTTGGATCAGCGAGACCCTGGCATGCATGGGAAAGTTGAGCAGCGGAACAGCGGAAATAACGCAGTCGAACTGCTTTTGCCTGTCGGGACCGAGCGTCTTGTCGAGATCGAAGGCATCGCCATTGACGAAATCGACGCCTGGGTAGGTCCTGACGAGATGCTGGAAAAAATCGGTGGAATACTCGACGGAAACCAGCTTCTTCGGCTCGATGCCTGTCTGGAGGATCGCTTTGGTGATGACGCCGGTGCCGGGTCCGAGTTCCAGAACAGGCAGTCCCGAATCCGGATTGATGACACTGGCCATGCGGCGGGCAGTGATCCCGGAGGTCGGTACAATGGCACCGACAGCCTTCATATTGCTTTTCCAGCCCCTAAAGAAACGGATTTCCTCATCAAACTTCTTGCCGAACCGCTCTTTCAGACGAAAATTCATGCATATCTCCACCATAGGTCGCAGACGCCTGAAGCATCACGTCATGTGATCTCATCGGGTGAGACGACGCGACTATTTGAGCCCTGACTATGCGACGCTCGATGCGACAAAAACAAGTCTTTTCGCGTCATTGACTGCGTTCGCCGGGCAGAACATGGCGACCGAAGCGCGCGATCAGACCGCTTGCATCAACCGTGCACGTGATTTCTTGAAGGTTGTCGAGATCGGCGCAAACGAGCGCGATGGAATGCTCGCGCGGAAAATCGACGAATTCCGGCGTTCGGGAACTCTCCTGTCGGATCGACGGCATGCCGCACCCGCACAACGCCGTCGCTCCGAAGCCAGGTCCACCCGAGACATGGCTGTCACGGGCTTCTGCTAGCGCCCCGGCATCTTGTTCCGAGTGTGAGAAAGGCTGAAAAAGTCTTATTCGGCTTAAGCTCTGGCCGGGGCCAGCAGCCGTAACACGCGCCTTTGATCTCAAACGACGGAAGCGAGGCGATACATAAGCAAGACCAACCTTTTGGCGCAGCCTCTCAGGGGTAGAGTGCGCCCCGCCGCTCAGGATAGTTTCAATCGGACGCGCAGGGAACAAACGACAGCGGCCCGAGATCGTTCCGGCTGTCACGCGACGTGCTATCTGGCGCAGCTAGACCCGCATCGGCATCAGAACGTAGAGCGCGTCATCGCCTGCCATGTCGCGCACCAGTGTCGGCGAGCCGGCATCGGCCAGCATGAAGACGGCCTCGGAGCCCGAAAGTTGGGCGGTGATATCGAGCAGATATTTTGCATTGAAGCCGATTTCCAGCGGATCGCTATCGTAGCCGACGGCAAGCTCTTCCGTTGCGCTGCCCGAATCCGGATTGTTGACCGTCAGGGTCAATTGCCCGTCGGAGAGAGCAAGCTTGACAGCACGGCCCCGTTCCGAGGAAATCGTCGAGACACGATCGACAGCCTGCGCAAAGGACTGGCAGTCGATCTTCAACTCGCGGTCGTTGTTGGCCGGGATCACACGCTGGTAATCCGGGAAGGTGCCGTCGATCAGCTTGGAAGTCATGATGATCGAACCGATGGTCAGGCGTATCTTGGCGTCGGAGACTTCGACGGTGACGACGACATCGGGATTATCGACGAGCTTCTGCAATTCACTGACGGTCTTGCGCGGGATGATGATGCCCGGCATGCCCTCCGAACCGGAGGGCGCTTCGAGATCGGCGCGGGCAAGGCGGTGGCCGTCAGTCGCGACGGCACGCAGCTTCAGCTGGCCTTTGCTTTCGATCGTGTGGATATAGATGCCGTTCAGATAATAACGGGTTTCCTCTGTCGAGATCGCAAACTGTGTGCGATCGATCAGCATCTTGAGGTCGGTCGCCTTCATGCGGAATGTGTGGGTGAAGACGCCGGCGGTCAGGTCCGGGAAATCCGATTGCGGCAGGCACTGCAGCGAGAATTTCGAGCGGCCGGACTGCACCGTCATGGCAGTCCCTTCGGCATTGGTGGCAAGCGCCACTTCCGAACCATCCGGCAGCTTCCGCACGATGTCATACAACAGATGCGCCGGCACCGTCGTTGCGCCCGCAACCTCAACCTGGGCCGGCGTCGCCTCGGTGATTTCGAGATCGAGATCGGTCGCCTTCATTTCGAGGCTTGCACCGTCGGAGCGCAGAAGCACGTTCGAGAGGATCGGAATGGTGTTGCGCCGCTCGACCACGCGATGGACGTGGTTCAGCGACTTCAGAAGATTGGACCGCTCGAGAGTAATGCGCATGGGATGCTACCGCTTTCAACCATCGCCGGATGTGTTCCGGCGTCTAATTTTGGACTGCTTTTTGGCTGCAGAGATGTGGACGCGCAAAATGGCAGAAAGACGCCGGGAAATGCAAGGCCTATCGCGGGGGATGGGGGATGATTGTGGATGGGGTCGGGTGGTCGTCCCCAGTATCGCGTCGCGAGTTGTATCGTGGGTTATGGGTGGTGGATGCGGCAAAAGCCCTCCGCCCAACGGCTTTCGGTATCGCCACAAAGTCGTATCGTAGATCAGGCTGTCTGCATCTCGATATGAGTTAAATGCGAATGCTACCGTAAAGCGTAAAGCAAAGCGCAATTCAAAACATTCATGAAAGCATTTGAGTCGCTCGATGGATTCCTTCTGCCTTGGAGTTTAGCCTGAGACACTCCTTCGCTGGCTTATTTGAACGGTACTTCTAATGTCTCTTCTCAATGTGAATGCAACGCACCCAATCACTCTGCCGGACGGCACACTCTATCACGACACCGTCTACCTGAAGAACGTCATCAGTCATCCGCGCATGGAGATTGGCGAATACAGCTATTTCACCCATTCCGGTAAGCCGGAGAACACTGCTGAAATACTTGCCCCCTACCTGGGTCACAGTGTCCGCGAACTGCTGGTCATCGGCAAGTTTGTGCAGATCGCTCGGGGAAGTTATTTCATAACTAGTTCTGCCAACCATCCAATGACGGGCTTTTCAACCTACCCTTTCCGCATCTTCAGACCCGAGACTTTTGGCTACAGAGACCTACCCGTGAAAGATACAATTGTCGGGCACGATGTGTGGATTGGCCATAATGCAGCCATCATGCCGGGTGTTCAAATCGGTGTAGGCGCAATCGTTGCCGCAGGATCGGTCGTTGCCCGTGACGTTCCAGCTTACGCCGTCGTTGGAGGAAACCCGGCCACGGTCATCCGAATGCGCTACCCCGCGGAGATAATCAGCGAGCTTCTCGATATTGCTTGGTGGGATTGGCCCGTTGAAAAAATCGAGGCGAACTTGATTTTCCTTGAGACGGGTGACCTTGCTGCCCTTAAACGGGTTTGACAACCAGGCAATCCCAGTTCTTGCCGTGGCATATTAATACCGCTCGGCCCAAATAGCCGTCTTGCTGCTTCAATGCTTCTGTCGACTTGCCCCACATCCAACGCGTCAGCCCTTGTCCCCACTGTACCACTCCCCCATAAAGGCAAGCCAAAACACACGGAAAGACACCACAGTGGAAAACCAAGCATCGGGCGAGGCACAGACGGGCGAGCGGCAGAAAACCTATCGCCTGCACAACGCCACCATTCCTGCCCGCCCGCTGGAGCCGGCGCTCTATCTGGTGGCCACCCCGATCGGCAATCTGTCCGATATCACCCTGCGCGCGCTGGAGACCTTGGCCGGTGCCGATGTGCTGGCCTGCGAGGATACGCGCGTGACCCGCGTGCTGCTCGATCGCTACGGCATCGTCAACCGGCCCTATGCCTATCACGAACACAATGCCAACGAAGCCGGGCCGAAGCTGTTGGCGGCGCTCGATGCCGGCAAGTCGGTGGCGCTGGTGTCGGATGCCGGCACGCCGCTGGTCTCGGATCCCGGCTACCGGCTCGGGCAGATCGCGATTGCGGCTGGCCACCGGGTCGTGCCGATCCCCGGGGCATCCGCGCCACTGGCAGCGCTGGTCGGTTCCGGCCTGTCGAACGATGCCTTCTTCTTTGCCGGCTTCCTGCCGTCCAAGGACAAGGCGCGACGCGACCGGCTGCGCGAGCTGTCTCTCGTGCCGGCAACGCTGATCTTCTTTGAATCGCCGCACAGGATTGCGGCGACGATTACGGCTGCGGCCGACGAACTCGGCCCGGACCGCCGTGCTTCGGTCTGCCGGGAACTGACCAAGACCTTCGAGGAGTTTCGTCGCGGCACGCTTAGAGAATTGAAAGCCTTCTACGACGAGGGCGCGACGGTAAAAGGCGAGATCGTGCTGGTGATTGCGCCGCCGGACGCGCCGGCAGCCCCCGATCCGATCGATGTCGATGCTATTCTGGTGAAGCTCGTCAAGGATATGCCAACCGGCAAGGCCGCAACCGAAGCGGCGAAACAGACTGGCCTCAACCGCAAGGACCTTTACGACCGCCTTCTGGAGTTGAAGGGACGCGATGAAGCGTGAGGCGCCTGACAGGAAGCGGCTGAAGGCACTGCGGCGCGGCGCGTTGGCCGAATATCGGGCGGCAGCGGCCCTGCTTCTCATGGGCTACCGCATCGTCGGCTTCCGCTACCGCACCAAGCTCGGCGAGATCGACATCATCGCCCGCAAGGGAGACCTGATCGCCTGTGTCGAGGTCAAGGCCCGCGCCACGCTGGACCAGTCGGTCTTTGCCGTTTCGGACCTTACCCAACAACGCATTCGCGCTGCAAGCGATCTCTGGCTGGCGCGTCAGCCGGATTTCGCGCGCCTTTCGGTTCGCTACGATATTATCGCCGTGCTGCCCTGGCGTTGGCCCCGGCACCTGAAGGATGCATTCTGACGATCTCCCTCACGATCATCTCCGGGAATTGTAATTCAACTGACACAAAAGCTTGGTCCAAGCGTCACAAACCTCGCCTATTCGACGGTCCACCATCTCATCCCAACTGGTGAAAAGGACTCGTCATGATCCAGAAGCTCATTCTTGCCGCCGCCGCGCTGGCGCTTTCCGCAACCACCTCGCTCGCTGCCACCGAAATCACCTGGTGGCATGCCATGGGCGGCGAACTCGGACAGAAGCTCGAGGAGGTCGCCAAAACCTTCAACGCCAGCCAGAGCGATTATGTCGTCACGCCGGTCTACAAGGGCACCTATCCGGAAACCCTGACAGCCGCAATCGCCGCCTTCCGCGCCAACCAGCAGCCGGCCATCGTCCAGGTCTTCGAAGTCGGCACCGGCACCATGATGGCCGCCAAGGGCGCCGTCTATCCCGTTTACAAGCTGATGGCCGATCAGGGCGAGCCCTTCGACACGAAATCCTTCCTGACGCCGGTGACCGGCTACTATTCCGATACGGACGGCAACATCCTGTCGTTCCCGTTCAACTCCTCCACGCCGATCATGTACTACAACAAGGACGTCTTCAAGAAAGCCGGTCTCGACCCGGAAGTCGCGCCGAAGACATGGGCCGAAGTTGAAGAATTCTCGAAAAAGATTGTCTCTTCCGGCGCTGCAAAATGCGGTTTCACGTCGGCCTGGATCACCTGGGTTCAAACCGAGAACCTGTCGGCCATCCATGACAAGCCCTTCGGTTCGCTCGACAACGGCTTTGGCGGCTTCGATACGGAATTTGAATTCAACGGCCCGCTGCAGGTCAAGCATTGGGCAAACCTGAAGACGTGGTCGGACGAGGGCCTGTTCCAGTATGGCGGTCCGGTTGGTGGCGATGATGCCGCGACCAAGTTCTATGCCCAGGAATGCGCGATCACGATGAATTCGTCGGCTGGCCGCGCCGGTGTGATCAAGAACGCCAAGGACTTCACCCCGGGTTTCGCCCAGCTTCCCTATTATAAAGACGAAATCCAGGAGCCGAAGAACTCGATCATCGGCGGCGCCACACTGTGGGTGCTGAATGGCAAGGACGATGCGACCTACAAGGGCGTCGCGAAGTTCTTCAGCTATCTGTCGAAGCCGGAGGTCCAGGCCGACTGGCACCAGTATACCGGCTACCTGCCGATCACCAATGCCGCTTACGAACTGGGCCAGAGCCAGGGCTACTACGAAAAGAACCCGGGCTCGGACATCGCGATCAAGCAGATCACCCGCGGCACGCCGTCGGCCAATTCCAAGGGCGTGCGCTTCGGCAACTTCACCCAGGTCCGCAAGGTCGTGGACGAAGAGTTCCAGGCGCTGCTGTCCGGCACGAAGGACGCCCAGCAGGCACTCGATTCCGCCGTCACACGCGGCAACGACCTGCTGCGCGAGTTCCAGGCCGCCAACTGACGCCTGACGCGTTTGAGAGAGAGGGCCGCCAGCCGGCCCTCTCTTCGCATTTCAGCCTGCGGGAATACCATGGAAACCAAGCGTTCCACCTTCAACAACCGGCTTTTACCCTATCTGCTGCTCGCGCCGCAGCTGATCATCACGCTGGTGTTCTTCATCTGGCCGGCCGGGCAGGCCATCAAATCCTCGTTCGAGCGCGAAGACCCCTTCGGCATGTCAACGGTCTTCGTTGGCCTGACCCATTACAAACGGCTGTTTCTCGACCCGAACTATCTGCAATCGCTGATGACCACGGCCGTCTTCGCCGTTTCCGTCACGGTGATCTCCATGGGGCTTGGCCTGCTCTTTGCTGTGGCCGTCGATCGACTTGCCCGCTCGGCCAAGGTCTATACGACGCTGCTCGTCTGGCCTTACGCCGTCGCCCCCGTCATTGCCGGCATCCTGTGGTTCTTCCTGTTCAACAACACGACGGGGATCCTGCCCTATTACCTGGCATCGCTCGGCATTCGCTGGGATCACACTCTCAATCCCACCCATGCAATGATCCTTCTGATCATCGCTGCCGCCTGGAAGCAGATTTCCTACAATTTCCTGTTCTTTCTCGCCGGACTGCAATCCGTGCCGCAATCGCTAATGGAGGCCGCCGCCATCGATGGCTCTGGTCCGATCAAGCGGTTCTTCACGATCTCCCTGCCGCTGCTGTCGCCGACGACGTTTTTCCTGTTCATCATCAATGTGAACTACACCATGTTCGACACGTTCAGCATCGTCGACGCGACCACGCAGGGCGGACCGGCGCAGTCCACCAATATTCTGGTCTACAAGGTCTACCAGGACGGCTATCTCGGTCTCAATCTCGGCTCTTCGGCAGCCCAGTCCGTCGTGCTGATGCTGATCGTCGTGGTCCTCACAGTCATCCAGTTCCGCTTCGTGGAACGCCGCGTGCAGTACTGAGGAGCACACCATGGTCGAAAACCGTCCCTTCCTGACCTTTCTCACCCACGCCTTCCTGATATCAGGCTTTCTGATCGTGGCGTTTCCGGTCTATGTCGCGATCGTGGCGTCAACCCATGACGCCCAGACGCTGATGAGCAGCGCCGTGCCGCTTTTGCCGGGCAGCCATTTTCTGGAAAATTACACGGCCATCTTCACCAATGTCTCGGCTGCAAACGGACTGCCATCCTTCCCGCTGATGGCGATGAACTCGCTGATCATGGCGCTCGTCATCACCTTTGGAAAGATCGCGATCTCTATCCTGTCCGCCTTCGCGATCGTCTATTTCCGCTTTCCCCTCCGGCTCCTGGCGTTCTGGATCATCTTCATCACGCTGATGCTGCCGGTCGAGGTGCGCATCATGCCGACCTACAAGATCGTCGCCGATCTCGGCATGCTGAACTCCTGGGCCGGTCTCACCATTCCGCTGATCGCATCGGCAACGGCAACCTTCCTCTTTCGCCAGTTCTTCATGACCGTGCCGGAAGAAATGCTCGAAGCGTCGCGTGTCGATGGCGCCGGGCCGATGAAGTTCTTCCGCGATATCCTCCTGCCGCTCAGCCAGACCAACATCGCGGCGCTGTTCGTCATCCTCTTCATCTATGGCTGGATCCAGTATCTCTGGCCGGTGCTCGTCACCACGGACCTCGGCTACTACACGCTGATGATGGGCATGAAGCGGATGGTGGCCGTGCAGGACGGCGAAATCCAGTGGAACCTCGTGATGGCCGGTGCGGTGCTCGCCATGCTGCCCCCGGTCGCGATTGTCATGCTGATGCAGCGGCTGTTCATCCGCGGCCTCACCGAAACGGAGAAATGACCATGGCCGGCATCGAAATCGCCAATGTTTCCAAGATCTATGCAGGCGGCGTCAAAGCGGTCGACACGGTGTCCATCAACGTCGCCGATGGCGAGTTCATCGTGCTCGTCGGCCCATCCGGCTGCGGCAAGTCCACGCTGCTGCGCATGGTCGCCGGCCTGGAAACGATCAGCGAAGGCACCGTCTCGATCGGAGGACAGGTGGTCAACACCAAGGAGCCTGCCGACCGCGACATCGCCATGGTCTTCCAGAATTATGCGCTCTATCCGCATATGACCGTCTATAATAATCTGGCCTACGGTTTGAAAAATCGCGGCACGCCGAAAGCCGAAATCGACGCCCGCGTGGCGGAAGCCGCCCGTATGCTGGAGATCGAGACTTTTCTCGACCGCAAGCCCCGCGCCCTGTCCGGGGGCCAGCGCCAGCGTGTTGCCATGGGCCGCGCGATCGTGCGCAAGCCGGCCGCCTTCCTGTTCGACGAGCCGCTGTCCAACCTCGACGCCAAGCTGCGCGTGTCCATGCGCGGCGAAATCAAACAGTTGCAGAAGCGCCTCGGCACGACCTCGCTCTATGTCACCCACGACCAGCTCGAAGCCATGACGCTCGCTGATCGGCTGGTTGTCCTGAACGGCGGAAAGATTGAACAGATCGGCCGCCCGCTGGAAGTCTACCACACACCCGCCTCCACCTTCGTTGCCTCCTTCATCGGCTCGCCTGCGATGAACCTTCTGAAGGCGACGCGCGAGGGCACGCAACTTCACATCGGCAGTCAGATGGTCGCGCTCGGCCGGGTTCCCGGCTGCCCGGGACCTGTGACGGTCGGCCTTCGCGCCGAGGATCTGAAGATCGCTGGTGCCGACGGTCCATCGGTAATCCTGAAGGTGGACTATGTCGAGGAACTCGGTGCGCAACGTCTTGTTCACGGCAAAGTGGATGGCAAGAAACTAACGGCTGCGCTGTCGCCGGCGATCGAGATCGGCGAAACCCTTCGCCTTGGCTTTTCGCTCGACAGCCTGCACTTTTTCGACCCGGATACGGGCAAGCGCCTGAGCCAGCCTTTCGCGTCCGCACCGGACCAACACACGACCGCCGCCTCGCAACGCGCGCTCCTGGAGACGGTCGCTTCGTAACAGGGGATCAGTCGGCCTTAGCCCCGACTCCCTTGCCTAAGCCCAGCCCGCATTCTACATGTGGCGGGCTTTGCGAATGAGGAAAGAAAACATGGCGAACATCGTGAACGTCGCGATCCAGATGGATCACGTCTCGGGTATCAATATCGCGGGCGACTCGACTTTCGCCATGAGCCTCGAAGCGCAGGCGCGCGGCTACAAATTGTTTCACTACACGCCAGGCCAGCTTTCCCTTCGCGATGGCAAGGTTTTCGCCACAGTTCAGCCGATGACGCTGCGCGATGTGAAAGGCGATCACTATAAGCTGGGCGAGGCAGAGCGCATCGACCTGTCGACTATGGATGTCGTGCTTCTCCGCCAGGATCCGCCCTTCGATATGTCCTATATCACCTCGACCCACCTGCTGGAGCGCATCCACCCGAAGACGCTTGTTGTCAACGATCCTGCCTGGGTGCGCAATTCGCCGGAAAAGATCTTCGTCACCGAATTTCCTGACCTGATGCCGAAGACCCTGATTACCCGCGACCCCGCCGAGATCGCCAGTTTCCGCGCCGAGATGGGCGACATCATCCTGAAACCGCTCTACGGCAACGGGGGCGCCGGCGTCTTTCACTCGACCCGCGACGACCGCAATATGTCTTCCTTGCTGGAAATGTTCGGACAGATGTTTCGCGAGCCCTTCATCGCGCAGGAATATCTGCCGGCGGTCCGCAAGGGCGACAAACGCATCATCCTGATCGACGGCGAGCCGGTCGGCGCGATCAACCGCGTGCCGGCGGAGCATGACGCGCGCTCCAACATGCACGCCGGGGGAACGCCGATGCCGACGGAACTGACCACGCGGGAAAAGGAGATCTGCGCCCGCATCGGCCCGGCGCTTCGGGAACGCGGCTTCCTGCTTGTCGGTATCGACGTGATCGGCGACGTCATGACCGAAATCAACGTCACCTCGCCGACGGGCATCCGCGAAGTCAAGAAGTTCGGTGGCGCCGACATCGCCGCGCTGCTCTGGGATGCCATCGAACGCAAACGCAGCTAAGGACCTGTCCGGGCCAGGCAGGCCTGCAACCGCTCTGTGTTCACGGTTGTTCTGCTTCGTTCGCAAAATGCAACCTGCTGCAACCCTGCCAATCATAAAGCGCGTATTCGTTCGATAATTGTTCTTGTTTTATTCCCGAAACCGTGCAAGATTTTCTCGTGCAACCCGAGCGGTTGTGGCCACAGGGCATGGCGCTCTGCCGCGGCAAGAGGGGCAATCATGGTCGCGCGTGTCAGTACGGTTGCGTTTCAGGGGATAGAGGGCCTACCGGTCGACGTTCAGGTGATGATTGCACCCGGCAAGGTCGGAATGCAGATTGTCGGTCTGCCGGACAAGGCCGTCGCCGAAAGTCGGGAGCGCGTTCAGGCGGCATTGCACGCGTCCGGATTGTCTCTTCCAGCCAAGAAGGTCACGGTCAACCTGGCCCCTGCGGATCTCCCGAAAGAGGGCAGTCATTTCGATCTTGCCATAGCGCTCGGCCTGATGGCGGCGCTGGGTGCCATCCCCGCGGACGCTCTGGGCGGTTACGTGGTGATCGGCGAGCTTAATCTCGATGGCACCATTGCAGCCGTTGCCGGTGCGCTGCCGGCCGCCATCGGCGCCAATTCCCTTGGCAAAGGTCTGATCTGCCCGTCTGACAGCGGCGCGGAAGCCGCCTGGGCGGGTGCGGAGATCGACATTCTGGCGCCGCGCAGCCTGATTGCGCTGGCCAATCATTTTCGCGGGACGCAAGTCCTGTCCCGTCCGGAACCGGCCATTCGTGCGACGCCCGCCAACATGCCCGATCTTGCCGATATCAAGGGACAGGAAAGCGCCAAGCGGGCGCTTGAAGTCGCAGCTGCCGGAAATCACAACCTGCTGATGGTTGGACCGCCAGGCTCCGGGAAATCGATGCTCGCCGCCCGCCTGCCCTCCATTTTGCCGCCGCTGTCGCCGTCCGAACTGCTCGAAGTCTCGATGATCCATTCCATCGCCGGACAACTCCCGGGCGGCAAGCTGTCGGACCGGCGCCCGTTCCGGACACCGCATCATTCGGCGACAATGGCAGCAATGATCGGCGGCGGATTGCGTGCCAAGCCGGGCGAGGCCTCGCTCGCCCATAATGGCGTTCTCTTTCTCGATGAGTTTCCGGAGTTCACGCCGCAGGTTCTGGACGCGCTGCGCCAGCCGCTCGAAACCGCTGAATGTATCATCGCCCGCGCCAACCACCGCGTCACCTATCCGGCCGCCATCCAGCTCGTGGCGGCGATGAATCCCTGCCGCTGCGGCATGGCAGGCGAGCCGGGCCATAGCTGCGCCCGCGGACCGCGCTGCGTTGCCGATTATCAGGGCCGTATCTCCGGCCCGCTGATGGACCGGATCGACATCCGTATCGACGTGCCTTCCGTCAGTGCCGCAGACCTTATTCGTCCCGCGCCGGCCGAACCGAGCGCCGTCGTCGCCCGGCGGGTTGCCCGTGCCCGTGAGATCCAGATTGATCGGTTCATTGCCTTCGGCATGCCGCAGATCCTGAGCAATGCCCGATGCTCGACCGCCATGATCGAAAAGATTGCCGATCTCGATACAGGCGGTCTGCAGTTGCTTAGGGACGCTGCGGAAAAGATGAAATTTTCCGCTCGCGGTTATCACCGCATCCTGAAGGTTGCGCGCACGCTCGCCGATCTCGACGAGAAGACCACCGTCGGGCGTATCCATCTGGCGGAAGCGATTTCCTACCGGATTGCCGGCGAGCGGCTGACGGCGGCGGCGTGATGAACGCCGGGACAGGTTATCCCGGCGACCCGCGTGCTTTACCGAGCTGGGGGTCCGCGAAAGCTCAGCCGCCCAGGCCTTCAAAAAGAGCTGTCGAAAGATAGCGCTCGGCAAAGGATGGAATGATCACGACGATGGTCTTGCCTTCGTTTTCCGGCCGCTGGCCGACCTTGATGGCAGCCTTCAGGGCCGCGCCCGATGAAATCCCGACCGGTACTCCTTCCAGACGCGCCACGTGGCGGGCCGTTTCGATGGCTTCGGCGCTGGAAACCGTGACCACCTCGTCATAGATCGTGGTGTCGAGAATGGCCGGCGCAAAACCGGCGCCGATCCCCTGGATCTTGTGGGGTCCGGGCGCGCCGCCCGAGAGAACCGGAGATTCCTCAGGCTCGACGGCAATCACCTTGATCGAAGGCTTACGACCCTTGAGCACCTGCCCGGCACCGGTGATCGTGCCTCCGGTGCCAATGCCGGAGACGAGGATATCGATGGTGCCGTCCGTGTCGTTCCAGATTTCCTCGGCCGTCGTCTTGCGGTGGATTTCGGGATTGGCCGGATTTTCGAATTGCTGGGGAATAATGGCGTCGGGCAGGGCGGCGGCCAGTTCCTCGGCCTTGGCGATGGCGCCTTTCATTCCCTTCGGGCCTTCGGTGAGAACGAGTTCCGCGCCGAGCAGTGCAAGCATCTTGCGCCGCTCGACCGACATGGTTTCCGGCATGGTGAGGATCAGCTTGTATCCCTTGGCGGCGGCGGCGAAGGCAAGCGCGATGCCGGTATTGCCGGAGGTCGGCTCGATTAGGGTAGTGCTGCCGGGCGTGATCTTGCCCTGCGCTTCCAGCGATTCGATCATCGCGACGCCGATGCGGTCCTTGACGGAGGCGATCGGATTGAAGAATTCCAGCTTTGCGAGGAGATGCGCCTTGACGTCATGTTCCTTCGCCAGCTTGTCGAGGCGAACGATCGGCGTATCGCCGATGGTCTCCGTGATAGAAGAATAGACGCGGCCGCGGCCGGGCTTGCGCTGATCTGACATGGTGCTCTCCCTTTCCAGTTGCCGTCAGGATAGGATCAAAGCCGCAAGCTTGCCAGAGCGCCGTTCTCCGGCTGCCTGCGCTACCCGGAAAAATCTGTCGCGGAACCGGCCTGCGAAGGACGATTTTTCCGGGTAGCGCGGGGCGGCGATTTGGGCTGCGTTTGCGACCAGTCTTTCCGTCAATTCATTGATCGTGCCTGCGGCCGGTTCCATGGTGGAAGCCGTCGCCGACCATGTTTCAGCTGGCCTGATGTTTCACCCGGCGAGAGAAGGTCCAGCCGAATGTCATGCCCGCCGCCGCGATCAGGATTGAAGCGGAGCCGAGGAGCTGCACCGGTTGCAGTTGGTGGCCAAATGCGATGCGGTCGACCGCAAGGGCGGCGACAGGATAGATGAAGGAAAGCGCCCCCGTCAGATGCGTCGGAAGCTTCTGGATCGCGCTGTAGAGCAGACTATACATCAGCCCGGTATGAACAGCGCCCATGGCGACCAGCAAGGCCCATTGATAGGCCGTGTCCGGCAGGCCGGAGGCGCCGGCGAAGGGCGCCAGCATCAGAAGGCCGGTAACCACCTGAATCAGCGCAATGAGATGCGGCGGCGTGCCCTTCAGTCGTTTGGCGACCAGGGCTGCAAGCGCATAGAAAAATGCCGCGGCCAAAGCCATGGCAATTCCCGTCAGATAGTCGCTGCCGCTGATATCGCCGGCCGGTTTCGCGTCGATGATCGCGACCATGCCGGCAAAGGCGACGCCGAGCCAGGCAAGCTTCGCGGCGGTAATCTTCTCCCCGAAGAACAATCCCCCGATGGCCAGCAGCATGAAGGGCTGCGTGTTATAGACCATTGTCGCAATCGAAATCGACGACCGCGCATAGGCGCCGAACAAAAGCAGCCAGTTGACGACGATGGCGACGCCACCGAGAGCGGCGAAGCCCAGCAACCGCCATGTGAGCAGACCGGCGCGAAAATGGCCGAGACAAGCGCAGACGATCAGAAGCGACAGAGCCCCGAACAGGCACCGCCACAGCACGACGTCGATTACGGGTTGCCCCGACATCAGCACGAACCATCCGATCGTGCCTGAAATCAGCATGGCAGCCGTCATCTCGATGCCGCCGGTTCTGATATCCTTTTCCATATTGTTCCCTCAATTTGAACCAGATGAGAGAATAATCCGGCGTGACGGCTAGATATATGGATTTTGGAAGGCAAACCCGTTATCTTCCCTCATCATGGAAGGCAAATTGAAGAAATTTCCTTGTGGAGGCTTGCTTGCTTGACGATCTCGACCGCCGCCTACTCGACCTTCTTTCCGTCAATGCGCGCATCTCGCTGAAGGACCTTGCGCAGGAAGCCGGTCTTTCCTCGCCCAGCACCGCCGATCGGTTGCGGCGTCTGGAAGACCGCGGCATCATCACGGGCTTCACCATCGGTATCAACCCGGCGGCGCTCGGCTATGGACTTCAGGCGATCGTTCGGGTGCGCCCGATGCCCGGCATGCTCCATATCGTTGAAAAAATGATCCAGGAGACGCCTGAATTTGTGGAGTGCGACAAGGTCACCGGCGACGACTGCTTCATCGCCAAACTGCTGGTGAGGGACATGGAACAGCTGGACACCATTCTCGACCGTATCGCCGAGCGAGCCCAGACCAATACGTCCATCATCAAATCATCGCCGGTAAAGCGCCGATTGCCGCCCTTGACCCTTGGCCGGTAGGCGATCTGAAGTCCTGATCGGGACACCACACAGGCCTGGTGAGGCCACTATCCCCGCTAAACGCCCGTCGAGCCGAACCCGCCGGCACCGCGCTGAGTTTCGCCAACCGCCGCAACTTCGCGGACACAAACCTGCGTCACGGGCGCTATCACCATCTGGGCGATGCGCATGCCGCGCTCGATGACGAAATCCTCGTCACCAAGATTGACCAGCATAACCTTCACCTCGCCCCGATAATCGCTGTCGATCGTGCCTGGCGTGTTGAGGCAGGTAATGCCGTGCTTGAAAGCCAACCCCGAACGCGGGCGAATCTGCGCTTCATAGCCGGCCGGAATCTCGAAGATGAAGCCTGTCGGGACCAATGCCCGCTTGCCGGGCCCAAGCAACAGCGGCCGATCGGCCGGGACCGCCGCCCGGACATCCATGCCGGCTGCGCCTGCGGTCTCGTAGGCAGGAAGATCGATGCCTTCTGCGTTCGGCAGGCGAACAAGGCGGAGGTCGGGGCGTGTCTGCGATGGATGGGTCATGCCTCTCCTTAGCAATTCAAGCCGCGGCCCAGTCAATGCGAATTGCAAGTTATCCACGGCTCCGCTACATACGCGGCAATTCACAGGATTGACATCATGGCCGAAAGTCTCGCCGAGGCGGTATCCCGCCGCCGCACCTTTGCTATTATCGCACATCCGGACGCGGGCAAGACAACCTTGACCGAAAAACTGCTTTTGTTCGGCGGCGCGATCCAGCTTGCCGGCGAGGTGAAGGCAAAGAAAGACAGGATCCAGACGCGCTCCGACTGGATGAAGATCGAGCGCGAGCGCGGCATTTCGGTCGTCACGTCGGTGATGACCTTCGAGTACGGCGGCAATGTCTTCAATATTCTCGACACGCCCGGGCACGAAGATTTTGCCGACGACACCTATCGGACACTGACGGCCGTGGATGCGGCGGTCATGGTCATCGATGCTGCCAAGGGCATCGAGCCGCGGACATTGAAGCTGTTCGAAGTCTGCCGCATGCGCGATATCCCGATCATTACCTTCATCAACAAAATGGACCGCGAAAGCCGCGATCCCTTCGAAATTCTCGATGAAGTCGAGGAAAAGCTAGCGCTCGATTGCGCGCCGATCACCTGGCCGATCGGCCGGTCGAAATCCTTCTGCGGCTCCTACTATCTCGCCGAGAATTCGGTGCGCGGCAACGACACGCAGGTCGAGGCGCTGAAGGTCAACGGTCCGCAGGCTGTCGCCGATCGCCTGCCCGAGAACGAGCGCAAGACCTTCATCGATGAGACGGAACTGGCGATCGAAGCCTGCCGGCCTTTCAATCGCAAGGCCTTTCTCGAAGGCCATATGACGCCGGTCTTTTTCGGCTCAGCGCTGCGCAATTATGGTGTGCGTGACCTCATCGACGCGCTGGGCGATTTTGCGCCGCCGCCGCGCGACCAGGTGGCGGATATTCGCACGGTTCACGCCACCGACGAAAAAATGACGGCCTTCGTCTTCAAGATCCAGGCGAACATGGACCCGAACCACCGTGACCGCATCGCTTTCGCCCGCGTCTGCTCTGGCAAGCTGGAGCGCGGCATGAAGGCGCGGCTGTCGCGCACCGGCAAGCAGCTCGGCCTTAGCGCTCCGCAGTTTTTCTTTGCCTCGCAGCGCCAACTGGCGGACACCGCCTATGCGGGCGACGTCGTGGGCATTCCCAATCATGGCACGCTTAGGATCGGTGACACGTTGACCGAGGGCGAACAGCTGGTGTTCCAGGGGGTTCCCAACTTCTCGCCGGAAATCCTCCGCCGCGTGCGGCTGGAAGACGCGATGAAGGCGAAAAAGCTGAAGGAAGCGCTGCAGCAGATGGCCGAAGAAGGCGTGGTGCAGTTGTTCTCGCCCGAGGACGGGTCACCCGCCATCGTCGGCGTCGTCGGCGCGCTTCAGCTCGACGTGCTGAAAGAGCGCCTGCAATCGGAATATGGCTTGCCCGTGTCCTTCGAGGTCGCCCGTTTCTCGGTCTGCCGCTGGATTTCGGCCGACCAGCAGGCCGACCTCGACAAGTTCGTCACCGCCCGGCGCGGCGATATCGCCCGCGATCTGGATGGCGACCCGGTATTTCTGGCGCAGGATTCGTTTTCGCTGCGCTATGAGGCAGAACGCTATCCGGCCATCAAGATGGTCGCCATCAAGGAATATCACGTCGCCAAGGCGGCCTGATAGACATCCAGCGAACCGTCAACGGCGATCGACCAGCGTCAGGTCGCCGTTTTCGTCGATATCGACCCCGATGCCGATATAGCCCGGAATTTTAGGGTGTGCGGTTTCGAGCGGATGCGTATGGGTGGCAGTAATCACCATGACATCGGCGCCTGCGCCCTCTCCGGCAAGAATGCCAGCCGCGACGTCTTCGAACACGAGGCAATGTTTCGCATCGAAGCCGACCCGCTTTGCGCCAAGAAGGAAGCATTCGGGGCTGGGCTTGCCGCGCGACACGTCCTCGGCGATCACGATGAACCGGGGTTCAGGCAATCCGGCAGCAGCGATGCGCACTTTGGCGAGTTCCCGCGGCGACGAGGTAACGATTGCCCAGCGCTCTGGCGGCAGACTTTTCAAGAACTCGATAGCGCCCGGGATCGGCTTCACGCCTTCGACATCTTCGATCTCGCCCTGGCAGATGATCGCTGATTCCACTTCCGGATCGACACCCGGAAGCCCCAGCTGGCGGATCGTATCGACACCGCGCTTGCCGTGCATTGTGGGCAGGAAGGTTTCGACATCGAGACCGTGGCTCTTGGCCCAACGGCCCCAGACGCGTTCGGCAGCTTCGATCGACGTCAGGAGCGTTCCATCCATATCGAACAGGAATGCGGAATATTTCTTGCCGAAGACCGGCGACGATATGGAAGACAAGGGCAACTCCTCTAGAGATGATGCCGCCTAAGGGCGACAGCGAGATAAATCCTTCGATAGCGGATTCCCGCGCCGGTTCAAATCGATATCGGCAAAGCACGGCCGGTCTCTACGATGGGATAGCCGTTATCGGCCTCCCCGAAATGACGGTGGTGACATGGTTGGCAACGGCGTCCACGGGTCCGCGGCCGCTTGTGCGGCTTTGACAGTTCCCTGCCCTGTCCGGCCCGGCCGGTTTTCACCGGACGCCTAATCCTGATTCCGGCCCGGCAGCTTTTGCACTTCTGCGAACCAGTTCGCCGCGGAAGAACACCAGATCTGACTTTTGGGCAGAAGGGCCGCGCGTTGGCGAATATTGCCCCAGCGGATGCCGATCTCCTCCGCATCCGCGTCCGTTCCCGTCGTGTAAAGCGGTGAGCCACAGTCGCCGCAGAACATCTGGTAGCGGATGCGCCCATTGGCACCCGTCTTGACATAGGTTTTCGGCTCTCCGGACGAAATCCGGAAATTCCTGCGCGCCGCAATTGCCGTGACCCGGTAGACGCTGCCCGTCAATTGCTGGCAATCGGTGCAATGGCAGATCCCGACATCCTCCGGATCGATCACAGCCTCATAGCGCACGGCACCGCAATGGCATTGTCCGTCGATCTTCATAGTCCCCTCCCCGATTGTCAGAGGATATTAGAGCATCACACGCCGGTGAACAGGCTGCAGGTTTCTCTGGCATGAACGGCATCATGCCCGCTGACGCTTATCGGCAATGGCGATGGTCAAGGCCATGTAGCCGAACCGCATAGGCAGCTATCTGTCGAAGCCTCTTCGGCAACTTCGCCTTGCGCTCCAAAATCGCCGTCTTCAGGCTTTCGAAGTCCTGCGGTACACCGATGCTGCCTTCGGTTTCAGCCATTGAGTCGCTTTCGTTCTTGGGTAGCGCCATGCAGTTCAGGCCGCTTTCGCATCGGCCGAATAGACTATTTATTCCCTTCTCCGATTATTCCCACTCTCCCTGGCCGAGATTGCAACGGAATAGTCATTCGCCGGCGCCAGTTCCCGCGTTTGGACGCGAAAAATCTGCATCGACGCAAAAAAACGGGACCACCCTCCGGATCGTTAACGCATTTTTACCATGTTCGGCAGGATGATCGAAACAACATGGTTAATGAACCACTGCTGCGGGCCATCCTCGCGATCTGGAGTATCCTCATGTGCCGTTGGGCAGCCTATCGCGGAGAGCCGCTATATCTCGAGGAACTGGTGTCCTCGCCAGCCCATTCGCTGATCGAGCAATCCCATTGCGCCACCCGGGCCAAGACTGCCACCAACGGCGATGGTTTCGGCATTGCCTGGTACGGCGACCATCCCGAACCCGGACGGTATCGTGACATCCTGCCTGCCTGGTCCGATTGCAATCTGAAGAGCCTTGCTCGCCAGATCCGGTCCCCGCTGTTTCTGGCCCATGTCCGGGCGGCGACGGGCGGCGGCACCCGCCGCGACAACTGCCATCCCTTCGTTCACGGCCGCTGGTCCTTCATGCATAATGGGCAGATCGGCGATTTCGAGCATCTGCGCCGACCGATGGAAGCGATGCTCGACAACGATCTTTACACTGCGCGCACAGGCACGACCGACAGCGAATTGCTCTTTCTCCTGGCGATGCAATTCGGCCTGGATCAGGATCCGCTCGGTGCGATTGCCGAAACGCTTGCCTTTGTCGAAAGGCTTGCGGAGCATCTGGAGAAGAAGGTGCTCGTCCGCTTCACGGCGGCACTTTCCGACGGCCATGACCTCTATGCCGTGCGTTACGCCTCCGACTGGAAGGCACCGACGCTTTATGCAGCGCCGATGGGTCCGAGCGGCGGCTACTGTCTGGTTTCCGAACCCCTGAACGACGACGACCATACCTGGGTCGAAATCCCCGATGGCACCGCTGTTATCATCGGCGAAAACGGCATCGATGTCCGTTTGTTCGGAACCCAGGAAACGGAGCCGGGTAAAGCACGCCTTGGATCGGCTTCAGGAAAAATGTGACGCTATCAGGCGGCCGAGGCGTTCGGCCACTGCCCGCTTGTCCATGTCGGGCCAGTCTTCATCGCTCGCCTTGCCGATTATTTTCACCGTGTTGCGGTCGCCCCCCATGACGCCGGTATGGGGCGAGACATCGTTGGCAACGATATAATCGGCGCCCTTCCGCTCCAGCTTCGCCCTGCCGTTTTCGGCGACGTCCTGCGTTTCCGCTGCAAAGCCGACAACGAGTTTCGGACGCAGCGAATGATGGCCGACGGCTTTCAGGATATCCGGGTTTTCGGTGAGGACAAGCGGCGGCGGGGTTTCGCCGGGGCGCTTCTTGATCTTGTTGCCGGCCGCCGTTTCCACGCGCCAATCGGCGACGGCCGCGACCATCACGGCGATATCGGCCGGCAGGGCCGCAAGCACGGCATCGCGCATCTCCTCGGCGCGCTCAACGCGCACGACGCGGACGCCCTTCGGGTCGGCGATTGTGACTGGGCCGGACACCAGCGTCACCTCGGCGCCCAGCCGCGCCAGTTCGCCCGCAATGGCATGGCCCTGCTTGCCGGAAGAGCGGTTGGCAATGTAGCGCACCGGATCGATGGGCTCATGGGTCGGGCCGGAGGTAACGATGGCCGTCTTCCCGGCAAGCGGCTTGAGGCTGTCGTCGAGCAGGGCCTCGGCAGCGGCCACGATCTCCAGAGGTTCTGCCATCCGGCCCTCGCCCTTTTCGCCGCTTTCGGCCATTTCGCCTGAAGCAGGACCGACAAAGCGGATGCCATCGGCAGCGAGCGTCGCATGGTTGCGGCGGGTTGCGGGATGAGCCCACATCCGGGGATTCATCGCCGGTGCAACAAGAACAGGCCTGATGGTGGCAAGCAGCACGGTCGAGGCCAAATCGTCGGCAAGGCCATGCGCCATTTTCGCCATCAGGTCCGCCGTCGCGGGGGCGATAAGGACCAAGTCGCAATCACGGGCAAGGCGGATATGGCCGACGTCGTGTTCGTCTTCACGCGAGAAGAGATCGGTAAAGACCTTGTCGGCGGCGAGAGCCCCGACCGCCAGCGGCGTCACGAAAGCCTGCGCGCCCGCCGTCATCAGAGGCCGGACGGACGCCCCACGCTCTCGCAGGCGGCGGATGAGATCGAGGCTCTTATAGGCTGCGATGCCGCCGGAAATGATGAGAAGGATGCGTTTTCCCTGAAGCGTCATGGCGGCCCGTCTTGTTCCCTGTGCTGGCAAGACCGTAGCGGAGCGGCCGGTTGCGCGCAATCGGCAGCCATTTGAGCATCAATGGCCGTGATGCGTGCATTCGCCGTGGTCGGCGAGGACCTCAATAACGCGGCACTGGTCGACGCGGCCGTGCACGCATCCCTCCACCATGATCTCCAGCTCGGCTTTCAGCGCGGTGAGGCTGCGGATCCGCTGTTCCACATCGACAAGCCGCGCCCTGGCGATCGCATCCGCCGAGGCGCAGGATTGCAACGGATTGTCCTGCAGGCTGAGAAGCGTGCGGATCGCCTCGATCTCGAAACCAAGTTCGCGGGCATGGCGAATGAAGGCCAAGCGCCTGAGGTCGGACGGTTCATAGGAACGCTGATTGCCATCGCTACGGCTGGGCTGCGGCAGCAATCCTATCCCCTCATAGTAGCGGATCGTCGGCACCTTGACGCCGCTCTGGCGTGCCGCCTCGCCGATCGTGATTTTTTTCATGATTTTGCCCTTGCACCTCTAGTCGCTAGAGGATGTAGGAAAGAGGTCATGGTTTGACAAGCAAAGCGGACGGGAAGCGATCATGGCGGAGACGGCACAGACACGATATCGGGTAGAGGGCATGGATTGCGCATCCTGCGCCAGCAAGATCGACACGGCGGTCCGGCGTGTTCAGGGGGTCGAGGATGTCACGGTCTCCGTCACCGCCGGCACCATGACGGTGCGGCACGACGGGACAAGCGATCTGGCCGCCCTCGAAAAAAAGGTCAGCGGCCTCGGATATGCCGTGTCCCGTCTCAGCGGCACCATGCCGACACCGGCACCGGGCCATCAGCACCACGACTGCGGGCACGGCCATGCGCCCGGCGATCACGACCATTCGCACAAGAGTGCGGCAGGCGACGAACATAGACATGCCGACGGTGAATCGAAGGATCCTAAGCCTATCGAGGGCCTGCATGGTCACGATCACGGAGCCTCGACCGGCCCCTGGTGGAAAAGCCGCAAGGGAAAACTGACGATCCTGTCCGGTGCCGCACTGATCGCCGCCTATGCGGTTGGCCATCTGGTGCCTTCGGTTGCCTCTTACGCTTTCATTGCCGCGATGCTGATCGGGCTCGTTCCGATTGCGCGTCGCGCCGTCATGGCTGCGATGGCGGGAACGCCGTTTTCGATCGAGATGCTGATGACGATCGCCGCGCTCGGCGCGGTCGTCATCAATGCCGGCGAAGAAGCAGCCGCCGTGGTCTTCCTGTTTCTGGTCGGGGAACTTCTGGAGGGGGTCGCGGCCGGCAAGGCACGCCAGAGCATCCAGTCGCTGGCAGCGCTGGTGCCGAAGAAGGCCCTGCTTGAGGAGAACGGCCAGACACGATCGGTCCCGGCCGAAATGCTCGCCGTCGGCTCCATCATTATGGTGCGTCCCGGCGACCGCATCTCCGCGGATGGCGTGATCTTGTCGGGCGACAGTGCCATCGACCAGGCCCCCGTCACCGGTGAAAGCACGCCCGTGCGCAAGACCATCGATGACGCGGTCTTTGCCGGAACCATCAATGGTGACGCCGCCCTGCGCGTCCGCGTCACGGCGGCGGCGGCCGACAACACGATCGCCCGCATCGTCAGGCTGGTCGAGGAAGCCCAGGAATCCAAGGCGCCAACCGAGCGCTTCATCGACCGCTTCTCGCGTTACTATACGCCGGCCGTCGTGGCCGTCGGCGCGCTTGTAGCGATAGTTCCGCCGCTGTTCTTTGGCGGCAGCTGGGGCGAATGGGTCTATAAGGGCCTGGCGATCCTGTTGATCGGCTGCCCGTGCGCCCTGGTGATCTCGACCCCTGCGGCCATCGCAGCCTCGCTTTCCGCCGGCGCCCGGCGCGGGCTGCTCCTCAAAGGCGGCGCGGTACTGGAAGCTCTGGGAACCGTGACCGCCGTGGCGTTCGACAAGACCGGCACCCTGACGGAAGGTAAGCCAAAGGTCACCGATATCCTCGGCTTCGACTATCCGGAGGGCGACGTTCTGGCCATGGCCGCCGCGCTGGAGGCGGGATCAAGCCATCCTCTGGCCAGGGCGATCCTCGACAGCGCGGCCGGACTGGAAATTCCGGCTGCCACCGATTCGAAAGCCCTGGGCGGCAAGGGCGTTACGGCGACGATTGACGGAACACTGGTCTTTCTGGGCTCGCCGCAGGCGGCGAACGAGAGGGTATTGCTATCCGTCGATCAGAGCGCGCGGATCGCCGCGCTCAACGACGAAGGCAAGACCGTGTCCGTGCTGATCGTCGGCAAGACGCTGGCGGGCGCAATCGCCATGCGCGACGAGCCGCGTGCCGACGCAAAAGCTGGGCTTGCCGCCCTCACCAGCCGCGGCATCAAGATCGTGATGCTGACCGGCGACAACAGCCGCACGGCAAGCGCCATCGGCCAACAGCTCGGCATTGAGGTCAGGGCCGAATTGATGCCCGAAGACAAGCAGAAGATCGTGCTCGACCTCAAGAGCCAGGGTCTTATCGTCGCCAAGGTGGGGGACGGCATCAACGACGCGCCCGCCCTGGCAGCGGCCGATGTCGGCATCGCCATGGGCGGCGGCACGGATGTCGCGCTCGAAACCGCCGACGCTGCCGTGCTTCACGGCCGGGTCGGAGACGTTGCCGACATGATCCTCCTGTCGAAGCGCACGATGGGCAATATCCGGCAGAACATCACGATTGCACTTGGCCTGAAGGCCGTGTTCCTGGTGACAACCATTGCCGGCATCACCGGTCTGTGGCCGGCGATCCTCGCCGATACCGGCGCAACCGTGCTGGTGACCATCAACGCGCTTCGGCTTCTTGCGCCAGTGCGCAACGCGTAACGCCGGGTAAGGGATCGACGCGGGCATGCGTGCCCGTGTCAGCCCGTCTGCATCCGTCCCCACTGAACATAAAGGTCTTCCTCGCCCTCTGGCCTGACCGGACGATAGGTGAAGCTCATCTCCTGCTCGGCAAACGGCTTTCTCAGATCGGCGTAGAGCGCTGCCGAGGTCAGACCGTAGGACGCGCCGTCCTCGTTCGAATAGGCGTAGGAAATATCGGTGATCCCCGCGAGACGCATGGCGGCGAGACACATCGGACAGGGGTGGCCGCTGGCATACATCGCAGCACCCTTGAGGATGGGAGACCGGCGCCTGAGGGCTGCGTCGCGCACGGCGACGAGTTCCGCATGGGACGTGGGGTCATGGGTTTCAACGACCCCGTTGACCCCGGTTGCAATGATGTCGCCGTCCATGACGAGCACGGCGCCGAACGGCCGTCCGCCTCTTTCGACATTCTCTCGCGCAAGCGCGATGGCCTGCTTCAAATAGCGATCCGCATCCAACATGGCCATCCTCCTTTTCCATCCAGTGAAACCGAAGGAGAGAGCCAGGTCAACCGGCGAGACAGTCGTCAGACGGACGCCAGCGCGACGGCCGGCTGCAGGCGGGACGCGTTGTAGGCCGGCAGATAGCCGAAGACGAGGCCCGTGAGGAAGGCGCTGCCGAAGGCGAGGATCACAGGTCCGGGCGCGAAGCTGACGGCGACGCCGAAAAATTGGGCGATGGCCCCGATGCTCAGCCCCAGTCCGACGCCGATGAGGCCGCCGAGGGCGGAAACGACAAGCGCCTCCACGATGAACTGGGTGAGAATGTCGCGGGAGCGGGCGCCGGTGGCCATGCGGATGCCGATCTCCCGAGTGCGCTCGGTCACGGAGACCAGCATGATGTTCATGACACCAATGCCGCCGACGAGCAGCGAGATCGCGGCAATGGAGCCAAGGAAGATCTTCAGGATATTGGAGGTTTCGGTAAAGGTCTCGCGGATGGCGGCGAGATTGGTGATCTGGGTATCCTGACGCTGGTGCCGCTCGTCGAGCAGCGCCTGAATCTGATCCTGCGTCAGATTGATGGCACTGCCGTCCTTCACCTGAACGGTAATGGAGCGGACATTTCGCGCGCCGAACAGCCGCAGATTGCCGGTCGACAGCGGGAGCAGCACTGTATCGTCCTGGTCGTTGCCTCCGGCCGTCGCGCCCTTCTTTGCCATGACGCCGATGACCTGGAAGGGAATGTTCTTGATCAGCACATATTGCCCAAGCGGATCGGCGCCATCCGGAAACAGCGTGTCGGCGACGGTGCGGCCGAGAACGGCGACGGTGGCGTAGGCATCCATGTCCGCCTTCTGAATGAACGCGCCCTCTTCGACAGCCCAGGATTTTGCCTGTGGAAACTGCGGCACGGTGCCGTTGACCGTCGTCTGCGTATCGAGATTGCCAACGCGCACCGTGAGCGTGCTCGACATTTCCGGGACGGCGAAACTGATATTGGGCAGCTCAAGGATCGCATCGGCATCGGCGGGAACAAGCGTGACGATGCTCCCGCCTTCGCCACCCCGGAAATTCGCCATATTGGGACGCACCACGAGAAGATCGGAACCCATGGCGGCAATGCGGTTCAGTACCGAATCCTGCGCGCCTGTGCCGATTGCAAGCATCGCGACCACGGAACTGACGCCGATGACGATGCCGAGCAGGGTGAGGATCGTCCGGAACAGATTGGCCCGGAGCGCCCGAAACGACATGCGCACCGCCTCCGCCACATCGGTCATTACAGCCGCCCTGCCCTCTGCCCGGATCGGCTTTTGACCCATTTTGTGGCCGATGCGCCTGACATTGCCGGTCATCCGGTCGGCGGTGATCAGGCCGTCGCTGATCTCGATGACGCGGTCGGCGGATTCAGCAAGTTCCGGCGCGTGGGTAATGATGATGACGGTGTGCCCCTCCTCATTCATCCGGCGCAGCGTCGCCATCACCTCCTTGCCGCTCTGGCTGTCGAGCGCGCCTGTCGGCTCGTCGGCCAGAATGATCTGGCCGCCGTTCATGAGCGCCCTTGCAATCGACACGCGCTGCTGTTGGCCGCCGGACAACTGATTGGGGAGATGGTCGAGCCGCTCGCCAAGCCGGAGGGAGGTGAGGAGCATTTCGGCCCGCTTGCTCCGGAGCCCCGCCGGCATCCCGGCATAAACGGCGGGAATTTCGACATTCTCCCTTGCCGTAGCAGTGGGAACGAGATTGTAGCTCTGGAAAACGAAGCCGAACAACTGGCGCCGGCGCGCGGCCAGTTCATCGGCGTCGAGACCGGACACATCCTCGCCTTCCAGCAGATAGGCGCCGCCGGTGGGTGTATCGAGGCAGCCGAGAATGTTCATCAGCGTCGATTTGCCGGATCCGGACGCGCCGACAATGGCGACGAATTCGCCCGGTTGAATGTCAAGCGAGACGCCGCGCAGAACGTCGACGGCGACATCGCCGTTGACGAAGGTCTTGCGGATATCCTTGAGCGAGATAAGCGGGGCCATGGCTTGCCTCAAAACATCGGCGGCGGCATGCCGCGTCGCGAATTGGAGCGCCGCGCGGTGGTTGCCGTACCGTCCGCGCTACCCGTGCCGACAATTACCGCATCTGTTTCCTCAAGGCCGTTTTTGATCTCGACGCGCACGCGATTGCGCACGCCGGTCTCGACTTTGCGATCGTCGCGCGTGCCCGACGGCGTGAGTACAGTCACTTCGCCGGATTTCCCGTCAGCCGCAAACCGCACGGCGGCGGCCGGGACGGTCAACACGTCCGTTGCACCGGATTGTACGAAGAACACCTGAGCCGTCATGTTCATCATCAAGGTGCCGTCGGGATTGGGCACGTCGAACAGAGCATAATAGAGAACGACGTTATTTTCCGTCGCGGGCGTCGGCTTGATCTGCCTCAGCGTACCGGGATGGCGCTTGCCCGGCTGGCCCAGCAGCGTGAAATAGGCATTCATGCCCAGTGTGAGCTTACCGACATCCGCTTCCGATACTTCCGCCTCGACCGTCATGGTCGAGAGGTCGCCGATGGTGACGATGGTGGGCGCCGTCTGGTTGGCGTTCAGAGTCTGGCCCTCTTTGGCGGAGGTATTGACGACCGTACCGGACATCGGCGCATAGATTTTCGTGTAGCCGAGGCTGATGCGGGCATCCTTCAGCGATGCCTCCTGCTTTCGGATCTGTGCCTTCAGCGCATCGACATTGGCCTCCGCTGTTGCAAGGGCAGCGACCGCCTCGTCGAGGGCGGACTGGGCCGCGCTGTTTCCGGCCACGAGTGCCCGCTGGCGCGTCAGATTGGCCTTGGACAGGACAACCTGCGCCGTTTTGTCAATCATCTGGGCTCCAAGATTGGCAAGCTCCGCTTCGGCAATCTCGATCTGCGTCTCGATCGACGCACTGTCGATCTCGGCGATCAACTGGCCTTCCTCGACCCGGTCGCCGATTTCCACCTTCAGGCTCTTCAATTGGCCGGACACCTGCGCGCCGACATCGACGCCCTTGATCGGGCTGAGCAGTCCGGCGGCAGTGACACTGTTTTCAATATCGCCACGCACCGGCATTTCCGTGACGACCGTATCTGTCTTGGCCTCGCCGGCATAGGTTTTCCAGCCGTACCAGCCGGCGACAGTCGCAACCAGCAGGACCAAGAGGAGCCACCAGAACTTTCCGCGAGAGCGCTTCTTGCGCGGCAAAGCCGGACTGGACGCAGGTTCCATGTCCTCTGCCGCTTCCGCTGCGATTTTCCGGGTGGCGTTCGCCATCAAACATCTCTTTGCTAGAATTGGGACGGTATGCCCTGCGGGATATAGGGTTCAACTACGCCTTAATCACGTTGCGTGATGTGAAATCTTGGTAATGTTCCTGGCCATGAGGGCGTTGCCTCTCCGGCACCGACGCAGAAAAGCCGGCGGGAAGGCGCCGGCTTTGTGGTTGGCAATGGATCGGACTTGACCTTATCAGTCGCAAACCTTGATGCGCTTGACGACGAGATTGCCGTAGTAGTCGTACTTGCGGACCTTTTTGATCCCAGCAGGTCGGCTGGTGATATGTCTTCTTGTAGTGGCGCTTGTGGCCGTAATAGTGGTCGACCTGCTGGTAGCCGCCATCATAATAGCCACCGCTGTGGCCGCCATAATAGCCGCCCGCCTGGGAAGGGGCTGCGAAAGACAGAGCCGCACTCGCGGCAACGATAGAAGCAATGATCAGTTTACGCATGGTGGCCTCTCCTTAAGATCGCCTGGATGAGCCCGCCTCATCCTTGAAGAGGACACTCTCATATCCACCGCGCAGGCACAGTTCCGAAAGGAACAGGGCCAGCCCAGGAGGAGACAATCAGCCGATTTGCCAGGCGATGGTTAGCAGCGCTGCGGCAATCACCCAGAGCGCGACGCGGCCGGAGCGGCTGTGACGGGCTTCCGCGCGGCCGATTGCCTCGGCGGTCTGCGCGTCGAAGCGGAAACCGTTTTCAGCCATATCGGTCAGGTCGCGGGAAAACTTCTCCGTCTTTGCAGCAATTTCCGGGGCCGCCTCGGCCAGCCTGAGCGCTGCATGAAATCCGTCCTTCATGTCGGACACGATGCGCTTGGGGCCGAGATTGTCGCGAATCCAGGCGCTGACGACAGGCTCCGATGCCTGCCACATGTTGAAGCCTGGATTGAGCGTGCGCGCGACGCCTTCGACGACGACCATGGTCTTTTGCAGCATGACCAGTTCCGGACGCGTTTCCATGTCGAACAATTCGGTCACTTCGAACAGCAGTGTCAAAAGCTTCGCCATGGAAATGGTTTCGGCCGGCTGGCCGTGGATCGGCTCGCCGATGGCGCGGATCGCCTGGGCAAAGCTTGCTGCATCGTGGTGACCGGGTACATAGCCCGCCTCGAAATGCACGTCGGCCACCCGGCGATAGTCGCGCGTGATGAAACCAAACAGGATTTCGGCAAGGAACCGGCGCTCCTTCTTGCCGAGACGGCCGACAATGCCGAAATCGACGGCCACCACCATGCCCTGCGGATCGACGAAGAGATTGCCCTGGTGCATGTCGGCATGAAAGAAACCGTCGCGCAGCGTGTGGCGCAGGAAGGACTGGATCAGCGTTTCCGCCAGAAGGTTCAGATCGTGACCCGCCCGGCGCAACCCCTCGACATCCGCCATCTTGATGCCGTCGATCCATTCCATGGTTACGACATCGCGCCCGGTCCGCTCCCAATCGACCTTGGGCACACGGAAGCCGGGGTCGCCTGCGGTGTTCTCCGCTATTTCCGACAGGGCGGCCGCTTCGAGCCGCAGGTCCATCTCGATCCTCGTTGTCTGCTTGAGCGTCTTGGTCACTTCGACAGGGCGCAGCCGCCGGGTATGCGGAAGAAACCGGACCTGAAGATGCGAAACGAGGAACATGGCCTCGAGATCATGGGCGAAACGCTGCCGCACGCCGGGACGGATGACCTTGACCGCGACTTTCTGCTCTTGGCCATCCCTCAGGACGATGGCCGGATGGACCTGTGCAATCGATGCCGCGGCGATCGGCTCACCAAAAGACAGATAAAGTTCCGAAACCGGCCGGCCAAGCGATCCTTCGACCGCCGAATAGGCCTGTGCGATCGGAAAGGTCGCCATGCGGTCCTGCAGGAAGGAGAGATCCTGGGCAAAATCCGCGCCGACCACATCCGGACGGGTCGCGAGAAACTGACCGATTTTCACATAGGACGGTCCAAGCCGCTCGATCGCGCGGGCGAGCCTGTCGCTGCGATCCTCACGAACCGCACGGCGGCGAGCGAAAAGACCGGCGAAGGATTGCGCCAAACGGACAAGGGGCGGCAGGTTTTCGGAAGGCAGCGCCGAGACGACACCTTCGCGGACCAGAACCCAGCCGATGCGGACCAGACGCGCATAGCCGCCAATCGTGCTCATGATGCTTCACCGGAGCGTTGGGAGACCGGGGCGCGAATTACAACAATCGTCATGCGTCAGATCTTCCAGCCCGAATGGAGTGCTGCGATGCCACCGGTATAATTGGTGAAGACGACGCGGGAAAACCCCGCCTTTTCGATCATGGCGGCGAAGTCGCGCTGGTTGGGGAACTTGCGGATCGACTCCACCAGATACTGATAGGGTTCGCCGTCACCGGTGACCATCTTGCCGAATTTCGGGATCGCATTGAAGGACCAGGCATCATAGACCTTGTCGAGCAGCGGCATCTCGACTTCGGAAAACTCCAGCACCAGAAGGCGCCCGCCGCGTTTCAGGACCCGGTAGGCTTCGCTGAGCGCCACATCGATGCGCGGCACGTTTCGAATACCGAACGCGATCGTATAGGCATCGAAGGAATTGGCCTCGAAAGGCAGCTCCTCGGCATTGGCCTCGACGAAAGCGAGATTGTGCGCCAGCCCCTTCTTTTCAGCACGTTCGGCGCCGACGGCAAGCATCGAGCCGTTGATGTCGAGTACGGTCGCATGGGCTTTGCGATCGGATGCCTCGACAATGCGGAAGGCGATGTCGCCAGTGCCGCCAGCCACGTCGAGCACCTTGTAATCCTGCGAACGGCGCGGATTGAGAGCCGAGATCATCGCGTCCTTCCAGGCCCGGTGCAGGCCCATGGACATGACGTCGTTCATGATGTCGTAGCGCTTGGCGACTTTATGGAAGACATCGTTGACGAGCGCCTGCTTTTCTCCCTGGCCGACCTGACGGAAACCATAGGAGGTTTCCATGCCGCCATCGGCAGACGTGCGCTCACCACTCATATGAAATACTCCATGTTATCAAATTCACGGCGACCATAGCGAACTGGCCTTGCCCCCGCTATCTCTGCGGAGTGATCGCGCCTGCGGCCCGCCCTTTCGGACTGCGTCTGATATAGGGTATGTGCACGGCGAATGGAATTGCCAAAGGATGGAACCGGAGGCTCAAGGAGACGCTGATGCCCGAGCTTCCCGAAGTGGAGACGGTGAGACGAGGTCTTGCACCGGTAATGGAGGGAGCGATGCTTGCCCGCGCGGAGCTGCGGCGGCCCGATCTGCGCTTCCCGTTTCCTGTCGATTTCACCACCCGCGCCTCCGGCCGCCGCATCCTTTCGCTTGGACGGCGCGCGAAATATCTGCTGATCGATCTGGACGGAGGCGACGTCATCATCGCCCATCTTGGCATGTCCGGCTCCTTCCGGGTGGAAGATGGCGACGGATCGGACATACCTGGTGACTTCCACCATCCGCGCGGCAAGGACGAAAAGCACGATCACGTCGTCTTCCATCTGGAAACGGACAAAGGTCCGGTGCGGGTGATCTACAATGACCCCCGCCGCTTCGGCTTCATGGACATCACCCAGCGCGACGCCATTGCCAGCCACTTGTTCTTTCGCGGGCTCGGCGAAGAGCCGACCGGCAACGTGCTCGACGCCGCCTATCTCGCCGGTCGGCTTTTCGGAAAAGCGCAACCCCTTAAATCCGCCCTGCTTGACCAGAGGAATATTGCCGGCCTCGGCAATATCTATGTCTGCGAGGCTCTCTGGCGCGCCGGGCTTTCCCCCAAACGCGCTGCCGGCACACTCGTCGATGACAAGGGCAAACCGAAGACGACGCTGCTCGTCCTGACCGACGCCATCCGCGCCGTGATCGCTGACGCCATCCAGGCGGGCGGATCGTCGCTTCGCGACCATATCCGAACCGATGGAACGCTCGGCTATTTCCAGCACAGCTTTGCCGTCTACGACCGGGAGGGCCACACCTGCACAAAACCGGGTTGCGGCGGCGTGGTGGCCCGCATCGTGCAGGCCGGGCGCTCGACATTCTATTGCGCTAAATGCCAGAAATAATGCCTTTGCGGCAGAAAGGCGGGACCGCCTTTTCCGAAAATAGCGCGTTGACTGGCACGGTGTTTAAGGCTATATGCCGCCCACAGTTTGGAAAGCCGCTCCAAGGTTTTCCGATATTGCTCCCGAATTGCTTGGATGACAGGTCGCAGCGACCGGACACGGCGAAGCGGAAGTTTTTGTCAGATCACGAAGAGAGACACAAATGGCCAATACAACTTCGGCGAAAAAAGCGACCCGCAAGATCGCCCGCCGCACGGAAGTCAACAAGTCCCGCCGTTCGCGCGTCCGCGGTTTCATCCGCAAGGTCGAAGAAGCCATCGCTTCCGGCGACCAGGCAGTGGCCCAGGCAGCCCTGAAGGCAGCCCAGCCCGAACTGATGCGCGCCGCCACCAAGGGCGTGCTTCATGCCAACACCGCATCGCGCAAAGTTTCGCGTCTGGCGAGCCGCGTAAAGGCACTTTCGGCCTAAGCCGGCTTATTAAAATTTCCTTAATGCCTTAGCCCGGTCCTGCGACCGGGCTTTTCTGATTCTCACTGGCGAGCCTACAAAAGAGACGTCTAAAACAGACCATTGTGTCAGAGCCGTGACACAAAAAAATGTTTAATTTCAAACATTTATGCGAGGACCGACGATAAGCGCGCATCATGGCCGTGCGCCTCGCGCCTCCACATTGAGTCAAGAGAATTTTTATTTTTTCTGCTTTTTCCCGCCTTAGATCTCAGGCGAAAATCAAAGCCCTTGATTCAAAAGCGATTCTCTTTGGCACAGATGCCGGCCATGCAGGACACGCTATGAGAGTCAACGGCCAAGGCTCGCGCGGCCACAAAATTCGCGATTGATCTTGCCTCACGATCCTGCCTAAATGCCTCTCACAGAAGGCGCGGGGACACTCGCGAACAAGACGAAAGATCAGCCCTCGGGCCGTTCAACTTCGCTTAGTCTTTCTGTAACGGGGTGGTTCCACACGTTCCATCAATCAGTTGAGAATATTCCCATCCGTGCGATTTTGATCGTCCGGAACGACGATTTTCTATTTCTGGTTGCGGGTGCAAGATGAATCCAGAACTAGCTGAGGAACAGGTATTGCGTAGCGAGACGACGACGCAAGGGGATGCGTCGCCCATCCGCAGATCTCCTTCGTGACGGGCGGGGGAAGCTGTTGACAGGAAGCCCAATTGCGAACGGGTGGGCCGGGACTTGAATGAAACCGTGCAAGCGGGACATGCGTTTGGCTTTGACTGAACGAATTTGCACGATGAAAAGCCGGAACGGGAAGATGAGGGTTGTCGGACCGGCACTGCAGGCGTTTGAACGGCGGTATACCTGTAAAAAGGGCCGCCTGGACAAACATTAAGAGTTGGCGCCGTCAGTCATGACGGCATCGGGAATGATTTTGGAAGGCGGCAATATGCTTGGCAATTTGATGACGGCGGCGATCGTATTCGAGAATGGGGAGAACGGACGTCAGGTCAGGACGCAGTTGTCCGACATTTCAGCGGGAGAGGCCGGACATATGGGACACAATGCACTGTTCGAACGCGTCAGTGCACGTCTGAAGGCCCAGGTCGGCGCCGATGTCTTCGCCAGCTGGTTCGGCCGTCTGAAGCTTCACTCGATGTCGAAAAGCGTCGTTCGGCTGTCCGTCCCCACCACGTTCCTGAAATCCTGGATCAACAACCGCTATCTCGATCTGATCGCCAGCCTCTTCCAGCAGGAAGACGCCGAAATTCTCAAGGTTGAAATCCTGGTGCGCAGTGCCACCCGGGGCGCCCGTGCGGGGACGTCTGACGATGCAGCTTCGATAGACAGTTCCGATGCATCGGTCTCCCCTTTGACACGAAAGCAGGCACCGCAGAGCATCGCCCAGCATGCCGCAGCCACTGTGAGCGCTTTCCAGAAGCCGCAACCCGTTGCAGGGCCTTTGTTCGGCTCGCCGCTCGATCCCCGTTATACGTTCGACAGCTTTGTCGAGGGATCGTCAAACCGCGTTGCTCTGGCCGCTGCAAAGACCATTGCCGAAGCAGGCGCCGGTGCCGTGCGCTTCAATCCCCTTTTCATCCATTCCAGTGTCGGTCTTGGCAAGACGCACCTGCTGCAGGCTATTGCCACAGGCGCCATTCACAGCCCGCGCATGCCGCGTGTCGTCTACCTGACTGCCGAATATTTCATGTGGCGCTTTGCGACAGCCATTCGCGACAACGACGCCTTGTCGCTGAAGGAAACGCTGCGCAATATCGACCTTCTGATCATTGACGACATGCAGTTCCTGCAGGGCAAGTCGATCCAGAACGAGTTTTGCCACCTGCTCAACATGCTTCTCGACAGCGCCAAACAGGTGGTCGTTGCCGCCGACCGCGCCCCTTGGGAACTTGAATCGCTCGATCCGCGCGTCCGGTCGCGCCTTCAGGGTGGTGTCGCGATCGAAATGGAAGGTCCGGACTACGAAATGCGTCTGGAAATTCTCAAGCGGCGGCTTCAGGTGGCGCGACAGGACGATGCATCGCTCGATATTCCTGCTGACGTTCTCAGCCATGTCGCCCGCAACATTACGGCAAGCGGCCGGGAGCTGGAAGGTGCTTTCAATCAACTGCTTTTCCGACGGAGTTTCGAGCCGCATCTGACGATCGAGCGGGTCGATGCGCTGCTGAGCCATCTGGTCAATGCCGGAGAGCCGCGCCGTGTGCGCATCGAGGATATTCAGCGCGTCGTTGCCAAGCACTACAATGTTTCCCGACAGGAACTGGTCTCCAACCGCCGTACCCGCGTCATCGTCAAGCCGCGCCAGATCGCCATGTATCTGGCCAAGGCGCTTACGCCCCGCTCCTTCCCGGAAATCGGCCGGCGCTTCGGCGGACGCGACCACACGACGGTTTTGCATGCCGTGCGCAAGATCGAAGACCTGATCTCAGGCGATACCAAGCTCAGCCATGAAATCGAATTGCTGAAGCGGCTGATAAACGAGTAGTTTACCTGCGGACGCATACCGCAAGTGCCCGCTTCTTTTGAGAACAAGGAGCGCTTGCGGTGCTGATGTATA
Organism: Pararhizobium gei; assembly: GCF_029223885.1. Classification (NCBI taxonomy): domain Bacteria; kingdom Pseudomonadati; phylum Pseudomonadota; class Alphaproteobacteria; order Hyphomicrobiales; family Rhizobiaceae; genus Pararhizobium; species Pararhizobium gei. The sequence continues at coordinate 596,209 of NZ_CP119409.1, read as the reverse complement.
GGACGGCTAGAGGTTTTCCTGGCGGATCAGATGATACAGCGCGCGGATCGCTTGCGCTTCTCCGCCCAGCGGGGAGTGCGGACGCTCCGCCGGTGACCAGCCGAAAATGTCGAGATGCACCCAGCGTCTGGCGCTGGTCACGAAGCGCTTGAGAAACAGAGCAGCGGTTATGGATCCCGCCATTCCGCCTGACGGCGCGTTGGTGAGATCGGCGATGCGCGTGGCAATGTCCTTTTCGTATCCCTTGAAAAGCGGCATGCGCCACAGGGGATCGTCGACAGTCCGGCTTGCCTCGGAAAGATCACGAGCCAGCTCTTCGTCATCCGTGTAAAAGGGAGGCAGATCCGGCCCGAGCGCCACCCGGGCCGCGCCTGTAAGAGTTGCCATGTCGATGATCAGGTCGACATCCTCCTCGTCGGCATAGGCGAGCGCGTCGGCGAGAATCAGCCGACCTTCGGCATCCGTATTGTCAATCTGCACCGTCAGGCCCTTCCGGCTACGATAGATATCGCCGGGACGGAAGGCGTTGGCGGAAATGGAATTCTCGACGACGGGCAGAAGGACGCGCAGATCGACGGCGAGCTTCGCGTCCATGATCATCAGCGCAAGGCCCATTACGTTGGCTGCCCCGCCCATATCCTTCTTCATCAGCAGCATCGAGGATGCGGGCTTGATATCGAGCCCGCCGGTGTCGAAGCAGACGCCTTTTCCGACCAGCGTCACCTTGCGGCGCCCCGGCCTGCCCCAGCGCATGTCGAGAAGCCTGGGCGCTTCTGCACTGGCACGGCCGACGGTATGAATGAGCGGAAAATTCTGCGCCAGAAGGTCATCGCCGAGCACTGCGGACACCGTTGCACCATAGTGCTCGCCAAGCGCGCGAAAGGCCTTTTCCAGCGCGTTCGGACCCATGTCGTTGGTCGGCATATTGATCAGGTCCCGCGCCAGGTAAATGCCGGCGATCTGCCGCCCCATATCCGTGGCGTCTGCATCGGCGGATAGCGAGAGGAGCGGCGCCTCGCCCGCAGCCGTCTTGTAGCGGTCGAATCGATAGGCACCCAGTCCGTATCCGAGCGCCAGCTGGTCCGCCGTCAGCGATGACGTCTCGATATGCCACCGCCCGGCTGGCAGGGTCCGCGGCAGTTTTCCGCTCAGAAACGGTGCTTCCGAGGGGTTGGCGCCAAGTCCAAACAAAGCGCCGCCGAGCCCGCCGTCTACCGACGGGATCAGCAGCACAGCGCCGGATTCGCCCTTGAAACCCGCTTTGCGTGCCCAGTCGAGAACGGCCGGGAGCAGGGTTCCCTGTTCGATGTCCCCCGGCGTGACGGCAAAGACCGGCAGCGTCGAATCCGAATGTGCGATGAAGGGCGAAGGGCGGTCGATGAATTGGTAGAACGACATGGAAATCCTTGAAAGGAACGGTGCAGAATCAGCTGATTAACGCTCTGTTAGGGTTAACAGATTATTGATGGAATGAAGATTGCGCCGTTATCTGGGGATTGCGTCCGGTGCAAGGTCAACAGGCTGAGGGGCATCGGGCCATGTCACGTGGATATTCATTTCTGTCAGAAAATCGGTTTTTGCACGCGGCATCGATCGCGGCTGTCGTTGCGCTCGCTCTTTCCGGATGCACAACGCAAAAGAAGGAACTGACAACGGGTTCGATACCGTCGGCGAGCTTCTCGAAACCGGTCCAGTCGATGAACGCCACCGAACTCGCCGGGGCCGCGGAAACCGTCGGGAAGGCTTATGAACGCAATCCCAATGATCGCAATGCGGGCCTCAATTACGCGAATGTTCTGAAAATGACGGGCCGCAATCAGCAGGCGCTCGCTGTCATGCAGCAGGTGGCGATCAGGTTTCCGACGGACAGGGAAGTTCTTGCCGCCTACGGAAAATCCCAGGCCGCTGCCGGCCAGCTTGAGCAGGCGCTGGTGACGATCTCCCGGGCCCAGACACCCGATCGGCCGGACTGGAAGCTGAAATCGGCCGAGGGCGCCATCCTCGACCAGCTTGGACGGGCGTCAGAGGCCCGTGAGCGTTATCGCGAAGCTCTTCAGATCCAGCCGAACGAACCGACGGTCCTGTCCAACATCGGCATGTCCTATCTGCTCAACAAGGATCTGAAGACGGCCGAAACCTATTTGCGTTCGGCCGTCGAGCAACCGGGTGCCGACAGCAGCGTCCGGCAAAATCTGGCTCTTGCCATCGGCCTGCAGGGACGTTTCGCAGAAGCCGAAAAAATCGCAAAGCAGGAATTGTCGCCCGATCAGGCCGAGGCAAATCTCAGATATCTACGCTCGATCATGTCGCAGCAGAACGCCTGGCAAAAGCTTGCCAAGGAAGACCAGGGCACAAACTGATCAGTCGGGAACACCGGCTTTAAAACCAGTTCTACTGATTCAAAAGCCGCGCAATTGTGAATAATCCTGTGGGTCGGAAGCCGCCTTTCCCGGGATCATTCACAATTGCGCGGCTTTTGCTCTTGTGCGCTTGCGCCTAGAACTTGTCGGAAACCTGAATGCCGGCCGGGCCAAGGATGACGGCGATCAGAACCGGCAGGAAGAAAAGGATCATCGGCACGGTCAGCTTCGGCGGCAGCGCCGCTGCCTTCTTCTCAGCTTCGTTCATCCGCTGGTCGCGGCTTTCCTGAGCAAGGACGCGCAACGCCTGTGCGATCGGCGTGCCGTAACGGTCGGCCTGAATTAGAGCCTGCATAACCGCCTTGACGTCGTCCAAGCCTGTTCGGATGCCAAGATTTTCCAGGGCGACACGCCGGTCGGGGAGAAACGACAATTCGGCAACCGTCAGCACAAGTTCTTCCGCCAGAGGCGGAGACTGGGCGGCAATCTCGTCTGCGACGCGCCGTAGGGCCAGTTCCATGGAGACGCCGGACTCCACGCAGATCAGAAGAAGATCGAGCGCATCAGGCCAGGCTCTGCGGATCGAAAGCTGCCGCTTGGATACCGCATTGGAAATGAAAATGTTCGGCGCATAAAAACCGAGATAGGCCCCGCCGACAACGATCAGCAGCCGCATCGCCAACGGCTTCTCGCTGAAATTTCCGAGAACGAAAACATAGATTATCGCGACGGCCAGAAACAGGAAGGGCAGACTGAAGCGGGCGACCAGAAACATGTTCAAGGCGTTCTGCGATCTGTAACCGGCTGACTTCAACCGGTTGACGGTCTTGTCGTCGACAAGCGCCCGACGTAGGTTCAGCCGCTCGACGATCTGCCGAACCGAAGTATTGTGCTGCGCGCGAAGCGAGGCCTTGCTGTTCGCTGTCTCGGCGTTCAACCGGGCGCGCTCGCGGGCGCGGATCTGCTCGCGCTCGGTTGCCACGGATTTCATCCGCTTTTCGAGATCTCCCCTCTCGAAAAAGGGCACCGCCAGCGAATAGAAGGTCGCCAGCACAGCCACCGCCACCAGAAAGGCGACAATGATATTGGGATCCATCAGTGAATTGATCAAACCTTCGCTCATGCCGGATGCTCCTAGATGTCGAAGTTGATCATATTGCGCATCACCCAGATGCCGATGCTCATCCACACCGCGGAAGCACCCATGATGAGGTGCCCGCGCGGATCGGTGAAGAGAATCATCATGTAGTCAGGCGAGGTCATGTAAACCAAGAGCGCGACGATGAAGGGCAAGGCGCCGATAATGCAGGCCGACGCCTTCGCTTCCATGGACAATGCCTGAATCTTGGCCTTCATTTTCTTGCGTTCGCGCAGCACCTTGCCGAGATTTCCGAGCGCTTCGGACAAGTTGCCGCCGGCCTGCGCCTGGATGGCAATGACGATGGCGAAGAAATTGACTTCGGGCAGCGGGATGCTGTTGACCATACGGGCACAAGCCTCGGGAATGTTGATGCCGACCTGTTGTGATTCGATAATCCGCCGGAACTCCGTTTTCACGGGCTCCTGTCCGTCATTCGCGATCAGCCGTATGGCGTCGTTGAGCGGCAAACCGGATTTAATCGATCGCACCATGACGTCGAGCGCATTCGGAAATTCGTTCAGAAATGCCTTGCATCGGCGATTGATCAGGAAATTGACGCACCACCGCGGAAACCCTGCCGAACCGATCAGGAAAATACCGCCGACCACCGGAAGCTTGGCGCCGGCAATCAAGGCCAGAAACGACACAGCAACGCCGAACAGCAGGCCGGCGATATAAAATTGCGGCACCGACAGTTTCAGCCCGGCCTGCATCAGCCGGATCTTCATCGACGGCTTGGCCTTCACCGATTTTTCTTTTTGCTTCTTCTCGAGATCCCTGAGCGAATCCTGTACGGATTTGCGGCGTTTTGACATCTCGTTGACGCGATCACGCGCGGCTTTGACACTGACTCTGTCGGTTTCGGCAGTTTTCACCCTGCGGATACGGCTTTCCGCCTTCTTTTGCGTCTCGATGCGCGTGAACAGGACACCATAGGCAAGACCGGCCGTTGCGAGAGCCACAAGGCCGACAATTGCGAGAATCGTGATGTCTATGCCGAACATGTATCCGCTCAGTCCTTGTCCATCGCGTCCAGCGTTGCCGCAAGGCGCTTGTCCTCGTTGAAATAGCGGGCTCTGTCCCAGAAATGCGGACGGCCGATGCCGGTCGATTTGTGACGGCCGATAATCTTGCCGTTCGCGTCCTCGCCCTCGATTTCGTAGCGCATCAGATCCTGCGTGATGATGACGTCGCCTTCCATCCCGATGACTTCGGTGATGTGGGTGATGCGGCGAGAACCGTCGCGAAGGCGGGCGGCCTGGATGATGATGTCGATGGAACCGGAAATGATCTCGCGAACCGTCTTGGCCGGCAGCGTGAAGCCGCCCATGGCGATCATCGATTCCATTCGGCTCAGGCATTCGCGCGGCGTGTTGGAGTGGATCGTACCCATCGACCCGTCGTGACCGGTGTTCATCGCCTGCAGAAGATCGAAGACCTCCGGTCCGCGGACTTCGCCGACGATGATGCGTTCGGGCCGCATGCGCAGGCAGTTCTTGATGAGATCGCGCATGGTGATCTCGCCTTCGCCTTCGATATTGGGTGGACGCGTTTCCAGGCGCACCACATGCGGCTGCTGCAGTTGCAGTTCCGCCGTGTCTTCGCAGGTGATCACACGCTCATCGAGATCGATATAGGCGGTCAGGCAGTTCAGGAGCGTCGTCTTGCCGGAGCCCGTGCCGCCGGAAATGACGACGTTACAGCGGACACGGCCGATGATCTGCAGCAGGGTCGCGCCTTCAGGCGTGATCGCTCCGAATTTCACCAGCTGGTCGAGCTTCAGCTTGTCCTTCTTGAACTTGCGGATCGTCAGGGCCGTGCCGTCGATGGCAAGCGGCGGGGCAATGACGTTGACACGCGATCCATCGGGAAGACGCGCGTCGCAGATCGGCGAGGATTCGTCGACGCGGCGGCCGACCTGAGAGACGATGCGCTGGCAGATCGACAAGAGCTGCGCGTTGTCGCGGAAGCGGACCTCGGATTCGATTGTCTTGCCGCCGACTTCGATGAAGGTCTGGCCGGCCCCGTTGACCATGATGTCGGCAATGTCGTCGCGCGCGAGCAGAGGCTCCAGCGGGCCGTATCCCAGAACATCGTTGCAAATATCCTCAAGCAGTTCCTCCTGCTCGGAGATCGACATCGCGAAATTCTTGATCGTTATGATGTCGTTGACGATATCGCGAATTTCTTCGCGTGCGCTCTCGGTGTCGAGCTTGGCGAGCTGCGACAGATCGATCGTGTCGATGAGCGCGGAAAACACCTGGCTCTTGGTGTCGTAGTAGTCTTCCGTCCGGGCGGTTTTTTTGCGGGGCGGCGGCGGAACAGCCCGCTGGACGGGGGCCGTTTCACGCACGGGTTCGGCAATGACCGGCGTCGTCGGTCTCTCGGCCTCGGCAAGAGCCGTGGCGGCGTGCGCGCGCGGCTGGACGGCGGGGCTGATTACGCTGCCCTTTCCGACGCCGTCGTTTCCTCTTTTACCAAACATGCTCTTTTTCCGATTCCTGGTCTGTCAGCTATTTGCGGCCAAGTATTCCGAGCACCTTGCCGAGGCCGCCCTTTTTGGCCTTCTTGGCCGTCACCCGGCCGGTCAGCAGATGAGCGAGTTGCGACATTATTTCCGCAGTCGGCGCCTTCTTGTCGATTTCGCCGATCATGCGGCCGCTGTTGGCGGCGTTGCCAAACAGCGACGCATCGAAAGGAATGATGGCCACCGGCTCAATTTCGAGAGAATTGCAGAAATCCGCAGGGGTGATTTCCGGCCGCTTCGGCATCCCGACCTGATTGAGCACCAGATGCGGCACCTTGTCGTTCGGACGGATCTTTTTCAGACTGTCGAAGAGGTTCTTGGCATTGCGCAGATTGGCGAGATCGGGCACCGCGACAATCACCACCTCATCGGCTTCCGAGAGAACGGTTCGCGTCCACTCCGACCAGAGATGCGGCACGTCGAGCACCGATACCGGCGCATTGCGCAGGAGAAGCTCCATCAGCGGCTGAAACGCCGTCGCATCGAAATCATAGGCGCGGTCGAGCATGGAGGGCGCCGCCAGCAGGGACAGATGCTCCGAACATTTTGTTAGCAGCCTGTCCAGAAACACCTCATCAAGACGCTCTGGCGCGAAGACCGCTTCGGAAATGCCCGTCGGGGGGTCCTGATCGAAATTGATATTGGCAGTGCCATAGGGAAGGTCGAGATCCGCCAGAACGACTTCGGTGGAGAACAGGTTGGAGATACCCCAGGCGCAGTTGTGCGCCAGCGTCGAGGCGCCGGCGCCGCCCTTGGCACCGATGAAGGCGATGCTGCGGCCGAGCGGCTCGGCTTCCGGATCGACGAAAATGGCCGAGATCGTGCCCAGAATATCGGACATGGTGACCGGGGCCACAATATATTCGGAAATCCCGTTGCGGATCAGTTCCCGGTAGAGCGGAATGTCGTTAAAGCGGCCAATGATCACAACCTTGGTGCTGGGATCGCAGACGCCGGCAAGCGGCGCCAGTTCAGCCATCAGATGGCGCGGCTCTGTCGAGGTTTCGAGAATGATGAGGTTCGGCGTTGGCGTCGTGGAAAACATATTGGCGGCGGCGGCAATCGAGCCGCTGTTGATCCGCAGGCTCACCTTGTTCATGCGCCGGTCCTGGCCGCAGCGCTCCATGGTCCGCAGCAGCGTTTCCGTCTCGCAAAAGGCATGAACCGAAATGCGCGGCAGCGGACGCAGGTGATCGACCTCGCTTGCCCGAACCGCATCGACGGGACCATCCGGCTCGCCGGATGCGGTCTCTATCTTATAATCAATCGTGCTCATCGTCCCTATCCCGTCAAATGCGCGCGTGTCAGTTGAAGTTGATCGTCGTGCCGCCGCCCGTATCGGACGATATTCCGCGATAGTCCTTGATAACTTCGCCGCGCTGCACCGCATCGATCGGCGACATGGCGCGCGGGCCGAGCAGATCCATCGGATTGGCGATCTGTGCCGCCAGATTGGCCTGGCTGGCGCAGCCGAAATTGTCGTAGTTCTTGTTGTCGGTCGTATTGGCAACGAGATCCTTGGGCCAGTTGCCGCAGGGTTCGGTCTTTGCCGTGATCGCCGTATAGCTGAGACGGATGGGCGCTGCATCGCCACCGCCGGCCTGGTAGCTCGCCTCGACAAGCCGTGTCGCCGGAATGCCCGCCCCGACCAGAACGCCGCGGATTTCCCTGCGCAGCACCGAAGCCGCTCCGGAATTCACCGAGCCGACCGGCACCAGGATCTGCACGGTTCCGGTAGCCGAACTGTTGTAGCCCGAAGCAAAACCGCGGATCACTTCGCGCGCCCCTTGCGTCAACCGCCTGTCGCTTGAGGCGATCGGCACGTCGATCACGTGTTCCGCTTCCGCAATCACGATGGGATGGCGGGTGCGGTAGTCGTCGGGCAGCGCGCCCGTCGACATGCCGTCGCGATTGGCGCAGCCGCCAAGGACGGTGCCAGCGGCCAGAAGGGCGCAGACTGCCAGCAGCTTTACGCTCCGGACCTGTCTGAAAAAACTATGTGGCCGCATGGAGTGTCCCTTGATATTGCGGTTCAGAATCATCGTGTCCGGCATGTCCATTCCGCCTATTTGTAGATGAAGCCGACATTGCCGTGGTACGCGCCGGTGGGCGCGGCCTGCCGGTTGCCGTAGATACGGTTGACCTCCCCCAGAAATGCGCTCGACAAATCATCCGTCGGATTGAAATTGTCGTCGGGACGGGAAAGCTCGCCCCGGGCGACCGGCTTCACAAGATAAGGCGTGGCGATGATGACCAGTTCGGTTTCGTTGCGCACGAAATCCTTGGAGCGGAACAGGGCGCCGAAGATCGGGATCTTGGAAACGCCGGGCAAGCCGGACATGGCCTGACGGACATTGTCCTGGACCAGGCCGCCGATGACGATGGAACCGCCGGAGGGCAGTTCGACACTGGTCGAGGCCTTGCGGCGACGGATCGACATATAGGTCTGGCCGGGTATGCGGATGTCGTTAGCATTGACGACGGAGCTTTCGAAGGTGGGCTCGGAGACTTCCGTGGCGATCTCCAGACTGATTCGGCCCGGACCGAGAACGACCGGCGTGAAATCCAGACCGATGCCATATTCGACGGTTTCGACCTCTCGGGTCAGACCTTCCTCGTCGATCTCCTGACGGGAGGGCAGACGGTATTCGCCGCCGACCGAGAAGCTTGCCTTCTTGCCGGAAATCGCAGTCAGGCTCGGTTCGGCCAGCGTGCGCATGACACCCGCCTGCTCCATGGCGTTCAGATAGCTCGAGAAGCCCAACGTTCCGGAGCCGATCTGCCCGGTGAACTTGGACGCGAAGGCGTTGACCGCGTTGCCGAGATTGGCCGGATTGCGGAAGAGGATGCCATCGCCGCTGCTGCCGCTTGTAATGGAGCCGCTGAACCCGAGCTGCTTCAGAACCTGGCGCGAGACTTCCGCGACCGTGACCTTGAGCATGACCTGATCTTCACCGTCGATCTTCAGAAGATTGACGATCTGCGACTGTTGCCGGTCTTCAGCGAAGATGTCGGCATCGCCATTGGTGCCCTGGGCCGTGATGTCGCGCGTGGTTGCTTCACCGCCCTTGATGAAGGCGCGGGCGAGATCTTCGACCCGCGTCGAATCGAGCGGCGTGCGCACTGTTCCCGTCAGCACGATATTGTCGGAAATGATTTCGACGGTAATATCTGAATCGGGCAGGAAACGCCGCAGATTGGCTTGCAGGTTCGCGATGTCCCGCTCGATTTCGAGATCGAGACTGACGATTTCTTCGCCGCTCGGGCCGAAGACGAAGATGTTCGTCTGGCCGACCTTTTTCCCGAACAGATAGATGCGGCGCGATGTGCGGGTCACGGCATCGGCGAGCGAGGGGTCGGCAACCAGAATGTCGTGGGCATCTGTCGGCAAATCGATGACGACAGCCTTGTTCAGCCCCAGTTTGATGGTCTTCTTGACGCCCGGCCCGCTTTCGGCGATGCGCACGAGCGACTGTGAGGCAGCCTCTGCAGTCAGCGGCCCGGCGGGAAAGCCGGAAAAAGCCAGGCAAAAGGCCAGCCCGCCCGCAACACTGCTCCGAAATTTTTTTCCGACCCGGTTCACGTTCCGCTCCCGCTCACGCACTTATCTGGTTTCGTTCATGGATGAGCTGTCATCGCCTTTGACGATGGAACCCGATTTGATGATCTGGATGGATGGACGGCCATCACCGCTCAGAAGATAATCCGCAGCACTCGTGTCCGGCTCCTGCGCATCGGCGACGCTGCGCAGCGCCAGCGACAGGCTTTCGGCCATCTGCTGCGCCACCGTCATCACTTTGGATTGGTCCGGTGTCAGCTCAAGTGTCGCGGTCGCGCCGACCACAGACTTGGAGCCGTCTTCCTTTTCCTCGATCTGCTGATCGATGGCGAGCACGCGTACGTTGCTCAGAACCGTTTCCGTCAGGAACGAGCCGGCATCGGTTTTGCGGACCATGATGACGTCAACGCGGTCGTTGGGAAGAATGAAGCCACCTGCGCCGGTCGCGACCGTGATTTCCGTCGCAACGGCCCGCTTACCGGCTGGCAGCAGCGCGGACATGACGCGGCTCGACGAGTCGGCGATTTTTTCCGATCTCACCGGTTCGCCATTGAAGATAGGCAAACGGACGACGACGCCCTGAAGATCGGCGACGGCGCTTGGCCTCAGTTCTTCGGTGATAAATCCCTCGACGACACCGTCCTTCGGCCAGGATACCCAGTGAAGATCATCGGCGCCGAGCCGTGAACCCACAGGAAGACTCTTGCTGGCGACGAGGACATTTATCGTCGGCTCACGCTCGACGACGGGTTCCGCCAGGCTCATCGGCCGTCCGCCCGCAAGCTTGAGAGCAAGAAAGCCAGCCAGTCCGGCCGATACAACGGCAACCGCCAGAATAATAACGCGCACCGGTTTCATGATCTGTCCCTGAAGTCCCAAAATATGCTGAGTACAGAATGATCCGTAATGGTGTAATTATAGTTAACAGAATGCTTACATGCATGGTTAACGGACTATTTGCGTCATGTCGGGACACGGAGGTGACCTGAAACAAGGCGTCAGGCCGCAGTTTCGGATCAGAATGGGACGGAAAAGTTAAAGCAGGGGTCGCGAATCAGTGGCCGAGCGCGATCTGCATCAGGGGCGACGATGGATAGGCTATGAGACCGCCGAGTCCGATCGCGACGCCGTAGGGGATCTTCTTTGCCGTAAACAAAAGACGGGGCAGCGGCAGGTTCATCGCCAGAATGGTGTTTTCCTGCTTCCGCAGTACCAGGATGAGAACCGTCAGAAGCCCGCCGAACAGCGATACATAGATCAGAAATTCATAGAGCGAGGCATTCAAGCCGAACCACACGGCGCTGGCCGTCAGGAGCTTTGCATCGCCACCGCCCATCACATTGAGAGCAAACAGAGCAAAACAGGCGGCAAAGACAATCGCACCGGCGAGAAGGTGTAAACCGATAGCCGCCAGCGTTAGTCCCGAGAAGGGCGTAATCACGATGAAACCGGCCAGCAGGATGGCCGAAACACGGTTCGGGATTGTCATCGTGGAAAGGTCGGAAATCGCCGCGAAGGCGAGGCACAACGGAAATACGATGAAAATAGCTGCTTCTACCATATCCTGTTTCCACCTGAAGACAATTTGCCCAGACTATAGTTCAAAGGATTTAACCTTTCGGAAAAGCCTCCGACCGGAATCCCCGCAACAAAAAAAGCCGCCCAAAGGCGGCTTTGATTGTTACCTGCGTATTAATTACTCGGTGCCGGCTTCCTGCAGCGTCGTGCCGAGATCGGTGAACTTGGCATCGATCTCGTCGCCGAGCGTGGTTGCGCCAGCGATCAGGGCAACGGAGATAAGAGCGGCGATCAGGCCGTACTCGATCGCGGTTGCGCCGGACTCATCTTTCATGAAACGTGCGAAAATCTTGGTCATTGCGATTTCTCCTACTTCGTTTTGTTGGTTCAGCACTTCCGCCAACTGTTTCCGTCGATCGGATGAGCAGAAGCTACACAGGCTGCATTGCAATCGGCTTAAAGAAATCGGTTACTAATATATTAACAATCAGCAACCTTTTGATTGGTAAATACAGCGTCAAGACTGTCCCGACGATTTTATGTATTGCGATACTGCTGCCTTTCGGCCTTGCCCTGTGAATCCGGATCATGTTGCAGTCCTAATTTACAGTTTATTCACCAAAACAGGCGATGCTGGCTTATCCGCATTGCGCAGAGGCCAATCAATGACGTCGCATACGAAAACCGCCGTATCGAAACTGCCGGCCGCTGCCGCTATGGGTCTGATCGTTGCCGCCCTCGTGTGCGGCTCGGCTCTGGCCGCTGAGGACATGTTGAGCGTGTATATGAACCATGCACGCGTGCTGAAGCTCGACCGCCCGGTCAGCAAAATCATCATCGGCAATTCGGAAGTGGCAGACGCGACGGTCGCCGATTCCAAAACCATTGTTCTGACCGGCCGTTCCTTTGGTACAACCAATCTTGTCATTCTCGACGCCGACGGCAATGCCATTGTCGATGAGCGTATTCTCGTGTCGATCGACGAGGGCAACACCGTCCGCGTGTTTCGCCAGACAGTGCGTTCCGTCCTGTCCTGCACACCGAACTGCGAAGAGCACGCGACACAGAAGACAGCAGTGGCAAACTGACTTCAACCTGCGAGCGGAGAGCGCTCCGGCACATCGCGGCATCGTTACTTCTTTGCTAAAACTTTCCTTCAGATTTCTGATCTGTGCGAATACGAAATATCAACAGTCGGCATCTAATATACATCTTCCCATGGTGGTTGATGGAAGAACGAGATGTTGAGCCCTCAGAAAATGACAGATGCTGGCCCGGCCGCGGTGTCCAGACGCAAACCGCGCGGCGGAGTGTTGCGTCGGCTGATCGGCGACAGGTCCGGTTCGTCATCCATCGAATTCGCGATCCTGGCTATTCCCTTTCTCGTCGCTGTTGTCGCATCGCTCGAAACCTTTGTCGCCTTTGCCGGCGAGCAACTTCTCGCCACCGCGACCGAAACAATGGCCCGCAAGGTGCGCACGGGGGAAATAACGGCGGCAATGTCGAAAGAGGATTTCCGCAAAGCCTTCTGCGCGGAAATCTCGATCATGATGACCTGTTCGGCGACGGAGGCGAAAAACGCGTCCAAACTGTTCGTCGATGTCCGCAGCTTCTCGGACTTTTCAAAAATTCCGGCTGCCATTCCCCGGATCGGCGGCGCCAGTGGGGACCTCGACACCAGCGGCTTCAAATTTGCGCCCGGCGGGCCGACGACGATTACTATTGTCAGGGCCTACTATCGCTGGGAAGTCATCACGGACCTTGTCCGCCCGTTCATCACCAACTTGCGGCCTGCCGGCACCAGCATGCCCAAGGACTACCTGATGGTCGCCACGGCAGCCTTCCGCACCGAGAGCTATTGAGGAAACCGGGATGAAACAGGCTATCCGCTCTCGTCTCTGCGCTTTTTCGCTGAATGCGCAACGATTGGCAAATTTCTGGCGGGATCGCAGTGGTACGGGCGCAATCGAATTCGCCATCGTCGCGCCCCTGCTGATCGTTGCTTATCTCGGCTCCTTCGAAATGTCGGTCGGCTTCAACACTGCACGCAAGGTGTCACGCGCATCGAGCACCGTGGCTGATGTCCTGACGCAAATGCAGACAGTCGATAAAAAGACCCTCGACGGCATGAAGGACGTCGCCGCCAGTGTCATGTCTCCCTTTGGGATGACGAATTACACGTTGAAAATGACGGGTATCAAGGTGACCGGCCCCGGAAAAGGTATCGTCGCCTGGTCGCGCGATGAAGATGGTGCGACGCCCTACAAGATCGGAACTGTCATTTCGATTCCGAACGACATCAAATCGGTAAACGCCTTTCTGGTGCGTTCCGAACTGGTGGTGCCGCATGAACTTCTGCTCTTTGCACCCGGTCTTGCAGGAAGCGACATTAAAACCATCAACCTGTCCAAAACCTACTATTTCCGCCAGCGCGTCGGAACAGAGATAAAGTGCACCGATTGCACCTGACCTGACATTGCGCCCAACCCGCGGCCAGATTGCAATCTGTTCGCCCACAGAGTATTTCTCGATGCTTTCGTCGCCAGCATGATCGTGCGGGGCGGCAACTTTTGTCCTGCATTCGCGGCCTCTGGGGCTGCTGGCGGTTTTGCGGGTGACCGATGGCGCGAGCCTTTCTTTTTGTTCTTGATTCCTTCGGCATCGGCGGCGCGCCGGATGCCAGCGCCTTCGGCGACGAGGGCGCCGATACGCTCGGCCATATCGCGGAATTCTGCGCCGGTGGGGCCGGCGACCGCCTGGGACTGCGCGCGGGGCCGCTTTCGCTTCCCAACATGTCGGCGCTTGGACTGCTGCATGCCGCAAAGCTCGCCACCGGCCGTCTGCCCGCCGGGATGCCTCTGCCGCAGCGGGTCTTTGGAATGTACGGTGCCGCGACCGAAGTCTCACGCGGCAAGGATACGCCTTCGGGCCACTGGGAGATCGCCGGAACGCCAGTTCGGTTCGACTGGGGCTACTTCGCTTCGCAGGGCGATGCCTTCCCGCCTGAACTGGTCGAGGCAATCTGTCGCGAGGGGGAAGTGCCTGGAATTCTTGGCAATTGCCATGCCTCCGGTACGGATATCATTGCCCGATACGGCGAGGAGCATATGCGCAGCGGCAAACCGATCTGCTACACCTCCTCCGATTCCGTCTTCCAGATTGCCGCCCACGAACGGAGTTTCGGCCTGGAGCGGCTGCTGGCTTTTTGCCAGACGGTGCGCCGCCTGCTCGACGACTTCAATATCGGCCGGGTGATAGCTCGCCCCTTCGTCGGTGAGGCCTCGAGGGATTTCGCGCGCACCGGCAACCGTCGGGACTATTCCGTGCTGCCGCCCGAACCGACATTGCTAGACCGCTTGCAGAGGGAAGGTCGGACAGTTCACGCCGTCGGCAAGATCGCCGACATCTTCGCGCATCAGGGCATCGGACGGCTGATCAAGGCAAACGGGAACACGGAACTGTTCGATGCCACGTTGGGAGCGATGGAAGAGGCTCAATCAGGCGATCTCGTCTTCACCAACTTCGTGGATTTCGACATGCTGTACGGGCATCGCCGCGATGTCGCCGGATATGCCGCGGCGCTTGAGGCATTCGACCAGCGGCTTCCCGATCTGGATAGGAAACTGAAACCTGACGATATCGTCATTCTCACAGCCGATCACGGCTGCGACCCGACCTGGCGCGGCACGGATCATACGCGCGAGCGGGTTCCGGTTCTGATGTTCGGCCCTGGCGTTCGCAGCCGGTCTATCGGAATTCTGCCGAGTTTTGCCGGGATCGGCGAAACCGTCGCCAAATATCTGGGTCTTGCACCCGGCCACCACGGGAGAAGCTTTCTGTGACCGCGCATCTGAAAATGGCCGAGTTGCATTGTCACATCGAGGGGGCTGCCTCACCGGCGCTTGCCCTGCAGATGGCCCGCAAATACAATGTCGATGTAAGCGGGATCATCCGGGACGGTACTTACGTATGGGAAGACTTCAGCCGGTTCCTGACATGCTACGACGCCGTCGCGGAACTCTTTCGTACTGAAGAGGACTACGCGCTCCTGGCCGAAACATATCTTACCGAACTCGCCGACGCCGGCACGATCTATAGCGAGATCATCGTCTCGCCCGATCATGGCAATACGATCGGTATCGGCAGTGACGCCTATATCGCGGGTCTGGCCGCCGGGATCGAAGCGGCCCGGGCAAAGACCGGGATCGAAGGCAGAATGATCATCACCATCATCCGGCACTTAGGCCCTTCGGCGGCCGAGCACACTGCGCTTTATGCCGCCAGACGCACGCATCCGCTGGTCACCGGCTTTAACCTTGCCGGCGACGAGCGCCTGTTTAGCGTGGCTGATTTCGCCCGCGCCTTCGATATTCCGCGCGACAGCGGGCTCGGGCTCACAATCCATGCCGGGGAAATGGCCGGCGCCTTCAGCGTGCGCGACGCTCTCGATCATGTCCGCCCCTCCCGCATCAGCCACGGCGTCCGCGCCATCGAGGATGACGACCTGGTCAGGCGGATCGCGGATGAGGGCGTGGTGCTGGAAACCTGCCCGGGATCGAATGTGTCGCTGCAGGTTTTTCCGGATTTCACCGCGCATCCGCTGCGCGCGCTTCACGCCGCCGGGTGCCGTGTCACGTTGAATTCGGACGACCCGCCGTTTTTTCACACATCGCTTAGGCAGGAATACGAGATCGCCTCGCAGGTCATGGACTTTTCGGACGAGCAGATCGACGGCATGACGCGCACGGCCATAGAGGCCGCCTTTATCGACGAAGCCACCAGAGCGCGGCTTCTGGCATCCCTTTGACGTCTTGCCTGGGATCTGTGACGGGAAATCGCGCTCATGTCGTCGGTCTCCGGCAGAGGGCTGGGGATGACGCTGCAAAGCGCCGCCAGCCCCTTGCGGCGGCTCTCTCTTCTGTGGAAAAAAGAGAACTATCGGATTTCGCGGAGGGCCTTGCCATGGACGGCGTTACAGTCATCAATCACCCGCTCGTTCAGCACAAGCTGACCATCATGCGCAAGAAGGAGACGTCGACCGCCGGTTTCCGCCGGCTGCTTCGTGAAATCTCCACCCTGCTCTGCTACGAGGTCACCCGCGACCTTGAATTAACGATGGAAACCATCGAAACGCCGATGCAGCAGATCAAGGCGCCGGTGCTCGAAGGCAAGAAGCTGGTCTTTGCTTCCATCCTGCGGGCCGGCAACGGCTTGCTCGAGGGGATGCTGGAGCTCGTCCCTTCCGCCCGCGTCTCCCATGTCGGCGTTTATCGCGATCACGAAACGCTGGAGGCCGTCGAATATTACTTCAAAGCGCCGGACAGCCTGTCTGAACGGCTGGTCATCGTCGTCGATCCCATGCTGGCAACCGGCAACTCCTCGATTGCCGCCATCGACAAGCTCAAGGAGCGCGGCGCAACGAAGCTGCGATTCCTCTGCCTGCTCGCCGCACCGGAAGGCATAAAGAACTTTCACGACGTGCATCCCGACGTACCAATCTACACAGCCGCAATCGACAGCCACCTGAACGATCAGGGCTATATCGTGCCGGGCCTTGGCGATGCCGGCGACAGGATGTATGGGACCAAGTAACCTCGACCGTGGCGCGCGGCCCTTCTAAGAGCCCGTTTGACAACTTCAGTGCGTTATTCGCCTGATGATTAAACTGCTCAATGCGGCATAGATCATGGCCTCAGAGAGGTCGATGCGGGCTTCGTAGTCTCGCACGAGGCGTTGATATCGGGTCATCCACCCAAAGGTTCGTTCCCACGAACCATTGCCTTGGCAGGATTGTGGACCCGTTGTCCGTGCGCCGGACGATCTCGACGGTGAAGTTCAGGAACTCTGCTTTATCGAGCAGTTGCCGGCGGTCATACGCACGTCTGCAAACAGGTGCCTGATGGTCGGCCACCGCTTGCGGATCGCATTGAGGATTTCGCACAAGTCCGTCTCCCGGCGACGGCCGTCGCACTGGCAGGCGGCATCAACGGCTCGACCGCCGACCATTCCTCATCCGTCAGATCGCTCGGATAGCGCTTCGTCTTCGTCTCGATCCTGGCCATGCGGCCCCGGCTCTCTTCTGTCCACATCGGCAGCGTGAATCACAGAGAGAAATCAGCGCAAGTTGTCAAACAGTCTCTTAAATGGGCGCCTGGCGATGTGGAGTTGCTGAAACGTGCTGCGGTCGTGGCTATTGAAACTGGCGACGAAGAGTTGGCGCGCCTTGCCCTCGACACCCTGTCTACCAGCCCGGATCGCACGATCCTTGCATTCCGGTTCTATTCAGACCACAGCGAATGGAAGGCTTCTCGGCTATGCGGAGGCGCATAGCCTGCTGACTGTGGAGCGTGAGTCCAAGCCGGGATTTCGCCATTTCCGCACCGAATGCATCGCTGCGTCATCGAGAGACTTGCCAGGCATGCGACGCCTTAATATTTCGTTAACAGCTCTTTTCCTGAGCCGAGCAACATGATACTAAATTAAAGAACTCGAATATTACCAAGCCCCTCACTAGTGATGGTGTACGCCTGTACTGGCCAGATTATCCGGTATTGAGACTTAACAACAGCGGCTGCACATCTTTGCGGCCGCCTGTTCCTGTATGATTTGAGGATTTGGTGCACCGATGGCGATCATCCCGGCCAATACGACCTACATTTATCTGAATGATGCCGGCGAGGCGAAGATGACGATCGAGTGGCTCGATGGGGCCTCGAAGATCGTCTACCTTAAACCGGATGGTACTCAGGACACCAGCGGTACCGGCCACCCTCCTGCTGCCGACGCGGTCGCCTTCCGGCTCTATGCCGACGGAAGCCTTGAGCATTACCGCAGCATCGGTGCAGATGGCGCCGACACCGGGCTGTGGTTTTCACAGCCGGCAGCCGGAACTGGAACGCCTTTCGGACCGGATAATCTCTACACGCATGGCCAACTTACCTACTCCCAGATACTGAGCATCCGGGACGACGGCACCAAGTTCGAGGAGGTCAAGTCCTTTGACGGCGACAACCTCGCTAGCCACCACCTCAGGGAAATCGCCAATCCCGGCAGCGAGAGTGTGCCCCCCGAGCTTGAGGCCAGCATTCAGCCGGCCGACACGACTTACATATATTTGAATGGTGCCGGCGAGGCGAAGATGAAGATCGAGTGGCTCGATGGGGCCTCAGACATCATCTACATCAAACCGGATGGAACCCAGGACACCAGCGGGGCCGGCCACCCTCCTGCCGACGACGCGGTCTCCTTCCGGCTCTACGCCGACGGTAGCCTTGAGCGTTACCGCAGCATCGGCGCGGATGGCTCCTACACCGAGCTGCGGTTTTCACAGCCGGCAGCGGGTACTGGAACGCCTTTTGGACCCAACAATCTCTACACGCATGGCCAACTCACCTACTCCCAGACGCTGAGGATCCGGGACGACGGCACCAAGTTCGAGGAGGTCAAGTCCTTTGTCGGCGACAATCTCGGTAGCTACCACCTCACGGAAATCGCGACCCCCAGCAGCGAGAGTACGCTCCTCGAACTTGAGGCCAGCTTTCAGAACGGCTTTTCCACCGTGACCTTGACGAGCGTGGCGAGCGCGAACCCTATCACGATCAGTGGCACGGGCTTCATCGACGGCCTCGTCAACCTGAACCTTGCTACACTCATTGGCCAGGACGGCGCCAGCATCATCAGCCGTGACGGAGCGGGCTTGATCGGTCAGGACGGAGCCTCGCTGATCGGCAATGACGGCAGCACGCTCATTGGCAGGTCGATCGCGGCCTTGATCGGCAACGACGGCAGCACGTTGATTGGCAATGACGGGAGCACGCTTCTCAACCTTGCCGGCGGATCGGCTTCGATCCTCTCGGGCTCATATGCCATCAGCGGCGGTTCGCTCGTCGCAGCGGGCGGCATGAATCTCATCGGGCTGGACGGCGCGACTTTCGTCGCCAATTCCATGTCGATGTTCCGGGGTTATCGACTGTTCTCGGAAACGAGTTTCGAGACGCCCGAATCCACGGATGGCGACGACACGCTGACCGGTGGGGACGGTGACGACGTGCTGCGCGGCGGTCTCGGCAATGACGCGATCGACGGCGGCGCCGGAAACGACACGCTCTATGGCGCGCACAGCAATCTCATCCGAAACGGTGGGTTCGAGACCGTCTATGCGCCGACCTTCGATGCGGACGGTTACGGCTATCTGACACGCCCCCTCGATGGCTGGGGCCTCTTGTCGGGAGCGAACATCGAACTGTTCAAGACCGGCAGCGCCGGTTCTCCGTCCGAGGGGCGTTACGGCGTCGATCTCGAAGGCAACCAGGCCAACACGAACGTCGCCATCACCCAGGTGGTCGGCGATGCAATAAACGGTCAGCTCTATCGGCTGGCCTTCGACGTTCGCAAGGTCGCGGGCGCCGATGCGGAGTTCGAGGTTTATTGGGGCGGAACGAAGGTCAGCCTCACAGCCGGGGGCGCAACCTCGGTCGAGCCCACCACGGGCGTCACGACCTATTATATCGGCGTCTATGGCGGCGCCGGCACGGGGGCCGACAAGAACCGCTTGACATTCCAGGAAATCGGCGGCGGCGATGCCCACGGCACGCTGCTCGATAATGTCCGGTTTTACGAGGATGCCGGCAGTGCGAACGCCAACGACCCCGCGAGGGACGGAAACGACAGCTTCGTCGCCGGAACCGGCGAGGACGCCGTCTTCGGCCACGCGGGCGACGATGTCGCCTTATTTGCCGATGTGGGAACAGGAACTGACAATTTCGACGGTGGTTCGGGCACCGATCTCCTGATCATGGATTGGTCGACGGCGACGACGGCGATCACCTATCAGGATCTTTACAACAACACCGTCGCCAACATTTCGTCCGTGATCGGGCTTTCGGAAAGCTACCAGCGTTCAGGTGCCGCTCTTGGCCAGGCCGGCCAGACGCTGTATTTTAAGGAGGCCGAGCGGTTCGATCTCCGGGGCGGCTCCGGCAACGACACGCTGAAGGGTGGCGCTCTTGCCGATGTGCTTGCCGGCAATGGCGGCGACGACGTTCTCATCGGCGGCGGAGGGGTCGACGAATTTCTGGGCGGCGGCGGCTTCGACCGTGCGGTCGTGACGCTGTCCGGTGACGGCAGCAACAATGTGACGCTGCTGCTCGCACAGGGCTCCAACACTTTTTTCCTCTCGGACGGCACCAAGCTCTCCTCCATCGAGGCGATCGATCTTGAGGTTGGCGACGGAAACGACACGCTCGACGTGCGCGGAACGGTCGTCAATGCCGTCGGCATCCAGTCTACCGATCCCCTCTTCAAGCGCACCTCGACATTCTTCTCCGGCGAAGGCGGCAACGACACGCTGAAGGTCGATCTCGCCACCTCTTACGGCGCCCACTTCGACGGCGGCACCGGGACGGGTGACCTTCTGTTCATGGACTGGTCGCGGGCGACGCAGGATGTGACGCGCGATGCGAATGGCGGCGGCTACAGCTCCTACTCGCACACCGTCACCGTCGTGAACCACAGCACGACGCACTACTACTACACCGCTTCGTTCGAGAATGTAGAGCGGTTCGACCTGACGGGCGGAACCGCCAACGACGTGCTCTGGGGCGCCGCTGCGTCGGACGTCATCCGAACGATCGGCGGGCGCGATGTCGCGCATCTCGGCGCGGGGACTGACCTTCTCGTCGTCGACTACTCCACGGTCGCCTACAGCATCTTCACCTCTGGCTTTTCGGTGGACGCGACGGAGGGCGGCTACAAGGGCGCCTACTACAAGGATCCCTACGACGACGGCCACCGCATCGACTTTTTCGGCGCCGAACGTTTCAACGTTGCGACAGGTTCTGCCGACGACCGCATCATCACGGGTGACTTTGCCGACACGGTGCAGGGCAATGGCGGCAACGATCGCTTGCTGACGGGGAAGGGTGCGGACACGGTCGACGGCGGGCTCGGGGGCGACGCATGGGCGGCTGACAAGAGCGATGCGACGACGGCGATCACGCTGGATCTGAACCTTGCCGGCGTCCAGGGCACCTATGCGATCGGCACGGCCTCGGCCACGCTGCGGGGCATCGATGCGCTGGGCTATTACGACGGCGCTACGCAGCTCTTCTCGACCGGCGCCGGCAACGATGTTTTGACCACCAGCCGCGGCGACTTCTACGACTATATCGTGACCAATGGCGGCAACGACACCGTCACGATCTTCGACGGCCGCGACGAGGTGGCGATGGGCGCGGGCACCGACACGCTGGTCGTCGACTGGTCGGTGCTGGAGGCCGACTACAGCATCTTTACCTCTGGCTTCACCGGCTCGCTCGCAGCGGGTTATTCCGGCACCTACTACAAGGACCCCTACGACAACGGCAACCGCGTGATTTTCTCGGGCGTCGAGCACTTCATCGTCACCACGGACGACGCCGACGACCGCATCGTCACGGGTGACTTTGCCGACACGGTGCAGGGCAATGGCGGCAACGACCGCTTGCTGACGGGGAAGGGTGCGGACACGGTCGACGGCGGGCTCGGCGGCGACGCATGGGCGGCTGACAAGAGCGATGCGACGACGGCGATCACGCTGGATCTGAACCTTGCCGGCGTTCAGGGCACCTATGCGATCGGCACGACCTCGGCCACGCTGCGGGGCATCGACGCGCTGGGCTATTACGACGGCGCTACGCAGCTCTTCTCGACCGGCGCCGGCAATGACGTTTTGACCACCAGCCGCGGCGACTTCTACGACTATATCGTCACCAATGGCGGCAACGACACCGTCACGATCTTCGACGGCCGCGACGAGGTGGCGATGGGCGCGGGCACCGACACGCTGGTCGTCGACTGGTCTGTGCTGGAGGCCGACTACAGCATCTTTACCTCTGGCTTCACCGGCTCGCTCGCGGCGGGTTATTCCGGCACCTACTACAAGGACCCCTACGACAACGGCAACCGCGTGATTTTCTCGGGCGTCGAGCACTTCATCGTCACCACGGACGACGCCGACGACCGCATCGTCACGGGTGACGGCAACGACATCCTTGACGGCAATGGCGGCAACGACACGTTCCGAACCGGCAAGGGCGCGGACGTCGTCGACGGCGGCGTAACCGTGTCCGGCACGACGACGATCACCGGCTCCGATCGCTGGCAGGCCGACAAGTCGGCCGCAACGGGTGCCATCGCCATCAACCTGACCTCGGCAGCCGTTCAGGGCACCTATGCGATTGCCGGCAAGACGGGTTCGGTGCGCGGCATCGAGGCGCTGGGGACGTTGGACGCGAGTGGGGGCGTCGAGAACTTTTCGACCGGCGCCTACAACGACAACATCATCACCGGCGCGGACGCGCTTGCCGACTACATCGCCACCAATGACGGCGACGATACCGTCAAGGTGGCGGGCGGGCGCGACCAGGTGCATCTCGGCGCGGGGAGCGACCTTCTCGTCGTCGACTACTCCACGGTCGCCTACAGCATCTTCACCTCTGGCTTCTCGGTCGACGCGACGGAGGGCGGCTACAAGGGCGCCTACTACAAGAATCCTTACGACGACGGCCACCATATCGACTTCTTCGGCGCCGAACGCTTCGACGTTGCGACAGGTGCTGCCGACGACCGCATCATCACGGGTGATTTTGCCGACACGGTGCAGGGCAATGGCGGCAACGATCGCTTGCTGACGGGGAAGGGTGCGGACACGGTCGACGGCGGGCTCGGCGGCGACGCATGGGCGGCTGACAAGAGCGATGCGACGACGGCGATCACGCTGGATCTGAACCTTGCCGGCGTTCAGGGCACCTATGCGATCGGCACGACCTCGGCCACGCTGCGGGGCATCGACGCGCTGGGCTATTACGACGGCGCTACGCAGCTCTTCTCGACCGGCGCCGGCAATGACGTTTTGACCACCAGCCGCGGCGACTTCTACGACTATATCGTCACCAATGGCGGCAACGACACCGTCACGATCTTCGACGGCCGCGACGAGGTGGCGATGGGCGCGGGCACCGACACGCTGGTCGTCGACTGGTCTGTGCTGGAGGCCGACTACAGCATCTTTACCTCTGGCTTCACCGGCTCGCTCGCGGCGGGTTATTCCGGCACCTACTACAAGGACCCCTACGACAACGGCAACCGCGTGATTTTCTCGGGCGTCGAGCACTTCATCGTCACCACGGACGACGCCGACGACCGCATCGTCACGGGTGACGGCAACGACATCCTTGACGGCAATGGCGGCAACGACACGTTCCGAACCGGCAAGGGCGCGGACGTCGTCGACGGCGGCGTAACCGTGTCCGGCACGACGACGATCACCGGCTCCGATCGCTGGCAGGCCGACAAGTCGGCCGCAACGGGTGCCATCGCCATCAACCTGACCTCGGCAGCCGTTCAGGGCACCTATGCGATTGCCGGCAAGACGGGTTCGGTGCGCGGCATCGAGGCGCTGGGGACGTTGGACGCGAGTGGGGGCGTCGAGAACTTTTCGACCGGCGCCTACAACGACAACATCATCACCGGCGCGGACGCGCTTGCCGACTACATCGCCACCAATGACGGCGACGATACCGTCAAGGTGGCGGGCGGGCGCGACCAGGTGCATCTCGGCGCGGGGAGCGACCTTCTCGTCGTCGACTACTCCACGGTCGCCTACAGCATCTTCACCTCTGGCTTCTCGGTCGACGCGACGGAGGGCGGCTACAAGGGCGCCTACTACAAGAATCCTTACGACGACGGCCACCATATCGACTTCTTCGGCGCCGAACGCTTCGACGTTGCGACAGGTGCTGCCGACGACCAAGTCATCACGGGTGGGGGTAATGACGTTCTGAATGGCGGTATGGGCGCGGACGGACTGACAGGCGGAAACGGCGATGACACCTATGTGATCGATAATGTGGGTGACACCGTCAACGAGACGGCCGGCGGCGGGACCGCAGATCTCGTCCTCGCCTCGATAACATACACCCTATCAGCCGAAGTCGAAAAGCTGACGCTGACCGGCACGGTAGCGATCAATGGAACCGGAAACGGTCTCGCCAACACCATCACGGGCAATGGCGCGGCCAATCTCATCGACGGAGGCGCCGGCATCGACGCATTGATCGGCGGCGCCGGCAACGACACCTATATCGTCGACAATTCCGGCGACGTGGTGGTGGAGACATCATCGGGCGGCACGAACGACACGGTTCTCGTCTCGGTTTCCTACGCGCTTGGCGCAAGCGCCTATGTGGAAACGCTGCAGACCACGCTCGCCACCGGAACCGGCGCGCTCAATCTCACCGGAAATAATCTTGGCCAGACGATCACCGGCAATGACGGTGCCAACATCATCGATGGCAAGGGTGGCGCCGACACAATGACCGGTCGCGCCGGCAACGACATCTATATCGTCGACAATTCCGGCGACAAAACCATCGAACTGGCCGCCGGGGGGATCGACACCATCCAGTCCGGCGTGACTTGGACACTTGCCACCGAAACCGAAAAGCTGATCCTTCTTGGAACCGCAGCGATCAATGGAACCGGAAATGGTCTCGCCAACACCATCACGGGCAATAGCGCGGCCAACCTCATCGACGGAGGCGGCGGCATCGACACGTTGACCGGCGGTAACGGCAACGACACCTATATCGTCGACAATTCCAGCGACGTGGTCGTAGAGACATCGTCGAGCGGCACGAACGACACGGTTCTCGCCTCGGTTTCCTACGCGCTTGGCGCAAGCGCCTATGTGGAAACGCTGCAGACCACGCTCGCCACCGGAACCGGCGCGCTCAATCTCACCGGAAATAATCTCGGCCAGACGATCACTGGCAATGACGGTGCCAACATCATCGATGGCAAGGGTGGCGCCGACACAATGACCGGTCGCGCCGGCAACGACATCTATATCGTCGACAATTCCGGCGACAAAACCATCGAACTGGCCGCCGGGGGGATCGACACTATCCAGTCCGGCGTGACTTGGACACTTGCCACCGAAACCGAAAGGCTGATCCTTCTCGGAACCGCAGCGATCAATGGAACCGGAAATGGTCTCGCCAACACCATCACGGGCAATAGCGCGGCCAACCTCATCGACGGAGGCGGCGGCATCGACACGTTGACCGGCGGTAACGGCAACGACACCTATATCGTCGACAATTCCAACGACGTGGTGGTGGAGATATCGTCGGGCGGCACGAACGACACGGTTCTCGCCTCGGTTTCCTACGCGCTTAGCGGAAGCGCCTATGTGGAAACGCTGCAGACCACGCTTGCCACCGGCACCGGCGCGCTCAACCTCACCGGAAACAATCTCCGCCAGACGATCACTGGCAATGACGGTGCCAACATCATCAATGGCAAGGGTGACGCCGACACAATGACCGGTCGCGCCGGCAACGACACCTATATCGTCGACAATTCCGGCGACGTGGTGGTGGAGACATCGTCGGGCGGCACGAACGACACGGTTCTCGCCTCGGTTTCCTACGCGCTTAGCGGAAGCGCCTATGTGGAAACGCTGCAGACCACGCTTGCCACCGGCACCGGCGCGCTCAATCTCACCGGAAATAATCTCGGTCAGACGATCACCGGCAATGCTGGACAGAACCAAATTTTCGGATTTGGCGGCGATGACAAGATTTTTGGACTTCAAGGCAATGACACGCTGACGGGCGGCACCGGTAGCGACACGTTCAATTTTACCACGCAGCTTAACAGCGCCAACAATATCGACACCATTGCCGATTTTAACGTAATCGACGACACGATCAGTCTTGCAAAATCAATATTTTCACAGTTGAGCACGGGAACCTTAAACTCCGCCGCCTTCTGGGCCAGCACAGCTGGCATCGCGCAAAATGGATCCCATCGTATTATTTACGACACTGATTCGGGTGCGCTTTTTTATGACGCCGATGGTAATACGAGCAACGGAGTTGCTGCGGTTCAATTTGCAAAGATAGCGGGCGGCCTCGCGCTAACCAACGCAGATTTTATAATTACCTAGTCGCTACAGCAAGAAGCTTACAGTGGAACTGGTTTGCAACTATCTGAGAATTGAAGTCGTTCAGCCCCGTTGCCAGACCGACTGGCTGTCGATCACGCCCGGCAGTCGGCTGCGCCTCTCGCGCTTCCCGTTCGCGATTGATCATCAGGGCGACGTCCTGGATCGTCTGAAACAGCAATCGCCGCGCGAAGCGCCGGAACCAACAGTCCACCGTCTGCCAGGGTGGGAAGTGGATCCGGCAACATCCGCCATTCACATCCCGAACGAACCATATATCGGATCGCATTGAGGATTTCGCGCAAGTCCGTCCCCCGACGACGGCCCGTCGCACTGGCATGCGGCATCAACGGCTCGACCGCCGACCATTCCTCATCCGTCAGATCGCTCGGATAGCGCTTCGTTTTCGTCTCGATCCTGGCCATGCGGCCCCGGCTCTTTTCTGTCCACATCGTCAGCGTGAATCACAAAGAGAAACCAGCGGCAAGTTGTCAAACAGTCTTTAAGAACTGATCCTCGACAGGACCACAGGTGGTTTGACGGGCGCCTCACCAAAGTCGTAGATTGCCAGCATTCGCTCCCTTGCCCTCAGCGCCTGATCTTCGCTCGCCGCATGGACGACTGCGAAAACCTCTCCCCTGCCGATTTCCTTTCCCAGCGGTTGCAAGTCGCTGAAACCGACGCGATGATCGATCACAGTATCGGGCCTCAAGCGCCCGCCACCCAGAGCAATCAACTCCATGCCGATCTCCCGCGTATCGCAGGAGCGCAGAAAGCCATCCTGCGGCGCCTCGACCGGAAGAATGACAGGCGCACGCGACAGATACAGGTCCGGCCTCTCGACGAAATCCACGGGGCCGCCGAGCAGGTGCACCATGCGGGCGAAATGCTCCAGTGCCGAACCGCTGCTCAAGGCGCGCACGGCAAGATCGGTGCCCTCCGTCGGACTGGCCGCGATCCCTGAGGTCATCAGCATTTCCGCGGCAAACGACATCACCACGGCCTCCAGCCGCGTTCCCGCCTTTTCACCGCGCAGAAAAGCGAGGCAGTTGCCAATCTCCAAAGCATTGCCAACTGCATCTGCCAGAGGCTCGTTCATGTCGGTGATCAGGGCCGTCGTGGTGACACCGGCCTGGTTTGCGACGTCTACCAGCGCGCGCGCCAATCGTCCGGCCTCGTCCAAGCCGGTCATGAAGGCGCCGTTTCCGACCTTCACGTCAAGCACCAGCGATTGCAGCCCGGCGGCCAGCTTTTTGGACAGGATGGAGGCGGTGATCAGCGGCACGGAATCGACCGTGGCCGTGACGTCGCGGATCGCGTAGAGACGCCGGTCGGCCGGGGCAAGATTGGCCGTCGGGCCGACAATGGCACAGCCAGCGGACTCCACAGCCTTGCGGAACAAGGCGGCGGACGGCGCGACCCTGTAGCCGGGTATCGATTCGAGTTTGTCGAGCGTGCCGCCGGTATGACCGAGCCCCCTGCCCGAAATCATGGGAACAGCAAGGCCACAGGCGGCCATGATCGGCGCGAGCATCAGGGAAACATTGTCTCCGACGCCGCCTGTCGAATGCTTGTCGGCAATGGGCTTGCCGACACCGGACCAGGACAGGATATCGCCGCTGTCGCGCATCGCGCGGGTGAGTGCCACCGTCTCATCGCGATCCATGCCGGAAAACCAGACGGCCATAGCGAATGCCGCCACCTGGCCCTCGGATATCGAACCGTCAGAAAGACCGCGAATGAAGTCCGCGATCTCCGCCGCGTCGAGCCTTTCGCCGTTTCGCTTTCTCCGGATAAGCTCCTGCGGGATCATCCTCAATAGGCCGTCGCACCGGCGACCGCGTCACGGTCCTCCAAAACGGCGAGAATATCAGCGAGAAGGCCGGAAGCGCCGAACCGGAAGGTCGAGGCCATAGGCCAGTCGGGACTGTGGATGGTGGCCGCCAAAGTGAGGTAGAGGCGGGCATCGGCGACCGTGCGGACCCCACCTGCGGGCTTGAAGCCCACCTTGCGGCCGCTTTCCCGAATGCAGGTCAGCATGATGTCGGCTGCTTCCAGCGTCGCATTGACTGCAACTTTGCCGGTAGACGTCTTGATGAAATCGGCTCCCTCCTGGATCGCAATATGGGAGGCGCTGCGGATGAGGCCACGATCCTTCAACTCCCCGGTCTCCAGGATCGTCTTGAGGATTACCGGACGGGGGCAGGCGTGGCGGACTGCCGACACCATCACACGGACCGCCTGCTCGTCGCCCGTCATGAAAGCGCGATAGGGAATGACGAGATCGATCTCATCCGCGCCATCGGCGACCGCCTGGCGAACCTCCTCCAGCACCGCATCCACCGGCAGGTCTCCAGACGGGAAATTGACGACAGTCGCGATCTTCACCGCGCTGTTCAACCCCAGAACGGCGCGGGCCTGGGCGACAAAGCGCGGCCAGATGCAGATAGCCGCCGTATTGCCGAACGCCGTTCGCGCGCGATTGCAGAGGTCTTCGATCGCTTCCGGCGTGCATGTGTCGGTCAGGTCGGTCAAGTCCAGCATGGACAGGGCAAGCGCGGCGATCTGGCGATTGGAGGCTTCGAGCATCATGGGGGTCCGTCCGTTCTCGATAACGCCCGGTCACGCAGAGGCG
Source organism: Pararhizobium gei (assembly GCF_029223885.1). Lineage (NCBI taxonomy): Bacteria > Pseudomonadati > Pseudomonadota > Alphaproteobacteria > Hyphomicrobiales > Rhizobiaceae > Pararhizobium > Pararhizobium gei. The sequence goes on along the minus strand of NZ_CP119409.1, from coordinate 567,483 downwards.
ACCAAGCCGTAGAAAATGTTCTATACGGCTGCGAGCCATTGGCAAAGCGGTTCGCCGCCGGGAACATCAGGCTTCCGCGGAAATCATGTCCCTCAGAATTGCGGCCAGGCGCCGCCCGCCGATGGGCGCCATATCCTTGGTCTCGTGATGGCTGAGTTCGCCTCCCGTCATGCCCGCACCGAAATTTGTGATGACGGAGGCTGCGGCGACCCTGAGACCGAAGTAGCGGGCTAGGATGACCTCGGGCACCGTCGACATGCCCACCGCATCGGCACCGAGAATGCGCGCCATGCGGATTTCCGCCGGCGTTTCGAAATTGGGGCCTGAGAACCACATGTAGACGCCTGCACCAAGCGGGATGTCGCATCGAACCGCTGCGGCACGCATGCGATCGATCAGTCCAGGGTCATAGGCCGAGGTCAGCCCAACAAACCTGTCGTCGCTTTCGACACCGATCAAGGGACTGACACCGGAAAAATTGATATGATCCGTGATCAACATCACCGAACCGGGCGGTAGGTTTTCGCGCAGCGATCCGGCAGAGTTGGTCAGGATCAGCGTTTCGATACCAAGCCCTTTCAAAGCTTCGATCGGCGCGCGCATCGCATTCGCATCCCCGCGCTCGTAAAAATGCACACGGCCGGAGAGGACGACGACCGCGATGCCGCCGAGCGTGCCGGCAATCAGTTCGCCGGCATGGCCGGATACGGCGCTGACGGGAAAATCCGGAATATCTGCGTAGGAAATCCGAATTGGATTCTCCACCGTTTCCACGAGCGAGCCGAGGCCGGAGCCGAGCACGATGCCGGTGCGCGGCAACAGTCCGCCAAGCCTGTCTTTCAGCATGTCTGAAGCAGCCGTCATCCGAGAATCTCGGTCTCGAAGGAGTGCGGCAGAAGATCGGACAGCACGAGTTTCTTCTTCACGCCCGTTTCGTCGCAGAGATAGATGCGGGTGCTGGCACCGGAAAATTCCGCCAGCCGCTGCCGGCAGCCACCACAGGGCGGGCAGAGGGCGAGCTTTTCGGCGATAACGGCGACTTCGACGATCTTGCGCTGGCCAGCCATCACCATATGGCTGATCGCTGTGGTCTCGGCGCACCAGCCTTCAGGAAAGGACAGGTTCTCTATATTGGCGCCCGTATAGATCTTGCCGTCCTCGGCGCGTATGGCAGCACCCACCGGAAACTTCGAATAGGGGGCATGCGCCTTGGCCATTGCGTCCCTCGCCGCTTCGAACAACTCGTTTTCCATGGATCAACGCTCCTTCACATAGGGGACGCCGCCGGCCTTCGGCGGGGTTGCCTTGCCGATGAAGCCGGCAAGCAGGATGACGGTGAGGATATAGGGCAGTGCCTGCATCAGTTGCACCGGCACCTGGCCGATCAGCGGCAAGGGATTGCCCTGCAGCCGGATCGCAACCGCATCCAGAAAACCGAACAGCAGGCAGGCCAGCATGATGTTGACCGGGCGCCATTTGGCAAAAATCAGCGCGGCGAGCGCGATATAGCCCTTGCCCGCCGTCATGCCCTTGACGAAACCGGCGCTCATCGCCAGCGACAGGTAGGCACCTGCAAAGCCGCAGAGAATACCGCAGCAGATAACCGCCCGGTAGCGCAGCCAGATGACGGAAATGCCGGCCGTATCGACGGCCCCGGGGTTCTCTCCAACGGCCCGCAGGCGCAGGCCGAAACGGGTGCGATAGAGCACCCACCAGCTAAAGGGTACAAGAAGAAAGGCGACATAGGTCAGGATGAAGTGGCCAGACAGCAGATCGGAATAGATCGGTCCGAGGAACGGGACGCTCCTTATCTCGTCTGCAAAAGGAAAATTGACCGTCTGGAAACGCGCGTCTCCCGACAGCGCCGGCGTGCGTCCCCCTTGCCGGAACCAGGCCTCGCCGAGAATGACCGTCGATCCCGCAACGATGAAGTTGATGGCGACGCCGGAGACGATCTGGCTGCCGCGCTGGGTGATCGAGGCATAGCCATGGACGAGCGAGAGAAGGACCGAGATCAGGATAGCGGCCAAAAGCCCCATCATGACCGAGCCGCTGACGGCAGCGACGGCTCCGGCCGCGAAGGCCGCGCCGAGCATCTTTCCCTCCAGCCCGATATCGAACACGCCGGCCCTTTCCGTGAAGAGACCGGCAAGGGCTGCGAAGATCAGTGGAACCGAAACGCGGATGGTGGATTCGAGGATCGCGACGCACGTGTTGAAGAAATCCATGGCTCACGCTCCCCTTTCTGCGGCAACAGGGAAGCGACGGCCGAAGCTCGCGAAGCTGCGGCCGATAGCAGGGCGGAACATGTTCTCGAGAGCGCCGGCAAACAGGATGACCAGCCCCTGGATGATGACGATCATGTCGCGTGAGATTGACGGCATCTCGAAGGCGATCTCGGCGCCGCCCTGATAGAGCATGCCGAACAGAATGGCCGCCGGGATGATGCCGGCCGGGTGCGACCGCCCCATCAGCGCCACCGCGATACCGACGAAGCCGGCGCCCTGGACGAAATCGAGCTGCATGCGGAATTGCTCGCCCATGATCGGATTGAGCGCCATCAGGCCGGCCAATCCACCGGAGATCATCATGACGATGACGGTGATGCGAGCCTCCTTCATGCCGGCGTAACGGGCGGCGGAGGGGCTGAAGCCCATGGTGCGCATCTCATAGCCCAGCTTGGTGCGCCAGATCAGCACCCAGACGCCGAAGGCCGCAAGCAGCGCCAAAAGGAAGGAGACATTGAACGGCGCATTGCCGACATCGAGGCCGAAGATCGACAGCAGCCAGTCGAGCTTGGGCAACTGCCCGCCGGCCTCGAAGGTGCGCGTCTGCGGCGCCATGGAGCCGAGCGGTTTGAGAACGCGCGTCAGGAGATAAACCATCAGGCTGGCGGCGATGAAGTTGAACATGATGGTGGTGATGACGACATGGCTGCCGCGCTTTGCCTGCAGCCAACCGGGCAGAAAGGCCCAGAGCGCCCCAAAGGCCGCCGAACCGACGATCGCCAGCGGGAAAACGACAAACCAGGGCATCGTCCTGTCAAGCCAGAGACAGGCGAGCGCCACGCCGATACCGCCGATATAGGCCTGGCCCTCGCTGCCGATATTGAACAGTCCGGCATGGAAGGCGACGGCCACCGAAAGGCCCGTAAAAATGAAGGTGGTCGCGTAATAGAGCGTGAAACCGATATATTCGCCGCGGCCGAAGGCGCCGTTGACCATGTGATAGGCGGCCTTCAGGGGATTTTCCCCGACGAGAAGCACGACGAGGCCGGCAACGAAAAACGCGACGATGAGATTGACCAGCGGGATCAGGCCATACTCGGCCCAGGCCGGCAGTTTTGCATAAGGATTGCTCATTCCGCAGCCTCCTTGCGGTCTTCGACACCGGCCATCAGGAGACCGAGTTCTCCCTCCGTCGCATCCGGGCCCCGCTCCCCGACAACACGTCCGGCGAACATGACGACGATGCGATCCGATAGGGCTCTGATTTCATCGAGTTCGACGGAGACGAGCAGGACCGCCTTGCCCTGATCGCGCATCTCGATGATCCGCTTGTGGATGAATTCGATGGCGCCAACATCGACGCCGCGAGTCGGCTGGCCGATGATCAGCACGTCCGGCCCACGCTCCATCTCGCGCGCCAGCACGATCTTCTGCTGGTTTCCGCCGGAAAAATTGGCAGTCTTCAAGCGCGGATTGGGCGGCCTGATATCGTACTTCCTGATTTTTTCCTCAGCATCGGCCAGGATCGTCTTCGTATCGAGCAACAGCCCGTTCAGGTAACGCTTGTCGTTGTGATAGCCAAGAATCCCGTTTTCGGCTTCTTCGAATTTGAGGACGAGGCCGACATGGTGACGATCCTCGGGAACATGGGCAAGGCCGCGATTGCGCAGGTCGCCGGGGTCGGCATTGCCCATGATATCCACAGGCTGGCCGTTCAAAAGGACCTTTCCACCGACGGCCCGGCGGATGCCGGAAATGGCCTCCAGCAATTCCGATTGTCCATTGCCCGCAACGCCGGCGATGCCGACGATCTCGCCGGCCCGCAGATCAAAGCTGACATTGTCGACCATGGTCACGCCGCGGCTGTCGCGGACGGTGAGATTTTCGACGGCAAGCTTGACCTCGCCCGGATTGGCCTCGCCTTTCTCGACCCGCAGGAGAACGCGGCGACCGACCATCAGTTCGGCCAGTTCTTCGACGGAGGTCGCGCCGGTCTTGCGTGTCGCCACCATTTCACCGCGGCGCATGACGGAAACCTCGTCGGTCACAGCCATGATCTCGCGCAGCTTGTGGGTGATCAGGATGATCGTCTTACCCTGATCCTTCAACTGACCAAGGATGCGGAACAAATGATCGGCTTCCGGCGGCGTCAGGACACCCGTGGGTTCATCGAGAATCAGGATGTCCGCCTTGCGGTAGAGCGCTTTCAAAATCTCGACGCGCTGCTGCAGGCCGACCGGGAGTTCCTCTATCAATGCATCCGGATCGACCTCCAGTGCATATTCCTTTTCCAGCCGCTTCAGTTCGACACGCGCCTTGGAAATGCTGGTGTTGAGAATCTGGCTGTCCTCGGCGCCGAGCATAACGTTTTCGAGAACGGTGAAATTCTCGACCAGCATGAAATGCTGATGGACCATGCCGATGCCGCTGGAGATCGCGGCATTCGGATCCTTGATCGTAACCTTACTGCCATCGATGAGAATATCGCCGCGGTCGGCCTGGTAAAAGCCGTAGAGGATCGACATCAGCGTCGATTTGCCGGCGCCGTTTTCCCCGATAATGCCGTGGATCGTGCCCTTGCGGACGATAAGATTGATATTTTTGTTGGCATGGACAAGCCCGAAACTCTTGTCGATGCCACGCAACTCGATGGCAATATCGCTCATATTGACCCATGTTCCCCGAAGCGGCCCGGTTTTCTCCGTCTTGACAGCGGTAGCCCGGGCATCGATTTTTTTACCAATTGGTATAAGTTTAGCATCGAAATCCGGGCGCGAAAGCCCAAATCGCAAGCCTGCCCACTCTTCCCAGTTCGTTGCGGAGAGTCCAGCGCGATTTATACCCGTTGCGTTGAGTCCGTGACCGGAAATGCGGCGCACCGCCTGCACAATCGAACTTGATATGATAAATGACGGCGCGAACGTTGCACGGAAGCGCGGCCGCAGGAGAGAATCATGAGCGAAGAACGCATCACCCGGCTCGAAGAGACGATCGCCCATCAGGCAAAGACCATCGAGGAACTGTCAGATCAGCTGGCGGAACAATGGACGGTCGTCGAGCAGGTTCGCACCAAACTCGATCGCCTGACGGAGCGGTTCCTCAGCCTTGAGGAGCAGAGTATCGACGCGCCGGCTATCACCCGGCCCCCGCATTATTAAGCAGACACAAAAAACCGCCGATCTCCAGAGACCGGCGGCTATTCATTCAACGCTCTGAGATCAATAGGGGCAGGCTTCGTCGGACATGTAGTCGTGAACCTGAACCGTGCCGGCAATGATGTCGGCCTTGGCCTTGTCGACGGCGGCCTGCATTTCAGGCGTGATCAGCGCCTTGTTGTTGTCGTCGAGCGCGAAACCGACGCCGTCTTCCTTGAGGCCGAGATTGGAGATGCCAACTTCGAACTTGTCATCCTTGGCGGTCTTGAAGGCCTCATAGACAGCAACATCGACGCGCTTCAGCATCGAGGTCAGAACCTTGCCCGGCTGCAGCATGTTCTGGTTGGAGTCGACGCCGATACCGAGCTTGCCGGCATCCGCTGCCGCCTGAAGCACGCCGACACCGGTGCCGCCGGCTGCGTGATAGACGACGTCCGATCCCTGGTCGATCTGCGACTTGGCAATCTCGCCGCCCTTGACCGGATCGTTCCAGGCATCCGGCGTTGTGCCGGTATAGGCCTCGAGAACCTTGACGTCAGCGCCGGTGGACTTCGCGCCGCCAATATATCCGCAGGCGAACTTGTGGATCAGCGGAATATCCATGCCGCCAATGAAGCTGACGGTCTTCGACTTTGAAGCGAGACCGGCGAGAACGCCGACAAGGTAAGAGCCTTCCTGTTCCTTGAAGACGATCGACTTCACATTCGGCTTGTCGACGACCATGTCGATGATCGCAAATTTCGTGTCGGGATATTCGGCGGACAGCTTTTCAAGCGGCGGCGCCCAATTGAAGCCCACCACGACGATGGGGTTGTTGCCATCGCCCGCAAATCGGCGCAGCGCCTGCTCGCGCTGAGCATCGTTGCTGATTTCGAACTCGCGATATTCAATACCGGATTCTGCCTTGAACTTTTCCGCGCCGTTGAAGGCCGCTTCGTTGAAGGATTTGTCGAATTTGCCGCCGAGATCGAAGATGAGCGCCGGCTTGATATCGGCAGCGAGTGCCGTGGCGGACATCATCGAAAAGGCAAAGAGACCGAGGAGGGTTTTTTTCATCATGCAGCCCTGTTGTTCTATTGATCTTGTTGGGTCCTCCCGCAAGCTCCTCTGCGGGAGCATGTCTGCGGAACCGCCACTCCCTTGTCGAAGGGCATGTCTGGCTGGGCGCATCCTTGCATGCCTCACATCAAAATTCACCCAAAATTTTTCAGTTGGTAAAAAAAGTCAGGCGCCTGAAAAACCGGCAAAATCATCACTTTATAGCCAGAAAGTCGTTCAGACACGTGAAATGCGTGTTTCACAAACGCAGACGGGCCGCGGGCTTTCGCTCCACGGCCCGTCTGCGGATGCAAAGGATTACCAGGATTTGCTAAGCTTCAGCGTGATCGTGCGCTGATCGCCATAACCGCATGTGAAGAGGCCTTGGCAGCCCTTGACATAGTCCTTGTCGAACAGATTGGTGACGTTGAGGGCAGCCCCCCAGCCGTTCTTTTCGTAGCGGATCGCCGCATCGGCAACGACTGCGTCCGGCACCTTCGCTGTATTGGCATTGTCAGCGAAGGATTCGCCCTGATAGCGCAGGCCGCCGCCGACGCTGACGCCTTCCAGTGCGCCGTCCGTGACCAGATATTCGAGCCACATCGCCGCCTGATGCTCCGGAATCAAATAGGGGCGGTTGCCGATCAGAGCCGTGTTGAGATCCTCGGTAATCTCGAGATCGTTATAGGTGTAGGAACCCAGAACCCTCCAGTTATCATTCAGATTGATCTTGCCTTCCAGCTCGAAGCCGCTGGACGTGACCTCTCCGAGCTGCTCCTGCAGAAAGTCCGGCCGGGTCAGCGCCACGTTCTTCTTGACGATGTGGTAGACCGAGGCCGTCAGCAAGCCGTCGATGAAGGTCGGCTCATATTTGATGCCGCCTTCGAACTGGTGACCGTCTTCCGGCTTGAGCGGCTTGCCATCGAAGGCGGTGCCGATCACCGGATTGAAAAACGTCGCAGCCGACACGTAAGGCGTCAGGCCGTTGTCGAACTCATAGGCAAGACCGGCGCGGCCGCTGAGCGCGCTGTCGGTGGTGTTGTAGGATCCCGTCGCAAGCCGCGAGTCGGAATCGATATCGACATAGTCGTAACGGCCGTTGAGCGTCGCCAGCCAGCCGTCGCCGAACCGGATCCGGTCCTGCGCATAAATGCCCGTCTGTTCCATCCGCATCACGCCATCGAGATAGGTGAAATAGGCCGGCAGGCCGCCGCCATAGACCGGGTCTTCGGGGTCGAGATCCGAAGCCGGAAAGGCGGACGCCTGCGTCTGGTCGATTTTGAAATTCTTGTAATCCAGCCCGACCAGCAGCGAATGTTCCAGCGGGCCGGTGGAGAAATCCTTTTCAGCCCGGTTGTCGATGGCAAAGCTGTCCACCGTGGTGTCATGCTTGAAGCCCAGTCGCGCCAGGTCGTAGGTTGGCGTATAGGCATAGGGGTAAACAAGCTCCTCGGCCTTGTCGATATGGCTGTAGCGGAGGTTTTGCGAGATCGTCCAGCCATTGTCGAATTCATGCGAGAATTCGTAGCCGATCATCTGCTGGTCATAGCGGCCGAAATCATGATCGGGTTCGCCAAAAAACAGATCGCGGTCGATTTTTCCGAAGGGCGCGTTGGTCACGGTGCCCTCATAGGGCAGGAACCCGTTGCCGACATGGGTCTGGTCGAGAGCGGAAGCCATAGCATAGACGGTGAAACTCGTTGCATCGTCAGGCGCAAAGGTCACCTGCGGCATCAGGAAGCCGCGCAAGTCTTCGGAGTAATCACTGTAATTGTCGCCGCCGGATACCTTGCCTGTCATGCGGTAGGTGATCGTGCCTTCGGCATTGAGCTTGTCGTTGGCGTCGAAGCCGAAAAAGGCGTTGCCGAAATTGTTGATGCCGATTTCCGTGGAGTAGGAAGGATCGTCCTGCGGCCGCTTGCGAACCAGATCCACGATGCCGCCCGGATTGGCGCCGCCGTAAAGCACAGAAGCCGGCCCCTTCAGCACTTCGACGCGCTCCAGCATATAGGCATCGGTCTGGAAGCCGCCGAAGCCGAAGGAATAGAGGTTTAGACCATCCAGGAAGACCCCGGTCTGCGTTGCATCAAAGCCCCGAATATAAAACCAGTCCGTGTCCGGATCACTGCCGAAAGGTTCCGTGGAAACGCCGGCCGTATAGCGCAATGCCTCATCGATCTTGGTAACCACGCCGCGATCGTCCAGCTCCTTGCGGCCGACGACCGATACGGACTGAGGTATTTCGGTGACCGGCGCCGCAGCCTTCGATCCCGTCGCGGTTTCCTTTGCGACATAACCGTCCACCGGACCCGTGGCCTCCTGCATGCCTTTGGAGCCCGCCGATACCGTGAGCTGCTCCAGCCGGGTTACGCCAGCCGCCGCATCCTGACCATAAGCCGGTTGCATTGCCGCACCTGCGGCGATCGCCGCCACACTCGCCATCAACAACCGGTAACGCCCGTCGCCCTTGTTTGTCATCCTGCTTACCCCAACTCCAACCGGCACCACGCCCCATGGCGATCTCTGGCCAGCATAAAAATAAGATGAGTGGATATATCAACTATAACGTCAGGGATTGTCCCTGACTGCTGAAATTGAACGTTTCTGGCCATAATTGCCGTTGTGCAAAGGCGGTGAGGACTTAGCGCTGGCTTTTTGCCCAGTTCGCCGGCGTGACGCCGACCATTTTGCGGAACACGCGGGTAAAATGCGCCTGGTCGGCAAAGCCCGTTTCGACGGCGACGACGCTCATCGGCATCTCGTTTTCAAGCATCATCTGCCTGGCCCGTTCGATGCGGGCTTTCATCTGCCACTGGTGAGGCGGCACCCCCGTGGAGGCTTTGAAGGCATGGCTGAAATGAGACTGCGACAGGCCTGTCAGGACGGAAAGCTCCTGAAGCCGTATGCTGCGAAGGCAGTTTTCCGTAATATAGTCCGTGGCGCGCCGCAACTGCCACGACGCCAGCGCGCTGCGGCGGCGCGCTTTCACGGCGCCAAGCCGCATGACATCGATGAACAGGGCGACTGAGAGACCGTCCCCATAGAGGTCATGCAGGGGCTGGGGGTTGGCGCATTCGGCAGCAATAAGCTCGGCCAAAGCCATCAGACGCGGCTCCGAGAACATCAGTTGCGGCATGCTCAGCTTTCGCGGATCGAGATCCTCCATCAGGCGCTTGCTGAGCGTTTCGACGTTGAAATGCAGATCGAGGTGGCGAACAAAGCTGACATCGACCATATCGGCCCAAAGCTCCATACCCGCCGGTATGTAGGATATGGCCTGACGGCCGCCGCAGACGGAGGTTTCTCCGGTTTGCCGCAGGCGGATATTGTGCTGACCGGCGCCCTTGGCATCGAGGACGATAAACAGCCGCGGATGATCGGCCACATAGAACCCGCCGGCCGCAGGAGCGCATTCCACGTCCCACAGATCGGCGACGACGCCGTTCCAGCTGCGTCGCTTCCAGCTACCGACAACGGAAAAGCCGGAAATTCTGTTGTTCATTCTTGGCTGAAAAGTCATTGAGTCGTCCCGAAGGCGATAACTTGCTCGGTGAACTCAAGTTTAATAGGCGATGCAGCCGTCACGACAACCTGGAAACGCCATTGACAAGCGCTTTCCGGGCGATTGTGGCTTTTTCGCCATGGCGCACCTGGACAAGCACGCATGAAAATACCGCACCTTCAAGATGCGGTATTTTCTACAGGCGACCATTGTCAGATGGCGCAGCTCACGCCCGTGCCGCGCAGCCCGCAATAGCCATTCGGATTCTTGGCCAGATATTGCTGATGCTCGGCTTCGGCAAAATAGAACGCACCAACCTTGTCGATCTCCGTCGTGATCCGCGCCGTGTGACCTGCCTTGTCCAATGCGGCCTGAAAGGCATCCCGGGCTGCGTGCGCTTCTGCAAGCTGCGCATCGTCCTCGACATAGATGGCGGACCGGTACGTGGTTCCGACATCATTTCCCTGCCGCATGCCCTGCGTTGGGTCATGTTCTTCGAAAAACACTTTCAGCAGGCTGGCGAGCGTGACCCTTGCCGGATCGTAGACAACCAAGACAACCTCGGTATGGCCGGTCAGGCCGGTCGTCGTCTCCCGATAGGTCGGGTTTTTCGTGTAGCCGCCGGAATAGCCGGCCGCGGTGACGTAGACGCCGGGTATTTTCCACAACAATCGTTCGGCACCCCAAAAGCAGCCCATGCCGAACAGTACCGTTTTGGAACCGGCGGGATAAGGACCTTTGAGCGGGTGTCCGTTGACGGCATGATGCTCGGATGTCGGAAGGGCTATCTCCCTGCCCGGAAGTGCCGACTGCAGGTCGGGCATTGCAGTCTTCTTGCTGAACATATCGGTCAGGCCCATGCCTGTCTCCTTCGTTTTTGCAGCCGGGGCAAGCCTCGTCGGCCGTTGCGCCGGTCTTGGGGCCGGCACCGTTCTGATCGATCGCATGCGAGGACGGCCGCTGGCCGTCAGGCAGAAAAACGTCCGGCAGGTTGCGGCCGCCTGTAGCCGCCCATCCACAACAGAAGCGCCGAGATCATGAAGATGACAAAGGCTGGCTGGCGTAGAGCCCAGCCGATCACCGGTCCGAAAACTGTGTAGTTCGAGGGTGCCCGCTCCAACATCTCAAGCCAGGAGCCAGTCAAGGCGCCTCCAGCGGAAAGTGCGGTCGCCAAGGGCGTGAGGACGAGCCCGGACGCCGACACAGATTGAATAGCATCCACCGATGCGACCAGCACGCCGGCAATCAAAGCCAGGAAACTTGCAAATCGCAGGATCAAACGCATGTGCCCTTCGCCGGCCGGATAGTGTCGCCTGATATTGCAGTAGGTCATCGATGAGCCACAGATAAGACATGGAAGCCCCCGCTTCAATGCCTTGCTTTCGGGACCTCCGTCACATGAAGTCAAAAAACTGTCAGAATTCTGTTGATCCCTTACGCTTCCTCGGTATATATCGCGCCGTCCGCAGGTTTTGGCCTGCGGCTCACCGACTTGGCTCTGCCGGGCGGTGTTCAAAGGAGAAAGCAAGCGCTTGTCTCCAATCCGCCGGTTCCAACCTCCAGCGGATTGACAAAACGGACAGGTGGCCGAGTGGTTGAAGGCGCACGCCTGGAAAGTGTGTATACGTGAGAGCGTATCGCGGGTTCGAATCCCGCTCTGTCCGCCATCCCTTTCATTTTCCATCATTATCTCAACACCTTCTTATTCCGATTGTCCAACAATCTCGATTTGTTGGACAATGTCTTTGTTTCTGTCTGACCGTTCGGGCATGGTATCGACGGCCAAGTCGGCCATTTTTTCCTGATCCGCAGCCCGCGTGTAGCGCTCGACTTCTTTAAGCGAGAGGTGGCCCGTCACGGCGGCAATGTGGTTGATGCTGTTGCCCGCTTCGGCAAGTCGGCGAGCAGCAGCCTTGCGCAATCCATGGGACGAACAGTGCGGCAATCCGGCTTCATTGCAGCGCACGCGAAACCAGTTGCCGAAGCCTGCGGCCGTGAAGGGCTTTCCATAATCAGTGAGAAGAAAAGTTGGCTTCCCCTCCTCAGCCATTGCCAGCGCCTCGATAAGAGACGGATGCATTTTGATCGCCAGCGGCGTTCCCGTCTTTTCCTGCCGCACCGCTATGCGCCGTCTGCTGACGTTCTTCCACCCGAGCTTTACAGCATCGCCCCGCCGTTGCCCCGTAGAGCATCAGTGCCATAGCGAGCCGCGCCTTGGTCCCGATCGGATGCCGCGCCTCGTAAGCCGCGATTTCCGTCTCGGTCCAGCTGTGGAAGCCCTTCGTCTTGGTGCTGTAGCCCTTCAGTTTAAGCGTGGGATCACGGGGTATCATTTCAATGTCGATCGCGTGCCTGATCAAGATCCGCAGCATCCGCAGATAGTTGTTCGCCGCTGCCGGTCGCTCGCTCATCTTGCCGATGATCGCCTTCACATGCTTGCGCATGAGACCGCTCATCGGCTTTTCACCGTGATCTCTGCGGATGGTTTCGCAGATGCCGCGATACGTCTGCTGCGTCGTCTTCGCGGTTCCCTTGAACTCCGGCGAGCTGTAGTATGAGACAACCACCGCCGAAATGCTGCCGGCCTTTGTCCTCGACTTTCCGACGTCCCCCTTGGTTGATTTTTCGCTGCGCAATGCAGCCTGATATTCCTCGTCGAATTCGTCGGAGGGAAACGACGATTTCAAATAGGTAGAGAAAAGACCCTTGCGAAAGCGGAGCCGGACATTTTTGTATCGATCGCGCGCGGGGGAAAGGTATTTCGGCAATGCCGATCGCGCGCGCCTAACCATCGCTCAGCACCTCATCCCACTCATTCAGCGCAGACGAACTCGGTGCTGCCGAGGAGGATAGGATGCGGATGCCGTGGGGAGTGGCGAAGACTTCGCGCACATCCATTCCTCCCTGGAGCGCGCCTTTTATGGCGCGCGCGATATCTGCCTGACGAATGCCGGGCTTGCGCGGTTGGCGGGCGATGGCCGTAACACCGGGTGCATTTGCCATATCACTCCTCCTCATACGGGAGATCGTCAATAGTGACGCCGTCCGGCAAAGTCAGTTTGCGGACGATGTTGACGATGTGAAAGAAACGCGGCTCCAGAAAGTAGGACGTGCCATCGTGGAAGTCGTTTTCGACCCACTGATAACACAAGAAGTGTCGGCCGAGGCTCCTGCCGTTCATCGAAAAGCGTTCCGCTTCTTTTACGTAATGGGGTATGAGGTGGCCATCGATGCTAATCATGTAAAAGCCATCGCCTTCGAAATCAGCGTAGGAAACGCTGGCCTGCATGCTTAGCCAGTAACCGCCATCGTCTTTACGCTGCAAAAAATGGCGGGCGCTGTGGCTGGTCGGATGCATCCGCTGCAGGATGTTTTTCAGCTGGCCGATGCAGGCTTCAAGCGCCTGCTCGTCGTTAAGCGGGATGGCTTCCACGCCCGTTGATTCGGCGGCGGCCGGCAAAGCAATAGCCGAACTGGAGGCGGCGACCCGCAGGAAGGTGCGGCGTGAGAGGTGCTTAATCATCTCACACCTCGCGCAGCAGTGAGACGAGCCAGATTCGCGGCTCCTCAATGTTGTGGATCGCATCATTAAGAACGCCGCGCACGCTCGCGAGGTTATTGCGATCGATTATATCGAGATCGACGCCGAGGGCCATCCACACGCAGCGCAGCTGGTCCACACACTGGTCGACTTGGTCTACCACCAACGAAACTCTTGTCTCCTCCAGGAGATTTGTTGTAAGCTTTTTCTGCATTTGATTTTTCCTTTTAAGTGCACAAAAGCGGACGTCGGTTCCTAGGCCGAGACGTCCGCTTTTTTTGTTTCTCCGCTCGTCGAGGACACCAGCCCCCTTTGTATCAACTGGCGAATTGCCTCTGCCCTGGATCGAATGCGATTTGAAAACCCCCAATCGTCCACCGCTTCGATCGTCGATCGTTCGAGGCATAGTTGAAAGCGTTCAGATTTTAACTCGCCTTCTAACATCATCACTGACTCCATATGTGGGACCACCGTAATATGTGTATTACGGTGGTCCCATTGACGTCAAGGCTATAATATTACAGTGGTCCTACAAAGTAGGGAAAACACATGGCTCCAAAAACTGGCCGAGGATCCGATCAATTCAATCTGAGGATGCCCGCAGGAATGCGGGACCGCATAAATGAGGCGGCCAAGGATAGCGGTCGCTCCATGAACACCGAGATTGTTAGTCGCTTAGATCAATCCCTGAATATGGATCTGGAAGTCGATAATGTGTGGCAAGAGGTGCATCGCAGGGACGCTCAAATTCGCGCGCTGGAAGAAAAACTTTACGAGCGAGAAAAGGAGCAAAAAGAAATTCAAACCAGAGCCATGGAGAGAGATCTCTACTGGACCAATATTTCTCTTGCGCTCAACGGCGTCAGGCGCGCTAACTTGATACAATTTCGCGCATCACTTAAGCACATTCTCATGAGCAGTGATAATTTTCCGCCTTCACTTAAATCATACGCGGAAGACATGCTTTCCGTTCTCAATGAAAAATATGACGATCTACCGGAAACCGCTGAGGCTATGCGTTTTCTGGTTACCCAGGCGGATGACGCTCACAATCTTGTCTACGCTGCACCTGACGGTGAGCTAGATCCCGATTTTATCATTGATCCACCGAAGCAGAAATAAGCAACTTATAGATGCCAAGGTAGGCATCATCGGTTTTCGCTGTTGCACCTGAATAAACGTGAAACACTTTTTCAAAAAAGGTAGGCAAATGGCCGACTATAGAGAGATCTCACAGGGATATGCACATCAGGGAATCAATGCCGCCTTCCTGATTAATGGGGGCGCGGCCATCGCGCTCTTAAGCCAGGCGTCCGACTTACGCGAGGGCGGTCTGGGAACGGTCGTCGCGACGGCAATGCTGATCTGGGCGGCTGGCACGCTGCTGGCATCAGCCACATGGCTTTTGGCTTTCGTCTCGACTCGTTACGTTGACAAGAGTGAACGCGAGGAACACTTAGAGGAAGCACATCTGGCACGCTCTAACGCTTACATGATGGCTTCCGTTATCACCGTGATGGTTTCGTTGGGCTTGTTTGCTGCCGGCTGCGCTGCCTTATCCTTCGGCTTTTTGTAAAGCAGGCCGATCGTCGATTATCTATCTGAAAGGCACAACATGACCGAAAAAGATATGGATCTGTCAGGCTGGTGGCACACCAACTGGGGAATGTCGGAAGACGAAATGAAGGTCGCGCTGCGTGATGCAAACCTCAAAAAGGTTGACCGCGAAGACTATGGTGAAACCTATGTAGATTTCACCATTGAAGACGTCAATATAGGCGGCTTTAAATTCATCGTTTCATTTCAGATGGGCAAGAAATCGAACAGGCTGCAGCGGGTGTCAATGAAGCATGATCTGCCGCTCGGGGTTTCGCAGAAAGCTCAGTTGAAAGCAGTGTACGATGCTTTGGTCAAAGACTTTGGCGCTGGTGAACCGCAGGACAGACCGGACCGGTTCAAGTGGTCGTTCCCGACGACGACGATAGAGCTTCACCCGCTCAACCTTCCAAACTCGCTCAACTTCGTCTGTGTGATCTTCTCACGCGCTGGCAATGCAACATAGTGGCGGGCCGTCAGCATCGATGATGTAATGACGCTTCGAAGGGTAATACCAACCGTCAGTGAGCATGACTCTGAAGGGGATTCCCAGCAGCCAACGAATCTGAATCTGTGATGCAAACTGGAGGTTTGTGATGGGTTCAGCGATTTCTTTGCGATCGGACTTCGACGGAGCCAGGTTGCGGCTTCTGGCTCGGCAGACACGCGATGCCGATCAGGCACGGCGGCTTCTGGCACTTGCATCGATCTATGATGGCGGCTCACGCGCCGATGCCGCCCGGCTTGGCAGTGTGACGGTTCAGATCGTGCGCGACTGGGTGGTGCGCTTCAATGAACGCGGTCCCGCCGGCCTTATCAACGGCAAGGCCCCGGGCAAACCTTCTCTCCTGAACGATGAACAGCGAACGGCTTTGGCGCAAGCCATAGAGCGCGGACCGACCCCGTATCTGGATGGAGTCGTTCGCTGGCGTCTGTGTGATCTGGCGCAATGGATTTGGGAAGAGTTCCGCATCTCGGTGAGCGAGGAGACCCTGGGCCGCGAAGTGCGTGCCATGGGCTATCGCAAGCTCTCGGCTCGCCCAAGACATCATGCGCAGGATGCCGAGGCGGCCGAGGCATTTAAAAAAACTTCCCCGCCGCTGTGGCAGAAATCGCCGCAGGTCCCGCCAAGGGCAAAGTAATCGAAATCTGGTTCCAGGACGAAGCCCGGATAGGCCAGAAGAACAAGATCACGCGTCGTTGGGCCAAGCGGGGCTCAAGGCCGTCCGCGCCGCACGACCAGCGAACCCGATCGGCCTATATCTTCGGTGCCATCTGTCCCAAGCACGGCAAGGCCGCCGCTCTCGTCATGCCGTGGTGCGACACCCATGCCATGAACCAGCACCTGATCGAGATATCCCGCAACGTCGCCGTTCATGCACACGCCGTCCTCATCATGGATCAGGCCGGATGGCACATGTCCAACAATCTCGTCGTTCCAGAAAACATCACCATCCTGCCACTGCCGCCCAAATCGCCCGAGTTGAACCCGGTCGAAAACATCTGGCAGTTCATGAGGGACAACTGGCTCTCAAACCGAGTCTTCAAATCCTACGAGGATATCGTCGACCACTGCTGCTACGCTTGGAGAACCCTCCAGCAACGACCATGGAAGATCATGTCAATCGGCCGACGCAAATGGGCGCAAGGGTTCTAATCAGTGACGGTTGGTATAAGTTCAACATGTCATCTATTTCCAAGATCGCATCGAAGCACGTTACTGAAATCACAGTAGAAGACTTTCAGACTCTGATTGACTTGGAAGCTGAAGAAACGGCCATCCTTGAATTGAAGGCAGATCTGTCCGCTCCCAATGGTGGAAAAAGCTGGAGGAAAGGCGAAAAAAGCGTGCAACCCACGGAGCGCGATGCCCTGGCAAAGGAGATTGTCGCTTTTGCAAACACCAGAGGCGGTCGAGTTTTTGTTGGAATATCCGAGAGTAGTGACAATCCAAGACGAGCAAAGCAACTTGCACTGCCCCTCCCCCGCATTTTTGACCTAGCTGTGAGCTTTCAGGAGGTTGTCCATTCGGAGCGGATTTAGGAGACTGGAGTTACCACACCTCAGTTTTCCAGGATCGCTCCGAATGAACATTCATAAGAATGCCCGACTGACGCCTGTGCGTCGAGAAGAAATGGCTTTGGCGGTAACGAGCGGGCGGGTGTCCCCGGCACAAGCTGCGCGCATCTATGGCGTCTCGCCGAAGGTCGTGTCGCGCTGGGTCGCGCGCTTCAAAACGGCGGGACGCGACGGCATGGCGGACCGTTCATCGCGGCCCAGAAGCAGTCCCCGGCAGACGGGCGGCGCTCTGGTCGAGCGCATCGCCGATCTTCGCAGGCAGCGGCTGACCGGCAAGCACATTGCCATGGAGACTGGTGTTTCGCCTGCCACCGTCAGCCGGGTTCTCAAACGTGTCGGCCTGTCACGGATGAAGGACCTCGCCCCCGCCGAGCCGGTCGTGCGTTACGAATATGCCGAGCCAGGCGGCCTGATCCATCTCGATATCAAGCGCCTCGGCCGCTTCGACCGGGTTGGTCACCGCATCACCGGCAACAGGACGGGCCAGAGCAGATCCCGTGGTGTCGGCTGGGAATACGTCCACGTCTGCATCGATGACGCCTCCCGCATCGCCTTTACCGACATCTTCCCGGACGAAAAGGCTGCCAGCGCGGTTGCCTTCCTCACGGCCGCCGTCGCCTATTACAACAGCCTCGGCATCACAGTCACGCGCGGGATGACCGACAATGGCTCCTGCTACAAGGCCAGGGACTTCGCAAAAGCCTGCAAGGCGCTTGGTCTCAAGCACGTCCGCACCAAACCCTACACACCCAAGACCAACGGCAAGGCCGAGCGCTTCATTCAGACGGCATTGCGGGAATGGGCCTATGCATGCGCATATCCATCGTCAGAGCACCGCAAATCGAATCTGCCAAACTGGACCCACATGTACAACTGGCATCGCCCCCACGGCAGCCTAAACTCAAAAACACCCATCGGTCGCCTCGGTCTAAACCGGGACAACCTGTTGAGGCTCCACATCTAGCCGAACGGCTGAAGGATGCGCTCGGTCAAATTATTTCACCGCCAATTCAGGGCCTCACCGTTCGCGCGATCCCTTCAGCAATTGGTGCAAATGAAGGATTTATCGTTATCGATGTGCCACAGACGCTTTCAGCTCCGCATGGATTTGGACAGCCGCCGGGATGCTATTGGCGGAGAGACGCTTCATCAAAGCCCATGGAGATGAGTGATATGCAAAACGCGTTCTGGGAGGCACGAACGAGTAGGGAGCGCATTAAAGAGGAATTGGATCTCGGCCGATTGAAATTTTCACGTTATCATGATGACAAGGTAGGACTTAGTTTTCGTTTCACCGCCCTCTCGGAACGAGCAATGGATATTCCCAAGGTTGCGAAAGACCTGCGATCTGGAAAAATAGCCCCCTGGAGTCAGTCTTCCGCGGGCGATGGCATAGCGGAATATCCTCTTTGGTCGCTTGAGGAATGGCAGTTCAGAGCCTTTGGTACCGAGAGGTACAAAGAAAGCCTTGGAACGGTCCGCGCCAAAGTGTGCAGTCGCTGGCGCATCGAACAGACTGGAATCATTGAATTACTTGGAAACATAGACCCCAGTGGCGTCGAACCAGACATTCGCATCGATCCATACGATGCAACTGCTACAGCCGCCCATATGCTCTATCTCGCGCACTACATTGGTCGCTATAACGGCAAAAATTCAGCCCGATGGGTCGTTGATGCGCAGTTTAAATCTACAGAGGAAAAGGGTTACATCGAAACTCGCGGAGGGCTTATTCTAGGAAAATTCGATCTTACAAGAGGAGCGCGCTTCCGAGCTATTGCAATAGATTTGGAAGAGAACGCCGATGCGACCTTCCGCATCCTGGAAGATCGCATCTGGGAGACGTTCGGTATTGAATGCCCGAAGAATGGACGCTATCCATTCGCCCTGCCAAAGGCACCCTTGGCCGATCTATAGATGCAGCGGCGTGGCGTCACGGTGGCGAATTTCCCCACCGTCATCGAAAATGTTGCCCACTACCGGCGCTTCGCCTGCATCGCATCCCGTCGCACGGCCTTTGCCGCGTGACGGTCAAGCCCGTTGTCGAGCGCCAGCTTGAAGAACTCATCCGGGACTGAATCATCCGTGAGGCGATGACGCCGCACGATCTCGCGTGTCTTCGCGGTCAGGGCAATGATGTCGCTTCCGCTGAATGTCCCGAAGCTGGCGAGCTGCTGTTCGAACTCGCGAATTGCTGCCGCTGGCAGATCGGCCCCGTACAGGAAATAGCGCAGATACCTGCGAAAATGCGGGTGCGCAAAAATGTCTGGGCCGTAGGTACCGTTGCTCTCGAACACCTCCTTGCGCGAAAGCTTCGAAGGGCCGCTCGTGTATGCCGGATCGTTCCAGTATGCCAGGCGCTGTGGCGGGATCGCCTTGCGGTCGTTGAGTGACTGAAGCAAGGCAAGGATAGGCTCCCGGTTCGCAAGATAAATGACATGCGGATCCTCGCCGGACGGCAGATGGTCCCGTAGGTCGATGCGCTCCACAAGCGCATTTTCCGCGCCCGTCAGGTCGATATGATGCCTATTCATGTCTTCACCCCTCACCATCTAAAATTAAATAGGTAGTGACCGAGTGTTTCACCAGGATCACCGTGAAACATCTGGCATTTTTGTATCACAAAAACACTTGCACGCGCGATTAAATGTGATACATTAATCGCATGAACATCACCTATGACGAACCGAAACGCCTTTCGAACATAGCCAAGCATGGCTATGATTTCGCAGACCTGACGGTCGAATTTTTCGAAGCCGCCCGCATCGAAGATGCAAAGCAAGGCCGGTTTCTCGCTATCGGTGATTTCAACGGCACTGTCGTCGTCGCGGTTGTTTTCCGGCCGCTCGGTTCGGAAGCCCTCTCGGTGATTTCCATGCGCCGCGCAAGCCGAAACGAAAGGAAGTGATCTTCATGAAGAAAGTATGGCCCAGTTTTGAGACGAAAGACCTTGGCGAGAACGACGATGCCGAGCTGATGCGCCGTTGGCAGGTCTACAATGATCAGATGCAGGCGATCATCCAGGCTGGTGGCGTCCGCCAGGACGCGGACGGCTGGTGGATTGACGAGGCGACCGGCGACATGATCGGCCCCGATCCCGAGATCGAGCGCCCGCTTTCCGCCCACGAGGCGGGGAAAGCCAAGCCGTTTCGCGAAGCCTTCCCCGACCTCGCCGCAAGCATCGATAGGACCAGGAAGGGTCGGCCGCCGATTGACAACCCGAAAGAGCAAATATCCATCCGCCTTTCCCCGGACGTGATCCAGGCATTCAAGGCGACCGGCAAAGGCTGGCAAACGCGCATTGACGACGCGCTGCGCAAGGCTGTCGGCCTCTAGGCCGACCGCTTCCTGACGCGTCGGAACATGGATATCTAAGCGGTCCGACGCCGCATGGCACGGCGCATTTGCCGGTTGAGACCGGCGACGTTTGCGGCTGGTTCTTCAACCTCTGGCTTGATCTTTCGTCCGATACGGTCCTTCCACACACGAACCCGCTCGATGCTTGCCCCTTCGGCTGTAACGCTCGCAAGATCGACGTGCCCGCCGATCGCATAAAAGGGCTCTCCCTCATATCCCGGAAGATTGTCGGCTTTCGTGGCTCGCATCAGGTCCATGATTTCGGCACCTTTTGTTTTCGCCCATATATGACCATCGCCACGGACAGGAAGAATGCCACGATCAAACAGCGCCTGACTATCGAAGTAAGAGCCGCAGGCAAGCAGGAATTCGACTGAGTGCAGTTCGAACGGCGCGAAGTCTGGAAGCGTGGGATAGCTGTGAATTCGGAACTGCTGCGGTCCTTCGGTCGGGTGCCAAACGGCGACCGCGAAGTCAAAACCGGCCTTTTCATCATTCTGGAAGTGACGACGCACCGATAAGTTCAACTGGTAGGATCTTAGCGCGTCGATCATCTCGATAACACCATTTTCGTCAGCCAGGCTGCAAAGGGCGCGTGCATGCGCCAACGAATGTCCGCTTGCGCCGCGAACGGCGATCGCGACCGGCACTTTGTCTCCGACCATAACTTTTCTCTGAAAGCTCGTGATAGTCCCGTCAGCATCGTATGCCGCTCCATCGGCAAGAAGCTGGATGGAGTCAGGAAGGCGAACTGATACAAAAGCACTCATGTGGATTGTCCTTCTTCACCGGAAATTATTACGGTCGATCTGGTTACGGACATCGACGCCGTATTATGGATTCCAGCCCCTACGGAAGGGTTCACTGGCATTTTGCCGCCGGTAAGCGCCGAGAAGAAGCCACTCACGCCGCCGACGTCGGCCAGCGTTGTTTGATTGTCGCCGAATATCGCATTCTTCAGCGGATTGGCGACCGCCAGCTGCAGCATTTCCCTATTGATATCCCCGAGAATGCTCTTGAAGATATCAGCTCCGTTTTTAAAACCGTTCTGCAGCCCATCGGTCATTTTATCGATAGACGACCGTCCGATTTCACCGACGCTCTCCCACGTAGATCCGTATTGCTTTACCAAATTATCGGCGCGCAAAATGGCCGCATCTTGGCTGGTCAAATCCACCGGCAAACCCGCTGAGCGCAGTTGTGAGGCGATACCCTTCTCGCTCTCGCTCCTAAACATCTGGTCGCGTTCAAACTGTAGATTTTGTACAAGTTTGGCCGATGCCATCTTGTCCGTTAGCCGGCCGTATTCATCCGCCTGATTGCGGATCGCGTCGATCTGTGGGCGGCTCAGTCTGATATTCTTCGAAGTCGCATCATTAAGCGCATCCTGCTCAAAGCGCATTTTAGCCGCGGCGCCAGCCGTCAAGCGTGAGCAGGCCGTACTCATCCGCCTGCCTGCGGATCGCCTCGCGCTGCGGGCCACTCAGATCGATGTTCCTCGAAACCGCATCATTGAGCGCATCCTGCTCGAAGCGCAATTTAGCTGCGGCCCCGGCTGACATGCCGAGCAAGTCATGCTCCTGCCGCAATTGCCGCAACCGATCCTCACGCTGGGTGGAGTCCTTCTTGACAGTCGTATCGATATCTATCGACCTGCGGGGGTCAGCAGTCGGCACGGCCGGGTTCAAGGGCACAAACTGATTGTATTCTCCGTCCCGATTAACCGTGCCACCGGCCGTCACGTCAAAGGTCTGGAGCAACGCCTTCCGCATCTTTTCAGCGGCGATCTCGGTCAATTCGAGGTTGGCCCGCATCTCTTTGAGCTTCTGAATAGCAGGATTATTTTCCAGATCGGCCTGCAGCTGCTGCACACCGCTGATCTCTTCGGGAATGCGAACGAACGGCACACTCCCGATGCGTGGGTCAGCCATCCCGCGAGCCTCAAGGTTCATGCGAACGCTGCTGATCGGGTTCGTGCTGTCAAACGGCTGGTACCAATCTCCCGGATCGCCGGCCGTGATGTCGCGCCGTACCTGATGACCGGCAATGGCAATCTCGGATTGCTGCAGGGCGATGGAGGCCTGCTGGCGCTGTGCTTCCAATTCCAGCAACGCCTTCTTCGCATTGAACTCGCGCTCGGTGTTCGCAATGATTGTCGTCGTGGCATCCGAGTGCGCCCGAGCGCTGTCGGTGATCACATCGTTGTAGGTTTTCTGGACCTGAGAAAGCTGCGAGACCTGCCCCTCTATCTGCCGCCAGGACGCCGCCTGTTCAGCCAAGGCCCGTGTATTATCGTCAATCGCAAGCGTCGCCTCGACCGAATAGGAGCCGATCAGACGATAAGCGCCATAGATACCGGCAAGCACGGTACCCACCGGCACGGCAACCCTTACGACCGTCCCGAGGATATTGCCGAAGTCCTTCATGGCCGCATTCAGTCCGCCCTGCGAGGCGTAGAGTTGCGCAATCTGCGGCCCCTGTTGCGCAGCGATCATCCCGAGGCCCATGCCGCCATAGGCAGACTGTCCGATGTCAAAAAGCTGATAATTCAGGTTCTGGCGTCGATTTTGCAGCAAGTTGTCGTTCGCGCCATGCATCATCGGGTTCGTGCCCGGCGTCGCCACCACATTATTCGTGCCCGATCTCGCAACGACATTGTTTGCGGCAAGCTGCGCATCCCGAACACGATTGATGGCCTCGACCTGCTGTTGCTTAAGCAGGAGAATATCCTTATTTGCCTGCTGCTCTGTCGTCACACCAGTCAGGACAGCCTGGTTGATCAGTGAAAGGCTTTTGGTCATCTCCCGTTCCATCCGCAGTTGCGTATGGAAAACCGGGTCCAATTTCGCCTGCAGGTTCTCATAGGATCGCGTCACGCCATCAATGCTGCGAGGCACGCGCAAATAGAGATCGCTTTGCCGCTGAAGGTAAGCCGCTACCTTTTGTTCGACCATGGCGGCACGGTCGCCAAAATGGTCATAGGCACTCCCGGCCGCCTGCATTCCGGCGACCGTTCCCGAAGCGTCTACGATCAGTTCGACAATTCTCTGTTCCCGCTCAGCGGCCATGATCTTCGTCCTTCATGCCTGCAAGGATTGCCCGAAACGAAACGCTTGCAGGCAAGTCCGTGAGGATCTCGAAACTTTCGATAAGGGAGAGGTTCAGTTCCCATGCCTCCCGCTTGCGGTTGGCCGCGCGCAACATCACGACACGGCGGAAACCCGTCATGATCGTATCCATCGCCGTTTCCAGCTTGGCGGCCCTCTCGACGGCTGCGTGCAGCGCTCGCACAGCGGCATCGCGTTCGGACTTCAATGTTGAGCTTCCCAGGTCGATCTTCATGTTAGCGCGCACTCTTGACGCGGCGCTGGGTGATCCAGTCTTTCGCGACCCGGCGAAGCCCCTGCATCGTGAATTCGAGCGTCTGGACGCGATCGACCATTCCGGCCGACTTTGCCTCAAGTCCCACCATCAGCCCGCCCTTGCCGAATTTTTCAACGACCTGAGACGCGGTGACCTTGCGACCCCGCGCCACGTCCGCAATGAAAATCCGCTCAAGGGCGTCGAGTGTCCGCCGCACTTCCGCGACGCCTTCATTGGCTCCGAGATCCGGCCGTTTGTTCGGCGCGTTGGTGCTGACGATTTCAACATCGAGATAGCCACTTTGTCCCGCCGCCACCTGGCGAGCCGTCGCCACGACGACACCGATCGAACCGACGACGGCCGTACGATCCACGGCAACCTCGGATGCGGCGCTGGCAATCCAATAGGCGGCAGAGCATGCCTGCCCCTGCACATAGGCCATGACGGGCTTGATTCGCGCCGCTTCGGCAACCTTGTTCGCGAAATCCGCAATTCCGGTAACAGCGCCGCCAGGACTGTCGACAAGCAAGAGGATTGCGCCGACTTCGCTATTGTTGTTGATCGCCGCCGCCAGATCGATTGCCAGCATGTTGCAGCTCGTCGCACCGGACATTTCGGTCATCATGTTGGCACGGGGAAATATAGGCCCCATGACCGGGATAATAGCGACGTTATCGACCAGGGATGCACGGTGTCCGCCGGTCAGCTTCGTTGCGCCGGGACCGGCCATGTGCTCGTAGTCGCGCTTCTGCCACGGCTGAACCTCGCGCACGGTCGGCGAGCCGTTATCGCGCTGGGCCAAGGCCGCAAGACGCGGCAACCAGGTCGGCTCTATGGCCCAGTGGGTTTGAAGCAGGGAATCAATCGCAGACATCGGCGGAACCTCGTTTCTTCTAAAGCCCGGCGCATCGGGAGTGACGATGCGCCGGGCCATGACGGGCCAGATGATCTAAATCCGGCCAATAACCGGCCGCCGTGGCAGAGGCCGGGTTTTTCCGAGCGGGAAAGGATTACCGCCCGGCGTTTTCCGCGCCCGTGGACAGACGGGCGCGCAGGAAGGCTCAAACACGAGCCTCCAAGGTGACAAACGGTGACCGGGTATTAGATCCATTCGCGGACAGGACCGGTTGTTTCCAACCCGGCGCGCCGTCGCCTCGCCAGATGAAACGAACCGCGACCTCATCCTCCACGAACCGGACATGAATGCTCATTTCGGAACGGAGGCCAAGGTCGAGAAGCAGATATTGCGAGAGATCGGCAACGGAAATATCCCCGACATCACCCAGCGCCGGAGCCTGTTCCATTGCGATCATCGGCCGTCCGTAAAGAAGCGGAAACGTGCTCCCGCCCGTTCCGGCCGGCTGGTACACTTGGCCGAGATCATCAGCCCCGGACCCTCGCGTGAGAGAGGATTCTACATCTTCGTTGACAATCCAGACGGCACGCCGGCGCGATGCAACGGGCAACCGCTTCCACATTGCGCCGATGTTGTCGGGCAGAATGGTGCCTGCAGGCTGGCCAGCCTCCTTTGCGACCGTGATCAGGCTAGGGGACTTGAGATATCCAAGCGGTTCCCCGATGCCGGATCCCGCCATGATCGCGCGATCGAGCGCGAATGATGCCTCCGCCTTGAAGACGGCCTTCATATGCTCGTTGAGCGCTATCGCATCCTCGAGGAGTTCATCTGACGCGTAACCGAAGCAGAACAACTTCTTCGGTATCAGGCTGATCTGGTTGTATTTCGGCTTTGACGGCAGGAACTGAGCGCCCTCGGATCCCCAATAGGCGCGCGCGCCGCCCCAGCGTGACCCATCGGCCCGGCTGGTTTCATCGATACCGGGCAGGACCAGGCCTGCGCGGCCCCGGCCGTTGCGGCGTCGATCAGTAAGCGGAGCCAGCAGGCTTTCGCCAAACGCCCCCCGGATCAGGTCGATTGCATGTTCCAGCCATATCAGAAAACCGCCGTCCGTGCCGATGACCGAGCTGTTTCCGAGAGCTGCGACAAGGCGCGGATCGCGCTTTCCGCCGCGCAGATCATCTGCAATGGCGGCCACCTGATGGCCAACGGTCGGAAATGCCGAAAACCTTTCGCCTGTCGTGCGAACGAAGGGCGTTGCGACCGGTCCCGCCACGATGGTGCCCCTGGTCTGTTCCGGCGCAATGAGCGGAGCCGCATGATTGGCAACCGGCAAAGCCGGCTTATCCGACAGGGCAAGCATATCGAAGACATTGCGTAGCGCCACAGACGGATCGCCGGTGAGAAAATCGACCATGTCGTCGGCCGCGCCGAACTCGTCAGGATCTCGCTTCATCGTCGTCATTCTCCTGTCCACTTCCCGACTTTCCAGTTGTCGGCGGCGACCTTGCCGAAGGTGTCCAACTGGCCCTGATTGAGGGTGAGAAGGATCACGTCGAGAGCCGGCATGTGGACTAGAACACGCGGATCCTGCGGCGGCCGAAGTTGTTCGGCGCGGGTAACGGCTTCTTTCAGCTGCTTGGCGATCTTGAAGACCTCGGCGAGCGCAGCGACATGAAGGGGCTCGAAAACATTCTTGTATTCGGCCCGAATCGCCGTCTCGGCCTCGGCCTTTGCCGCCTTGACGCGCTGGGCCTGATCGAAATAAGCCGCGTTCATCACGTCCAGCGAAAAATCGAGATCGTCGCGCAGCTGCTCAAGATTTCGGTACTGCGCCCGCTCGCCACGGTCGAGATAGGCGGTTTTGGCATTCGTCAGCGCATCCGCCTCGGCCTGCGCCCGCTCGAAAATCTGGCGTTTCAGGGATGTCAGCTCGTCCTTGGTCGCAGTCATGTCCCGGCCGATTTTCTTCAGCTTGGCATGCTCGGCCGCATAGTTCGGGAAATCTTCGAGCTTGGACAATCCGGGAGGCGGCACGGCAGTGGGAAGGCTCATCAGCATCGATCTATCCTCGTTGAGGACAAATCCATAGCGCGAGTCGTTCGCCTGCGCTTGGGACTTAATTGGGACTTTTTTCACGGACACCATTTTCAGGATATCTGCGCGCCGCCTGGTGAACTTGCGCCGGAGGCGATCCTCTGTCGCGGCCGAAGATTGCCCCATGACGCCAAGCTGGTCCCGCGCCAGCCGCGCCGCTTCCCGAACGGAAACAGGGGGCGCATTGCGGCCGACAACCATCTGCCCCATGAGGATCAGGGCGGTATCGTCGTCGGAAATTTCCTTGCGGCCTTTGCGTTTTAACATCTGTCGCGCTCATTCCTCGGAAGCCGGTAGATCATTCCTTTGCCCCGCCACGGCTTGCGCCGGATCGGGAGCGCCTTTGCCGCCAGTCGGCGCGACTGCGCTCTGCGATCAGGCCGGGGAACAAATCGGCGAATTGTTGAAGCACTGCCGGTCGCCTTACCATGGCCGACGCCCGTTCATTCTCCTGACGCGCCGTGATCCGCGCCCGGCTGCATGCCGCAGTGCAGACAAGTTTTCTCGACAGGCTCGACCGCCGAAAGCTCGCCCCGCACTGGACGCAAATCCGCGATTTTCCGTCGTCGGAAAGAAATGCACCATTTTTTGCCATTTCGACCACTACCACCAAAAATTGATCAATGAATTCAATAGATTGCTAGAAAATCTGTCCTGTTGGGCATGCCGGAAAAGGGCAATTTCCCAAAAAAACACCGCCCAGAAAAAAAACCTCTCGCTGATACCCTTGCGGTGACGCCCCCTTGGCCTTCCCAAGGATTTACACCCCCCTACCCCTCCGCCCGCCCTGTCCGGGCCACCTCACGCGTGCAACGCGATCAACAGGCCATCGAGGTCCGCGTCCTCACCCTTCGGAAGATGGATGTCCTCGCCTTGCTGCGGCCCCCCCGAGGCTGCTAATGCACATGAACGCTCCCCTCGACACCATTCAGGCGATCCATGCGAATTCCCGCACTGATGAACGCCATGCCTCCACCTCGCCGCCCCATTTCTGCCCGGACTGCAGCTTTCAGGCTGCATTCGTCCAGCCAGTTCCAGACGGCTGCCTTGGCCCGAGTATCCAAAGCGGCAATTGCGTTGTCGAGGCGGTACTCGGCGGCACTCCAAGCAGCCTCAGCACGAGAACTTCCGGTTGTACCCTTCTCGCGTGATAGGTAATTTCGATTGATTGGCCCCGCCTCCTCGCCTTTCAAAAGCCCATCCGGAGCCGTCTCCGAACTCGGAGATTTACTGTTGTCCGCCACGTGTTCTGAAGCTGGTTCGGGAGAGATAGGTTTATAAGATGGGTTCCTATAATAGGTTTGTAGGACATTTTCGCCCGGGGTTTTGGGACATTTCTGCCCGGTGTTACCGGACATTTTTGCCCGGTTACTATCGCCATCGTCAGGCCCAATTCCCGACCTCATGCGGCGGTCCCAATCGCTTACGATTTGTCTGAAAGCGGGCCAGTTCGGTCGATAGCTTGCGCGCGAAGATTTGCCACCGTGACTAGATGTGAGCTTTCAGGAGGTTGTCCATTCGGAGCGGATTTAGGAGACTGGAGTTACCACACCTCAGTTTTCCAGGATCGCTCCGAATGAACATTCATAAGAATGCCCGACTGACGCCTGTGCGTCGAGAAGAAATGGCTTTGGCGGTAACGAGCGGGCGGGTGTCCCCGGCACAAGCTGCGCGCATCTATGGCGTCTCGCCGAAGGTCGTGTCGCGCTGGGTCGCGCGCTTCAAAACGGCGGGACGCGACGGCATGGCGGACCGTTCATCGCGGCCCAGAAGCAGTCCCCGGCAGACGGGCGGCGCTCTGGTCGAGCGCATCGCCGATCTTCGCAGGCAGCGGCTGACCGGCAAGCACATTGCCATGGAGACTGGTGTTTCGCCTGCCACCGTCAGCCGGGTTCTCAAACGTGTCGGCCTGTCACGGATGAAGGACCTCGCCCCCGCCGAGCCGGTCGTGCGTTACGAATATGCCGAGCCAGGCGGCCTGATCCATCTCGATATCAAGCGCCTCGGCCGCTTCGACCGGGTTGGTCACCGCATCACCGGCAACAGGACGGGCCAGAGCAGATCCCGTGGTGTCGGCTGGGAATACGTCCACGTCTGCATCGATGACGCCTCCCGCATCGCCTTTACCGACATCTTCCCGGACGAAAAGGCTGCCAGCGCGGTTGCCTTCCTCACGGCCGCCGTCGCCTATTACAACAGCCTCGGCATCACAGTCACGCGCGGGATGACCGACAATGGCTCCTGCTACAAGGCCAGGGACTTCGCAAAAGCCTGCAAGGCGCTTGGTCTCAAGCACGTCCGCACCAAACCCTACACACCCAAGACCAACGGCAAGGCCGAGCGCTTCATTCAGACGGCATTGCGGGAATGGGCCTATGCATGCGCATATCCATCGTCAGAGCACCGCAAATCGAATCTGCCAAACTGGACCCACATGTACAACTGGCATCGCCCCCACGGCAGCCTAAACTCAAAAACACCCATCGGTCGCCTCGGTCTAAACCGGGACAACCTGTTGAGGCTCCACATCTAGACCGCTCGAACAGCCCATGTGCTGCACATAGCTCGTTCGTCGCCCGGCGCACTGTCTTTTCATCGACGCCAAGCAGCATCGCCAGACGTGCAATGCTTGGGTCACATTGGCCGGTGCTCTTGTTGAAATGATCGAGGATTGCAGCACCAACAGCTTTGTCAGCACTCGAAAGCCCACGCGCTACGTTCAGCGCCTTATGAGCTATCGCTACGTCAGCTTTCTCGCGGTTTTGACGCGACATCACGCACCGCCGTATTCGATGTGGTGCGCTCGTTTTGCGGCCTCTATTGCTTGAATGCTCGTCAGATTGAAGCGGCTGCGCAGCAGTGGCAGCAACGCGCCGGACACGGCATCACGGTTGCGCGCCAACCAGCCTGCAGCAAGTTCAACATTCGTGGGAGGCGCCGAAGAAACAGCAACCTTTTCAAAGCGTGTTTTTAAGGCGTTGGGCGGCTCAAGTGGTTGTTTTTTAGATGGTGGGGCATTTCCGCTCTGTCCGCCATTTTTCGAATACTATCTCCACGCTTTGAAAGCTTTGTCGACCGTTCGATTGACGCTTTAGATGAAGGCCTTTTCGTCGTCATCCTGGAGTCGGTCCGGAACTTGCTCATTTTAAGCAGAGCCTTTGCAGCATGATCGCTTGACGAACGCGACGCGAAGTCCGGGCAGGACGCTTGCAGACCGGAGAGTGCGCCTGAGGCCGTCCCGTCCTCGTGATGGCAAAGAAGACACTGTGCCAGGCCATCATAGCTGTCGCGGCGGCACTGCGGGCTTGACGGGCCTGTCCGATTGTGAAGAACTCCCGCCTCAAATAGATGCCAGCATTTCAAGCGGACATTCAGCATGCTCAAGTGGCGACTGGCAATAATGATAGTGCTTGCAGCAGCACTTTCCGGTTGCGGCGGACATGTCAGGGGCGTCATGCAGCCTGTGACTATCACCGGCACTCCAAAGGGGACCGCGGTCGTGGATATGCTGGTGGCAACGAGCCGCCGGCCTTCGGACGACCCGGCGGTGCTGTTTACAGGCGAGCGTGCCAGCCAGCCGTCGATCACCGATGTCGCCGTGTCGATTCCGCCCGACAGTGCCCGAATGGTGGGTACCGTACAGTGGCCGAAGAAGCTGCCGCCGGACCCGCAGAAAGATTTCGCGGTTGTCCGCGTCAAGCCGTTGTCCAACATCACAGAAGGTCGCGCCTGGCTGGCGCAGCATGCCGGCGGCGGACATGCGATGGTCTTCGTGCACGGCTTCAACAACACCTACGAAGATTCCGTGTTCCGGTTTGCCCAGATCGTCCATGATTCGGGTGCGGACGTCATGCCGGTTCTCTTCACCTGGCCTTCGCGCGCCCGCGTGTTCGATTATAACTATGACAAGGAAAGCACCAACTACTCGCGCACATCGCTCGAGCAGACACTGAACGGTCTCGTCCAGGATGGCCACGTCAAGGATATCACCATCCTTGCCCATTCGATGGGAACATGGCTCGCCATGGAATCGATACGCCAGATGGCTATTCGCCAGGGAAGACTGCCCTCCAAGATCAAAAACGTCATTCTTGCCTCCCCCGATATCGACGTTGACGTCTTTGCCCGGCAATGGAGCGAGCTCGGCGACAATAGACCGAACTTCACGATTTTCGTATCGCAGGACGACCGTGCACTGGCGCTGTCGCGCTATATCTCCGGCGACGTTCTCCGGCTGGGGCAGATCAATCCGGCAGAAGAGCCCTATCGCACCAAGCTCGAAAAAGCCGGAATCACGGTGGTCGATCTGACGCAGGTGAAAACGGAAGATGCGCTCAAGCACGGAAAATTTGCAGAAAACCCTGAAATCGTCCAATTGATCGGCAGGCGGCTGGTGACCGGGCAAACGTTGACGGACTCCGATATCGGCGTCGGCGACGGCATTACCGCTCTGGTCGCCGGCACTGCGAACAACATCGGCCAGGTCGCGGCCGGTACCGTGGCAACGCCGGTCAACCTCCTATCCGGAAATATGAGATCGAAAAAGCGTCCGCCTGACGAGGTCGACCTGATGCTTGAAAAAGAAGATTCCCCAATCGATTGACGCCAGTGACAACCCGGCTCGGAACCTTCGATGCTCCGGGCCGTTCTCCTGACATTAAGAGGAGAACCATCATGCCTACAACCATCCCCGTTCCACCGACTGACGAGACCCCGCGTGGCCCGCAGACGACGCCTGGCCTTCCCGACCGGACACAGGACAAGCCGGCAACACCACCGCTGATCGACAAAGGCGATACACGAAACCCGAACGATCCGGTGCTCAACCCTGCTCTTCTCCCGATTGGCGATCCCGCCGGCATGGCGTGAGGCAGCGCCATGACGGACGATGCAAATACTACACCCGAGCAAAAAGCGCCTTTGGACGTCCATCGCCCGCCGGGAAAGCCTTTGCCTGCGGATGGTCAGTCAATAGCGCCTCCAACGGTCCAGCCTTCCGGCAAAGCGGATGAGAGTGACAGACCCGTGGTAAATCCCGTCACGGGCGGTGCTTTCTAGCAAGCGGTCAACTGGGCGGACGCGAATTGCGTTCGCTCAGTGGTTAACGACTTTAATACGATTTTCCACCGAATGGACGCCGATTACCGAAGCCGCAGCTTCCCCGACACAACCGATATCCGTTTCGCACGTTACGAATCCATCGAGGACGATCGTGCGGCCCAGCGCAACGACCGACAGGTTCGTCGTGTCGATGAGCGAAGCATACCGAATATAGCGAAGAACCTTGCCGGCAAGATCGTCGTCGGTCAGGTCGGGGTGATCGTCCTGACGAATGTAAATTTGTTTTTGCATGGTGGCGCCCTTCCGTGAAGAAACGCCCCTTGGTCACGAATGTTCCGCTTCGGACTTAATGACTGGCCTGCACATGGATGAATGCCTCTACCGCCGCCGCAATGAAGTCCTGTCTGGCATAATCCACCGGCTGCTCGCCCCGCATGACATGGCCGCACATTCGAACGGCCGCAGTGTAAGCTTCGCCCTCGCGCACGGGCCATTTGTCCAGAAGACAATGGACTGCCTCCCGTGTATTGCGCACGATGCGGTATCTTCCAATCCCGTCAAGTTCGAGGATAACGGGCTCCTGCCACCACTTCTCGACCATATCCATAGCCTCCGAAGATGATGATGGCATATGAGGCTTGCGTGAAATATGCGCCGTCGCCGTGTTCTGGGGGATGCGGGGTTGCGGCCTGCGGGCAACTGGGGCTTATACCGGGAATGGATGATAGGAACCCATAGGATCATCCCTAGTATCGGGCGGACGTGGAAACCGCCAAGAGGCTATGCAGATGTCTGACGTATTCTTGAATGTCGTGCCGATTTTCATCCTTATTCTATTGGGATGGCTAATCGTCCGGATGAACTATCTCAAGGATACCATCGGTGAGGCTCTGGGTGATTTCGTCTTCAAGGTCGCCGTGCCGGTTCTTCTGTTTCGAACGATCGCCGAAGCCGACTTCAAGGATGGCTCGCCCTGGCCATTATGGGTTGCCTATTTCTCGGGCGTTGCCTTGACCTGGACGTGCGGGCATCTGGCAGCCACGCTGGTTTTCAAGCGGGATGCGCGCACGGGCGTTCTGGCAGGCGTGTCTTCAGCCTTTGCGAACACGGTATTCATCGGCCTTCCGCTGGTGTCCCGCAATGTCGGCGAACAGGGGCTGGTGGCCCTGTCGATCCTGCTCTCGGTCCATCTCCCGCTCATGATGATCGCGGGAACCATCCTGATGGAGCGGGCAGAACGGAAGGCCAGCGGCAAGCCCGGTCAAAGTCCCTTGCGATTGTTGCGCGGCATCCTGCGCAACCTTGTGCGCAATCCGCTGGTCATCGGCCTTGCCTGTGGTGCTGCGGCACATCTTGTCGGCGTGCCGCTCGGCGGTCCGGTGAAAGTCGTCGTCGATCAACTCGCCGCGGTGGCAGCGCCCGCGGCCCTGATCTCAATCGGCATGGCGCTTGACAAATATGGCCTCGCGGGCAATTTCGGCCTCGCCTCCATCACCAGCATTCTGAAACTCGTCCTCATGCCGGCAGCCGTCTACGGCGCCTGCCATCTGCTTGGGCTGGACCAGCAACTGACCGCAGCGCTGGTCCTGACCTCTTCAGTGCCAACGGGTGTGAACGCCTGGCTGATCGCCCACCATTTCAACGTCGGACACGGGCTTGCCTCATCGACGATCACCCTGACGACGATGTTCGGCGTTATCTCCGTTTCCGCCTGGGCCTATATTCTGTTGTAACGGGGTCATTTTTCGAGACCACATCAACAAGAAAAGCCCGGCGTTGAAGCCGGGCTGATGAGCGTTCAGGTTGAAAAGGCCTCAAGGGGCGGGAGCGGTTTCCGTGGCGGGCTTGGCCTCGCCTCCGGTTGCCGGCTGAGCAGCCTCGCCGCCGGCGGCAGGCGTCGCTGCAGCGTTCACATCCGGCAATGCCACCGGTGTGTCCGCCTGCTCACGCAGCCAGGCAATCAGATTGGCGCGCTCGTCCGGCTTCTTGACGCCGGCAAAACCCATGGCGGTACCGGGAACATGCTTCTTCGGCGCCTCGATGAAGAAGCTCAGGTGATCATAGGTCCAGGTCTTGTTCGCTTCGGCGAATGTCTTCATGCCGGCGGAATAGCTAAAACCTTCGTGTCCTGCGATCGGGCGATCGACGATGCCCCAGAGATTGGGGCCGACCTTGTTGGGTCCGCCCTTCTCCGAGGTGTGACAGCTCGCGCATTTCTTGAACACGGTCGCTCCAGAAGCGGCGTCGGCAGAAGCAAGCAGCGGCTTGATATCGATTTCGGCTTCCGCAGCGGCACCTGAACCCGCATCCGCGGCGCCTTCTTCGGCGATAATAGCAAAGCCTTCCTTTTCGGGAGCTTCCGAATGGAAAATGCCTTCCGATGCGATCGACACGGACATCAAAACGAAGACCGTGCCAAGAAAGGCACCGACGCCCATGTTCACATATGAGTTCATCTGCAAACGCTCCCTTGCAACCGGCGCAAACAAAGCGCCAGCCTCTCTTGAAATCGGGCGGAACCTATGTCTTTTGGCTTTCCGTTGCAACAAGGATTATACGCACCGGACTGAGACCTTTTGACACTTTTCCGATGCATTTTGAAGGCCAAAGCCGTGACTCGCGATAATTTCGACAGAACTTTGATCCTCATTCCCGCTCGCATGGCCTCCACCCGCCTGCCGGGAAAGCCTCTGGCGGATATTTGCGGCCTGCCGATGATCGTCCAGGTCGCGTTGCGTGCACGCGATGCCGACGTGGGGCGGATCGTCGTCGCGGTCGATCATCAGGAGGTTTTCGAGGCGATCACCGCCGCCGGATTCGAAGCCGTCATGACGCGTGTGGATCATCAGTCCGGCTCCGATCGCATTCACGAAGCGCTGCTTAAGAGTGATCCAGAAAACAAGGCCAAGATCGTCATCAATGTCCAGGGCGATCTTCCGACAATCGAGCCAGAGACCATACGCGCCGCCTTGCGACCGTTGCAGAATCCCGCGGTGGACATCGCGACCCTGACGGTGGAGATCGATGACGAGGCTGAAAAAACCAACCCGAATGTCGTCAAGGTCGTGGGCTCGCCGATTTCCGACAGCCGGTTGAGAGCGCTATACTTTACGCGGGCGACCGCCCCTTACGGCAGCGGTCCGCTTTATCATCACATCGGGCTTTATGCCTACCGGCGCACGGCACTCGACAAATTCGTGTCGCTGTCGCCCTCACCGCTGGAAAAACGCGAATCACTCGAGCAGTTGCGGGCGCTTGAGGCGGGCATGCGCATCGACGTCGAAATCGTCAAATCCGTGCCTTTGGGTGTCGATACGCCCGCCGATCTTGAAAAAGCCCGCCGCCTGCTTGCCACCAAACTCTGATTGGAATCATCAATGACCGCCAAGACCAACCGAATTTCCTTCCAGGGTGACTTTGGCGCCAACTCGGATATGGCCTGCCGTGACATGTTTCCGGACATGGAGCCGCTGCCCTGCCAGACCTTCGAGGACGCGTTTCTTGCGGTCGAGAGCGGTGAGGCCGATCTCGGGATGATACCGATCGAAAACACCATCGCAGGGCGTGTCGCGGATATCCATCATTTGCTGCCCGAGTCGCGCCTCCACATTATCGGTGAATATTTCATGCCGATTCGCTTCCAGTTGATGGCGCTGCCCGGCGTGACACGCGATGAAATCAGGACCGTGCACAGCCACATCCATGCGCTTGGCCAATGCCGCAAGATCGTTCGGGCCAATGGCTGGAAACCGGTGGTTGCCGGCGACACAGCGGGGGCTGCGAAACTGGTCTCGGAATTGGGAGACCGGTCGATGGCCGCCCTTGCCCCCCGACTTGCGGCAGACCTCTACAAGCTCGACATCATTGCGGAGAACGTCGAGGACACGGAAAACAATGTGACGCGCTTCGTTGTTCTGGCACGGGATCAAAGGGAAATCCGGCGACATGCCGAAAAGGACGTGATCGTTACCACCTTTGTCTTCAATGTCCGCAATATTCCCGCCGCGCTTTACAAGGCGCTCGGAGGCTTTGCCACAAACGGCATCAACATGACGAAGCTGGAAAGCTACCAGCTTGGGGGAAAGTTTATCGCGACGCAGTTCTATGCCGATATCGAAGGCCATCCCGAAGACGCCCATGTCCGTCAGGCGCTTGATGAATTGCGGTATTTTTCGGAGAAGGTCAGGATCCTGGGCTCTTATCCCGCGCATCCTATGCGGCTCGTTCTGTAGGAACGATACCGGCCTTTTTAAAGGGCAAAAACTGGCGGGTTTCGTTTGTGGCCAAAAAATGGTTATTTTACGGAGGACCCTCAGCGGTTTGTATGTCGCATAAAACTGGTATTGCTCGACCGTGCGCCATTCCATCCAACAGCAATTAGGCGGCTTGCCGTGGCTCCAGCGGCATGCGCCACAAAAGGTAGATCTCCATGAAACTGAAAATGATTCTTCTTGGATCAGTTGCCGCTCTCGCGGCCGTACAGCAGGCCCAAGCGGCAGACGCCATTGTGGCGTCAGAGCCGGAAGCGATGGAATACGTCCGCGTCTGCGATGCATTCGGTGCGGGCTACTTCTATATTCCGGGCTCGGAAACCTGCCTGAAAATCGGCGGATATGTTCGCTTCGAAACCAGCTTCGGCGACGATCCCTACACCGGCGACGATATCGGCTGGTCCGGTTTCTCGCGTGGCACGATCCGTTTGGACGCCCGCAGCAATACGGAATATGGCGAGTTGCGCTCGTTTATCGAACTGCGCAGCCAGGCCTCTGACGGCAGCGGCTCTACCTATATCAACAGTGCCTATATCGATATTGCCGGCTTCCGGGCAGGCTATGACGATTCACGGTTCGATACCTGGCTCAATTCGGCCGGCAACATCATCAACGACGACGTCATCGATTACACCGGCGACCGCACCAACCAGGCAAGCTATGTCTATGAGGGATCGAACGGGTTCTCCGCGTTGATCGGGCTTGAGGCAGGCGATGGTGAATATGATACCGGATTTGGCGATGTTACTGCGCGATACACGGATAGCGACACGCCTCATATCCTCGGTGGTTTAAGATACGAACAGGATTGGGGCGGCATCGGCGCGGTTGCAGGTTACGACACCCATGCTGAAGCCTTCGGCGGCAAGGTGCGTCTCGATGTCAAGTTCAACGACGTCTTCTCCGTCTTCGTCATGGGCGGCTACCAGTCCGACTGGGACAACGACAAGGGTCCGGGCGGCACTCGCCGGCTGAACTATTATGGCCCCTGGTATGGCGATTGGGCCGCATGGGGCGGCTTCTCGGCAACGCTGAACGACAAGGCTTCGCTTAATGGTCAGGTCGCCTATGAAGACGATGGTACCTTGGCCGCAGCGCTCAATGTGGAATACGAAGTCGTGAAAGACCTCACGGTCATGCCGGAACTCAATTACACCGACTTTGATGGCGAACGCGGCAGCGGAGAAGCCTTTGGCGGTATACTGCGCTTTCAGCGCAACTTCTGACCAGACACATCATTCTTACGGGAGGAACGGCGTCGGCGAGGTGCGGGCGCCGTTTTTTCAGGCGGGCCAGTCCAGCCAATCCCGCATCAGACGATGCGCAATCGCCCCTTTCGGCGGTGGACCAAGCTCGCCGGTGGCCAAGGCCACTCCGGCGTTGCGCGCCAGCATCGCGACGGTCTCCTCCCTCGTAAACCAGCGGCAATCTTCCAGTTCCTGGTCATCGCGGTGGATCTCACGGGATTTTGCCTCGGCATAGCAGCCAATCATCAGCGTATGTGGCATAGGCCAGGGCTGTGAGGCATGATAGCGGACACGGCCGATGCGGATGCCGGATTCCTCGCAGGTTTCGCGTCTGACTGCATTCTCTATGGTTTCCCCCGGCTCCAGGAAACCGGCGAGACAGGAATACATGCCTTCCGGGAAATGGGGGCTGCGTCCCAGCAGGCAGAGGTCGCGCTCCAGATCGATCGTCATCATGATCACGACCGGGTCGGTTCGCGGAAAAACCATGTGGCCGCACGCGGCGCATACGCGGCGATAGCCGCCCGCCTTCACCTCCATGGCCGATCCGCACTTGCCACAGAAGCGGTTGGTAGCATTCCATGTGATCAGGCTGGACGCCTGCGCGAACTGGCCCAGAAGTTCGTCCGGCAGCATCTGCTGGCGATAGAGCATGCGCCCATCGGCAAGCTTGAAGGGCTCGGGAAGCGCATCCTCCGCCAGACCGACAGGCACCGCCAATCGCGGCTCGCCATTCGGCAGGAACCCAAGAAGAACCGCGTCGTCCAACTGAGGGTCAAGGCCGGCAAGCTCATAGGGCGCGAAAAGCGGGTCGATGACCTGCTCGTCATGCTTGACGACCAGTTTTGTGCCGGAAAAAGCAAAAACATGCGCGCCCTCCTTGCGAAAGGCGGCCTCGACGCAGTCGTCTGGTCGGTTCTCAGACTGCCTGTCCAAGTGATTTTCGGCGAATGCGACAAGCGTGCTGGGTTCGGGATGGGGACCGTGCAGGTCGAATATCGATTTCGTCATGATCAGAGATTTTCCAGTATCCGTGCTGCAAAAGCCTCGCGCGCATCGTTTTCCCAAGGTTCGGGCGTCTCGAATCCCCAGACAGGTCCGGGCCAGTTTGCATCACCCTCAACCCGGGCAATGACATGAACGTGAAGCTGGCGAACAATATTACCAAGCGCGCCAACATTGATCTTGGTCGCCCCCGTTGCTTTTTTCAATGCCGAAGCGACCATATTGCTCTCGAAAGTCAGCACGGCCTGATCGAGCGGCGCAAGCTCGAAGACTTCCGACAGGTCATTGCGCTGCGGAATGAGAACGAGCCATGGCCAACGACGGTCATTGTTGATCCGAAGCTGGCAAAGTCCGAGTGTGGCGATCAGCAATCCGTCCCGCTCGAGGCGGTGATCAATGGTGAATTGTGGCAAACATATCCCCTGAACTGTGATTTTTCCTTTGTTTGTCAACCGATAGCAGATTCTGCAAGGCGTGGCTTGCATTTGGTCCGGATATTGCCGATATGGAAGTCGGGAGGTTGGTGGTGGACGAGCCACTCGCCAACCGGGTCAGGTCCGGAAGGAAGCAGCCCCAACGAGCCAGGCACGGGTCATCGTGCCAGCCTCCCACCCTTTTCCTTCCGTCCTGTCTGGACACGACTGAAGTCAAACGGCCCCATCTAGGGGAAAAAGGGCGATGAGCGAAGATATTCTGATCCCACCCGCCGAAAAGCCCGCCGCCTACCGCGTTCTTGCGCGCAAATACCGGCCGAAGGATTTCTCCGATCTGATGGTCGGACAGGAACCGATGGTACGCACGCTGACGAATGCATTCGACACCGGACGCATTGCGCAGGCCTATATGCTGACCGGCGTGCGCGGTGTCGGCAAGACGACGACCGCCCGCATCCTGGCCCGCGCGCTGAACTATAAAACGGCCGAAATCGACAAGCCGACCATCGACTTGCGCATCCCCGGCGAGCATTGCCAGGCGATCATGGAAGGCCGGCATGTCGATGTCATCGAGATGGATGCTGCATCCCACACCGGCATCGACGATATCCGCGAGATCATCGAGCAGGTGCGCTACCGTCCGGTTTCGGCGCGCTACAAAGTCTACATCATCGACGAAGTGCATATGCTCTCGACCCAGGCCTTCAACGGGTTGTTGAAGACGCTCGAAGAGCCGCCAGAGCATGTGAAGTTCATCTTCGCCACTACCGAGATCCGCAAGGTGCCGATCACCGTGCTGTCGCGTTGCCAGCGCTTCGACCTGCGCCGCATCGGCGCGTCGGACCTCGTCGGCCTGTTCACCACGATCCTCGGCAAGGAAGGCATTTCTGCCGATCCGGATGCCATGGCGATGATTGCGCGCGCTGCCGAAGGCTCGGCGCGCGACGGCCTGTCGCTGCTCGATCA
This sequence comes from Pararhizobium gei, assembly GCF_029223885.1. Taxonomy (NCBI): domain Bacteria; kingdom Pseudomonadati; phylum Pseudomonadota; class Alphaproteobacteria; order Hyphomicrobiales; family Rhizobiaceae; genus Pararhizobium; species Pararhizobium gei. Next base: position 527,687 of record NZ_CP119409.1, on the reverse strand, counting down.
GGCGATCGCCCATGGCGGCGGCGTGGTCGAGGTGGAAGCCGTGCGCTCCATGCTCGGGCTTGCCGACCGGGCGCGCATCGTCGATCTCTTCGATCACATCGTCAAAGGCGATGTGGCGGCAGCGCTCTTCGAATTTGCCGGACAGTACGAGGCAGGCGCCAGCCCCTCCGTCGTGCTCACCGATCTCGCCGATTTCACCCATCTCGTCACTCGCCTGAAATATGTGCCCGATGCGGCCATCGACCAGTCGCTGAGCGAGATCGAACGCACCCGCGGCAGTGCCTTCTCCTCGACCATTGCCGTCACCACCTTGTCCCGCATCTGGCAGATGCTGCTGAAAGGCATTCCCGAGACCGAAAACTCGTCGCGCCCGGCGGGGGCAGCCGAAATGGTCATCATCCGGCTTGCGCATGCCGCCCATCTTCCCTCGCCGGAAGATGCGGCCCGGCGGCTGCTTGAACTGTCGGGTGGCGAAGCCCGGCCTGCACCTCCCCCGGCGGCGGGTGGGAGCGGCGGCTCACCCCAGGCTTCAGCCGCCATTGCCGCCGACGCGCGAAGCAGCGAGATGGCGCCCATACAGCGCGTTACCGGAAACGGCGCGACCATGTTGCGCACGGTGCCGAACGCAGCTCCGGCGGCTGAATTGCCGGTCGGAAAAATTGAAGAAAAGCCCGTCGAGGCCGCGGCGGCCAAGGCGGAGCTTGGAATTCCGCTCAAATCTGCAAGCGATATCGCCGATTTCTGCGCCGCCAATCGCGATATTCGCATGAAAACGCTGGTGCGAAATTTCGTGCGGATCGTCAATCTCGAGCCGGGGCGGCTCGAAATCAATCTTCCGGATGATGCGCCGAAGACGCTGGTGGCAGAACTCCAGAAGAAGCTCGAAGACTGGACCGGCATTCGCTGGATGGTCATCCTCAGCCGTGACCAGGGCCAGCCGACGCTGGTGGAAACCGAGGCGGCGACCAAGGAGCGGCAATTCAACGACGCCAGGCAGGATCCCGATGTCGCTGCGATCATGGCGCGCTTTCCCGGGGCAAAGATCGCCGATGTCCGCATCAGGGGTCCCGAGCCGGAGGAAGAGCTTCAGGCGGTGGCCGTCGCCGAGTCCGAGGATGGCGATATCCTTCCCGGCGACGACATCGAACACTAGATCCACTTTCACAGATAGACACAAAGAGGAGTTTGCGATGCGTGACATCATGGGCATGATGGGCAAGGTCAAGGAAATGCAGGCCAAGATGGAAAAGATGCAGGAAGAGATTTCCGCACTTGAAGTCGATGGCTCCTCCGGCGGCGGTCTCGTGACCCTGCGCATGGACGGCAAGGGCAACCTGAAGGGCATCAAGATCGATCCGTCGCTCTTCAAGGAGGACGATGTCGAAATTCTCGAGGACCTGATTGTTGCCGCCCATAAGGACGGCAAGGACAAGGCTGAAGCGATCACCGCCGAGAAGACCCGCGAACTGACGGCCGGCCTGCCGATTCCGCCCGGCATGAAGCTGCCGTTTTAACCTTCGCGCCCGAAGGACGGACTATTCCTCCGGAAGGAACGCCGCTCCGACGATCCGCACCCTGCGAGTTGGTGGCGGCAGGAAGCCTGTTGTGCCTCGCAGACCGACATTGTCCAGAACAGCGACCGTCATGAGGTCAGCCGGCCGCTTTTCGGGTACATCCCTTGCAACGGAAGCGGCTACGGCCGGAGTTCTGGCCATCACCGTCTTGTAGAAACGGTTCATGTCGCATGCTTTCAGACGGGGGGCGGAGCGATAGGCGCCGGCACTCGGCAAGTCGGCATAGCGTATACCGGAAACCACGGACACCATGTCGTCGGCGTTTCCGTCCGGCCCGCTCACGCGATAGACGTCCATGGCCGGATCGTCACAGATGAACCGGCACTGGGCAAGGATGACGTCCCTGTCCTTCGCAGCGTTGTAGCCGGAGTTCGGCGTCGGAAAATAATAGCCGTCAGAAAGCCGGACACAACGCGTTTCAATCCCGGACTGTGTTTCGACCACAGCCGGTGTGATGCGCCTGGTTAACACCGATGCCCTGCGCTGGGGCATCGAAACGATGCGGTGGCGGTCGATCCGTTTTGCGGTCGCCGGTCTCTCGCAAATCCGGAGGGGCGCAGCGGACGACAGGGCGACCAGGCGACTGGACGCTTGAGCGATGCGCCCGGAAATCTCCCGGCAGGCGAAGGAAGCGAACATTGCGCAGCCGTATTTGACCTGAAAGCTGCGGTTGGCGGCGATCTGCCGTTCAAGCCGCATGACCTCCGGGTTGCGCGCCGCCTGCGGCAGACAATCGGCGGCCATTGAGGCCGGGTGATCGACGCTCAACCCGGTAAGCACGACCGCCAGCCCCATTGCCCATCGCCCGAAACGCCGCTGTAAAGTTTCACGCATGATGACAGTCCTTTGCACAGCACGCAAAGACCCGGTTCTTCGCCGCCCTCATGATACGGAAGCGGAGAACGACGACCTTGTCTGCATGGTATAAAAATGGATTGCTGCAGCCCCTTTGCGGGGATGGATACAACCCTCTCCTAACGCCAAACCCGCGCCCGGCAAAGCGAAACCTTACCGAATGGTTAAGGGGGAAAGGCCCGAGCACCTCACCTCAGCGGCATCTCAGGCACTGGTGAGTTTGGCACGCAGCTTGTCATGGATCGGGGCGGCCAGATATCGGTCACGGTCCTCGTCAGAGAGATTACGGCCGTAGTTTTGCAGCATTTCCGGCATCATCACCGCAGCCCCTGTATAAGGATGGCAGGTGATTTCGTCGCCAGCCTGGATCACACCGTCCTTCAACACACGGCAATAGAAGCCCGGCCGCCCCGCCTTGACGAAGCTCCGGGCAAAGGCCGGATCGTTCATGCGCGCGGACAGGGTCGCGCACGGTATCCGGGCCGACGTGACTTCAAGTTCGATCGTCTCCGTCAGAAAACGATCGCCCACGGAAACCCTACGGCTATCGGCGCCCTCAATCACCAGGTTTTCACCGAAAATGCCTGGCTCCAGGTCACGACCCAGTTCCTTCGACCACCAGTCGAGATCGACCGAGCCAAGCGCGTAGACGGCCTGATCGGGACCGCCATGATGGTTGCGGTTGCAGATCTTGTCACCGATCAGCCCCTCGCGGTCGATCATGACGCCGGCCTCGACCGGATGCTTGAAGATGCCGGTCTTGTAGGATTTTCCCGGCAGGATTTCGGCGCTGCCGGTGCAGACGGCGAGGATTTTCATGGGCGGGATACTCTTTTCAGCAATTTCGTTCGACACGGATATGAGATAGAACCGCCGCATGGCAAAGCGAGTCACCGGCCCCGAAATCGAAAAACTTATCCAATTGCTGGCGAAGGTACCGGGGCTTGGACCCCGCTCCGCACGACGGGCCGCGCTGCATCTCGTCAAGAAGAAGGACCAGCTACTCGGCCCCCTCGCCGACGCCATGGGCGAAGCGCATCGCAAGGTGCGTATCTGTTCGACATGCGGCAATGTCGACACCAGCGATCCGTGCAGCGTCTGCACCGACGACCGGCGCGACAATTCCGTCATCATCGTCGTCGAGGACGTCTCCGATCTCTGGGCGCTGGAGCGTGCCAGCGCGATGAACACTGCCTATCATGTGCTTGGCGGCACGCTCTCGCCGCTCGACGGGGTCGGGCCGGGTGATCTCAACATCCGGAGCCTCGTTGAGCGTGTCAGCAGGGGTGGTGTGCACGAGTTGATCATTGCCGTGAACGCCACCGTCGAAGGCCAGACGACGGCCCACTATATTACCGACCAGCTCGACGGACTTGAGGTCAAGATCACCCGGCTGGCGCATGGCGTGCCGGTCGGCGGCGAGTTGGACTATCTGGACGAGGGGACGCTGACGGCGGCGCTCCGGGCAAGGACGGCGATATGAGCATGATGACGAGAAAAGAGAAAGGGCGACAGATCAAGCCCCGGAGCGCGTCGAGAGTTCCCCCCCTCTGTCACTCCGTGACATCTCCCCCTCAAGGGGGGAGATCATTCTTTTCCCTCGGTTATTCCGTTGTAAGGTATGCCCGAGGCCTGCGGCCAATCTCCCCCCTTGAGGGGGAGATGTCGGCGTCGCCGACAGAAGGGGGGAAGTTTCGGCATGTTCTGTCGATGATCGTTGCAACGATCGTCTCACTTTCCCCACTCCCCACCCTCGCCGCCTCCAAGGCTGATACCGAGGCGCAATTTCGCCAATGGCTGCAGACCGACCTCTGGCCGGAGGCGCAGACATCCGGCATTTCGCAGACGTCCTTCACTGCCGCCTTCAAAAGCGTGACGTTGAACTGGGACTTGCCCGATCTCGTGCCGCCCGGCACCAAGCCACGGGATGAGCAGAAACAGAGCCAGGCGGAGTTCTCATCCCCCGGCGCCTATTTCTCTGAAAAGAGGCTGCAGGGACTGGCCGGCACCGGCCGAAGCCTTGCAAAAACCCATGCCGCGACGTTGCGGAAAATCGAAAAGACCTACGGCGTGCCCGGCGCGATCGTGCTTGCCGTCTGGGGGCGCGAATCCGGCTATGGGCGTGCGAAGATCCCGTATCCGGTGATGGATGTTCTGGCGACCAAGGCCTTCATGTCCACCAGGCCGGATCTCTTCCGGCGCGAGTTGATCGCCGCGCTACACATCCTCGACAGCGGCGATGTGCGCGAGGCGGATATGAAGGGCTCCTGGGCGGGCGCCATGGGACAACCTCAATTCCTGCCGTCCAGCTTTTTGAAGTATGCCGTGGATTTCGACGGCGACGGGCGCCGCGACATCTGGAACTCGATTCCTGATTCCCTCGGTTCGATCGCCCATTATCTTTCAAAAAAGGGCTGGCAGCGCGGCCGCGACTGGGGATTTGAAGTCTATATTCCCGCCAATGTTTCCTGCGCGCAGGAAGGCCCGGATCTGGCAAAGCCGATTTCCCAATGGGCCGCTGACGGCGTCGAGCGCGCCTCCGGCAAGGCGTTTCCGGCTGGCGAAGCCAAGGCAAGCGGCATGATGCTGGTTCCGGCGGGACGCCATGGGCCGGAATTTATCGTCACGCCGAATTTCTACGTCATAAAGGAATACAACAATTCCGACCTCTACGCGCTGTTCATCGGCAATCTCGCCGACCGTATTTCCGGCGGCGGCAGCGCTTTCAAGGGTCCGTTCGGCGATGTCGGCAAGATGCTGCGTTCCGACGTGTTGAAGATGCAGAAGGCACTGCAGGCCAAAGGTTACGACGTTGGCAAGGCCGATGGTCTTGCAGGCTATAAGACACGCCGTTCCATGGGTGATTGGCAGTCAAAGAACGGTATCGAGCCCACATGCTTTCCCGATGCAAGCCTGAAGGCCAACCTCCGATGAGGTCCGGCCGTTAAATTAGGCTGTGGATCCACCCTTTCGGGCATCTTCCCCGTACACCGCGAGAAGGACAGGGGCAGACTCCAATGGGGTCCGCCTACACTTGATTGTTGGCTCTGAAAGCAGAGCCCGCAGTCTCGTTTACGCTTTCGTCAGCCTGATGATTGTCGATGCACCACGGCGGCTTTCGGTAAGCGCGTAGACCGAGCCATCCGGAGCGACCTTGACGTCACGGATGCGGGCATCGAGCGGCACATGCTCCTCGAACTTGACCCTGTCGCCCTCCATGTGCAGGACAACCAAACCCTGCGTGACAAGGCCGCCGATCAGGAAAGTGTCCTTCCATTCCGGAATTGCCTTTCCATCGTAATACACCATGCCGGACGGGCCGATGACCGGGTCCCAATAGTAAACCGGCTGCTCCGTTCCCTCCAGCGCGGTGATGCCCTCACCGATCTTGTCGCCGCTGTAATCGATCCCGTAGGTCACCTTCGGCCAGCCGTAATTCTTGCCGGCTTCCGGCCGGTTCAGTTCATCGCCGCCCTTCGGCCCATGCTCTACCGTCCAAAGACGGCCCTGCCCGTCCAGCGCCGCAGCCTGCAGGTTGCGGTGGCCGTAGGACAAGATTTCGGGGAGAGCACCGTCTTTTCCGATGAACGGATTGTCGGCCAGAGCCTTACCCTCAATATCAATACGGAAGACCTTGCCAAAACCGCTGGAAATGTCCTGCGCCTGCACCCGTGTCTCGGGATCCGAGCGTTCCCCAACGGTCACGTAAAGTTCGTTTTGCGGGCCGAAGACCAGGCGCGAGCCGTAGTGCTTGTCTCCATCATAGGTCGGCATCTGGCGGAAGATGACCTTGGTGCCCTCTAGCGCCGCTGCGCCGCCTTCCGCTTCCACCAGCTTTGCAGATGCCACGGAGGTTCCATTGCCACCGTCACGGGGCTCGGAGAAGGAAAAGAAGATCATCCGGGATGTTTCGAAATCTGGCGCAAGTGCGACGTCGAGAAGCCCTCCCTGCCCGCTTGCGTCAACATCCGGGACGCCGGAAATTGCTGTACCGACATCGCCCTCTTCGGATACGATGTGCAACGTTCCTTCCTTGGCCGTCACCAGCATCCGGCCATCAGGCAGGAACTCCATTGCCCAGGCCTTCGGCAGGTCGTCGGCGACAATATCGACCTTGATTTCCGGCCTTGCTTCCGGCTGCGCTGCCCGTGTCTGCCCTTCAAAGGCCGGCTTCTGGCCGGCCCCATTGGCTTTGCGGGTTTCAACGGGGGTACCGCCGGATGATTGCGACAGAGCCGGTGCTGCCAATACAGTGCAGAGAAGAAGTCCGGTAGAAAGAAGAAGATGCGATCGCATGGGGCGCTCCTAAAGATCCATTTGTGCTCGAAACGCCAATGCTCACAGCGGCTTTTGGTTTCGCGCCGGGTGATCACATGCGATCAACAAGCTGTCATCGGGATGCCAAGCTAATGCATATCCATCTGCTGTTTGTAACGCTCGTAGTCATAGGGAAGGATGGTCTGGCGCTCGATCATCCGATGGACACGGGGCAGCAGGCTGCCACGATGTAGTTCCAGCAGGCGGTCGCTCACCATGGCATCGGCCTGCGTGCGGCGTTGGTTATGCCGGACATATTCCACCCAGGTCGGCACATGATAGGTCTCCGTCCAGACGGTCGGGTTTTCCAGATCGCGCATCAGCCCCCACTGCCCGGCGCCGTCGCGGATACGGATACGCCGGCGCTCCGCCATGGCCTTGAGAAATTCGGAAACATCCTCATCGGCGATTTCATAGTCGATCATGACGACGATCGGGCCGCTGCGGGGCTTCAGGTCGAGCTTCAGAAGCGGCTCGGAGAAACGATTGAGCGGATCGAGATTGAGCGCCTGAAACTCCGGAAGCGGCAGTCGCAGACCGATGGCCGCCCCCGCCAGCATCACCAGAGCAGACATCATCAGCGCCGGTGCCGGCCCATAGGTCTCGGCCGCTTGCCCCCAGATCCAGCTGCCAGCCGCCATGCCGCCAAAGGTGGTTGTCTGGTAGAGCGACAGCGCCCTGCCCACCACCCAGCGCGGCGTCGACAATTGCACCGTCGTGTTGAACAGCGACAGTGCCAGGACCCAGCCGGCGCCGGAGAGCAGCAGAGCCAGACAGGTCAGCCATTCATAAGGACTGACGGCCGTAAGCAGGCTGCTCACGGCAAAACCGCCAAAGGCAATCCGGACGATCCACTCGCTCGACAGGCGCTCGCGCAGCCTGGCGCTGAGCAAGGCGCCCCCGATGGCGCCCAGACCGAATGCCCCGAGCAGCACGCCGTAAATCAGGGGGCCGCCGCCAATCAGATCGCGCGCCACCAGCGGCAGAAGAGCAAGAATGGCGCTTGCAGACAGACCGAAGACAAAGCCGCGGAACAGGACCTTGCCAATGTTGGGTGACATGGCGACATAGCGCAGGCCCGCCGAAATCGCCCGGCCCATGGATTCGCGCGGCAGCTTGCTTGGCGTCTCCGCCCGCCGCCAGCGGATCAGCGCGAAAAGGATGGCGAAATAGCTGAGCGTATTTGCTGCGAAGGCGGCAGCGGCACCGGCTGCGGCGACGATAGCCCCGCCGATTGCCGGGCCGACCGAGCGGGTGATGTTGAAGCCCATGCTGTTCAGGGCGACCGCGGCGGGAAGCACGTCGCGCGGAACCATGTCGCCGACGGAGGCCTGCCAGGAAGGATTGTTGAGCGCCGTGCCGCAGCCGATGAGAAAGGTGAATGTCAGCAGAAGCCAGGGGGTTATCAGCCCGAAATAGGTGAAAACTGTCAGGAGAGCAGAAACAGTGAGCATGAAGCACTGGGCCACCAGCATGATCCGGCGCCGGTCGAAATTGTCTGCCAGTGCTCCGGATACCAGCGAGAACAACATGATCGGCAGCGATGTGGAGGCCTGAACCAGCGCCACCATGTTGGCTGACGAGGTAATCGAGGTCATCATCCAGGCAGCACCCACAGCCTGAACCAGGCCACCAAAATTGGATGCGAGACTTGCCACCCATATCGTGCGGAAGGTGTCGTTTCTGAATGGCGCCAGTGGCGATAGTCTCTGCGGCAAAGCGCTGTTTCCTGCCCTGTCTGCTTTCGAACGGCTTGTCTATGCCAATTTAAGGCAGTTGCTGCGTCAGACAAGCCAAAGCCGGCTCTGCGGCAGGATTTAGCCACTCTCCCACCCAGCGGCCTTTTGCAGCCCACGGCATATCTTGCATTTGCCGATGATGCAGCGTATATGACCCTCAAATTCTTGATCGGTTGATGAAGAGTGGGCCCGTCAGGACCCGCTCTTTTTTGTTACCGATGGTTTGGGAGCGCATTGTTTGTCCGATCAGACAACAGCAGAAAATATACAGGAACCGCGGCTGATTGCCGAAACCGGAATCGACCGGCGCATTGCCGACATCATCGAGCCGGTCATCATGCCGATGGGTTATCAACTGGTGCGGGTGCGCCTGTCCTCACAAAACGGCGCAACGCTGCAGATCATGGCCGAGCGGCTGGATGGCACGATGACCGTTCAGGATTGCGAAGCTATTTCGACGGCGATTTCGCCGGTGTTGGATGTGGAAGATCCGGTCGATCGGGAGTATCATCTCGAAGTGTCGTCGCCGGGCATCGACCGGCCGATGGTGCGCAAGTCGGACTTTACCCGATGGGCGGGGCATCTGATCAAGTTCGAAACATCGATCCTGGTCGATAATCGTAAGCGTTTTCGCGGCAAAATTCTATCGGCAGACGAGGACGGCTTTACGATCGAGCGCGACCAGCCGGCCTATGGCGAAGAGCCCAAGGTCGTCATTCCCTTCTCGGCACTGGCCGAGGGACGGCTGATCCTGACGGACGACCTGATCCGCGACGCGCTGACGGCAGACAAGAAGGCGAAGGCAGCCCAAGCCGCACACGGGACGGCCGCCAACGAAAACTTCGAAGACGAAGATTCGCCGATCAATTGAATTCAAAGAGCGCGGGACGCCTCTGGCGGAGGCCCGGCAATCAGACGGAGACTTTACTATGGCAGTGAGTGCTAACAGGCTCGAACTTCTGCAGATCGCGGATGCCGTCGCGCGCGAAAAGGTCATCGACCGCGAAATCGTTCTGGCCGCCATGGCCGACGCGATCCAGAAGGCCGCGCGCTCGCGCTACGGTTCTGAAAGCAACATCCGCGCCGATATCAACTCCAAGACCGGCGAGATCCGCCTTCAGCGTCTTCTGGAGGTGGTGGAAGTCGCCGAGGATTACGGTACGCAGATCCCGCTCGAACTTGCCCGCGACCGCAACCCGGACGCTATTCTGGGCGACTTCATCGCCGACCCGCTGCCGCCGATGGATTTCGGCCGTATCGCCGCCCAGTCCGCCAAGCAGGTCATCGTTCAGAAGGTTCGGGAAGCCGAGCGTGATCGCCAGTTCGACGAATTCAAGGACCGCATTGGCGAAATCGTCAACGGAACAGTCAAGCGTGTGGAATACGGCAATGTCATCGTCGATCTCGGCCGCGGCGAAGGCATCATCCGGCGCGACGAAATGATTCCGCGCGAAAACATGCGCTATGGCGATCGCGTCCGCTCCTACGTCTATGACGTGCGCCGCGAACAGCGCGGTCCGCAGATTTTCCTGTCGCGCACCCATCCACAGTTCATGGTGAAGCTGTTCACCATGGAAGTTCCGGAAATCTACGACGGCATCATCCAGATCCGCTCGGTTGCCCGCGACCCCGGCTCGCGTGCCAAGATCGCCGTGATTTCGAACGACTCATCGATCGATCCGGTCGGCGCCTGCGTTGGTATGCGCGGCTCGCGCGTTCAGGCCGTCGTTGCCGAACTTCAGGGCGAGAAGATCGACATCATCCCTTGGAACGAAAATCCGGCATCGTTTATCGTCAATGCTCTGCAGCCGGCCGAAGTGTCCAAGGTCGTTCTCGACGAGGATGCCGAACGCATCGAGGTCGTGGTTCCCGACGAGCAGCTATCGCTGGCCATCGGTCGTCGCGGCCAGAACGTCCGGCTCGCCTCGCAGCTCACCGGCTGGGATATCGACATCATGACGGAAGCGGAAGAGTCCGAGCGCCGCCAGAAGGAGTTCAACGAACGCACCGCCCTGTTCATGGAAGCGCTCGACGTCGACGAAATGGTCGGCCAGGTTCTGGCCTCGGAAGGCTTCGCGGCCGTCGAGGAACTGGCCTATGTGGAGCTCGACGAAATCGCCTCGATTGACGGTTTCGATGACGACACCGCCAGCGAACTGCAGACCCGTGCCCGCGAATATCTCGACCGCCTGGAAGCGGAAATGGATGCCAAGCGCAAGGAACTCGGTGTCTCCGACGATCTGCGCGGGATCGACGGCCTGACAGGCCAGATGCTCGTGGCGCTGGGAGAGGATGGCATCAAGACCATGGAAGACTTCGCAGGCTGCGCGGCGGACGATCTTGTCGGCTGGTCGGAACGCAAGGACGGCGAGACGAAGAAATTCGAGGGCCTGTTCCAGAAGTTCGAAGTTTCACGCGTCGAGGCCGAGCGCATGGTGTTGCAGGCGCGTCTGGCCGTCGGCTGGATCACGCAGGAAGATCTGAAACGTGAAGAGGAAGCACTCGAAGTTATGGAAGGCGCGGAACAGGACGCGTGACAGGCGTATTGACCGTGATCGGGCTGCTCATGCTGCTTGAAAAACCATGCTGATCGAAGACAGGGATCCGGAAGGGGCGATCGAGGATGACGCCGTGAATGGCCGTATGTGCATCGTGACACGGCAAAGCGGAACGCCGGAAACACTGATCCGCTTTGTCGCCGGCCCCGATGGCCGGGTGGTGGCGGACTTGAAGAAGCAGTTGCCGGGGCGCGGTTGCTGGGTGACCGCCGAACGGCCTGTGCTTGAGAAGGCGATTGCCAAAAAGCTCTTTGTCCGGGCCCTGAAAAAGCCCGAGGCGGTTGCCGGACCGGAGCTTGCAGACGAGGTGGACCGGCTGCTTTCGGTGCAGCTCGGCGGTATGATGAACATGGCCAGAAAGGCTGCTCAGTTCGTCAGCGGCGCCTCGAAAGTGGAGCAGGCGGTGCGTGGGTTGGCGGCAATCGCCACCTTTCACGCGGTGGACGCCGCGGCGGATGGCGTGCGCAAGATAGACCAGGCGCGCAAGGCGATGAGCTTTGTCGCCAGCGACGGACAGGAAATACCGAGTTTTCGTTTCTTCACCGAAGCGGAAATGGAAGGCCTTTTGGGCCAGAATGCTTTTATCCATGCTTGCGCGCTTGCAGGGCAGGCGGGTGAGGGTGTAGTGAAACGCGCAAACATGCTCGAAAGATACCGGGGAACAGTCCCGGCCCGAGCCGTTGGCGCCGAAACTGGCTTGCCGACACAATGACGCGGGTCACCGGCGAAGGCCGGCACTACCGCGATTGCAGAACAGAAATTGAACGGCGGGGTCTGGTGATACGCATCCGGCCCTGATCTTAGGAACGGAACGGAATGACTGACAACAACGACGACAAGACATTCGGCGGAGCCAAGAAGACGCTGACCCTGAAGCCCTCCGGGGTCACTCAGGGAACTGTTCGGCAGGACATGGGTCGTGGCCGGACGAAAGCGGTCGTGGTCGAGACGCGCAAGCGCCGGCCGATACGGCCGGAAGACGAGAAGCCGGTCGTTGCCGTTACCGCGCCGGCTCCGGTCGTGCGCGAACAGCCACGCCCTGCCCCGGTACAGCAGCCATCTCGGCCCGCACCCCAGAACCAGTCGCGACCCGCACCCCAGAACCAGCAGCCCCGTCAGGACCACCGCCAGCCGGAGCAGAACCGGCCGCGCGTCGGCGTCGTTCTGAACCAGTTGTCAGCCGGCGAGATCGACGCCCGCCGCCGGGCGCTTGCCGAAGCGCAGGCCCGCGATGCCGAGGATGCGAAACGTCGTGCCGAGGAAGAGGCGCGCCGCCAGGTCGAAGAAGCAGCGCGTCTGCAGCAGGAACAGGAAGAAGCAGCCCGCCGGGCCGCCGAGGAGGCTGCCCGTTCGCCTGCCGAGCGTGAGGCCGAACGCGTCGCCATCGAAGCGGCGAAAGCCGCAGAGATCGAAGCTGCCGCCGTGGAAGCCCGCAAGGCGGAAGACCGGGCGCGCGCTCAGGCTGCGAAGCCCGCGACCACGGCGACCCCTGCCGTGCCGCCCGCCGCGTTGCGTGGCCGCAAGCCGGAAACGGAAGATGACGATGCCCGCAAGAACCGGGGGAGCACTGTTGCTCCGGTCCGCGGCAAGGTCGTGCGTCCGGAACCCGCCAAGGCCCCTGCCCGTCCGAAGACCGAAGAAGAGCGCCGCAAGGGCAAGCTGACGCTGACCGCCGCTCTCGACGACGATGGCAATCCGCGTGGCCGCTCCATGGCCGCCATGCGCCGCCGCCAGGAAAAGTTTCGGCGCAGCCAGATGCAGGAGACCCGTGAAAAGGTCATGCGCGAGGTTGTCCTGCCGGAAACCATCACCATTCAGGAACTGTCGCAGCGTATGGCCGAGCGGGCCGTCGATGTCATCAAGTACCTGATGAAGGAAGGCCAGATGATGAAACCGGGCGACGTCATCGACGCCGACCTTGCCGAACTCATCGCTACGGAATTTGGCCACACGGTCAGGCGCGTTTCGGAATCCGATGTCGAAGAAGGCATCTTCAATGCCGCTGACGATGGCGAAATGCAGCCGCGCGCGCCGATCGTCACCATCATGGGCCATGTCGATCACGGCAAGACCTCGCTGCTCGACGCCATTCGCCAGACCCATGTGGTTTCGGGCGAAGCCGGCGGCATCACCCAGCATATCGGCGCCTATCAGGTCGAGCAGAACGGCAGCAAGATCACGTTCATCGACACGCCCGGCCACGCCGCCTTTACGGCGATGCGTGCCCGTGGCGCCCAGGCGACCGACATTGCCGTGCTTGTGGTTGCCGCGGACGACAGCGTGATGCCGCAGACGATCGAGTCGATCAGCCACGCCAAGGCTGCCGGCGTGCCGATCATCGTTGCCATCAACAAGATCGACAAGCATGAGGCAAACCCGGACAAGGTTCGCCAGCAGTTGCTGCAGCACGAAGTCTTCGTGGAATCCATGGGCGGTGAAGTGCTCGACGTGGAAGTGTCGGCGAAAACAGGCAAGAATCTCGACAAGCTGCTCGAAGCTATCCTGCTCCAGGCTGAAATCCTCGACCTGCGGGCCAATGCGGACCGCACGGCCGAAGGCACAGTCGTGGAAGCGCAGCTCGACCGCGGCCGTGGTGCGGTTGCAACCGTTCTCGTCCAGAAAGGCACGCTGCGGCCCGGCCAGATCATCGTTGCCGGCGACCAGTGGGGCCGCGTTCGCGCGCTCGTCAACGACAAGGGCGAGCATGTCAAGGAAGCACCGCCGTCCATGCCGGTGGAAGTGCTCGGCCTGTCCGGCACCCCACAGGCCGGCGATAAGTTCGCCGTCGTGGAAAACGAAAGCCGCGCCCGCGAGATCTCCGAGTATCGTCAGCGCCTGACCCGCGACAAGGCTGTTGCCCGCGCGTCCGGCCAGCGCGGTTCGCTCGAGCAGATGATGATGACGCTGCAGAACACCGGGTTGAAGGAATTCCCGCTGGTCATCAAGGGCGATGTGCAGGGTTCGATCGAAGCGATCATCGGCGCTCTCGACAAGCTGGGCACCGAAGAGGTGCGCGCGCGCATCGTTCATTCGGGCGCCGGCGGCATCACCGAATCGGACATCTCGCTTGCCGAATCGTCGAATGCGGCCATCATCGGCTTCAACGTCCGCGCCAATACCCAGGCTCGGACTGCTGCCGAGCGCGCCGGTATCGAGATCCGCTACTACAACATCATCTACGATCTGGTGGATGACGTGAAGGCAGCGATGTCGGGCCTGCTTTCTCCGGAGCGTCGCGAAACCTTCCTCGGCAATGCCGAGATCCTGGAGGTGTTCAACATCACCAAGACCGGCAAGGTCGCGGGTTGCCGTGTCATCGAAGGCAAGGTGGAGCGTGGGGCCGGTGTTCGCCTTGTGCGCGACAATGTCGTCATCCACGAAGGCAAGCTCAAGACCCTCAAGCGCTTCAAGGACGAAGTCTCCGAAGTGCCGATGGGCCAGGAATGCGGCATGGCCTTTGAGAACTACGAGGATATCCGCGCTGGCGACACGATCGAGTGCTTCCGCGTCGAACATATCACCCGCACGCTGTAAAAAGCCTCGATGGACTTTCCGTTGGAAAAATTGCTGTCCGCCACAAGAGCGGGCGGCAATTGGCATCTGGAATTTCGCGACAATAGAATGGAAGCGCTTGTCGCCACCGAAGTCGTTCGGGAAATATCCGGGGATATGAACAGAAGTTATTTAGATCGATTCTTCGTCCGTATTCGCAACGTATTTCTATATTTTTATTACATCCTGTTTCTTTGCTCCGTGTCGTTGATGACGATGCTGATCCTTTATTCCGTTTTCCCGAAAGTCGGGAGGACAGATTTTATAATGCGTTTCGGAATTTTTGTGCTGATCACTGTCATCGCGCATTTCGTCCTAAAAACTTACTTCAAGATTTCCCTTCGGCATTTCGGCAAAGGGAGCGATGTCACATGTGACATCGATTTTCAGTGCCTGACCTACAATGGTGGGAAACAGAGGATCGAGATACGATGGCAGGAGGTTATGGAAGTCCGGGAAACAGAAAGCTATTTCATGATCTTCGCGGGCCCAGAGGCACAAATCGCGTTGCCGAAACGCGTTTTTGACAGCGAGAGAAAACTTCTGAAGTTCAGAATGTTCTGCTTGCAAGCGCTTGAAAATGCGCGGGTCGAAAATGAGCAACAAAGCTGCAGCCCCGCCTGCAGCCCTGAAAGCCCTTAAATCTGCTTGCCGATCCGAGCATCGACCGAATGGGCATTCGATCCGCGGATTGCGAAGAAAAAGAATATTGCTGCCCACAGAATGGATTTCTCCGCGCCGGCGAGACCTTCCGCCTTCACGACCCCGTGGAAATAGACCGTCACCAGCAGCACGATCATTGCCGCAAAAGAAGCTGGTCGTGTGAAAAGCCCGATGGCTATAAGAATGCCGCCAAAGAATTCCGTAGCAGCGAGAAGCGGCGACCAGAAAACGCCCGGATAAAACCCCAGGCTTTCGACCATGCCGACAGCTCCGAAAGGATTGACGATCTTGCCATAGCCATGGGTTACAAGAAGCAGGCCGGCAACGACGCGCAACAGCGTTTCAGCCGTCGTGTCGAGCGGCATATAAAAGCGCTGGAGCGCCGGCAGGATTGGCTGCGGGCGGGTTGATGTGAAATTGTTCATGTCGTCTCCTGAGTTTGCAATGCAGCATTCTTTCGCCGCGCATTCACCGGGACGCAAGATGGAAGCGGCTTGAACTTGATGACTTTAGTTGACTTTTTTGTGAGATGGCGCGGACCGGAGAGTTGCGGGGCGTGCGCCGGGCAGTTACCGTCCACCGGTGTGCGTCACGACGGAAACCAGCATGAGCGATAAACCCCGTATCACCATATTATACTGCACCCAGTGCAATTGGCTGCTTCGCGCCGCCTGGATGGCGCAGGAACTGCTTTCGACCTTCGGCGAAAGCCTCGGCGAGGTGGCGCTTATTCCCGGCACCGGCGGCAATTTCGAGATCCATGTAGACGGCGTCCTGATCTGGGAGCGGAAGCGTGATGGAGGATTTCCCGGCCCGAAGGACCTCAAGCAGCGCGTCCGGGACGTGATCGAGCCGGAGCGCGACCTTGGCCATACGGACCGGACATAGAGTTTGACCTTCGGCCTGCTTTTTGCGGTGTTCGGAGCGGCATTTTTATCCGCGACGCTGCTCGTCGGCGTTTCGGAGGCAGCCTTGATCGCCGCCGCTGCACAGCCGTCGGCCGAGTTCTTGCCACTGTTCGTCGCAGCGACGGCAGGGAACGTGCTCGGCGCGGCCGTCAATTATGCGCTCGGGCGCTGTCTTTTGCGGTTTCAGGATCGTCGCTGGTTTCCAGTCGGCAGCGGAAACCGCGAAAAAGCGGAGCGCCTGTTTCAGCGCTACGGAAGCCCGGTCCTTCTGTTGTCATGGCTGCCGATCGTCGGCGATCCGTTGACGCTGATTGCCGGCTTCCTGCGGACGCCGCTGCCGCTGTTTTTTCTTTATGTCACCATCGGCAAGGCATTGCGTTATGCGGTGTTGCTTCTGGCAGTGGATCAGATTACCGGCGCATAGGCGCAGTGACGA
This sequence comes from Pararhizobium gei, assembly GCF_029223885.1. Lineage (NCBI taxonomy): Bacteria > Pseudomonadati > Pseudomonadota > Alphaproteobacteria > Hyphomicrobiales > Rhizobiaceae > Pararhizobium > Pararhizobium gei. The sequence goes on along the minus strand of NZ_CP119409.1, from coordinate 511,085 downwards.
ACGAGAAGCGGCGGGATCTATCCCGCCGCCAAAAAAGTTTTATCATATGTATGTCAGCGATAGGGCGAGTAACAGGTCTTGTAGACACCGCCATAGGCCAGGAACAGATTGGTTGCCGGGTTATAGGAACGATAGCGCGATAGACACCAGTTGACATGGCCGCTGGAGCCCCTGCGTATGTAACGGTCGCGATAAACCGGGCGCGGCGCGATATAGACATTCACGCCGGGTCGGTAGTAGCGCCGGTGGTGACGCCAACCATCGCCCCGCCAACGATCGTTCCGCCAGTGACGGCGATAATGACTGCGTCGGTGCTCTACAGTTTGAACATCTTTTTCGACCGAGACCGTGTGCGGCGTTGCAAGCGGCACGGCCAGCGCCGGTGCGGCCGGCGACAGGATGGAAGCCGCGCCGAGCACGCAGCCAACAACGAAATTACGAAATCCCGCCATTTGTTTCCTCACTTCTCCCAAAAGGGGTCTTCCTTTGTGTCCCTAACGGAAATGACGCATGGAAATTTTGTTTTATTCGTGTCTTTTATCGGATGATTGTCAATTTTCGCATCCCATGGGCTTTTCCAAGCGGCGCAAGAATAGATTCAGGCCTCAAAGGCGCGGCATGCCGGGCGCGCCAAAAAAGCCGCCACCGCTTATTATGGCGGGCACTACGAGGTTCGCCACGCCGCGGTGATCCGCAAACGAGAAAATTTGTGTTTATTCAAAGGTTTCCGAGCGGATTTCGAGAAAACTTGAAAAACCCTGTTGACACAAATGCGTCAGCCCCTTACATCCCGCCCCGTTGCCCAGATGGCGGAATTGGTAGACGCGCCAGCTTCAGGTGCTGGTACTCGAAAGGGTGTGGAGGTTCGAGTCCTCTTCTGGGCACCATTTCCTTTTATATCCTTGACCTTCAGAGGGTTAAGCGGAGTCATTGGATGGTTATCCAAGTCCGGCATTTCTTGGCTGTGCCGACGTCCGCCCCAGAGATTTGGTATCCAGTGTGCCCGCAGTAATGTCCCTGAAACCATGATTTCGCTAGGCACTACGTCTTGAGACCAGTTCGCCTGTGAATAGGCGATCGAGATTGGTCTGATCCGGATTAGCCAAAACTCTGACAAGATATTCGACCATTTCGGTGAGCGGCTGTCGATAGGTGGTAAGGTTGTAGTTCGGGTTGCCCGCCTGGGGCACATCATCGAATCCGGTGATGGCAATGTCCTCCGGAATACGCAAGCCAAGTTTGTGGCGGATAACATCGGTGGCGCCGATCGCAAGCGAATCATTTTCGCAGACGAGAATATCGGGCAACATCGATGGATTTCGACCAGAGAGCGCGTTTTCCACGACGTCCGAGGCGAGGGCCGGGTCATAGGCCGAGACTTGGACGGTCTCCGGAGCGCTGCCAAAGTGCTGACGCCAATATTCAACAAAAGTCTCCTTGCGCAGCAGGTGAGCCGATGAAGTGCGCGGCCCGGCAACGAACATCGGTCGGCGGTATCCGCGCTCGTTCACATAGTTGGCGATCTTATTCATCGCCTCAATGTCATCGACTGCGATTGAAATCGTGTTTGGATTGCGCGAACTGCGGGCGAAAATGATCAGTTTACGAAATCTGCGCGCATGCAGTGCTGCTTCGAGCACATCGTCATCGAACTGGGCACCGATCAGGATCACAGCATCGACGCGCCGTTGGCCGGCGTTCAGCAGCGCATGGCCGACATCGGCACGGTCAAGCGTATTGACGAGCAGGATGTCCCAGCCTTCGCGCCGGAGAATTCGGGTCAGACGTTCCATCATCACCAGCTTGTGGGGGTTTGCAAAGTCGTCAATAAGCAATGCGACCAGGTTTGAGCGGTCCGACGCCAAGCTTGCGGCGCGCAAGTCCGGTACGTAACCCAGACGCTCTGCTGCGGCGCGCACCTTTTCCAAGCTCTTCGGCGAAATGGAAGCATCCTTGCGGAACGCACGGTTAACCGTCCAACGGGAGACACCGGCCTCATCTGCTACATCGTCGGCAGTGATATTGGCCATATAGGGTGCCTTTTTGTCGTCCGGCATTTCAACCTCCATGACCACTAAAACGCGTCGCGATTTTTCGAATCGACTGATCGCACCTTAAGTTTTTGTTTTTCAAATCTTTTCCACCGAAGAACCGCTGCGCGCTTCGTCGCAACATGATCCTGGTTGATCGATTCATACCCTTTTAGCGGATTTCGCTGTCGTTGAAAATAAATTTGCTCCCGTGAGCAAATTGTTCTTGCTCCCGTGAGCAAAAATTGCGATGGTCCCTGCTAGGGCAGTCGGGAACTGCCCTTTTTGGAGGATCTACAGTGTTGAAAGTCGGATTGCTCGGCGCCGGCCGTATCGGTCGCGTGCATGCCATCAATATTGCCGGCCACGCCCGCAGCCAGCTGGTTGCCGTGTCGGATGTCAACGAGGACGCGGCGCGTTCCCTGGCGGGTGCCTACGGTGCCAATGCCACCAGTTCTGAAGCTATCTTGGCCGATGCGTCGATCAATGCGGTGCTGATTGCCACATCGACCGATACCCATTCCGATCTGATCGAAAAGGCGACTGCTGCCGGCAAGGCCGTGCTGTGCGAAAAGCCGGTCGATCTGTCGCTGCAGCGCGCTCAAGCGTGCCTTGACGCGGTTTCAAAAACAGGCGTGCCTGTCATGATCGGTTTCAATCGCCGCTTCGACCCCAATTTCTCCGCCATCAAGGCATCCGTCGTCGCTGGCGAAGTCGGCAAGCCGGAACTGCTGTCAATCACTTCTTTCGATCCGGCGCCGCCTCCGGTTGCCTATGTGAAAGTTTCCGGCGGCCTGTTTCGTGACATGATGATCCATGATTTCGACATGGCGAACTTCCTGATGGGCGATGCGCCGACGACGGTCCATGCCGCGGGCACCTCGATCGTCGATCCAGAGATCGGCAAGGCAGGTGACGTTGACACAGCGGTGGTGACGCTTACCTATGCCGATGGTCGCATCGCCGTCATCAAGAACAGCCGCCGCGCCGTCTACGGCTACGACCAGCGGGTCGAGCTTTTGGGCTCGGAGGGCCTTTTGTCTGCCGGTAACGTGCTTGAAAACACGGTGTCCAAGGCGACGAAACAGGGGGTCACAAGCGCCAAGCCGGAATTCTTTTTCCTGGAGCGGTATATGCGCGCCTATGCGGCGGAGTGGGACGCTTTTGTCGCTGCCATTCTGGATGGTGCCGCTATTCCGGTGACGCTGCATGACGGGGTTGCGGCGCTCGCGCTGGCTGAGGCCGCAACGCAATCTGCCAAATCCGGTCAGCCGGTCGTGCTGGCTCGATAACGCATAGGGCAGCGCCCTCGGCGCTGCCAAAGAGATTGCTGCGGCACCAAGGAGTGTGTCGCAGTCTTTCGGTACCGGCCCCGTGCGACCGGATGAACCGGGCGTCGGGGAGCGGCGCTTTCGAAACTCATTTGGGAGGATGTTATGAAGAGACTGCTTGCAGCCGTTGCCACCGCCACGCTCGTCGCCGCGGCCACACCGGTGTTCGCGACCGATATCATTGTTGTCGCACATGGCCAGGCCAACGATCCGTTCTGGTCGGTCGTCAAGAACGGCGCCGAAAAGGCGGCCAAGGACACCGGCGTCAACGTCGAGTTCCGCTCACCCGAAACGTTTGACATGGTTCAAATGAGCCAGATGATCGACGCTGCGGTCAACCAGGATCCCGATGGCATCGTCGTTTCCATCCCGGATGCCGATGCGCTCGGCCCGTCGATCAAGCGTGCCGTCGATGCCGGCATCCCGGTCATTTCCATGAATTCAGGATCTGATGTCGCGCACAAACTCGGCGCCAAGCTGCACGTCGGTCAGTCCGAGTTCGATGCTGGCAAGATCGCCGGCCAGAAGCTCGCTGAAATGGGCGGCAAGAAAGGCATCTGTGTCAACCAGGAGGTGGGCAACGTCTCGCTCGACCTGCGTTGCGCCGGTTTCAAGGAAGGGTTCGGCAAGGACGTCAGCGTCCTTCCGACCAGCACCGATCCGACCGAAGTCGAATCCAAGGTGCGTGCGGCGCTGGAGTCCGACAAGGATGTCAATGTCGTGCTCGGGCTCAACGCTTCCCTCGTGGGAGAACCGGCCGTCAAGGCGGCACAGGCGCTCGGACGCGATGACGTCCTGATCGCAACGTTCGACCTGTCGGCCGGCTTCCTCAAGGATGTCACAGACGGCAAGGCCGCGTTCGCGATTGATCAGCAGCAGTTCCTGCAGGGCTATCTCCCCGTCGCCTTCCTCGCCCTCAATGCACAGTACGGCCTGATACCCGGTGGTGACGTTCCCTCCGGCCCGAACCTCGTGACCAAGGACGCCGCTGCCAAGGTCATCGATCTTTCGGCCCAGGGCATTCGTTAAACACATCGCTCCGGGCCGCATTCTCAACTGCGGCCCGGCCACCGATCAGGGGACAGAACAATGTCGACAGACTCAATCGGGCGTGCGGACGAGCGGATCAAGGCCGAATCCGTGGTCACGAAAATCATGAAACGGCCGGAGCTAGGGGCGATAGGGGGTGTGATCCTCGTTACGCTGTTCTTTATGATCACCGCCGACCGCACCATGTTCACCCTGTCGGGTGTCATGAATTTCATGACGCCGGCAGCACAGCTTGGCATCCTTGGCATCGCTGCGGCCATGCTGATGATTGGCGGTGAATTCGATCTTTCGATCGGCTCCATGGTGGCTTTTGCCGGCATGATGTTCGGCGTTTTCGTCGTGAATGTCGGCATGCCGCTGATGCTTGCCATACCACTGACACTCTTACTGGCTGCAGCTCTTGGCGCGGCAAATGGCATGATCGTGCTTCGCACCGGTCTGCCATCCTTTATCGTCACCCTTGCCGGCCTGTTTGTACTTCGCGGCGCATCGCTGGTTGGTTTGAAAGTTTTCACCGGTGGCTCGACCCAGTTGCGCGGTATCCGCGAAGCGGTCGAAGGCGACTTCCTGGCACCGCTTTTTTCGGGTGACGCTTTCGGCTTTACCATGAGATGGCTGGCCGAAGCGGGTATCGTCGACAGCTTCAAGTCGGGCGTGCCGAAAGTCCCGGGCATCCCGGTCGAAATCATCTGGTTCGGCGCCTTCGCGCTGGTCGCAACCTACGTCCTCCTGCGCACTCCCGCTGGCAACTGGATCTTTGCGACCGGGGGCGACGCCCGCGCTGCACAGAATTCCGGTGTGCCCGTGCGTCGTGTTAAAATCTCGCTATTCATGCTGACGGCCATGGCTGCGGCGCTGGTTGCCATCATTACCGTGATGGATGCCGGGTCCACCGACGCGCGCCGTGGGTTCATGAAGGAATTCGAGGCGATCATTGCTGCGGTCATCGGCGGCTGCCTTCTGACCGGCGGTTACGGTTCGGCGATCGGCGCCTTCTTCGGTGCGATCATTTTCGGAATGGTCACCATCGGCCTCACCTATACGCGCTTCGACCAGGACTGGTTCCAAGTCTTCCTTGGCGCTATGCTGCTGCTCGCCGTCATCTTCAACAACGTCATTCGCCGACGTGTGACCGGGGAGCGTTGACCATGTCCGTACCAATCATCCACATGGAAAACATCAAGAAGCACTATGGTAACGTCATTGCGCTCAACGGTGTGACCTTTGACCTTAGAGCCGGCGAATGCCATTGCCTGCTCGGCGACAATGGCGCCGGCAAGTCGACCTTTATCAAGACCATGTCGGGCGTACACAAACCCACCGAAGGGTCCATCACCTTCGAGGGCAAGCCGCTTTCCTTCGGCAGCCCGCGCGATGCGATGGAAGCGGGCATCGCCACCGTCTTCCAGGATCTCGCCATGATCCCGCTGATGTCGGTGACGCGCAATTTTTTCATGGGCCGCGAGCCGACCAAGGGACGCGGCCTGTTCAAGCGCTTCGATATCGATCATGCCAACGAAGTTACCATGGCGGAAATGCGCAAGATGGGTATCAACCTTCGCGCGCCGGACCAGGCGGTTGGCACGCTCTCGGGTGGCGAGCGCCAGACGGTGGCTATCGCCCGTGCCGTCTATTTCGGCGCCAAGGTCCTGATCCTCGACGAGCCGACGTCGGCACTCGGGGTGCGGCAGACCGCCAACGTGCTGGCCACTATCAAGCGTGTGCGCGAGCAGGGCATCGGCGTGGTGTTCATCTCGCACAATGTCCGGCATGCGATGGCGGTCGGAGACCGCTTTACCGTGCTCAATCGCGGCCAGACGCTCGGTACGGCGACACGCGGAGACATCACGGCAGCACAGCTGCAGGACATGATGGCCGGTGGCCAGGAAATGGCCTCCCTCGAAGGCTCTCTCGGCGGAACGGTCTGAGGTTTCCAGTGGTACGCTCTTCAACCCTACCAGAACGTCCGCTGGGTATTGCGCTGATCGGCACTGGCTTCATGGGCAAATGCCACGCCATGGCCTGGCGCAATGTTGCCGCCGTTTTCGGCGGCGCACATCATCGCCTCGAAATCCTTTCGGATGCCACGCCGGAGAGCGCGGATCGTTTTGCGCGCCAGTTCGGCTTTGCCCGCGCGACAGCGCATTGGGAACAGGCGGTGGCCGATCCGAAGGTTGACGTCGTCTCGATCACTGCGCCCAACGGCATGCACCGGCCGATTGCGGAAGCGGCGCTCAAGGCCGGCAAACATGTCTGGCTCGAAAAGCCAATGGCGCTTACGCTTGCCGATGCCGAGGCGATGGCGGCAACGGCAAAAGAACATCCCGGCCAGGCGACCATGCTCGGCTACAACTATTTGAGAAGCCCCGCTTTCCAGGCGGCAAGCAAGCTGATCGGCGAAGGCGTGATCGGCAAGCCGCTTGCCTTCCGCGGCGTGTATGACGAGGATTATTCCGCCGACCCGCTCCTCCCGTGGTCGTGGCGGATGACTCACGAAGGTGGCGGACTTGGCGCGCTCGGCGATCTCGGCTGCCACCTCGTGAGCCATATGCTGGCGCTGATGGGGCCGGTGGCCGAAGTGGTCGCCCAGACGCAGGTCGCTGTTCCGATGCGTCCTTCTCCCGACGGGCGAAAGCCAGTCGAGAACGAAGACAGCGCGCTCGCGCTGCTGCGTTTTGTCTCGGGTGCCCAAGGCTCGTTTGCGACATCGCGCGTAGCGCGCGGCCGCAAATGCCGGCTACAATGGGAAGTGCACGGGCAGGACGGCACAATCGTGTTCGATCAGGAAAACATGAACGAGCTGTGGGTTCACAGGGCCGGCGACGCCGGGTTCGTCCGTCACCTGACCGGGCCGGATCAGCCGGATTTTGCGGCCTTTTGTCCGGCGCCGGGACATAATTTCGGTTTCAACGAACAGAAGGTCATCGAGGCGCGTGACCTGCTTGCCGCCATTGCCGGCAGCCCGAATGTCGGTCCTGATTTTGCACAGGGGTTGAATATCGAAAAGATCATTCACGCCATTGCGGCCTCCAACGGCGCCGTCATCCGCATCGAAAGGCAGGATGCATTATGAAAAAGCTTGATGTCATCACCATCGGACGTGCCGGCGTCGATCTTTACGGCGCACAGGTCGGCGGTCGTCTGGAGGATATGGGATCCTTTGAGAAATATATCGGCGGCTCGCCCACAAACATCGCCTGCGGCAGCGCGCGGCTCGGGCTGAAGACGGCTTTGATCAGCCGGGTCGGCGACGAGCATATGGGCCGCTTCATTCTCGAGCAGCTGGCCCGCGAGGGCGTTTCGACGCAAGGCGTCAAGATCGACCCTGAGCGGCTGACGGCGCTCGTGATCCTTGGTATCCGCGACGACACGCAGTTTCCATTGATCTTCTACCGCGAGAATTGCGCCGACATGGCGCTGAGCGAAGACGATATCGACGAGGCCTTCATCGCCTCGGCGCGTGCCGTGGTCGTCACCGGCACCCATCTCAGCAACACCCGCACCGAAGCCGCCGTCCTCAAGGCGCTGACCCTTGCGCGCAAACACGGCCTGCGCACCGCGCTCGACATCGACTACCGTCCGAACCTCTGGGGCGTTGCCGGTCATGGCGATGGCGAAAGCCGGTTCGTCGAAAGCGCGAAGGTTACGGCCAGGCTGAAGACGAGCCTGCATCTGTTCGACCTGATCGTCGGCACGGAAGAAGAATTCTACATCGCCGGCGGCTCGACCGACACGCTGGACGCGTTACGGGCGGTGCGCGCAGTCAGTGGCGCGACACTGGTGTGCAAGCGTGGTCCGCTCGGCGCCGTCGCCTTCGAAGCGGCTATCCCCGCCAGTCTCGAAGACGGACAGACCGGTCAGGGGTTCCCGATCGAGGTGTTCAATGTTCTCGGTGCCGGCGACGGCTTCTTCTCTGGCCTGCTGCGTGGCTGGATGACCGGCGAGGACTGGCCGATCTCGCTCAAGTTCGCCAACGCCTGTGGCGCCTTCGCCGTCAGCCGGCACGGCTGCACCCCGGCCTATCCGAGCTTCGAGGAGCTGCAATTCTTTCTCAAGCGCGGTGTCGTGCGGCCCGATCTGCGCAACGACCCGGACCTCGAACAGATGCACTGGTCGACAACGCGCCGCACGCGCGTCGATGGCGACTGGTCGACGATGCGGGTGTTTGCCTTCGATCACCGCGTGCAACTGGAGCAGATGACCGGTTACACCCTGCAGAAAGGTGCGGCGTTCAAGGAACTGTGCCTAGAGGCGGCGCTTCGTGTTCAGGCCGGAAATCCGGGCTATGGCATTCTCTGCGACAATCGTATCGGCCGGTCTGCCCTGCATCGCGCCTCCGGATCGGGTTTGTGGATCGGCCGCCCCGCCGAGTGGCCGGGGTCGCGTCCGCTGACGCTGGAGCCGGAACTCGGACTCGACTGCGGGACACTGTCCGAATGGGCGCGCGAGGATGTCGTCAAGGTCTTGTGTTTCTGCCACCCCGACGACGATGCAGCGACCCTTGCCGAGCAGGAGACGACAGTCAAGCGGCTGTTCCAAGCAGCGCGGCGCAATCGGCTGGAATTCCTGCTTGAGATCATTCCCTCCAAGGTCGGCGCCATCGATGACCACACGGCCGCGACACTGATCGAACAATTCTATGCAGCCGGCGTCTATCCCGACTGGTGGAAACTGGAACCGATGAAGACGGCAGCCGGCTGGGCCAATGCCATTGACGCAATCGAGGCGCGGGACCGTCACACGCGCGGCATCGTCGTGCTGGGGCTGGATGCACCGGAGGCAGAGCTGTCGGCAAGCTTCGACGTCGCGGCACGCTTTGATCTCGTCAAAGGCTTTGCCGTCGGACGTACGATTTTCGGCGACGTCGCGCGGCAGTGGTTTGCGGGCGATGTCACAGATGCCGACGCCGTCGAAGAGATGGCGAAGCGGTACGCACGCCTGTGCAGCATCTGGGACGCGGCACGCACGAAAGCAAGGGAGCAGGCAGCATGAGCGCGGTACGACTGACGGCGGCGCAGGCGATGGTGAAATGGCTGTCGGCGCAGATGACCGAAGACGGCGAACGCTTCGTCGATGGCATCTGGGCAATTTTCGGCCACGGCAATGTCGCCGGTCTTGGGGAAGCCCTGCAGAAGGCCGGCAACGGCCTGCCGACCTGGCGCGGCCAGAACGAGCAGACCATGGCGCATGCGGCGATCGCCTATGCCAAGGCGATGAAAAGGCGGCGCATTCAGGCTGTTTCCTCTTCGATCGGGCCGGGCGCCACCAACATGGTGACGGCGGCAGCTCTTGCCCATGTCAACCGGTTGCCGGTATTGCTCATCCCCGGAGACGTGTTCGCCAACCGCCGTCCCGATCCGGTGCTGCAGCAGGTCGAGGACTTCGACGACGGCACCGTCTCCGCCAACGACTGCTTCCGCCCTGTCAGCCGCTATTTCGATCGTATCACGCGACCCGAGCAACTTCTGACGGCGCTGCCGCGGGCGCTTCGGGTCATGACAGATCCGGCGAATTGCGGGCCGGTGACCTTGTCCTTCTGTCAGGACGTGCAGGCCGAGGCTTATGACTGGCCCGAAGACTTTTTCGAGCCGAAGGTCTGGCGCATCCGCCGGCCGGAGCCGGACAGGCACGATCTCGAAGAGGTCGCCAAACTCATCCATGCGGCGAAGACCCCGGTCATCGTCGCCGGTGGCGGTGTGATCTACAGCGGGGCCGAACAGGATCTCGCCGATTTCGCCACCCGTCATGGAATCCCGGTCATCGAAACGCAGGCTGGAAAGTCGGCGCTGGCCCAGTCCCACCCCATGAATTTCGGCGCCGCCGGCGTCGATGGTTCGGCCGCAGCCAACACGCTGGCCCGCAAGGCCGATCTCGTCATCGGCGTCGGTACGCGCTTTCAGGATTTCACGACGGGATCGTGGTCGCTGTTCGAGGCTGAGGGCCGGCGGCTGGTGTCGATCAACGCACAGGCCTATGATGCCGACAAACACGGTGCCATCGGCCTCGTCGCCGATGCCCGGGTGGCGCTAGTCGCGCTCGGCGAAAAACTCGCTCACTATCGCGCGCCCGAGCCGGACACCGGATCCCGCAGTCAATGGCTTTCCGCCGTCGATCGTCATTGTGCAGCCCCTTCGCAATCCGGCCTGCCGAACGACGCGCAGGTGATCGGCGCGGTGCAGCGTGCCACAGGCGAAAACGCCATCGCCATGTGCGCGGCTGGCACCATGCCGGGCGCCCTGAAGCTGCTTTGGCAGCCAAGCCAGGGCGGTTATCACATGGAGTACGGCTTTTCCTGCATGGGCTACGAAATTGCCGGCGCCATGGGCCTGAAACTGGCGCGGCCGGAGCGGGAGGTGATCTGCTTCGTCGGCGACGGTTCCTACATGATGGCCAATTCGGAACTGGCCACCGCCGTCATGCGCAAAGTGCCGTTCACGGTCGTTTTGACGGACAACCGGGGTTACGGCTGCATAAACCGGCTGCAGCAGGGCACCGGCGGTGAACCGTTCAACAATCTCTACAGGGATTGCAACGTCGAGCAGCAGCCCGAGATTGATTTCGTCGCCCATGCAGGCTCCATGGGGGCGGTAGCGGTCAAGGCGAAGGACATTCCCGACCTCGAAGCCCAGATCGTCGCTGCCCGCGCCCGCGATATCCCGACCGTCATCGTCATCGACACCGATCCGGCCGACGGGCCCGGATTCGGCGATGCCGGTCACTGGTGGGACGTTGCCGTGCCGGAGGTCGGCACCACCGACACATTGAAACAGGCTTATGCGCGCTACCTCGAAGGTGCCGCCAAGCAACGAACCGTAAACTAGAGGGCATGACATGATCCGCTTCGGCACCAACCCCATCGCCTGGGCCAATGACGACGACCAGAGCCTCGGCGCCGACATCCCGACCGAGCAGATTTTGCGCGAGGCCAGCGGGATCGGTTTCGACGGCATCGAAAACGGGCATCGCTGGCCGGACGATCCGCAGGCATTGAAGGACCTGCTCGGGTCCTATGGCCTCGCCTTCGTCTCCGGCTGGTATTCGCTCAACCTCCTGACGCAGTCGGTCGATGACGAGAAACACGCGATCCAGCACCATCTCGACAAGCTGAAACACAATGGCTGCATTGTCTGCATCGCTTGTGAAACCTCCAACAGCGTCCAGGGATTGCAAGTGCCGCTTTCCGAAAGCCCTATCCTGTCGGCGGAGGAGATGAAAGACTTCGGTGCCAGGATCGAGGAACTTGCCGCCTTCACCGCCTCGCAGGGCATCGCGCTCGTCTACCACCACCACATGGGCACCGTGGTCGAGACGCCGGAAGAGATCGATGCCTTCATGGCGGCAACCGGGCCTAAGACCCGGCTGCTGTTCGATGCCGGCCACTGCTATTTCGGCGGCAACGGCCGTGATCCGACGTCGGTATTGTCCCGCCATGTCGATCGTGTCAGCCATTTCCATGCCAAGAACGTTCGCCCGGATGTGATGCAGCGTGTGCGCGACGAGGGGCTGAGTTTCATGGACGGCGTTCGTGCCGGCGTGTTCACCGTACCGGGAGACGACGAAGGCGGGGTGGAGTTCGAACCGCTGTTGAAAATCCTCAAAGACGCGGGTTACGAGGGCTGGATCGTCATCGAGGCCGAGCAGGATCCCGCCGTTCGCAATCCCTTCCAGTACCAGTCGCTCGGCCTCAAGACGTTGAAGGCCGCCGCCGCCACGGTCGGTCTCGTCTGAGAGAACAGCAGGAGTTCATCATGCCCAGGCTTCTCCATCGTCCCTTCGGCAATCATGGCAAGGTCCACGAGATCACGCCGGCCCTCGCCGGCTGGCGCCATGTCGGTTTTTCGCTCTATCGTTTGAGAGCCGGCGAGACCGTCGGCGAAGCGACCGGCGACCGTGAAGTCATTCTCGTGATGGTCGAGGGAAAAGCGGCGTTCGAGGCAGACGGGCGCAACTGGGGCGTTCTCGGCGAGCGCATGAGCGTCTTCGAGAAAACGCCACCGCATTGCCTATACCTGCCGAATGGCAGCACCTGGAAGGCCGCTGCGGAAACCGATTGCGTGATCGCCGTCTGCTCGGCACCGGGCAGACAAGGCCATGACGCGCGGCGGATCGGGCCGGATGGCATCACGCTGACGCAGCGCGGCGAGGGCAGCAACACCCGCTATATCAACAATATCGCCATGGAAAACGAGGATTACTGCGACAGTCTTCTGGTGACGGAGGTTTTCACGCCGGCGGGGAACTGGTCGAGTTATCCGAGCCATCGCCACGACGAGGACGACTTTCCGCGCATCACCTACCTGGAAGAAACCTATTATCATCGCCTGAACCCGGCCGACGGGTTCGGCATTCAACGGGTCTATACCGATGACCTGCAACTGAACGAGACCATGGCGGTGCATGACGGCGATGTCGTCTGCGTGCCGCGCGGCCACCACCCTTGCGGTGCGCCGCATGGTTTCGAGATGTATTACCTCAACGTCATGGCCGGCCCTTTGCGCAAATGGCGTTTCGTCGCCGCGCCACCGGTCGAGCACCTGATGCGCTAATCCTCTTTTGAACTCGGTGAAGACAATGGAACAACCTTTTACGCTTGCCGCCTGCGCCGAAATGATCTGGCGAGACAAACCGATCGAGTGGCGCTGTGCGCAGCTCAAGGACCTTGGCTTCGAGGTTGGCCTGTGGAACTGGCCGGAACACGATCTGGCTGCGCTTGAAAGATCGGGAGCGACCTTCTCGATCATGAATGGCTATCTCACAGGCCGGCTGGCCGATGACGATGGTGCCAACGAACTGCTGCGCTCGGCGCGCGAGACGGCACAGGTCGGCAAGCGGCTCGGTGTCGCCCGGCTCAATCTGCATGGGACAGGCCTCGGCGAAGGCGGGCTTCCCGTTCGCCCGAGCGAGGTGGTGACGGGCCGCATGTGGCTGAAGGCGCGGGACACGCTCTCCCGCATCGCCGACATGGCTGAGGAGGAAGGCGTGGTCTTCACGCTGGAAAATCTCAACCTGCCGGTCGATCATCCCGGCACGCCTTTCGGGCGCGCAGAGGACACGCTGGCGCTGGTCTCCAGCGTCAACCACCCGCGCCTGCGGCTCAACCTGGACCTCTATCATGTGCAGATCGGTGAAGGGAATCTGATCGAGACCTGCAAAGCCTGCCTGCCGTGGATCGGAGAAGTACAGGTCGCCGACGTGCCGGGGCGTTGTGAACCGGGCACCGGCGAAATAAACTATCCGGGCATTGCGCGTGCGCTGTTCGATATGGGCTATCGCGGTCCTGTGGGATTGGAAGCCTTCGCAAAAGGTGATCCAATCGCGGCCCTGGAGGCATTCCGCAGCGCGTTTACAGTGTGACCTGCCACTGCGAATTTCCTCCGGAAAAGATCAGAGTTCGGACTGACGAAGGGAGACTGCTCTTCCTGCCTGCCCTTTATGCCGCGTGGTTCCCGCGTAGTGAGGCGGGCACCTGATTGTTTGAGCCATGGCCTAAAGCCGGTGACCGGTTCGCTGCCGCACAAGATCGGCTACGCCGACAACACCGGCTTTGCCACCAAGTTTGGCGCGCACGATGTTCGGTTTCACCAGGCCGCCGTCGCCCGGCACCATGCCGGCGACGAGGTCGAGATATCCCTCCGCAAGTCCGACACCGCCTCCGATGACGATATCCTGCGGATCCAGGATAAGTTGGATATCGCGGCATAGCCTCGCAATCCGGCCAGCGGATTGGGAGACAATCCCTTCCGCCCAGCCTTCTGATGCGCGTGCATGCTTGAAAATGTCAAAAGCCTGCAGACCGGGATGACCTCGGCGCGCGGCTTCAGCGTGCATCCAGCGGCCGGAGGCCTCGTCCTCGAGGCTCGGCGCGCCGCCGGCCACGCCGCGCGTGAGCCCGAAGTGACCGGCAAGGCCTGCCAGCGGTCGGCCATTGATCACAATTCCGCCGCCGACGCCGGTTGACACGGTGAGGAAGACCAGGTCGCCACCGCGCCCTGCGCCGAACCGATATTCCCCCCACGCCGCCGCCTGAGCGTCGTTGATGGCAAAAGCGTGCATACCGAAGAGATCCGTCGCCCTATCGACCAGTGGGTAATCCTCCGGGATTCCGAGCGTCTCGGGATTCATCGCCGACCATCGGCCGTCACGGATGAAGCCGGTTACTGCAAGGCCGATACCGTCATAGGCGCGATTCCATTGTTCGGCAGCCGCGCGCGCCGCGGCGAGCCAGGCATCCGGTCCCTGTGCCCGCTCGGTCGCAATAGAGACCTCGGAGAGGATTTCGCTGCCCTGAACCAGCGCGGCCATTGTTTTCGTGCCGCCGATATCGATGGCAAGCACCGGCTTTTGCGACGGGGATGGTCCGTAAGCGCTTTCCAGAGCCTCGCGAAACCAGGCTGTCACATGCTCGGTACGGGTGATTGCGGAGCCGATGACGACCGCATAAGCCCCTGCCCTCACCGCCTGCTGCGCCTGCTGCGGCGTCCTGATGCGGCCTTCCGCGACGACGAAGGGCGTCAAACGGCGCAGAGATGCGACAAGTTCGGTATCAGGATCGGTCGGCGCCTGTCCGGTGACGTAGCCGGAGAGCGTGGTGCCGACAAAATCGACGCCGGCGCCGAGAGCGCGCTCTGCATCCTCGATCGAGGCGCAGTCGGCCATGGTAAGTTTACCGCGCCGTTTTACAGCTGCGACAAGCGTCTCGACAGTCTCCGGCCGGGCACGGTCCGTGGCATCGAATGCAACGATATCGGCGCCCGCTTCGCAAAGGCCCTCCGCATCCGAAACAAACGGCGTTATGCGAACCGGGCTGTCTGCGAGATCCCGCTTGACGATGCCTATGATCGGGACCGAGACGACGGCGCGAACGGCCTTGACGTAGGCGATCGACTCTATGCGCAATGCGGATGCCCCGGCATTGACCGCCGCGCGGGCAAAGGCCGCGACAAATTCCGGCGCGTCCATTGGGCCGTGAGGGACAGGCTGGCATGAGACGATCAGGCCGTTGGCGATATCTTCCCGTTTCAAACGCCCAGCTCCAGTAATTGTACAGCCCCGAGCGCCTGCGCGGCTTGCCTGTCGAGAACGATGGTCGCATCCGCATGCCGGTTAAGCGCCGAACCGGGAACTGCGTCCGTCACGGGGCCGTTGACGCTTGCAGCGATCGCGTCGGCTTTTTCCCTGCCGGTCGCCAAGACGACGATTGCCCGGCTCTCCAGGATCGTGCCGATGCCCATGGTGATCGCATGGGTCGGCTGGCTGGAGCCCGGCTGGAAATAGCGCGCATTGGCGTCCAGCGTCGATGACGCCAGAGCCACCCGCCGGGTTCGCGACGTGTGCGGCGATCCCGGCTCGTTGAAGCCGATATGGGCATTGCGCCCGAGGCCCAGGACCATGAGATCGATGCCGCCATGGGTGCTGATCAAGGATTCGTAGCGTTCGGCTTCCGCTTCAGCATCCGTTGCCAATCCATCTGGGATATGCGTTCGCTCAGACTTGAAGTCCGCGTGACGAAACAGGGTTTCCCGCATGTAGAACGCATAGGAAGACGGATGCTCGCTCGAGAGGCCAAGATATTCATCCAGATTGAACGTCGTGACGTCCTTGTAGCGGCCCCGGCCCTTTGAAAACTCCTGGCGCAGGCGCGCATAGACACCCAGCGGTGTTGCTCCGGTGGGAAGGCCAAGCACACTGTCGGGCTTGGTTTCCACTTGGCGCAACAGGATCTCTGCAACGGCGGCAGAAGCCTCTTCCGCCGAGTTTTTGATGATGATGTTCATGGCGCTTTCCGTTCAGTTCAGGCGTATTCCGGTGGCGGCGTCGAAGAGCGAAACCTTGTCGGTGGCGATCTGGACCTTGACGATCTGACCCGCCTGCGTACTGCCGGTTTCCAGCCGGGCCGTCGCCTTCTGACCGTTGATGGACAGCGTCACGTTATCTTCGGGCCCCGTCGATTCGACCATGTCCACCAAAGCGTCGTGGCCATCCTGCCCGGCGGCCACGAGCTTGATATGCTCAGGCCGCACCCCGAGAATGACCTCGCCCGTCCTCTCATGAGCAAGGCCGGGAAATGGCAATGCGAGTTTCCAGTCCTTGCCATCGCTGAAACCGGCGCTCGCCCCCTCCTGTATCAATCGGCCGTGGATGAACTGCATGGCTGGAGAGCCGACAAAACGGGCAACGAATGTGTTGGCAGGCTTGTGATAGATCTCATAAGGCGTGCCGATCTGCTGGATGTCACCCTTGTTCATGACGACGATCCGGGTTGCAAGGGTCATGGCCTCGATCTGATCATGCGTGACATAGACCATGGTCTTGCCGATGCGCTCGTGCAGGCGTTTGATCTCGGCCCGGGTTTCGACGCGCAGGGTCGCATCGAGATTGGAGAGCGGTTCGTCGAAGAGAAATATCTTCGGATCGCGGACCAGCGCCCGCCCGATCGCCACGCGCTGGCGCTGACCACCCGACAGTTCGCGCGGTTTGCGCTCGAGCAGTGGCTCGATCTGCAACAGACGTGCGACTTCGGCGACCTTTTGCGAGATCATCTCGCGCGGGAGTTTGCGCATGCGCAATGGGAAACCGATGTTCTGCGCCACCGTCATGTTCGGATAGAGCGCGTAGGACTGGAACACCATGGCGACATCGCGTTCCCGGGTGGGGATGTCGGTTACGGCGCGGCCTTCGATGACGATCTCGCCGGCATCGATCGGATGCAGCCCGGCGATGGCATGAAGAAGGGTCGACTTCCCGCAGCCTGACGGCCCCAGAAGCACGACGAACTCGCCTTCCAACACCTCGACGTCGATCCCTTTTAATACGGGGATGGGTCCATAGGACTTGGTGATGTTCCGCAAGGAAAGCGACTGTGTCTTGGCGATGGTCATGCCGGTCATCCTTTGATACTCCCGAGCGACATGCCGCGCACGACCTGTCCTTGAACAAGCATGCCGAGAACGAGCATCGGCAGCATGACGAGCGTCGCGGCGGCCGTCAGCGGCCCCCATTGCACGCCCTGGAACGTCAGGAACGATGTGATGCTGACGGGCAATGTCTGGGTATCCCGTCCGGTGAGGACGAGGGCGATGAAGAATTCGTTCCAGGTGAACAGGACGCACAGGATCAGTGTCGCGACGATGCCGCCCTTGGCGACCGGCAGGAACACGTTCCAGAAGATCGTCAGTTCGCGTGCACCATCCACCTTTGCGGCATCGCGCAACTCCTTCGGAATGTCTTCGAAGAAGGTGATGAGAAGCGAGATGGCGAATGGTACGTTGATGAAGGCGTAGACCGCGATGATGACCCAGTGATTGTTGAGCAACTTCAGTTGAGCTGCGAGAAAATAGGCCGGAATGATGAAGATCAGCGGCGGTGCAATGCGCAGGCTGAGTACAAATTTCTCGTTCTTGCGACGCACGGGTTCGTCCTGCGCCACAAGGCCGTAGGCAGCAAGCGCGCCGATGGCGACCGAAATGACGCTGGCCGAAAACGAGATGAGCACGCTGTTGAGGAAGGCGCGGATGAACACGCCGTTGTTGAGAACGCGCTGGTAGTTTTCCCAGGTCGGCTCGAAGAACCACACGGGCGGAATGGCAAACGCATCCTTGGTCGTCTTGATCGACGTGACAGCGACCCAGTAGAGGGGAAAGAGCACTATGACGAGCAGGGCCACTATGGCGACGTAGAAAATCAGCTTGCGCATCAGACGGCTCCTCGGGCTTGAGCCTTGAAGGCCAGGTTGTAGAGCAAGAGCAGGGCGACATTGGTGAAGATGGTCAGAACCATGGCGATTGTCAGCGCATAGGAAATGTCGAAATTGGTGAAGGCGGAGATATAGCCGTAGAGATTGAGCGTTTCGGTCGACAGCGCCGGACCGCCGCGGGTCATGATGTAGAAGATGTCGAATGTCTTGATGCTGTCGATGGCCCGGATGAGGGCGACGACCAGAAGCGCGCGGTGCAGGGCCGGCAGCGTGATGTGCCAGAGCACCTGCCATTCTCGAGCACCATCGACGCGCGCGGCGTTTTGCGGATCGCCGGGCAGCGATTCCAGCGACGCCATCGTCAGCAGCACGACGAATGGCGTCCATTGCCAGATGTCGGCGATCATCACCGAAAACAGGGCAATGCCGGGATTGCCAAGCCAGTCCACCGGACCGAGGTGAACGAGCGACAGAAGATAGTTTGCCATGCCGCTCGAGGGATCGAACATGAAGCGCCATGTCAGCCCGACGACGATCGGGGTCATGACGATCGGTACCAGCATGATCGCCCGCGCAATCTTCTTACCGTGAAATTCACGATCAAGCAGCAAGGCAATGCCAAGTCCAAGGGCGAGTTCGATCGCGGTGGCGATGGTCGTGAACAACACGGTGCGCCAGAGCGCATTGAGACCACGGGTATCGAGCAGAAGCCGCACATAGTTGTCGAGCCCGATGAACTGTTCCCGTCCGGGACGCAGCAGGCTGATATTGTGCAAAGTCAGCCACACCACATAGATCGTGATAATCACCGAGACGACGCCGAAAAAGACGATGACCGGCTGATAGAAAAGTTTCGTTGCATCCCTGGGCATGACGATCCCCGCAATTTGGCCACGCCCGAGCAGATCGGACGTGGCACTGTTTCTTTAGCGGGCGAGAGCGGCATCGTTGGCAGCATTGGCCTCCGCGAGCGCATCCTTTGCGGACGCGGTTCCGGCAAGCGCCTTGGAGACAGCGATGCCGGCATTGTTGATGATCTCGTTTGCCGCCGTCACCGTCGGCAGATACTGCGGATTGCCCTGGTTGATCGAGGCCAGCATTGCCTCCTTGAATGCACCGTAGCGCTTGTTGAACTCATCGGAATTCAATGCAGCCTGCGAGGTCACGCCGGAATTGGGAGCAAGGCTGAACGACTTGATCTGCTGCTCCTTGGCCGTTGCCCAGGAGGAAAAGAGCCATGCCGCTTCCTTGTTGGCAGAGGCGGACGTGATGTAGAGGCTGTGAACGGCGAGCGAGGACGAACCGCCCTTGAGCGTATCGGTCTGCTTGGGAACCGGAACGTAGCCGACCTTGCCGACGACGGACGATACCGACGGATCCTCGTTGAAGGCGCCGTTCACCGTTGCGTCCATGGTCATGCCGGCCTTGCCCTGCTGGAACAGGACATGGTTTTCCTCCCAGCCGAAATTGGCGGCACCGACCGGACCATAGTCGCGCAGCACCTTGGCGAAGGCATCAAGCGAGGCGGCGGCCTCCGGCGTGCCAAGCGCCGACTTGCCGTCACTCGTCAGGAATTCGCCGCCATAACCCCAGAGCCATCCGGCCCAGACATAGACGTTCTGGATACCCTGCGCGCCGCGCATGGTGATGCCGGCAATCTCGCCGTTCGATTTTTCCTTGATGGCCTTGGCTGCGGCCACGACCTCGTCGAAGGTTTTCGGCGGAGCGATGCCGTACTGTTCGAAAAGGTCCTTGCGATACATCAGGAAGGTGCTCTCGCCGTAGACCGGAAGGCCGTAGAGCTTGTTGTCGATGATGTTGGTGTTGAGGTAACCGGGAACGAAATCGGCGCGGTCGAGATATTTCGGCAGCTTGGTTGCAAGATCGTCGATCGGATCGATATAGCCAGCCTGAACGAAGCCGGGAATATAGATGATGTTGTTCTGAACCACGTCATAGCGGCCGGAGCCGGACGAGAATTCGAGCAGCATCTTGGCGGTGATGTCGGATTCCGGAATGACTTCGAGTTCGACCTCGATGCCGGTTTCCTTGGTGAATTCCGGCAGCAGAGCCTGGATGCCATCGGTTGTCGGATGACCTTCCATCAGCACGGCGATGCGTGTCCCGGCATAGGGTTGATCCTGGGCCATGGCGGGCAGAGCCGTCGAGGCGGCGAGTACAAATGTCAGTGCAAGCAGGTGGCGTCTTTTCATGTCATTCCCCTTTTTTGATTGTCCATGAGTTGCGTTGAATGCGTGATTGTTTGCGGCCTAGAGTCTCTCCACCTCGCCACTTTCAGCCGAACGGATGAGAGCGCGCGTCAATTCCAGCGAGCGGATCGCCTCCTCGCCGCTCGCCACCTGCGAGGGACCGCCGTCGAGCCATTCCAGAACGCTGGCAAGCTGCAGCTTGAGGTCACCGCCGACGCGGTTTTCGATGATTGGCCAGTGCTGGGTATCGATTTCGCGTGAGGTGTGATTGTCGGCAAAATAAAGGCCGCTATCGCCGCACTGGACCTCGAACGAGCCCTCGGTGCCGATCAGTTCCATGCGCGCATCGATCATGTGGCGCGCGCCGCCTGGCAGCGACCAGGCGCTCTCGAACGTGACGACCGTGCCGCCGGAAAAGCGGACCACGGCCGCGATCGTGTCCTGGGTGCCGAGATCGCCGAGGAGGATATCGGTCTGCTGCGCGTAGACAGAGACCGGCGTCTGCCCCTCCAGCATCCACAGGACCATATCGACATCGTGCACCGTCACATGCAGCGCCAGCGGCAGGGTGCCGCCATAGCGCGCCGGACCTTCGGTGCGGGCACTGTTGCGGCGGGCGTAAATGTGGATCGGCTTTCCGATCCTGCCCGTCGTGATCAGTTCGCGCGCCTTGTAGTAGCGGGGGTCGAAGCGCAGGAGATAGCCAATCCCAAGCTTGACGCCCGCCGTCTTGCAGGCCTCAACAATCTTCGCCGCATCTTCCATGGTCGAGGCTATCGGCTTTTCGACGAAAAGGTTGATGCCTTTCCCGGCAATGGCGAGCGCCGGCTCGAGATGCAGATGATCCGGCGTGCAAATGCTGACGAGATCCAGGTCCTCGGCGGCCAACAGTTCGACATGCGACGCATAGGCCTTGACGTTTGCACCGAGTTCGCCGGCAAGAGCCATCGCGCGCGCAATATCGCGGTCGACCACGGCGACCAAGTCGGCGCGTGGTTCATGTGCAAAAATCGAAGCGTGCATCGAGCCCATGAAACCGGCTCCGATTACTGCGACGCGGAATTTTTTGGTCATCTTTTTTCTCCACGATATTCGGGCACCTGCCGCGCACCGGCGACAGCATCGGCAAATCGGCGTGTGATCATGTCGGGTCGCGTAATGGCGGAGCCGACGACAACGAACGCTGCACCACATTCTATGGCAAGCCGGGCATCGGAAGGTTCCCAGATGCGGCCTTCCGCGACAAACGGAAGACCGGCGCTGCAAAGCTGCCGCATGAGCGGGAAATCGGGCGCTGCGTCCTGCGGTGAATATGGCGTGTAGCCCGATAGCGTCGTGCCGGCAAAATCCGCCCCGGCAGCCACCGCATCCGCGGCTTCAGCAGCAGTGCTGATATCAGCCATGGCTATGCGGCCCGCCTTGTGGATAGCATCGACCAGCGCCAAAACACTGTGTGGCCGCGGGCGAACCGTCGCATCGAAAGCGATAACGTCGGCTCCCGCCCGGCAAAGCCGTTCGACATCGTCGAGTGTCGGTGTGATGTAGATCTCGTAACCGGATTGGGCAACCTTGGTGATGCCGATCACCGGAACATCGACTGCCTTCCGGACCGCAGCGACGTTGCGCACACCCTCGATCCGCACAGCACTCGCACCACCCAGAACGGCTGCGCGGGCAAGCGCAACTATATGCTCTGTCGGCTGCAACGGGCTGTCGTCCGCGGCCTGACAGGACACGACCAAACTTCCGCGAAGGTCTTCAAGGATATTCGGCACGATCAGTTCCCGCTTCTTTTGTTGAGGCGAGATTAAGATCAATGATATTATTCGTCAAGATATTTTTTTAAATGAAAATTTCCGTCAAACTTGATTTCGGACATCCGACAGGGCGTTTTCTGATCGCTGTGGCTTCAGATACTGCGGTCGGTGACGCTTTGCGCTGTGTCGCGGATGGTGTCGAGACGCTCCGGTGCCGCCTTGGTGATGTAGGAGCCGAGCGCATCGACGATCAGCAACTGGCTGATCTTGGAGGGAAACGCCCCGCCCGTGAGCGGCGTTTCCGGCCATGAGGCGAGCAGAACGAAATCACATGCGGCCGCAAGCGGGCTTTTGACACGATTGGTGATACAGACCACCTTGGCACCGCGCGCATGCGCCACTTCCGCGATCTTGACCGTGTCTATCGTCGAGCCAGAACTGGAGACGAGAAAATAGACGTCGGAAGAACTCGATGTCGCCGCTGCCATGGTGGCCAGATGCGCATCGCGGGCAATGTGCGATTGGAGCCCCAGCCGCGCCAGCTTGTATTCGAGATATTGCGCCGTGATCGCCGAAGCAGCCACGCCGAAGATCTCGATATGCCGGGCCTTGAGCAGTTCGGCGGCGACCGTCTCGATGTTACGCCGATCAAGAAGTCGCTCCGTTTCGTCGAGCGCCATTCTTGCCGTTTCGATCAGGTCCCGCACCGGATCGCCGTTCGAGGCGGGTGCATTGGACTGCTGCTGTGTCGCCAGTTCCTGGGCGAGCGCCAGCTTGAAATTCTGGAACCCGGTGAAGCCGAGATCGCGGCAGAAGCGCATGACGCTGGCTTCCGAAGAGCGGGCGTCGTCGGCAAGTTCCGTAATGCTCTTGTAAAGCACGGCCTGGGGATCTTCGAGGGCGTAGTGTGCGACGCGCTGCAAGGCTTGCGTCATGTTCGGCGCGCGCGAACGGATACTGGCGATCAGCGCCATATGTACTGCCGGATCCAAAGGCCTGTTCCTTAGAAATGCTCCCCGACCCAGGGAGCCGGGCCGGAGAAAATATCGTCACATCGTCTTATCGCTGTAGAATCGCCGTTAATCCAGCCCGCTTTCGCCAGAAAACGCGCAGAGCGAAACCCGGAAAATAGGGTCGCGAACTGTGCAAGCCCAATGGTTATGTCCGGCGTCCCTTTGGCGACATCCTCGCAAGTCGCAATGCCATCTTGCACGGAGAGCAGCAAGGCGTGGATCTTTCGGTCGCCGATGATATCGAGCCTGAGGTTTGCCGGTGCGCATTCGTAACCTCGCGCGACCAGGGCCTTTTGCGGCGAGAGGACACGCATCAGGAATTCCTCCTGATGAACGAGCCGCCAACCCTTGTCCGGCATGGCAAAAACCAAGGCATCCTGCGGCGCGCCATGCCAGCGGACATGCGGATAGACCGTCGAGAACGTTCCGAGGAACTTGAGCATCTGTCGGGCGCTCGCGCCGGAAAGGGCAGCCCAGTCGCGCAGGACAAGGCATTCCGGATTGCCGGTGTCGAGCACGATATAGCCGACATCCTCGCCGTCCTTTTCGAAAATGAAGGTGGAATTTTCATTCCCTGCCGCCTGAAGCAAGACATTCCAGTGCGCCGGACCGCGCGCCAGGACGCCAGCCTCCGCGAGGCATTGCTTGCCGTAGATCGGCGCAATCGCAGAGACGATGTCGTCGCCAACAGCGCGACGGCACTGGAATTTGTCCTTTATCTTGTAAAGCTCGGACGTATCGGCTTCATAGATGATCTCCGATCCTGCCAGTTCGAACCCGAAGCGCCGATAGAGCGGTCGCGTGGATGCAAAGAGACTTGCAACCACGGCACCACGATCCGTCGCCGCTGCAGCGGCAACGTCGAGGATCGTTGATGCGAGGCCGGTGCCGCGATATTCCGGGCTGATTGCAACATGGGCAATATTGCATGCCGGTACGACCTTGCCGGCAAACCAGTGACCTGTCTCGATCAATGCAAAAACGGCTGCCGGCAAGCCATCAAGCTCGATGAGGTAGAAGCTGTCCAGACCCGTCCGGTCGATATAGTCGACCGTTCGCGCCCGGTTGAAGGCAAACGCCGATGCGTAGGCCGACGCGATGAAATCGATATCGTTTGCACATGCCTTGCGCGCGCCCATCGTCAACCTCTGAAGATTATCGCCATAAATAATCAATCTATGATGATATTTTTTATCTGCTACGAGGAGAATTGTCGAGCGCTAACTGATTTGAACCTGAACCAGCCGGCTGTAACCGCGGATGGATTTTCAAAAATACTCCGGCGGCTCCAACATGCCGTCCCACTCTCAACTGTCTTGCTCGTCCTCTTCCGCGATCTTTCGCAGAAGGAACAGCAGCGCCACCCGTTCAGCCGGGTTGAGGCGTTGCATGGTCTTTTCACTGATGAGATGGCCTTGCGGATACATCTGCTCCAGCACCGCCTCACCCTTGGGCAGAAGCGAGATCACGACCTTGCGGCCGTCAGCTTCGTCTCTGGAAAGATCGATCAGGCCACGCGCCTTCAGTCTTTCCACGATGCCGCGGATCGTAGCCTGATCGACCGAAGTGGCCTTGACGAGTTCGACCTGCGAACTGGGGCCAAGGTCATGCAGGGCGCAAAGGGTTACGAACTGCACTGATGTGAGATCGGGATCGCTGGCGTTGCTCTGGAAGATGGCGAGGTGCCGCTGATAGGCTTTTCGCAACAGATGACCCACCTGCTCGGTGACATGGTAACCGCCGAATGCCATCGGTGCTGGCGGGACAGGGTTTTTATCGTTGTCAGTCATTGTGGCGACGGCCCGTCGATATCTGTGCAAATTGTATTCGGTAAGTCCGGGTGCCGGAAATACCGAGCCGGGTTGCGCCGTCAAGGCGAAGCCTGGAGCGAATCCGCTTCGCTCTTCTGCGCGAAGCGGATCCGAATTATCATCACTTGAAGTTGTACTGCATTTCCTTGACGGCGATGTCTCCGTTCAGAACCATCGGTTCGTCATCAAGGAACAGCGAGCAATTGCGCATCGGGATATCGAGATGGCATGCCGTGTCGTTCGGACCGCCCAACTCATTGTTCGGACCGGTGGAGAACATCACGTTGCCATAGAAGGAACGGGCCTCCATGCCCATGCCGCCGGGGAATTCGCCGGGCACCATGCGATGCCACTTGGCGTTCTGGTTGAGGCCCCAGCCGACATGGCTCATGCCCATGCCGCGTGGATCGTTGAAACCGTCCATGTAGGACTTGACCAGTTCGGCGTCGAGGCCGCCTCTGATATCGGTGATCCAGCCGTTTTCGATCGTGTAGATGATCGGGTCGCGCACGTAGATATTCTGCGGCAGCAGAATATCGCCGGGGGCCACGACGATCGTCCCATCGACGCCGTCATCGTCACCACCGGTGAACACGAAGCCGGACGGCCAATGGTCCCAACGGCCCGGCTCGTCGGTGCAGGCATATTCGGTAATTGCGGGATAGGTGTTGAGCTTGTAGGTGACATCCGTGCCGTGCTCAGAGGTGATCCGCATCACCTTCGCCTTGGACAGGAGATCGCCGGCAAATTCGACGCGTTCGCGCAGTTCCTTCGTCGGCAACATGCGGGCGAGAAGTTCCGGCGGTTCCACGGCGGTGAGAATGCGCGTGCCGGACGCCTGGATTGCCATCTGCTCGGGGCTGAAGAGCAGGAAAATGCAATCGATCAGCATGTCGGCAGCCTTCAGGGCCTCGACCGCTTCCGGCATGGCCGCGAGACCTGTCTGGCCGACCGCCCATGCACCGGCCGGTGGGACCGGCGGCAGGCGCATGTGATACATTTTGGCGCCAAGCCGCATGCCGGCCGCCATGAAGGCATCGGCGTAATCGAGGCGCTCGTTGCCCTGGGTCAGGACGATGAGCTTTTCGCCCTCGTGGACACCCGACATCTTCAACTGATGCAGGCAGATTTCCGTGAAGCTGAATTGATCCATGCTCGTTCCCTTTATTGCTTGAAGACTTAAGCGCTTCGTACAGTCTTATGGACAGTCGGACTTGACCTTGGCGATTTCGGCGATCGCGTCCTCCCTTGGGACGACATCGCCATATTTGCTGTCGATGTCGAAGAGGTTGGCATTGTGCGGATCGGGATGGCGGTCGCCGACGCAGTCGCGCACCACGATGGCCCGGAAGCCGTATTGAACCGCGTCGACGGCACTGGCCCGGATGCAGCCGCTGGTCGAGCAGCCCGCCATGATCACCGTGTCGATACCTTGCGCGTGCAGATGCGAGGCAAGGCTGGTGCCGAAAAAGGCGCTGGCATATTGCTTGACGATGACCAGTTCGCCCTTTTCTGGCTGAACTTCATCGCAGAACTCGGCAAGCACATTGCCCTCGACCATCGCCTTCATGACAGGCGACTTCTTCACCCACATGCCGCCATCGGCACAGTTTTCCGCGAGATAGAGAATGCGCGTGTGAATGACCGGCACGCCCGACGCCCGGGCGGCGGCGATCAATTCCGGCGTGTTGGCCACGGCCTCGACGACACCAGGCGCGTACAGCGGCGCGCCTTCGACCGTGTAGGCTTTGAGAAAATCGATGACGAGAAGAGCCGGGCTTTTCCCAAACCCAATCCGGTTGCCCCAGACGCCCTGATAATTCGCTTCAGCGCTTGTCACGATCGTTCCCTCTCAGTAGGCCCCGGACAGAAGCGCGCCGGCACCGGGCGCGACGGCTTCCAGACCGAGCGATTTCAACATGCAATAGGTCGTCGCCGCCGCGGCCGTGATCACCGGCTTGCCGGTCATGGCCTCAACCTTGGCAATGACCGGCAAGGACGGCATCTGCACGCAGGCCGACAGCACGATGACATCGACATCGGTCAAATCAAGCGTCTGAACGATGGCGGGAAGATTATCGGGATCGTGGCGCGCGACGTCGAGATTGTCTGGAATTTCCAACGCGCGCCAATCCACGACCTCAAAGCCTTCTTCACGGATATAGTCAACGACGAGTTCGGTGAGCGGCTTCATGTAGGGCGCGACGACCGCGATCTTCTTTGCCTTCATCACCTTGAGCCCCTCGATCAGCGCCCCTGCGCTTGTAACGACCGGGATGTTCGTACCTTCGTCGATCGTGCGACCGGTCAGGCGCTTTTCCGACTGGCGGTGATAACCAAGCCCCATGGCCATGATCGCAACCAGGCAGGCGTAACCCAGCACATCGACGCGGGCGTCCGACAGTTCGATCGCGCAGCGGTCGGATTCAGCGTCCATGGCGGCCAGTTCTTCCTTGACGACCTTTTTCATGCGCATGCGGCTGGAATGGAAGGTGAAGCGTTCCGGGCGGATCGCCTGCCGCGCCGTCAGCATGGCCGGGATTTCCGTCTCCATGGTGGTATTGGAACTGGGTACGATCTGACCGATACGGTAATATGTCTGCACGGACGACATCCTCTGCTTTACGAACAATGGCAAAAAGAAACAGCGGCGGATCGCTTGATCCGCCGCTGCCGGTCAACGGGAGAGAAAGTCTCCAAGGGCCGCAAAAAACCCGTCGAAATCGTCCCAGGGAATCATGTGTCCGGCGTTGGGCACCCGGACGATCTCCAGTGCCGGATAGAGCGAGCGTGCTTCGTCCTCGTCCACCGGCTCGATCACGCCGCCGCGGCCCGCCACCATCAAAAGAGCGGGTTGCTTGAGCTTCGGCAGATCCGGAAAGATATCGTCATTGTGAAAATCTTCGAAGGCGGTGACGATTGCGGGCTCAAAGCAGGTATGCAGCCATTCGGCGCGCAGCGTGAGTTGTTCATCTGTCCAGGTCGGGCAGAATGCCTTCATGCCTTGCGCGTCGATACCCTTCAGCGCGAGCCGAATGCTGTCGACATACCACGGCAGCTTGCTCGGATATGCCCGGCGACCAGGGCCGGAGACGGGTGGATCAATCAGTGCCAGACGCGAAAATGCCGACGGAGCGGATACCGCCGCACGGATGGCAACACGGGCCCCCATCGAGTGGCCCAGCAGTGCAGGTTCGGACAGTCCCAGCGCCGACGATAAACCGACGACGTCCTCCGCCATGGCGTCGAGACCGTAATCGAGGTCGGGACCGGTGGAGGACAGGCCGCGTCCGCGCACGTCGAGCACATAAACGTCATATCGTTCGGCCAACCGCTCGGCGACGAAGCCCCAGGTGATTGCCGGGCTCGTAATCCCCGGGATTAGGATGACGGACGGGCCTTTGCCGCCATAGCGCAGATAGTGTTGACGGATGCCATTCGCAAAAACATTCGCTCCGTAAAGCGCCTGCCCGCTCATGCTGCATTCTCGCTCTTCAGCGGCTCGGCATAGATATCGTAGCCATAGACCCAGGACGGATCTTCCTGGTTCAGCAGGAATGTATTGGCATTGGAAACCGTCTGCACGCGCGTCGCGCGATCACGGCGATTGGCTTCGTAAAGCTTGAAGGCCGTATTGAAATCACTGATGCCGGTTTCCTGCAGGCAGCGGGTGAGCATGGCCGCGTCTTCGATGGCCATGGCCGCCCCTTGAGCCATATGTGGTTTCATCGGGTGGCAGGCATCGCCGAGCAGTACCAAACGGCCCTTGCTCCACAGAGGCAGCGGGTTGCGATTGAACAGCGGCCACTTGGTCACCGTGTCGGTGCTTTCGATCAGCGCCTGAATGATCGGGTGATACCCTTCGAAGGCCGACGCCATCTCCTCGCGGCTGCTGTCGACAAACGCCGAGTCGAACTCCCAGGCCGGATGCGGAACGCCCGTGACGTAATAATATTCGTCACGCCGTGCCGTGGTGTAGTAGACCATCATGTGACGGTCCGGTCCCCACCATTTGACGCAATCTTCAAAGGTGAGGTCGTATTTCTTCAGCTTGTCGCCTGAAATCAGCGCGCGATGGCCGACCCAGCCGCTGTAATTCGGCTTTTCCTCGCCCAGCAATGTCTCCCGCACACGGGAGTTGATGCCGTCGGCGCCGATAACGATGTCTGCGCGAACCGATGTGCCGTCTTCAAACTCGATCAGCACATCGGTACCGCTATCGTCGACGCGGGCCAGCTTCTTGCCGAAATGCAGCGTGCCCGGCTGAAGCGCATCGCACTGGATCGCCTGCAGATCGCCGCGATGAACCGTGCAATAGGTTGCCCCATACCCCTCGAGCGGAATTCGCGAGCGGTAGTCGCCGGTGATGCCGTCGCGACTAAACCAATGGGTCGGCGTGCTGCTGATATCGATGACTTTCCTATCGACCCCGATACGCTCGAAAATCTTCAGGACATTCGGGCCCATGTGAATGCCCGCGCCGAGGCGGGAGAAGCTTGGCGCCTGCTCATAGACATTCACGTCGAAGCCGGCGTGCTGAAGCAGGGCACCCGCTACGGCACCGCCGAGGCCGGCACCGATAATCGCTATATTTTCTTTTTCCCTGGACATGGTGACCCTTCTAGCCGTCTCTCGACGTGTTGTTTCACAAATGAATGCATGCCGAATATTAAAGCGTATACACTTTAAATAGCAAGCGTACCACGTTTGATTTATCGGGCTCGCATTTATTTCCCTAAAGACTACCGGGTTTCCGGCTGTTTGCAACGGAAAATTTTGGCTTGCCAGCTTACCATATGAAGCGTATACACTTTTTATACAATAATAAGGGACAGCAGATGCGCAATGTCGGTGACAGTCGCATCGTTATGATGAACGGGCACCGCGACAGGCCCCGCCGCATAGCGATCCGCCCGATAGCAACAGGCTTTGGCTTGACCGCCGGTGCGGGGCGGGAGCACCTGCCTTGACGTCGCCCGTTTCCGTTTCATTGAATGTAAACGACGCCCTCTGGCACGTTGACGCAAAGCCGGAAACACCCCTCCTCTATATTCTGCGCAACGACCTTTCCCTGAATAGCCCGAAATATGGTTGTGGCCTGGGGGAATGCGGCGCCTGCGCCGTTCTGGTCGATGGCCGCTCGGTGCGGTCCTGTACCGTACCGCTGGGCGCGATCGGCACACGGCGCATCACCACGCTCGAAGGGCTGGCGGTGGCCGGAGAGTTGCATCCGGTGCAACGGGCTTTCATCGAAGAAGCGGCGGCGCAGTGCGGCTATTGCCTCAATGGCATGATCATCGCCACGGTCGGACTTCTGAAGCGCAATGCCGATCCTGACGAGAGCGATATTCGCGAGGCTCTGCGACACCATCTCTGCCGGTGCGGAACGCATCTCGAAATACTAGCCGCCGCGCGGCGCGCCGTTGCCTATGCCAAAGCGGAGCAGGCACCCACTTCAATGACGGACGGCACGACGGAGGTTTCGCCATGACCCTGCACCGCGAAACGCCCAAATCGGCCTACATGGCCGCCGCCGATACGCTCCTCATCGTTTCCGATGTCGAACTGGGCGATACTGCCGAGCTTTATATCGCCATTGGCGCCAATGGACGTGTCATCGCTTTCAACGGTCATGTCGATCTGGGGACGGGCATTCGCACGTCGCTGGCGCAGATCGTCGCGGAAGAACTCAATGTCCCGTTCGAGCAGGTCGACATGGTGCTTGGGGCGACCTCGGCCGCCCCCAACCAGGGCGCGACCATTGCCAGCGAAACCATTCAGATCACCGCCGTTCCCCTCCGTTATGCCGCGGCGACCGCTCGCCGTCACCTGCTTGCCAAAGCTTCCATGCGGACCGGAACGCCACTTGAAAACCTTATCCTGGATGAAGGGATCATTCGCGCCGGGTCCCGGGAAAACTGGAGCCTGAGCTTTGCCGATCTCGTCGCCGGCGAGCATGTGCGCCTGTCGATCGACACCGGTGCCGAACTCAAACCGGCATCTGCCTATACGATTGTCGGCTCGTCGCGTCCGCGCGTCGATATTCCGGCTAAGGCGACGGGGCGGTGGACCTATGTGCACGACGTGCGCGTACCCGGCATGCTGCACGGCCGTGTCGTGCGCCCGCCCTATGCCGGCTTCGATCACGGCGAGTATGTCGGCAATAGCCTGATTTCCGTGGATGAAACCTCCGTTGCCGACATTGACGGGCTGGTCGGCGTGGTCGCTATCGGCGATTTCGTCGGGGTCGTCGCGATGCGTGAGGAAATCGCCATCGAAGCGGCAAAGACGCTTAAGGTGGTCTGGCGTGCAGCGCAGGAACGCCCCGACCTCAATGCACCGGAAGCCGCCCTGCGCGCCAATCCCGCGACCCCGCGCAAGCTTGCCGATCGCGGCAATGTCGATATGGCGCTGGCCGGCAGCGCCAAGGCGATGAACCGCACCTATGTCTGGCCCTACCAGATGCACGGATCGATCGGGCCGTCCTGCGCCGTGGCAGACTATCGCGACAATGGCCTGACCGTGTGGTCCGGCACGCAAAATCCCTTCCCGATGCGCCGCGATCTCGCACTGCTTCTGGATATGCCGGAGGAGATGATCCTCGTCGAACGTCTGGAAGCTGCAGGATGCTACGGTCGCAACTGCGCCGACGACGTCACTGCCGATGCAG
Source organism: Pararhizobium gei (assembly GCF_029223885.1). Taxonomy (NCBI): domain Bacteria; kingdom Pseudomonadati; phylum Pseudomonadota; class Alphaproteobacteria; order Hyphomicrobiales; family Rhizobiaceae; genus Pararhizobium; species Pararhizobium gei. Next base: position 479,520 of record NZ_CP119409.1, on the reverse strand, counting down.
CCCTCCTGTCGCGCGCGGTCAAGGCCCCGGTTCGGGTGCAGCTGAGCCGCGAGCAGGAACATGCCTGGGAGCCCAAGGGGGCGGCCCAGATCATGGACGTGCGCGGCGGCCTCGATCTGGAGGGCGGTCCTTCCGCCTATGATTTCGAAACGCGCTATCCTTCCAATCTCGCTCCAACCCTGCCCCTGATCCTGACCGGCAAGGTGCCGCCGGTCTCGGACGTGCTGCAGATGGGCGACCGCACCGCGATTCCGCCCTATGCCTATGGCAATCTTCGCGTCACTGTGCACGACATGCCGCCGATCGCACGCGCATCCTGGTTTCGCGGTGTTTCGGCCATGCCCAACACCTTTGCCCATGAATGCTATGTGGACGAACTGGCAGCCGCTGCGGGTGTCGATCCGATCGAATACCGGCTGCGCTATCTGCAGGATCCACGCGCGGTCGATCTGGTCAAGGCGCTGGCCGAGCGGGCAAACTGGGTGCCGCATACCACATGGGGCACGCTTGGCGGCGAAGGCGATCTTCTTTACGGGCGCGGATTTGCCTATGCCGTCTATATTCATGGCCCCTTCCCCGGCAAGGCCGCGGCATGGGCTGCATGGGTCGCGGATGTGGCCGTCAACACCAAGACCGGCGAAGTGGCGGTCACGAAGGTGACCTGCGCCCAGGATTCCGGGATGATGATCAATCCCGACGGTGTCCGTCACCAGATCCACGGCAATGTGATCCAGTCCACCAGCCGGGTGCTCAAGGAGAAAGTGGAGTTCTCCTCAACAGCAGTCACGTCGAAGGAATGGGGCGGATATTCGCTCATTACCTTCCCCGAAGTCCCCGATATCGATGTGCTGATGATCCCCCGGCAGGACGAGCCGCCGCTCGGCGTCGGCGAGTCCGCATCCGTGCCGAGCGCATCGGCCATTGCCAATGCCGTCTATGACGCGACCGGCATCCGTTTTCGCGAACTGCCGCTGACGCCGGAACGCGTGCTGGCCGCTTTGAACGGCGAGAAAGACGAGGTTTCACCCGTCGCACCGGCGAAGAAACGCAGATGGCGCAATATCGGCCTGTCCACCGCAGGCGCCGTCGCTGCGCTTTCCGGCATCGTGACGATGGCCTCGCCATGGCGCCCTGCGATCGGCACGATCCCGACGCCGGACACCAACGTCTACAGCGCCGCGACGATCGAGCGTGGACGCCTGGCCGCTGCAGCCGGTGCCTGTAATGTCTGCCATGCCGGCCCCAACGGTGCCCCATTCGCTGGCGGACGGCCTTTCGACACGCCCTTCGGCGTTGTTTATGCCACCAACATCACGCCCGATGCAGAAAGCGGCATCGGTGCCTGGTCTTATCCTGCTTTCGAGCGCGCAATGCGCGAGGGTGTGAGCCGCGACGGCCATCATCTCTATCCTGCCCATCCCTATACGTCGTTTGCGGGTGCCGAGGACGCAGACCTCCAGGCGCTCTACGCCTATATGATGACGCAGGCCCCGATCGCCGAAAGGCCGCCGGAAACCAAGCTCAAATTTCCCTACAGCATTCGATCCATGATGGCTGGCTGGAATGCCCTGTTCCTGAAGGCCGAGCCATTCCGCTACGTTGAGACGCGCGACGCGCAGTGGAACCGCGGCGCATATCTCGTCGAAACCCTTGGCCACTGTTCGGCCTGCCATACGGAACGCAATCTTCTGGGAGCGGAAAAGACCGGCGATGCTCGCTTGTCCGGAGGCTTCGCCGATGGCTGGGAGGCGCCGGCACTCAACGCCTTTGCCAAAGGACCCGTCGGCTGGACAGCAGACGCCTTCTACGATTATCTGCGCACAGGACATTCGCGTGACCACGGCAGCGCAGCCGGGCCGATGGCGCAGGTCATAGACGTCATGCAGCCTCTTCCGGACACAGACATCCGGGCAATGGCAACCTATCTCGCAAGCCTGAACGGCGGCACGGAACCCGCCGTCGCAGCCACGCAGAGCCAGGCAGCCATTGCCGCGAGCGAGATGGCCAAATCCACCGCTGCGCGCGCGTCGCCGAAGGGCGAACGGATCTTCAACGGAGCATGTGCGACCTGTCACACCGGCAATACGATCCTGCCGTCGCTGGCGCTCAACAGCAATCTGCATGCCGATACGCCAGACAATATTCTGCAGGTCATCCTCAACGGCGTCGATGCTCCGGCGATCCTTGCCGAAACCACCGGGCGCGAGGCTGCGGAAGTCATGTCCATGCCCGCGTTCAACGCGACATTGAACGAAGGTCAGATCAAGGACCTCGCAACCTATCTGAGGGCCCGTTTTGCACCGGACAAACCGGCTTGGACGGAAACGACGAGCGCCATGCGGCGCGTGACAGCGGTGAACCACTGATGGAGCGAAAAACTTGGTGCTCGTGACCGACACAAGGGTAGGAGACCGGGCGCTCTTCCAAAACCCGACGGTTGCCTTTCGTCCCTCTGCCTACTGGTTCTGGCATTCCATCCCGACAGAAGATGTCTGCCGTGCCCAACTGACCGACTTCAGGGATAAAGGCATCGGGACGATCCTCATTCAGGCGCGTCTCTCCCTGCCGCGCGCAGACTATCTCTCGACCCTTTATCTCGCCGCCTATCGCGTCGCCGCCCTTATCGCCGGTGAACTTGGACTGAAGCTCGGCATCTATGACGACTATAACTGGATCGCCGGTCATGCCGGCGGGCGCACGGTCTCGGGGCGCGACGCGTTGCGCGAACGCCACCTGTTCTGGTCGTCAGCACCGGCAGCTCAAGGCTCGATCAGCGGCATCCACCCGCCTTTTGTCGAGACCATGGGGCCGGATATTCTCGGGTGGCAATATGAGGGAGGCCGGGTCGAATGGTGCGAATGGACGGTTGAGGCAGCTCTCTTGCACTCACGCTCGGGCATCGACAGCCTGGACGCGATATCAGATGTGACGGCGCGAACCGCCGTCATCACAAGCGATGCCGTGTCCTGCACCTATGCCTTCGACGGCCGGATCGAGGACGACCAGACCCTTACAGTCTTCATCAGCGCCCGGTCCTCGACATCCCGCCTGATCAATTATCTTCTGCCGGAGGCCGCCGAGCGTTTCATAGAGGTCGGGCTGGATCCGCTTGTCAAGGCATTGGACGGGTTGCTGCCGGAGCCTGTCGGCTTCGTTTTCTACGATCAGCCGGCGGCGGGATTCTATCGTTGGGACCAGATTTCGGGCGATCCCGGCAACAGCCTGCTTTTCGCCCCGCCGCTGCGGGAAACAACAACGCGACGAACCGATGCATCTTTTGCGAAAGTCCTTCTGGCGCTGCTGCACGATGTCGGGCACGACACGCTGCGACTGAGGGCGCAGTTTTACGCCGGATATTCGGCTTTGATGAACGATGCCTTTTTCGGCACACTGCGACGGTGGTCCGACACGACCGGTATCGCCCTGACAGGGCACGAAATCCTGCCGCATATCGCTTCATGGTCGCTGAATGGCGGTTTTACCAGCATTGATCCGCGCGTCGCACCGGCTGTCGATTTCTTCGGGATCGACGCATTCAGACATGAGACGGCGGTGGATTCGAACAATTTCGGCGCTCAGCTCGCGCCGAAACTCGGCGATTCCGTTGCCCGCTCGAATGGGCGCAGCCGGTGCATGGTCGAAACCTATGCCACCGCCGAGCGAACATCCCTGCGCGCTGCCGGCCAATGGGAGTTGACGCTGGAGACGGCCCGCGCCCAGGCGATCCGTCTCCTTTGCCTCGGCATGCGGCAGTTCATCTGGCACGGCGTCTATCAGACAGACGGTCACGACAATGACCCGACGCCGTTCGTCAACCCACGTTTCGATTTTGCGCCGGGCATCAATTTCGAGCCCTGGTGGAGCTATCACGACCTCTTCGCAGCCGAGACCGCCCGGATTTCCGTATTTATCGAACCGGCCAAACCCCGCACGCCGGTTGCCATTCTCTACCCGCTCTATACCGCCTTTGCGGAAGGCCCGCGCCACGGCCACGCCACACATATCGGTGCATGGTGCGAACATCTTCTCGCGCAGGGATGCGATTTCATGTTCGTGAGCGAGGCCGATCTCGCAGGAGCAACGATCGACGACGGGAAACTCATGGCATCGGGGCTGGCTTTTGACGCCGTCGTACTGCCGTCCGTGACGGTTCTGGAAACAGCGGGCACCATACGGGCACTTGAGGCTTTCAAGGCGGCCGGCGGCGCGATCTGGTCATCCGGTGAACGCTTGTCTGTCATCTCAGACAGCGATGCGCCGGTGACGTTCCCTGACGTTTCCACGCATATCGAAGGGCATCCGGAAAGCCTGGCAATTGCCACTCTCGTGTCCTCCCTTCCATTCCGCGGCCCGCGGATCGAGAGCCGCTCAGGCGGCAAGCCATGGCGGTGGATCGGATATGAAGCGGACGGCTGGTGGCGCCTTGTGCTGTTCAATGACGGATCGAACGATCTTGAGGTCGAAATCTCGTATGGCCCTGCCTTCGAGTACGAGGAATGGTCGCCGGCGGATGGAGCCATCCATTCGCAGGGCACGCTTGAGCAGTCGCTGGTTTTGCTCCAGCCGCAGGAGGTTCGGTGTATCCGGGTGCGCGAGGCTTTGGGGACCATGGCGGCTCATGGAGCCATACAGAATGCGCCCATCCCAAATACTGCGGAAGCGATCTGCCTTGCCGGCGGCTGGACCTTTTGTCCTGGAGATGATGCCGACTTCCAATCGATTTCAGTGGACGCCGGCTGGGAAACACAGGGGTTCGCCGACTTTTCCGGGATCGGCATTTACCGGTGCCAGATGACGATCACGACGCAAACCGAATGGGTTCTGGAATTGCCGGAGGTCCACACGGCCGTCACGGCATTGCTTGATGGCCGCCAGATCGGCCGCCGGGCATGGCGGCCCTACCGCTTTGCTCTCGGTACATTAAGCCTCGGCATGCATTTGCTGGAGCTTCGCGTCGCCAACACGGCGGCAAACCGTTATTACTGCAACACGCCCTATCTTGGCGACACGCCCGATAAAAGCGGATTGACCGCCGTGCCGACCCTCGTCCCGCTTTCAAACTGACCGGATATCAGAACATGCCAAGACATTCGACAATCCCCCTGATGCGCGCCTGGAACAGCTGGTCGGATCGGCCGGCCGAGATGGTTTTCCTGCCGCTCGGCGTGCGGATCACGCCGGTGCTGTATTCCACGCGCAGCAGGACGACATCGGCAATCGAGCCGCGGCGCAATCCCGTCCGGCTGGGGCGCCACGCCATCGACGGCTCGCTGATCGAACTCGAGACGGATCACACCGGTACGACCGTCGCCTTCTCCACGAGGAAGACAGACCCGTTCGCGGTTTGCGGAAACTGGGAGGGAACGGTATCTGCAGAGTGGGGATTGCGGTTCTGGTTGACGCTGGCGATCTCGTCCGACGGCGGCGAGATCGGCATCCATGACAGCGGCAACAATACCACACTCCTGAAGATCGGCGCCCGGTTCGTCGCTGTCGTTACGGCGCAGGCCCCGGTCCATGTGACGGGTCACGACACCATCGAGGCATTGCGCGCCGATTTCGAGGAGAACGGATATTTCTATACGGCCACCCGGAGCAACACGGCGCCTGTCATCGCGCTCCGCTTCAATCTCGAAATGATGCGCAAGGGCGCCTATGCCGCGGCTGTCGCCGATAGTGCGGTCCTCGCGATCGCAAAGGCGCGGGCCAACCTTGCTGAACATATGCCGGCGCAGATACCCGATGCGCAGACGGGTCTGTTCGAAGGGTCGCTCGATGCGGTGCGGGACGTGGTGGCATGGAACACCATCTGGGACGACACCAATGCGCGGCCCTATACCGCTGTCACCCGTATCTGGAATCTCGGGAAATTCGCGGTCTGGTACAATGACCAGCTTTTTGCGGCCCTTCTGGCGGGTGTTTTCGATGCTGACCTGGCGCGTGAAAACATGGCGACAGCCATGGCCAGCGCCACGCCGCAAGGCAATATCGCCTGCATCGTCACGTCCAACGACGCCTGGGTGGACCGAAGCCAGCACCCGAACGGTGCACTCGTCGCCTGGCAGCTTTACCAGCGGACCGGCGAACGCTCGCTGCTGACGGCAAGCTATGACGCCTTGGCCCGCAATCAGCGCTGGTGGTGGGAAAACCGCGATCCCGGTGCTTTCGGCTTGTTGTCCTGCGGCACCTCCGATGTCGGCGAGGGTCTTTACAAGGGAACGGCCTTCGGCGCACGGAACGAAACCGGAATGGACAATTCAGCGACCCATGACGAAGCGATCTACGACCCGGTCACCCGCACATTATCCACCTTCGATCTCGGACTGAACTGCGCGGCCGCGCTTGATGCCGAAATGCTGGCGAACATGGCGACGGTTTTTGGAAAGCATGCGGACGCGCAGGAATTTGCCCATATTGCAGACCGCTGCCGGACGCTGATTTCCAAGACATTGTGGGATGAGAGCCGCGGTCTCTTCGCCAATCGCCAGCGCGATGGCGGGTTCGTCCGCTCGCTGTCGCCCACCAGTTTCTACCCTCTGGTTTGCGGAGCGGCCACCCCGGAACAGGCCGCCAGATTGCTTGAGCACCTGAGCGACGAGACAACCTTCGGCGGCGATTTCGTCCTGCCCAATGCGACGCGCGGCGATCCTGCCTTTGCCGAAAACGTCTACTGGCGCGGACGTATCTGGCCGAACGTCAACTACATGGTCTGGCTTGGACTACGCCGCTATGGCTTCATGGTGGAGGCAAGCCAATTGGCCAGCCAGAGCTACGACCTGTTCATGAAATCCTGGAACAACGATCGTATCGCGGCCGAAAACTACAATGCCGTGACCGGCGAAGCGATGGATCAGGGAGATACCGATCCGTTCTATATCTGGGCGGCTCTTTTGCCGCTGATGGCAACGGGTGAGATCGTGGATTTTGATCCCTGGTCGGGATGGACCGTACGCAATACGGGTCAGGACGTGTCGGTCGGGCCCATGCTGTCTCCGGCGGGCTCACTGCATATTTCCGTGAAGGCCGCCGTTCTTTCCATGATAGTCAACGAGCGGATCGTGATGACGACGGACCTGCAAACGACCTTCTCGCAGATCGACATCCGCGACGGATCGTTCGCCTGCACTGTTGCGACGGTCGCGGGCAGCGGTTTCCTCGACCTTCCCGACGTCACGGCAGACAATGTCGTCGCCGTCCGGCTTGACGGAAATGATATTCCCTATGACGCAGGCAGCGAGGGCATCCGCATTGCGATCGCCGAAAACGCGCATATGCAGCGGTTGGAAGTCTATTTTTCGTCCCTCGAAGTTCGGATGGCTTCGAGAAAACCCTGATAGATGCTGATCCCTCGGAAATCGATGACCACGGTCACGATCACTTGCAACTCTTGTCAGCAGGCTTCTTCCAGCGATTACGAGGTTCGTTGCCGCGGGTCGGTTGGGCGGATTTGACTTGATTGCTATGCCCGGTCCTGAAAACGAAAAAGCCTGCCGCGGGAGGAGGTGCGGCAGGCTTTTCGAAAAGAACCGAACAGGCAGCTTATGAGGAGAAGTGCTGCTGTTCAGACAGACGCCCCTGGGAGGAGGAGCGGAGCATCTGAGACCGAAGCTTTGCGGGAGGAGGTGCATCGCTTCGATAAGGTCAAGATAGCCGTTTTTGCGGCATTTTAAAGAGACTTTGCTGCAGTGCAGCTATGCGGAAATGCACGCCCTCATCCTTGAAGAAGCAGCGACAATCCAGCGCGGCAGGCCGTTACGCAAACCCAGGAGGTGAGGCTAGTGAAATTCCGGAATTCTGCCGCGATGCCACGCCGCCCCTGCACCCACTATCCAGCACCGCCATGCAAATAAGTTGTTCGCTTCAAAACGGACGCGTTGTTGTGTTACAAGCATCTCAGACCATAATTCGGTTCATATATGGGCAGGCTGCAGCGATGCTGAAAACAGATACTCGTCAAGCGAACTGGCGCCGTGCCAATCCGGGCAAATATGATGCTCACCTTGCAGTACAGCGAGCCGTGAACGCGGGTGAACTGGAAAAACAACCTTGTGAGGTCTGCGGGGCCGAAGCGGTCGATGCTCATCATGATCAATACGACGAGCCTCTCACAGTTCGGTGGCTGTGCCGACGGCACCACACCAGGCTTCACCATTACGGGGAAGACATGTTTCCACTCAGGAATGCGCCTTAGGACCGCCGTACCGGTCGAGCCCCCAAGGATTGCGCAAGTCCGAAGGGCGAACGGGCGCTATGCAGCCAGACTATCGACGAAGGCGCGCCAGCCGCCAAAGTCTGAAATATCGATTGCGTTCTCAAGGCCGACGCTTTCCACCAGAAAACCCTTGGCATGGCGGCCTTCGCTCAGCGTGATGGTGCCGATGCCGAGTGGTGCAGGGATCGCGGCGACAAACTGCCCGAAGGCTGCGGGCGACAACCGCCACACTTCGACCGCGATCGCCGCACCCTTATCGTCCGTGCAGCGGATCAGGCCCGGTTTTGCCGGCGTCTGGCCTGCGAGGCTGAAGAGGCGGTATGCAGCCTCGGTCGTTGCCGTTTTCACAAAGCGGGCGTCGAGCGCCTTCAACTGGCCGTTCAGCGGCATCCCGGAGAGATGGGCGCCGACAACGACCAGATCGATTCCGGGCTCATCAACGTCCGCGGAAGGACGTGCCGCCGGTTGTGTCCAGCCGGTTGCTCCGAGCGTCAGACCGCTCGCTTTATGGATCGTTGCAGCAAGCGCCGCCGTCAATCCATCCTTGCCGGATGCGGCCAGCAGGGTGACGCTGGCGGGAAGACCATCGCTGCGGATGCCGGCCGGTACGGCGATGCCGCACATATCGAGCAGATTGACGAAATTTGTATAGGTCCCGAGCCGCGCGTTTTCCCGGATCGGCTCTGCTTCCAGTTCCGCCATGGTATAGTGGCGCGGTGCTGTGGGCACGCAGAACAGATCGACAGAGGCGATCAGCGGCGCAACCTTCTGTTTCAGTGCCTGCAGGGCGTAGAGTCCGTTGAAGGCATCGGTAGCGGTCAGCGACTTTGCTCCGCCGTAGATTTTCCGCGTGACCGGATGGAAGGACGCTTCACTGCTGTCGAAGAAATCCTTGACCGCCGCATAGCGTTCGGCCACCCAGGCCCCTTCGTAAAGCAGGTTGGCCGTCGCATAGAAATCATCGAAGGGGACTACGACGAGTGTGTGACCAAGGGTCGCCAGCATCTCGAGGCTGGCGACATAAGCCGCTTCCATGGCCTCGTCGCCGAAAAAGTGCCGGTCGTGTTTCGCGGGCACACCGATTTTCAGCACGGGCGGTAGCGGGCCGTGACCGGTGGCCAAGATCGATTTCGAATAGGCATCGGAGGGGTCCGGGCGTGCGGCGACGGAAAACACCGACCATGCGTCGTCGGCGGTGAGCGCGAAGATCGAGACGCAATCGAGCGTGCGGCAGGCGGGGATGACGCCCGTTGTCGAAAGCGCGCCGACGCTTGGTTTCAGCCCGACGATGTTGTTGAGGCCGGCGGGGATGCGGCCGGACCCGGCTGTATCCGTGCCGAGCGCGAAGCTGACGATGCCATGGGCCGTGGCGACGGCTGAACCTGAACTGGAGCCGCCGGGAACCAGCGTGGCATCGATCGCATTGCGCGGGATCGGATAGGGCGAGCGCACGCCGACAAGGCCGGTGGCAAACTGGTCGAGATTGGTCTTGCCGATGACGATGGCGCCCGCTTCCTTCAGCAGGCGCACGACGGTTGCGTCCTTTTCGGGAAGATAAGCATAATCCGGGCAGGCGGCGGTGGTCGGCATGCCGGCCACATCGATATTGTCCTTCACGGCGAAGGGAATGCCCCAGAGCGGCTTGGTTATCGGATCAAACGTGCCGAGGTCAGCCACCTGCTGCAGCAATTCCTGCCCGTTCGCCAGATACAGGAAAATACCCGGATCGGCCACCGCCTCGATGCGGGAGAGCACTGCTTCGATCATCTCCGAAGCCGGCCATCCGTCGGCATAGGCCGCGTGCAGGGAGCCGATGTCGAATGCAGGCGCGTCTGTCATGCCAGTTCCTCTTGCAATATTTTTACAGGCCGATCCCACTGGATCAACACGACGCATCCGGTGTCGCTCCAGACCGAATGCTCTGAGCCTTCCGTGTTGACGACAAGGCTGCCCGGGCCGTAGTCCCCGGCCTCGTCGGATTGCGTGCCTTCCAGCACGACGATGGTTTCGAGGCCCATATGCCGGTGGCGCGGCACGGAGGCGCCCGCCTCGTATTTCAGCAGCGCGACACCTGGCTGGTCGTTTTCAAAGGGCTGGATCCAGTGGATCGTCACCTCGTCGCGGAAGGGCTCGAAGGGCAAGGTTTTCCAGCCGCCGGCGGTCAGGCTTTCGCGTGTTGTCTCAGGCATCAGGCTATTCCTTCGATGATGTCGTCGACCGACCCGACCCAGCCGACGATCCCGCCCTGGGCCGTGATCATGGATATGGCAGCGGCCTTGAATTCAGGAAAATAGCTCTCGGTTGCCTCTTCCGCGAGCAGGCATTCATAGCCCCGGTCATTGGCTTCCCGCATGGTGGTCTGCACGCAGACTTCGGTGGTGACACCGGCAAAGACGAGCTGCTCGATGCCGCGCGCTTTGAGGATGTCGCCCAGCGGCGTCGCGTAAAAGGCGCCCTTGCCCGGCTTTTCGATCACCACTTCGCCCTCGATCGGCGCGAGTTCGGAGAGGATGGCGGTTCCCGGTTCGCCTGCTATCAGCACCCGGCCCATCGGACCTTCGTCGCCGATCTTCAAGCTCGGATTACCGCGGTTGCGCTTGGCGGGCGGCAGGTCGGACAGGTCGGGTCGGTGGCATTCCATCGTATGGATGACGGGCAGGCCGGCATTGCGAAAGCCCTCGATCAGGCGTTTGACATCCGGGATGATCTTGGTGATCCGGCTGACATCGTTGCCGAGGCTGGCACCGAAGCCGCCCGGTTCGGCGAAATCGCTCTGCATGTCGATTACAATAAGGGCGATGGCATCGCGCTTGAGCGGGAAGGCGAAGGGTTCTGCCTTGATCATTGCCATCAATGATGCCCCGCCATGTGTGCGCCGATCACCGAGATATCGGCAGCCAACGCCGGCGTCTCGTAGACGAGCTTGCCGTCCGACATCACCATGATCCGGTCGGACATTTCGAGAAGCTCGTCCAGATCTTCCGAAAGCAACAGAACGGCGGTGCCGGCATTGCGTGCCTTCATGATGCGGGCGCGGATTTCGGCGACAGCCGAGAAGTCGAGCCCGAAGCAGGGGTTGGAAACGATCAGGAGATCGACGTCCCCGGTCAGTTCACGGGCAAGCACCGCGCGCTGAACGTTGCCGCCGGACAGCGAAGCGATGGGTGAGGAATGCGACGCCGTCTTCACCTTGAAATCGGAGATCAGCGAAGCGGCGCGCTTGCGCATCGATTTCATGTCGAGCCACAGCGCATCACCCCCCTGCTTCTTGACGTCGAAGGTGCGGAAGGCGAGGTTTTCCGTCACCGTCATTTTCGGCGCGCAGGCGTTGTTCAGCGGCTCCTCGGGAATGAAGCGGACATTGTTGATGCGCGTCTCTTGCCGGGTGGCGCCGTAGAGGGAGCCCTTGACGGTAATGCTGCCGGCATCCGCCGGCCGCTGGCCAGCTAGAACCTCGGCGAGCTCCTTCTGGCCATTGCCGGAAATGCCGGCGATGCCGACAATTTCGCCGGCATGGACGGTTAGATTGCCGATATCGATCATCTTCAGGCCCGTGCGGTCCGGGGCCTTGATGTCGCTGACCACGAGGATAGGCTTGGCGTCTGCAGGGACCGGCAGCCTTGTATCGAGTTCGGCAAGCTTGACGTCGCCGATCATCATCGCGGCCATGTCCCTGGTTGTCAGGTCCTTGACCAATCCGCCACCGGCCATCTTGCCGCGCCCGAGCACCGTCACCGCATCGGTGAATTTCGTCACCTCGTGGAACTTGTGGCTGATCATCAAAACGGTCAGTTCGCCGCGCTCGGTCATCCCCCGCACGAGGCCGAGCATTTCGTCGGCTTCGGCCGGCGTCAGAACCGATGTCGGCTCGTCGAGGATGAGGAAGCTGCGGCCGAGATAGAGCTGTTTGACGATTTCAAGCTTCTGCTTCTCGCCTGCCGCCAGTTCGCTCACCGGCCGATCGAGCGGTATCTTGAACGGCATGCGCTCCATGAAGGCGGCAAGATCCTTGCGTTCCTTCGCCCAGTTGATGATGGCCGGCACATGGGTGCGGTTGATGACGAGGTTTTCGGCGCCCGTCAGTGACGGCACCAACGTGAACTGCTGGTAGACCATGCCAAGGCCGTAGGTTGCCGCATCGCGCGGCGACTGCACCGCGACCTCGCGGCCATCGACGGAGAGCGAGCCGGAGGTCTGGTGGTAGAAGCCCATGATGCACTTGACCAGCGTCGATTTGCCGGCGCCGTTTTCGCCGAGCAGCGCGTGGAAGCTTCCAGCCGGAATGTCGATCGAGACATTGTCGAGCGCCGTGAACGAGCCGAAGCGCATGGTCATGCCTATGGTCTGGATGCCGACGGCCTTGCCGGTCTGCGGAAGCGGCGTATCGCGGATCTGGATCATGGCAGTTGCCTCACGAGACTGTCCGAATTGGATACGGCGCCGAAGACACCGCCCTGCATCTTGACCATCTTGATCGCCGCCAGATGATTGCCGTAGTCGGTGGCGCCGCAGCAATCCTCGAGCATCAGGCATTCGAAGCCGCGGTCATTGGCCTCGCGCATGGTGGTGGAGACGCAGACATCGGTGGTGATGCCGGTGAGGATGATGTTTTCGATGCGCTTCTGGTTGAGGATGAGTTCCAGATCGGTGGCGCAGAACGAGCCCTTGCCGGGCTTGTCGATGATGACTTCGCCTTCGATCGGATAGAGTTCCGGGATGATGTCCCAGCCGGGTTCGCCGCGGGTCAGGATGCGGCCGCAGGGGCCGGGATCGCCGATGCCGGCGCCGATGCGCTGCGAGCGCCAGCGCTTGTTGGCCGGCAGGTCGGCGAGATCGGGCCGGTGGCCCTCGCGGGTGTGGATGATATGGTAGCCCTTGGCGCGCATCGCCGAAAGCACCTTTTTGATCGGCTCGATCGGGGCCTGCACGAGCGACAGATCGTAGCCCATGTGATCGACATAACCACCCTTGCCGCAGAAATCCGTCTGCATGTCGATAATGATTAGGGCAGTGTTGTCCGGGCGCAGCGCACCGTTGTAGGGCCATGGATAGGGATCGGCATCGATATAGCTGAGTTTTTCACCTGATAGCGCTGCGCTGGACAATGTATTCATGGCGAAAGCTCCTATTTCGTGATCGACAGCGCGCCGGGAGCGCCTGCAAGCGAGCGGGTGGGCGAGGATGTGGCGATGAGGATGGCAAGGGTCAGTACGTAGGGGGCCGCGTAAAACAGGTAGTAACCCTGGGTCACGCCCACCGACTGAAGCGCCGGGCCAAGCGCGCCGGCACCGCCGAAAAGCAGGGCGGCAAGGAAACAGCCGATCGGGTTCCATCGGGCGAAGATAACCAGTGCCACGGCCATCAGGCCCTGACCGGACGATATGCCTTCGTTCCACGATCCGGGATAATAAAGCGAGAGATAGGCGCCGCCCACGGCCGCGAACGAACCACCGACGGCCGTTGCCAGCAGGCGCACCGTATCCGGATTCAGGCCCATGGCGCGGGCGGCATCCGAGCTGTCGCCGACGACGCGCAGGATCAGCCCGACCCTCGTATTCCTGAAGGCCCACCAGAGGGCAACGGCAAGCAGCCCGCCGATGACGAACAGGACGTTGATATTCAGCGCCGACTGGATCTGCGGCAGATCCGACCATCCACCGAGAGGGATGGACGGCAGGCGCGGTGCGACGGGCTGGATGAAGGACTTGCCGAGGAAGAAAGCGAGGCCGAGGCCGAACTGCATCATGGCGATGCCGATGGCGATGTCGTTGACCTTCGGGTACTTGCAGATCCAGCCGTGGATCAGGCCAAAGACGGCACCCGCTGCCATGGCGGCGAGAACCCCGAGCCAGGGCGAGTTGGTCATGACGGCGACGGCATAGGCCGTCATCGCGCCGAAGACCAGCGTGCCCTCAAGCCCGAGATTGATGCGCCCGGAACGTTCGGTGATCGATTCCCCCAGGCTGACAAAAATGAAGGGGGTCGAGACGCGGATGGCGCCTGCGAAGATGGCGAGGGGGACACCCCAGAGGCCGATGCCGGTGTCTTCCATCAGACTGTTCCTCCCTTGAGCGCGGGTGTTTTCCAAAAGTCGGGATTGAAGATCTTGAAGCGGCCGTAGAACGTCTCGCAAAGCAGGATCACCACGAAGAGCGTGCCCTGAAGCACGAGCACCGTTGCATCCGGAAGCCCCATGCGCCGCTGGATCAGGCCACCCGAGGCATCAATCCCACCCAGCAGGATGGCGACGGGAATGATCGCCAACGGATTATGTCGGGCAAGGAAAGCGACGAGAATGCCGGTATAGCCATAGCCGGCGGCCAGCGATGCGTTGGCGCTGCCTTGCACGGCCGCGACCTCGATCATGCCGGCCAACCCCGCGAAACTTCCGGCAAGCGCGGTAAAACCGACGATCAGCCGTCCCACAGGCAAGCCTTGAATCTGGGCGGCGCGGACATTGCCGCCGGCGATGCGGGCGGCGAAGCCGAAGCTCGTCGCTTCGATCAGGATCCAGGAGACGATGCAGGCGAGTATGCCGATGACAAGTCCCCAGTTGACATCCATGCCGGGAATATTGCCGAGCATGTATTCTGCCGGCAGCGGCGTGGTCGAAGGCTTGTTGAGGCTGGCGGGATCGCGCAGTGGCCCTTCGATGAAATGGTTCATCAGGGCAATGGCGATATAGGCCAGAAGCAGCGAGGCGATGGTTTCGTTGACGCCGCGATAATGGCGCAAGAGGCCCGTCATGCCGATCCAGAGGCCGCCCATGATCATCCCGGCAATCGCCATCACCGGAAGAACGATGACGGGCGAAACGGATCCCGTCAGCGGCAGAGCGGCAGCGGCAGCGGCCACGCCGCCGAGCACGACTGCACCTTCACCCCCTATGATGACGAGGCCGAGCCGCGCGGGCAGGGCCACGCAAAGTGCTGTGAGCAAAAGGGGGGCGGCCCGGCTGAGACTGTTCTGGATGGAAAACCAGCTGCCGAAGCCGCCGGTATACATCAGCTTGAAGAGGTCGATCGGCGATTTGCCGACCACCGCGATGAAGATGGAAAAGAGCGCCAGGCCGGCAAGGATTGCCGCAAGCGAGATCGCTACCGGTTCCGCCCTGCGTGCCAGCCATTCCAGGACGGGGCGAAGGTTTGCCGTTTGTGCGGAAAGCGGAGAGAGTGTTGGACTGTTCGCCTCGATCGTCATGACGCTCTTCCTTCGGTTTAGGATGTCGAGCCAACGACGCCTTCGACAAGATAGGCCATGCTTTCAAGCTCGATCGCATCCTCGGCAAGAACCTGGCCGGCGGTGACCGCATCGCCACCCTTGTTGTCCTTGATCGGTCCCTTGAAGACCGAGAAGCTGCCCGCCATCATTTCTGCGAGCGTTGCGTCGAACTTGGTACGGGCTTCTGCGGAGACGCCGGGTCCAAGCGGGCTCATCTTGACGAAGCCGTCCTTCAGGCCGCCGCGGACGAAATTGCCGAGCGGCGTGCCGGCCTGCGCCTCGGTGACGAATTTCGTGTAGACATTGCCCCAGGCCCATTCGGCGCCCGTCAGGTATTTTTCGGGGGCGAGCGGGCTCTGGTTGGCGTGGTAGCCGCACACGAAGGCGCCGCGACCGGCAGCGGTCTCAACGACGACCTTAGGACTGTCGACATGGCAGGTGATGACATCGGCACCCTGGTCGATCAGCGCATTGGTGGCTTCGGCTTCCTTGACCGCCAGCGACCATTCGCCGGTGAAGATCACCTGGCAGGTGATTGCCGGATCGACCGAGCGGGCACCGAGCAGAAAGGAATTGATGTTCTGCAGAACCTGCGGGATCGGCTTGGCGGCGACGAAGCCGATCTTCTTGCTCTTCGATGCGTAACCGGCGGTAATGCCGTTCAGATATTGGCCCTGGCCGATATAGCCGAAATAGGAGCCGGTGTTCATTGGGTTCTTGCCCTCCTGCCAGAGGCCGCCGCAATGGCGGAACTGCACGTCGGGATATTTCTCGGCCATTGCCAGCATATGGGGGTCGAAATAGCCAAAGGAGGTTGGGAAAACCAAGCCCGCTCCATCAAGGTTGATCATCGATTCCATCGTCTTCTGGACATCGACGGTCTCCGGCACGTTCTCCTCTTCGACGACAGTGACACCTGAGATCGCCTTGATGACAGCCGCGCCCTCGGCATGGGCCTGATTATAGCCGTAGTCGTCTTTCGGACCGACATAGATGAAACCGACAGTCAGCGCCGCCTGGGCCACGGCCGGCGTCGAAAAGAGCGAAGGCGCAAGACCGATGGCTGCGGCACCAGCGGCCGTTGTCTGAAGGAAGCTGCGGCGGTTCATGGGAAGGAGTTTGGTCATTGCGGGCTCCTCGCGGCATCATGCCGGGTTAAAATGGGTTGCAGTAAACTGTATGCAATGACCATGCCATTCTTTATCATATTGTTTTATAATAATAAATTTTTTGAGTGAAACTGCATCGCGTAAACTGTATGCAATTTTTCAGTTTTATGATCTATTTTTAAGCATGCGTGAATTTTAGACGTTAGGCTGCATCGTTCTGCGAATAAAGGAGAATTCGGGGTGGTGGGGTGTTGTTGACAAGGCAGACCCTGCACTGCATCTGTATGCACTCTTGATCCAAGCAGATTCGGTCCGTGAAAAGCGCCAGAAAAAAAGAAATCATCCGATCCGGAACGACCGTCGAACAAATGGTGCGGTCGATTGCCGATCTGATCATCACCGGCGCCATGCGCCCGGGCGAGCGGCTTGACGAAATTTCGCTGGCCACGCGTTTCGAGGTATCCCGCACGCCGGTGCGCGAGGCTCTTGGCCAGCTTTGCGCCATCGGCCTGGTCGAGCGTGAGCCGAACAAGAGCGCAGTCGTCACCACTGTGACGCAGCAGCATCTGGCATCGATGTTCGAGGCGATGGCGGAGCTAGAGGGCATCTGCGCCCGCCTGTCTGCGGAGCGCATGACGGTGGATGAACGCCGCATGCTGGAAATCGAACACAAGGCGTCGGCGCGGCTCGTCGATCGTGGCGCGGAGGACGATTACGCCGCACACAATACCGAGTTTCATACCCGTCTTTATCGCGGCGCCCACAATGACCATGTCTTCGAATTGGCGACGCAAACCCGCGCCCGTCTTGCTCCGTTTCGCCGCGCTCAATTCCGGCTTCCCGGGCGTCTATTGCGGTCGTATGAGGAGCACGAGGCAATCGTCGCCGCGATTTTAAATGCGGATGCCGTCAACGCAAGCCGCGCGGCCTATGCTCATGTGGCCACCGTCAGCGACGTCAGCACCGTTTTTGCACGCGATGCGGAATCTACCGCGTGAATCGTGCTTGAGGGCAGTGGAACGCCTTCCGCTTCTCCTGAGCCAAGACGGTCGCTTCGGGGGTGCCAACGCGTGGGCAGCCGCTGAATTCGTGTTTCGAAGTGCGCATTTCATCGTTTTACCGGACGCGATTTCTGCAGTGAGAACACCAATGAATTCGTCTCCAGCGCCATGCGCGCTTTCGACATGAACCTTCACGGCGGGGATGACGATTTCATTTCCGTCGCGGTCTGCGTAGACAACGCCCTCGCCGTCGGCTGTCACCACAACTTCGGGAAAGACGCATCTTGGACCTTACGCCTCCGATGCCGGCGGGATGACGCCTTTCGTGAAGAGGAAGCACCCGTAAAAGCGCGTTTCCCCGGTGGAAATCACGCAATAGGCCTTCTTCGCAAGATCGTAAAAGGCGAAGCGCTCGATGCCGTACATGGGTGAAGACTTACCTTCGGCGCGGTCGATTTCAGCCTGAACTTCGTGCTGCACAGGCTGGATGTCGTCCGGCGCGCCCATAACTTCCATGCGTCCGGCCGAATTCTGCAATGGCGTATCAAGCGGCAGCACCGAAAGAATGGCGCGAACCGCTTGCGGCGCGCTAAGATTGGAGATGGCAAGCGGCCGGCCGACGACCGTCCGGCGGGCGACGCTGTCGCTCGGGAAATTGGTGTCCGACACGACCAGCGTGTCGCCATGGCCCATGGAGCGCAGTGCGTGCAGCACGTCGGCGTTCAACGCAGGATGAATGTTTTTAAGCATGGTGTTCTCCTTGAGCCCTGTTATTTGACGGCGCCTGCCGTCAGCCCCTTGACGATATAGCGCTTGAGAAAAATGCAGACCAGTACCAGCGGCATGTTCGCGGCTGTGGCGATGGCCGCCATCGACCACCCATTGATGCCTCCCCATCCTGTCTGGCTTGCACCATCAGGGGCAGCATCTTGGCGTTCGAACTTGTCGGCAATGCTGCAAAAAACACTCGTCCAGCGGAGAATGACCGGCAGGAAGAACAAGGAAATAACCTCGTTCGTCGTCCATAGTCGTACCCCTGTCCGATATAAAGCCAGCTCTCGCGGTGGTGTCCGCCGGGCATTAACACATTTTTGCGGCTATTGTTTAGCCAGACAATAACGCTTGAGTGGTACCGATGTCTCCTTGTCATCCAGGAGACATCGCGTGTTTTTCAGCAATTGGTCCTTTCACACCATCCGAAACAAGATGACGATCCGTCTCCAGGTCGCTCTTGTTACCGCTGTCACCTGCATTGCGGCGGTCGGCGTTGCTGCCGCCGGGGCAGCCATGGTTGCGAAAAGTAGCGCGGAAGAAAACGCAAACCAGCAATTGCAGGCATTGGCCCGAAACATGGCAGACCGGCTCGACCAGCATATGTTCGAGCGATATCGGGAAATCCAGAATATCGCCAATCTTGGTCCGCTTCAGGCCGTCTGGAGGAACGATGCAACGGCCACCCGCAAAATCCTCGAACAGCTTCAGGAGAGCTTGCCGGAATATGCTTGGCTTGGCTTCGCAACGCCCGATGGCATCGTTCACGCCGCCACAAAAGGAATGCTTGAGGGTGTCTCGGTTGCCCAGCGTCCCTGGTTTGTCGGCGGACTGACACGGGCTACAGTCGAAGATGTCCACGACGCAAAGCTGCTGGACAAGTTGCTGCGCACATCGCCGGATGAGGCTCCGTTCCGTTTCGTCGATGTCGCGATGCCGGTTTTCGACAGCAACCGGGTGCTGGCGGGGGTCCTCGGCGCCCATATGAGTTGGACATGGGCGGACGATGTCCGCCAGACCGTGCTGATCAGCCAAAACAAGAAAAGCGCCGCTGATCTTTGGGTATCGGCAGGCGATGGCAGTCTGCTGATCGGCCCCACCGATCGCAAGCTCGACGCGTCGCTTCTGGCGCAGTCGGCAGAGACGGATGGTGTCCTGTTTACGGACAAATCGGGGGAGGCACCGATGCTGGCAGCCATGGTCGCCACCCGCGGCCAGGGGGATTATCCCGGCCTTGGCTGGCGGGTCGTCGCCCGCATGCCGGTCTCGGTCATCTATGCGCCCGCAAACACTCTGGTTCTGCAGATATTGCTGATCGGCGGCATCGTTGCGGCTGTCGCGTCCGCGGTTGCGTGGGCGCTGGCCGGATCAATAACCAACCCGTTGAAGGCGCTTGCCGATAGCCTCGATCTGATCGGGCGCCAGATCAATGTCACGAGCGTTGAGCGCCAGCATGGTTCCATGGATATTCTCAAACTGTCGGCAGCGGTCCGCTCGCTGTTGCGACGCGTCGGATCTGCCGAAAGCGTGAAAATGAGCGATGCAGTTACTATCGACGCTCTTCAGCGTGAGGTGGAGGATCAGAAAAAGGAAGTCGAACAGAAGATATTGCGCTACGGAGCGGACCTTCATGCTCTGCAGCTTCTGGCCGATACCGATGGCTTGACGGGATTGTTGAACCGCCGGGCCTTCCTTCCCTTCGCGGAAGACGCCTGGAGTTACTACAAGCGCTACGACCGGCCTTTCAGTATTTTGATGTTCGACATCGATCATTTCAAGCGAATCAACGATACGTTCGGCCATGCCGCCGGCGATGACGTCATTCGCACGATGGGCGAGATTATCAGTTCCGGCATCCGGACGACCGACAAAGTTGCCCGGTTTGGCGGCGAGGAATTCGTCGTGCTGTTAAGAGAGACGGATGAAACCGCCGCCTTGATGATGGCCAACCGGTTGCGCGAGCAGATCGCCCGTACCGTCGTCACCGCCGCAGGACACCGGATTAGTTTCACAACAAGCGTCGGCTGCGCCTTGGGATCGTCGTCAGCACGCGATTTGGAGGATGTCATCCACTTGGCCGACACCGCCCTCTATGCCGCAAAAACCGGCGGGAGAAACCGTGTCGTCATGGACGGCGCCACGGCGGAGGGGCGCCGGGCAGCCTGATTCCTCGTTTCCGGTGCTCCAGGTATTGATGCGGGAGCAAGGAGCGGCAATTCCGTCGGTTCCATGCCGCACGACGAGACCCATCGAGACAATCTCCCCTCACGAGCCTTAACGAATCCTTCACCATGCAGCGCAAAAATCGCTTCCGGTGCAAAGGAGAATCAGATGCGAAAAATCGAGATCGTCGATGATCTGCGGCTGCGGTTTCCCGGTCGGGATGCTGAATTCGATCTCGGGGTCGAGGTTGGCGCAGTCAGCGTTCTGATTGCCCAGGGACACGCACTTATCCAGAGGCAGCTCTCACAGGCCGCGACGGAGCAGTTGCGAACCATTGCCGAGCATTTTCGATATGTGATGGTAGCGACGGATGCAGGGACAGGAGTGATGAGTGTGACCTTTACCAAGCGGTCCCGCAGGCCTCTGCTTCGAGTCGTTTAGGCCAGATCTGCCAGGGTACAGAGTCACTTGGTGGGAGCAACGGCCGGCCGAACACCGTCTGCCTTGAAAAGCCCGGCAGCAATCCCGACTCATGCTTGGTGAGAACCGAGGCTGCAAAAGCGCTTTGCCGCCCAACGAAATCTTCTGCCGATTACTTCCACAGGCTTGCTCAGTCAAAAATGATGGCTGTAACGCTCACCATCAGTTGTTTCTGCTCTGGCGGCGGAAAATGCATGCCTTCCAGAGACGCCAAGTTGGCAAAAGCCTTTCGGCCTGACCTGCCGTCGGGCGATTTCAGCTGACCCGGGTGGCACCTCCGGAATTGCGTTCGCGTAGTCTAACCGAACGACTGACGGTCGAAACGTCCCAGGAACTTTTTTGCGACTTCTTCGTTTTCCGGCGACAAGAAAGCGGGCACCAATGTCGGAACGGGAAGACGAAAGAATTCTACTCGTTGAAGAGCGCTCATGCATCGATAAACAGAAGGTCATAACGGGCCGCGTTCGTGTTTGGACTTCCAGCAGCACCATCGAAGATGTGGCGCGCGCTACATTGTCGGGCGAAAGGGTGGAGATCGTTCGCGAGCATTTAAACCGCGAAATCGAAGAGGTCCCTGAGACGAGAGTCGAGGGCGATGTGACCATCATCCCGGTCGTGGAGGAAAGACTGGTTATGGAAAAGCGCCTCTTTCTCATCGAGAAAATCCACATTCGGCGCGTCACGATCAACGAGGAAGTGATCGTCCCGGTCACACTGCGAAAGCAAACGGCGACGGTCGAGAGAACAGAAGAATAGTCAACGAGGAGAAAACAATGTCCTATGCAGATCAGACGACATCGACAGTAGAAGCAAACACAATCACGGCGTTCTTCGACAGCCGCACCGATGCGGATCATGCGGTCGAACGACTTGTAGAGGCCGGTATCGCCCGCGATGCCGTGCGTGTTATTGCCAGCGGGAGCGATGAAACTGTCAGCACCACAGACGAAAGCAAGGGGTTTTGGGCTTCCCTCGCAGATCTGTTCATGCCGGAGGAGGATCGCAACGTCTATGCCGAAGGCATTCGCCGCGGCGGCTATCTGGTCACTGTTTCCGGTTATCCTGCCAGCATGCACGACGTTGCACTCGACATTTTGGATGACGAGGGCAGTATTGATCTCGACGAAAGGTCTCAGTCCTGGGAATCGGAAGGTTGGTCGCGCTCCACCTCGAACGGGGATTTTGCTGAATCGACATATGATCGGAGCAGTGGAACAACCGGAGCATCAACGAGCCTTGCGACGGATCGAGAAGATGTCATCCCAGTGGTCGAAGAGGAATTGCGAGTCGGCAAACGCGACGTCAACAATGGTCGCATCAGGGTTCGCTCCTATGTGACGGAAACGCCGGTGAGTGAAAATGTCTCCCTTCGCGACGAAAATGTCGAGGTCACCCGGCGTGCCGTGGACCGTCCCGTAAGCGGCGCAGACACTGCTTTCGTGGATCGCACGATCGAAGCCGAGGAGCATCGCGAAGAGGCAACCATCTCCAAGGATGCGCGCGTCGTCGAAGAGATTGCCCTGCGCAAGACGGCGGAGGAGCGCAGCGAAACGATTTCCGACACAATCCGGAAGACCGAGGTGGAAATTGAGGATGACCGTAACGACGGGTCAGTGCGCAAAGACGGCACGCTTGGCATTCGTCGGGATTGAGTTACTGAGTTTTCACAGGAAAAGGCGGCTAAGCCGCCTTTTTTGCTCAAGAAATTATGCCGGATACGCGGGTTCGCGTATCCGCTTTTCACGACACCTTGAAAGTCCGTTTGGATCGGATGTCCTGCATATTTTGCCGGAGCGTTCAGATTTGGCATCGCGCCCTGACCGTCCTCTTCGCTTGTTGGACGACGTGTCAAACCAGCGTGCGGACTGATGCAGCCTGCTAGCGTGCCGGGCAGATCGCATTGGCGCGGATGGCCCTTGATGCAAAATCGAGCGCAGCCGACCGGGTGATGCCGATGACCGCTGCTATGATCAGTGCTGCAAGCAGTCCAATTTCTTACCGCTCAGAAGTTGTACTTCAGATTTACTGGAAATGTCGCATTCTATTCACGCGCTCAGATGATTCGCCTGCGAGGTCTGCGTTCAGGGTGATTGAGAGCTGCACGGCGATGCTAAATGATTTAGCTGGGGGCGAGCAATGCGAGAGAATGACGATGTCGAGAATTGGGCGGTGCACCGGGCCCAGCAAATTCTGATGCGCGAAGGGATGGACCTTGCTTTGTCGGCCCGCGACCCGGACACCGGCAGCGTCAGAGCCAAGGGCAAGCTTCTGGCAATGGCGATCGCCGCATCCCTGATGGAAGCATCCTGGGTTGCCGCCGACCGGCCTTAGCGACATCCGGAGACCGGCTTGGCGCCGGTAGCTGGTCTATGGCTATCCCCATATCTGGCGATTGCCGGCAGCCGCTATGTCTCTACACTGGAGATTAATGAATGTTCGGGCGATGGGTGGGCAATGTCGTTTCTATCGGACATGACCTTGAATCAGAGCGAAATCGAAATGGTCTGCAGTGCGCTGGAAGAATGGTGCGCGAAAACCCTCACGCCTGTCGATAGCGCCGACGGCCGCGATGCCGCAACCGTCATGCTTGCCCTCTACAAGACCGGTCACGGGACCAAAAGCGCCATTCTCGCAGCAATGGATCGCGTCAACGGATTGTGACGATAGCTCATGCCTGTGAGGCATGGCCCAAAAGCTTCAATTGACGGTGACAGGCCGGGAGCGCATCCGTGACACCGTTTCCCGCTCGGCACGTTTGCATCGCATTGGCGGAAGATCGCGGTCCATCAGATCCATATCCTCAAGCACCATATCGCCCATTTTCTTGAAAGCGCTGTCAAGTGCCCCCGCGCGGTGAGCGGACCGCAGGAAGCCCTTCAGCCGCCGCACGGGATGATCGAGCGGCAGCGGCTCATCCGGAAAGACGTCGCTTGCCGCAACGATATGGCCGCGTTCGACGGCCGCCATCAAAGCACCGAAATCGACGACATTTGCACGGCTGAGCAGGATGAAAGCAGCACCAGGCCGCATTTTCGAGAAAGCGTCCGCATCGAGAAAATGCTGGTTTTCGCTGGTTACCGAGGCCACGACGAAAATGAAGTCGCTGCGGGTCAGCACATCATCCAAGCTCGATGGCGTTACGCCGTGATCAAGCAGAATCGATGGCGGCATCCAGGGATCGAAGACACGCGTGTTGGTGCGAAATCCCGACAGGACACGATTCAACGCCTTGCCGAGATCGCCAAAGCCGATAATGCCGACATCGGCGCCGGACAAAAGCCGCGCCTGCGCATTGCCCTCGCCGCCCCAAAGTTCTCGCCCCTCTCGGAAGTCGATATCCGCATCGACGATGCCGCGCGCAATATTCAGCGCCATGGCAAGACCAAGCTCTGCGACCGGCTCGGCGAAGACCTGCCCTGTCGTGACGACATGAATGCCGCGGCTGAACAAGATGTCATAGGGCATGTTGTTGATCAGATTGCTTTCGACATTCAAGATGCACCGCAACTGCGGCATTCGGGCCAGCGTTTCAGCGCTGAGCGGCGGTTGCCCGATAATGTAACGGACCTCGCCAAGAGTGTTGTCGGCCAGCCCTGCAACGCTTTCGGGGCCAGCTTCCACGATACGGTATCTCGTTTGCAGGACCGTCAGGGCCTGCGGTGTAAAGATCAGATCAAGAGTTCGCGGTTCAGGCGCCGATAGAACCAGAGGCGGCGGCATTTCGATCATGATCACTCTCCCAGCCAGGATCAGCCTGGCGCTCCTTATGCCCCGTACTGATGGAAGAGACGATGATTTGCAAGCGTGCAGCCGGTCAGTAATTGAAGCCACGCAGTTGCCGGATAATCGAAGGCGGCAAGCGACCGGACTGAAAGATCGGGCCGGAGCCGCGGCGGCAGAAATTTGCCATCCGATAGCCAGAATTGATCCCGGTATCGCGGCGCACCAGCACTTCCCTGCAGGTAACGGCATTTTCGCGATCGACGTCCTCCTGGGCTTTGACACCCGGAAGATCGGCATAGGCATCGGAGGGCTGGAAGAAAGGTTCCGCGACGGCGGGCGTGGCAAGGCACGCCGCCGAAAGAAAAACCGAAAGGGCAAAGGTGCGAAGCGCTGTCATCACATTTCCAACATCTGGTCCGGCCTAAAGCATACCGGCCATCGCTCTGCCGGTTAAGGTATCGCTTCCCGCAAACTTGCGCTATAGCCCGACGACTTCAAAAAAAGCGCGACACCCTGTGCACTTGATGTGGGGATTTCCATGGCGAAAACAATACGGTTTCACGAAGGCGATATCGGCAACGAAGACGCGGCGCGATACCGCGGCGCAATTGCCGTCGACACCGAGACGCTGGGCCTTGTTCCGCGCCGGGACCGGCTCTGCGTCGTTCAGCTTTCGCCGGGAGACGGCACCGCCGACGTGATCCGGATCGCCAGGGATCAAAGGCAGGCGCCAAACCTGGCCGGCATGCTGGAAGATCCCGCCCGGCAGAAGATTTTCCATTTCGGCCGTTTCGACATCGCAGTGCTGTTCCATACGTTCGGGGTCACCACGACACCAGTGTTCTGCACCAAGATCGCCTCGCGGTTGACACGGACCTATACGGACCGTCATGGGCTGAAGGACAATCTGAAGGAACTGCTCGACGTCGATATCTCCAAACAGCAGCAGTCGTCGGACTGGGCCGCAGAGACCCTGTCGCAGGCGCAACTGGACTATGCCGCTTCCGATGTGCTGCATTTGCATGCGTTGCGTGACAAGCTGACGGCACGGCTGATCCGCGACGGCCGCCTCGATCATGCCGATGCCTGCTTTGCCTTCCTACCGACCCGTTCCAAGCTCGATCTCTTGGGCTGGGAAGAAACCGACATCTTTGCCCACAGCTGATGGCCCATAGATGATGAAAAGGCCTGCCGAAGACAAGGGTGCGGAAACAATCGCCGTGATCGACACAAACGAGCGGGGCGATCACGAAACCGGTCCCTATCTGGAGCCGCTGCGTCGCCTCTTGCGCGCCGGTCTTGCTCGTCTCCCCTGGTGGCTTTCGGAGTTCCTGCTTTTCGGCCTGAAGCAGGCATGGGCGTGCCTCTTCGGAGCGATCATGCTTGCCATGCTGATCGCCAGCAAGCTTGTCTGGCAGGCCGAATGGCCGCTTTATCGTTACGACTTCCTTTTCGTCGCCGCGCTATCCGTCCAGATGCTTTTCCTGGCGTTTAGACTGGAAAGCTGGGAGGAGGCCAAGGTCATCCTCGTCTATCATGTCGTCGGTACGCTGATGGAGATCTTCAAGGTCCAGATGGGTTCATGGAGCTATCCGCAGCCGGCCCTGATCCAGATCGCCGGCGTGCCCCTGTTTTCCGGTTTCATGTATGCGTCCGTCGGTTCTTTCATGGCGCGGACCATCCGTATTTTCGACATGCGCTTCACACATTTTCCGCCACGGTGGCTGACGGTTGTTCTTGCGCTGGCCATTTATGTCAATTTCTACAGCCATCACTATTTGCCGGATATCCGCTTCGTTCTGTTTGCAGCGACGATCGCGGTCTTTTGGCGGGTGAATATCCACTTCACCACGGATCGTACCACACTCTGGATGCCGCTGACGCTGGCGGCCTTTCTCTCCTCCCTGTTTCTCTGGATCGCGGAGAATATCGGGACGGCGACGGGCACCTGGATCTATCCGAGCCAGACGGTGTGGCACGCTGTTTCCGTATCCAAACTCGGCTCCTGGTACATGTTGCTCTATGTGAGTTTCGTTCTCGTCACACTTGTCCTGCGGCCGAGGCCGCCCGAAAACCGGCCAGCCTTCCGCGGACGCGGTTAATTGGCGATTAACGGTTGTGTTCTATTTTCAAACACAGCCTCGACGATAATGGACTGCTCCGATGATACTGCCCCCGACCCAGCAAGCCTCCGTCACCCTCGTCACCTCCATGGTGCGCTCGATTGTCGATGACATCGAGAAGCGCCGGCTCGAGGACGAGGAGAAAGCGAGCGGCAGGAAACAGGACGACAAGGTTCTCAAGGCGCGCATAAAGCCGGATGCCGTGGCGCAGACCGCAAATGCCAGGATCAACGAACATTTCTTCGGCGCTCTGAAACAGGACGAATCACCGCTGGCGCAATTGCGCGCCCGGTTCCTCGGTGCGCTCGGCATCGCCCAGGAAAAGGGTGAAAGTGATGTAGACTTCGGCACGCGCGTGGAAGATGCGCTGGTGCTCGTCACCATGATCGGGAAAGCCGAGGCTCAAACCCTCACCAAGAAGACGGTGACGGTGCTGGAATCGCTGACCATGCCGAAGGTCTCGCTGGCCCGCTTCCGTGTTTCGGTCGAGGAACTGGAAGCGACGATCTCCGGGGAGAACAAGGAGCCGTCCCAGATGATGCAGGTGCTTGCGCGCTATGCCGGGCGCCTCGGGATCGAGCGGGAAGAAGGAGAAGCGGAGCCTGCTTTCAGCGAGCGATTCGGAAAGGCGCTGGCGGGTGTGCGGGCTTCCATGGTGCAGGACATCACTGCGCTGGAGAAGAAATCCGGCCTGCGCGATCTTGGGGTCACCGCAGCGGAGATGGTCGAGGCGATCAAGCATCCCTACGGCGAGGCCGCGCAGAAGATCGCAACTGCGCTCGACGACAGGGTCTCCGAGGAAAAATTTCTGACGGCGGATGTCGCCAAGGTGCTGCAGCGGCTGGAAGAGGTCGCTGATCCGAAGACGATCGAGGAACTCAAGGCGGACCGGCTCGAGAAAGACCCGACCAAGGTGCATGATGCCGAAACCCGTAAGGAACGGGAAGAGGCCATCCGGTCGCTGGAAGCCGGCGAGAAGCTTGAAGATATCGAAGAGCTTAACGATGCGATCGCCAAGGGCAACGACGCAGCCATCAAGGATGAAGACACGCCTGGACCCGACGCCGATGGCACGGCTCAAGGCATCGACGTCGCGGCTATCCAGACGATCCAGGTGCTTGCCGCGGGCCTGGAGATCGCCGAGACGCAAGCCGTCGCGGAGAGCAGTTCCTCCGATACGACCGCCGCGGCACTTGAAGAAAAGGCCGCCGAGGTTCGGGAGGCCCCGAGCGACGAGGATCAGGCCGTCATGCTGGCCCGCGCCGGCGGGGCTGCCGAGGAAGCCCGCGAAGCGGCGGCGAAGGACGATATCCTGGCCGTCAGTATTGACGAAAACGGTATTTATGACCTGCTGGCAAAAAAGGAAGCGGCATAGGCTGCGCCAGGCACGGTGTCGCTTACACCGTGAGAGAGATACTGCCTATCCGACAAATCGGATGCCACCATGTTCAGTGCGCTCCCGGCACGTAGTCCAGACCGGGATCGATGCTTCCGGGTCTACCCTCCAGGAAAAGTTCGCCGATACGAGGTGCACTTCGAGAAATGACCTTGCCGCCCTTGACGACCAGAAGGCGTGTCGGCTTGAGCCTGAGGGCCTCGACGACATCGGCGGCCTGCAGCACGACGAGATCGGCGTTGCAGCCGACCTCCAGACCATAGCCTTCCAGCCCCATGGTCTTTGCCGAATTGACGGTCAGCGCGTCGAAGATCTTTTTCTTATCCTCGATACCGCCCATCTGCGCCACATGTATGGCCATATGGCCGACCTCCAGCATGTCGGCAGAGCCCATCGAATACCAGGGGTCCATCGTGCAGTCCTGACCCAAGGAGACATTGAGACCCGCATCCATCAATTCGCGAACCCGGGTCATGCCGCGACGCTTCGGATAGGTATCGTGGCGCCCCTGCAGCATGATGTTGATCAGCGGATTGGGAATGACGTTGATCTCAGCTTCCGCCATCAGCGGAATGAGCTTGGAGACATAGTAGTTGTCCATGGAGTGCATGGATGTCAGGTGCGATCCCGCCACCCGTCCCTGCAACCCATGGCGCACGGTCTCGGCTGCGAGCGCCTCGATATGGCGCGACATCGGATCGTCGCTTTCGTCGCAATGGATATCGACAGGCAGGCCACGCTCCGCGGCAATCCGGCAGAGCGTTTCGAGCGAGCGGCGGCCGTCGTCCATGGTGCGTTCGAAATGCGGAATGCCGCCGACGATATCGATGCCCATGTCGAGCGCGCGCTCAAGGGACTTTTCGCCGTCCGGCGCCCGGTAGTAGCCATCCTGCGGAAAGGCGACGAGTTGCAGCGTGATATAGGGGGCGACGCGCTCGCGCACTTCGATCAGCGCCTCTGCCGTCACCAGCCGCGGATCGGACGTGTCGACATGACTGCGAATGAAGAGCAGGCCCTGGCTGACGGCGAGGTCGCAGTAGCGCAGTGCCCGTTCCACGAGGGCTTCCTTCGTGAGCAAGGGCCGCAACTCGCCCCAGAGCGCGATGCCTTCCAGAAGCGTGCCGGACACGTTCATGCGTGGCAATCCGAGCGAGAGCGTCGCATCCATATGAAAGTGCGGATCGCAGAAGGGCGGGCTGACCAGCCGGCCGCTGGCGTCGATCTGTTCGCCGGCTGACGCTGCCAGACGCTTCTCGATGGCGGTTATCTTGCCGCCGGAAAGACCGATGTCGAAGCCTTGCCGGCCATCGGGCAGGTTGGCATTGCGGATGATCAGGTCGAACATGCTGTGGCCTCCATAGAGTTTGTCAGGGATAAGGGAGCACCGATTGTCCCTGACAAACGAAAAATCTAGCGCTCGCCGCGCCGATAGGGTTGCATCAGAGCTTGGGGAACGCGGGCGCGTCTTGCCATCACGGCCAGCGCCGCGATCGACAGGACGTAAGGGATCATCAGGAAGAGCTGATAGGGCACAGCGCCGCCGAGCGCCGTCTGCAATCGAAGCTGGAAGCCGTCGAAGAAGGCGAACAGCAAGGCGCCGAGCAGCGCCCGTTCCGGGCGCCAGGAGGCAAACACGACGAGCGCGATGCAGATCCAGCCGCGCCCCTGCACCATGGTCGGAAAGAAGCTGTTGAAGGCAGATAGCGTCAGGAAGGCGCCAGCCATGCCCATCAGTGCACTGCCGACGATTACGGCGCCATAACGCACCACCATCGGGTTGATGCCCTGCGCTTCGGCCGCATGCGGGTTCTCGCCGGTCATGCGGATCGCAAGCCCAAGCGGTGTGCGAAAGACCACATAGGCGAGCACCAAGGCGAGCAGGATGGCCAGATAGGTCGGCGGTGTCTGGACAAAGAAAGCCGGACCGACAAAGGGAAGATCGCTGAGGCCCGGGATAGCGATCGGCTGGAACGGCGTGATGGTGGGCGGCGTGCCCGCAACCGGCACCGCCAGCCGGAACACGAAATAACTGAAGCTCGCAGCAAACAGAGTGACACCGAGTCCCGAGACATGCTGCGAAAGGCCGAGCGTCACCGTGAGGCCCGCATGCAGCAGACCGAACAGGCCGCCTGCCAGGGCTGCCATGAGGAAACCGGTCCAGAGATCCGCCCCGTTATACACCGACAACCAGCCGATCATCGCGCCAAAGGTCATGATACCTTCGATGCCGAGGTTCAGCACCCCTGCCCGCTCGCACAACAGGGCGCCGAGCGTTCCGAGGATCAGCGGGGTGGCGATCCGCAGAACCGCCGCCCACAGTCCGGCGGACGCGATGATATCGAACACGGCGCTCATCGGCGGATCCTGTATTGGGTGAAGAACACGGCGATCAGCATGGTCAAAAGCGACAGGGCGACGATCACGTCAGCGATGTAGCTCGGGATGCCGAGGCTGCGGCTCATGCCATCGGCGCCGACGAACATCGTGGCGGTGAACAGGCCGGCCAGCACCACGCCGAACGGATTGAGATTGGCCAGCATCGCCACCACGATGCCCGAATAGCCATAACCGGGAGACAGTTCGGTCGTCACGTAGCCCTGGACGCCCATGACCTCGACCGCACCGGCAAGCCCGGCAAGGCCGCCGGAGATGCAGGCGACGATGACGAGAGTGCGGCCCAAAGGTACGCCGGCAAAGGCAGCGCCCTGCGGGTTGAGACCGGCCGCACGCGACTGCATGCCGAACACCGTGCGCGACTGGACGAAGGCAAGCACGAGTGCCAGGACGACGGCGATCACCAGGCCGAGGTGAAGCCGCGAACGGGCCAGAAGTTTTGGCAGCATGGCGGCATCGGCCACCGGTTGCGACTGCGGCCAGCCGAACGCCAACGGGTCCTTCAGAACTGTATCGATCAGCATCGAGACTATAAGGACGGCGACGAAGTTCAGCAGCAATGTCGTCACCACCTCGTCGACCGAGAAGCGCAACCGCATCCAGAGCGGCAGCAAAAGCAGGATCATCCCGGCAATCGCGCCAAATAAGAGCAGCAGAGGGATCTGCACGAAGGATGGCAGGTCGCCAAAGAGCTGCGAACTCGCCCATGCGACGGTAATGGCGCCGAGGTAGAACTGCCCCTCCCCGCCGATGTTCCAGAGCCTGGCGCGGAAGGCGACGGCTGCGGCAAGGCCTGTGAGGATCAGCGGCGTGGCGCGGGTGAGCGTTTCGGTTGCCGACAGCCGCGAGCCGAAGGCGCCCTGCAGGATGCGCCAGTAGGCCTCGAGCACCGGCGCGCCGGCAATGGCGATCAGCACGCCTGCAATCGCAAGCGCCGATGCAATCGCGATCAGCGGGGTTGCGATGACGAGGGCCACCGGGCGGTGTTCACGCCGTTCAAACCGCATGCGCCACCTCGTTCATCCACTCGCCTGCCATCATCAGTCCAAGCTTGCGCGCCGAAGCCTCCTCGGCGGCAATCGGGGGCGAAAGCCTGCCACCGACGATCGCCTGTATCCGATCGGCGAGCGCCATGACCTCGTCCAGATCTTCCGAAATCAAGAGCACGGCCGTTCCCTGCCGCCGCGCCTCAAGGATACGCTCATGCACCGCAGCCACGGCACCCTCGTCCAGCCCGCGTGCCGGTTGGGCTGCCAGCAGGATGCGGGGTCGATCGATCAGGTTGCGCCCGAGGATCAGCTTCTGCATGTTGCCCCCG
The DNA here is from genome assembly GCF_029223885.1 of Pararhizobium gei. Taxonomy (NCBI): domain Bacteria; kingdom Pseudomonadati; phylum Pseudomonadota; class Alphaproteobacteria; order Hyphomicrobiales; family Rhizobiaceae; genus Pararhizobium; species Pararhizobium gei. The sequence goes on along the minus strand of NZ_CP119409.1, from coordinate 447,609 downwards.
GACAGCAGGCGAACGCGGCTAACCGGCGTTCCCCCGCGGACATCGAACTGGTCGATGATTTTCTGTGTGAAGGCGATGGCGGCCTTGCGATCCACCAGCCCGCGCCTCGAAAAAGCGCGAAGTCTTTCCAGGATGACATTTTCCCAGATCGCCATTTCGCCGATCGCACCTTCCCTGTTGCGGTCTTCCGGAATGCGGCCAATGCCGGCCGAGACCACGTCTTCGACCGACAGACCATCGACCGCCTCGCCGAACAGCAGCAGGTCGCCCGCTGTTTTGGACCGTGTCCCGGACAGGAGTTGCGCCAGTATGGCCTGGCCATTGCCCGAGACGCCGATGATGCCCAGCACCTCCCCGGCGCGCAGACGAAAATCGATGGCTTTCAGCCGGTCTACCCCGCCGGACCGGACGGTTATGGCGGCCGCCTCCAGCACAAGTTCACCCGGAGTAGACGGCTCGCGCACCGGCCGGGTCACGGTGCGCCCCACCATCAGTTCGGCAAGCTCGGCTTTGCTGGTCTCGGATGCCTTGCGTTCTGCGACATTGCGACCACCGCGCAGCACCACCACACGGTCGGCGGCCGACATGACCTCGTCCAGCTTATGGGAAATGAAAATCAGCGACAGCCCTTGTGCTGCCATGTCCTTCAGCGTCGCGAAAAGCCGTTCCGACTCGATCTGCGTGAGCACGGCCGTCGGCTCGTCGAGAACCAGAATCCGGGCTTCATTGTAGAGTGCTTTCAGGATTTCCACGCGCTGCTGCTCGCCGACGGAGAGATCGCCGAGCCTCGCATCGGGCTCCACCTTCAGACCGAAGCGCTCGGAGATCGCCAGCAGTTTGGCCCGCGCCTCTGCCCGGCGCGACCGCAGCGACCAGAGGCTTTCCGTGCCGGTTGTGATGTTTTCAAGCACGGTGAGATTGGGCGCCAGCGCGAAATGCTGGTGGACCATGCCGATACCGGCGCGGATCGCCGCGCGCGGTTTGCCCTGCGGCAGTTCCTGTCCATCGATCATGACGCGTCCGGCGTCCGGCACATAATGGCCGAAGAGAATGTTCATCAGCGTCGTCTTGCCGGCCCCATTTTCCCCGAGCAGCGCGACGATCTCGCCCTTGTCGAGCGACAGCGAAATATCGTCGTTGGCAAGCGTCGGCCCGAACCGCTTGCTGACACTGATAATGTCGAGAATCGGTTTGCTCATGCGTGCAATCCTGCGACCGGGTAGCGGTGCTGCCAGCGACCATCCTGCTCCAGCCGCTTTGCCAACTCAAGCAGCAGCAACTCTTGGCCCATTGGCGCCACAATCTGCACCGGCAGCGGCAGGCCGGCCGCGTCAATGCCGAACGGCAGGGTGATAGCCGGAAAACCGGAGACATTGAGCAGCGCGGCAAGCGGAGCGAAGGCACTCATTCGCCGGATCTGCAAATCCGGATCATCATGGTCGAATGGAAAGGAGCCGAGCGCCAGCGGCGCGCTCGACAACATCGGTGTTACCAGGCAATCGACGTCATCGAATATGTCCCAAAGCGCCCGGCTGGCATGAATGCCGGCATCGAGCGATGCCCAGAGGGACTGGGCGGTCAGCGCCTGGCCTTTGCGAACGAAGGCCTGCGTGAGGCGCTCGGCCTTCTCCGCGTCAAGCGCTGCGGCATCGGCATAATTGGCCAGATTGACCGAGATGATGTCGCAGAGCACCCGGCCGCTCGCTGCCACGGCCTTTTCCAGCCTGTTCCAAGCAATCGGCACGAGGGTATGGCCGTCGGCTTCCAGAGAAATTGCCGCAGCCTCGACTGCAGCTGCGCGGTCGGGATCAATGGGAAAATCAGGGCCACAGTCGAGGACAATTCCAATCCGCAACGGGCCGGATCTTGCCTGTTCCAGAGCCGGATCGGCGAAGGGACCATGTGCGGTGCCACGGGCGTGTTGAAAGACTGTGGTCAGGTCGCGCACCGAGCGGCAGATGGTAAGCTCGCTGGCGATGCCGCCGAGATGGTTTCCGAAACCGGGGCCGGCCGGCATCATGCCGCGGCTCGGTTTCAGTCCCACCAGACCGCAGCAAGCGGCAGGAACCCGGATCGATCCTCCCGCATCTGTGGCATGGGCGATTGCGACGATGCCAGCCGAAACGGCCGCCGCCGCCCCGCCGGACGAGCCGCCGGGGGTCAAGGACGGGTCGAGCGGATTGCGACAGAGGGGTCCGGTTGCGGGCTCCGTGGACAGAGACAGGCCCATTTCGGGAACTGTCGAAAGGCCGAAGAAACAGAGACCGGTGGCACGAAGACGCGCGGCGAGATCGGAGTCCGGTTCGTTCGAGTGCCTTTCAATCATGCGAGAGCCGGCCGCAACAGGAAGGCCTTGAAATGGTCCGCCGAGATCCTTGGCTAGGCTCGGCACGCCGGCAAAGGGCACGCCGTCGGACTTGTTATCGCGCAGTTTCTCATCGGCAGCACGGGCCGCCTGCAGGCCAAGATCCCGGTCGATGTGAACGATGGAACCAAGATCAGAACGAGCCTCGGCCTCCTCCAGCGCGGCCTCCATGGCCTCCACGGCACTGAGGCGACCCTTTCGGATCGCCTCGGCCAATGACGTCGCGTCATTCTGCATGGTGAAGCCGGTTACTTCGGTTCGTCCATGACCTTGGGCACTTCGAACGTACCGGCCTTGATCTCGGCGCGCTTGGCCTCCATGGCCGCCTCGGCATCAGCCGGCGCCACGCCCTTGACGAAGACAATGTCGCTGCCACCTTCCTTCATCAGGCCGTAAGCTGTGTAGTCGCGACCGGTCGGCTTGCCGGCTGCAATGTCGGCGAGTGCGGCGTTGAGGATCGGACGGAAGTTCCAGAGCGCGTTGGCAAATACGGTTTCCGGATAACGCGGGGTGTAGTCGATCAGTGAGCCGATGGACTTGATGCCGCGTTCCTTGGCGGCGTCCGCCGTTCCGATGCGCTCACCGAACAGGATGTCCGCGCCGGCATCGATCTGGGCAAGGCCAGCCTCGCGGGCCTTCGGCGGATCGAAAAAGGTGCCGATGAAGGTGACGAGCAGCTTTGCATCCGGGTTGACGGCTTTCACGCCTTCACCGAAAGCGTTGATCAACATATTGACCTCCGGGATCGGCATCGCGCCAACGGAGCCGACCACGTTGGTCTTGGTCATCTTGCCGGCAAGCATGCCGGCAAGATAGGCACCATCGAAGTTCCAGGTGCCGAAAACGCCGAAATTGTCGCCGGCTTCCTTGCCGCTCGATCCCATGACGAACGTGGTTTCGGGATAATCGATGGCGACCTCACGGGCCTGTTTCTCGACGGGAAACGTTTCGCCGATGATCAGCTTGGCGCCCTGTTCGGCATATTCGCGCATGGCGCGCGGATAGTCGGTGCCCGAGACACCTTCCGAGAAGACATACTCGATCACGCCTTCGCTGGCTGCATCCTGCATTGCCTTGTGCAGCACCGAGTTCCAGGCGTTCTCGACTGGCGAGCCGTGAATGCCGGCAACCTTGATCGGTCCGGCAGCACGAACGGAGGGAATGAACGCTGATGCGCTGAGTGCGAGGCCTGAGGCAAGAACGCCCCGCCGTGACATAAGGATTCTGCTGGTCATTTGATCTGTTCCCCAATGTTTACCAACTGGTGAAAATTGTTAGTGGCCGCCTAATTTGAAGTCAAGGATACGGCATGCGCATAAATTGAGCGGCCGACACCGCTGCACGACTTTTACTGCTGGCGAGATGTTCGACAGCATCCGGGGCAGTCCCAAGATCGCGGGCAATCACCGGTGGCCGCTGCTGACGCCGATAGCTGTGACGGCATCAGCAATCATGCAGATCGCCTCGTTGGCAGCTAAGCACAAAAACAAGGCCGGGTCTAATACCAACCGTCAGTGAGCATGACTCTGAAGGGGATTCCCAGCAGCCAACGAATCTGAATCTGTGATGCAAACTGGAGGTTTGTGATGGGTTCAGCGATTTCTTTGCGATCGGACTTCGACGGAGCCAGGTTGCGGCTTCTGGCTCGGCAGACACGCGATGCCGATCAGGCACGGCGGCTTCTGGCACTTGCATCGATCTATGATGGCGGCTCACGCGCCGATGCCGCCCGGCTTGGCAGTGTGACGGTTCAGATCGTGCGCGACTGGGTGGTGCGCTTCAATGAACGCGGTCCCGCCGGCCTTATCAACGGCAAGGCCCCGGGCAAACCTTCTCTCCTGAACGATGAACAGCGAACGGCTTTGGCGCAAGCCATAGAGCGCGGACCGACCCCGTATCTGGATGGAGTCGTTCGCTGGCGTCTGTGTGATCTGGCGCAATGGATTTGGGAAGAGTTCCGCATCTCGGTGAGCGAGGAGACCCTGGGCCGCGAAGTGCGTGCCATGGGCTATCGCAAGCTCTCGGCTCGCCCAAGACATCATGCGCAGGATGCCGAGGCGGCCGAGGCATTTAAAAAAACTTCCCCGCCGCTGTGGCAGAAATCGCCGCAGGTCCCGCCAAGGGCAAAGTAATCGAAATCTGGTTCCAGGACGAAGCCCGGATAGGCCAGAAGAACAAGATCACGCGTCGTTGGGCCAAGCGGGGCTCAAGGCCGTCCGCGCCGCACGACCAGCGAACCCGATCGGCCTATATCTTCGGTGCCATCTGTCCCAAGCACGGCAAGGCCGCCGCTCTCGTCATGCCGTGGTGCGACACCCATGCCATGAACCAGCACCTGATCGAGATATCCCGCAACGTCGCCGTTCATGCACACGCCGTCCTCATCATGGATCAGGCCGGATGGCACATGTCCAACAATCTCGTCGTTCCAGAAAACATCACCATCCTGCCACTGCCGCCCAAATCGCCCGAGTTGAACCCGGTCGAAAACATCTGGCAGTTCATGAGGGACAACTGGCTCTCAAACCGAGTCTTCAAATCCTACGAGGATATCGTCGACCACTGCTGCTACGCTTGGAGAACCCTCCAGCAACGACCATGGAAGATCATGTCAATCGGCCGACGCAAATGGGCGCAAGGGTTCTAATCAGTGACGGTTGGTATTAGTGCTCTGCAGTTGGAAGAAGATGTCAAAAGCCGCCTGCATGGCCCACCACGGATGCGACAAACTCAAATGCGGCAAGATCGCAGGTTACTCGATTGCGTTCGGGACGTTACTCAGGCAGATTCGGGTCGGACAGGGCAAAAAATGGCGGAGAGGGTGGGACTCTTCCCCAATTAGAGCAAAACCATAGGGTTTCCGCCAATATACTGACAGATAATCCCGATTTCGATACTTCGAGCGATACATGGCGCGATACATTTTGGCAAGTCGACAATTCTCGGCCCCTCCAGCGATGCTTCCGTAGCCGGGTATCAAACCTTGAAACCCGACGTTGGAGGCTCGCATTTCGGGACATGCTTCCTGACAACTTCAAGCATGGAGTCGAGGATCAGCGCCGTCAGCTCTCGCTGTTCCTCTGCTGGCATCCCCTCCCATATGAGCGTCGCATCGACGGTCCGCTGAATCTGATCTATGGCTCGTTCCAACCGCTCTTCGGTCGTCATGGTGCGCTTCAGCTGTTCCGGTTTTTCCATATTGTTCTCCTGACAGGGCCTGGGAAGACCTGACCCTATCCGCGGACCACATCAAATACATGACTTCCCGATCAGGAAGTTTTTAAGCCCAAAGCAGCATGCCTTCCCTATCGGTAAGATTTTCTGGATTATGTGGATTTCTTCCTGTACGGTAAGCTGAACAGTATGGAGGATTCCATGATCCGATCTGCCGCGGAATTCGGAGCTCTGATCCGAGAGCGCCGCAAAACACTGGGCTGGACCCAGATTCAGCTGGCCGAGCGTTGCGGCACCGGCGAGCGCTTCATCGTCGATCTGGAGAACGGCAAGCCGAGCTGCCATCTGGAAAAATCGCTGATCGCCGCCCGTACTGTCGGCATCGATCTCGGCGACCTGAAATCCGCGACGCCCTCGCCCGCCCCTGCGGCCAACGACGATCTCGGCTACCTGCCACGCTTTTCCTGATCGGGTGCCGCGTTGACGACGATCTACTACGAGAACTGGCCTGTCGCCCGCCTGGCAGATCAGGATGGCCTGTCTCTCACCTATGACGCCGCATGGGAGCAACGCGCCTCCGCCTTCCCGCTTTCGCTCACCATGCCCTTGCGTGCCGGAAGCCACGGCCCCGAGCAGGTCATGCCATGGCTCGCCAACCTCTTGCCGGAAACCCATCTCTCGGAGATCGGCCAGCAGCTGAAGGTGTCGCCCCAGGATATCGTCGGCCTGCTGATGCGTGTCGGCCGCGACACGGCAGGCGCATTCTCGATCGGCGAGCCGCGACGGGAGGGAAATAATTTCCGCATCGTCGATGACGAGGCCGCGCTCGAGCGCATCATCGACGAGCTGCCTGAGCGCCCCTTCCTGATCGGCGAGCGGGGCGTCTCAATGTCGCTTGCGGGCGTCCAGGACAAACTGCCTGTCTATATCGGCCCGGAAGGCCGGATCGGCATTCCGCTGGACGGCACCCCTTCGACACATATCCTGAAACCCGACATCAAGCGCCTTGCGGGCAGCGTCACCAATGAAGCCTTCTGCATGATCCTCGCCAGGCTCTGTGGCCTCGACGCCGCCGAGATGGCGATCGGCCGTGCGGGGAAGCGGGACTATCTCCTTGTCCGTCGCTATGACCGGGTCGCCGATGGGCAAGGTATCATCCGCCGAATTCATCAGGAGGATTTCTGCCAGCTGCTGGGCCTGTTCCCTGCCGAGAAATACGAGCAGACCGGCCTCGGTCGGCGCGGCGGCGCGTCCCTGCCGCATATGTTCGAGGCCTTGGCGCGTCTCGTCTCCCCGGCAGAGCGCCTTCGGCTGCTCGATGCTGTGGTCTTCAACATCCTGATCTGCAATTCGGATTCGCATGCCAAGAACTACTCGGTCCTCGTCGGCGCGTCCGGCACGGCGAGGCTCGCCCCGCTCTACGATCTCATGTGCGCAGCACCGTACCGACGGGTCGACCAATCCCTGCCGCAGACACTGGCCGGCAAACGCAATGCCGACGAGCTGCATGGAAAGGACTGGCGTCAGTTCGCCACCGACGTCGGCCTAAGCCCGGCAGCCGTCACCAGGCGCGTCGAGGAGCTTGCCGCTCAGGTTGCTGCCAAGGCCGACAAGGCACTCGAGCAGGTCCTGTCCTACCCGGTTTCGAACCGGGAATTCGGCTCCAGCCTCGTCTTTCTTGTGAAGAAGCGGTGCCGGCGGATCGAGCGGCAGATTTCGGGCTGAAATCGCCGAGCCGCGAAAACACAATACAATTTATTGATGCATTCAGAATTGGGATGCAAAAAAATTTTCGAGAAATTTCGCCTGTTGGAATCATTGGATAAATCTCGACGAAAATTCGCGAAAACCTCATTTTTCGGTTTATTTTCATATACTTGATGAGTTCGGTTGTAACGCCTTTTGGAAATTCGTGTCATCATTATCTCACGGTCGCTGATGAAGACCGGATGAAACAAGGAGACACTGAAGACATGACAGCATACACGCAAAAGAAGATTTCGGGCCTGCTGGCCGCCAAGGCGGTGAAGGCGGCCGACGAGGTCTCGCCGGAGGACGTCGGCGAGCTGAAGACCATCGGCGAGGGCATCCGTTCGCTCGGTCGGCGGACGACCGAGCAGGGGTTCGAGCTCGGCGGCTACCTCGCACGCGCAAAAGCTATTCTGCCCGAGCGCGCTCTTGGCGCTTGGGTCAAGGCGATCTGCAAGTTCAGCACGAAGACGGCCCGCAACCACATCGCCATCCATGAGAACCTCGCCGAGTACAAGGAGCGTCTGGTCGCGGCCGGTATCGCATCGACGACGCTCTTCGTCCTCGCCTATGCGGACTCCGAAAAGGTCGAAGATGTCCTGGCGGCATTCGAGGCTGGCGAGAACCTGACGGTCGCCCAAGTGAAAACCATGGTCGGTGCGACGCCGCCCAATAAGGAAGCGGAAGAGAACCCACCCGAGATCGGCGGTGCGGCAGGCCTGCGCAGGATGGCCGAAATCAAGATCGAGCAGGACTCGGTCAAGTTCTTCCAGCTGACGACCGCTATCCTGCAGCGGGTCAACACGGCCATGCAGCCGCTGGCCAAAAATCGCGCGGTTATAAAGAAATCACTGCAAGACCTGATCGTTAACGATTGCAGGCATGCACATGATCTCATCAACAGCATCGCTGCTCCCCTCGAGCCATCGATGATTGCCGGGGTCAACTGGCGGCCGTCCAAACTGCCGAAAGACTCGGCATGGCGGAAGGTCCAGGCCCTGCTTTACAAGATGGGCAGCAAGGAGACATGGCCGGCGCGCGAAGACTTCGTACCTTGGCTCCAGAACGAGGTCGTTCCCCTTCTGCGCTTCGTCGTCCACGGCGAGGCTCTCCCGGCCGACGCAGAAGACCAGAGCCAGGCTGACGTCGCCGTGCAGAGCGAGGACGAGGCTGATGACGGGTTGCTGACCTACGGTCACATGCCGCCGGCGGTGCAGGACACGATTGAGGGTGCTCTCCAGATCGTCTCCCCCGATAACCGCGACGAGATCAGGGCGCAGGTTCTGTTCGCCCCCCGACCGTCGAAGCGCCAGTACAAGAAGCTGGCCGCCTGACGACTGCACCCAAAGAGCCCCGCCACCGTGCGGGGCTTTTTACGTCGGGCCTCCGCGTTCTGCGTTAACCATACCGGAGCTCTACGTTCCGGATGCGTTCTCACCGGCTTGCCGGACACGGAACTCCGGGCTATCTCAACAGGGTCAGCAGAAACACCTGGTTCTGCAGTGACTTAGCGGCTCCCGTCGGTGGTGGAACACCGGACGAGAGCCTGACCAGCAACCTTCGTATGAAAGGCCACCGGCTATGTCGACCCTTAACCGCTTCGCTCCGTTCCCGGAAGCACCTTCTCTTCGCTCTCCTGTTGAAACTCGTCCGCGGGCCGCAACGCCATCCATTCGGATCGCGCGCTAACCGCCCGTCAGGATCGTCGCCACCAGCATCGATGCGGAAATCATTTCCGCATATGCGGACCCGCGTCCGTCTGCATGCCACGGCCCGCGATCCTGTCCTCGACAACAGGAGAATACTGATGACTACCAGGAATGAAGACACCACCAGTTACGCCCATATCGTTGACCTCGATGTAATGCGGTCGCAGATCGACACGCTCGTAGCCGAGATCGTATCGTCGGCGCTTTCAACCGACCTGCTTCGAAAAGCGCTCACGGCCGGCATGAACGAAATCACATCCGTCCTGCGCGTCGTCCCTATCGCGGAAGGACGTCTACTCGAGCGCGGCATCGGCCTTGTTGCCAAACGCAATCCCGACCTTGTTGTCCTCACGGACAACCTTCGCCTGCCGGTCACCAAAGCGGCGTCGGAGCTGGTCGCGATGAACGATCCGTCGCTGGTCAAGTCGCTCAGCCTCGACGCAGACAATGGTGGGCGCAAGAGCTACACGCCCGACCTGCTCATTCTCAATCGCCTGACGAAGGTCGCGCATCTCGTCGACGTCAAGCGCAGCCTCGGCTCCTATGAAGTTTCGCGGATCGCTGAGCTGAAGCAAAGGATGCTGGCAGCGGCACTGGTCGTTCCCGACCTTCTGTTCAAGGAATACCGGCGTCTTCATGTCGAGGAAGTGCGCGTGGTCATCCTCAACGCCGAGAACCAGCGCACGGATATCGAGGCCGGTGTCTGGCCGTTAAGTCACCTCGACCACCTTCTGGAAATTACGGGCGCCGGTCGACTTATGGAGCATCTTCGAGAGGTTTTCCGGGTTCAAGTCGAGGCGAATTGGGCGGCCGCTTTGGATGGTCACCGTTCGGGCATCGGGAATGCGCCGATTTCTCCCGGCAATGCGCCGGCCGATCATGAGACGTCGGCATCTCCCCTCAGCTTGGCGGCTGCACCTGCCGTCCGTGTCCCGGTGTCGATCGGGTTTGCACGGTCGCCGCGCACGGTCGGTGCCTGATCGTCCTACGATCTCCTCATCTCCATCCCTGAACACCAACGCCCGCTGTCAGCAGCAGGGCATCGGGAGACGACTGCCATGACGTCAACACTTTCCAACATTCTGAAATTCCCTTCACAGCCCGAGCCAGTGCGGCTCATCGATAGGGCCGAAGGCGGTACGATCTGCCGCGCGGCACTGGATAAACTGACAGCCGAGGAGCGCGCCGACTACGTCGCGTCCATCCTCCGGCCGGCAATCGGCTTCGCGCGTCGAAAGGGGCGGCGACTCGAAAGCCTGCCGCCGCAGCTACGGGCCTGGCTGCTTGAACTCTGCACACTTGGTGACCCGACATGTCTTGTCGTCCGCGACTGGCTCGATGGCAATCCTGCCTTCACGGAGGCACGGGAGGACGCATGATGGAAACTCTGGAACACCGCATCCGTCGGTATCTGCTTGCGCGGCTGCGCCGTCGCGCTGTCGTCGATCTTTACGAGCGTGCCGCGGTTGCCGGACTACTTGACGGCCGCTTTATGGGTGATGATGACATCTCCGGGACAGTCTGGAATGTCTCTCCTGCGGCAAGCCGATTCCTGGCCGGCGCCCGTCTTCGTGACCAGGAAATTGTCCGCCGGTTGATGGGGTTTGGCGAAGCACGTCGCGAGGTGGAAAGCACGTTCGATTGGAGCGATCCAGCTATCGCCAAACCGACAAAGGGACGTAAAACTTCCACGTTGACGAGTGGCGGAACCAACAGTTCAAGCGTCGACTTCTCCTACGTCTCCGTTTTGCTCAGGGAGAGTCTACCTGCGCCCAATCCATTGCACGTCGCCGTCGCCCTTCTCGTCGCCCGAGCAATCGGAACCAGCCTGCCAGACCTTTGCGTACTGACTGGGGTGCTGCAGACGACAACGCCGTTCGTGTTGATCAAGGCTCCGGTCCAGCGTTTCGAGGCAGGCCTCGGTATGATGCTCGAAGACGGACTACTGACGCCTTCCAGAGCGGTGCTGGAAGACGTCATGCGGGATGGCCCACTGTCTGGTCGTTATCCGGACAACCGAAGGCCACGTCCGCAGCGGGCAATTAAAACCTTGGCCGGCTCCGCGGTCGCCAAGGCTGACGACAAGACGGTCCGTCGGCAACTTCGCCAGGCCATGCTCAGCGATCCTGCGCCGATTGTCGTGGCTGATGAAACTCCACTCGCTCTGACACCAGTCGTCACCGAGACGGTCGATCTCGTGGTTGAATGTGGAAGGCTTGATCGAGACATGCTCGCCGACGTTCTTCACGTTTGCATCGGCACGCCGCTTGAGGAAAGTTTGGCGTTGATGAATGCGATGGGATTCGATCCGAGTTCTCTGTCGCTCGACGACCTGGTTCTTGCCGTCCGGCCGCGCCGTTCGGCCGAAGAAGTCCTCAATGTTCTGGTAATGCTGGCCGATCGCTTCGCCGCGGACGATGGCTCCGAGAAGACGGTAGGTGGTGAGGGCGGCGGCCGGCGCGGCTCTGGTGGCAGTCGAGCCGGGGCGGCTCCATCGCAGAAGCGGGACGACAAAACAGGTTCGCAAGACGTCGGCATCGAAATCATTGAACCGGTGCTCACTGGTGATCGCAAACTGGCAAGGACATCCGAGCCGCAAAAGCAGACGTCTGTGCCTTCGGTCGAGACGCTGTCAGGCTACGGTGAAGCCCGCGAGTGGGCCACTGACCTCAAGACCGACCTCGATCTGTGGCGGGACGCCAAATTATCTTGGAATGAGATGAGCACAAAACTGCTGCTGTCAGGTCCGCCAGGCACGGGCAAGACGACATATGCCAAGGCGCTCTGCAACACGCTTCAAGTGCCGCTTTTGGTGACCTCTGTTGCGCACTGGCTCGAGCCCGGGTATCTCGGCGACGTTCTCAAGCGCATGTCCGCGGCGTTCGAGCTGGCGTCATCGAAAGCGCCCGCAATCCTTTTTATCGATGAGCTCGACAATATCGGATCGCGCCAGACCGGCGGTGGCCGACCGTACGACGACTACTGGACGTCGCTGATCAACAGGCTCCTCCAGCTTCTCGACGGTGCGACGAAGACCGAAGGCGTTGTCGTGGTCGCCGCGACGAACCTGCCTGAGAAGATCGATCCGGCCCTTTTGCGGTCGGGACGGCTGGAAACCCATGTCCGCATTCCGCTGCCCGACCTCGGGACGTTGGTCGGGATTCTGGGCCATCATCTCGGCACCGACCTGGCCGACGTCATGTCGTCCGCCCCAAGTGCGTCGTCGCGGCATCGCCTAAAGCCTCCGAAGGCAAGGGACCATGTTCCAGGGCAGCTGCGACGGACCTCAGAGAAACGCAAAGCTGACAAGGCGAAAGGAGTTAAGCCGTGAACACATCCGAGATGAATGCAGAGAACACGCTTCTCCCCTTGGCATTGCTGGCGCTCGGAAAGACAGGAGCCGACGTCGAGCGTATGGTGCGTAAGGTCCGCAGGACAGCGCGACGGTCGGGTCGGGCTGTAAGTTGGGCCGATTTGGAAAACGCCTTGCTAGCAGGGCAGGCGGATATGTCGGCCGATCTTCGGCGACGCGCTGCCGTCCACGAAGCGGGACATGCAGTGGTCTATACAGTGACCGGTGTCGCCGCAGTGCAATCCGCCAGCATTGGCCTGCATGGGATCGGAATGGTAACGACGACGCCGAATGCATCACTACCGCAGAACGAAACCTGGTTGATGAATAGCGTGGCTTGTCTTCTCGCCGGCCGCGCCGCTGAACTGACGGTCATCGGGGAAGCACTGGCTGGCGGCGGCGGCGCTGACGAAAGTGATCTGGCGCGTGCGACGGCGATGGCCTTGGCCGCAGAGACCAGTCTTGGTTTCTCCGGTCATCAGCCCTTGCTGTATAGGTCGGCGACCATGGGGACCAACGAGCTGGCACTCGATCGGCAACTGGCCGAGCGCGTCAACCGACGTCTCGAGAACGCTGAGGCAATCGCTCGCCGGATCATCGACGAGAACCGCCGCGCAGTGGAGGACGTCGCTGCCCAGTTGGACGATGTCGGCGTTATGTCCGGTGATGAGGTGCGGCAGCTCGTCGGGCGACCGATGGATGTTATCCAACCTTCCAACGCGCCGCCCTGATCGTAATCCAAGATTCTAACAAACGCCTGAACGATTCCGATTTCTCAATTATCGATTCAGAGATCAAGAAATTCGTTTCCGGTGTCATGATCTGCGTTGCCGAACACCGAAATCGCTTGCCTGCCCACAAGTCTTTAGGTTCCTAGTGAGCGAGCAGGGCAGCGGCGAAAGCTGAGGTAAGGTGATGCACTGCGCCGTCAATGCGTGTCGATTTGGATTGCATCATCAGACGTCATCTTACCTTCCCGGCACATCATCTCAATTTACGCTGGCGCGATTCAAAATGCTCGGAAACCGTTACCCGAATCCGATTTCACGATTCTTGGAAAACGACGTTTGCGCTGAATGGCCCAGACGACATGGTTGCTGACCCTGTCAGGGTGGAACGCTGTTTGTCGCTTGCATAGCCGGCCGACACGATGAGGCTCCACGCTAACAAAGGAGCAAAGTAATGGCGAGGAAGTCGAAGAAGCAACGGAATGCAGAGCAGGCGGAGCGCCAGCAGAAGGTTCGCGACGAGGCCAAAGTTCTCAGACGTCCGAGCCGGGACGATCTGGCGAGGATGTTGCTCTGGCAGATGATTACGGCTGCCCAAAGCCATAAGGACCCCTACCGTGCGCTCGGTAAGGTTCGCGACGCCTTGGTCGAACAGCTTGAGCGCCAAAAGTTCGACGTTCGTCAGAGCGAGCAAGTCTTTCACGAACTCGCTGACCGGTATTCGGATGGCCTCTTTCCGTTTCGCCCGAAGCGCCATCTGACACTCGGAACTGAAGACTGAATCTCTGATGGGGGAAATTGGGTCGTCTCATTCAGAGCGGTCTCGGCTGCTTTTAAAGGCCTCTGATGCAAACGCTGTCGAGATTTGGCCCTCATATTCCCCCCATTACTCCTGATAACGAGGTTTGCAGCAGAATCGATTTTCTCGCGACCTCGTCTGCCGAGAAAACAAAGCCCGTCTTTGCCGCTATTTGCGTATCAGGTCTTCCAGAAACTCCGAACCTGGAGAAACGGCCGAGATGAAAAGATGATCTCGGGCACGTGTTGCGGCTACGTACAGTAGCTGACGTTCGGTTGCGACCACTTCATCCAATTCGAATTCGTCGGCGACGTCTGCAACGCGACTGCTTAATGGCAATACCCCTTCATCGCATGCAACGATAATGACCGCTCGGAACTCAAGCCCTTTGGCAAGGTGCATCGTTCCGATCAAAACACCATCGGAGGCGCTCGTGCCTTGAGAGGAAGATGCGGTAGGTATGCCGGCCAACTTTGCAACTTCGGCCACTCGCGCAATCTCTGCGTTGGAGCGGCAGAAGATTCCAATTTCGGAGGGCCGCAAGCCATCGTCGAGCAGCGTCTGAAGGAATGCAGAAGCGGAAATTATTTCCTCTTCCTCAGTCGGGGCAATGACAACTACGGGGTCTAGTCCCTCAAAAACCGAAACCGTTCCTTTGCGATCATCTTCCTCTCCATCAACATCCCGCACGCTTGCTGGCAAGAGCAAGTCGGCCATGCGGCGTATCTGGTGCGACGTCCGATAATTGACCTTCAGGGTGAAGGAGCGGCCGCGGACATCGATACCGAGACCTTTCCACGAAAACGGCTGTTGGAAGATTCGCTGGCCGATGTCCCCGGCGAAGAAAAGCGCATCCGCGTGCGGAGGAGCGATTGCCTGAAGAAAGCGCAACTCTGCGACACCCAGGTCCTGCGCTTCATCGACGACAACGTGCGTGTATGGCTTCTGGTCTTTCGCTGAAAAATGTCCTGTGACGACGGTAAACAGATCGGCCTCGGTCATCATCGCCTTGGCCCGCACTTGTTTTCTCACATTGTCGAAGATGGACCAAAGCTCTTCACGCTGATTTGCGCCCAAGCGATTTTTTCGCCCCATTCGCGGCACTACCGCGTAGGCATCGGCGCTGTCGATCTGCCAGGCGTCGATGACGTGCTCCCACTCGGAGAGGAGGAACTGCGGCGTATAACGCTTCAGGTTCGCATCCTCGGCCACGTCGCGCAGCATTGCCCTCAGGTTGTCACGGCCGATGAGGTAGGCCTTCCGGCCCGTCATCAGCGCATAAAGCTCCGACGCGGCCTGTTCGAACGATGCGACCACGACACGTTCGCCAAGCGTAGGCTCGTCGGCGAAGAGAACACCGAGTTTGCGCTTGAGTGCCGAGGCAAGAGGCTCCGAGAAAGTTGTCAGCAGGACCCGCGCTTCCGGATCGCCCCGCAGGATACGGGTGACACGATGAAGTGCCACAATAGTCTTACCTGTACCGGCTGAACCAATCACGCGTACAGGACCGTTGAAATCCTTTTCGACGAGCGCCCGCTGAGAGGGATGCAGAAAGACCGCCCATTTCTCGAACGGCTGGTCCAATGCTGCTGCCAACTCCTCGTGGCCATCCAGAATGCGGAAGCGGCGCTGGGCATCCGGATGGCTGACCGGCGTGGCATCGATCGGTGCGGGCTTCGACAGGACGCCGGTTGCCGCGTATTCGAGCAGCGCTTCCGCCGCCTCCTGCGGAAGATGGTTTGTCAGGGTGAAGAAGCGTTCTTCGTTCGCGGCGAGCACGTCGCCGATCCAGTCGACAGGGACGCCGATCGACAGCGCCTCGTCTGACGTCAAACGTGCGAACAAGGGTAGATCGGAAACAGCGGGTGCTGTGGCAACGACGAACGGAAGATCGGCCTGACGAGGTGGTTCGGTTCTCAGCGCGATTTCTTCGACCCGCTCGCGGACTTCGACAATCTGCAGCGCGCCGGTACGAGGATGGGCCTCGATGCGTCGCCGCTCTGCCCATTTATAGGCATCGTCGTGGTGATCCACATAAGCGAGCATGACGCTGTTGCCCGACTTGTGAATGATGATCCGGATATCCCGATTGACGCGAACCGACCAGAAATTCGGGTCCTTTGACGCGTCGATCCGATGAAACTGGAGGCCCGGGCGATCGGGGTCGGTCTGCAGATCGAACGCTGTCAGTTTGACCTGCTTCTGCTCGTCATTGGTGAGCTTTGCAAGGGCGGCAGTGAAGCTGTCGGCGAGAATAGTGGTCATCGTAGCTCTCCTACTGCCTCCGCCGCTGATGGCACCATCGTCAGTTCGAATTCTCGTCCGGGAGGCGTCCAACCCTCCGCCAGAAGGCTCATCCAGAAGGGTGATTTGTCCTCCCGGATATCGGGCTTCCAGTCGAGCAGGGACGTCAGCCGTCGCGCTAGTCCCCCATAGGTGCTGTTGGCAGCCTGGTAGCTGTCGCTTGCAAGGGCGTTGTGTGCAAGGCTTCGCATCGTGGCCGTGCGACGTGGGGCGGCGGCATGGGCGCGAAGCAGGGCCAGCTCTCGCTCGGACAGGTCAACCGCCTGAAACGCCCGAAGAAACGCTTCCCGATCTGGGCGGGGACGCAACGGCCGAGGCCGTGCCCAGGGCGCGACGAGCGACTCCGGATCGAGCGTCAGGGTCTGCCACCAATGAGGCCCGGGGCCTTTCGGCCGAAGCATCGGAAACACAACTGGTACACCGGAAGTGATCTTCTCGCAAAGCGCCCGTCGTTCGTCGAGACTGCGAAGCTTGACGAACTCCGCCCCGTAGCCACCCGCATCCAGGTGGTGGCAGAAGAGTTGCCACTCACCTTGCGGAGCGTTGAAGCGCTTGTGTAGCCTTGCGTGACAGGGCTTGCAGAGCGGAAAAGATTGCGGCGGCGCGAAGCTGAATGGCTCGGAATAATCCTCGGAATGCCATTCGCCCGGCGGGCGGTCAGGATCGCCGCACATCGCGCATGGCTCGCCTGCCATGAACGGCGATTGCCTGCCCGTGAGCTTGCGATAAGCGGGTATGATGCGTGCACGCTGCTGCCAGGAGTAACCGTTATAGGGCGCATTGCTCATTGCTGTTCGAACCATGACATGTTGCGGTATTCCAGTGCGTAGCTGCGTCAGAATCCGTGGTGCCGGCGATGCCGATCAAGATAGGCTTGCATCTTCGAAGTGGGCGGCCTGGAAAGTTTCAAGCCTGGCTGCACGAGATCAGGATGCTCACTCAAGCCGGGACTGCGAAGCATCCGCCCGCTGTTGTCAAACGAGATCAAACCCGCGTCAAACAGCGCATCGAGAGTTGCAACAAGCGGCAACCCGTTTTCCGGGGCTAATCTCTCGGCATTGTCTGCATCGCGCCATGGAACGATGTGGGAGGCCCGAAGAACGGCTGGCAACGCGCATGATGTGACTGCACATCGCCCGTTCCAGCACGCGAGGACGTCCCTTCGAAAACGACCTTGTCCGAGACGGGCGTCTATCAGCCGCTTGCGCTCCGTGATCCCGAGACTCGAGTCTTCTTGTAACTGCTCGATATCAGCAGCTTTCGGACTGCTGGTGCTTTCTCGGCTTACCAACGCTGACGTCGGCGTGACCGCGATGATGTACCCATCCTCCTCCACGAAATCCACCAGCCCCAGATGGTGGGGACCGATAGCATTCAGGCAGCCTGCGTCGATCGACCAGTTTTTTCCTTGCCGATCGGTGAACGCATAGGGAAAGTTCTCACCGGTTTGCTCAGAAAATCTGGCAACCGTCTCCAGCAAGGGCGCGATACGCTCTTGCCTTGCGTTCCCTGCAAGCCCCATCGGGGTGTAGTAACGATGTTTCGCAGCGGAAAAGGCCCCAGTTTTGCCGCCCACACGAGGTTCGACGGTGATGTCGATACGGACGAACTCGTTCTTTTCGACGGGGCGCTTTTTCTCCGGGTCCATCGGCATGAATTAAACCCCAAACACCTTCAGCACCTCGTCGCCGAAGTGGTTGATTACCTTCACCGCGATCCGCCCCGTGCTCGGACGAGGGAATGGCCGTGAGGTGTCGGAATAGAGTGTCTCCCAAGCATCCGCGTCGATCTCGGCCTTCAGCGCCGTCTTCAGCGATTTGTACGGATCGTTGGCCCCGAGGAAATAGGCGTGGCGGACGAAGAAGCTTTCATCGTCGTAGTCGGTGTCAATGAACCAGGCGGCGATACCCTTGACGTCGTCGGAACGGATGTCGCCCGTGGAGGGGTCAAAGACATCGACGCCGTGGACCTTCACCCTGATCTCGCCGCCCTCGGCATCGAGGATTTCGACGTCCGGCTCACCGAATACAACGAAGAGATTGCCCTTGCCGGTATTCTTCAGGTCCTCGGCCATATGCAGGTCGGGGTTCATGCGTGCCTTCAGGATAGCGAGCGGGCCGAGGCGGTTGAGGTCGGTTGCCTGGGCGTCGAAGTTGAAGGCGCAGGCGATCAGCACGTCGAAGCGGGCGTCGGAGGCCTCACCCGCCGCGGCGGTGATCTGGCTGCGGGTCAGCGTGCCAAATTCCGGACCGATCAGGATTGCCGCGCGCTTTTCCGTCTGCCCGCCATCCGTGTAGCGCCCCTCGGCGGCGATGAAGACGCCAGGCCAGGGTTCGATGGAGTTGAAATGGATGGTATCTGCCTTGGCCTGCTGGTGAACGCCAGCGCTCTTCAGATGCGCAATCACCATCTCGCCGAAATCGGCTTCCGGCATATTGGCTGGTGTGGAGGCATTGGCGGTGATCGCGCCGGATGCGGCAAGCTCGCCGCCCAGCGTATCCTCGCGCGCGGCGACAACGCGATGCGGCGACAGGCTCTCGACGGTGAAGGGGCCGGCGACGCGCACCTTGCTCTTGTCCTCGTAGGGACGGTCATAGAGCAATTCGACGTCGGCAGCACGGGCGATCGAGGCGTCAATCTCCTTCTGGCGGGCAATGCGGGCTTCCCACCAGTCGGCGTGGAGCTTGCGCACCGCATCGGTCACCAGATGCACCTTGGCCTGTCCATCCTTGCTGTCGAGCCAGGCGTCGAGATCGCGGGGGATTGCCCATTCCTCAAGGGCGGTGGAGAAGCTCTCGTTAAGTCGGCGGCGTAAGGGCTCCAGTACATCCTGCCATTTGTCCCAAATGTCATCAATCTGCGAATTGTTGGCAATGGCACCGAGCATAATTCTCGCGGCGCGATCGTAGACGAATCCTTGACGGATGTCCCCAGAGGGAGCTGAGGCTGAGCCAATCTTCCCGGAAAGCTCTTGCTCCTTGCCTCGTCCCTCGCGAGAGTCTGCAAGCAGATAGTAGGGATAACGAGCGCTCATCAGGCGTGTACGTGCAAGGGCGAGCGCTACCCTCGACGTATCAATGGTGATCCAGCGGCGTCCCCATTGTTCCGCAACGAAAGCGGTCGTACCGGAACCGCATGTTGGGTCAAGAACTAGGTCGCCGGGATCAGTAGTCATGAGCATGCATCGTTCGACAGTTTTGGAGCCTGTCTGAACAACGTACACTTTTTCATCTGTGAAATTGCCGGTACCCGTATCAGTCCAAATATTGGAGTATGGCAGCACCGCAAAATCGGTATGAAAGCGCTTATATCTAAAGCTGTTGGCCGCGACATGCACGCGGTTCGCTCTCACGAGGCGGTTTAAACCAATCGGATAGTTTGGCTTCCAATGTGAATTTCGAGGCCATGGATCATCCTTGACACCTTTATATTCAAAAGGCTGTCTTTCTGACGCACGTCCCTGCGATATCAGATTGTCCGGGTTATATGGACGCGCGCCGGGCGGCAGAGAAGCGCCATCCTTTTCTTTAGAAGAAACTCCTCGATAAGAGTTTTCATCCAATTGAAGCCAAGTCGCATTCCCTTCACCCAAGATGTAGGGCTTTTCCCGATAAAGGTGCCTTATCTTGGCCAGTGGTTTTCGCTTCGCATACCAAATGATGTAGTCAACAACATTGGAGATTGCATCAGCAGAGAAGCCGTAGGTCTTTTGAACACTGATTAGACTGACGTGGTTTTCCTCCCCAAACACCTCATCCATTAACGCCCTGACACGATGAACATTTTCATCGCCTATCTGCAAGAAAATCGAGCCGCTTTCCGTCAGCAGTTCCCGCGCCACCATCAACCGGTCGCGCAGATAGGTGAGGTACGAGTGGATACCGTCCTTCCAAGTATCGCGGAAAGCCTTCACCTGCTCTGGTTCGCGAGAAGTATCCTCTTTCTTGTCCTTCACGTCCCGGCTCATGGTCGAAACCTGCCAGTTCGAATTGAACTTAATGCCATAGGGTGGGTCGAAATAGATGCACTGCACCTTGCCGCGCATCTCCTCGCGCTCGGCAAGGCTCGCCATCACCTGCAGGCTATCGCCCAGAATGAAGCGGTTCTGCCAGTGTTTCGTATGCTGATAGAATTCCGCTCGTGCCTCGGGATCGGCGATGCCATTGAAATCGGCAAAAAGATCAGGCGCGTCGCTGGCCGCCTCGCGCGCCTTGTTGGTCTTGCGCTTCAGGTCGTCGATGATCGCCTTGGGATGCACCTTTTCCTGAATATAGAGCGGCGGCGCATTGACCACGAGGTCGGACCAGTCCTGCCGGTCCTTGCCTCGCCAGACAAGCTGGGCGTCGCCGATCTCGATCTCTCCGGTTTCGGCCAGTTGCCGCATCTGCGACGGAGTAATCCTGATCTTCGCGCCATTCCAGACGATCTGCGGGTCGCGATCCATATCCCTGTCGCGTTCCTCGCCTTCCGCCAACGGCCGATCCCTCGGAATCCGCATCTCGCGCGCCCCACCGCCGAGCATCTCCTCCTGCTGCTCATAAAGCGACGCCATCTCGGCCGTCGGATTGTTTAGCCGAACCGCCTTGTCATGGGTGAGCGTGGAGACATCTTTTTCGCGCGGGGTCTTGGCCATGTTTACTCTGCTACTGCTGGGATGCGTTCAATATCCTCGGGAAGCTCGATCTCATCGTCTTCCGCGAAGGAAACCTCTTCAGTCGGCGCGACTGTAATATCTCGCCCCGTCGCCTTGCCAGCAAGTTTGGCGAGTGCGTCCCTTCTGTTAAGATAAAATGCCTCGAAATCATCGTTTCGCAAATGCTGCGGTTCGATCAAATGTGTACGGAGAATTTCATCGAGCTGGTCGCTGGATATATTGTACTCAGACTCGATCCTCTTGAGATAAACCGAGGGGGCGTCGCCTCTGACGATGACGCGATTGGTCAAATCTGACAAAGGCGTCTTGTTTATAATTGAATCCATACGCCCTGCATCGATCTGATTTTTCTTGCACCAAGACTGCGGGAAGATGTGGTGCACATCGATCGGGCTTTGCCACAGTGTCATGAGTTCAAAGGGCTTGCCGTTGACGAAATCGCGGCAACCACTCTTCATGAGCAGTGCATGATAGCCGCGATACGGTGCAGCCTGACGTCGGCGGAAATAATACAGTCGTGAACTGTCGAAGCCAGCCTCCTCGAATGATCGAGGGGGCGGCGAGCCGTTCACCGTCCACCCGACGATTTCCGGAACGTCTCTCGCGATCTTGCTTTCGACGGAACTGCTATAAAACTCGCCCAGAATAACGCGCCAAAACCACTTCTCCAGTTTCTCGACCACGGCGGCGTTTTGCGCCTTTTCGCGCAAAAGGCCATACACGCAGGCCAGTACCGTGACCTGCGGCGGATAGGGGAGGTCATTACCGTAGAGAATTCCCTGACCGGCAAGGAACTGCGCTGCCTGGCGGTAACCGTACTCTAGCGTATCCGCGTATTTCAGGTAAGCGGAGAGTGGCAAGGCAAGCAGCTCATCACGCTTGCAGCTGACCTGAGAGGTCTGCCCCTCACTTTCCCGTTGCGCTTTACGATCCATGGTATGAAGGATCGTACAAGCTTGGAGAAAATCGGTACTAGCGATCTTGGTAAACACACCTGATGCAGGCGTGTGTTCACACATCCGGGTCAGTCTACCGGGTTTTCCGGGCGCACCGCGCCAGTCTGCCCGCAAATCGTATCCATCATCAGTTCCAGCGAAAATCGCGGTTAGCAACTCGAAAGCATCGAGCTTGACGCCACCAACGTTGACTTTCTCGAAGATGGTGCAGACCGCATGTCTGCCATTGTCCTTGGTCAATCGTATGATCGGCATCTCATAGCGCACGATCTTTTCGATCACCGAATTATAAAACTGCTGGTAATCGGCTGGCTCCGGTTTCTCCAGTCCCTTCCAATAGTTTTGGTAATCGAATGACCATCGGCGATCATCGAAGGTCTGATTCAATGGAAAGAGGCAAAGTCTGATTTCGTCCTCACGCGTTCTGAGATCAATTTCGACATCTTTGCCAAAGGCCGTATACTTTATTTTCTCTGGTCCAATCGTGATGATCGATTCTTCGAAATCAGACTCAGGGCTCAAGACAGCGTTCATATCTAGGTAGAAATACCTTTGGACTGGCTTGCCCTTCTCATCTTTCAGTTTGGCTGGTTCACTTGCGATCAGCGACTGAAACAGCGACGTCATCCTCTGTTGGCCATCAAGGAGCAGCGACTCCGGAACAACGCTCCCGAATGTTGCGCCCTCGACACCTCGCGGTTTGAAATCAACCTCGCCGCCACGCTCCAGCGTTAGCAAAGCACCTACGGGATAGCCTTTGGAAATGCTGGCCAGCAGACTGATGACAGCCTCTTCGGACCAGACATAGTCGCGCTGAAACTCAGGTAACTGGATTCGCCCGTCACGAACCTGCTCAAGCAGTGTTTTCAAACTCTGCTTCGTACTGTCAAACATCCCTGCCTCCCGCGGCGAACCCTGCAATTAGTCTCTCGTACTCGTCTTCCATGGCAAAGGCGTCGCGGAATTCCTTGAACGCCCAGCGACCATAACTTTTCAGGTTATTGACGCCCGGAACCCAGAGGTTCGCCATCGTCTCGGCCTTGATCTGCTCATCAAGGCCTCGATAGCCTTTTACCTCGACGATGAAGTTGAGCGGATCGCCCTGGCCTCGGCCATCGTCAACCTGGATGATGAAATCGGGCAGATAGCGGCGTGTGATACTCCCTGAGCGATAAGGAACTTCGAAGCCCAGCGCCTGATTCTTGACGTAGGAGATTGTTGCCTTGTGGTTTTCAACAACACGGGCAAATTCGGCCTCCCAGTCGCTGTCGCAGACAACATAGTTCACGTGACTAAGGCGCGTTTCCCACAGTGTCTGTTTGGACGTGATGAACGAGACGTGGTCGGTATATCCATGTGGATTGTAAGGGTCGAGCATTGCCTTGACGACGCTTTCGCCCTCCTCCTCCGCGCTTCGCACGATAGCCTGGTATATGAGTTCGGATGCCGTTTCTGCGATCTCGGCGTAGGTCAGCATGCCCGCCTTGGTCCCGCCGGTCAGCTTCAGGCACTCGTTCACCCATCGGCGGGTGATCGGCTGAATTTGGTTGTAGAGCATATAAGACGGGTCCTGATCGCCATCGCGGAAATAGCGCTGGATCAGGAATTTCGTTAGATGAATCGCAACCGTAGAAGCCCGCATGTCGTCGAGCGAATCCGGCGAAAGATCGTGCCCCTCGCCCACCAGCCCTTCAAGCCGGACAGTGCAAGGGCCGACCAGTTCTGGTGTCAATGTCAAAACGGAGTCGGGACCAAAAGATGCTGAGAAACGATCAGACGGAAGCTCGGCGCGATACCCTGCGACACGCGGAAAGCGGATGGAGAGGTTTGCCCGTTCCTTCAGTGCGTGTACGCGCGTCGTCGGTTTCGGTGTCGTATGGACGACCGTCTGAGGCTCGGTGGCGAAATCGAACGGGATGCCGAGAATGTCCGCATACTCGGTGTTGAACAGCTTTCGGTCGTTCAATTCATAGGACTGCCGACGCAGGCCCCGGCCGATGACCTGTTCGCAAAGAAGCTGGGTTCCGAAGGCACGAACACCGAGAATGTGCGTGACAGTGTTTGCGTCCCAGCCTTCCGTCAGCATCGAAACGGAAACGACGCACCGGACCTGTTCGCCGAGCCGCCCTTTCTGTCCAACGGTGTTCATCACTTCGCGCAACAGCTCCGACTCGGTGACGCTGTTGGCCTCCGCAGCCCCGTCGCGCTCAGCCTTCTCGCGCTTGAATTGCTCTATCTCGGCCTTGGCAATGTCACGGAAATTGCTGTCGAGTGCCTCGCCGGACTCCAGCTGCTGGCTGTCGATCAGCAACGTATTCATACGCGGCAGCCGATTTCCATGCCGGTCATAATTTCTGAAAAGTTCGAGATGACCTTGGTGCTTGTTCTGTCGCTCGCCTTCAACCTCGCGCTCCCAGCCGGACACCCACTCATAGACGAGTTTTGAACTTGCCGTATTGTTGCAGACGACGATGAAGACAGGCGGCACACCGATGCCGGCCTGCTTCCAAGCTTCGAATTCCTTTTCGTAATGCGAGTAGAGAGAATACAGGGCTGTCTGGAGCTCATTGGGCAGGCTCAACGGATCGAGGTCGCCAGATTTACCTGCGCCCTTCTTTGGCATTTTCTTGCCAATGTGATCCCAAAGGTTGCGGAAGACCGGCATGTCGGAATTAACCGAATTATCGGAGACCGGCACGCGAGGCAGCTTCACGATGCCACACTCGATGGCGTCAACAAGTGAAAAGTCCGATACAACCCAGGGAAAGAGCGTGCCTTCTTCATAGCCTGAGCCTCGAAGAAAGAATGGTGTCGCGGACAGGTCATAAACCGCCCGAACGCCGACCTTCCGTTTAAGCGCTTCGATCCCGGAAATCCAGAGTCGAGCCGCTTCGTTATTTTCCTTCGCCTCTTCCTTCTCTTCACCCTTGAGGTCGTCTTCCTCATGGGTCCCAGGCCTTTCGCGGTAGCAGTGATGTGCCTCGTCGTTGATCACGACGATGTTCTTCATCGTCAGCAGATCGCCACAGGCGCGCTGCAGCATTGCCCCTTCGGTTTCAAGCTCCTCGATCTGTTCACCCTTCCATCCCTTCATCAGCCGCAGACCGACAGCGTTCAGCTCATGCGCCTTGCGCCTCTGGAACACATGGTAGTTGACGATCTCGATCTTCGCCTTGTTGAGATCGGCCATCATGTCCTGTGGCACGAGTTCGCGCGATCGATAATAGCTGTTGCCATCGGAGGGCTTTAGAACGCGCAATCGATCCTTGATGGTAATCCCGGGAGCGACGATGAGAAAGCCGCGGGAAAAGAGACTGGAGTTGGGCTGACGGGCGGCGTTAATGGATTGCCAGGCTATCAGCATGGCCATAACGGTCGTCTTGCCAGCACCGGTGGCAAGCTTCAACGCGAGACGAAAGATTTCCGGGTTTGCATCCTGGTTCGCGCCTTCAAGGTGAGAAAAGATGCGTGAATACTGTTTGCTCTTGCGCGCGACTTCCGCAAGCCAGATCGCAGTTTCTACAGCTTCCACCTGGCAGTAGAATGGGCGTGGACCAGAGAAGTTATCGCCACGCCAATGCTGCAGAAGTCGCTGAGTAGAAGGCGTGACACCCCAGTCGCTGGGGTTAGGCAACGATCGCCAGCTCGCTATGTGACCGCGAACTT
The DNA here is from genome assembly GCF_029223885.1 of Pararhizobium gei. Lineage (NCBI taxonomy): Bacteria > Pseudomonadati > Pseudomonadota > Alphaproteobacteria > Hyphomicrobiales > Rhizobiaceae > Pararhizobium > Pararhizobium gei. Next base: position 422,153 of record NZ_CP119409.1, on the reverse strand, counting down.
CATTGATGATCGGAGTCGGATTGTAGCGGCTACTCCCGTCCTTCGTTTGATCGAGGTCCAGCGAAGCTTGCTTTCTCGGATCAACCTTGACCTTGCGGCTCTTCGGAACCGGCGCGACATATTTGGATCGCCGACGACCGTCTATTGGTGGATGATTGAGCGGCTCCCCACTTTCGGACAAAGCATGGTGCCGTGTCGGCACATCGTATGGCGAGTTCAATATCGGTTCGGCATAAAACGGCTTGGTCATGCAACATTCCTAGAATCGGCTTGGCGATTCAATCGATAGCAAACAGAAAATGCAACTCAAGATGCCTACGCATTTCGCAGCCGATCGACTTGTAAACGGAAATAATTTCCGCTTACGGCTTCATTAGAAGACGGTCCGGGTAGGGCGGATTAAAGTATTCCGCCCAATCTGCGCAGTCGCCACGACTTTCTGATAGAGGCGCGAAAGCATGACCAATATCGACGCCGAGGAAGCACTCTGGCAGCCGGAATAAGTCGCCAGACCGCAAAAGTCAGAACCTAACGTTTTCAGATTAGGTGTCGCTTACCGGTTTAAGACAAGATTCCCGATCGGCGACAGATGGATGACACGCACAATATCGGCACTGCGACGGCCCAGGCCATAGCTCCCTCAATTCTTTGTTGCACAGTGACTTCAAAGCCATAGCGCTACAAGTTCAATTGTGGAGAGCACTGAGCGACGAACCAAGTCTCTTGATTGCGTCGTACGGCTTTGCTTTATTTTGCGGATCGACTCCAGGGCGGGAGTTGTAAGGGGTTTATATTCCAGTGTTTTCCGAATTTGTTGCAGTCGTCGGCCATCCGGTCGTTACATTTATCCTTTCACTCGCAAACATTCTTGTGAAGGATGAAGGCGCTCCAGGGGTTGTCGCGCTTCTTTTCGTCTTGGGCCTCGGAATATGTTGGTCACTTTTCGCTCAAAAAGTGCGAAAACAAAGACTGGCCATTGAATGGCTGAGGAAGCAGGTCGCGGACAGTGCTGCTGGGACGAACTTCAGTCAAGACATCGATCGACTGACTTCTGCCATCGATCAAGGGGGAACAAACAAGTATCGCCGCCAACTGGCTGAAACTTGGCGTGAGTACCGAGAAACACTGGTCCCACACGAAGAAGGCGATAAAGTCATTTTAAGGAATGCTGTTCGACCTTCGGCATTCCTTAATCTCGAAGACTTGGGATTTGGCGTTGGCTCTTGGCGTATCGTGCCGGGCTTGTTCGTTTCTCTCGGACTATTCCTAACGTTCCTTGGCCTGATTGCCGCATTACAGACCTTGGGCGCACGAGCCAATATCGACAGTATTGCTATGCAGGAGCTACTGTCGGTGGCTTCAGCAAAGTTCATTATGTCCCTGACAGGGCTTCTTTGCTCAATCGTTTTCACAATCGTTCTGCGTTTGCTATATGCCCGGCTGGAAGGAGCGATCCATAGCCTCTGCAACGAGATAGAGAAGCATCTCTCCTACATCAGCCTAGAAGCATTGGCCGCAGAACAGCTGACGGCTACGCGTGAACAACGCGAACATTTTCGGTTGATCGGGATGGAGCTGGTCGCCGAGATCGGACGACCGCTCCGGGAAGAGCTGCCAGCCGCCATCCAGAATTCGATTGCAGGCGCTATGGCACCGATCGTCGAGAAGGTCGGCAAAATGGGGGCCGAAGGCGTCGGCGACATGGTCTCCGGCTTATCGAACAAACTGACGGACTCTATCGGTCTCGCGCTGTCAGAAGCGAGCCAGAAAATCTCGGACGCAAGCGACCGGCTGGGTACGCTTGCCGATCGCCTCGATCAGAGTTCCGGTCGGATCGGTTCTGAAATGGAAGGGGTGACGGAGCGGGTAGCCCAGGCGGTCGAAGATTTGCGATCTGCCCTGACGAGCACCGCGGAGGTCACAGGCGGCACCTTCAACGAAGGGGCGGAAAAGCTTCTCGCGGTCATGAACCAGACCTTGGAGGGCATTCGGGACAACACTGGGGAAGGCGCACGCGCCATGTCGGCCGCGGCCGAGGATATGCGACAGGCTGCTCAATCCTTCAAACAGGAGATCGAGGCGGCCACCCGTGCAGGAACCGAAACGGCACAGGAGCGCATGAAGGCTGCGAGCCAGCAGGTCACCGACGAGATCGGGAACGCCGGCAAAGGCGTTGCCGATGTCTTCAGCCGGACAAGTGCAGAGATTGCGCGAGTCGCCGAAGACGTCTCCCGCAAGGCAGGCACGGAATTGCTGTCGCCACTGGCCGAAATCGGCAGCCGGCTCGAGGGACTCGTTCAGCAACTGGATCAAGGCACCACGGATATGCGCCGCATGTCGGACGGGGTGAGGGCCGGTGCAGAAGCTTCCGAGAGAGCTGCCGGCACATTCAAGGGGGCAGCCTCCGAGCTTGTCGCGGCCGCCGCGCCTGTGAAAACAATCGTCGATCGTATGGACGGCTCCATCAGGCAACTGACCGACAGCACTCAGCATGCCGCAAGCACCGTCTCTCGCTCGGCAGAAGCAACTGCGGAATCGGCCGCCGCCGCTCTCGCCGCGGCGCAGGAAATTCTTGGTAGCGAGGCAAAGGCTATCGAAAATGCCCTCGGCGGCGTGACTGTGATGCTTGAGCGCCTACGCGGACAAGGCGACCGCCTTGATGAAATGGACGGGAAGCTGGGACAGGCCTTCGATCTCTACACCGACAATGTCGAGAAGGCGGTTCAAGGAATGTTTGGCCATGTCCGAGACCTGCAAGACAAACTAAATCCAGCTCTCGATACAATGAGAGAAATCGTTGAGCAGGCTGAACAATTCGCGCCTCAATCCCGGAGAGCGTAATGCGCGGAGGATTGCGGCCACGACAGAGGGAAGAGGAAGAGGAAAGCGCTTTCGTGTCGATGACGGACATGACAGTCAGCTTTCTCTTCATCGTGATCCTGCTGCTAGCTTATTTTGCAAGTAAATATAACGACCAGAACATGGTACCGCGTGCCGACTATGAAGTCGTCGTTCAGCAGCGAGACGACGCTCACCGCGAAATCATGCGACTTCAGATGCGCATCGAACAGCAACAAACGCAGATTTCGGATTTGGAGAGCGCCATGGTCTCCAAAGATGAAGAAATAGCGAAGCTGAAGCGCGAGCTGGCGCAACTGAAACAGGAACTGGAAAAGCTTCGAAAAGTCGATCCGCTGGAGACTTATCTGGCGCTTTCGGCGGTAGAACGACGCCGCATTCTCGAAACACTGCGGGACCAATTGCGGATCGACTTTCCCGATTTGCAGGTTTTCATCAGCGAAGAGAATGACGCACTCAGGTTTCAAGGCGACGGTCTTTTCGCATCCGGGTCATCCTCCCTACGTTCTGACAGACGGACGATTGTCGAAACGCTGGCGACCCGCCTCTCGCAAATTCTGCCGTGTTACACTGTCGGAAAACGGTCCAACTGGAAGGCAGCCTGTAATCCGGCAAATGCCGTCATTGAAGCTCTCCAGATCGAGGGACATACGGACTCGACCGGTGAGTTCACGCCCAATCTGACGCTTTCGACCGAGCGGGCGAACAACACCTTTGCCACGATCATCGGACGATCACCCGAACTCGTAGAGTTCCTTAATTTTCGTGAACAGCCGGTTCTGTCTGTCGCCGGATACGGGGAAATGCGACCGGTTCGTGATAACGGCACCAAGGAAGGGCGTGACACCAACCGTCGCGTCGATCTCCGCATCATCATGTACACACCGAGCAAGTCGGAGGAAATAGAACGCATACGCAAGGCGCTCAGCTCGGGTACAGTGCCGGGAGATGCAAAAAATTGACCCTTTCGAAGGCTCTCGCCAAGACCCATCAGTTTAATGCTCCGGCGCTGCCCTCTCTGAACTCTTTGAGATCGAGAGCGGAACGCGTCATGACGCGATGGCCTGACGTCGTCTCAAATCCGCCGGAAAAAGATCGCGAGAAACTTGTTCAGCTCGTTCGTGAAAAGCTGGAGCGCAATGACTGGCACGACACGAAGCTATCATTGATTACGAGCGCAGGCAGGGCACTGTTCGATGAGGATCGCCGCGGCCGCCCTGAGCTTGGAGACCTGAGGAATTTCTATTACGAGGAAACGCGAGCTTCCACGCGCTCCGGATTTCTGGCAGGCATGTTTTCCATCTACATGGACAGCTTCGATCCCGGCGCAGAACATACGTGGAAATTGGCTGGAGCTCTGTCAGATTCGAGACCACGCCTCGGATCACGCTGGCGCATGATGCTTGCAGCCGTCCCTGAAATGCTCTCCCCTGACACAGTGGCTGACGCTGTCGCGCGACAGATGATCATGATGGACGATCTCTGGGCTGGACTCCAGGCAATGGGCATCCGAAGCCCCCATGCCCCGGGTCTGATGAATGCGGTTCACCTCGCCTATGTCAAGCAGATCGAAATTCATCTCGACAAGCGCGCTGAGATGGAGCGAATGATTGAATGGTTGAAGCCGGAAGGGCGAGACGCGAAAACCGCGGGCGCTGGCGAAGCAATTTCTGCATTACTGGGACATTGGGTTAGCAGAACACCCCCGGCCGATGAACTTCGATATCTGACAGAAAACATCATTGGCATATATGGCGACCCGCGCGTACAGCGAGGCGGTGTCTGGTCAGCGGTTCCAGAGAACCGAATGGCGGTCATTTTAAGATGGCTGACCGGAGAGAATATACGGTTCTTCCTGGATATCGTCTCAGCCGTCGAAGACAATCACATGTGGGAACCACGGCGAAAATTTTGGCTGGGGCTGCACCATCGGGGCCGCATCGACGCTGCCTGGGTCGCTTTTAGTGTTTCTGCCGAGAGAGAAGCGCGGAGGCGGGGCGGAGGCAAGGGAACGCTCAAATTCGGACTGCAAACTGCCGGCGGAGGACGATCAAATACATCGCTCCTGATATTGAAGATAGGACGAAAGATCGTTGTCGAAGGCTCGCATAGCTACAAGGTTCATATTTTCGACGAGTCATCCAAACGTGCACCTATTCTCTACCAGTCGCGCTATGACTGTGAAGAGATAAGGCTGATCGCCGGCTCGAAGTCGAAATCCCATCTCGGCGACTGGCAGAGCTGGGTTCTGGAGCAGGTATAGACACATGGAATTTGTCCTCTCAACGACCCAAGACATCATTACACTGTCTTCCAAGGATCAAAGGACAAGCCTCCTTCACCGTCTTATGCGAAAGACAAATAGGGCTGATTTGCAAAACCTCAGCCCCGACGAAAGGCCTCTCGCCTACGCCATCGCAGACCTCCGCGCAGCCGCCGACGAATATCGAGAACCGCTGTCAATCGACTCCGATCGCATTATGATGTCCCACCGCCTCGCGGCATCAGTCTCAGGCGAGACCGGTCAGACACTGGGCTTGCCGCCTTTCGTCGATATGCTGCTCAAGACTGATGCTGAAGGCATCGTCGGCTCCTCAGGCTTTCGCCTGCGCTACGAATGGTCGCGCAATGGCCAGCGCCAACTGCCGCATAGAACAGGTGCGATTTTGGAGACGGCCCAAGGCACGCGGCGCTTGCCCCTATGGATGCTCGATGCGATCGAAGTGGCAGATGGCTATCAGGCTGGTAGGAGCGATGGTGCCGATTGGGAGGCACTCGGTCGTTTTCGCAAGGCGCTCGACCCTGGTACCTCGGCGGCAGCTGGCGACGAGGCCTCACGTATTTCCATGACCGACTTCCTGAGTGGCCTTGAAGTGCGCCTCGTCGATCGTTTTTCTATCTCCCCCAAAAGTGAAGCCGATTTCGACGTCGTTCCTTTTTCCGGTGAGACATTGGACGCTAACGGCGTCACCTCCGGCTTCGCTGAGGCCTCGGAATCGATGAGCGAAGTCGAAGGCATCGATCTCCGGAAGTTTCAATCCTTGGTCCGAGGGCGTGGCGCTCTTCCCGCCTACCGGCTTTCACCGGGACGCTATGTCGTCGTGGAACGGTCTGCTTCCTCGACTCTTGCCGTTATGGCGGAAATGCAAAAAGCACCCGAAGAGGAGCGGCGAGCGTTTATCCGCAATCCCTTGCCAAAGGTGTCGGACGCGATCGAGAACGATCTTAGAAGAAGCGGAAAACTGGACGGTCTTTCGCCCGAGGCCGAACAGGAGGCAATCGAAGCCGCCATTAGCCCTGTCCTGGTCGAAACCGCTGAGTTTTCGCAGCGGGTCACCGGCGTCGTGAAATATGAACGGCCGGACCTCGGTGCATTTGCAGAAAGCGGTACAACATGGCTTCCGGAAGAGTTTGCAGGCCGCTTGGCGGAGGAACTCGACAAACAGGATTTCGCTCAGCTCGAAGTCTTGCGTGAACGCGTAGCTGAAGCGATCGAGGCGAAGACACCGACCATCGAATTCAACGACTTGGAGCTTCCGGCTCGCCCGGAGATGCTAAAGCTCATTGATGAGCGCCTTGGAAGCCATGGCGCGGCCGATAGCGAGGAGAGCGAGGGCGAAGCTACGGACGAGAAAACAGGTCCCTTTGTGCTGGAGACTGAGGTCAATTTCGACGATTTGAAATGGCACGCTACGCTGAAGCCGAGAGCGTCTGCCGTTGCGGACACACTGCCACACGCTGTCCGTACACCACTGAAATCTCATCAAAACGACAGCTTTGCTTGGCAGGTCGAGGCTTGGCGCTCGGGCCTGCCGGGTATTCTGAATGCCGACGAACAGGGCCTTGGCAAAACGCTGCAGACCATTTCCTTTCTTGCCTGGCTCAAGACCGCTATCGCTCGCCCCGACGCTGTGAACCGTGGGCCGGTCCTTGTCGTCGCGCCGACTTCGCTCTTGGAGAACTGGGAGCAGGAAGTACAGCGCCACATGCATGAGGAAGGACTCGGGCACCTCGTCCGGCTGTACGGTTCAAGTCTCGGCGGCCGCAAGCTGACAGGCGCACGCGGAATGGACACGGAAACGGGCGAAGCCAAGCTCGACTTCGGCTCTCTGCATGAGGCCGTCGCCGAAGGCAGGGCACATCGTTTCTGGCTGCTGACAACTTACACGACTTTGACTAATTACCAGCACTCGTTCGCCCGTGTTCCTTTCTCGGCCGTCGTCTTCGACGAAATCCAGGCGCTCAAGAACCCGATCAGCCTTCGCGCGGTCGCGGCTCGATCGGTCAACGCCGATTTCAGGATCGGGCTGACCGGAACCCCGATCGAGAACAGCACGGTCGATCTCTGGGCAATCATGGACCAACTGGCCCCGGGATCGCTCGAAAGCCTCAAGGACTTCCGGCAGCGCTATCTGAAGCCTGAGGAAGGTAACATGGCGGAACTCTATGACCGTGTCTTCGAGCGACACGGCGCGATTTCACCGCTTGCCATCCGCCGTCTGAAAGAAACGGTTGCAACCGATCTGCCCGTGAAGGCTCGTCGCATCCATCCCCGCCTGATGCCCGATATCCAGGCGCTTGCCTATGACGATGCACGCCTAAAGCTGGCTCGCGGCGGCATGGGCGCGCAGCTGAAAATGTTACACCATATTCGCAGCGTGTCCGTTCACCCGTCACTTGGTGTCAAGATGAGCGACGATGACTTCACGCGGTCTTCGGGCCGGCTTGATGCGGCAATGGAAATACTACGTCGCGTGAAGGCAAACGGCGAACGCGCCCTTGTGTTCATCGAACATCGGCAGATGCAGTATCGCTTCATCGAGCTCGTTCGAAGCGAACTCGGCCTCGCGCGCGTCGACCTCATCAACGGCGATACCCCGATTCCTCAAAGGCAAGCGATCGTCAATCGTTTTCAGAAACACCTGGCCGACGACCAGGGTTTCGACCTTCTGGTTCTTGGACCGAAGGCTGCAGGAACCGGACTGACGCTGACGGCGGCGACACATGTCATACATCTATCGCGTTGGTGGAACCCGGCTGTAGAGGAGCAATGCAACGACCGCGTCCACCGTATTGGGCAGACGCGGCCGGTGACCGTTCACGTCCCCATGGCTGTGCATGAAGGGTACCGCGAGCACTCCTTTGATTGCCTGTTGCAAAGCCTGATGATGAAAAAGCGCCGTCTTGCAAGTTCTGCCCTATGGCCGATGGGCGACGTTGAAGACGATATCGCCTCCCTTCAAAAGGGAATGGCAGGCGATCCGATGGCGAAACTTTCCGATCCGCTCGGCAATGCCATGGAGGCGATGTTCGCCCGCGATGATCTCGCGCTGCCGGAACGGCAGAGCGACGGCTCCTATGTTCTTCAGTAAACAGAGATATTCATGACGGAATTGTTAGTGCGTAAGGGTTTGGTCATTGACCAGCCTTGGATAAGCATGATCCTTGCGGGCCAGAAAGATTGGGAGATGCGGTCATCTTCCACTTCCCATCGCGGCTGGTTTGGCCTCATTTGGAAGGGCATGGGCAGTATTTATGGCGTCGCCCGTTTGGTGGATGTCGGTTCAAAGCTCGAGCCTGATGCAATGGTAGCGGCGTTTGAGCACCATCAAATCCCTGAAGAGCTGATTCGATCAGGGGGTGTCGCCAAATGGAACACACCATGGAAACTTGCTGAAGTCATACGTCTGCCCAAGCCGGTTCGCTACAGGCACCCGAGTGGCGCGGTCACCTGGGTCAATCTCGATGATAAGGTCACCTCGTCAATAGAAGATCAGCTCCTGGCGCTGCGCGCTGGCCCGCAGGAGTTGGAGGATCGGCCAAATAGCATCGAGGCGAGTTCTGAAATTCCTCGGGTGACGTGGAAAAAAATTGGCGAAACTTTCCTGACGCAGGGAAATTTAGACAATAGCCATATTTACTTGCGGGACTTTTTTGATCGCTTTCCAGTCGATGCTGTCGGCGGTTCGAACAAAGCGCTTCGGTCTACACGTGATATCCAAGTGTCATGGAATGGTGGTCCGATCATCACGACTGATCTGGATGGATCGAAAAAATTTTTCCGCGCACGCTCTTGGATACGCGACTTCTTTGCACATCATGCTGCTGACCCCGGGGACAAGATCGTTGTCGAGGAAGGTCATCCATATGAATATCGAATTTGCTTTGAGAAAGCGCTTTAACTTCAACGCATCATGCAGATCGCCCATCACAAATGCGGAAATTATTTCCGTATCGCACCGAGGATGAAGCCCGAGAAGCTAAGAGCGTTCAGGAATGACTTTGAGATTGTCAGGTCGGAGAACATGCTCGCCATTCCAACAATAGGCGCAGGCTTGGTATGGGTAGTCGAGGCATAACGCATTCGTTGCGTTTATCATGGGTTGTCCGGACATTTTGTAATGGCCGAAAAAGACGGGTTTTTCATGCTGCGGGTAAAAGCGAATCTGGCTGGTGTCAGTGACCTCTAGGCCAGGCAGAGCTTCGGCGTTCGGGACGGACAAAACTGCGGTCGGCCAAGCATGAGGGCCGGCTTGCCACCACTTCAATCGAGCAGACGTTCTTAAACGCCCATTACGATCCGTAAATGAACAACCGGCGGGAAGCTCCAATTCAGGTCCTTTGAGACTTGCCAACACCGCTCCGCAAAGGGTGTGGCGTCATTCTCAAAAGCAAGCTCTTGCAGATCATGCGATCTCAATCGCCCATCAGCATTGCGCTCGCGGATAATTTCGATTTGAGTAGTATCCCAATACGCATGCACCAGCCGTATCGGCCCAAGATCGAGAAATACCGGCAGCGACTGAAACCACTCAAGAGCTTCTAAGGTGTGCTTATTACCGACCGGAAACTCCCGCAGGAAGCTTTCATGCTGGCGAACATTATTCACACTGTGCGCCCGCATGAAGCCGCTTTGATCGCGTTCCGCATTATCACCCTTGCCGTGAAAAAGAAGGGCGTTCAGCTCGTGATTTCCCAGAATGGCAATGGCATTTCCTGACGCCTCCATTGCCGACGGTCTCAATGACCAACCCGTTCTGATCGCCGCCATCGATGAAATCTCCGAGAAATGCGGCTATGCGTCCCTTTGGATGAAGCCACCCTGTCTCACCTCTTCGATAACCAAGATGTATGAGGGTACGGGTGAGCCGATCGATATCGCCGTGAATATCGGGGATGACGTCGATTTCGGAATGGGAAAATGACAAAAGCAATCCGATCTTAAATGCATGCTATGTAATTTCTGGAGAGGAGACTTGGTTAGCTTTCCGGCTTGATAACATCCGTGACTTCAACGATTCGATAGAGCGCAGGTCGACCGCCTGTGGACCTTACCTCCACGGTAACTTGGAACACGCATTCGAACGGGTTTTCATGCATGTCGAGAACCGACTTCTTACCCGCTTCGTTGGAAAACTGCAGCTTTACCGGTTTTGGCGATATCGCTTCGATAATCCCCCGGTCGCCAGACTTCGCCGCTGTATCGTTTTTTACCTGCTCAAGAACCATGAGTTGATCGGGTAAAATGATTGACACCGGCAATTGCGGTCCGAGTAAACGGGCAACTCCGTTCTGTATGGCGTTCGCCTCCATGCCAGAGACATGGAAATGCTGATGAACGTTCACGACGCCTCCGTCCATGACATTCATATTTAGCTGGGAGCCGAAATCCTTTGCGACAGGCTCAACGAACTGCGCCATTTGCTTGGCCTGCTTCTGCGTCGGCTCGAGAGCTGTCTTCGATTGCCCGAGAAGATGAGCGACGAGATCGTTCATGTTTGCCACAAAACCAGCAAATACGTCGGCGTGCTTGATGATCCATTGAGCTTGTTCAGCGACAGCGATCAAATCAGCAATGACGCTGCCGGCCTTGATCTCTTTCACATAGAGCCGAAGATTGTCGGGATGCGGGTCCCCTGACTTGTTGGCGAAATCTTTGAACGACTCCGCCAACGCTGTAAAACTTAATGTAAGATCGACCAGCTCAATTGGCTTGGTATTCTTGAACTCAACACGAAGTATTGTTTCATCTGGTTCCATGGCTTCCCCACCCATTTGATCCAGAACAAATCGAACTTATATAATTTTGCCAACCAAAAATTCGTGCGGTCAAATCAAACGGACAGGTCGTATTCTTCGCGACATCTAAGTTTTGGGGGCAGTGCCTTTTTTCGGCTGCGGTTTCCGCCCCTTTGTCCGCTTGGCAGCCGCCAGCTTGTCGAAATCCAGCTCCATGAACATCGAAAAATCGATGTCTGGCTTGAAAGGCAGCGTCGCAAGCTGCCGCGCCTTCGTTTCGGTTAGCGTCCGAAAACCGTACATGTCGTGCTCATCGTCGCCGATCGCATGGCCGACCTGCATCTTTCGGTCGCGTTTCTCGATCTTCTGATCGCCGGTCTCCGCGATGTAAGCCCCTCTTAAAGAGTGGAATACCTCGCCTCGTGCCTCCTTGATCCCCGCAGCCATGTAGAGGCGTCCCATATAAGACGAAGCACTTCTGCTCGGATCGGCAAGCCTCATAAGCTCTGGGAACAGAAACTTGTCTCCCTGATTCCTGGCCCACTCGACGAAGCCGATTTCCACCAGAAAATCGTGAAGGACAAAGAAGCTCATGCTGGCTTCGTTCTTGATCGGCACACGCTTCCATACGCTACCATGAAGAACGATACCCGACGTCTGCGCGACCCACACCCCTTTGTACTTCTCGCGGATGTCACTGCCCTTCAGGTATACGAGCAGGCCCAGTCGGCGTCCCGTCAGCAGGGCAAGCAGCGGCAGCATGACATTGTCGAGCAAGCCGGAGTGAACGCCGGTTTCGAACAGCTTCTGAATCTTGGTACTGCCAAGCGGCTCCGAGTGGATGGGAGCACGGGCGGTATCGGGATAGTCCAGCCTTGCCCCGGTAATCGGCTTATAGTCGTACTTCTTTTGACCCGAATTGAGGGCCGATTTAACGACCGCAAGGTAGCCTTCCTCAAGCGTTTTTCTGGCGAGAGGTTTGTATTTCAGGTCACGGTTGGAATCGATGATCTCGCGTGCCGTGAGGTCGGCCGGTCTGTCTTTCGCATTGCTTGGCCAGAATTTCAGGAGCTCGATGAAGGCCTGCAGGTCTGTCGCGGTATAGGTATCGATCGGATGATCACCGATCAGTTCGACGAACAGATTGAGGCGGCTTTCGGCAGTCTGGATGTCGTTGTTCTTGCCGGACTTCGAGGAATTCCGTGCCGCAAGGTATTCGGACGCGACCTGGCTAAAAAGGACCTTTGTCGATTTCGGCCTCTCGGCGGTTCGCCGATCCAGCATGAACATGGGCACCACATCCTTGCTGATGAGGCGCTTCTTTTTATCACCTTGCTCAGCAACGATGACTGGCTGTTCGACCGCGAGGTCAGGCTGCGGCGGAACGGAAACCGGCGTCAGCTGTGTTGAGGTATAAAGCTGTTCGGGAACAGGCGTCGACGTTACTGCCTTATCATACTTCGCGATATGGCTGGCAACGAGCATCTCGGCATTGTCGGCGATCATCTCGTCGTGGGGCTGTCCGGCCTGCTTGGCAGAGACCTGCTGGCCGATCCGGACAAGGCCGCGCATCAGCTCCAGGCCTCGCGCTTCCTCCGGCGTCGGAGCGCGTGCGGGCTTGTCGAAATCGAACAGGCCACCCTTGAGGATCAGGGTAGCGAATTCGAAGGGCCAGTCGTCGGCAAGTGTATCCTCGTCGACAAGGCTGTTCCACATGTCCGCAAGGTCAAATCCTTTCTGACCAGCCATCCTTTTCTCGATCTCCCTGAATACGCTACGCGCCAACGCGGCAAGCGCGTCGGCCATTTCCCTCGCTTTCTGATGCGGAACCGCACCGAGGCTGATGCGGACGGGTCGAGAGCCCGCGCCGCCACCGATGCGCTTCGGCAATCTGATCTGGAAGAGATAGGTGCCGCCGCTCCTCACCAGATAGAGCCCGGACGATCGCTTTTTAAGCTTGCGATTCCGTTTCTTCGCGGAAATCATTTCCGCGTCGGGCGCTACATCGGACTGTACATGGAGCGATACAATGCGCGATACATTCATGACTGAAAGTCCCTTGTTGAGGGCTGACGGTCAGAAATTCACGAATGAACCCAGAGGCTTGCAGCTAATTGGGGAAGAGTGACCCATGTGATGGCGGAGAGGGTGGGATTTGAACCCACGATACCCTTGCAGGTATGCCGCATTTCGAGTGCGGTGCGTTCGACCACTCTGCCACCTCTCCGGATGAACTGGTCTGCGCTGTTGAGCGCGTCGGGTTCATAGCGGCAGTTTTGCCGTGTGACAAGGGGCTGGCAATGGGAATTTGGTGGCAACCATGATCTTCGATCTTGACAGTTGTGTGGACTTGCCGTAATTCGCGCCACTGAAGTGGTGTGGCTTGTCCTCACCGCGCCGGGTATATTTTGTGCCCGTTCACCGGTGGATACGGAAAGCGACAGCGCTCGCACCGGTCTGCTCAAGTCCGACTGAAGAAAAAGACGGCCCCGCTTTGGCGGAGAGCCGGAACGAACATGAAAGGATATAAAATGTTCGCAGTCATCAAGACCGGCGGTAAACAGTACCGCGTGGCAGCCAACGACGTTCTGACGATTGAAAAATTGGAAGGCGCCGCAGGCGACAAGATTGAATTCACCGAGATCCTGATGGTCGGCGTTGGCGCCGATGCAACCATCGGCGCTCCGTTTGTCGAAGGTGCCGTTGTCAGCGCCGAAGTTGTGGAACATGGTCGCGCCAAGAAGGTCATCGCCTTCAAGAAGCGTCGCCGCCAGAACTCGAAGCGCACCCGCGGCCACCGCCAGCACAACACGACTGTCCGCATCTTGGACATCGCTGCTGTTGCCGGCGCGAAGGCGAAGAAGGCTTCCAAGAAGTCCGACGACGCTGCCGCTGAAGCCGCAAACTGAGAAAACGGATCCAAGGTTTAAAGGAGAACATCCATGGCACATAAAAAAGCTGGCGGTTCCTCGCGCAACGGTCGCGATTCGCAGTCCAAGCGCCTCGGCGTGAAGAAGTTCGGTGGCGAAGTCGTCATTCCGGGCAACATTATCCTGCGTCAGCGCGGAACCCAGTGGCATCCGGGCGCCAATGTCGGCCTCGGCAAGGACCACACCATTTTTGCGCTTACGGCCGGTAACGTGAACTACCGTACGAAGGCCAATGGCCGCGTGTACGTGTCTGTGATGCCGAAAGCCGAAGCAGCGGAATAAGCCGGTAGCGCTCTAAAACAGCCGGCGTCTCATCGACCCGGCTGACGCTGACCGTTCAGGCCAAGATCAAAAGGGGAGATGGGGCGATACCCAATCTCCCCTTTTTCACGTCTTGGAGGACGGACCATGCAAACCGAATTGTTGAGGGAAGACTAATCCCGGTCTTCCATATCGACCTCGCCGGAGGAACGGCTGAGGCCGGAACGGTCAAGGACCGATTGCCCGATATTGTTATCGCCCAGGCTCGTTTTGCGGGCTCCCCACGAAGACGATATCGACGCCCTTGCCCATCTTGCCAACAATGCCAATATCGCCACCATGGTTTCGCGCATGCCGCACCCGTACACGGTGGCCGATGCTGCGGATTTCGTACGCCGTACGAAGACGGGCGCGATTGGCAAGTGCGTCTATGCGATAACCAAAGCGGATAATGGCGCATTCCTCGGCTGCTGTGGTATCGAACCGCATCCCGATGGCAAGACGGCGGAACTCGGCTATTGGCTGGGCGAGCCGCACTGGAACAAGGGTTATGCCACCGAAGCGGCGCAAGCCCTGACGGACATGGCCTTCCGCACGCGCGATATCGACCAGATCGATGCCCGTTGCCGGGTCATGAACATCGCGTCGCGGCGGGTCATCCAGAAATGTGGCTTCCAGTTCCAGGGCTCCGGCATGGTGGGGAGCCTCGCCCTCGGCGGCATGATGTCGGTCGAATGGTATAGGCTCGACCGCAAGACCTGGATGTCGTTGCGCAGCTGGGGAGGCCTCAGATGACCGCGCTTTTGCAGGAACGTCCAAGCCTTGCGCTTCGCCCCGGTCCAGGTCCCTGCCCGGTCATCAATACCGAACGGCTGATTTTGCGCCCGCACCGGTTGTCCGATGCGGATGCGATTGCGCAGTCGCTCGGTGACTATCAAGTGTCACGCATGCTGGCGCGGGTGTCGGCGCCCTATCACCGGCAGGACGCGCTCGACTGGCTTGTCCGCCAGAGATCGGGGCTCGTTGCCGGCTGGATCATGGCGATCACCGCAAACGACGATGGCCATATCGGCTGCGTCGGCATCGAACTGCGGCATGGGCAATGGCACCTGGGCTATTGGCTCAATCGCCAGCATTGGGGACGCGGTTATGCAAGCGAGGCGGTCCATGCAGCCGTCGAGCCGTTTTTCCGGCGCATGCCCGGCACCGTGCTGCATTCCGGGGTTTTTGCCGACAATGCGGGCTCGCTGAGGCTGCAGGAGAAGCTCGGTTTCGAGATCACCGGCTGCTCGCAAATCTATGCGATGGCGCGCAACGGCATGGTAAGCCATATCGAGACGCGCCTCACCGCAGAAAAGCTGCGCAGGCCATGAGAATGGACGATCCGCGGTGCGATTGCCGCGGATCTTCGCCACCGGGAAGTGCATGCGTGAAGGTAGCCGATGCCAAAGCGCTGCCGCAGCTTCCGATCACGATAATCTTTGACCTGCAAGGCCCGCGCCTATATCGATGGCGGCATATAGGCCAAGTGATACACGAACAGATGGCAGCGCGATGAAATTTCTCGATGAAGCAAAAGTCTACATCCGCTCCGGCGACGGCGGCGCTGGTGCAGTGTCTTTCCGGCGCGAAAAATTCATCGAATTCGGCGGTCCGGACGGCGGCGATGGCGGGCGCGGCGGCGATGTCTGGATCGAGGCCGTCAACGGCCTGAACACGCTGATCGACTTCCGCTTCCAGCAACATTTCAAAGCCGGCACCGGCACCCATGGCATGGGCCGGAACCGCACCGGGGCGGGCGGTGCCGATGTGACGCTGAAGGTTCCCGTAGGCACACAGATTTTCGAGGAAGACAGCGAAACGCTGATCGTCGACATGATCACCGAAGGACAGCGCTTCCGGCTGGCCGCTGGCGGCAATGGCGGTTTTGGCAACGCGCATTTCAAATCCTCGACCAATCAGGCCCCGAGCTGGGCCAATCCCGGCCTCGAGGGTGACGAAAAAACCATCTGGCTGCGGCTGAAACTGATCGCCGATGCCGGCCTCGTGGGCTTGCCGAATGCCGGAAAATCGACCTTCCTTGCCACCTGCACGCGCGCACGCCCGAAAATTGCCAACTATCCCTTCACGACGCTGCATCCGAACCTTGGCGTCGCGACGATCGACGGCCGGGAGTTCATCCTTGCCGATATTCCCGGCCTCATCGAAGGCGCGCATGACGGCGTCGGGCTCGGCGACCGGTTTCTCGGCCATGTCGAGCGCACCCGCGTGCTCCTGCATCTGGTCTCCGCCCAGGAAGAGGACGTGGCCAAGGCCTATAAAACGGTCAAGCACGAGCTCGAAGCCTATGGCGGCGAACTGATCGACAAGCCGGAAATCGTTGCGCTGTCGCAGATCGACGTTCTCGATCCGGCCGAACTGAAAAAGAAGCAGAAGGCGCTGGCAAAGGCCAGCGGCCAGACGCCATTGCTGCTGTCAGCCATCGTTGGCACCGGAATGACGGAGACGCTTCGGGGCTTGCGCGATATCATCGTTGCCGCACAAACCTATACCGGTGAAGAAGACTGACATGGCCGCCACCCGCAAACCGCTGGAAAAATACCGCCGGATTGTGATCAAGATCGGCTCGGCCTTGCTCGTCGATCGGAAGGCCGGCTTGAGAAAGTCCTGGCTGGATGCCATGTGCGCGGATATTGCAGGCCTGAGGGCCAAAGGCGTTGACGTGCTTGTGGTGTCTTCCGGCGCCATTGCGCTGGGGCGCTCGGTGCTGGATCTTGCATCGGGGGCACTGAAACTGGAGGAAAGCCAGGCGGCGGCGGCGGTCGGGCAGATCGCTCTTGCCCGCGCCTGGTCCGAAAGCCTGTCCCGCGATGACATCGTCGCCGGCCAGATTCTGCTGACGCTGGGCGACACCGAAGAGCGCCGCCGCTATCTCAATGCCCGTGCGACGATCAGCCAGCTTCTCAAAATGCGGGCGGTGCCGATCATCAACGAGAACGACACGGTGGCCACGACCGAAATCCGCTATGGCGACAACGACCGGCTGGCCGCCCGCGTCGCGACGATGACGGGTGCCGACCTTCTTGTGCTGCTGTCCGATATAGACGGGCTCTATACGGCGCCACCACATCTTGATCCGGATGCCCGGTTTCTCGAAACGATCGTGGAAATCACCCCGGAAATCGAAGCCATGGCGGGAGGTGCCGCCTCGGAATTGTCGCGTGGCGGGATGCGCACGAAGATCGATGCGGGCAAGATCGCCACCGGGGCGGGTTGTGCGATGATCATCGCTTCCGGCAAGGTCGATCATCCGCTGTCGGCCATCGCCGCAGGGGCTCGCTCTTCCTGGTTCGCGCCCTCGGCCTCGCCCGTTACGGCACGCAAGACCTGGATCGCCGGGCAGTTGCTGCCATCAGGCAGCCTTGCTGTGGATGCCGGTGCGGAGACAGCGTTGCAATCCGGCAAGAGCCTGCTTCCGGCAGGTGTCCGGCAGGTCACCGGCGGCTTCAGCCGGGGCGACACGATCGCCATCATCGGTACGGACGGACGCGAGATCGCTCGTGGCCTTGCCGGCTACGATGCGGACGAGGCGCGCCAGATCGCAGGCCGGAAATCGGGCGAGATTGCCACCATCCTCGGCTATGCCGGCCGGGCTGCGATGGTGCACAGGGATGACATGGTCATGACTGCGGCAAGGCGCGAAACGGATATGGTGAAGAGGGACGCCCATGCTTGACGACATCAGGAAAAAAGAAATCCAGGAATTGATGTCCGGGATCGGCCGACAGGCCCTTGCCGCCAGCCGGCCATTGGCGACGGCGTCGGCCGAGCGGAAGCATGCAGCACTCGTCGGCATGGCAAACCATATCGCGGCGCGCAAGGAAGCCATCCTTTCGGCGAATGCGCTCGATCTCGAAAATGCCCGCGAAACCGGTGTCGCTGCCTCCTTCATCGATCGTCTGAGCCTGTCGGAATCCCGAATTCTCGATATGGCCAATGCCATTCGGGCAATCGCCGACCTGCCGGATCCGGTTGGCGATATCATCGCCGAATGGGACCGTCCGAACGGTTTGCACATCGAGCGGGTTCGCACGCCGCTCGGCGTCATCGGCGTCATCTATGAAAGTCGCCCCAATGTGACGGCCGATGCCGGAGCGCTTTGCCTCAAGGCGGGAAATGCGGTTATCCTGCGCGGCGGATCCGACAGCCTGCATTCGTCGCAGGCTATCCATGCCTGCCTCGTCATGGGTCTCAAGGATGCCGGCCTTCCGGAACATGCGATCCAGATGGTTCCCGTGGCCGATCGTTCCGCTGTCGGTGCGATGCTGACCGGGCTCGGCGGCGCGATCGACGTCATCGTGCCGCGCGGTGGAAAAAGCCTGGTTGCCCGCGTCCAGAACGAAGCGCGTGTCCCGGTCTTTGCCCATCTCGAGGGGCTTTGCCATGTCTATGTCGATGCCTCGGCCAATCTCGACATGGCAAAGCGGATCGTTGTGAACGCCAAGATGCGGCGCACCGGCATTTGCGGTTCAGCGGAAACGCTGCTGATCGACAGGAATGCCAAGGACGTGTTCGTCGCGCCGCTGATCGCTGCCTTGCGCGATGCCCGCTGCGAAGTCCGCGCCAGCGCAGAGATCCAGGCCATCGTGCCGGGCCTGATCGCCGCGACCGAGGAAGACTGGGCGACGGAATATCTCGACGCGATCATTTCGGCGACGCTGGTCGATGGAATCTCCGGCGCGATCAGCCATATCGCCGAATGGTCCTCGTCTCATACGGAAGCGGTCATTGCCGAAGATCCGGCGGTCGCCGAGCGTTTCTTCGCTGAGGTCGATTCCGCAATTCTCCTGCACAATGCCTCGACGCAATTTGCAGACGGAGGAGAATTCGGCATGGGCGGCGAGATCGGAATTGCCACGGGAAAGATGCATGCGCGCGGTCCCGTCGGCGTCGAGCAGTTGACCTCGTTCAAATACCGGGTGCGCGGCACGGGTCAGGTACGGCCGTAAGTGCTTGGCGACAGGGTCGATCCGGAATATCTCAGAATGCCGCATGTCGAGAGCGGCATGACGGTCGGTCTGTTCGGCGGGTCGTTCAACCCGCCGCATGACGGCCATGTTCTGGTGGCCGATATCGCCCTGCGCCGTCTCGGACTGCAACAACTCTGGTGGATGGTGACGCCGGGCAATCCCTTGAAAAGCCGCAGGCAGCTGGCGCCGCTTTCGGAAAGGATTCGGTTGAGCGAAGCGATCGCAGGCGATCCTCGCATTAAGGTAACCGCGTTCGAACGGAGGCTCGGCCAGAGCTACACGGCACGAACACTCGACAGAATCCGCGAGCTGAACCGGGGTATTCGGTTCGTCTGGATTATGGGCGCCGATAATCTTGAGAATTTCCACCTGTGGCAGGACTGGCAGAAGATCGCCCGCACCTTCCCGATCGCCGTCATCGACCGGCCCGGTGCAACCTTGTCCTATCTATCGTCGAAAATGGCGAAGACTTTCGATTATGCGCGTGTCGATGAGGCGCATGCCGCTGGCCTTGCCTGGCGCAAGGCTCCCGCCTGGACCTTCATTCACGGCCCCCGCTCGCCGTTGAGTTCAACCGCGCTGCGGGCTGATCCTGACCTGTGACCGGCATGATTTCATCAATCGGCCTCTTGAAACATTAACCCATTGATGCCTACATTTGGTGTAGCGGCTCGGTTACGTTTCGAGTCGTGGTGCCTGTTCTGTTTACCTGGAAAGGAAAACCCCTGACAACAGTACACGCGAAGGGAAATGTGACACGCATTTTCCCGCAAAGCCCGGATCGTAGCGACGAAGCCGCTACCCGTGCTCTTAACCTGGTTCTCGGCAGTCTCGAGGACTCCAAGGCAGAAGATATCGTCACCATCGACATTGCCGGAAAATCGGCGCTGGGAGACTATATGGTCGTCGTCTCCGGGCGCTCCAGCAGGCATGTGATGGCGATCGCCGATCATCTGGTGACCGACCTGAAGGACGAGGGCCATGGCAACGCCCGCGTCGAAGGACTGGAAACCGGCGACTGGGTATTGATCGACAGCGGCGACATCATCATCCACGTCTTCCGCCCCGAAATCCGCGAGTTCTACAACATCGAAAAGATGTGGGCTGCGCCGGATATGGAAGACAGCACGCGGCACTGACATCCGGCAAGCCACGACGGCTGACACGTCGCGGTAGGCTTGTAGCATGTGCCCGCGCGGCGGGAAGAATTAAGACGTCCGTGTCCCCGGGATGGGTACGGTGAGTCACGAGCGAGCGGCGGACGCTGTTCGTTTTTGACGGCTGGAGTTCGCCGAGTTTTCTGGCCGTAAACCGGGAGAGAACCGGGAATGTAACGTCGGCCCGCCCACATTAGTCCAAGCACTATGGTGGCCTGCATCCTGGGGCAAGTGCCGCTTACGATTTTGTGCGTCAAGACTTACGAACTACGCCTAGTCGAGCCAGCACCTCCTTTGGAATGCCATATCTCTCGACGGCATCGCGGTTCGAGCGCAGGCCGCAGATTTCCCTCTGAATGAAGAAGGCCCATACCTCGTCGGCGGCGGCATTCAGCAGTGCCTCCCGCCGGTCCGGCGACGTGGCACTGTCGGCAAGCGCACTCAGCGCCGCTATGGCCTTTTCCACTTTCAAGCCGTGCCGGCCAAGCGCGTCGGCGCGCTCGGACATCATCTCGTATTCCAGAAGGTTGAGGCTGCTCTCCCTGGAAAAAGAATGCGACAGGGATTGCGGCGGGCGAACCGTCATCTCGACACTCCAATTCAAGTCTCAACTCAATGCGCTGAAAAGATGGGGCACGGTACCGCAAGCCGCAAGGCCTTCACGCCCGGGCGCGAATTTCCTCGAAATTCCAGTCCTTCAGAAGCGCGCCATCGCGCCAGACCGGCTGGAGATGATTATAACGGGCCTTCAGCTCATCCAGCCGGACAGCCTCCAGTCCACTTGGCCCCTCTACCACGGCCTGGCGACCGGCTTTCGACGCCTTGACGTTCATCGTAGCGGGACGTTTGAACACGTCATGCCAATGGCCTTGATCGTCCTGCCGCGCATTTGTCTTCATGGCAAAGGAATAGGTATCCCGGTTTACCTTCTGCAGAAGGCTGCTTCCCATGCCGAAGCGGATATTTTCGGCAGAAAAGCCGAACGCTTCCAGCCGGCCGAGAATCTGGCTGACATCGGCATTGGAAACACCGTCTCCCTGCAAAACGCGCACGGATTTGTCCAGAACCTTGTACCCCTTGCCGTTCAAGGTCGAGCCGAAGCGGTAGTCGAGCTGCTTGATGACATGCACCGGCGTTTCGATCGGGTCGCCGCTATCGGGCCGGATGAAGAGCCGTCCGCCGGAGGCTCTCACCTCGTCGCGCAATGTCCTGCCCCATACATCCGAAACGGCATGGTCGATGTCGAAACTATCGGAAACGACCGCGAAATCGCCGCTGCCGGCAAAACGCTCTATCATGTTCCGATAGGCATCGACCTCCCGATCGACGCCCCATGCCGTCATGGCCGAGTGTTCCGAAGCGGGCATGGAGATCCCGGCCATGGAAGCGCCGTAGCAACGCCGCGCATTCAGCACGCCGGCCATGGTATCCGTGGCGCGGAAATGGATCAGGTGCGCGGCACCGCCAAGGCCTGCCTGTTCCAGCGCACCAACGCCGCGGGCACCGAAATCGTGCAGCATGAGAGGCAGGACAGCGGCAGGGTCGTCGCAGGTCTTTTCGAGCATCGGCTGAAGGATGCGTTTGACCTTCCGGACATTGCTGGCCACGGAAGAGGGATACCAGACAGCCCGCAAAAGCGCCGTCTCGATATGGGATACGAGCCAGAACGCAGCCGGATCGGTATTCACGACCTGCACCATGGGCACGCCGCGCCGGACCAGGCTACCCTCGGCAAGCGCTTCGATCGCCAGAGGAAGATAGCCTCCGTGCCGATCGACGATATGCATCCAGCCTTCGCGATTGAACGGCTGGCCATGCGCATGCACGATTGCCTCTGCCTCTTCGACATCGGCGCGCGATACGGGCCTGCCGAGATAATCCTTCAGGAACATCTGGAGCCCGAAAAACTGGACGTCGGGCTGCTCATATTGACCACGGCTCTCGATATAGGCCGAGATTGCGGAGGTTCCGGGCGGATATTGCAGGAAGTGGCTGAACTTGTAGCTGTCCGTATTGAGAATGAGATTGGACATGATCTTCGCCTATTCTCTGCAGCAGCCTGCGGCAGCATTCTGCCTTCGCCAGCTGTACGCGAGCGCCGAAACGGCGGCAAGCATCGAATATTGCGGCCCCCTGCAGGCAGACGATCCAGGCCTCCGTTATGGTTAATATTCTGTCAATGTTTTCCGCCCAATATCATCTTTGATCACGGGCCGAGTCGAATGTGGATCGGCGATCATTTTCGGCTGCAGCCAGCAACAGACATGTGCATGACGCGCTCCTATCCTCTTCAACGCGTGCAGGTGCCCGATATCGAAAAGGATTGTTTCAACCGAACCTGACGGAGACCGCGATGCGCATGCCCCATCTCCCCGTCACCGGTTCGGCCGTCGCTGTCCAGACACCCGCGCGGCAGGCAGCGACCACGTCGTCCCCCGTTACGCTTCGTCCGCCCCGATCCTCCGCTAACCCGTCGGACGCTATCCTCAAAATCCTGGAGATTTTAAACCGCCAGATGATTGGCAGCCAACCCCTGCCGAAAGAAGCGCTTGCACGGCTGCTGGAAACACTGTCGAAAATCCTCAAGTTTCCGCCGCTGCTGCACGAGACGCCGCGCGACTTCACAAAACGGCTCGCCGTCTTCCTGGAGACCCTTCCGCCGGCGGCCCGGCTTGCGCTGGAAAAGCAGCTGGGGCAGCGCAACCTGACGATTGCGATTCGAGTTCTCGTGGACGCGATCAAGGGCACGAGCATCGTGGAAGCGGCCCGGCTTGCTGACAGATTGCTGCCGCCGGTTCTACTGCCTCGACCGCTGACGCAACCGGCAGAAAACAGGCCGGCCATATCCCGCCCAGTGCCAGGCACACTGTCACTGCCAATACCAATCCGTCAACCGTCAACCCAGCAGCCATTGCCGGCGGCGTTCCCCCTGCCCGCCGGGCCGCAACCCTTGCAGGTGGCGTTAAAAGCAGCCTTCGGCGTGGCAGGAGAAACAACACCGCGTCACGTCGAAGCAAAAGGAAACTTCTCTTCGGAGCAGACTATGCCGATCGTCCGGTCGCCTGAAGCGGAGGCGACGAGAACGACGCTGCAGCTTGGGACCGAAAACCTTGCCATTCCGGCCGCCGCAGGTATTGAGGAGGAACCCCTCCCCGTCCTGAGGGCTGCAGTGGCTTTTCTTGCGGCGGACGCCGCAGCTTTGTCGCTCGTTTCGGAAATTGCGTCCGGAGACATCGATAGCCGGCTCGCTTACGAAATCGAGCTGGAACAGGCTACAGACTCCCCACCCGCGACAGACGCGATCATCACGACCGAGCAGCCGGAGGAGCAGCAACAGTCAGCCTCCATAGACGGGCTCCTAGAACGCCCGGTTGTGAATAAGCAGGACATGGCGACCGCGGCGGAAGTGCTGGGTCAGACGATCCCGTCTCATGAAACCGCTTCGGGTGAACAAGCCGTTCATGGAGCGTCTTTGACTGAAAATACGGGGGGTCCGTCCGGTCAGCTTGCCTCCCTCCCTGATCTCCCGCGCCTCCCGGACCTCGCGGGCCTCCCCGACATCCCGGGCCACACCAACCAACCGTCGCCAGAAGTCGATGGGTTCAGACCGCAAGACCTTGGCGAATGGGACCTGGAGGTAGAACCGCACGCAGTTCCCTCTGACAGTCAGGCCCAGCCGACGAACACGATCGCAGGCAATGCTTCTGCGGCGGATACCCAAGACCAGGTATTTGACGAAATCCCGAAAGATGCTTCCGAAGCAGGCCTTTTGCCAGAAGGAGAGACAAACGAGCCTGGAAACAGGAAGTTTTCCGACATGCCTCCACCCACATCCGCCGATATTGACGCGGAGGCTTTCCTTGCCCAATTCGAGCCCGACGACGTGGCCGCTCCGGGTTCGCAACCCTCCGCTTCGGCCGAAATTGATCGAAACGATCTATCAACTATAGACGACGGCAACCCCACCTTGATTGCGGAGGCGCCGGATGACGGCCTGGAAATTGCGCCCTTATCCAGCAAAAGCGACTCCGAATCGCAGGTCGCGCCATCGACCGGGCGTGATAAGCCTACACCCCCGGCAAATTCTCTCGTGCTACCCGACCCCGATCGGCAACAGCGTCAACGGTTGGACCACCACCATGGCGACCAGCGTTCTATTTTGAACACGCTGCACGAATGGACGGAAAGGCCGCGCTTGCAGAAAGGCACATCCCAACCGCAGATCATGCCATTGCGATTGCCGGCTCCAGCTGCCTTGACAGGCGGCCTGCTGGCGCAAACGACGGCGGTGCAACAATCGGTCAATCACGGTGGCGGCGATCGTCACGACATGCCGAACAGGGTCAACGACCGGGCTGCGGATGAAGAACCCTTGCGAAAAAGCGCGGCCGAACCGAAGCCAATTGCGCTTCGGCTTCCAGCGTCAGTATCGCCAACAGGCGCACTGCCTGCCCACCGGGAGCAGGCACAGCCGGCAATTTCGGCAACATCGCCTCTTCTGCCCAACCACCGTCAGGAACAGCATGAGGCGATGGGTCAGACAAGCGCCGACTGGCGCGACATCCTGAACACGGTGCCGGATTGGTCAGGGGAAAGGATGCCCCCGCAAGATAATGCATCCGAACCGGGGCCACTTCCGCTGCGACTGCCGGCCGCAAAATCGGTAACGAACGCACTGCCCGCCTACCGCATGGAGCAGGCACAGCCTGCAATCTCGGCAACGTCTCCTGCCCTGTCCAGCAACCATCAGGAACAGCATCAGGCGACAGACCAGACAAGCGGCGACTGGCGCGACATCCTGAACACGGTAGCGGATTGGTCGGGGGCAAGAATGCCTCCGCAACACGATGCATCCGAGCCGCAGTCCAGAAACCTGCCGATCGCGCCGGTTTCGATCGATGCATTCGATACGGTTCCCGTCCAATTCGCGGCGATGGATAAGGAAGCCATTTTGCCAGCGCCGTCCCTCCCGGCAAATCGCCAGGACGGACCGACCGATGGCGAAAACGACGGCTGGCGAGCCCTGTTCGATACAATTCAGGATCTGACGAAGGAGAGCCTGCCTCTGCTCAAGGATCCGGCGGAGCGTCTTGCCGCCGTGTTCAAGGCACCGGGCGGCAGCGGCATCGAGCCATTTTCGGAACGGCTCATGACAGCGCGCGACGCGCGCCAAAGTCCGCCCGATGCTTCACCGCTCCTCCAGACCGAGATACAGGCCACAGAATTCGAGAGTGAGGCCCGGACCATGCATCCCCAAGAGGCACACGAACTCCGTGACCAGAAGACAATGTCCAACCGCACGGCCCCCTTCCAGGACGTGCGGGAAGTGCCGCTGTTGCGCCATCCTGACCCGGGATTCCTCAGGGAAGCCTTCCCTTTCGCCATGATCCCCTATCTTCCGGCCGTGATCAGGGGCGTGGACGGCGCAACAGCGAACGAAACTGAAGAGGAACTGACGGACGAGGACGAGGAAACGCCAAGCGGTGACGCCGGCAAAGAAAGACACCGCGATGATGAGGTGTTTGCGAATACACCGGACGAAGACGACGGGGCAGACGGCGAGGAAACTGCAGACGCCTATGACCTCTATCGCCATATGGGCGGCCTTGGCTGAACGAAACTGAGAAGAACGCAAGAAGAAGCCCGCGGAAATTGCTTCCCGCGGGCTTCTTCATTCAAGAGGCAGAGGCCTATTCGCCGCCGCGGTTTTTCAGGGCAGCACCCAGGATGTCGCCGAGCGAAGCGCCACTGTCGGACGAACCGAACTGAGCAACGGCTTCCTTCTCTTCGGCGATTTCCAGCGCCTTGATCGACAGCATGACCTTGCGGTCCTTCTTGGAGAAGTTGGTGACGCGGGCGTCAACAATCTGACCAACGGAGAAACGCTCCGGACGCTGTTCGTCACGATCACGCGACAGGTCGGCACGGCGGATGAACGAGGTGAGGTCGTCGTGGTTGACGAGCTTCACTTCGATGCCACCGTCGTTGACGGCGAGCACTTCACACGAGACAACGGCGTTCTTGCGCAGATCGCCTGATGCAGCGGCGTCGCCGACCGCATCCTTGCCAAGCTGCTTGATGCCGAGCGAGATACGCTCCTTTTCGACGTCCACATCGAGAACGACGGCCTTGACCATGTCGCCCTTGTTGTATTCCTCGATGACCTGCTCGCCCGGACGGTTCCAGTCGAGATCCGACAGATGCACCATGCCATCGACGTCGCCGTCGAGGCCGATGAACAGGCCGAATTCGGTCTTGTTCTTGACTTCGCCTTCAACTTCCGTGCCAGCCGGATGGCTGTGCGCGAAGGCCTGCCACGGATTCTCGAGCGTCTGCTTGAGGCCGAGCGAGATGCGGCGCTTGGTCGGATCGACTTCGAGAACCACCACGTCGACTTCCTGCGTCGTGGACAGGATCTTGCCGGGATGAACGTTCTTCTTGGTCCAGGACATTTCCGAAATGTGGATCAGGCCTTCGATGCCCGGCTCCAGCTCGACGAATGCGCCGTAGTCGGTGATGTTGGTGACGGTACCGGAGATCTTCTTGCCGACCGGGTACTTCGCACCGATGCCATCCCAGGGATCCGACTCGAGCTGCTTCATGCCGAGCGAGATACGGTGAGTTTCCTGGTTAATGCGGATGATCTGAACCTTGACCTGCTGGCCGATGTTCAGGATTTCCGACGGATGGTTGACGCGGCGCCATGCCATGTCGGTGACATGAAGCAGACCATCGATGCCGCCGAGATCGACGAACGCGCCGTAATCGGTGATGTTCTTGACGACGCCGTCAACAACCTGGCCTTCTTCGAGGTTCTGGACGATTTCCGAGCGCTGTTCGGCACGCGATTCTTCAAGAACCGTACGGCGCGATACAACGATGTTGCCGCGACGCTTGTCCATCTTGAGGATTTCGAAGGGCTGCGGGTTGTGCATCAGCGGGGTGACGTCGCGGATCGGGCGGATATCGACCTGGGAACGCGGCAGGAAGGCAACGGCACCATCCAGATCGACGGTGAAACCACCTTTGACCTGGTTGAAGATGACGCCTTCGACGCGTTCTCCGGCTTCGAACTTGACTTCGAGACGGACCCAGCTCTCTTCGCGGCGAGCTTTTTCGCGCGAAAGAACGGCTTCGCCCAGAGCATTTTCGATGCGCTCGACATAGACTTCGACTTCATCGCCGACCTTCAGCGTGCCGTCCTTGGCCTTGGCGCCGAATTCCTTGAGGGCGATGCGGCCTTCGACCTTCAGACCGACGTCGACGATGGCGACGTCCTTCTCGATGGCCGTTACGATACCCTTGGTGACGTAGCCTTCTGCAAGATCCTGTGTTGCAAAAGACTCTTGCAGCATCGCTGCGAAATCGTCGCGGGTGGGGTTGGCTTGAGACATGAATACTCCTGATGTGCCGTCAGATGACCGCACAGGCGCCGGGGGTTGGTGTTGAACCTGTCCGAAAACCATCCGCTCCAAGGGTTAAGGGAGCAAATCCGGCGCGGGGATGGTGTCTCGGACTATATCTTCAATGCGGCATCGATAATGGTCTTCGCCGCCTGGAATGCGGCCTCTATACTCATTTCGGACGTATCTAGCAAGTGCGCGTCTTCAGCCGGGCGAAGCGGACTGTCGGCGCGTTCCATGTCGCGCTCGTCACGCTTTATGATGCCGGCCAGAATCTCCAGATAATCGGCCGGCGTGCCATTTGCGACGATCTCGTCGAAGCGGCGGCGGGCGCGGACTTCGGCCGACGCCGTGACATAGAGTTTGACCGGAGCGTCAGGGCAAACCACGGTGCCGATGTCACGGCCATCGAGCACAGTGCCTGGTTCGCGGACGGAAAAAGCGCGCTGCGCCTCGACCAGCGCCTGGCGGACCGATGGCATGACCGCGATCTTCGAGGCGGCCTCGCCGATGGAATGGGCCGACAGGACGGATCGATCGAGCCCGGCAAGCTCGACGTTCCGGGCCATCCGCTCGGCCAAGGCCTCCTCGTCCAGCGGGTAGCCGGCGTCGATCAGCGCCTTGGCCGTGGCGCGGTAGGTCAGGCCCGTATCGAGATGATGGAACCCGTATTCCTCGGCAATGCTGCGCGACAAGGTGCCCTTGCCTGCTGCGGCGGGTCCGTCGATGGCGATGATCATGAACTATCCTTGCAACAGCCTGCTGGTCGCGGTTTGTTAACGGAAAATGGAGTGGATTGCCATCAGCAATGAGACGTTGGGACAAGGGCTCTTTTCCCTCACGGTGCCACGATGCAGTTTAGACAGGCATATGGCTTGAACGCGTCGGGCACTGAAGCGAAACTTTCAAGACCCTGCAAAGTAAGCTTTGACAGATCAGGCCAAGACGACTATGGGGACCGGCTAATTCATTTCACCTACAACGCCGGTATCCCGGCAAATGCCGGTACTCCCGGCCATTCAAGAGGCTTTGACCGTGGCAAAAGCGGAACTTGGAACAAAACGTATCGATCCGGAGACAGGCCGAAAGTTTTACGACCTGAACAAGGATCCGATCGTTTCTCCCTATACCGGCAAATCCTATCCCCTGTCCTTCTTTGAAGAGACGTCCGTCGCCAAGGTGATGGAGAAAGCCGCCGAGGAAGACGAAGTGGCGGAAGTCGACACCGAGAACACCGAAGTCGAACTGGTGTCGCTCGAGGATGCCGACAGCGAAGCAGCCGGCGGTGACGACATTCCGGATCTGGGCGACGACGATGTCGAGATCGAAGGCGATGACGACGACACGTTCCTGGAAGCAGACGAGGACGACGAGGACGGCCTGTCCGACCTGATCGGCGTCTCTGACGACGACGACGAGGTTTAAGCTCCTCGATTCAAAGACATGCGTCCGCGCGACTGGATTTCACGAACGCGGACGCAAAGGCTTCGGGCTCTTTTCAGAAAAACTTTGCCCTTTGTCTTTTTCGGCTTGCCATCTTCCGGAAGCGGAAGTATGAAGCCGCACCTGCCTGGGGCCAAGCGCTTCGGACGGGCTTCCCGGACACCGGCTCAGCCGGACCCGTTATGGGGCTATAGCTCAGCTGGGAGAGCGCTTGCATGGCATGCAAGAGGTCAGCGGTTCGATCCCGCTTAGCTCCACCAATCTTTCAAAGCCGTATTGAAACAATTAACACCGCAGTTGCTGCTTCGATCGACGAAGCCACGACGGGGTTCGCTTCACCATATTTATCGGCATGCCGGCCACAGAGGCGGCGGCACATCATTTCTCCGGTGTCGCGACAAGCTTTCGAAAACTGGCCTAGCCCGGATCGCGACCCAATAAACCACGGCTCGACGAGACCTCTGCAAACGACATTGCTGGAACCGACAAGATCGGCGTGGTGCGCTGCAATAAAAATGCGCGGTCTGGCTTTCGAAAACGCCTCTTTTCAAAAGCAAGTTAACTAGATCTCCAAATATGATTTGCATATTCCTGGCAAAATCTTAATATCATTAACAATTTGTTGACAACAGCTCGACCAAATGGGATTTAATCATCTTTACTTGGTCAGATTACAACAAGACGAAATTATATCGTCCCATACCGTCGCCATCTGTTGCGGCCTGTCAAATATATTACTTGAATCAGTGAACGCTAAAATAGCTCTCGTGACGGTATTTGGACCGTGTAACTGACCCATTTTAGGATCTACATCTTTAACGCGATCGAGGACTGATAATGTCAAGCATCATCAACGGCGACAATGACAACAACATCCTCGATGGCACGAATGAAGATGACGAGATCTATGGTTTCGACGGCGATGACGAACTTACCGGTGGCAACGGTTCGGATCTTCTCGACGGCGGACTTGGAAACGACACGCTGCACGGCGGTCTCGGAGACGACACGCTGAACGGTGGCGACGGCGACGATTATTTGTACGACAATCAGGGCTTGAATATCTTTGATGGCGGCGCTGGAAATGATCAAATCAACGCTAACGGCAATTCGAACTCGACGATCAGTGGTGGGGATGGCGATGATACAATCTCCGCCTCTTCCAATCTCAACACAATCAGTGGCGGCGCTGGGAATGATCAAATCTATTATACCTACGGTTCCAACGGTACAATCGATGCGGGAGCAGGCGACGATACTATTAACTTATACTACGCCAGCAATTTGACATTGACCGGCGGCATCGGTCGCGACACCTTCACACCGACTAGCTTCGACAGCAACACCATTACAGACTTCACCGCCAGCGACGGCGGCGATGTCATCCAGCTCGACGGCATATTGGGCAGCCTGCAGAACTACTCCGGCAACAACCCCTTCGCCAGCGGCCATATCCAGTTGCTGCAGAACGGTACGGATACACTGCTGCAGGTCGATCGCGACGCTGCCGGAAGCAATTATTCCTTCGTCACACTCCTCACCCTCAACAATGTCGATTTAACCGATCTGAACGCCTATAATTTCGGTTCCATCCCGCCTGACGGATCAGCGATTCCAGGCCAGATCATCAATGGTGATGAAGACGGCAACAATCTTACTGGAACGGTCGGAGACGACGAGATCTATGGTTTCGACGGCGATGACGAACTTACCGGTGGCAACGGTTCGGATCTTCTCGACGGCGGACTTGGAAACGACACGCTGCACGGCGGTCTCGGAGACGACACGCTGAACGGTGGCGACGGCGACGATTATTTGTACGACAATCAGGGCTTGAATATCTTTGATGGCGGCGCTGGAAATGATCAAATCAACGCTAACGGCAATTCGAACTCGACGATCAGTGGTGGGGATGGCGATGATACAATCTCCGCCTCTTCCAATCTCAACACAATCAGTGGCGGCGCTGGGAATGATCAAATCTATTATACCTACGGTTCCAACGGTACAATCGATGCGGGAGCAGGCGACGATACTATTAACTTATACTACGCCAGCAATTTGACATTGACCGGCGGCATCGGTCGCGACACCTTCACACCGACTAGCTTCGACAGCAACACCATTACAGACTTCACCGCCAGCGACGGCGGCGATGTCATCCAGCTCGACGGCATATTGGGCAGCCTGCAGAACTACTCCGGCAACAACCCCTTCGCCAGCGGCCATATCCAGTTGCTGCAGAACGGTACGGATACACTGCTGCAGGTCGATCGCGACGCTGCCGGAAGCAATTATTCCTTCGTCACACTCCTCACCCTCAACAATGTCGATTTAACCGATCTGAACGCCTATAATTTCGGTTCCATCCCGCCTGACGGATCAGCGATTCCAGGCCAGATCATCAATGGTGATGAAGACGGCAACAATCTTACTGGAACGGTCGGAGACGACGAGATCTATGGTTTCGACGGCGATGACGAACTTACCGGTGGCAACGGTTCGGATCTTCTCGACGGCGGACTTGGAAACGACACGCTGCACGGCGGTCTCGGAGACGACACGCTGAACGGTGGCGACGGCGACGATTATTTGTACGACAATCAGGGCTTGAATATCTTTGATGGCGGCGCTGGAAATGATCAAATCAACGCTAACGGCAATTCGAACTCGACGATCAGTGGTGGGGATGGCGATGATACAATCTCCGCCTCTTCCAATCTCAACACAATCAGTGGCGGCGCTGGGAATGATCAAATCTATTATACCTACGGTTCCAACGGTACAATCGATGCGGGAGCAGGCGACGATACTATTAACTTATACTACGCCAGCAATTTGACATTGACCGGCGGCATCGGTCGCGACACCTTCACACCGACTAGCTTCGACAGCAACACCATTACAGACTTCACCGCCAGCGACGGCGGCGATGTCATCCAGCTCGACGGCATATTGGGCAACCTGCAGAACTACTCCGGCAATAACCCCTTCGCCAGCGGCCATATCCAGTTGCTGCACAACGGTACGGATACACTGCTGCAGGTCGATCGCGACGCTGCCGGAAGCAATTATTCCTTCGTCACACTCCTCACCCTCAACAATGTCGATTTAACCGATCTGACCAACGACAATATTGGCGGTTACGAGCCGGATGGGTCTTCCAACGACACACCGGCACTGACCGGCACGCTTGCGGCGACGATGCTGGAAAACGGCGCGCATGTGCTCACGACCAGCGAGCTCGGCTTTACCGATCCGGACAATACGTTTGCCACATTCACGGCAACCTCGATCACCAACGGGGCGATTTTCGTCAATGGCATGTCCGCGACGAAATTCACCATCAGCCAGCTGACGGCGGGAGAGGTCGAATTCCGGCATGACGGTTCGGAAACGCTTTCGGCGGGGTTCCAGGTTGCCGTCAGCGACAGCTTCTCGAGCTCGGCCAAATCTGATTTTTCGTTGACCGTCACACCGACCAACGACACGCCCGTCCTGATCGCGCCGGTGACGGAAATCACCTATACGGATACCAGCGGGGATGATGGCTTCGGCACGGTCGGCGATGTATTGACTGTAGACGATCCCGATAGTGGCGACACGGCGACCTACGGCGTCGCGGGCCGGTCTGTAAGCAGTGTCAGCGGTTTCGATATTCAGCGCGTCGGTCTTTACGGAACGCTGCTTTTGAACAGCGTGACGGGGGCTTATGAATATCGCCCGAACGATGGCGCGATAGAAGCGCTTACGACAACCGTGACGGAGAGCTTTACACTGACGGTGAACGACGGAGCATCGGCCACGGACAGCGAGACGCTGACCATTACCCTCAACGGGACGAACGATGCGCCCCGGAATCTTCTGGCCAGTGGTCTTTCAGTCGATGAAAGAGCGGCGAACGGCACCGTTGTCGGCACGCTTGCGGCCAGCGACGCGGAAGGCTCCAGCCTGACCTATGAATTGATCGACAATGCCGGCGGCCGCTTCGCCGTCGTCGGAAACGAATTGCGCGTTGCCGACGGACTTTTGCTCGATTACGAGCAGCTTGCCGCCCACGATGTCACCGTGCGCGTGACAGATCCATCCGGCGCGACGCTCGAAACCGTGTTGACCGTGAACCTTCTGGATGTGTCGCCCGAAGAGGTGGTGGGCGATACCCGCAACAATGTGATATTCGGCGGCGCCAGCAATGACCTGCTGAACGGCGGCGGCGGCAATGACAGCATGAGCGGCGGCGGCGGCAATGATACCTATGTGGTCGGCGAGATCGGCGACATGGTTTTCGAAGCCGGTGGCGAAGGGGTCGATATCGTGATCGCCAGCACGAGCTACGGGCTTGCGGCTGGACAGGAGGTCGAGGTGCTGCGGCTCGCCCTCTCCACCGGGACAGCACCGCTGACGATCAAGGGCAACGAGTTCGACAACCAGCTGATCGGCAATTCCGGGGCAAACACGCTCGATGGCAAGGGCGGTAACGACACCATGGGCGGCGGTGCCGGCGACGACACCTATCTGGTCGCGGAAACCGGCGACAAGGTCTTCGAGGCCGTGGGTGGCGGAACGGACGTGATCGTCTCCACAACGAATTACGCCTTGTCCGCAGGACAGGAAATCGAAACGCTGAGGCTTGCGAGCTCCACCGGGACCGCGCCGCTCTATCTCAAGGGCAACGAATTTGCCAATCAACTGATCGGCAATGCCGGGGCAAACACGCTCGACGGCAAGGGTGGCGACGACATCCTGCGCGGCGGCGATGGCAACGATACCTATGTGGTGGACAAGGCCAGCGACAAGGTGCTCGAATCCGTCGGCGGCGGGATCGACCTCGTCATAGCCACGACAAGCTTCTCTCTATCGGCGGGACAGGACATCGAGAGGCTGCAGCTTGCTCTTTCCACCGGCACCGCGGCACTCAACCTGTCGGGCAACGAACTGGCCAATGAGCTGATCGGCAATGCCGGTGCAAACAAGCTGGACGGCAAGGCAGGTGACGACATTCTGCGCGGCGGGGCCGGCGACGACATCTATGTGGTCGAGCAGGCCGGCGACCAGGTGTTCGATACGCTCGGCAGCGGCATCGATACCGTCATATCGACGGTGTCGTTCGCCCTGGGAAGCAATCAGGAGATCGAGACGCTCAAGCTCTCCAGCTCGACAGGCACAGCCGCCCTTGACCTGACGGGCAATGCGCTTGCGCAGACCTTGATCGGCAATGCCGGCGCGAACGTCCTGAACGGCGGTCGCGGCAACGACATCCTCGTGGGTGGACAGGGAGACGATACCTACATTTTCGACACCAGACTGGATGCCACGAGCAATGTCGATACGATCACGCGCTTCTCGAACGGCTCGGGCAACGAGGATGTCATCGTTCTCAGCCATGAGATTTTCACGAAGCTCGCAAATGGAGCGCTGAGTGCGGCCAACTTTGTGGCGACGTCCACCGGAGTGGCGCAGGATGCGGATGATTATATCGTCTACGACACCAGCGACGGCTCGCTGGCCTACGATACCAATGGCAGCGGCACAGGCGGCGAAGTCATTTTTGCAATTCTACAAAACCATCCGGCACTGGGCGCCTCAGACGTCCTGATCGTATAGAAGGAATGGACAAAGTCGCCGCGAGGTGCAACCCTGCCTTTCATATTTCTGATAGCATTGTAGGCTTTAAGGATAGCATCTCTTTCGACGCAATCGCACCAGACATTACGACAGATGAAGACGACAAGTATGTAAGCCTTCATCTGCTTACAACGACGTTTGATGACATCACATAATTCAAGGAATAGGGCTCACAATGGCAATCAATACGCTCGAAACGTTCGGAAGCAACATCTCCGGAACCATAGCCTATTTTGAAAACTTCGATCAGATCGTGGTTTCAATCGACGATCCGACATCGGCGATAGAGCTGTCGCTGACCAATGGTGGCGCGCTCGATTTGACGGATGAGTTGCAGATCGATGGCGGCGGAGCGCGCAACGCCGTGATGTTCGCATCGGCGCTTGGCAATACGATCACCACCGGCGCCGGCGATGACACCCTGTATGGTGGAAATGGCAATGATATCTTGAATGGCGGAGCGGGCAACGACACCCTCGACGGGGCTGACGGCAATGACACGCTGAACGGCGGCGATGGCAATGACAGCATTTCCGACTACGAAGGCACGAGCACGGCGATCTCAGGCGGCATCGGCAACGACACGATTACCATAGGTGTGGGAACCGGAACCATCGACGCCGGAGCGGGCGACGATGTGATCGATACTTCCAATAATGTCTCGATGAACATCGATGGCGGCCTGGGCACGGATATGCTCTATTCCGGCCCGACGCTCGGAACCGGCACGATCACGGGCATCGAGATCCTGACGACGAACGGCTACGAAGTCCAAGGTGCGGTCAGCCAGTTCGAGAGCTTCACGTCGATCATCTTTAATCTGGATTTTACGGACGAAGAGGTCAATCTTCGCCTGACAAACAGCGGGGTTGTCGATCTTCTCGATGAATTGTCCGGCCGTAGCGCGACAATTTCCGCTTCAAACTTCGGCAATACGATCACCACCGGCGCACTTGATGACACCCTGTATGGCGGGGCTGGCAATGACACGCTGAACGGCGGAGCGGGCAACGACACCCTCGACGGAGCTGATGGCAATGACGCGCTGAACGGCGGCGATGGCAATGACAGTATTTCCGACTACGAAGGCACGAGCACGGCGATCTCAGGCGGCATCGGCAACGACACGATTACCATAGGTGTGGGAACCGGAACCATCGACGCTGGAGCGGGCGACGATGTGATCGATACATCCAGCACATCCAGCAATGGAGCAATGAATATCGATGGCGGCATGGGCACGGATACGCTCTATTCCGGCCATACCTTTGGAACAGGCACAATCACGGGCATCGAGATCCTGGCGACGAACGGCTACGAAGTCCAAGGTACGGTCAGCCAGTTCGAGAGCTTTACGTCGATCATCTTTAATCTGGATTTTCCGGGCGAACCGGTCAATCTTCGCCTGACAAACGGCGGGGCTGTCGATCTTCTCGATGAATTGACTGGCCGTAGCGCGACAATTTCCGCTTCAAACTTCGGAAATACGATCACCGCCAGCGCACTTGACGATGCCCTGTATGGCGGAGCGGGCAACGACACACTGAACGGCGGAACGGGAAACGACACCCTCGACGGGGCTAATGGCAATGACACGCTGAACGGCGGTGACGGCAACGACACCATCACCGATTACGAAGGCACGAGCACGGCGATCTCCGGCGGTATCGGCAGTGACACGATCACCACGGTTATGGGAACCGGAACGATCGACGCCGGAGCGGGCGACGATGTGATCGATACATCCAGTAATGTCTCGATGAACATCGACGGGGGCCTGGGCACGGATACGCTCTATTCCGGCCAGACGCTCGGAACCGGCACAATCACGGGTGTCGAGATTCTTGTGACGAACGGCTACGAAGTCCAAGGTACGGTCAGCCAGTTCGAGAGCTTCACGTCGATCATCTTTAATCCGGATTTTCCGGGCGAGCCGGTCAATCTTCGCCTGACAAACGGCGGGGCTGTCGATCTTCTGGATGAATTGACTGGCCGTAGCGGGGCGATTTTCGCGTCGGACTTCGGCAACACGATCAACACCGGCGCGCTGGACGACGCCCTGTACGGCGGGGCAGGCAATGACACGTTGACCGGCGGGGCAGGCAACGACACCCTTAACGGAGCGGACGGCAATGACACGCTGAACGGCGGCGACGGCAACGATACCATTACCGATTACGAAGGCACAACCACAGCGATCTCCGGCGGCATCGGCAATGACACGATCACCAGTTGGGTGGGAACCGGAACCATCGACGCTGGAGCCGGCGACGATGTGATCGATACATCCAACAATGTCTCGATGAACATCGATGGCGGCCTGGGCACGGATACGCTCTATTCCGGCCAGACGCTCGGAACCGGCACTATCACGGGCGTCGAGGTGCTTGCGACGAACGGCAACGAAGTCGAAGGTACGGTCAGCCAGTTCGAGAGCTTCACGTCGATCATCTATCGGCCGGATTTTCCGGGCGAACCGGTCAATCTTCGCCTGACAAACGGCGGGGCTGTGGATCTTCTGGATGAATTGTCCGGTCGGAGTGCGACGATTGTTGCGTCGGACTTCGGCAATACGATCACCACCGGCGCACTTGACGACGCCCTGTATGGCAGAGCGGGCAACGACACGTTGAGCGGCGGGGCTGGCAACGACACCCTCGACGGCGCTGACGGCAATGACACGCTGAACGGCGGCGACGGCAACGATACCATTACCGATTACGAAGGCACAACCACAGCGATCTCCGGCGGCATCGGCAATGACACGATCACCAGTTGGGTGGGAACCGGAACCATCGACGCTGGAGCCGGCGACGATGTGATCGATACATCCAACAATGTCTCGATGAACATCGATGGCGGCCTGGGCACGGATACGCTCTATTCCGGCCAGACGCTCGGAACCGGCACTATCACGGGCGTCGAGGTGCTTGCGACGAACGGCAACGAAGTCGAAGGTACGGTCAGCCAGTTCGAGAGCTTCACATCGATCATCTATCGGCCGGATTTTCCGGGCGAACCTGTCAATCTTCGCCTGACAAACGGCGGCACTGCGGATCTTAAGGATGAATTGTCCGGCCGTAGTGCAACGATTTTCGCGTCGACACTCGGCAACACCATCGTTACCAGCACTGGCGACGACTTTCTGTATGGCGCCGAAGGCGATGACACGCTGGATGGGGGCGCCGGAACCAACTCTCTCAATGGCGGCGAAGGCAGCGACACCTATATCGTCGACAGTAAAATTCTCGATTTGATCTACGAGGACGCGTTCGCATCCGGCAAGGATACTGTACGGTCGAGCATCACATACACGCTCGAGGACAGCCTGGAGAACCTCGTTCTCACGGGTGTGGCGGCCATCAACGGCACCGGCAACGGGTTTGTCAACAGTCTCACCGGCAATTCCGGAGACAATATTCTCAACGGTGGCGCCGGGGCCGATGCGATGGCGGGCGGTGCGGGAAATGACACCTATCTGGTCGACAATTCCGGCGACACCATTGCGGAAATTGCCGGTGGAGGGACCGATACGGTCCAGTCAAGCGTTACGCTGACGCTGTCGGCCGAGGTCGAGCGACTGACACTGACCGGCGCTGCGGCAATCAACGGAACAGGCAATAGCCTGGCTAATCTGATCATCGGCAACGCAGCTGCAAACGTGCTTGACGGCAAGACCGGAGCAGACACGTTGCAAGGGCTTGGCGGCAACGATATCTACACGGTCGACAACGCCGGCGACCAGGTTATCGAAGCTGCGGGACAAGGCAGCGATATTGTTCAGACGGCGGTCAGCTATGCTCTCGCAGCAGGTCAGGAGATCGAAACGCTGCGGGTGGTCGGTGCCGCCGGCGTGACCGCCGTCAACCTGTCCGGCAATGAATTCGCCAATACGCTGCAGGGCAATGCCGGCGCCAACGTGCTGGACGGAAAAGCAGGCGTCGATGCGCTTTACGGATTGGGCGGCAACGATATCTATCAGGTCGACAACATCGGGGACAAGGTGTTGGAAGCCGCCGGCAACGGTACCGACACGGTACAGAGTTCGGTCAGCTTCGCATTGGCGGCGGGACAGGAAATCGAGATTCTTCGGTTGCTCGGCAGCACCGGTTCGACCGCGCTCAACCTTTCGGGCAACGAATTCGCCAACACGCTGCAGGGCAACGCCGGCGCCAATGTCCTTGACGGAAAAACAGGCGTCGATGCGCTTTACGGATTGGGTGGCAACGACACCTATCAGGTCGACAACGCTGCAGACAAGGTCTTTGAAAATGCCGGAAATGGCACCGACACCGTGCAGACAACCGTAACCTTTTCGCTGGCTGCCGGCCAGGAGATCGAAACGTTGCGGCTGGTCGGGAGCACCGGCTCGACGGCGCTGAATCTCTCGGGCAACGAGTTCGCCAACACCCTTCAGGGCAATGCCGGCGCAAACGTGCTTGACGGAAAAGCAGGTGCCGACACGCTTCAGGGATTTGCCGGCAATGACATCTACCAGGTGGACAATGCCACGGACAAAGTGCTGGAAGCGATCGGCAACGGTACGGACACAGTACAAGCGACGATCAGCTTCACACTGGCGGCGGGAGAGGAAATCGAAACCTTGCGGCTGCTGGCAAGCACCGGCTCGGCAGCTCTGAACCTTGGCGGCAACGAATTCGCCAACACGCTGCAAGGCAATGGCGGCGCCAATGTTTTGGACGGAAAAGCTGGCGCCGATACGCTTCAGGGTCTTGCCGGCAATGACATCTACCAGATCGACAACATCGCCGACAAGGTTATGGAAGCGGCTGGCAACGGCACCGACACCGTGCAGACGGTGGTCAGCTACGCGCTTGCAGCGGGCCAGGAAATCGAGACCCTTCGGCTGCTCGGCAGCACCGGCTCGACGGCGCTGAATCTCTCGGGCAACGAGTTCGCCAACACGCTCCAGGGCAATGCCGGCGCCAATGTTCTCGATGGGAGAGCAGGCACCGACCTATTGCAAGGTGGTGCAGGCGCCGACACCTTCCTGTTCACGACCACGGCCGGGTCATCCAATATCGACAGCATCGTCGACTTTTCGGTGGTGGACGATGTCATCCGGCTGGCAGCAAACGTTTACACGAGCCTTACCGCTGGCGGTCTCGCACAGGGCGCCTTCAAAGATCTCGCCTCGGGTGCGGTCGATGCCGATGACCGCATCCTCTATGACAGGACGACCGGCGCCGTGTTCTACGATGCCGACGGCAGCGGTAGCGGGGCAACGGCAGTGCAGCTGGCCATTCTGAACAACAAGGCTGCATTGACCCATCAGGATTTTCTCATCGCATAGGCAATCACAAAGACCGGCCGCAGAGAAGCGGCCGGTCTTTGCATCCCTCGACGGCAGGATCTCCCTTTCGCTTCTCTCCAGCTGATGAAAAGCGCAGCCGGCACGTCTCCAAAATCCATCATTGGGGGTTATGCAAGTTCCTCGGCCGAGGCTGCCCGAAGGGCGGCTTCCACATTCTCAGGCAGGCGGAAGCGTCGGCGATATTCGCCTGGCGTCAAGCCGGCAATTTTGCGGAACAGGCGGCGGAATGAGGCAAGGTCGGAATAGCCCACATCAAATGCGATATCCTCGATCGGCCTCTCGTCAAGCTCCAGCATTTGCTTTGCCTCCTCCACTCTCAGCCACTGGACATATTCGAGCGGAGAATAGCCGGTCGCTTTCTTGAAGCGCCGATCGAACGACCGCTTGGGAAGGCCGGAAAGCCGTAGCAATTGTGAAAGAATATCTCTCGATTGATAGTGGTCCGGAACGTATTCCTGGCACTTTTCGATAATCATATCTCCATGACCGACATTGGCAATCATGGACGCATAGGGAAGTTGCCCGTCACGATGCCACTGATACAGGAAGAGCTTGGAGATGCGGATCGCCTCCGCCGTTCCGGCATGCCGGGCAATCAGAAAGAGCGTCAGATCCTGCCACGATGAAGCGCCGCCCGAACAGACGATGGAATGTCCAGGGCCACTCTGAACCAGGATGCGCTCCTCCCGAAGGTCTACCCGGGGGTAGCGATTTCGGAACAGGCTTGCATACAGCCAATGGGTGGTCGCCGACTGCCCATCCAGAAGTCCCGCCTCTGCCAACACGATCGAACCTCCACAGGCAGCAAGCAATCGCGCGCCTTTCCGGTGCATCCTGACGATCCATTCAAGAAGCTTACGGTCCAGCGCTGCGATTGTCTCCGGCGTATCGACGACCACATTGGGAACGAGCACGTAGTCGGTCTGTTCAACCTCATCGATGGTCGCCTGCGGCAGGATGGTCACGCCGGTGATCAGGGTCAGGGGGCCGGGATTTGCCGCAATAAGGCGCGGAGCAAACAGAACCTCACTCGTCGGCTCGTTCGAATTGCTTTTCCAGTGCGCACCAGCGATCCAGAGCGTATCGAAAATACCGTACATGATGGACGGGTCGCATTCCGCAAACGCGACGATGCTCACCTGCAAGGGTCGCTTCTCAGTCAAAGAAGCTGGCTGGATCGGCTTCATAGCGGCCATTCTGCCTCTGCCGCACGCGCTACGCAATGCCTAAAACCCTTGCAACCGGGCGGCATTCCGCAGCCCCGAAACAGGGCGACACCCAATGGAAATCGATACCAACAAATTGCATGCCCTGCTGGGCGTCATGGTGAATGAGCTCGGCGCGGCCCAGAACGCTGCTCTCGTAACGCTTGGAGATGAGCTTGGCCTCTACCGGGCGATGGCAGGCAAGGGTCCTGTCTCGCCGACCGAGCTTGCGACACTGACGGATACAAAGGAGCGATATGTCCGGGAGTGGCTTTCCGCTCAGGCCGCGTCCGGCTTTGTTGACTACAACGTTGCCGCGGACAGGTTCGAACTGTCTGCCGAACAGGCAGCGGTCTTCGCGATCGACGAGAGCCCGGTCAACATGATCGGCGGTTTCCAGGCGCTGGATGCCGTCTACGCGGATCGCCGCAAGCTGGCTCATGCATTCCGCCACGGCGGCGGCGTCTCCTGGGCGGATCGCTGCACCTGCATGTTCTGTGGTACCGACCGTTTCTTCCGGCCGGGCTACAAGTCCAATCTCGTTGCCAATTGGCTCCCGTCGCTGGATGGCATCATCGAGAAACTGGAGCGCGGTGCGCTGGTGGCGGATATTGGGTGCGGGTTTGGATCATCGACGATCATCATGGCCGAGGCGTTTCCCAGATCACAGTTCCTCGGCATCGACTTCCATGCTCCTTCGATCGAGCATGCAGCACAGCACGCCAAACAATTGAACAATGTCCGGTTCGAAACGGCTGGGGCGAAGGACTTCGCCGGGACCGGGTTCGACCTTGTCACCATGTTCGACGCCCTGCATGACATGGGCGACCCGGTCGGGGCGGTCCGTCATGTTGCAAAGGCGCTGAAGCCGGAGGGCACGCTGATGCTGGTCGAGCCGATGGCCGGCGACAGCCTCGCAGACAATTTGAACCCGATCGGCCGTATTTTCTATGCAGCTTCGGCCAATACTTGCGTTCCCGCATCCTTGAGCCAGGAGGTGGGCGCCGCACTCGGGGCACAGGCTGGCCAAGTCAGGCTGTCACAGGTCCTGAACGAGGGTGGCTTCCAGAATGTCCGGCGGTCGGCCGAAACTCCGTTCAACATGGTGCTGGAGGCACGGCTGTAATTCAAGAAGCAATCAAGCGGCCGATATGCGGTGTCGCGGTGACATTTTTTACAGTCACCGCGACACCGGGCAGGCCGGATAGACGATCAGTGTTCCATGGCAGACAGGCTGGCTTTGATCATCGCCCTCCACGCGTTTTTTGCCGGCCTCATCACGCGGTGGAACGCTGATCGTCTATCCGGCCTGCTAGCGTCGGGCTTCCAGCTCCGAGAAACGTTGCGCCCCCGTTGGACGGCATGCGTTCGGCACATTAAAATTTCGAGACACTGCCCATTGAGCGCTTGCATTTTCTTGCCTCTACGGAGACAAGGTTATGGCATGTTTTTGCGCATTCCAAACAGCCTGCCTACAGCCAATGACTTTCCCGTGATGTGAAATTCTGCGAATTTAAACACGCAGAAATTGGAATTGTCGCGATAGAAACTTGCCCTGTAGACGTGATTTTGGAAAGATGCATCGATGCCCTTCAGCGACCCTCGCCATCCCCTTTGGAAGCCGGAAAACTTGCGTCGCGCCATCCATGCTGCCGGCGTGGCTCTCTGGTCTTGGAACGTCACGAGCGATCGTTTCGCGATGGACGAGCAGGCCTTCAAGCTTTGGGGGCTCGTCAAAAAGGGTGAGGTAAAATTCGAGGATCTCTCGGCCCATATTCACCCGGCCGACAGGGATCGGGTCCGCGCCGCCTTCACCGCAACGCGCGGCATTGTCGGATCTTACGAGATCGACTTCCGTATTCTCGTTGGAGAAGACATCCGATGGATTTCGGCGCGGGGTCTTGGCGACGACGCGGCCCTGCACGACGGGCAGATGTTCGGTGTGTTTCTGGACGTTACCGGGCGCAAGCAGGCTGAAGAAGGTAATGAACTGCTGGCCGGAGAAATGAGCCATCGGGTCAAAAATCTGCTCGCCATCGCTATGGGCCTGACAAATATCACCTCACAATCCACGACGACGGCCAAGGAAATGGCGCAGGAACTGACCGGGCGGTTGGCCGCACTTGGCCGCGCTCACGACATGGTCCGTCCGCTTCCGGGAAGCCAGGGGCATGCAGCGCTTTTGGGCGATCTTCTGTCCGTTTTGCTGTCGCCTTACGAAGACCTGGGGGCATTCAAGGGGCGGATACGTGTTGCCGTCCCGCGCATGGGCGTGGGGGAATTGGCTGCAACAGCCTTGTCTTTGATTTTCCACGAACTGGCGACGAACTCCTTGAAATATGGCGCGCTTTCCGTTGATACCGGAATTCTCGATCTCTCAGGCATTACGGAAGATGGCGATGTCACACTGACCTGGACCGAACGCGGCGGGCCTCCGGTCGAAACTCCCGATAGCGCGAAGGGGTATGGAAGCAAGCTGCTGAAGCGAAGCGTATCCGGCCAGCTCGGAGGGACAATTTCCTATGAATGGTCCAAGGAAGGCGTTGTGGTTGTTCTCACGCTAAAAGGCGACCGGCTGGCCAAATAGCAGATGGCCTGACCGATAACGGCATAATCGAAATAAAATCCAGCCGCGCGATGGCAGCCGCAGCGCTTTCAAATTCGCCTACAGGCTTTGGAATATGCGTTTAAGATTGAAGCCCAATGTCGCGGCACGGGCGATCATGAGAAACAACATCGAGATCCATAATCCGTGATTGCTCCAGACCTGCTGCAGCAGATAGGCGGCCACAAGGAAAACGATGGTGGAAATAAACATGCTGTTGCGCAATTCGCGGGTGCGCAT
Source organism: Pararhizobium gei (assembly GCF_029223885.1). Classification (NCBI taxonomy): domain Bacteria; kingdom Pseudomonadati; phylum Pseudomonadota; class Alphaproteobacteria; order Hyphomicrobiales; family Rhizobiaceae; genus Pararhizobium; species Pararhizobium gei. The sequence goes on along the minus strand of NZ_CP119409.1, from coordinate 378,041 downwards.
TGCGCCGATGAATATCCCATCGAGCATGTAGCCGGTTACCGAGACCAGCGGCAATGCGACGAGGTAAGGAAGGAATGCGATGGCAGCCGCACGCACATCCTCCTGGTTGGTCAGGGCCTCGATGATCGACGGGCCGGCGAGAGCATAGGAAAGCGAAAACAGAAGCGCGACCAGGCCCGACCATAGAAAGGCGGCTTTGATCACACGAGCAAGGGCCTGCTTGCGTCGTGCGCCGATGACCGAGCCGACGAGCGTTTCCGTGGCATGGGCAAAGCCATCAAGCCCGTATGAAGCGATGCCGTGGAGATTGAGAAGAACGGCATTGGCCGCCAGAATGACATCGCCTTCCGCCGCACCGGTGCGGGCGAACCAGGCAAAGCAGATCAACAGAAAGAGACTGCGAAGAAATATGTCGCGGTTGACCGCGATCAATCGCTGGAATGCGAGCCTGTCGAACAGGTCCCGCAACACAACCTGAGGACGTGAACCCCACGGCCGGACAACGAGGAGCCCGAGGACAAGGGCGGCCCACTCCGCCAGGGCGGTGCCTGCCCCGATGCCCGCGACACCCCAGTCAAAGACGAAGACCAGCGTCAACGTGGCGGCGAGGTTGATCCCGTTTAACGCGACCTGCAATGCGAGCGAAATCATCACGCGTTGGCACCCCAGGAGATAGCCGAGCAGGACGAAATTTCCAAGGGCGGCAGGGGCGGACCAAATCCGGGCGAGTGCGTAAGCCGAGGCACTTTCAAAGACTGCGCTGCTGCCGCCGAGAAATCCCAGACCAATGTGGATAATCGGCTTCTGCAGGACAATGATGGTCCACCCGCCGGCGGCGGCAATGAGAAGTGCCCTGAACAGATGCATGCGCATGAGCGCCGCATCGTTGGCTCCCCAGGCTTGGGAGACCAGACCGGTCGTGGCCATTCTCAGGAAGCTGAAACTCCAGAACAGAAAATTGAACAGCACGCCACCGAGCGCGACGCCACCGAGATAGGACGCATCAGGCAGGTGTCCAGCCACCATTGTGTCAACCAGCGACAAGAGGGGTTGCGCCAGATTGGCCAGAATGATCGGAAGAGCCAGGGCGAGCATCCGCCAGTTCCAGTTTTCCCGCGGCTCCGCAGACGGAAGAGTGTTCATTGCTTGCATTGCCCTAACTGGAAAGTTTCGACCTGCATTGCGTTGACACCGTCGCTTGCGCCGCATTGTCCCCGATTTCGACCCAACAGGCCCTTATGGCTCACCAGTCCATGACCACCTTGCCGGAATTGCCGGATCTCATGGCCTCGAAACCGTCGCGGAAATCGTCGATGCCAATGCGATGGGTGATGAGCGGCGACAGGTCGAGCCCGCCCTGGACAAATGCGATCATCTTGTACCAGGTCTCGAACATTTCCCGGCCGTAGATGCCCTTCAGGTTCAGCATCTTGAAGATGACCTTGTTCCAGTCGATCTCGAACCCTGTGGGGGCGATACCGAGAATGGCGATCTTGCCGCCATTGTTCATCTTGTCGATCATGTCGCGGAAGGCAGGTGCTGCACCGGACATCTCGAGCCCGACATCGAAGCCTTCGGTCATGCCGATGCGTTTCATCACATCAGACAAATTTTCCCTGGACGCATCGACGACATAGTCGATGCCGAGTTTTTCGGCGAGTGCAAGGCGCACCGGGTTAATGTCGGTGATGACGACCTTGCGCGCGCCGGAGCGCTTGGCGACCATGGCACCCATGATGCCGATCGGCCCCGCGCCGGTGACCAGAACATCTTCACCGACGACATCGAAAGAAAGTGCCGTGTGCACGGCATTGCCGAAGGGATCGAAGATTGCCGCGATTTCATCCGGCACATCGTCGGGAATGGAGACGACATTGTATTCCGGAATGCAAACATACTCGCCAAAGGAACCGGGCCGATGAACACCGACACCGAGCGTATTGCGGCAGAGATGCCCTCTGCCTGCGCGGCAGTTGCGGCACTTGCCGCAGACGATATGGCCCTCGCCGGAAACGCGCTCGCCGACATGATGCTTGGTAACGGCCGTGCCAATTTCCGCGATCTCGCCGACGAATTCGTGGCCGACGACCATGGGCACCGGAATGGTCTTCCGCGCCCACTGGTCCCAGTTCCAGATATGCACGTCAGTGCCGCAGATGGCCGATTTCTTCACCCTGATCAGCACGTCGTTCGGACCCGGCTCGGGCACCGGCACGTGCTCCATCCACAGGCCAGTCTCGGCGCGGGATTTGACGAGGGCTTTCATCATGTTGGTCATTGCTTCATCCTCATTGAATCCCCGCGATGCGGTCCTGCCCTTCCCCTCAAGGGGCGGGTAAGATCAAATCACGCCCAACTCCCGTCCAACCTCTTCGAATACGGCAATCGCCCGGCGAACGTCTGCCTCGCTGTGAGCGGCCGACATCTGGGTGCGGATGCGAGCCTGGCCCTTCGGCACGACGGGAAAGGCGAAACCAACCACATAGACACCTTTTTCCAGCATCTTTGCAGCCATGTCCTGTGCCACGGAAGCGTCACCGAGCATTACCGGGATGATCGGATGTCCGTCGCCGGCCAAGGTGAAGCCGAGCCTGGACATTTCCGTGCGAAACAATGTGGCGTTGTCTTCCAGACGGGAGCGCAGGGCATCGCCGTTGTCGATCAGGTCGAAAACCTTCAGCGAAGCTGCGGCAATCACCGGAGCCAGCGTATTGGAAAACAGATAGGGTCGCGACCGCTGGCGCAGCCAGTCCACGACCTCGCGTTTGCCCGAGGTATAGCCGCCGGACGCGCCGCCAAGCGCCTTGCCAAGCGTGCCGGTGATGATATCGACCCGGCCCTCGACACCGCAATATTCGGCCGAGCCGCGTCCGTGTTTTCCAACAAATCCCACGGCATGGCTGTCGTCGACCATGACCATGGCGCCATATTTTTCGGCAAGATCACAAACGCCTTTCAGATTGGCGATAATGCCGTCCATCGAGAAAACGCCGTCTGTGGCGATCAGCTTGAAGCGCGCGCCGTCCGCCTTCTTCAATTCCGCTTCCAGTGCCGCCATGTCGTTGTTGGCGTAACGGAAGCGTTTGGCCTTGGAGAGGCGCACGCCATCGATAATCGAGGCGTGGTTGAGTGCATCGGAAATGATCGCGTCCTCGTCGTTGAGCAGCGTCTCGAACAGCCCGCCATTGGCATCGAAGCAGGACGAATAAAGGATTGTGTCCTCCATGCCGAGAAAGCCCGAAATGCGCGCTTCGAGTTGCTTGTGTTCCTCCTGCGTACCGCAGATGAAGCGGACTGACGCCATGCCGTAACCGTAACGGTCGAGCGCTTTTTTGCCCGCCTCGACAAGTTCCTCATTGTTGGCGAGACCCAGATAGTTGTTGGCGCAGAAGTTCAGGACCTTCGCCCCGGAAGCGATCTCGATCTCGCCGGCTTGCCTGGAAACGATCACCCGCTCGGACTTGTAAAGCCCGGCGAACTTCAGCCCCTCGAGTTCCTGGGAAAGATGGGACAAAAATGCTTTGCTCATTGCAGGGCAGCCTTATGTGGCGGTTCATGTTTTCGCGTCATCGCTGTAGCGACGATCGCATTCAGCCGGTGGCGACGGCAAATCCGTCATGGCAAAGATGGCGGAGTTCCTCGAGCGACATCGAGTCCAGTTCCAGAGCCGTCAGAAGATCGTTCTCCGCGGTGAAATCCCGGCCATACATGGACGAGAAAATCCGTATCCCGGCTTCATGCAATTCTGCGGGATAACCCGCAAGGCGTCCGATCTTGGCCGTCATGACCAGACCGAACGGCACGTCCTCCGTCACGTAGCGGCTGTCGGCTGTGGCCGGACCGGTTCCACCATTGCCGGCTTCGTGCATCTCCTGGTTCATCTCAGAGATCGAGTTGACCGGCACATGAAACGAAAGGTGGAAATGCTGAAAGATGTCGCGCACCTGAAGACCGAGCTTGGTCGCGATTGCGATCCGTTCCCTGTCGAGATCTTCGAGAAGGCGCCCGACATTCGGCGTGACATTCTGCCCCTGGCTCCAGCTTTCGCCACGCTCCATGCGCGTCATATTGCCGAGTGCGATCCCCATATGATTCTGCGGGTTAAGATTGGATAGGGCGATTGCCATCAGGCTTCCCCGATCGAGGAAACGATCACCGAACAGTTCTTTGCAAATCTTAAGGCCCGAAGCGCTCCGCGAGGCCGGGACGGTTGCAATATCCACCTGTTTGCGAACCGTATTCACATTGACCAGGGTCGGGCTCAACTGTCTGCCCGACACGGCGGTCGTACCCCATGCAACAATCGTGGCGACGACGCCGCGCCGGGCAAGCAGCCGCGACAGATAGAGCGCGCCGAACGAAGCATGAGAGCTGAATATAACCGTCTGCAGCGACGTCACATGGGGCGCAATCGCGTCGAGGACGGTTTTATGACCATAGGCCGGCAGTGCGATGACCAGCGCGTCCGCGGCAGCCACCAGCGCCTCGGCGTTTACGGCTACGGCGGGGTGGAAGGTGCCCTGAATAGCACCTTGCGCAACCAGCGCCTCGCCGCCGGCCAGCCCCTTGGTGCGTTCGCCTGATGGCGACCATAGGGTCACCACGTGATCATTTTGTTCAGCCAGCGCCGCTGTGGCGAATGCGATCGAGCCCGCTCCGACAATTCCTACCCGCATGAAAACGTCCTTTTCTGCTCATTCTCTAGTCGCGGCGTATCCGCCGCTCGATTATTTAGACCGCAGCGGTGCGCGCTGCGTGTTCGGCCCCACGTCCCCGGATGCGACCACCAGGAACGCCCCGGCTCCGACGTTCCCGACGCTTGTCAGCGAGTGGGACACATCAGCGGCGTAGCGTGCCGTCTCCCCGGCGCGCACGATCATCGTATTGCCGGCACTGCGCACGACGATCTCGCCCTTGGTGCAATGCAGATGCTCGATCGTGCCGGATCCATGCGGATCGCTGATCAATTCACCATCGGCCTCGAAGCTCAGCAGATACCATTCGATCAGCGACACCATGCTGGCCGGCGACAGGATCTGCAGCGTGCAACTGCCGTCCGCGCTGCGGATGGTCGGCGTCAGATTGCCCGGCTGCAGGTCGATGATCGGGCCGCCACGCTCTTCGCTGGCACCGCTGACAAGGCTGTTGAGATCGATCTTCAACGCCCGTGTCAGATGCCAGAGCGTTCCATAGGTCGGATTGGCATTGCCGCGTTCGATTTCCGACAACATGGACCGCGATACGCCCGACATGGCGGCAAGCTCCGCCAATGTCAGGTTCAATGCCTTCCGGTAGGCCTGCAGGCGGGGCCCAATTTCGGGCGGATTGACCGAAAGCATGTTGTCTTCCTTTTTTCCGAGCCCGTGAACAGTGCGGCCGGTCATGCGCTGACCGGCTCGCCAAGCGTATGCATCAGCCGGTTGGCCCAGCCGAACAGGGATACGGACAGGATAAGGTCGAGGATTTCGTCTTTGCCGAGACCTACCTCTACCAGCGCCGCCATGTCGTCGGCATTCGCCTCGGAAGGGCATTTCGAAAGCTTGACTGCAAACGTCAGGATCGCTTTCAGGCGCGGGCCGATCTGCGCATCAACACCATTGGCAAAGATCGCCGCGATCACATCCTCGTCCTTGGTCAGCTGGTTGTACCGGCTGGCATGAACGGCGGCACAGTAGATACAGCGGTTGACGATAGACGCCCCGACAGCCCCGATCTCGCGTTCGGCCCGCGACAGACCGTCGCGATTGTACATCACCGCGTTGAACAGCGGCGTCCGGTGCTTCAGCGTTTCGACATCGTGGGCCAGCACCAGGACATAGTCCGAGACTTTGTTATTAGACGGAGTGACCTTCAAGGCTTCCAGTTGCTCAGTGCTAGCCTCGGCAAGGTCCAGCGGCGTCACGTACGGCTTCCAGACCGGGATGTCGGTGGTGAAATCGTGAACCGTTCTGCTCATGCGAACCTCTGCATCAGTTGCAGGCCGGCGGCGACCCTGATCTGATAGCTGACGAAGGCGACAAGCTCCGCCAGCCGCACGATGTCGGCATCGGCAAGTCCCGCCTCTTGCAGCAACTCGATATCGTGCCGCGTGGCATCCTTCGGCGAATGGGCGACGAGGTCGACATGCCGGATGATGGCCCTGGCACGCGCGTCGCTGCCGCCGTTAAACCAGATGTCGGCCAGGCGCGCGGCCTGTTCCGGCGCACCGGCCTTTTCCAGCATGGCTTCGAAATGGTCCTCGAAGCCCTTGTGATCATTTATTTTAGCGACACGCCAGGCGAGCGCTGCGCGCTCGGCATCCGAGAGCCCGCCCGGATTGTCCGGCGTCAGGGCACCATCATGCGTCTTCTGGGTCAGCGCCATGATATCGGCCCGCCCGGCCACAATTCCGGCCAGCGCTCCGCCGGGCTCGATGCCGGCGATCGCGGCAACCACGTCTTCGTTTCCAGCCATGCCATCCTCCTCCTACGCCTGTTTGCGGGCGGTGGTCTCTTCACCCTCCGGCAAGGGTGACGCCGTCCACTCATCGCCACGCAATTCAGGCGTTTCATAGTCCATCAGTCGTTGCCAATAATGGTCGAAATCTTCCTCATAAAGCTTGGCTGCGATTTCCCGCACGAGCCAGGCCGCACCTTCGCTGATGCCGGGAATGTCGCCGCTGACCTTGCCGAGGCTTGCAGCGGCCGCCGAATTGAAGCTGTGAATATTGGCAAGCCACGGTGCCTGCCCCGGCTCGCGTTCCAGAAAGGTGAAATCATCTGCCAGGTACGGGAACTTGCCGAGATCGCTGTTTGCCTGATCATCCGGCGGGGTAAAGCGGTCCTGCCACAACAAAATCTTGTCCGCATAGCCATCGAGTTCCTTGCGGGCCAACGGATCCACGCCGAAGCCGGTGCCGAGGATCATGAAATCAGCCCGAACCTGTCTGCCCTGCGATGTCTCGATCACGATCTCCTCGCCATCAAGTTCCGTCCTTTCGACGCCCGCGTCAAAATGGAAATAGGCGTTCGGATGCCGGCTCACGCGCATCGTCGAACCACGCGGTGCCGGCGTCTGCGTGCGCAACGAATAGTTCATGATCTGCCAGCGCCTGGCATCGCCCAGTTTCGGAAAGCCGGCCGTGAAGCCGAAAGAGCCGATGCCCATCAGCTTGTTGATGCGCGGCATTTCCTTGCGGCGAATAAGATGGCGGACTTCAGCCGCCCCTGCCTCCAGCGCCTCGGCAGCATTGTCAACGGCAGACGCGCCGATGCCGACGACCACGACACGCTTGCCGCGCAGGCCCGCAAAGTCGATTTTGTGCGCGGAGTGGGCCCAGTATTTCTGCGGCAGGCCATGGACGAAGGCCGGGATGTTGGGCCTGCCCATTCCGTCACGGCCGGTTGCCATCACGACTTTGCGGGCAAGCACAGACGTTTCGGCAGCACCATCGCCAGCGAGGGTTAAGCGCAGCAATTGACCCTCCGGCAAAATCCTCGTCACCTCGACATCGTTCTCAACCGGCAAGGCCAGGACCTTGCGATACCAGCAAAGATATTCCATCCACATCGGGCGCGGTATCTTGTCGAGGATCGTCCATGCCTCGTTTCCAAACCGGGCGGTGAACCAGGCGCGAAAAGTGAGCGAAGCCATGCCATAGGCTGGACCCGTCAGTTGCTTGGGCGAACGAAGCGTCTCCATGCGCGCATAGGTCAGCCATGGCCCTTCGAAGCCGGCCGGACTACGATCGAAAGTGCGGAAATTCCGAATGCCGGCGCTCTTCAAGGCAAAACTGGCAACCAGACCGCACATGCCGCCACCAATGACGACCACGTCATGAACGTGATCCTCGCAAGCAGTGGGCACGACCCAGTTGACCTGCGGATAACACAGGCAAGCGAGATCGTCGCGGACGCGCTGTCCCAGTTCCGCCAGACTTTTGGCTGCAGATGGAAGAGGTGCCTGTGCGTCATATACCATGCTCTGCCTCCGCCACCCGATAGCTCATCATTCGCATCGATTGCTTCATTTGTTCAAGACCGAGGCGATGCGCGCCGGTGCCGTCTCAATTGTGGGCATGCCGGTCAGGAATGACAGCCGTGGTTTCCGCTTTCCATCCGAGCCAGACGTCTTCACCGCTCAGTTGCGCGACGTCGCCGGGATGCACCAATGTATTGAGCATGGCGCCATTTCCAACCTCGACCAGCAGCGATGTGTGGTTGCCCTTGAACACGCGCTGACGAACCTTGCCTTTGACGCGATTGCCGCTTGTCGGCTCCGCAACCGAGCAGTGGATCGCCTCCGGGCGCAGAACGACGTAGAGGTGCTCGCCAACTTTCGGCGCCAGCCCGCCCGGATTGGCCTTGATGGTGATGCCGTTCCAGTTCAAGGCTGCAACATCGCCGTCCAGGCCGGCGAAGGTGCTGCGCAACAGATTGGTTTCACCGACGAAATTGGCGACAAAGACGGAGCCGGGCCGCCCATAGAGCGTATCGGGATCGCCCATCTGTTCGATGCGGCCCTGGTTCATGACCACGATCGTGTCCGACATCGTCAGCGCCTCTTCCTGGTCGTGCGTCACGAACATGAAGGTCTTGCCGGTCGTCTCCTGGATTGCCTTGAGTTCGATCTGCATCTGCTGGCGTAATTTGGCATCGAGCGCCGAAAGCGGCTCATCGAGCAGCAGGACGGCCGGGTCCGGCGCAAGCGCACGTATGAGCGCAACGCGCTGGCGCTGGCCGCCAGATAGTTCGGCAGGCAGACGACTGGCGTAGTCCCGCAGCTGGACGAGTTCCAGCAGTTCAGAAACTCTTCTGTGAATATGCCGGTTGTCGAAGCCCTTCAATTCAAGTCCGAAAGCGATGTTCTTCGCAACCGTCATATGGGGAAACAGGGCATAGTCCTGAAATACGATGTTTACATTGCGCTTGTTGGGCGGAACCCGTGTGACGTCTTTGCCGCTTAGCAGGATGCGGCCGGAGGTCGGCGTCTCGAAGCCACCGAGCATGCGCAGAGAGGTGGATTTTCCACAACCGGACGGACCAAGCAGGGTGACGAATTTCCCGGCCTCGATGCTCAGATTGAGGTTATCGACAGCAAGGTGCTTGCCGTAGCTTTTGTTGACATTTTCGAATTGAACGACGGTTTCCATCAGCGGGTCCTCGCGCGGCGGGTGATGTGTTCGGCGTACAGTCCCACGACGGCCGTAACCACCAGAACGATCGTCGCCATTGCGTTGATTTCGGGAGACATCCCGCCCTGCACCTTGGCAAAGATCAGCATGGGAAGTGTCGGCCGATAGCCACCCAGGAAAAAGGTGCGGACAAAGTCGTCGATCGACAGGAGCACGCAAAAGATCATGCCACCAAGCAGTGCCGGCCCGAGATAAGGCAGTGTGACACGCAGAAAAGCCACAACGCTATCGGCTCCGAGATCACGGGCCGCGTCGACGAGATTGCCCGGCATCGAGCGCAGGCGGGTCAGCGCCATCACCACCACGAACGGCACTGCGTGAACAGTATGGCCGAGAATGATGGCCGTGGTTCCCGTCGGCATATCGATGGTCGAGATGAAGATGCGCAGTGAAATTGCCGAGATCATGCCCGGTACGACCGCCGGCAGACAGGCCAGAGCAAAAATGATTGTCCGGCCGCGTATCCCCTCCGCGACGATGAGCATGGCGATCCAGGTTCCAAGCACGGTTGCCGAGAATGTGGTCGCCGCGGCGATCATGATCGAATAAAGGCAGGCCTCGAGGAACTGCTTGTCCTGCATGACCTTTACGTACCAGTCAAACGTCCAGTCGCTGATCGGAAAGGCAACGAAGTTGGCGTCCTTGAAGCTCATCGCCATCATCAGGGTCAGAGGCAGCAGCAGGTAGAGGATGAAGGTCCAGTAAAACGCCGTCAGCGCCGTGCGGGGAGCGTCGGAAAACATGTCTCGCATCAGAATGCGTTCCTTTTCTTGCCGCCGACAAGCCGCATGAAGATCGCTGCGGTAATCAGGGCGGTCACCAGCATGATGAGTGCGAAGGCGGCGCCAACAGGCCATTTGTCGCTGGCGCCGTGGAAAAAGCCGCTGATGGTTTCAGGGAAAAGCACGGTATTGGGGCCTCCCAGCAACATGGGCGTGGCGAAGACACCGATGCAGGTGAGGAAAACCAGCGAACAGCCAGACACGATGCCGTCCTTCGACAAGGGCAGGATGATCCGCCGGAAGCGGGTGAACGGCCCGGCGCCCAGATCGGCCGCAGCGTCCAGATATTGTGTCGGGATTTTCTCGATCGCCGAATAAAGCGGCAGAAGCATGTAGAGGCAGATGAGATAAACCAGACCGAAGCCGAGCGAAAATGACGTGTAGAGCATCGGAATCGGACGATCGATAATGCCCACTTCGCGCAACAGGACGTTCAACCCGCCTCGGTTGGCCAGCAGCATGATCACGGAAAAGGTGCGGATCAGTTCACCGGCCCAGAAGGGAACCAACAGCAGCAGCAAGGCTTTGGTGCGGCCCTCCGGCTTGACGATCTTTGCCACGTAATAGGCAACGGGATAGACGACCAGCAGCGTGACGGCAGTGGCCGCCGTTGCGAAGACGAAGCTCTTGAGCAACGGGGTAAAATACAAAGATTCCCTGAAAAAGATTGCATAGTTATCGAGGGTATAATGCGATTCCACCCCCGGCTGGATCGGATAATGGGACAGAAGGCTGATCTTCAGCATCTGATAGATCGGACCGACATGCAGCATGACCAGCCAGATCAGGGGAACCCCGGCTAGAAGAATGACCCGCCCGATCCGCGTTTCCACCACCGCTCCAAGCGTATGCCTGTAAATCGCGGAATTGACGATCTTCGCCATGCCGGTGGAATATCGGGGCGCGGGCGCGGCGCGCGCTGCCGAATAGCCGGCGATCCTGTTGCTGTCAGCCATGAAACAATCTCGGTTAGCGCTGCTCACCTGACGCCGCTGCGTGAACGCGGCCGGCCATCGCACGTTGATAAGCTTGATCGGCCATGCGACCTGCCTGCCCGGAGAAACGAACATCGCTCCGGGACAGGTGGGTGCAGGCAGGCTTTGCCTTGTCAGGCGGCCTTGACCTCTGCCGTGGCGCGATCGATCATCTCGTTCTTCATATCGCGATTGACCGACGAGAAGAAGATGATGCGATCGACTTCTTCCTGCGGCAGCGTAGAGGCCAGCTTTTCGCGCTCATCGAGCAGATCGCCGACGCCATTCATCGTCGAGCTGTAGCCCGACTGACGGGTCATCGCGGCACCGACTTCCGGGCTTGCCAGAATGGCATCCAAGAGCTTGTATGCATTCTCGGCATTCGGCGCGTTGTTGACCACATTGAGCGTATAGCAGAAGCCGAACGTGCCTTCCTTCGGCACCGAAAGCTGGATCGGATGACCATCCATGATCAGCTTGGCGGCAGGGCCGGACCAAGAATGCGCAAGATAGATGTCCTCGTTGATGAACATCTGCTGCACTTCGGAGCCCGCGTCATAGTATTTACGGACCATATCCTTGTTCTTGATCAGAAAGTCCCGCGCTTCGTTGGTGGCCTTCTGGGCAATGTCCGGCTTGTCGACATAGGTTACGAAGTCACCGTCGTGACCGAGATACTGCATGACGATGGTCATGAAATCGCTGACGATGTAGGATGTCTGACCCTTGTACTGCGGATCGAACATGATTTCCCAGCTCGGCGCATCCTTCACGTAGTCGACATTGCGGGCAAGGCCCTCATAGCCGGCCAGGATCGGCAGACCCCAGAGATTGCCATCGACACGCGCCCAGGGAGCGTCCTGGTAGGCGGTATTGAGGTTCTTCCAGTTGGAAATCTTGCCCGTGTCGAGCGGCTGCAGCAGTTTCGAGTTGATGAACTGCGTGTAGCGATGGCCGGCGACCGTGACGATGTCCGTCGAGGGGTTTGCACCTTCGGCCGTTAGCAGATTGTACTGCTTGCCCTGGTCATCGGTCAGGCGTATCCGGACTTCGATCCCGGTGTCCTTCTGAAATTTCTCGACAAATTCCTGCGGCAGGAACTTGTCGTAAGTCGTCACATTGAGGACTCCATTGTCCGCCCAGGCGGGGCGTGGACGTATAATGTAAGGCACGGCAAGAACAGCGGCGCCCGTACCCAAAAACTTCAGTGCGGTTCTGCGGTTTGTCTCAAACTTGTCACTCATTCAGTTCCCCTTTTTTGGTTTGAACTTTGATCAAGGATGTCAGCGTTCGCTGATATTTTTCGTGAGATGCACTCTCTTACGCCGCGCATGCGCCAAGGCAGAAATTCAGGCACAGAAGAGGCCCTTATTTTAAGTCCGGTATACCGCATCTATTTTCCGGTAAATAGGAATTGATCGCTATATCGGATGAATGTCAAGCATCTTTCGAGAAACGTTTCTTGTCGCTGGCACCGTGTCATTCCCTCTACAGTCCCCCTGGGCACGGCAACGCAGTTGGTGCCCTCAATGCCTGCGATGCCGGCGATGCCGGCCGGCCATTCTGGATGTCTCGGTTCGTTCTTTATCCTTCGGAAAACAGGCCCCGCAGCTCCCTGGGTTCTTGCCTTGAAAGATCCTCTCCAGGAGGATAGGATATGATTATGGTATCTATCGAGCACCGGCACGACACGCACCCCGAAATCGTCAAGCGCTTGAAACGCGCCGAAGGCCACTTGAGGAGCGTGGTCGCCATGATCGAGGCAGGAAAGCCGTGCCTTGACATCGCCCAGCAGCTTCATGCCGTGGAGAAGGCGATCACCAATGCCAAGCGCACACTGATCGAGGACCATCTCGACCATTGCCTTGAAGACGCGGTTGGCTCGCCTCCGAGGGAAAGGCGTCAGTCCATCGACGAATTCAAGTCCATTACCAAGTATCTTTAGCCTTGCCGTACACGCCCGAAGGTCTCAGGCGGCGTTGCCGACCGGGACGCGTTGAACAGGACGGATGAAATGCTGAAAGTTCTCTCGAACCGCACCTACCGGCATCTGTTCCTGGCACAGGTGATCGCTCTTCTCGGTACCGGTCTTGCAACGGTTGCGCTCGGCCTGCAGGCCTACGAACTGGATGCCGGAAGCGCCGGGGCTGTTCTCGGCACTGCCCTTGCAATCAAGATGATCGCCTATGTCACCGTCGCGCCGATTGCCACCGCCCTGACGGAACAGATGCCCCGACGCACAATGCTGGTCGGCCTCGACATCGTCCGGGCGGCTGTTGCCCTGTGTCTGCCGTTCCTAACGAGCGTCTGGCAAGCATACCTGCTCATCTTTGTGCTGCAGGCCGCCTCCGCCGCCTTCACCCCGACGTTTCAGGCGACGATACCGGATGTACTCGCCGACGAAGATGATTATACCCATGCCCTGTCACTGTCGCGGCTGGCTTACGACCTCGAAAAGGTCGTCAGTCCGCTGCTGGCAGCCGCATTGCTGACGCTGACGAGCTATCACAACCTTTATCTCGGCACTGTCGTCGGTTTCCTCGCTTCCGCCGCTCTGGTGACAACGATTCTCTTGCCCGATCCGAAAAGCATGCAACAACGGAGCTTCTATGAGCGAACGACCCGAGGGCTTCGCCTGTACCTCACGGTTCAGCAACTGAAAGGTCTTCTTGCGCTGAATTTTGCAATTGCGGCTGGGGGATCCATGGTCTTTGTCAATACTGTGGTGCTGGTGCAGACCGTCTACGGGCGGGGCGAGCGTTTCACGGCCATCGCGCTTGCTGCTTTTGGATTGGGGTCAATGGTCGCAGCGCTTCTCATCCCGAGGCTTTTGCGATTTATACCGGATCGGCCCGTCATGTTGTCTGGAACCGTCCTGCTCGCCGGCGCCCTTCTTGCCGGTCTGCTCATACCGTCCTATTGGGCCCTGGTCGCGCTTTGGGCCATGATCGGCATTGGATACTCGCTGGTGCTCACACCTTCCGGCCGCATCCTTAGGCGGTCCGGAATGCCGGAAGACCGTCCTGCCCTGTTTGCCGCACAGTTTGCTCTGTCGCACGCGTGCTGGATGATTACCTATCCGCTTGCGGGATGGATGGGCGCGACGATCGGCCTGTCGGCTACATATATACTTCTCGCAACAATAACGGCCCTTGCCTCATTGACCGCCGCGCGGCTCTGGCCGTCCGCAGAAGAAAACGACAGTCATATCCATTTTGATCTCGATGCCGATCATCCTCATATTGCTGGCGCCACGGCCTTCGGCGGTGGCTATCGCCACAGCCACGCAATCATCAAGGATATCCATCATCCTTGATCGCGGCATCTTGTTTCGAGTTTGTGCAAAGCAGAACGGCACCATCACCGGTGCCTCACTCCCTTGCAGATGAACCATTGGCAAGTTGCCCGGCTTTGACTATGCATGCCATCGATTCCGGAACTGCACGTGAACATCATGAGGCGCGCTGCCGCCTGGCCGCTTCGTCCATCCCGGCAACAGCGACAACCGACATCTGGTGAAACGGCGCAGCTTCAGGTACAGGCGGGACGGGCAGCCCGGCTGGCCCGCCGCACACCCTCAGGAGCAGGCATGCATTATTTTATCACCGGAACCGCGGGTTTCATCGGGTTCCATCTGGCCAAGCGCCTGCTTGATGACGGCCATTCTGTCACCGGTTTCGATGGCATGACGCCCTATTATGACGTGCGCCTCAAGGAACGGCGTCACGCGATCCTTAGCCGCTCCGATGGCTTCCGGCCGGTGATCGGAATGCTGGAGGACAGGAGCGCCCTCGAACGGGCAGCGGAAACGACCAGACCGGACATGATCGTCCATCTCGCGGCTCAGGCCGGGGTTCGCTACAGCCTCGAAGAGCCCAAGACCTATGTCGATTCAAACCTTATCGGCTCATGGAACGTCTTGGAGTTGGCCCGATCCCTGCGGCCAAAGCATCTGCTTCTTGCATCGACATCGTCGATCTACGGCGCCAACGAGAAAATCCCCTTTGCCGAAACGGACCGCGCCGACGAACCGATGACGCTCTATGCGGCAACGAAAAAATCGACCGAACTCATGGCGCACAGCTATGCGCATCTCTACGGCATGCCCACGACGGCATTCCGCTTCTTCACGGTCTACGGCCCCTGGGGCCGGCCGGATATGGCCCTGTTCAAGTTCGTCGAGCGTATTCTTGAGGGCCGGCCGATCGAGATCTATGGCGAAGGCCGGATGAGCCGGGACTTTACCTACATCGACGATCTTATAGAAGCCGTCGTCCGCCTGGCCGCGATTGTCCCCGCAGAAGAAAACCGCGTCGAGAGAATCGATACACTGTCGCGACATGCGCCTTTCCGGGTCGTCAATCTGGCAGGCGGACAGCCCGTCGCCCTCATGCGCTTTATCGAGACAGTCGAAGCGGCTACCGGACAGAGCGCGGTGCGCAATTTTCTGCCGATGCAGCCGGGCGACGTGCCGAGAACATTTGCTGCACCGGACCTTCTCAAGGCCTTGACCGGCTTCACGCCATCCGTTTCGGTGGATGAAGGCGTGCAGCATTTTGTCGACTGGTACCGGTCGGAAATGTTCAAACAGTGAGAAGGCTTCGATGATTGCTGGCATTTTGCGCCTTCTGCAGGGTTTGCTGCCGAATAAGCCGGCCGGGCAAAGGCAAAAGCTGTTTTTCGACCGGCGGCCGGAACATATCTACGCTGTCGGCGATGTGCATGGCCGCGACGATCTTCTGCAGCAGATGGAGGAGGCGATCGTCGAGGACAGCCGCCGCCGCGAGGGAACCAAATGGGTTGTCATGCTCGGCGACTACGTCGATCGCGGCCCAGGGTCCGCTTCCGTGCTCGAACGCCTGATGACGCCTTTCCGCGCCGACCTCCAACGATTTTGCCTCGCCGGCAACCATGAAGAGGTGATGCTGGATTTTCTGCGCAATCCTTCTCTCGACCATCGTTGGCTCGATTTCGGCGGCAGGGAAACACTGCACTCCTACGGTCTTCACAAGCTGCCGGCAAGCCGCTCCGCGCTGAAGAGCGCCCTGAGGAAACACATCCCCGCCAGCCATTTCCGCTTTCTTGACGATCTGCCTTCGCTGCTCTGTGTACCGGCCTACTGCTTCGTCCATGCAGGGCTGAAAGAGGGCGTCTCTCTTCCCGAGCAAAAGGATCGCGATCTTTTGTGGCTGCGACCGGATAAAAAAGGGAAAGTCCAGTCAACGCTCGGCCGCATCGCGGTTCACGGCCATACGCCGGTGCGAGACGTCGAGATCGGCCCGTCCCGGATCAATGTCGATACCGGCGCCTATATGAGCGGCAGGCTTTCGGCGGTGCGGATTTCCGGGCGCGACACACCCGAAGTCCTGCAATGCCAAGCATAGCAGCTCGATCCTGCAGGCGGTGACTGCGGGGTTGGCATGTTTTGAAATGCATTTCGCCAGCTGTTTCCTTTCTATAGCATCCTGGGTATCGGACGCCAGGCCGAGTGCGAGCCGACGGTCAGAATGTTCCTTTCGAAAGGACGCGATATATTCCGTTTTTCTGAATTTCTGATAGCAGGAGATCGCATGAATAAATGTACCCGTCCGTCCGTGGGAAAGCGGACAGGCGGCGTAGGGAGACGGGACATGAGCTTTACAGAAACAACGAGGAATTCCTGGTTTTCCCGGTTGAAGAGCGGACTGGTGGGGCTCGTTATCGGCCCTCTTCTGGTCTTCGGAATGATCTGGCTCCTGTCCTGGAACGAGGGCCGGTCCGTCCAGACCTACCGGGCGCTATCGGAAGGCGCCGGGCTGGTCGTCTCTGTCGCAAGCGGCACGGTCGATCCGGCCAACGAAGGCAAGCTCGTTCATGTTTCCGGAAGCGTGACGCCGCAGGGGACGCCCGAAGATCCGATCCTCGGCATTGCCGCGCAGGGTGCGGCAGGCCTTAGCCGCAGGGTCGATATGTACCAGTGGATCGAAGACAGCAAGAGCGAAACGAAGAAGACGCTCGGCGGTGGCGAGGAAACCGTGACGACCTACAGCTACTCCAAGGCCTGGCGGTCGGGCCGCGTCGATTCCTCCGATTTCAAACAGCCGGGCGAGCACCAAAATCCCGATATGCCGATCGAGGGCGAGCGTTTCCTCGTCGAGAACGCTGCGCTGGGTGCCTTTACCATCGACGGGAAAGCTGTCGCAGACATCGCCAAGGACAAGGCGATGCCGCTGACCGCCGATCAGGTCAGCCGGATTTCGGCGGCGCTCGGAACGGGGAGATCCGGCAGACTGGAAGGCACAACGGTCTATGTGTCGGGCAACCGCCAGAGCCCGTCCATCGGCGATCTGCGCGTCAGCTTTACCAGAGAAGATATTTCCGAGGCGAGCTTCGTCGGCGCCCAGAAGGAGCGCCGCGTAACGGGCTACCGCGCCTCCAACGGACGCGAGCTGTTCCTGAGCGCGGCAGGCTTGGTCGATGCGCCGACCCTGTTCGATGCAGCCCAGAGCGAGAACACGCTGATCACCTGGGTCATCCGCGCGGCCGGCCTGCTCGGCATGTTCATCGGCTTCATCCTCATGCTGTCGATCCTCGGCATCATCGCCGACGTCATCCCCTTCATCGGGTCGATCGTCGGATTCGGTACTTCGGTTGTCGCCGGCGTTTTGACCCTGATCCTCGGGCCGCTGGTCATTGCCATCGCCTGGATCGCCTATCGCCCGGTACTCGCTGTTGCGATCATCACCGCAGGCGCCCTGCTGGCGGCTGGACTGATCTATCTGCGGCGCGGCAAAACATCGACCGCTCAACCGGCACAGACACCGACCTTTGGACGGCGCTGAACAACGGAATGCCGGCGCGGAAGGAAACCGCGGTCACGGTTTGCGACGTTGAACTTGACCGACCCCGCCCAAGCCTGCCTATACATCCCTGGTGCGAATGAACCCCGCTAATCGCAGGCCCTGATGTTCCTTGTCTCGAAAGTTCTATGGCTGCTTGCGCAGCCGCTCTCGCTGATTTTCCTGCTTTTCATTGCAAGTTTCGTGGCGGGCGCCGCGGGCTGGCGCAAGTTCCGCGGTTTCCCGGCGGGCCTGGCGGCGACGCTGTTTTTCCTGACCCTGTTCACCAGCGGCGGCGGCGTCCTGCTGCAGAGACTGGAAGTCCGAATTGCACGTCCGGCACATCTTCCTCCGGATCTTTCCTGCATCATCATCCTTGGCGGTGCTTTCGAAAATGAGGTGATTGCCGGGCGGGGCGGCACCGAGTTCAACCAGGCGGCCGACCGGTTCATCGAAGGCGCGAAGCTCGCCATCGCCTTCCCCGGAGCAAAAATACTCGTCTCCGGTGGCGACGGTTCGTTCAGCGGCGATTATCAGGGCGATGCCCAGGCCTCGCTCGCCTTTTTCTCCACCTTCGGCATCGCGCCGGAGCGGATTATCCGTGAGGCGCAGTCCCGCACGACCTTCGAGAATGTCTCCAACACCCGGCAACTGCTCGAGCAGAACGGCCTTGCAGGCTGCATCCTGATCACGTCGGCCTTTCATATGCCGCGTTCGGTCGGACTGTTCCGCAAGCTCGGCATCGCGGTAACGCCATGGCCCGTCGATTATCGGACCAGCGGAAGGCTTACCCTTGGGCTCGATTTCAGCCAACCCTCGCTGAATGCCCAGTTGACGACGACGGCGATCCGGGAGTGGACGGGACTGGCTGTCTATTACGCCAGTGGCCGCACCCACAGGCTGTTTCCGCAATAGGCTATAGTTGACGCGGCAGGGCGGTTGTGGTCCCTCTCTCGTGGATGGCGGAGGGAAACATGCCGATCCTTGAAATTCTCGACTATGCAGGGGTAGCCGTCTTTGCGGCAACCGGGGCGCTCTCGGCATCACGCAAGCAGTTGGACATCATCGGATACATCTTCCTCGCCTCCGTAACCGGCATCGGCGGGGGAACGCTGCGTGATGTCATCCTCGGGGCGACACCGGTTTTCTGGGTCGCCAACCCCTTCTATCTCGTGGTCTGCGGCTCCGTAGCGGTTCTGGTGTTCTTTTCCGCCCATAAAATGGAATCGCGCTATATTTTCCTGGTCTGGCTCGATGCGGTCGGGCTCTCGGCCTATTGCGTCATGGGGGCGGCGAAGGGACTTGCCGCAACAGGATCGCCGCTTGTGGCGCTGGTGACCGGCATGCTGACGGCAACGTTCGGCGGCATTTTGCGCGATCTCCTGGCCGGGGAACCTTCGGTGCTGCTCCGGCCCGAAATCTACGTGACGGCGGCGCTGGCCGGTGCCGGGGTCTTTACGCTTGCCGCCACGCTCGCAGCCCCGCTGCTGGTTGCCTCGGGTCTCGGCGTGGTGACGGCTTTTGCCGTCCGGGGCGGAGCCTTGAAATACGGCTGGACGTTGCCGACGGGGGCGCATACACCGGGTCGGCATCCCGACGATGTCATGTAGAAAATTTAGCCGTGCTTGCGGCGCAGACGGATAACCACGTCGACATGGGCGATTTCCATCCCCTCCGGTGGTTCGGGAAGATTGCCGATCTCGATATTGTTGACCGGAATATCGAGAACCTCATTGTGGCCTTCGACGAAGAAATGATGGTGGTCGGACACGTTGGTGTCGAAATAGGTCCGGGAACTTTCCACGGCGAGAACCCGGATCATACCGGCCTCGGTGAACTGATGAAGCGTATTATAGACGGTGGCCAGAGAAACCGGGACGCCCGCCGCCACAGCCTCCTCGTGCAATTCCTCTACAGTCAGATGCCTGTCGCCCTTGGCGAAGATCAGCTCGGCCAGCGCCATCCGCTGACGCGTCGGCCTTAGCCCGGACTGCCGCAGACGCTCTTCCGAACAGATATCAATGGCAGACGTCATAGAGACGGACCCGGCTTTCCAGCTATTGCACTATAGTCGTTCAGTGCCGATATAACTTTTGCTGCGCAAGCTTTCAATAGTTGTTACGGGGTTGCGGTCTGCTCGAACCGGGAAAACGACCTAAAACTCGGGTTACCGGGGAATTATCACTGGCCGTTGGTGTGCCCATCATGTATGCGACGGCGGAAATAAACCTTGTACCGGGCGATCGAAATGCGTAGCGGGACCTTGTTCGGAAAGGCCATCGCTTCAAATTGTGCTCATCTTGTTCTAAACCAAGTCAACGAAAAACGGACTAGCGGGGAAACGGCTGCTTATGACGACCAGACAATCGAGCTTCAATTATGAAGAAATCCTGACTTGCGGTCGTGGTGAACTGTTTGGCCAGGGCAATGCTCAACTCCCCCTGCCGCCAATGCTGATGGTTCATCGCATCACCGACATCTCCGAAACCGGCGGCACCTTCGACAAGGGTTACATCCGCGCCGAATATGATGTCCGGCCCGATGACTGGTATTTCCCCTGCCATTTTCAGGGCAATCCGATCATGCCCGGGTGCCTGGGTCTCGACGGCATGTGGCAGCTTACCGGCTTCTTCCTCGGCTGGCTCGGCGAGCAAGGCCGCGGCATGGCGCTGTCGACGGGGGAAGTGAAATTCAAAGGCATGGTGCGCCCGCACACAAAGCTTCTTGAATATGGAATCGATTTCAAGCGTGTCATGCGCGGTCGCCTCGTTCTGGGCATAGCGGATGGCTGGCTAAAAGCGGATGGCGAAACCATATATCAGGCAACCGACCTTCGCGTCGGCTTGTCGAAGGAAAAGGCTGCCTGACGCGGCACGCCGGCCCTCAGCTATGAAGGAAAAGGTCATCCATATGAGACGGGTTGTTGTCACAGGTCTGGGTATTGTTTCCTCCATCGGGAACAATGCGCAGGAAGTTACCGAATCGCTACGCGAGGCAAAATCCGGCATCTCGTTTTCCAACGATTTTGCCGAACACGGCTTCCGGTGCCAGGTCTGGGGCGCTCCCGACATCGATACCACCGATATGATCGATCGCCGTGCCGCACGCTTCCTGTCGCAAGGCGGCATGTGGAACCATGTTGCAATGAAACAGGCCATCGCCGATTCCGGCCTTGAAGACAGCGATATCGGTGGCAACGAGCGCACGGGCATCATCATGGGTTCCGGCGGTCCTTCGACGCGGACCCTGATCGAGGCGGCCGATATCACCATCAAGAACAATTCACCAAAGCGGATCGGCCCCTTTGCCGTGCCGAAGGCAATGTCCTCCACGGCTTCGGCGACGCTGGCCACCTGGTTCAAAATCCATGGCGTCAATTATTCGATCTCCTCGGCCTGTTCGACATCCGCGCATTGCATCGGCAATGCGGCTGAAATGATCCAGTGGGGCAAGCAGGACGTGATGTTCGCCGGCGGTCACGAGGATCTCGACTGGACCATGTCGAACCTGTTCGACGCCATGGGCGCCATGTCCTCGAAATATAACAGCACGCCATCTACTGCTTCCCGCGCCTATGACGTGTCGCGCGACGGCTTCGTGATCGCCGGCGGGGCTGGCGTTCTCGTTCTGGAAGAACTGGAACACGCCAAGGCCCGCGGTGCAAAGATCTACGCCGAGATCACCGGTTACGGCGCAACGTCGGATGGCTACGACATGGTTGCTCCGTCCGGGGAAGGCGCGGCGCGCTGCATGCGCCAGGCGCTCGCCACGGTCAAGGGCGAGGTGGACTACGTCAACACGCACGGCACCTCGACGCCCGTCGGCGACAGCAAGGAGATCGGTGCGATCCGCGAGGTCTTCGGCAACAAGATCCCGCATATCCAGTCGACCAAGTCGCTGACCGGCCATTCGCTTGGCGCTGCCGGCGTGCAGGAATCCATCTATTCCCTGTTGATGATGCAGGCTGGCTTTGTCGGCGAAAGCGCGCATATCACCGAACTCGATCCAGAATTCGACGGCGTGCCAATCGTGCGCGAGCGTATCGACAATGCCAAGATCGACATCGCCCTTTCCAACTCCTTCGGCTTCGGCGGCACAAACGCGACGCTCGTTTTCCAGCGCTATAACGGATGAAATCTATGAACGGTTTGATGAACGGAAAGCGCGGCCTCATCATGGGGGTGGCCAACAGCCACTCGATTGCCTGGGGCATTGCAAAAGCGCTTTCGGCCGAAGGTGCGGAGCTTGCCTTCACCTATCAGGGCGAGGCGCTGGGCAAGCGCGTCAAGCCGCTGGCGGCGGAGTTGAAGTCCGATATCCTCCTGCCATGCGACGTCGAAGACATCGCTTCAGTGGATGCCGTCATCGACGCACTGAAGGAAAAATGGGGCAAGCTCGATTTCATCGTTCATGCCATCGGCTTTTCCGACAAGAACGAACTGAAGGGCCTTTACGCCGATACCTCGCGTGAAAACTTTAGCCGGACCATGGTCATTTCATGCTTCTCGTTCACCGAGATCGCCAGGCGGGCGGCAGACCTGATGACGGACGGTGGTACCATGCTGACGCTGACCTATGGCGGCTCCGTGCGCGTCATGCCGAACTATAACGTCATGGGCGTCGCCAAGGCTGCACTCGAGGCGTCCGTGCGCTATCTCGCCTCCGATTATGGCCAGCGCGGCATCCGCGTCAACGCGATCTCGGCCGGCCCGATCCGCACGCTGGCTGGCGCCGGCATTTCCGACGCCCGCGCCATGCTCTCCTGGCAGCAGAAGAACTCGCCGTTGCGCCGCACTGTCACGATTGAGGATGTCGGCAATTCGGCGCTTTATCTGCTTTCGCCACTCTCGAGCGGCGTGACCGGCGAGATTCACTATGTCGATTCGGGCTATAACATCACCTCGATGCCGGCACTCGAGGCCTTGCGAACGGCGGACGCCGAATAACACGGATAAGACGCATAAGGTTGCGTTATTTTCCATTGCATTTTTAAGTTGTATATGTAATTTCTCTCCTTTCTCGGAAAAGGAGGGGTTAAATTACTATGGCAAATGAAATACTGCCAAATCCGGTTCTTGAAAATCAGCGGCCACGACCGACCGGATCGCTTATTGTCGCCTTCCGCGATGATGTCGAACGTAAGGACGCCGTCCGCTCCCTCGAGAAGCAGACAGATTCAGACATAGTAGCAAGCACCCTGAGCACTGCGAATCTTTCGGGATTGGCGACCGCGCAATCCGTGATCTTTATTGAAGATCTTCATGTCGCCTTCATTCCACAACCCGTCAACGCCCGTAATTCCACCATGATGCAAACACTGGCGGCAGATGAGACGGTTGTGGAAATACGACCGGAATTCTACCTGTTCAAGCAACAGGAGTTTGTGGATACAAATGCCTCAAGCTGGGGTGTTGCTGCTACCCATGCGCTGGACAGCCCTTTTACAGGCAAGGGTATCAAGATCTGCATACTCGATACAGGCATCGATCGGAACCATCCGGATTTCATCAACCGCTCCATCATCGACAAAAGTTTTGTGGCCAACGAAAATATCGAAGATCTTCAAGGACATGGCACCCATTGCGCCGGCACGGCATGCGGCCATCCGGCCAAAAAGGACATGCTTCGGTTCGGCGTTGCTCCTGGAGCCGACCTTTACGTTGGCAAAGTTTTGAACAATCGCGGTTTCGGCGCAGAGAGCGATATTCTGAGGGGTATGCGATGGGCAATCGACAATCGATGCGAGGTCATTTCCATGTCGCTCGGCGGCGCCGTACGCGAGGGAGAATTGCCGAGCGTGCTCTATGAACGGATCGGGCAACAGGCGCTTGACAACGGCTGTCTCATCATCGCAGCAGCCGGCAACAACAGCAATCGCTCGTTCGGCTTCATTGCTCCTGTTTCGTCTCCAGCCAACGCAGCGAGCATCATGGCAGTCGGAGCGATCGATCCGAATTTCGCATTGGGCTATTTCTCCTGTGGCGGCATCAACCCCAACGGCGGCGAGATTGATATCGTGGCGCCAGGTGTCGGCATCTTTTCCACTGCACCGGCGCCCCAACTTTATCGAACCATGTCCGGTACAAGCATGGCCTGCCCTCACGCCGCCGGGATTGCCGCGCTTTGGGCAGAGTCGGATCCGGCACTGCGCGGCATGGAACTTTGGCGGGCATTAAAGAAAAATACACGTAGCCTAGCGCATCCTCCAAGGGATGTCGGGGCGGGTCTGGTCCTTGCCCCACACCAGGCGGCCGCGAATATCGTTTGAATTCGCAATCTCCTGACCTATATTCCGCAGAACAACATCGCGAGATGCAGTATCGCTTCCGCGATAGAAGAGGTTAAGATCATGAGTAGCCTACGTTATTCGATCGTCGTCGACAGCGGGCATATTCCCGATACTGGTTCGATTGCCAAGACCGCGGTGTCTAAAGGCTTCATTGTTGATAATGTCATGCCGGAAATCGGCGCGATTTTTGGTCACACCGAAGATTCCGGTGTCGTGGATAAAGTTCGCCACATCGTCGGCGTAGAAGACATCCGTCCTTCTCGCGATATTCAGCTTGTGCCTTTCGACGAGGGCATTCCGCAGTAAGATTTCTGTCATCATCGCCTATTCCTGCAACACATTACGGCGGCAACCGCCGTAATGTGTTGCACAGCAATCTCCGCTACAAGGGCGAGACGCGCGCCCTAAGTGAGCCGCTACGCTGAATGGCTGTTGGAGGTCGAGAGCACCTCTTGAATTTCCCCCGGTTTATTGCCAGTTCAGAACGCGCAAGAGTTCCGTGATTCAAACTGAGGCAGTTCAAGCATGAGCAATGTTGCTGACACACCCGTCGAAAACCATGTTTTCGAGGCCGACGTCGCGCGTCTGCTGCACCTCATGGTGCATTCCGTCTATTCCGACAAGGATGTCTTTCTGCGGGAATTGATTTCCAATGCCGCCGACGCCTGTGAAAAGCTGCGCTACGAGGCGATCGGAGCCCCCGAGCTCCTGACCGACGATGCGGTCGCACGCATCACACTGACGCTCGACGCCGACAGCAATCAACTCATTGTTGAAGACAACGGCATCGGCATGAGCCGTGACGACATGATCGAGGCGCTCGGCACCATCGCCCGCTCCGGCACTCGTGCCTTCATGGAGCGTGTCGAAGCTGCAAAGGCCGGCGAAGGCGCCCAGTTGATCGGTCAGTTCGGTGTCGGCTTTTATTCCGCCTTCATGGTCGCCGACCAGGTCGACGTCATCTCACGCCGTGCGGGCAGCCATCATGCCTTTCTCTGGTCATCAGACGGCAAGGGCAGCTATACGGTGGCCGAAGCCGATCTCTCGGACGCCCCGGCGCGCGGCACGCGCATCACGCTGCACCTGATGGACGACGCCAAGACCTATGCCGCGAAATGGAGCGTCTCGCGCATTGTCAAGGACCAGTCGGGCCATGTGCCGGTTCCGATCGACATCATCGAAAAGCCTGGCGCAGAGGCTGAACGCATCGGCGACGGCACTGCCCTTTGGACGAAGTCCCGCAACGACATCTCCAAGCAGGACTACACCGACTTTTATCGTGGCCTCTCCGGATTTTATGACGAACCGGCGCTCACCGTGCATTTTCGCGCCGAGGGTCGCCACGAATATACAGGCCTTGCCTTCGTTCCGGAGTCCAAGCCGCTCGATCTGTTCGATCCGGACGGCAAAGGCCGCATGAAGCTCTATGTCAAGCGGGTCTTCATTACCGACGACGCCGAGCTTTTGCCGCGTTACCTACGCTTTGTGCGTGGCCTGGTCGATACAGCCGACCTGCCGCTCAATGTCTCGCGTGAAATGATCCAGGAAAGCCCGATCCTCGCGGCAATTCGCAAAGGCCTGACGAGCCGCATTCTGACGGCCATAGAAAAGCTTCAGGAAAACGACAAGGACGCTTTTGCCAAGCTGTGGGATGCCTTTGGCGCAGTGCTGAAAGAGGGTATCTATGACGATTTCGAGCGCCGTTCCCAATTGATCGCGCTGTCGCGTTTCCGCTCCACGCTTTCCGATGAAGCGACGCGTTCCCTCGCCGACTACATCAAGGACATGAAGGACGCGCAGGCCGCGATCTACTACCTCGCAGGCGACAATCTCGACCGGTTGAAGTCTTCGCCGCAACTCGAAGGTTTTCGTGCACGCGGGATCGAAGTTCTGCTGCTGACGGATTCCGTCGATAGTTTCTGGGTGACGGCGGCCTCGGATTTCGAAGGAAAGCCCTTCAAATCGATCACCCAAGGGGCGGCCGATCTGGCGCAAGTGCCGAAGACCGAAAGCGAAGCCTCGGCCTCCCCTGAAACGTCGAAGGATGTCAGCGATTTTATCGCCTTTGCCAAAACGACGCTCGGTGAAGCGGTCTCGGATGTCAGGGCTTCCGACCGGCTGACGGAAAGCGCCGTCTGCCTCGTTGCGCCGGAGCAGGCCTATGATCGCCAGTTGGAAAAACTGCTGCAGGGCGCCGGGCGGCTGGATACGGCGGCCAAACCGATCCTGGAGATCAACCCCGTTCACGGACTGATCGCGGCGCTGGCGTCGAGCGGCAGCGAAGGCTTCCGCACCGACGCCGTCAAGCTTCTGCTGGATCAGGCCCGTGTGCTCGACGGCGACAAGCCGGAGGATCCACGGGCTTTCGCCGAGCGGCTGTCGCGGCTGTTCGAGCGGGCCTTGAAAGGCTGAGCCGTCAGGCAGTCCACCATATGACAAGCAGGACCAGCAGCAGGCCAATGGCGAAGATGCCAAACTGCAGCATCTGCTTGCGGGTCTGTCCCAGCACCACCGGATCTGGCGGCAGGCGCCCGGTCTGAAAGGCGAGGGGCACTTCGGAGGTCATGCCCCTGCCCTCGCCGCTTTTGATATCCTTGGCCATCACTTCGGCAACGCCCTCGGTGACAGGCGGGCGGTGTCCAGACATCGATGCCATCAGCACGCTCCATCAGCGCTGCGCAGGGTTCCGCGCCAGCCAGACTTTAGCCTGTACCTGTTTGGTCGATAAAGCAATACGAAGCAGACGTCAGCGCTTATCCCGAAGACGTTTTGTCGCCTCCGGATTTCCGGCCGTTTCCGCTTGCTGCAGCAGCGCCAACGACCGTGACGGGTCGCTCTCCTCTATCAACCGTGCAAGCTTTACCTTTGCCCAATGGTCGTTGGTCACGGGCAGGCTCTTTTCAAAATAGTGCCTTGCGAGATCGCGATCCTGCGGAACGCCCTCACCGTCCATCAGCATGAAAGCCAGCATGTGGTAGGCCCAGATGTTGTCTTTGTCTGCCGAGCGCCTGTACCATTGAGCGGCCATGGCAGGATCGGCGGGCACGGTTATGCCCTTATGGTAAAACCAGCCGATCCTCAGTTCGGCATGTCTGTCGCCTGCCGCGGCAGCAACCCGATACCAGTCCAACGCGACGGCCGGATCCTGCTTTACGCCGATGCCGTTTTCGTAGGCTTCACCCACCTTGTAGGCGGCGGCGCTATTGCCGCTCTTGGCCGCCAGATGAAAATAATGGGTAGAAATTTTCAGATCATCCGGGCCCTTCACCTTATAGCGGCGATAGGTTTCCCCTGCGTTGAACCATTCCCACGTCAGCTGTTCTGTTGTTTTTTTCGGTCCGGCATGCGCTACGACCGCGCCAAGCACCAAAAACAGACCTGCTGTCCAAAGCCGCATTCATGCATGTCCCCAACAAGCCGGGACACAACTATAGTTTGTATTTTCCAGAAAATCAACGGCACAGATTGTTCAGTTTGGCTGCGCCGGAATGCTCAGCGCTTGCCCCAAAGCACCTTGAAACGGGCGTTGCGGCAGGTTTCGCCCCATTCCTTGAAGGTCTCGGGCATAATCGTCTCATAGGGCAAGCCGCGATTGGCGACCAGCATCAGCTTTCCGCCGATCTTTAGCGCTTTTGCAGCCGCCTTGATCATCGCGGCACCCAGCGCCGGATCGGCAGACTGCGTTTCGTGGAAGGGCGGGTTCATGACGATCAGGTCGTATTTGTCGCGGGTCTCTTCCGATGTCAGGTCCTGCCAGAAGAAGCGGGTCGGCACATTCGGGCAGTTGGCCTTGAGATTGGCCCGGGCCGCTTCCAGCGCATGATAATCGGCCTCGAATAGGTCGATGCCCTTCAGGTTCGGCGCCTTTTCAGCCAGCAAAACGGACAGATACCCCCAGCCTGCGCCGAAATCGGCCGCATGCCCCTTGAAGTCGTCGGGAAAACGCGAAGCCAGAAGTTCGGATCCAGCATCCACCTTTTCATGCGAAAACATTCCAGGCGCCGCATCGAAACGACCCTCGACGCGAACCGGCTTCTTGGAAAATTTGGCGATCACGTCGCTTGCGTCTTCCGGGCGCCCGAACCAAAAGGCGATGCCGTGATATTTGGGCAGGCTGTCGCCGCCCCAGCCGAGTTGGTTGACGCGCTTGCGCAGCGACTGGATGCCATCGTCCTTGCCGCCGGCCACGACGATCAGACCGCCAACCTTGACGCGCTTCAGCGCCTCGGCGATCCGGTCCTCGTTCTCGCCCTTGTGCTTGCCACACAGAATGAGTGCGGCATCGTAGTCCTCGCCTTCAACAACGGGCGTCACCGCCGCTTTAGCGGCCTCCAGAGCCTTGTAGAGCGGTCGCGATGCCTGCACGGCGGCAACAGAGCCCGCGAACTCCGCAGGCAGCCGGTAACCCGCCTCGGCACCCAGGAACAATACACGCTCACCGTCGGCAGGCGCTGGCACGACACCGGTATCGAAGGGATGGAAAAGGGTCTTCAGCGTGTCGCGGCTCATGGCAGTCGTCCTAGCGGGTAAAATAAGAAAGGGCGCGGAACGATCCGCTCCGCGCCCGTAGCAATGGTGTCAGGCGCCGGGCTTATTCAGCCGCTTCGCCTTCGCCCCTGGTGACTTCCTTGCCGGTGGCCTGATCGACAACCTTCATGGAGAGGCGAACCTTGCCGCGCTCGTCGAAGCCCATCAGCTTGACCCAGACCTTGTCGCCTTCCTTGACGACATCCGAGGTCTTGGCAACACGATCGGAGGCCAATTGGCTGATGTGCACCAGACCGTCGCGCGGGCCGAAGAAGTTGACGAAAGCGCCGAAGTCGGCGGTCTTGACGACCGTGCCTTCGTAGATCTGGCCGACTTCCGGTTCCGCGACGATCGAGTGGATCCACTTGCGGGCCGCTTCGATTTCCTTGGCGGAGGACGACGCGATCTTGATCGTGCCATCGTCTTCGATGTTGATCTTGGCGCCGGTCTTTTCGACGATTTCACGGATGATCTTACCACCCGAGCCGATGACTTCACGGATCTTGTCGACCGGAATGTTCATGACTTCGATGCGCGGTGCGAATTCGCCGAGTTGCGAGCGGCCTTCGGTGATGGCGTTGGCCATCTCGCCGAGGATGTGCTTGCGGCCCGCCTGTGCCTGACCGAGAGCGACCTTCATGATCTCTTCGGTGATACCGGCGATCTTGATGTCCATCTGCAGCGAGGTGATACCATCCGTGGTACCGGCAACCTTGAAGTCCATGTCGCCAAGATGATCTTCGTCGCCGAGGATGTCGGAGAGAACCGCAAAGCGCTCACCTTCGAGGATCAGGCCCATGGCGATACCGGCAACCGGCTTTGCCAAGGGAACGCCGGCATCCATCAGAGCCAGCGAGGTGCCGCAGACGGTTGCCATCGAGGACGAGCCGTTGGATTCGGTGATCTCGGAGACGACGCGCAGCGTGTAGGGGAACTGGTCCGCAGCCGGCAGCATCGGACGTATGGCGCGCCATGCGAGCTTGCCATGGCCGATTTCGCGGCGGCCCGGGGAGCCCATGCGGCCTGTTTCACCGACCGAATAGGGCGGGAAGTTGTAGTGCAGCAGGAACTTCTCCTTGTACATCCCGGTCAGGCTGTCGACGTACTGTTCGTCTTCCCCGGTGCCGAGCGTGGCAACGACGATCGCCTGCGTTTCGCCGCGGGTAAACAGGGCCGACCCATGGGTGCGCGGCAGAATGCCGACTTCGGAAACGATCGCACGAACCTTGTCGAGTTCACGGCCATCGATGCGGCTCTTGGTATCGAGGATGTTCCAGCGAACGATCTTGGCCTGCAGGTGCTTGAAGAC
Source organism: Pararhizobium gei (assembly GCF_029223885.1). NCBI lineage: Bacteria > Pseudomonadati > Pseudomonadota > Alphaproteobacteria > Hyphomicrobiales > Rhizobiaceae > Pararhizobium > Pararhizobium gei. Next base: position 348,170 of record NZ_CP119409.1, on the reverse strand, counting down.
GGCGCCGATGACTTCGTTCGTGTATTTCGGCTCGGCACCTTCCGGGAAGAAATGTGCTTTCACCTTGGCCTTGACGGCATCGACGGCAGCGTAGCGCTCGGCCTTTTGGGTGATCTTGTAGGCAGCGCGCAGTTCGGTTTCGGCGATACCGAGCATTTCGGCTTCGAGTTCGGAATGATCTTCCGGGGTGAAGTCGCGCGGTTCCTTGGCAGCCACTTCGGCGAGCTTGATGATCGCGTCGATGACCGGCTGGAAGCCCTTGTGGCCGAACATGACGGCGCCGAGCATAATCTCTTCGTTCAGTTCCTTGGCTTCCGATTCCACCATCAGTACGGCGTCCTGCGTGCCTGCGACAACGAGGTCGAGAACCGATTCAGGCATTTCGTCGAGATGCGGGTTCAGCACGTACTGGCCATTGACGTAACCGACACGGGCACCGCCGACGGGACCCATGAAGGGAACGCCTGATATCGTCAGGGCTGCGGAAGCTGCGACCATCGACAGGATGTCGGGATCATTTTCCAGATCGTGCTGCATGACGGTGACGACGACCTGAGTGTCGTTCTTGTAGCCATCGGGGAAGAGCGGGCGGATCGGACGGTCGATCAGGCGGGAAACCAGCGTTTCCTTTTCCGACGGACGGCCTTCGCGCTTGAAATAGCCACCGGGGATCTTGCCGGCTGCGTAGGTCTTTTCCTGATAGTTGACCGTCAGCGGGAAGAAATCCTGGCCCGGCTTCGGCGACTTGGCCGAAACGACGGTGGCGAGAACGACGGTTTCGCCGTAGGTGGCGAGAACCGCGCCGTCAGCCTGACGGGCGATCTTGCCGGTTTCGAGTTTGAGCGGGCGGCCTGCCCATTCAATTTCGACGGTGTGGGTATCGAACATGTTTTGTCCTTCGTGTGCGGCAATGCCGCGCCGCAGCCAGTGTGGCGCGGGCGGCAGTGTTTCCGCTGATATGACAGATCACGGGCAAGACAGCGGGAGACTTCCAATTCGGCCGGCGACCCCGCCGCATCCTGAAAGCCCTATGCTTTCGGTGCGTGGAAAACGCGCAAGCGCCGAAGCATCCTGCAATCCTGCCCCATGACAGGTCATCGGTTGGTTCCGCAGGGCCGGCCCATCCGGCCTGCTGGTGTGTCCGCTTCGGCAGTGAACCGGAACGGTCCGGCCTGAAGCGCGTGCGGGGAGCCCGCGAAAAGAAACGGCGGGCGCCTCGGGGAGCCCGCCGGGTAAGGTTTAGCGGCGAATGCCGAGAGCCGTGATCAGCTTGGTATACCGCGCCTCTTCCTTGCCCTTGACGTAGTCGAGAAGCGAGCGGCGGGTGGAAACCATTGCCAGAAGGCCACGACGCGAGTGGTTGTCCTTCTTGTGACCCTTGAAGTGTTCGGTCAGGTTGTTGATCCGTTCCGTGAGGATGGCAACCTGAACTTCCGGAGAACCGGTATCGCCTTCGACGATTGCGTATTCCTTGATAAGCGCAGCCTTGCGCTCTGCAGTGATCGACATCGTGTCATCCTTTCAATGATGAGGATTTCGGGTCGCCGACAGCCGGGATGTCGTCTAGCTGCGGCCATGAAGGCAAAAGTCCGCGGAATCGGGTCTGATGCTGGCGCTGCCTATAAACCATTCCTCTTCAAAAAGAAAGAGGCGCTCCGAGGCTTTGCTATGGTGCAAGGCGGGGCTTCATCGGCGCCGATTTCAGATTGGAGGCGCCGGTTCGGCAGTCGAGAAAAGCAGCAAAGACCCAACCCAGCACGTCACCCTCCGATGCCACCTGAGCCCAGCCTTTTCCGCCGACACGTTTCTCGGCCAGGACGACAACGGCACGACCATTGTCGAGCCTCGACAGGATCTGCCCGTTCGGCTCTATGCGGACGTTGAGCGGCGTCCCCGTGGGATCCGCTACCACACAATCGGCAGCGGCCGCCTGGCCGACCGTCAATGGTGCGAGCATAAGTCCGGCGGCGACGACAAGACATTCGTGACGCATGATCATCCTTTCAGCGACAACGGGTCCGCCCCGAGATCCTTCGGCAGATTTGCATTCAGCCGGTGTTGCGCGATGAGGACGCGCCACTCGATACCGTCGCCATGCATGATCCGCTCAAGCCGCGCGTCGAGCGACATGCCCAGCATGCGCTCCAGCACGATCGTGCCAAACCCCTTGCGGGGTTCTGCACTGGCATCGGATTTGATATCCACGCCCGTTTCGCGCCAGACCAACTGAAATTCCGTTTCCGAAAGCGTCCATGTCAGAGCAACGACACCCCTGCTGTCGGCGAGCGCGCCATATTTCGTCGCGTTGGTCGCCAGTTCATGCAGGGCCATTCCGAGCATTTGGGACACCTGCGTATCCAGGCGCACGGTCGGGCCGCAAAGAATTACCCGTTGCGGATCATCGGGAATGAATGGCTGCAACTGGTTTTGCGCCAGTTCCCTGAAATCGACCCCAAGGGCGGCATTGGCGATCATCAGGTCCGTAGAGCGAGCAAGACCGGCGATGCGCTTCCGGAAGCTGTCGGCAAAATCCACCCGGCTCTCGGCGGCGTTGAGCGACTGGTTGAGCATGGACTGGATGACCGTCAGCTGGTTTTTGGACCGGTGCGCCACCTCTCGCGCCAGAAAGCGGATTTCATTTTCGGCCTCCCGCCTCGCCTGGGCCGCCTCCGAAAGGGCAAGGGATACGGTTTCGATTTCCGAGATCATGTGACGGCGCGGTTCGATCGGCTGTCCGGCTCCCAGAAGGCGGGCATCGCGGGCAATGATCGTGACACCCTGCGCAAGAAGTCCAGCAATCGCGACCGACCCGGCGACGGCGATCCCCGCAAACAAGATTCCGCCCAGCGATAGCCAGAGATAGGACCACAAGGCCGGCGCGTCGACCGCTGATTTCTTTGCCCAGGCAACGATCTTCCAGCCGGTCAGGACGGAAAACTCGGTCACCGTGCGATAGCTGACACCGTGCCGCGTCGCCTCACCGACCCCGACACGAAGGGCCGGAACGATATCCATGAAAAACGGCTGCCCGACTTCGACGCTCGCATCGGATGAAACGACCACCTTGCCGGCGCTGTCGAGAAGCGCGGCGTTCCAACCCGGCGACAGCATATCCTGGTTGACAGCCTTTTGCATATTTTCTGCATTTTGCGTCAAGGTCAGCAGATAGGCGCCATCTTCGGATGGCAGATAGACGTTGAAGACCCATTTCTTCGCCGTCCTGCCGAAAAAGACGTGCGAAACCAGGGGCCCGGAGCCCTTGAAGGCTTCGTCGACGGAACTCGGATCCGATGCCTTAGGTAGTTTTGTTCCGAACGGCACGCGCGTGTTCAACAACTGGTTGTGCGCCCGGTCGATCAGCAGCAAATAGGAATCCGTGCCGCTGAGCGAGGTCACGGCATTTTTGTAGAGATTTTCAAGCGTCGATGCCTTGATCGTGGAAGCGCCGGCAAAAACTTTCAACGTGCTGATCATGGAATCGACTTCGCGCTCGACAATGCGTGTCACCGACCCTGTCGATGCCTTGAGCAAAGCCGTCACCACCCGTTCCTGCTCGTCGGTGCTGCGCTTGACGATGATCATCGAGAACATGAATGACGGGACGATGGCGACAAGCAGCAAAATGGTGAGGTAAACCGCAAGCGGACGCCGCAGCCGCGAGCGCAACCGGGTTGTCCAGGAAGCGCGCCAAGCGTTTCGACTGTCCGCTATCTCGTCCAAGGGTTCCTCACCATCAACTCCGAGCGGAATAGGGCTCGCGAATCCCGTTGATATGCCGACCATGCGTCAGCAACACGCGGAAGGCAACCGATGCCATGGCACGGGACAGAAGCATCCTCGGGGTTTTCAATCCGAAAGGAAAACGCGTTTCGGCCGAAACTCGCCTTCACCGATTTCGCCAATGGCGACGAGCTTGCCGCGCGAGGTCGCGTAGGCTTCGGGTTCGGCGGCGGGTGCGTCGCGACCGCGAAGGATAATGGGATTTCCCATTTTCAAGCGGTGCGCCTGATCCTCGGTAATTGCGATATGCGGCAGATTGGACAAGGCCTCGCCCGTGTCGATCAGGAAAGCATCGAGCGCTTCCAGCCGCTCCTCGTCGTTTTCGATTTTCTCCAGTGCGACGAGATCCGAAAGCGGCACCATCGCATCCTCGGCAAACGGAGCCACGAAGCTGCGGCGCAGGGAGGCGATATGGCCGAAGCATCCGAGGTCGCGGCCGAAGTCGCGGGCGAGAGACCGCACATAGGTGCCCTTGCCGCATTCGATTTCAAAATGTGCAAGATTTGGCGTGCAACCGAGCAGAGACAGGCGGAAAACTTCGACTTCGCGCGCCGGAATATCGATGGTTTCGCCTGCGCGGGCCAGATCATAGGCGCGATTGCCATCGATCTTGATAGCTGAAAACTGCGGCGGCACCTGACTGATAACACCTGTATACCGCGGCAGCAGCGCCTGGATCTCCTCCTCTGACGGGCGCTGCGACGATGATTGCGTGATCTCGCCTTCCAGATCGTCGGTCGAGCGCTCCTCGCCCCAGGCGACGGCAAATTCATAGATCTTGCGCCCGTCCATGACATAAGGCACGGTTTTCGTTGCATCGCCGAGCGCAATCGGAAGCATGCCCGATGCCAGGGGATCAAGCGTTCCGGCATGGCCTGCCTTCTGCGCCTTGAACAGCCACTTGATCTTCGACACGGCCTCGGTCGAGCCGAAATCCAGCGGCTTGTCGAGGATCAGCCAGCCGGAGATCGGGCGGCCCTTGGGTTTGCGGGGTTTTGACATGTCTAGGCTCTTTTTTGGCGAAAGGTCGCAGCCGTCCGGGCAACGCTGCCGTCGGGCATTTTCTGGCTGCTGCTCTTCTCGAAGCCAAGGGCATAGAGGCGCCGTGCGATCAGATAGCCAGCGGCGATCGTCGCTCCATTGCCGGCCCGGTAGTCTTCGCCAAGCTCCTCGATGAGCAGAGGCTCGATGGCACCAAGCGGCGGCGCACCGGCAGCGGCGGCGTCCAGCAGCAGTCTTTCATTGTAGGGCGAATAGATGATGGCCTCCAATGCCTTCATTTCGCGATCGCCATGGGCGATGTCCTTGCCGCGGCGAAATGGCAAACCGGAGGCAACCATCATTTCCACCAGGCGCACCGCCTCGGCATTGTCGAAGCGCGCGAGGCCATTGCGATAGAAAGTCTGGCGCTGGTCGAAGGTCCAGCCGTTCAATTCGTCCAGCGTGATATGCTTTGCCATCACGCCCCGTTTTTATCGTTCGGGCCGTCTTCGTGCTTCAGGTCACGCACAACTTCCGGCGACTTCAGAATCTCGTCGATCTTCTTGTAGTTGTCGAAGCTGGTGTCGTCGCGGAAGCGGACTTCCGGCATGTACTTCATCTGCCGGAGCTGCGGTGTCAGCCGGCCGCGGATATATTTCGCGTTCCTGTTCAGCGCCTCGATAATCTCCACGTGATCGGCAACACCGAGCGGCGCGACATAGGCCGTGGCGATCTTCAGGTCGGGCGACATGCGCACCTCGGAAATCGAAATAACCGTTGTCTCGATCAAGGGATCGCGCACCTCGTCGCGCTGCAACACCTGTGTGAGGGCTGCGCGTACCTGTTCACCGACCCTCAGCATGCGTTGCGAGGGGGCGGAAGTTGTGGGTTTACTCATGGTTTTTCCGCTGTCTGGCGCTCCTGGAGCGCGACCAAGCGGGTCAAATGCTACTTTCGGGGCAAAAGGTCAAGGCTTTGAGACGATCCTGCAGCGGGTACCAAGGCGAAATCCGTTCCAAGGCACTTGAACGCCCGGCTCCGTCATGTCAACGCTGATGCAGGCACCAGTGCGCAGCGGAGACATCATGCGTGTTCTGATCGTTGAAAACATGGAGCACTCCGACCTCGGACAAGTGGGCGTGGCTTTGTCGGAGACCAATGCGGAGATCGACTTGCGTCAGCCGTTTAAGGGCGAGATGCTGCCGTCTTCCGTCTGGGATCATGATGCGCTGGTCGTCTTCGGCGGAGAGCAAAGCGCCATTGATGACGACATTCATCCCTATCTTCCGGACCTTGCAGCCCTGATGCGCGCCTTTTGCGAGGCCGACAAGTCGGTGCTCGGCATCTGTCTCGGCAGTCAGCTTCTTGCGCGCGGTCACGGCGCGCGCAACATCATCGGGCACAACGCGGAATTCGGCTGGCATGAGGTGAAATTGAGCGATGCCGGAAGGGGCGATCCGGTACTTGGTGCCGCCAGCGCGGCATTTCCGATTTTCCAATGGCATTCCGACACGTTCACCTTGCCGGAAAACGCCACCCTGCTTGCGACCGGTCCAGCCGTCGAAAACCAGGCTTTCCGCATCGGCCGCGCCGCCTATGGCATGCAGTTCCATTTCGAAGCCGGTAAACGTGTTGTTGAAGACTGGAACCGGGTTTTTCGAGACCAGATCCTCCGTCTCGATCCGGCTTGGCTCGACAACTATGACCGGCACGCTGCCCGGCATGCCGACAGGGCCGAAGAGGCCGGCCTGGCGCTGGCCCGCGCCTGGGTCAAAACGATCAGAACAGGCGCTCGTACCGACAGCCGCGGCTTCGATGAAATAAGCGCCGTAGCGTGACCCATTTGCGTTTGCCACGCATACAAGCCGCACTATCTCAGGTAAGAGCAAGATTGCTGCAGGCGCTGAGGATGGCGGGCAGAGGCAATTTGGAACGGAGGATCGGATGAGCAAGCTTATCAGTCGAACATTCGGCGCCACAAACACAGCGATTGCTGGTTTGCACCTTGCTTCTCTCGTGCTTTTTGCCATGCTTGCCTTTCCCCAATCAGGCACGGCCGCCAGTTGCGACGAGATGCCGGCACCCGGCCTCGACTGGAGCGAATGCTCCAAGAAGCATCTGATGCTGCAGGCGAGCGATCTGAAAGGGGCCAATCTTGGCGGTGCAGACCTTTCCCTGACCGATCTCAGCAATTCTGATGTGAGCGCTGCAAACCTCGAAAAGGCCACGCTTGTCCGCACCTGGCTGAACGGCGCCACGGCGGAAAAAGCCAATTTTTCGCGCATCGAAGCCTATCGTTCAAGTTTTGCCGAGATCTCTGCAAGTGGCGCATCCTTTGCCAGCGCGGAGCTGCAGCGCGCCGATTTCAATGGCGCGCAGCTAAGCGGTGCCGATTTCGAGAAGGCCGAACTGGGGCGCGCCAATTTTAAAGATGCCGTTATCAGCGGCGCCCGCTTCACACTGGCCAACCTGTCCCGCGCCAATCTTGCCGGCGCGACATTCGAAAAGCCGATCCTTCTGGATCAAGCTTTCCTGTTCCTGACACATATCGAGGGCCTGGACCTGTCGAAATCAGAAGGTCTTCAGCAGCAGCAGATTGATCTTGCCTGCGGCGATGACAAGACGAAACTGCCGGACGGGCTGACCGCTCCCTCGACCTGGCCGTGCCCGTCGGACTGAAGCGGCCATGGGGACTATACTTTTCGAGAATGGCATGACAGTCATCGAAGCGGGCAATTTTCGTGACGCCCCCCGATGCCTCGTCATCGCGTTTTCGTCTTTTGGAGACAACGATCCCTCGTCAGCCGGTTTCGGCCAGGCTTTCCTGGAGAAAAACGGTTGCTCTGTCATCGCGGTCAAGAAGCGGGCCGACAACTGGTACCGTGACCTCAGTCCAGAGCAGCTTGCCGAGATCGTGATGCCGTTGCGGAGCGAATTCAACGCATGCTTCACCTATGGTGCAAGCATGGGGGGGTACGCCGCCTTGTACTTCGCCTCGGCAATCGGCGCGCAGCCCATCGCGATTTCTCCGAGAAATTCCGTCGATCCCCGCTTCATGTTGCCAGAATTTGCCCGCTTTGTGAGCATGTCCCAGCAACAGCACCAGATCCTCTCGTCGGTCGCCGACCCAGCTGTCCGGCCGCGGGTGGTCTTCGATCCAAATGTCAAATCCGATCTTGCCTATATCGATATGGAAGTCCGGCCCGCCTTTCCAGAGGGGTTCTACACGGCATTTCCGTTCTCGGGCCATCCCAGCGCCGAAGCCATGTCCGATACCGGGCAATTGAAATCTTATGTTCTTGCCGCCCTTGAGGGCCAGCCGGCGCCGCCGCGGCTTTGGTCGAGGGCATCGAAACGACACTCCGTCGTTATACTCAACGAGATGTCCAAGTGGAACCTTGCAAGGCAACGGATCGAAAGGGCCATGCGCCTGTCGGAGCTTGCTCTCACCGTGGGAGGAGACCGGACAGACCTTCTCTACCATCAGGGATCCGTGCTGATTGCGGCTGGAAAACTGGAAGAGGCGCTGGAACTTACCCGAAAAACAATTGACGGGCGCGGCGGCTCCGCCTCGCTGTTCCATCGGATCGCCAGTCTGTCGGTCAGACTGGACCGGCTGGAGAGTGCCGTTGATGCGGCGGATGCGGGGCTTCAGATCTCCCCGGGCAGCATTGGACTGCTCAGAACCCGTCGCAATGCACTGGAGAAGATCAGGCGCTTTGACGACGCTTTGCGAGATGGTCTTGCTCTTGTCGAGACACAGGCCGCCAATATGTCCGATCGTCTGCATCTGGCGTCCATTCTGATGGCCAAGCAGGCCTATGCCGATGCGCTTCTTCACCTCGATATCGTGTTGGAACAGGACCGTAATCTTTTGGCCATGCGGCGGCGACGCGACTGTCTTGAGGCATTGCGCCGGCTCTCCGAAGCGAGGGTGGCTGCTGCGGAGGTCGTTGACAATCCCCAGGCCGGCACGTCCGATATTCTCCAGCTAGCACATTTGCACGCCACAGGCGGCGACCTGCCCAAAGCCATAGAGACGTTAAATCTCGCCGTCCTGTCGGCTCCGGACAATCCCGCCGTCCATCGGCGGAGGCGGATTTATCTCGCCCAGGCCGGCCGAATTGCGGAGGCTCTTCAATCGGCGCTGGTCCTTTCAGAAATAGCCCCGGGCAACGAGCATGACGCCGCTGCGTTCAAACAACTCCAGAGCAGGCAACGTTGGTTTCACCTGAAGGCAAAGAGGCGCGAACTGATGCTGTTTTTCAAAAGAATGCTTTCCGGATACCGCGCCCCCTCGTGAACAGGGCGCCTATCCGCTGCTTTCGGCGATACGCGGTATCGCTTGGCAGTCCCTGTGAACCCGCCGGAAGCAGAGGCTGCCGCCGGGTTCACCGCAGGGATGCGGAAGGTTCTCTGGTCGGTTGAAACGTCATCAAGCGATGTGCCGCTTACGAATAAGCGCTCAGACGCTGACAGTTTCGTCTTCGACAGAGGCGTCCGGACCGTTCTTCTTTACCGATTCGATGCAGTTCTTGGCGCTGGCTTTCGAGGCATATGATTCAGAATGAACCATGGGTTCGCCATTCGAAGCCTTGAAGCGTACGAAATGCTGCCCGTCCTTGTTTTCGACAATCTCGAAGCGGTAGCCTGAGCCGCTTTCACCCTTCGACAAATCGACGGTAGAGGCGTCAGGCGCATTTTTTTTGATCGATTCAATGCAGTTCTTGGCGCTTGCCTTGGATGCATAATTTTCGGACCAGACCATCACCTCTGAATTGTACAGGAACTGAACACGGAACTGGTCGTTCGCGGCTTTCACAATCTTGAACTTGTGCATTGCAGACACCTTTCATCGCTCCCGCAGTCCACCCTCCGGGCCCGCGCCGATCAAGGTGTAATGGAGAGAAATCCGGAGTTCAAGTTGTGGATGCTTTTCAACGAAAGTGACCAGCCTGTTACCGGCAACTTTGACAGGACATCAAGTAGGGTGGCTTTGGCATTCTCGATTCGCCAGAGACGTTCCTTTTAAACAAGAGAACAAAGTCGCTGACCAACGACAAGTTGGGAAATGGCGATTTCCAAGGGAATGCGCGTCGTGTACGCGGATTCTCTTGGCAGACATGATCACTCGTCGCCCATCTTGAGCGCTGCGATAAACGCTTCCTGCGGAATCTCCACCTTGCCGAACTGGCGCATGCGCTTCTTGCCGGCCTTCTGCTTGTCGAGCAGCTTGCGTTTGCGCGTGGCGTCGCCGCCGTAGCACTTGGCGGTCACGTCCTTGCGCAGCGCTGAGATGGTCTCGCGGGCAATCACGTTGCCGCCGATGGCGGCCTGGATCGGGATCTTGAACATGTGCTTGGGGATCAGCTCCTTGAGCTTCTCGCACATGTCGCGGCCACGCTTTTCGGCCGCCATGCGATGGACCATCATCGAGAGCGCATCGACCGGCTCGCCATTGACGAGGATCGACATCTTCACAAGATGGCCTTCCTGATGCTGCGTGATCGTGTAGTCGAAGGAGGCGTAGCCCTTGGAAATCGACTTCAGCCGGTCGTAGAAATCGAACACGACTTCGTTGAGCGGCAGGTCGTAGGTCAGCATGGCGCGGGAGCCGACATAGGTCAGTTCGACCTGGATGCCGCGGCGGTCCTGGCAGAGTTTGAGGATACCGCCGAGATAATCGTCCGGCGTCAGGATCGTCGCGCGGATCCAGGGCTCGTGGATTTCGGCGATCTTGACGACATCAGGCATGTCGGCCGGGTTGTGCAGCTCGCGCTCGGTGCCATCGGTCATGAACAGCTTGTAGACGACGGACGGGGCGGTCGCGATCAGGTCGAGGTCGAATTCGCGCTCCAAGCGTTCCTGGACGATTTCGAGATGCAGCAGGCCGAGGAAGCCGCAGCGGAAACCGAAGCCCAGAGCGGCCGAGGATTCCATTTCAAACGAGAACGACGCATCGTTGAGGCGCAGCTTGCCCATGGCAGCGCGCAGGTCCTCGAAATCGGCGGCATCGACCGGGAACAGGCCGCAGAACACGACCGGCTGCGCCGGCTTGAAGCCCGGCAGCATGTTGGCGGTCGGACGCTTGTCCTCGGTGATCGTGTCGCCGACACGGGTATCGGCCACCTCCTTGATCGAGGCGGTGATGAAACCGATTTCGCCCGGCCCAAGCGCATCGACGGTGACCATCTTCGGCGTTATGACGCCGACGCGTTCGACCTGATATTTGGCATCCGTACCCATCATGCGCACGGTCTGGCCCTTTTTCAGCACGCCATCCAGAATGCGCACGAGAACGATGACGCCGAGATAGGTGTCGTACCAGCTGTCGACCAAGAGCGCCTTCAGCGGCGCGGTCTCGCCGCCTTCGCTCTTCGGCGCCGGCAGTTGATGCACGATCGCTTCCAGAACGTCGGGAATACCCAAGCCCGTCTTTGCCGAAATCAGTACGGCCTGGGAGGCATCGATGCCGATAACCTCTTCGATCTGCTCGCGAATGCGGTCGGGCTCGGCGGCCGGAAGGTCGATCTTGTTAAGAACGGTGACGATCTCGTGGTTGTTGTCGATCGCTTGGTAGACGTTGGCCAGCGTTTGCGCTTCCACGCCCTGCGACGCGTCCACCACCAGCAGCGACCCCTCGCACGCCGACAGCGAGCGCGATACTTCGTAGGCGAAGTCGACATGGCCGGGCGTGTCGATAAGGTTCAAAACGTAGGTCTCGCCATTGTTGGCGACATAATGCAGGCGCACGGTCTGCGCCTTGATGGTGATGCCGCGCTCCTTCTCGATGTCCATGTTGTCGAGAACCTGCTCGGACATTTCGCGCGCGGCAAGGCCGCCGGTCGACTGGATCAGCCGGTCGGCCAGCGTCGACTTGCCATGGTCGATGTGGGCGACGATCGAGAAATTGCGGATATGCGACAGGGGCGTCTTTGAAGGTGTTGTGCTCATGCGCCGCATATAGCAGCGCGCTCAACAGCCGCAAAGCAGGAAATGCAGGCTCTTTTCACTATAATTGCCCGAGCTGCAATCCATCAGAGTCTACCTCGTCGGGGAGCTAGCGCCGCTTGACTCCATTATAAGGATCAATCATTCTCATATAATGGATAAACATACGCAACCCGTGGATAGCGCGATCGCCCTGAAAGTGAAAGCAATGAGACAGGCGCAGGCAATGACGCTGGAAGACCTGTCCGTGCGCTCCGGCGTCAGCCGGGCGATGATTTCACGCATTGAGCGTGGCGAAGCGAGCCCCACGGCGCAGTTGCTGGCACGCCTTTGCGACGCGCTGGGAACGACCCTTTCCGGCTTCTTTGCCGACGAGAAGAAGCCGCCGGAGCCGCTATTGCGGCGGAAGGACCAGCATGTCTGGCGCGATCCGGAGACAGGCTATCTACGCCGGTCTGTCTCGCCTGACGGCATGGGATCGCCTGTCGATATCGTCGAGGTGGAGTTTCCACCGGGGGCACGCGTGGTATTCGACCGGCAGCAGTTCGAGCCCGGACTGACCCAGCATCTCTGGCTCTTCGAGGGAAGACTGACGATGACGACCGGCGACGAAACCCATGTGCTGGAGGCGGGCGACTGCCTCTTCATGCGGCTTGCCGAGGCTCACATCTTCCACAATCCCCACGATCGCGTGGCACGCTACGCCATCATCCTCGCCAGAAGCAAAGCATAGTCGAATGCCAAAAATCACGGTCCGAACGCTCACCGCCTCCGAAACCGCAACAGCCATCCCGGCGCTTGCGGACATCCTCTCCGATTGCGTCGAGGGTGGCGCCTCGGTTGGCTTTCTGTTGCCTTACACGGCGGCCGACGCACTGCCCTACTGGCGCGGTGTCGCAGCGGCGGTCGCCGAGACAAGCAGCGTTCTGATCACTGCCGACGTCGATGGTACCGTTCTCGGCACGGTGCAACTGGGCATCGGGACGATGCCGAACCAGCCGCATCGGGCGGACCTCAAAAAGCTGCTCGTTCATCGCAAGGCTCGGGGCCTGGGGCTATCGCGGCTGTTGATGGATGCCGCCGAAGACGAGGCCATCAGGCATGGCCGCCACATTCTGGTCCTCGACACGGCCACCGGCAGTCCGGCGGAAGCCATCTACGAGAGATTCGGCTGGCAGCGCGTCGGCGTTATTCCGCAGTATGCGATGATGCCAGACGGCAGCTACTGCGGATCGACCTTCTTTTACAAATCGCTGACGCCGGCCGGGGAGCCCTGAGAAAAGAACTGGCGGCAGGCTTCAGAATTCTCCCACGCTTTCGTCAAAGGATTCGGTCCCGGTCTTCATCTTCCTGCCGCAATCGGTAGTATGAAGCAGAAAGCACCATTGGGGACCCTGATTCCATGATCAAGAAATTTGCCGTTCTGGCCATCGCCGCCGTCTATTTTACCGGCTGCACCACCACCGACCCGTATACGGGCGAGCAAAAAATGTCGAACACGGCCGGCGGCGCGCTGATCGGTGCGGGCCTTGGTGCCGCGACCGGGCTTCTCGTCGGCGGAAGCGCCGCGGGACGGCGGGATGCAGCGCTTGTCGGAGCCGGCATCGGCGCACTGGGCGGCGGACTGATCGGCAACTACATGGACAGCCAGGAGTCCGAACTGCGCGCCCAGCTGCAGGGTACGGGCGTCTCCGTCACCCGTTCCGGCGACCGCATCATCCTTAATATGCCGTCAAACATCACGTTTGCCACCGACCAGGACCAGGTCAATCCCGGCTTCTATTCAACGCTCGATTCCGTGGCGGTTGTCCTGCGCAAGTTCAACAAGACGCTGGTGGATGTCGACGGTCATACGGATTCGACCGGCGGGGCCGGCTACAACCAGGGCCTTTCCGAACGCCGGGCGGTCTCGGTCGCCAATTATCTCGGCTCGCGCGGCGTCGATCAGCGCCGCATGTCAGCCGTCGGCTACGGGCCTGACCGGCCTGTTGCCTCCAACGCGACGGAATCCGGCCGGGCGCAGAACCGCCGCGTCGAAATCGCGATTGCGCCGATCAAGGAGGGCTGACGGCCGCAACAAGCCGACCGGTCATTCTCCGGTGAGCGGCGGATAAGTGTGGTTTTGGCCCCGAAAATCCGACACCGTATAGCAACCGCCGCCCTGGTCGGCGATTGCCGAGGCGGAAATGACGGATTTGCCGTGCCCGCCGGGGATGTCGAGCACGTAGGCCGGCTGGCAGAGACCGGACACGCGGCCCCTCAGCGCCGCCACAAGCGCCTGCCCCTCCTCGATGGTGACGCGGAAATGGCTGGTGCCCGGTGCGAGATCCGGATGATGTAAATAATACGGCTTGATGCGGTTCTCGACAAATGTCCGCATCAGCGTCGCAAGCGTATCCGGATAGTCGTTCACGCCCTTCAGCAGCACCGACTGGCTGACCATGACGATACCGGCATCGACAAGACGGGCGCATGCGGCACGCGCTGAGGCTGTCATTTCCCGCGGATGATTGGCGTGCAGTGCGATATAGCTGGTCTTGCCGCTCGATTTCAGGGCTGCGATCAAGCTTTCGTCGATCCGGTGCGGCTCGACAACGGGCACGCGGGTGTGGAAGCGAACGATCCTGACATGCGCAATGCCGGAGAGCCGCTCCATGATGCCGGCAAGGCGGCGCGGCGAAAGCACCAGCGGATCGCCGCCGGTCAGGATCACTTCCCAGATTTCGGGATGGCCGGCAATATAAGCAAATGCCGCATCCATCGCCTGCGATGAAAGGGTGCCGAGGCCTTGTGGGCCGACCATTTCGCGGCGAAAGCAGAAACGGCAGTAGACAGGGCAAATATGCACGGCCTTCAGCAGGACCCGATCCGGATAGCGATGAACAATGCCTTCGACAGGCATATGTGCGGCGTCGCCGATCGGGTCTTCCCGCTCGTCGGGCAATCTTAGAAGTTCCGCAGCATCGGGCAGGAACTGGCGGGCGATCGGGTCATTCGGGTCATCCGGATCGATCAGCGCCGCCATCGCAGGCGTCACAGCAACGGCATAGCGCTCTGCCACCCGTTCAAGGCTCTGGTGCTCACCTACGGACAGCAGGTTCGCCGTTTGTAGATCGCCAACTGTCTTCAGGGTCCGCAGCGCGCTCATACGCCCCTTCCGTTCTGCGAAAGCCGCATATCCGGAACCGGCGCCCACATCACCTGCTCTATCCGCCCCGCTCCTGTTGCGAGCATGACCAGTCTGTCGAAGCCAAGCGCGATGCCGCTCGCTTCCGGCATGATCCGCAAGGCCTCGAGAAAATCCTCGTCCAGCGGATAGGCTTCGCCATAGACGCGCTGCTTTTCCGCCATCTCGGCAGAAAACCGCCGGCGCTGCTCGTCAGCGTCCGTGAGTTCACCGAATGCATTGGCAAGTTCGACGCCGCAGGCGTAAAGCTCGAAGCGCTCCGCGACCCGTCCATCCCGCGGTGTCGGCCGCGCCAGAGCCGCCTCCGCCACAGGGTATTCGCACAAAATCGTCGGACGGCCCTGGCCCAGATTGGGTTCGACCTTCTCGACAATCACCCGGCTGAACAGATCGGCCCAACTGTCGTCATCTGCAACGCGCATGCCTTTCCCGACCAACTCCTCTGCCAGCCGATGCCGATCCGTATCTCCATTGCCTGCTATGGAGGCGAAGAGATCAATGCCGGCAAAGCGCAAAAAACTCTCGGCTACGGTGATCCTCTCCGGTTCGGCAAAGGGGTCGGCCGTCGCGCCGCGATACGTCAGGTGTTTTGCGCCCGCAGTTTCCGCCGCAAGGGCAAGAACCTTTGCGGCATCGTTCATCAGCACATCGTAGGTCTCGCCGCGCCGGTACCATTCAAGCATGGTGAATTCCGGATGATGCAGCGGGCCGCGCTCGCGGTTGCGATAGACATGCGCAAAACAAGCGATGCGCGCTTCACCGGCCGACAGGAGCTTTTTGCAGGCAAATTCAGGCGAGGTATGAAGATAGAGCGGTGCCTGGCTGCCATCATAATGGATAGCATACGTTGCAAATGCGTGGAGATGCGCTTCGTTGCCGGGTGAAATCTGCAGGGTCGCAGTGTCGACCTCGATGAATTCACGCGTCGCGAAAAAACCGCGCAAGGCCGCCTGGATCCGGTTGCGGGCCAATAGAAAGCCGCGACGGTCGGCATGGACATCCGGGGTCCACCAGGGGGAGGCAGCGCGCATGACAATCCTGTCGTATTCGATCACTTTGCCGGTTCAACCCGCAAAGTTCTGACGGTTTCTTCGGCAGGACCGACCGTTCTGCTGGCAATTTGCGCCGATATAGGATAGGTGCGGCCCGAAAACGCATCTCGGCGTCTTTTGCCGCGCATTTCGTGCGCTCCTCTACGACGCATCGAATTCAGTTACAAGGAAGACTTATGGTCAAGGTAATCGCCTCCTCCGTCCGCAAGGGCAATGTTCTCGAAGTCGACGGCAAACTGTATGCCGTTCTGACAGCCCAGAACTTCCACCCCGGAAAGGGCACGCCTGTTACCCAGGTCGATATGCGCCGTATTTCCGATGGCGTGAAGGTTTCGGAACGCTGGCGCACGACCGAACAGGTCGAGCGGGCCTTTGTCGAGGACCGCGATCATACGTTCCTGTACGAGGATGGCGAGGGTTTTCACTTCATGAACCCCGAAAGCTATGATCAGGTTGCCGTGTCGCCCGACGTTGTCGGCGACGACAAAGCCTATCTGCAGGAGGGCATGGTCGTTCAACTCAAGATGTTCGAGGGTCTGGCGCTTGCGCTGGAATTGCCAACCCGCATGACGCTTGAGATTGTCGAGACAGAACCCGTCGTCAAGGGACAAACTGCCTCCTCATCCTATAAGCCGGCAATCCTGTCGAACGGCGTCCGCACCATGGTGCCGCCGCATATCGGCGTTGGCACCCGCGTCGTGATCCTGACGGAAGATGCATCCTATGTAGAGCGCGCCAAAGATTGATTTGTGCAATCTAAAACTAAGGGCGTCGCTGCGACGCCCTTAGCAATCGATCAATGCTTCAGTTCAGGATATGCTTGAGCAATCTCTTCGGCATTGTCGATGCTCTCGTCATACCCTTCAAGGGCGACGCTGATACTTGAGCCGACATCAACGCCCTCTTCTCGCCGCACTTCGATACGCGATCCGTTGCTGCGCACCAGCACAGCCTCGCCGTTGAAGCCTTGCTTGATCAGCCAGTCCCGCGGCGCCATCAGGCGAATGCGGACCTGACGGGAATCATCGTCCTCACGGGCCACGACCAGTTCGTAGGAGACCGGTTCAGAGTTTCCGTTGATTTCAAGCCTGCCCTGGCCGCTGCCTTCAGCCGCAAATGTTAGCATTCGATTATCCCTTCAGGATATTACCGCCGGACGGCACGCCCAATCGCGATGAGAATACAAGCGCCGATGAAACCGACGATGAGATAGGCAATCCAGCCTGTAAAGCCCATTCCGGCAAAAGCGAGGATTGCGTTCAGGACGATCGCGCCGACGATGCCCAGAAGAATATTCATCACGACGCCCATATTGGACTTCATGAATTGCTCTGCCAACCATCCTGCCAGACCGCCGATAATGATCGCCGCAATCCAGCCTACACCGTTAACTTCCATTTTTGGGTTCCTTGTCGTAAATCCTGCTTCGCCGATTAAACGGAAGAGGGCTCATTTTGTTCCGTTTCGGCAAAATCAGATTCCTTCATGCTCACGACAACAACTATGAATTTGCCTGAGTGAAGCTCTCCGCTTAAAGCGGTCCGCAAGTAAGACCGCAACAGGGTGTCTTCATGAAGCTAAGTTTTCCAGCCCATACCGGAAGTGGTCGTCCTGGAAATCATGGCGCGGTCACGGGCAGCCTCATGTGCCTGCTTTCGATGGTGAGCGTACAGTTCGGTTCAGCCTTTTCCGCGACAGCCATTGCGGCCTACGGACCTTTCGGAACAACATGGTTCAGGCTTGTCTGGGCGGCGTTTCTGCTGGCATTGTTCGTTCGGCCGCCAATCTTCAGCTACACGGGCGCGCAATGGCGCACCGCCTGTTTGCTCGGCGGCTCTATGGCCGGTATGACGCTTTGCTTTTTCACGGCCATCGAGCGTATCCCACTCGGCCTCGCGGTCGCCATCGATTTTCTCGGACCCCTGGCCGTGGCCACTCTCGCCTTCGGTTGGGGCTGGAGGCTTGTCTGGCCGCTTGCCGCCGGGGCCGGCGTTCTGCTGCTCTCGCATGACGGAAACGGATGGATCGGTGATACCACGGGAGTGCTCTTTGCCTTTGGTGCGGCAACCGGTTGGGGGCTGTACATCGTGCTGATGAAAAGGGCCGGAAGCAGTTTCGAAGGGTTGGAAGGCCTTTCCATATCGCTGCTGATAGGAGCGGTCGTCGCGACACCTTTCGGCTTGAGCGAATTTCCACGCATGACCGCCGGAGGTGCCGTCACCATTGCCGGCCTTGCTCTTCTCGTGCCGCTTATTCCCTATGCTTTGGAGATGGTCGCAATCCGGCGCATGAGCACGTCATCTTTTGGAATTTTAATGAGCCTTGAGCCCGCCATGGCCGCGCTTGCCGGATTCTGGATTCTGAACCAGCCTATGACATCGCTGCAGATTGCCGGCACGATGCTTGTCGTTCTGGCAAGTGCCTGTGCTATCGCTGGCGGTCGCTGATATAGGCCGCGCTTTTTGAAAAACCGGTGATAAAGTGAGGCCTCGGAGCCGCGATATCACCCGGAGGGCGCATGTTTCCACTGTCGCATATGATGAAAGCCTTTGTTAAAAAAGGAAAACTGACGGTTATCGACGCGGACGGCACGCGACACGTCTTTACCGGCGAGCCCGGCCCGGAGGTCACGATGCGGCTGACCGACCCTAAGCTCTACCGGACGCTCGTGTTCAATGCGGAGCTGGCGGCCGGAGAAGCCTATATGGACGGAACGCTCCGATTCGAGGACGGCTCGACGCTTCGCGACTTTCTCACGCTGTTTTCCATCAACCGGCTGTCCCTCGGCTCCTATCCGGTCCAGAAAATCCTGCGCGCCATCAAAATGCGTTTTCGCAACCGCCAGCAGTCGAACGTCAAGGGCGAGGCGCAGCGCAATGTTGCGCATCACTACGATCTCGGCAACGATTTTTACAAGCTGTTTCTTGATGAGAACATGCTCTACTCCTGCGCCTATTTCCGTGAGCCGGACGAGACGCTGGAGCAGGCGCAACGCAACAAGCTGCGACTGCTTGCGTCAAAACTTTGCCTGCGTCCTGGCATGAAGGTTCTCGACATCGGCTGCGGCTGGGGTGATCTGGCGCTCTATCTCGCCAAACTCGAAGATGTGGAAGTGCTGGGCGTCACCCTGTCGAAGGAGCAGCAGGCGCTGGCGGCGCAACGGGCGAAAGAGGCTGGTCTCGAAGGTCGCGTCCGGTTCGAACTGCGCGACTATCGCGACGTCGAGGAAAGCTTCGACCGGATCGTCTCCGTCGGCATGTTCGAGCATGTCGGCGTGCAGCACTATGACGAGTTCTTCAAAAAGCTCAACGCCCTGATGCCCGATGACGGGATCGCCGTCTTGCATTCGATCGGTCATATGAGCCCACCCGGAATGGCAAGTTCATGGTTGCGAAAATATATCTTTCCGGGCGCCTATTCCCCGGCTCTTTCGGAGGTTTTCGAGGTCGTTGAACAGAACCATCTTTGGGTTACCGACCTTGAATTCCTGCGCGTGCACTACGCCACCACGCTGCAGCATTGGGTGGAACGCTTCGAGAAGAACCGCGACAAGATCGTCGAGATGTATGACGAGCGCTTTGCCCGCATGTGGGAATTCTATCTCATCAGCTGCGAAATGATGTTCCGCACCGGCAGCCAACTGGTGTTTCACATGCAGCTGTCGCGCTCACGGGATGCCGCACCCATTGTGCGGGACTACATCACCGACCGGCAGAAGGCCTATATCGTCCGCGAGCAGACGCTCGACATCAGGCTTTAGACGATCGGTTCGGCTCATCGGCAACAGGCCGGAGCCGGCACGTCCTCGTGCGAAGCCTGTCTGTGCCAAATGCGCAAAGAGCATCTTGACCTTCCCGCGCCAAAACCATATTTTAGAATAATTCTAAACTAGGTTTTGTGCATCATGTTTGCCCGTCTTCTTGGTCATTCCAAGCGCCCGCTTTCCTCTCTCTCCGAGCAGGAAGTGCTGGCCTTGGCCATTTCCTCGGAAGAGGACGATGCGCGGATTTATCTCGGCTATGCCCAGGCTCTGAAAGACCAGTATCCCGATTCGGCAAAGGTGTTCGAGGATATGGCGGAGGTGGAGAACACGCACAAGTCGATGCTGATCGACATGCATCGCCGACGCTTCGGAGAGCGCATACCGCTGATCCGCCGCGAGCATGTGGCGGGCTTCCTCGGCCGCAGGCCGGACTGGCTGCGCAAGACGCTGTCGCTGGAGGCGGTGCGGCGCGAGGCGGAGGCCATGGAAAGCCAGGCGTATAATTTCTACATCGAGGCCGCCCGGCAGACGTCGGACGCAGGCACCCGGCAACTGCTCGGAGATCTGGCGCTGGCCGAACAGGGGCATGAGGATATCGCCCGCATGCTTATCGGCAAGCACGTCACCGGAGAGGTACGCAAGACCGAAGACGAAGCAGCGCACAGACAGTTCCTGCTCACGTATGTCCAGCCGGGCCTTGCCGGGTTGATGGATGGATCCGTTTCGACACTTGCACCGATTTTCGCCGCCGCGTTCGCGACGCAGGACACCTGGCAGACCTTTCTGGTCGGCCTTTCCGCCTCCGTCGGCGCGGGGATCTCGATGGGCTTCACCGAAGCGGCGCATGACGACGGCAAGCTGTCCGGTCGCGGCTCACCCCTCAAACGCGGCCTTGCCTGCGGCATCATGACGACGCTTGGCGGACTGGGCCATGCCCTGCCCTATCTCATCCCGAATTTCTGGACTGCGACGATCATCGCCGGAGCGATCGTCTTCATCGAACTCTGGGCCATCGCCTTCATTCAGAACAAATATATGGAAACACCGTTTTTGCGCGCTGTTTTGCAGGTCGTGCTCGGCGGCAGCCTCGTGCTGGCGGCAGGTGTGCTGATTGGAAATGCGTAAGGACAATCAGCCACGGGACGTGACAGCGTTTTCTCTCGTCGATCCAGCTCAGATCAGTTGCCGACGGAACCGACCAGGACTTCCGCGCCATTTTCAATGGTTACCCAACGGCCGGTATTGAACGAAGCCTGGCGCTTGAGAAAGCGATACGATGTCCTTGTCCAGAGCTTCGCCTCGTCATCGAGATTGTCGAGGATGAAGTCGCCTTGCGCGGTGCGCACGGTGAGAACCGCATGGCCCTCTCCGTCCGACTTCCTAACCACGGTTATCAGCAGGTCTGATGCAGAAAATCCCTTTTCCATCAAACGCTTGCGCTTCAGGAGAACGAAATCCTCGCAGTCGCCGGCGGCCTGCGGATAGGTCCAAACCTCATCCTTGCCGAACAGATTCATGTCCGTGACAGGCGTGATTTCACGATTGACCGAGGCGTTAACCTCGCGAATGACCGACCATCCGAAATCTGTCACGCGCGGCGCGGTCGATGGCTTGGTCTTGATATCGCATTCGGAGCGATGGGTCTGGCAGAATTCATAGTGACCGATCGGCTGGGACGTGATGGCACCGGTCTGCATCGAAACCGTTGTTACGTTCGGCGCCGGAACTGCCCCACCTGCCGATGCGAAAACGGCCGCGATTGCCACGATCGTCCTCTTTACCCCAGTCAACTGCGCCATACATGTCCCCTGTGGCGCGGCAATCTTCCAAACAGTTCCGAAGACGCCCCGCAAAGTCTGAAGCTCGGCATCAGCTTCGCGACCATCCCCGCCGCGCGCTGCTTTAATCGTTAACAAAGAGTTAACAGCGCACCTGAAACGAAGTCAATCTGCAGATTTAGGGATTGCGAAACATGGTTAAAATGCGCGGCAAATCGGCAACGGCGCGATTTGCGGCACCTCATGCCCCGGCGAAAGCCGCCACTGCCGAGAGGATCTTCTCAATATCCTCGGGGCGCGAAAGGCGATGGTCGCCATCGCGGATCAGCGTCATCACGACATCGTCGGAAGGCAGATGTTCCATCAGCTTCAAAGCATGGGCATAGGGAACATCCGGATCCTTCATCCCCTGAAGGATATGAACCGGGCAGCCTGTTTCAATGATGCCGTCGAGGACGCGGTTTCTCCGCCCGTCCTCGATCAGGCGTGCCGTATAGATGTTGGGATCGGGTCCATAGGGCGTCGGTTCCTCGAAATAGCCAAGCGTCTCAAGCGATGCCCGCTCGGCATCCGTCAGGTTCGGCTCGATCAACTCGCTTGTGAAATCCGGCGCCGGCGCGATCAGCACCAGGCCGGCGACCTTGCCGCCTTCCCCGCGACGGCGCAGCTCGGCAATCAGGCGCAGCGCGATCCAGCCCCCCATGGACGAGCCGACAAGGAGCATTCGCTCCGGGCGGACATGATCGATCACGGCAAGGCTCTCCTCCAGCCAGCGCGAAATCGTGCCATCGATGAATCTGCCGCCGGAAAGGCCGTGGCCCGAATAATCGAAGCGGATGCAGGCATGCCCTTTTTCCCCCGCATAGCGCGCCAGTTCGACCGCCTTGGTTCCCGACATGTCAGACCGGTATCCGCCGAGCCAGACCAGGGCCGGCTGGCCGGTTGCGGCGGGAGCGGGCTGGACGCAGAGAGCGATCCGGCGCGATTCGGGACCGGCCCCGACATCGATAAGAACTGGATCGGGGCCTTGAACTGGCAAGGACATCGGTTGTTTCTCCCGTGAAGCGCTAAGATCTCTCGAATTTCTTCTAAAACAGATTTTTGCAGCACCCGACAGGTGGTGATTTTCACAAAGACCTGTGGTATTGACTTTGCCGCAGCAATTTACACATGACGGTTCAGCGGCAGTTGAAGGGCATAGCGCCAGAAATCGCGCGGCCGTCGGCCAGACATTTTAACAATTCGAGGAGAGTACGACCATTCGCAGACCGTTCAAAACGGATGCCCCGACAAAAGACGGGCCCCGCTCTAACAAGGAAATCCGGTCGCTCCGGGTTCAGCTCATCGATGCCGAAGGCGTCAATCACGGAAGCATCCCCACGGACCAGGCGCTGCGCATTGCAGAGGAAGCCGGTCTCGATCTGGTGGAAATTTCGCCGAATGCCGAGCCGCCGGTGTGCAAGATCCTTGATCTGGGCAAGCTGAAATACTCGACACAGAAAAAGGCCGCCGAGGCCCGCAAGAAGCAGAAGATCATCGAGATCAAGGAGATCAAGATGCGTCCCAACATCGACACGCATGACTATGACGTGAAGATGAAGGCGATGAACCGCTTCTTCGAAGACGGCGACAAGGTGAAGGTAACCTTGAAGTTCCGAGGCCGTGAAATGGCCCACCAGGAACTGGGCATGAAGCTTCTGCTTCAGGTGAAGGAAGACACGACGACGATCGCCAAGGTCGAAGCTGAACCGAAGCTCGAAGGTCGCCAGATGATGATGGTGCTCGCTCCGAAGTGAGCGTGCATTTCAGGACTGGACGCGATCAAGCCGCCGTAAGGGCGGCTTTTTCGCTTTCATGTGCTGGACAAGGCCGAAAAATCCGGCCGCTTTCCGAATCCCGTTGCACTTTGTGGGTGGTTCGGTTACAAGCCGCCGTCCGAACGGTCCGGCAGGGCATGCCGTGGCCGTTCTTTACGCTGGAGACGACCTCGTCAGTCGATCTCGTAATCAAAAAAAATGGAGTAGCAAAATGCCCAAGATGAAGACGAAATCCTCGGCCAAGAAGCGGTTCAAGATCACCGCAACCGGCAAGGTCATGGCAGCTGCCGCAGGCAAGCGTCATGGCATGATCAAGCGGTCCAACAAGTTCATTCGCGATGCGCGTGGCACCATGGTGCTTGCAGAGCCTGATGGCAAAAAGGTCATCAAGAACTACCTGCCCAACGGTCTTTAAGACGTCTGGCACTTTTGGATTTTTTAAGGAGATCATGACATGGCACGTGTAAAACGCGGCGTAGCAGCTCACGCCAAGCACAAGAAGACACTCAAGGCAGCCAAGGGCTTCTACGGCCGCCGCAAGAACACCATCCGCGCCGCCAAGGCCGCGGTTGACCGTTCGAAGGCATTCGCCTACCGCGACCGCAAGGTCAACAAGCGTAATTTTCGCGCTCTCTGGATTCAGCGTATCAATGCTGCAGTTCGCGAGCAGGGCCTGACCTATGGCCGCTTCATCGACGGTCTGTCAAAGGCTGGCATCGAAGTCGACCGCAAGGTTCTCTCAGATATGGCGATCCATGAGCCGGAAGCGTTCGGCGCACTCGTCGCTGCCGCCAAGAAAGCGCTGGATTACCTCAAGGACGCCGGCACCACCAACGAGTTTGAAAGCGCGGTCAAGTAAACCAGCGCTTCCCAACCTTTTGGAATTTAATTTGGGAAACCCGCGCTGGCACGGCTGGCGCGGGTTTTTCTTTGACCGATCACGGGAATTGAACCATGTCCGATCTGGAAGCACTGAAAGACAACCTGCTGGCCGAGGTGACCGCTGCCAGTGACGAAGCCGCGATCGAAGCCGTGCGCGTCAATGCGCTGGGCAAGAAGGGCTCGATCTCCGAACTGCTGAAAACCCTCGGCACGATGAGCCCGGACGAGCGGCAAACGCGTGGTGCCGCCATCAACGCCTTGAAGAACACCGTCTTTGACGCCATCGCCGTCCGCAAGTCCGCCCTCAAGGACGCTGCCATCGCCGAGCGTCTTGCCCGCGAGACCGTCGATATCAGCCTGCCGGTGCGCTCCTCGCCGGCCGAGCGTGGCCGCATCCATCCGATCAGCCAGATCATCGACGAGATCACCGCGATCTTCGCCGATATGGGTTTCTCGATCGCCGAGGGCCCGGATATCGAGACCGACTATTACAATTTCACCGCGCTGAACTTTCCCGAAGGCCATCCGGCGCGGGAGATGCATGACACGTTCTTCTTCAATCCAGACGCAAACGGCGAGCGCAAGGTTTTGCGCACCCATACATCACCTGTTCAGATCCGCACGATGGAGGCGCAGAAGCCGCCGATCCGCATCATCATCCCCGGCAAGACCTACCGGCAGGACAGCGACGCCACCCATTCGCCGATGTTCCACCAGGTCGAAGGCCTTGTCGTCGACACCAAGTCCAACGTTGCCAACATGCGCTGGATCCTGGAAGAGTTCTGCAAGACCTTCTTCGAGGTCGATGACGTGACGATGCGGTTTCGCCCGTCCTTCTTCCCGTTCACCGAGCCGTCCTTCGAGGTCGATATCCAGTGCGACCGTTCCTCCGGCCCGATCGTCAAGTTCGGCGAAGGCACCGACTGGATGGAAATCCTCGGCTGCGGCATGGTGCACCCGAACGTCTTGCGCGCCGGCGGTCTCGATCCCGATGTCTACCAGGGCTTTGCCTGGGGCATGGGGCTGGACCGCATCGCCATGCTGAAATACGGCATGCCGGACCTCAGAAACTTCTTCGACGCCGATGTGCGCTGGATGAGCCATTACGGGTTCAGGCCACTCGATATGCCGACGTTGTTCGGCGGTTTGAGTGCCTGACCTATGCCGACGCTCCTGATCTGGCATGGATACAAGTTTCGGTTTTACGCCTTGGACGTCGGCGAACCGCCACATGTTCATATTGTCAAGGATGGAAAGTCCCTGAAGGTCTGGCTAAGGAGTTTGGAAGTCGCACAGAACAAAGGGTATAGTGATCAGGAAATCGCAAGGCTGCTCAAAGTGGCCTCGGAACATCGTGATGAATGGGTAGGTGCTTGGGATGAGTTCTTTGGCCTTTGAAACCGACGAGATGAAGCCTGTGCGTGCTTGGTGTTCTGAGGGCAACGTTCATGTGGCGCTCGCCGATGGCCGTGTCATTGCAACGCCTCTCTGGTGGTATCCCTTCCTTTCGGAACTCAATGATAGCGAACTGAACGACATCGAGTTGATGTATGAAGGCATTTGGTGGACGGCTGTTGATGAGGGCATCTCGGTGAAGAGCATGTTCATGGGCGTGAAAGCGCCCGGCGCGAGAGCGCCTGAGAAGGCTGCCTAAAGCGTGGGGGATAGCTGGCTTCCAATCTTGATTGCTGTTTTACCCATTGCCGGAGCAGTAGGCACTTATGCATATCAACGGAAAGTTGATAGGAAATCCGCTCTCATCGAAATTAGGCGCGTGGCGTACCGAAACTATCTGAATTCGTTTATGGCGATGTCCGACGCGCCCGAAAAATTCGATGATATCCGACGGGAATACTATCAAGCCGAGACCGAGCTTCTCGTTGTCGGTTCAGACGCCGTTATTCAACAGGTGGGCGCCTTGTCCAGTTTCTATACAAAGACAAACGATAATCGCTTCAATCGCGATGCCAACGAAGTCAGACGGCTGGTTGCGAAGTGCGCCGCGCTATGCGTGCCGACTGCTTTGAAAAATCAGATCTATCCATCGACGACATTAAAGCGCTAGTACCGATAGCCTAACCTGAGAAGACATCATGAAATTCACCCTCTCCTGGCTCAAGGACCACCTTGAAACCGATGCAACGCTTGAACAGATCTGCGAACGCCTGACGGCGATCGGGCTGGAGGTCGAGCATGTCGACGACAAGGCCGCGTTCAAACCCTTCGTCATCGCCAAGGTCGTCTCGGCCGAAAAGCACCCGCAGGCCGACAAGCTGAAGGTGTTGATGGTCGATACCGGCACGGGTTCGCCGGTGCAGGTCGTCTGCGGCGCGCCGAATGCGCGCGCCGGCCTAATCGGCGCTTTTGCCGCACCTGGCGCCTATGTTCCGGGCATCGACGTGACGCTTGCAGTCGGCACCATCCGGGGCGTCGAAAGCCGCGGCATGATGTGCTCGGAAAAAGAGTTGCAGATGTCGGACAGCCATGACGGCATCATCGACCTGCCTGATGACGCGCCTGTGGGCACGAGTTTTGCCGCTTATGCCGGGCTTGACGATCCGATGATCGAGATCAACCTGACCCCAAACCGTCCGGACTGCACGTCAATCCACGGCATTGCCCGCGATCTTGCCGCCTCCGGCATGGGCACGCTTAAGGTGCAGCCGCAGCCGGCCTTCGCGGTCGAGGGTGAAACCACCACCAAGGTGAAGCTCGACCTCGGCGAAGACACCCATCTCTGCCCTGGCTTTGCGCTTCGCCTCGTGCGCGGCGTCAAGAACGGCCCGAGCCCGAAATGGATGCAGCAGCGCCTGCTTGCCATCGGCCTACGCCCGATCAACGCACTGGTTGATGTGACCAACTACATGACCTTCGACCAGGGGCGGCCGCTGCACGTCTTCGACGCCGCCAAGGTCAAAGGCAACCTGACCGTCCGCCGCGCTGTCGCGGGCGAAAAGGTTCTGGCGCTCGATACGCGGGAGTACACTCTTTCGCCGGCTAACGTCGTCATCGCGGATGACAACGGCATAGAATCCATCGGCGGCATCATGGGCGGCGAACATTCCGGGTGCGACGAGACCACCACCGACGTGCTGATCGAATCGGCGCTCTGGGACCCGATGAACATCGCCAAGACCGGCCGGACGCTCGGGATCATCACCGATGCGCGCTACCGCTTCGAGCGCGGCGTCGATCCGGACTACATGGTGCCGGGCCTCGAGCGCGCCACACAGTTGATCCTTGACATGTGCGGCGGCACGGCGGCGAAGACCGATGTGGTTGGATATGCCGGCTATACACCCAAAATCGTCGATTTCCCGGTGTCCGAGGTCAAGCGCCTGACGGGTCTTGAGGTTGGCGCTGAGGAGGCCGTGTCGATCCTCGAAGGTCTCGGCTTCGGCGTCGAAGGCTCCGGCGACCGTGTGTCCGTCTCCGTTCCCTCCTGGCGGCCGGATGTCGATGGCAAGGCGGATCTTGTCGAAGAAGTCATGCGCATCCATGGCGTCGATAATATCAAGCCGCAGCCGATCGAAAACCTCGGCGCCGTCAACGGCAAGATCCTGACCACCCTGCAGATCCGTACCCGGCTTGCCAAACGGGCGTTGGCATCGCGCGGCATGCTCGAAGCGGTCACCTGGTCGTTCATTTCGAAGGCGCAGGCCGAGCTTTTCGGCGGCGGCAAGCCTCAGCTTTCTCTGGCCAACCCGATCGCCGCCGATATGTCCGACATGCGGCCCTCGCTCCTGCCCGGCCTCCTCACCGCCGCCCAGCGCAATGCCGACAAAGGTTTTGGCGACGTGGCGATCTTCGAGGTGTCCGGCACCTATGAGAACGACACACCGTCCGGCCAACGGCGCGTCGCCGGCGGGATCCGCCGTGGCACGGCGTCGCTTGCCGGCGCGGGCCGCTCCTGGTCGAACGCGGCCAAGGGCGGCGGAAAGCCCGTCGATGTGTTCGACGCCAAGGCGGATGCCATCGCCGTTCTTGAAGCCTGCGGCGTCCCCATGGGCAACGTCCAGTTCGAAGCCGGCGGACCGTCCTGGTATCATCCCGGCCGTTCCGGCACGATCAAGCTCGGTCCAAAGATCGTCCTTGGCACTTTCGGCGAGTTTCATCCGAAGGTGCTGGAGGCGCTCGATGTTTCCGGCGCGCTGGCAGGCTTCGAAGTCTATGTCGATGCCATGCCGGAACCGAAGAAGAAGGCCACCCGCACCAAGCCAGCGCTGGAGCTCTCGCCGTTTCAGGCGGTCAAGCGCGACTTTGCCTTCGTCGTCGAAAAATCAGTCGAAGCTGGCGCTATCCTGAAGGCGGCATCGAGTGCTGACCGCAGACTGGTCACCAACGTCAATATCTTCGATATCTTCGAGGGGCCATCCCTTGGAGAAGGCAAGAAGTCAGTGGCGATCGAGGTCGTGATCCAGCCGGCAGAACGGACATTGACCGATGAGGATTTTGAAGCGCTCGCCGGCAAGATCATCGCCAATGTGGAAAAGAATACCGGCGGCGTACTTCGGGGCTCATGAGATGAAAAGCGGCGCCTCAATTGCTGAGGCGCCGCCTGCGACGTTCGTGTTAATGGGTGCTAGGGATCGAGCCAAGGGTCCATAAAATGGCAGCGTCTCAGGCTGCGGCCAATGCCTTCTCGATATCCTGCAACGAGTGGCCCGTCAGGTCCTTATCCAGTTCTCCGATCAGGACCTCTGAGAGCGACTTATGGTAACTCTTGCGCATTTCGCCCAATGTCCTCGGTGCCGCCACGACGACGAGACTTTTGATCTTGCCGTCCAGAACCTGCTTGTTCAGCATGTCCGCGACACCGGAGCTGAAGCCGTCTTCGTTTTGCTGGCTGTCATCGGGATTGGCGGCGCTGCTGGAATGGCGTCCACCGGACGAGATTTTCGAGCTGTCAATATCGGTTGACGGCATCATCCTCAGCTTCACATTTGCAGCATCCCCTTCGTTTTGAAAGAGGCTGAGCTTTTCGCCATCGGCAACGGCAATAATCGTATTCTGCGGAAGCTGCATATCTGGTCTCCTTAATCTACAAAGCGCATTCCAAAGATAAAATGCCGATGTTTGTTTCAGTTGCTACGGTAACCCCGCAACTGAGGATCTGTTCCGACACAGCCTGATGGAGAGGAAAATCAGATGCGAAAACCTGAATCGATGAGAGCGCTGGAGGATCTGGGTCGCACCCGTCTTTCGGAGAATTTCTTCCTGCGGGATTTCCTGCATTCCGAGATCGCAGCTTTCTACGGAATTTCAAATGTGCCCGACGATCCGGCGCTGGCGATCGCCGCAGGCACCAAGCTGTGCGAGGAACTGCTGGAACCGCTGCAACGTCATTTCGGCAGGCTGCATATCCGTTCCGGCTATCGCAGCCGCGCCGTCAACGAATTCGGAAACCGCAACAAGCTCAACTGCTCGACCAACGCAGCAAGCGCTGCCGATCATATCTGGGACATGCGCGACGCGGGCGGATGTATGGGAGCCACGGCCTGCATCGTCGTGCCCTGGGTCTGGGATCGCCGCGACAGGCTCGACGGCTGGCAGTCGCTTGCCTGGTGGATCCACGACACCCTGCCCTATGCGTCGCTGTGTTTTTTTCCCAAACTCTGGGCGATGAATATCCAGTGGCATGAATGCCCCGCCCGCCGCATTGCAAGTTATGCCGAGCCAAAAGGCCTGCTGACGAAACAGGGGATGGGCAACCATTCCGGCAGCCATGCCGAGCACTACCGCGGCTTTCCGGATTTCCGGCGTTAGAAGCTCATCCTGTAGCGCACATGCCCGTCGGCCTCGGTATATTTGTCGTAGAGCCGGCGTGCGGTCTCGTTGCCTTCGTCCGTATGCCAGTACAGGCGCGCCCAGCCACTGGTCTTTGCCGTGGCAACCAGGTCGTCAAGCAGGGCCCTGCCGATGCCGCGGCTACGCACGGCCTCGTCAAGGAACAAATCCTCAAGATAGCAGACGGGCTCCTTCACCCAGGTAGCGTCGTGCAGCAGGCAGATGGCGAAGCCGACAACATGGTCATCCAGTTCCGCCACGCGCATGAAGAGCGGAGTCCGGGGGTCGAGGATCCGTCCCCATGTCGCGCTCGTTACGTCCGGTGACACTGCCACCTTGTAAAAAACGACATAGGCGGCCCAGAGGCGCCGCCAATCCGCCTCGTCGCCGGGCTTCACGTCACGGATAACAAGCGTCATCGGGTCTTCCTTTGCGTGTCATTCGCTGGCTTCGTTCAACAGACGGCTGGCCTGGTCGGAAAGAATGACCGTTGCGGCATTTGTCAGGTTCTTCAACTGGGACAGGGTGGTTGCGCTGGCAATAGGGGCCGTGACACCGCGGCGGGCCATGACCCAGGCCAGGGCAATTTCCGCCTGCGTATTGCCGGTTTCCGCTGCCACCTCGTCAAGGGCGCCGAGAATGCGCATACCGCGCCCGTCGAGATATTGGCCGACGCCGCCGCCGCGTGCCGAGCCCTCCAGATCACGATGCGAACGGTATTTGCCGGAAAGGAACCCCTTGGCGAGGCTGAAATAGGTGATGACGCCGATGTCCTCGGCAATGCAGAGATTGCGCAAGGCGCCGTCGAAGGAGGCCCGGTCGTAGAGATTGTATTCCGGCTGCAGAACATCATAGCGTGGAAGGTCGTTTTGCGCAGCGACGTCCAGCGCTTCGCGCATTTGTGCCGCGTTGAGGTTAGAGGCGCCGATATGGCGAACCTTGCCCTGGGCAAGCAGTTTGGCGTAGGCCTCAAGTGTCTCCTCGTAGGGTGTTTCCGGATCCGGCCAATGGGAAAGATAGACGTCGATATAGTCGGTCTGCAGCCGCTTCAACGAATCCTCGACCGCCTGAGCGATCCATCGCGCCGAGAGGCCCTTTCTGCCGGGCCCCATTTCGGATCCGACCTTAGTAAGGAGAACCACCTCATCTCTCGAGCGGCCGGAGTTTTTCAACCACCGCCCGATGATCCCCTCGGACTCCCCGCCCGTATTGCCTGGAGCCCAGGTGGAATAGGCATCAGCGGTGTCGATTGCGTTGAAACCGGCACCCACGAAGGCGTCGAGAAGGTCGAAAGAGGTCTTCTCGTCGGCCGTCCAGCCGAAAACATTGCCGCCGAAGACCAGGGGCGCGATCGACAAGCCGGTCCGACCGAGGGTTCGTTTTTCCATGATATGGCTCCAGTGACGTGATTGGTTGCCGGGGAGATGAACAATTCTGCCCCAGCAAAGATAGGCGCGTACAGCGTTTTTACACATCGGCGATGATTTAATTCCGCTTCATTTTATTCCGCTGTCGGGCGCTTGATAGGCACCGGCCTCGCGGATACTGTGCCGCCAAAACAGTGAGGAAACATCATGCTGCGTTTCGGTATTCTATCGACGGCCAAGATCGGCCGCGAACTCGTCGTTCCCGCCATTCAGGATGCGGAAAACTGCGTCGTGACGGCCATTGCCAGCCGCAACCTCTCCAAAGCCCGTGATATGGCCGACCGATTTTCCGTGCCGCATGCCTTCGGCTCCTATGACGAGATGCTGGCCTCCGATCTGATCGACGCCGTCTACATTCCGCTGCCAACGTCGCAGCATGTCGAATGGTCGCTGAAGGCTGCCGATGCCGGCAAGCATGTGCTGTGCGAAAAACCGATCTCGCTCAAGGCCACCGAGATAGACGCACTGATCGCGGCCCGCGACCGCAACAAGGTTTTGATTTCCGAAGCCTACATGGTCACCTACAGCCCCGTCTGGCGGAAGGTTCGGTCTCTGCTGAAGGACGGCGCCATTGGCAAGCTGCGCTATGTCCAGGGTGCTTTCACCTATTACAATCGCGATGCCGGCAATATGCGCAACATGCCGGAACTCGGCGGGGGCGGGCTGCCGGATATTGGTGTCTATCCAACGATCTCCACCCGGTTCGTGACAGGCAAGGAACCGCTGAGGGTGCAGGCGAACACGGATCGCGACCCTGAATTCGGCACGGACATGTTTTCGAGCGTGCGCGCCGATTTCGGTGATTTCGAACTGAGCTTTTATATTTCCACCCAGCTTGCCGCCCGCCAGGTCATGGTTCTCCACGGTAACCAAGGATTCATCGAGGTGAAATCCCCGTTCAACGCCGAGCGTTACGGAGCCGAGGAACTGGAACTGACCAACCAGAACCACTCCCAATCCCAGCTCTTCCGTTTTCAGGATGCCCGGCAATACAAGCTGCAGGTCGAGGCATTTTCCCGCGCCGCCGGGGGGGAAAACGAAGAGGTGGTCCCGCTGGAAAGCTCGAAGAAAAACCAGATGCTGATCGATGCGATCTACCGGGCCAGCGAGAAAGATGGCTGGGAACAGGTCTGACCTCGGCCTGAGGGCAGCGGCAAAGGTTGTTGAGGGATGGCCCTGCGTCTGGTCATCCCGGGTCCGGCACGGCAGAATATCATCATGAGCTCTCTTTTCGAACCCGATTCCCCATCCAACCTTGCCGAATATTCGGTTTCCGAACTGTCCGGATCGATCAAGCGCACGGTCGAGCAGGCTTTCGATCAGGTGCGGGTGCGGGGCGAGATTTCCGGTTATCGCGGCCCGCATTCCTCCGGGCATGCCTATTTCTCGCTGAAGGACGACAAGGCGCGCATCGATGCGGTGATCTGGAAAGGGACGATGAGCCGGCTCAAGTTCCGGCCGGAAGAAGGCATGGAAGTCATCGCCACCGGCAAGGTGACGACATTTCCGGGCTCATCGAAATATCAGATCGTCATCGAAACACTGGAGCCGGCCGGGGCCGGCGCGCTGATGGCGCTGATCGAGGAGCGCAAGCGAAAACTCGCCGCGGAAGGTCTCTTCGACCAGGCCCGCAAGCGACCGCTGCCCTATATGCCGCGCGTGATCGGCGTGGTCACATCTCCGACCGGGGCTGTCATCCGCGATATCCTGCACCGGATTTCCGGTCGTTTTCCCGTGCATGTCATCGTTTGGCCGGTTCGGGTGCAGGGCGAAGGGTCCGGCAAGGAGGTGGCTGCGGCGATAGACGGGTTCAACAGCTTGGCGCCCGATGGGCTGGTTCCCCGGCCCGATCTGTTGATCGTGGCGCGTGGCGGCGGCAGCCTTGAGGACCTCTGGAGCTTCAACGATGAAGCCGTGGTGCGGGCGGCGGCAAACTCGGGCATCCCCCTGATTTCGGCCGTTGGGCATGAAACGGATTGGACGTTGATCGACTATGCCGCCGACCAGCGCGCACCGACGCCGACGGGAGCGGCCGAAATGGCGGTGCCCGTAAAAGCCGATCTGGAGGCGAACCTCTCGGCACTTTCCGCACGGCTGAAGGGCGCGGTGTCGCGCCAGATGGACAATCGCCGCCAGAATGTCCGGGCTCTGACACGCGCGCTTCCGTCTCTCGACCAATTGCTGGCCCTGCCCCGCCGCCGCTTCGACGAAGCTTCGACGCGGCTTGGGCGCGCACTTGAGACGAACACGGCCAACAAGCGCCGGCTGTTCGAGCGTACTTCGGTGCATTTGCGGCCGGACGTGCTGACGAGCCGGATTATCGACCGGAGGCAGAGGCTGGCCGAGCGAATGAACCGGGCAGAGCGCTGCGTCGAGCGCCAGCTTCAGACATCGGCGTCACGGATTGCCGCTGCGGATGCGGCCCTGAGGGCATCGCCCGGACGGCTGTCCGGTCAGATCGAACGGCTGCAGGATCGTGTGGCCAATCTGATGGGCAAGGCGGACGTCGCCCTTGCTGCCGATCTGCGCCGCTGGCGCGGAGAGGTTGCCGCACAGGACCGCATTCTTCAATCCCTTTCCTATCGCAATGTGCTGAAGCGCGGCTATGCGCTGGTGCGGGACGCGGAGGGCGCGCCGGTCAAGGCGGCGTCAGGTCTTGTCATTCATCAAGCGATCGCCATCCAATTCGCTGATGGCACGGTCGATGCGGTGACTACCGAGGGCGGCGCGGCGCCTGCGCAACCGACGCGAAAGCGTCCCGAGAGATCGGCTCAGAGCCCACCGAAGCAGGGGAGCCTATTCTAGGCCGTACATCATGCACATCCTGCTCGTTCTCGCCCATCCCTTGGCAGACAGCTTTGCCGCGAGCGTCGCCGCAGTTGCAAAAGCGACGCTGGAACGGAATGGTCACAGCGTCGATCTTCTCGATCTTTATCAGGAAGATTTCGATCCCAGGCTGAGCAAGGCAGAGCGCCAGGGCTATTTCGATGTCCCCTACGATGTTTCAGACGTGGAAACGAGTGTTGCACGGTTGCGTGCCGCCGACGGTCTCGTGCTTGTCTTCCCGCAGTGGTGGTTCAACTTTCCGGCCATCCTCAAGGGCTTTTTCGATAGGGTCTTTGCGCCGGGCGTCGCCTTCAACCATGATTCTGCCGGCGGACGCATCGTGCCGCGCCTCACCCATATCAAGATCTTCTGGGCATTGACGACGACAGGATCACCCTGGTGGGTCGTCAGGCTTTACATGGGGAATCCTGTAAAACGCCTGCTCAAACGCGGCATAGCGGCATTCTGCGCGAAAGATGTGCGGTTCAGGATGATGTCGCTGCACGATATGGACCGCGTGAGGCCGGCGCAGCGGGCTGCACATTTGGCGAAGGTGGAAAAAGCCCTGGCCCGGCTTTGAGCGCAATCCGTCGCAACAGAAACGCTTCCGTAACGATCCATGGTTTACGCTGACGCTTTCTGGACATAGGGCTCCCTGCATGCCGGTCGAACTTTCAGCTACCCAGGCTTTGACCCTCTGGCACGCGGTTTCGCTGGAGCAGGTGCGGGTCGACAGGCATGACCTGACACTGCGGCAAATGTCGATTCTTCTGCAAATCTATCTTTTGCCGCCACCGCATACCGTTCGGGGGCTCGCCGGCATTCTCGGCGTTACCAAACCGGTGGTCACCCGCGCGCTCGACACCATGGGCGAACTCGGCCTTGTCTCGCGCACCCGAGACGAACGCGATCGCCGCAACGTTCTCATCAAACGCACCGTCGATGGCGCACTTTATCTTGAAAAACTCGGCGATCTGATCATTGATCAGGGACGCAAACTTTCTATTTGAGGCCTCATGTCCGATCTTCCAGACCGCAGGCTGAACGCCTATCGCACCGATCTTGCCGAAGAGCGCCTGCGCGGCATTGTCGAGGCCGGCAACTATGTGACCGGCTCTCCTGGTCTCGTCTGTGTCCCGCTCGTGCAATTGCGGTCAAAGCCGGATCTGTCCTGCGGCACCGACACGGAGCTGCTTTTGGGCGAGACAGTCCACGTCCTTGACGTCGATTCCGGTTGGGCCTGGGTCAAGGCGGATTTCGACGGCTATGTCGGCTATGTCCCGGATTATGCCGTTCTGCCCGTCCAGCGCAGCGTGACCCATATCGTGACGGCGCCGCGCACCTTCGTCTATTCCTGGGCGGACCTGAGGTTCCCGACCGTTCGCTCCCTGTCCATGGGAAGCCGGATCGTGGTCGTCGATGAGCGCAACACGCGCGGCACACATTATTTCCTCTTGGAAGGCGGTGAGGCGATCATCGCCAATCATTGCGCGCCCGTTGGCGAGCCGCTGGCTGGCGACTATGTGTCGATTGCCACACGGTTCCTGGAGACGCCTTATCTTTGGGGCGGCCGTTCCGGCTTCGGCATTGATTGCTCCGGCCTGGTGCAACTGTCCATGATGATGGTGGGTCGTCCCGCGCCACGCGATGCGGATATGCAGGCAGAGAGGCTAGGCGCAGAAATTACGCGCGACGCCCTGCAGCGCGGCGACCTTGTGTTTTGGAAGGGCCATGTCGCCATCATGGAAGATGAAAAAACGCTGCTGCATGCCAACGGCCATACCATGAATGTTTCGCGCGAGGGACTGGACGATGCGATCCGCCGGATCGGCTGGCTCTACGGCCAGCCCACGGGCTTCCGCCGGCCCTGATCAGTAGCCGGCGCTCCGGTCCACCAGATATTCCAGCGGCTGCCCGCTTTCGAAGCGGGCGATCTGATGCTCGACATGGGAAAACAATGCCCTGACATCGGAGGATGCCGCCACATGCGGCGTGACATAGACATTTTCCATGTCCCAAAATGGACTGTCCCTTGAAAGCGGCTCCTGCTCGAAGACGTCGAGAGACGCCGCCCGCAGGACACCCGAGGCGAGCGCCGCCAGTAAGTCGGCCTCCACCTGACTGCCGCCGCGGCCGCCATTGATGAAAACCGGCGCACCGAACGGCCCCGAGCGGCTCAGCTTCGAAAAGAGGCCCGCATTGAAAATGCCGCGTGTCTCGTCGGTCAAGGGCAGGAGGCCAACGAGGAAATCCGTCTGTCCCAGAAACGCCTCCAGCCCTTCCCCACCTGAAAATGTCTCAACGCCATCGATCGCCTTTTTGGAGCGCGACCAGCCCACCGTCCTGAATCCCAGGACGCCAAGCTTTTTGATTGCGTCCTGCCCCAGCACGCCGAGCCCCATGACGCCGACCGTGACATCCGCGGCCTCCGGCTGGCTGAGATCCTCCCAGACATGGGCCTTGGCGCGCGCCTCGTAGGCGCGGTGCTGGCGCAGGTGCAGAAGGCAGTTCATGACGACCCATTCGCTCATCCGGGTGGTCAGGCTGCGATCAACGAAGCGGACCAGAGGCACATCGGGGAGACCGGGAAGCGTCAGGACGTGATCGACGCCCGCGCCACCTGAAAAGACCACCTTCAGGTCCGGCGCGCGTGAAAACAGGTCCGGCGCGGATTTCCAGACGACGGCATAGTCGATGCCGCGCAGGTCGCGCCGCACATGTTCGACATCGGCCAGATTGATGACCTCCCGTCCTGAAAATGCGCCCTTCAATGCCTGCATCACCTCCAGGGGAATAAATTTCAGGTCGATGATAATGGGGCTCTTATGCGGCATGATACACTCTACTGGCGGACGGGGGGAACGGGGACGGCTTCGATGTCGAAGGCGGCCGCCATCAGGGCCTTGGTATAATCTTCCTGCGGTGCGGTGAAGATCCGTTCGGACGGTCCCTGCTCCACCACCTTGCCAAGCCGCATGACGATCATGTCGTTGGCAAGCGCCCGCACCACCTTGAGGTCGTGGCTGATGAAGAGATAGGCCAGCGCATGTTTTGTCTGCAGATCGCGCAGCAGATCGACCACCTGCGCCTGCACGCTCATGTCGAGCGCCGAGGTCGGTTCGTCCAGCATGACGAATTGCGGCTTCAGGACCATGGCGCGGGCGATGGCGATGCGCTGTCTCTGGCCGCCGGAGAATTCATGCGGATAGCGCCAGCGGGTGGCGGCATCGAGGCCGACTTCCTCCAGCGCCGCCGCGACACGGGCGTCCCTTTGCTGGTCCGACAAGGATGGCTCGTGCACTTCGAGGCCTTCGCCGACAATGTCGCTGATCGCCATGCGGGGACTGAGCGAGCCGAACGGATCCTGGAAGACGATCTGCATCCGGTTGCGCAAGGGCCGCATTTCCTTGAACGAATAGCCGGATATGTCCTTGCCGATGAAACCGACGCGGCCCTTCGAGGAGATCAGCCGGGTCAGCGCGAGGCCGAGCGTCGTCTTTCCCGAGCCGGATTCGCCGACGACGCCGAGCGTCTGGCCGGCGCGCAGAGTCAGATCGATGCCATCGACGGCCTTGACGTGATCGACCACCTTGCGAAGGAAGCCCGCCCTGATCGGGAACCAGACTTTCATATCCGTGGCTTCCATGACCACGGGCTTGGACAGGTCGGACGTAGGCGGCGCGCCCTTCGGCTCGGCTGCGAGCAGATGGCGCGTATAGGCGTGCTGCGGATTGGCGAAAATCTCGGCGGTCGGGCCGGCCTCGACGATCTTGCCCTTGGTCATGACGCAGACCCGGTCGGCGATCTTGCGGACGATGCCGAGGTCGTGGGTAATGAACAGCATGGACATGCCATGCTCGTCCTTGAGCGCCTTGAGAAGCGCCAGGATCTGCGCCTGCACTGTCACGTCGAGCGCCGTGGTCGGCTCATCGGCGATCAGAAGCTCGGGCCGGTTGGCAAGCGCCATGGCGATCATCACCCGCTGGCGCTGGCCGCCGGAGAGTTCATGCGGATAGGCGGCGAGCCGTTTCTCCGGCTCACGGATTCCCACCTGGTTGAGCAGTTCAAGCACGCGCGTGCGGGCGGCAAGCCCCGTCAGTCCCTGATGCAGTTCCAGGATTTCCGCAATCTGCCGCTCGATCGAATGGAGCGGATTGAGCGAGGTCATCGGCTCCTGGAAGATCATGGTGATGTCGTTGCCGCGGACCGCACGCAGATCCGCGTCCGAGGCCTTCATCAGGTCCTTGCCGTTAAAGATAATCTCGCCGCCCGGATGGCTCGCCGCCGGATAGGGCAGGAGCTTCAGGATCGAGTTGGCCGAAACGGATTTTCCCGAACCGGATTCGCCGACCAGGGCCACGACCTCGCCGCGTCTGATGTCGAAGGAGACGTCA
Organism: Pararhizobium gei; assembly: GCF_029223885.1. Lineage (NCBI taxonomy): Bacteria > Pseudomonadati > Pseudomonadota > Alphaproteobacteria > Hyphomicrobiales > Rhizobiaceae > Pararhizobium > Pararhizobium gei. Next base: position 309,545 of record NZ_CP119409.1, on the reverse strand, counting down.
TCCACGGCCACGGAGGTCTTGCCGCCCTGGTGGAAGGCCACCGAAAGATTGCGGACGGACAGAAGCGTATCGTTCATCGTTGCGCTCACCGGAAGGTCTTCCTCGGATCGAAGGCGTCGCGCGCGGCTTCACCGACGAAGATCAGCAGCGAAAGCATGACGGACATGACGACGAAGGCGGTGAGGCCGAGCCAGGGCGCCTGCAGGTTCGACTTTCCCTGGCTGATCAGTTCGCCAAGCGAAGCAGATCCCGGCGGCATGCCGAAGCCGAGGAAATCGAGCGAGGTGAGCGTGGTGATCGAGCCGGAGAGAATGAAGGGCAGGAAGGTCAGGGTGGCCACCATGGCATTGGGCAGCAGGTGCCGGAACATGATCGTGCCGTTCCCGACGCCGAGCGCCCGGGCGGCACGCACATATTCGAAATTCCGGGCGCGCAGGAATTCGGCCCGGACGATGCCGACAAAGCCGACCCAGGAGAACAAAAGCATAATGCCGAGCAGCACGAAGAAGCCGGGCGGCAGGATGGCCGCAATGATCAGCAGGATGTAGAGCACCGGCATCGACGACCAGATCTCGATGAAGCGCTGCATGATAAGGTCCGTCCAGCCGCCGAAATAGCCCTGAACCGCACCGGCGGAGACGCCGACGAGGGCGGACAGAATGGTCAGGATCAGGCCGAACAGTACCGAGATCCGAAAGCCGTAGATCATCCGTGCCGCGACATCGCGGGCCTGATCGTCGGTGCCGAGCCAATTGAGATTGCCAAGCGTGCAATTGGGATCGGCGTCGCCCTCGGCGTAACCCGAGCAGCGCTCCCCCTTGTCCATCAGCCAGAAAGGCTGGGTCGGCGCGGAGTGCGGGATGTTGGAGTTGGCGGTCTGGTAGGAATATCGGATCGGCGGCCAGATCATCCAGCCATTGGCATTGATCTCGTCGCGAATATAATCCGACCGATAGTCGGTCTCGGCAAGAAAGCCGCCGAATTTCTCTTCCGGGTAATTCACCAGCACGGGCACGAGGATCTCGCCCTTGTAGGAGGCCAGAACAGGCTTGTCATTGGCGATGAACTCGGCGCAGAGGCTGAGCCCGAACAGCGCAAGAAAGAGCCAGAACGACCAGTAGCCACGGCCGTTGGCACGGAAATTCTGCCAGCGGCGGTAATTGATCGGCGAAAGACGGCCCGGCTTTGCGGTAGTCAACGCCGGATCGGTGGAGACGATATCGGTCATCAGACATCCCTCCTGTCAAAATCGATGCGCGGGTCCACCCAGGTATAGATCAGGTCCGACAGGAGACTGACGAGCAGCCCCATCAGCGAAAAAATGTAGAGCGTGGCAAAGACGATGGGATAGTCGCGCTTGACCACGGCGTCGTAGCCGAGACGTCCCAGGCCATCGAGCGAGAAGATATATTCGATCAGCAGCGAGCCGGTGAAGAAGGCCGAAATGAAGGCGGCCGGAAAGCTGGAAATGATGATGAGCATTGCATTGCGGAAGACGTGACCGTAGAGAACCTGCCGTTCCGTCAGACCCTTGGCCCTCGCCGTGGTCACATACTGCTTCTTGATCTCGTCGATGAAGGAATTCTTGGTAAGCAGCGTCGTCGTGGCAAAGGCGGAAATGAGCAGCGTGATCAGCGGCAGGGTCATGTGCCAGAAATAATCGAGGATCTTCTGCCACCAGTTCAACTGGGCAAAATCATCCGAAACGATGCCGCGCAGGGGAAACCAGTCGAAGAAGGAGCCGCCGGCAAACAGCACAATCAGCAGAATGCCGAACAGGAAGCTCGGAATGGCGTAACCGACGATGATGATACCTGAAGTCCAGATGTCGAAAACAGAACCGTCGGAAATCGCCTTGCGGATACCGAGCGGTATGGAAATCGCGTAGGAAAAAACCAGAATCCAGAGCCCGAGCGAGATCGATACCGGCATCTTGTCGAGGATGAGATCGATGACGGAGGTGTTGCGGAAGAAGCTCTCGCCGAAATCAAAGCGGATATAGTTCCACATCATCTGGCCGAACCGCTCCAGCGGCGGCTTGTCGAAGCCGAACTGTTTCTCGAGCTTGGCGATGAATTCCGGATCGAGCCCCTGGGCGCCGCGATACCGGCCGGAGGATTCGTCACCCAGGGGCTGCGCACCCAGATCGCCACCACCGCCGGACAGACGGTCACCGCCCTGATTGGCGCCGGTCAGATCGGAAATCACCTGCTCGACCGGACCGCCCGGCGCAAACTGGATGACAGCGAACGAGATCGCCATGATCCCAACGATCGTCGGGATCATCAGGAGGAGGCGCCGCAGGATATAGGCACCCATCAGCGACGCTCCCGTCTGCCGCTATCGGCAGCAACCCGTTCCCGCCCGGCATGGTACCCGTTTTCCATCAATCCGCTCATCTCCTAGAAGGCGCCCGGTGCGGGCATCCGCCTGATTCGTTTCCACTGCATTTGGAGTAGACACCGAGCCCTGCGCAAGGCTTTCATTGAGATGTGGCAGAGTTCGACCACCAGATATCAGGAAACCCGACGGAATATTTGGGCAGATCAACCGGCCGCTGGAGTCGTTGCGAATAGGCGATGCGCGAATAGCGCCCGGTGTAGCTGGGAATGACGAAATGATGCGCCAGCAGAACCCGGTCGAGAGCCTTCGTCGTGACAATCAGGTCGTCCCGATTCTTGGCGAAGATTACACGACGGATGAGGGCGTCTATGCCCGGATCGCTGATCCCGGCATAATTCTGCGACCCATCGCGTTCAGCGGATGCGGAACCCCAGTATTCCGCCTGCTCATTGCCCGGATTCAAGGATTGGCCCCATCCCTGATAGATCATGTCGAAATCGCGGGAGCGCCAGCGATTGGTGAATTGCGACGCATCCACCGTCCGCACCGTCACGTTGACGCCGATTTTTTTCAGGCTTTGGGCAAATGGCAAAGCAACGATTTCGATCGTCGGTCCATTCAGCAGGATCTCGAAACCGAAGGGCTCACCGGTCTTGGAATTGATCATCCGGTTGCCCTTCAGCTCGTATCCGGCTGCCTTGAAGAGCGCGATTGCCTGACGCAGATTGTCGCGCTGTCGCTTCTGGTCGCCGCCAACGGGGTTCTTGTATTCCGTTGTGAAGACTTCGGGCGGAACCTGATCCTTCAATTCGTTGAGGATTTCCAGCTCCCGTCCCTGCGGCAGGCCGCTTGAGGCAAGCTCGGAGCCAAAGAAGTAGCTGTTGATGCGGTCATACTGATTGTAAAAGATCGTCCGCTTGAGTTCCTCGAAATCGAAGGCGTAGTTCAGCGCTTCGCGAACACGGGGATCCCTGAACTTTTCGCGCCGCAGATTTGGAATGAAGCCGACGAGCACGCCGCTGCTTCGGTAATCATTATCGAGCACTTCCAGCTTGATGCGGCCGTCGGCCACGGCAGGAAACTTGTAGGATGTCGCCCAGCGGCGCGCGGAATTTTCCCACCAATAATCGGCGTTGCCGGACCGGAACGCCTCGAATGCGACGTCCAGATCCGCATAGTAGGAATAGGTGTAGGACCCGAAATTGTTCTGACCGATATTTACGTTGAGGTTCTTGCCCCAATAGTCGTCACGCAGTTCGTAGCGAATGGTCGAGCCGGGGCTCATCGCAGCAATCTTGTAGGGGCCTGAACCCATGGGGATCTCCAAAGTGGTTTTGGAGATATCCCGCTGGACGCCCTTGGCGTCCTTGCCTTCCCACCAGTGCTTCGGAACGATCAGAAGCTCGCCAACGATCTTCGGGAGTTCGCGATTGTTCTTCTCGTCAAAGCTGAACGTCACCTCCCGCTCGCCGGTTTTCTCGGCTTTGGTGACATGTTTGTAGTAGAACTCCTTTTGCGGATCGAGCTCCTTCGTCTTGTCGAAGCTGAAGATCACGTCCTCGGGGGTTACCGGCTGCCCGTCAGCCCATTTTGCCTCCGGGCGAAGACGGAATTTCACGAAGCCGAAATCGTCAGGGTAGGCAATCGCTTCCGCGAGCAGTCCGTAGTCGGAGGCGATTTCATCCAGTGACGGCGTCATCAGCCGTTCGTAGACGAGATTGTTGGCAGGCGGCGAGGCCATTCCGGCGGCAATTTCGCCCTTCGCAAGCAAAGAGTTCAGGGTATCGAAGGTCCCCATCGCCGTGAGACTGACATTGCCGCCTTTGGGCGCGTCAGGATTGACATAGTCGAAGCGTGCAAAACCATCCTGGTACTTCAGCTCGCCGACCGTTGCCGTACCGCTGCGCCATACCGGCTCCTGGGCGTTTGCGTTTGCCGCAACGAGCGCGGCGACGATCGTCGTGCAGACCAGAATTATCTTCGAACTCATGTGAAATCGCCGCATTCAGCTTTCCCTTTTTTCCCGTTTGAAACCAGAATAGGCAAAATGCGGTCAAAAGACAGGCGGCGCCTCAAATCGGGCATTTTTTTTGGTTCACCATCGCGCCTTCGCAAGGCTGACGCAAAGACGGTGTGTCACCATCGGACAGCAGCTCGCCGCCGAACGGCGGCATGGGACAGGACATCATGGCGGCACGCATCATTTTCTCTCGACATTCCCTGTCGCTGGCACTGGCGGCCTTGATCGGCCTCGGTGTTGTTGCCGGCGATACCGCGTTTGCGCAGGACACGCCCGCCAAGCAGCTTTTCGGCAAAGTCCAGTTGCCTAGCAATTCCGCGCCGGCGCCGATCGGCTTCTATGCCAAGGGCTGCATGGCCGGAGCCGTCGCCATTCCGACGGATGGGCCAACCTGGCAGGCGATGCGGCTGTCGCGCAACCGGCGCTGGGGCAATCCCGCTATGATTTCGCTGCTGGAGTCCTTCTCCCAGGATGCGGTCCGGCTCGGCTGGGGATCTGGCATCCTGATTGGCGACATCTCCCAGCCACGGGGCGGACCCATGCTGACCGGCCATGCCTCGCACCAGATCGGTCTTGACGCCGACATCTGGTTTACACCCAAGCCCGCCCAACCACTCACCGTCGAGCAGCGCGAGGACATGCCGTTCACCTCCATGCTCGACAAGACGAAATTCCTGACCGTGAATTCCAGGCGCTGGACGCCGACCCATGCCAATCTCGTCATGCAGGCCGCGCGCTATCCGCAGGTGGAGCGGGTGTTCGTCAACCCGGCGATCAAGAAGAAGCTTTGCGAGACCTGGCAGGGCGACCGCTCGCTGCTTGGCAAGGTGCGGCCCGTGTACGGACACGACGAGCATTTTCACATCCGCATGCATTGCCCTCCCGGCGCTGCCGGATGCAAGGCGCAGGCACCCGTGACCAGCGGTGACGGGTGCGACAAATCGCTTGCCTGGTGGTTTTCCAAGGAGCCTTGGGCAAAGCCTGAAAAGAATCCGGATGCGAAGCCGGTGAAGCCGCGGTTCACGACGCTGTCGGATCTGCCACGGGCCTGCTCGGCCGTGCTTGCGGCACCGGCCGCTTCCGAGCAGACCGCTACTTTCGGCACGGCCTATGTCGCTGAGCAGCCGCAAGCGGGTGAACAGGCCATCCGCGAGGTCATTGGCGACGAAAGCCTGCTGGATACCATTCCCGTTCCACGCGCCCGCCCGGCGCTGCGGTAAAGGTCCTTGTCTGCCTTGTACTTTTCAAACGGCGGTCTCTGCGCTAGACGTTTTCAAATCGATTTAAGCGCGATGATGCATGCATGCCGGAGACCGGAACATGGAAAACCAGAAATGCGTTGCGCTGATCGCGCATGACCGCAAGAAGGACGATATTGCAGCCTTCGCCAAGGCGAACGAAACGCTTCTCGCGACCTGGAAGATCGTTGCAACCGGCACGACGGGTGGCAGGGTGCAGGACGCCTGTCCCAGCCTGAACATCATCCGTTTGAAAAGTGGTCCCCTTGGCGGCGACCAGCAGATCGGTGCCCTGATCGCGACCGGCGAAGTCAACATGCTGATCTTCTTCACCGACCCCCTGACCGCGATGCCGCATGATGTCGACGTCAAGGCCCTGATGCGGCTTGCGACTGTTTACGATATCCCGATGGCGCTCAACCGGGCGACTGCGGAACAGTTGATCGACTTCCACCATCCCTGATACAGCTTGCCCTGATACAGCTAGCTCACGTCTTCGCACGATCCAACGGAACCCCCATGTCCTCAGACACTGACAGCGGCCTCACCTTTCCGATCCTGATCGGCGATATCGGCGGAACCAACGCGCGTTTTGCACTGCTCGTCGATGCATACGCCGAACCGAAGCTCTTTCCGATCATTCCAACGACGAATTACGAAAGCATCGAGGAGGCGCTGCAGACCAGCATTCTCGACAAAACATCGGTGCAGCCGCGCTCGGCCATCATCGCCGTTGCCGGGCCGGTGAAGGGTGACGATATCCCGCTGACGAACGCCGGCTGGGTGATCAAGCCGAAGGACATGCTGACGGCGCTCTCGCTGGAAGACGTGATCATCATCAACGACTTCGAAGCGCAGGCACTGGCAATCACCGCCATCGGCGAGGACGGCCGCGAGCAGATCGGTCCCGGCAGCATTCTCCCATCGGCGTCCTGCGCCGTTCTCGGCCCCGGTACGGGTCTCGGCGTCGCAGGACTGGTTCATGCGCAGCACGCCTGGATCCCGGTTCCCGGCGAAGGCGGCCATGTCGATGTTGGGCCGCGCACCGAGCGCGATCACGAAATCTGGCCGTTTCTCGAGCCGATCGAAGGCCGCATCTCGGCTGAGCAACTGCTCTGCGGCCGCGGCATCATGAACATCTACCGGGCGGTGTGCGAATCATCGGCGCGCGATCCGCATCTCGCCGATCCTGCCGCCGTCTCGTCCCAGGCGCTTGCGGGACAGGATGCGGAAGCTGTCGAGACCATTTCGCTGTTTTCAACCTATCTCGGGCGCGTGGCCGGCGACATGGCGATGATCTTCATGGCCCGCGGCGGCGTATTCCTTGCCGGCGGCATCTCGCAGAAGATCCTTCCAGCCCTCAAGAAACCCGCGTTTCGCGCCGCCTTCGAAGATAAGGCTCCGCATTCTCTTTTGCTGAAAAGCATGCCGACCTTCGTCGTTACGCATCCGACGGCTGCTTTGTCAGGACTTGCCGCCTATGCCCGAACACCGTCCCGTTTCGGTGTGGCAACGGAGGGACGCCGCTGGAGAAGTTAGGCGGCGCAGGCGGCGCAAGACTCGCCAAAGTGCTGTCAAGCGACTATAGAGCCGCCACAGGCGTCAGTCAGCAGACGCCGCGCTCAAGGACACCGGCTTGAAACAAGCAAAAACAAAGCTGCCTCCCCTGGACCGCGACACGATCACCAGCGTGCTCAAGCGGGTCATGGCCGAAAACGGGCGCGCCCATATTCGCGGCTACGCCTTTGCCATCGCCTGCCTAGCGCTCGTCGCCGCCTCCACGGCCTTTACCGCCTGGATCATGGAATCTGTGGTCAACGAGGCCTTTGCCAACAAGCGGGCCGACATCGTCCTTTACATCTGCGCGGCGATTTTCGTCGCCTTCGTGGTCCGCGGCTTTGCGACCTACGGCCAGGCGGTGGCGTTGTCCAAGATCGGCAACAGCATTGTGGCCAGCTATCAGCGGCGTCTCTATTCCCATTTGATGGCGATGGGCGTCGGCTATTTCAGCGAAACGCGCTCGGCCCGGGTCTCCGCCAAGATCAGCCAGAATGTCTCGGGCATCCGCGATGTCCTCAACATGACGGTGACCTCGCTTGCCCGCGACTTCCTGACGCTCGTGGCCCTGATCGGCGTGATGCTCAGCAAGGACTGGCTGCTGACACTGATCGTTTTCGCCATCGCGCCGCCTCTTCTGATCGGGCTTCGCTATGTGTCGCGGCGGCTCAAGCAGGCGACGCGGGAATCGGTCGAGATCAACAGCCACGTGCTGGGCGCAATGCAAGAGACGATCCAGGGTATCACCATCGTCAAGGCTTTCACGATGGAGAAGCAGCTGAGAACCAAGGTCGAGGCGATTATCGACCGCGCCGAGAGACGGGCCAACCGGATCGCGCGCCTGAGCGAGCGAACGGCGCCGATGACGGAGACCTTTGCCGGCTTCGCCATTGCCAGCGTGCTTGCCTATGCCGCGTTTCGCTCGATCTACAACGGCATCCAGCCGGGTGCCTTTTTCGCCTTCGTCACCGCGCTTCTCATGGCCTATGATCCTGCGCGACGACTGGCACGGTTGCAGGTCTCGCTGGAGCGGGCCGTGGTCAATGCCCGGATGATCTACGAAGTTCTCGATATGGTGCCGCATCAAAGAGATCATGCTCAGGCGAGCGATCTTCATATCAGCCAGGCGAATGTCGAATTCAGGAATGTGCGGTTTTCCTATAATTCCCATGACGAGATTTTGAAGGGTGTGAGCTTCGTTGCGGAAGGCGGCAAGACGACGGCGCTGGTGGGGCCGTCTGGGGCCGGCAAATCAACGGTGATCAGCCTTATTCCGCGTTTCTACGACCCGACGCAGGGCGAGATTCTCATCGACGGACAGGATATCGCCGGCGTGACCAAGCAATCGTTGCGCAACGGGCTCGCCTATGTCTCGCAGCAACCTTATCTCTTCGAGGGCTCCATAAGGGATAATATCCGCTACGGCCGCCCGGAGGCGACGGATGCGGAAGTCGAGGATGCGGCAAGGCTCGCCTATGCCCATGACTTCATCTGCGCCCAGCCTCAGGGTTACGATACGCCGGTCGGCGAAAACGGCATCACGCTGTCCGGCGGGCAGCGCCAGCGGTTGTCGATCGCCCGGGCGCTGGTGCGCCAGGCGCCGATCCTCCTCCTGGACGAGGCGACATCGGCGCTCGATACAGAATCGGAAGCGGCCGTGCAGAAGGCACTCGATCACGCCATGGACGGGCGCACCGTCGTCGTTATCGCCCACCGCCTTTCCACCGTCGTCAATGCCGACAAGATTATCGTCATGAAGGATGGCCTTGTGGTTGAGGAAGGAACGCACGAGGCGCTTGCGCAGCGGACAAACGGTCTCTACGCTCGCCTGCACAATCTGCAGGGCAGTGCGCCTCAAAGCCCGGCAAATGCAGACATCTGAGTGACGAAATGGACGCGGGAATGAGCGGAACGGACATGAAACTCGTGGTGGTCGGCGCCGCCGGCCGGATGGGGCAGACGCTGATCCGCACGATCCACGGGATGGGCGGTGTTCGCGTCTTTGCAGCCGTTGAACGGTCGGGCTCTGCCTATATCGGCCGCGATGCCGGCGAGATCGCCGGGCTTGGCCCGATCGGCATTTCCATCACGGATCAACCGCTTGAGGCCTTCGTCGACGCCGAAGGCGTTCTCGACTTCACGTCACCTTCAGCCTCGGTCGATTTCTCGGCACTCGCGGCCCAGGCCCGCATCGTTCATGTCATCGGCACGACAGGATGCTCGGACGAGGACGAGGCGCGCTTCAAGGCGGCGGCACGGCATGCCCGGATCGTCAAATCCGGCAATATGAGTCTTGGAGTCAATCTTCTCGGCGTCTTGACGCAACAGGCAGCCCGGGCGCTCGGACCCGCCGATTGGGACATCGAAATTCTGGAAATGCATCACAAGCACAAGGTCGATGCGCCCTCGGGAACCGCCTTGCTTCTCGGAGAAGCGGCTGCGATGGGTCGCGCCGTGTCGCTCACCGAGAACTCGGTTCGGGTGCGTGACGGCCATACGGGCGCGCGGCCTGCAGGCACGATCGGCTTTGCCACCTTGCGCGGCGGCTCCGTCATCGGCGAGCATTCCGTGATTCTGGCCGGCGAAGGCGAGCAGGTGACGCTGTCCCACAGCGCGACCGACCGCAGCATCTTTGCCCGCGGCGCCGTCACCGCCGCCCTTTGGGCGCGCGACAAGAAACCCGGCTTTTATTCCATGCTCGATGTGCTCGGGCTGTCCTGAACCACCCTAAAGCGGAGAGAAAAAATGAGCGGCACCCTCGTCCTCGTGCGTCACGGCCAGAGCGACTGGAACCTGAAGAACCTGTTCACCGGCTGGAAGGATCCCGACCTGACCGAACTCGGTATTCAGGAGGCCAATACCGGCGGCAAGGCGCTGGCCGACTACGGCATTACGTTCGACGTCGCCTTCACATCCGTGCTGACGCGTGCGCAGCATACGTTGAAGCTCATCCTGGGAAATCTCGGCCAGCCGGATCTCGAAACGATCAAGGACCAGGCGCTGAACGAACGCGACTACGGCGACCTCTCCGGCCTCAACAAAGACGATGCCCGTGCCAAATGGGGCGAGGAGCAGGTGCATATCTGGCGCCGTTCCTATGACATCCCGCCGCCGGGCGGCGAGAGCCTGCGCGATACCGGCGCCCGCGTATGGCCCTATTACCTGACCGAGATCCTGCCGCGCGTGCTGAGAGGCGAGAAGGTGCTGGTGGCCGCCCATGGCAATTCCCTGCGCTCGCTGGTCATGGTGCTCGACCGGCTGACCAAGGAAGAGATCCTGAAGCTCAATCTCGCCACCGGCGTGCCGATGGTTTACACGCTTAATGCCGATTCGACCGTGGCGTCCAAGGAGGTTCTGGGCGACATGTCCGGGGCGCACTAGCTCCCTCCTGCGTTAAGCGCGCGGACAGTCTTGGCCGGATACCGGGGTGTCACCATATCGAATTCAATCGCAGGACTTCGAGTTTTGCGATTGGAGCAGCAGCGGTTTACGTGACCGCGGCAGGGCTATTTACCCTATGACCTCTTCCATCAGTTTTCGCGAACGTATTGCCCTCTATGCTCTCCTGACCTCGCTGACCTCCATCAGCATCGACGCGCTGTTGCCTGGGCTGCGCCAGATCGGTTGGGAACTTGGCGTCGCACCGCCGCTGTCCACCCAGCACATCATTTCGATCTTCATTTTGGGCATGGCGTTCGGTGAACTGGCCCTGGGGCCATTGTCCGACGCAATGGGGCGCAAGAAGGCCCTGCTGCTTGGCCTTGGCGTCTATGCTGTGGGAACCATGACCGCCATGCTGGCGGGATCGCTTGAAATGGTTCTTCTCGGCCGGTTCCTTCAGGGCGTGGGTGTGTCCGGGCCGAAGATCGCAACGCGCGCCATGATCCGCGATCAGTTCGAGGGAGACGCCATGGCGCGTGTCATGTCGCTCATGTTCACGCTCTTCATTCTTGTGCCGATGCTGGCCCCTGCCCTGGCGCAGGGCGTGATTTTTGTTGCGGGATGGCGCATTGTGTTCGCTGTCTATCTCGCCATGGCGGCGCTGCTCGGCCTTTGGCTGACGATGCGGCAACCGGAAACATTGGCGGCCGAAAAACGCATCCCCTTCCGTCCACGACTGCTGCTCGCGAACGGCCGGCGCATTCTGTCGAAGCGCCGCGTGACATTGCTGATCGTCGCAACCGGGATCGTGTTCGGAGCACAACTGCTCTATCTCGGCACAGCCGCCGATCTGTTCTTTGACATCTACGGGGTCGAGGAGACCTTCCCCTTCTATTTTGCTGTGCTGGCCACGGGGATAGGACTTGCCTCGTTTCTCAATGCAAAGCTCGTGCAGCGGTTTGGGATGGATGCCATGGCGCGTGCAGCCTTCATCGGACTGGTATCGGCCGGTTTTCTGATGTTGCTTTCGTCCCTGCTGTGGAACGGGCACCTGCCTCTAGTCGGCCTGATGATGTTCGGGTTCCTGGCGTTCTTCGCCATCGGCGTCCTGTTCGGCAATCTGAACGCGATGGCGATGCGCTCCCTTGGCGCAGTGGCGGGCTTGGGCGCATCGCTGATTGCATCGGGGTCGAGCCTTGTCGCCACCCTGTTTGCCGTCGCAATCGGCAGCTTCTATGATGGATCGACCACAAACCTGGCAGCCGGTTTCCTGATTGCCGGCGTCAGTTCGTTCATCCTGGTGGAACTTGCGGATCGAGGCGACGCCTCGCCGGTGGAAGCGGCGCGGTAAGTTTGACCGGTAGCTCCCTCAAACTTTTCCTGCTTCCCAGCCAAGCATGGCCCGTTTGCGCGTCAGGCCCCAGTGGTAGCCGGTCAGCGCGCCGCTTTTGCCCAGTGCGCGGTGGCAGGGCACGACGAAGGAGATCGGATTGCGGCCGACAGCGGCACCAACGGCGCGCGAGGCGGTGCGCTGGCCGATACCGCTGGCGATGTCGGAATAGGTGACGGCCTTGCCCATTGGAATTTTCAGGAGCGCTTCCCAGACGCGGATCTGGAAATCCGAGCCGATCAGCACGACGCGCAACGGCTCTTCAGAGCGCCATTGCCGGTGATCGAAAATCCGGGCGGCATAGGCGGCGGTCGCGGCACTGTCCTCGACAAAACCGGCATTCGGCCAACGGCCGGCCATATCGTCGAAGCTCGCTTTCTCGCGCCCCGCGTCATTGAAGGCGAGACCGGCCAGACCTCGCTCCGTGATCATGACGAGTGCCACACCGAAGGGACTGGGATGAAAGCCGTAGCGGATGGTAAGCCCGCCGCCGCGCAATTTCCATTCGCCCGGCGACATGGCCTCGTGCGTGACGAAGAGATCGTGCAGACAGCCTGGGCCGGACAGGCCAAGCTCAAGGCTCGTCTCCAGCAGCGGAAGCTCTTCCTGGCGCAGCAGTCGCTTGGCATGGTCGAGCGTGACGGCTTGCAGGAATGCTTTCGGCGAGAGCCCGGCCCAACGGGTGAAGGTTTTCTGCAGCTGGGTCGGCGACTGGCCGAGTTCGCCTGCGATTGTCTCCAGCGACGGCTGGTCGCGGTAGTTTTCCGTCAGCATCTCGACAACACGACTGACGGTGTCGTAATCGCTGCCCTCCGGCGTGATATCGGACGCAATGGATCTCATGATGGTCATGGTCTATCTCCTTGGGCAAAGAGATAGCGCATAGAAGCCCGCGCCAGCCACCCGATTCTTGTCTCTACCGGCGTTTCACGGTAGCCAGTGCGCCGGCAAAGGCCGCAGCGAAGCTTTCACGGTCCTCACGGTTGAGGAAAGAGCCAATATCGGTCGCGCGGCGCCGATCGCTGACCTTCATGGAGACGATGCCGATTTCGGTATGCCGCGAGACGTCGAACCGCGCAAAGAAGGGATTGAAGCGGTGTTCCGTCACCTGCCCGGCCGGGGCAACCTTGCGGATGGAAACATCCGTGCGGGATATGCTGACTTCTTCACGGGCACGGGCGGAGCGGTAGTTCAGCCAGAAAGCACCCAACAGGAGCGCGAAATCAAGTCCGAAGAAGAAGACGATCGGCCAGGCGCCAATGACGACAAAGACGAAGGTGTGAATGAGCGTCATCAGCCCGGCGATGAGGGCGAATATCCTGAATGCCCGCAGCCCGAGCGAACGGTGGGGCGTCAGCTCGGCTGCAAAAACCGGCTGGTCGGGTTGCGCGATGTCGTTGCCATTGCTCATGATGCCCGATTATAGATGCGTCATGACGAATGGAAAACCAAAAACGGTGACATCTTCCGTGAAAGCCCGCCCCGCGACAGTCGGCCGCGCCGGAGCAAAGCCGAAGACGGCCTATAGCGGAGACGAGATCGAAGAGATTTTCCGGCGGTTCTCCATCCAGCGTCCCGAGCCGAAGGGCGAGCTGGAACATGTCAACCCTTTTACGCTGGTCGTCGCCGTGGCGCTCTCGGCGCAGGCGACGGATGTGGGCGTCAACAGGGCAACGCGCGCCTTGTTTGCCGTTGCCGACACACCGGAGAAAATGGTGGCACTGGGCGAGGAGCGGGTTCGCGACTATATCAAGACCATCGGACTCTACCGCAACAAGGCGAAGAACGTGATCGCGCTCAGCGAAAAGCTGATTGCCGATTTCGGCGGCGAAGTGCCACGCACGCGCGAGGAACTGGTCACCCTGCCGGGCGTCGGGCGCAAGACGGCGAATGTGGTCCTGTCGATGGCATTCGGCCAGGCGACCATGGCGGTGGATACGCATATTTTCCGGATCGGCAACCGGCTCTGTCTTGCGCCGGGGAAAACCCCGGACGAGGTCGAGGATCAGCTGATGCGGATCATTCCGGACCATTATCTCTACCATGCGCATCACTGGCTGATCCTGCATGGGCGCTATTGCTGCAAGGCGCGGCGTCCCGAATGCGAGCACTGCGTCATTGCGGATATCTGCAAGGCGGCGGAAAAAACCAATGCGATACCGGCACCGCTTGTCGCTCTGCCGGCCCAGATCATTTGAGAGCGATCCCTTCGATCATCGTGGCAATCGCCTTTTCATAGGCTGCGCGGTCGCGACCGGCCTCGATCGCCAGAGCCGCCCTGTCGAAGGCGGCAGACAGGAGCTCGGTAAAGATACCAAGCGACGTCTGCGATGCGTCTTTCTCGGTAAGATACGCCTTGAGGCCCCTGTGCAGACTATGCTCCGATTGGGCCTCATCCATTCGCCGCATCTCGGCAGGCCCGAGGATCGCCGGTCCGTCGAGCAGGAGAAGCCGCGTTCTTCCGGGCTTTGCCATGGCATCGAAGTAACCCCGCATGCCATCCAGAAGAGCGTCATAGGCCGATGGCGAGGTCATGGCCGCATTTTCTATATCCCGGCGCACCGCCTTGGCTTCCTCAGCGATGACAGAGGCAAAAAGTGTCTTCTTGTCCTCAAAGTGGTGATAGAGCGCGCCGCGCGTCACCCCCGCTGCCGTGACGATGTCCGGTGTCGCTGTTTCCGCATAGCCTTTTTCGACGAAATGTGTTCGCGCAGCCTCGATAAGGGCTGCGCGCATGGCCTGCGTCCGCTCACTGTTGCTCCGTCTCATCATGTACCTTTACATGCAATCTGTATGTATGTTAATTAAAACAGACAGATTGTATGTTTCAACCAGTCGGAGAACAAGCCATGAAAATCACCAGCTACTATCCTGTCATCATGACCGCAGATGTTGAAGCGACGTCTGGCTTCTACCAGCGGCACCTGCGTTTCACCCCGGTATTTACCAGCGACTGGTACGTGCACCTCCAATCGACCGTGGATGAGACGGTCAACCTCGCCATTTTGAACGGTGATCACGACACGATTCCAGAGCGCGGCCGGGGACTGGTATCCGGCCTGCTCCTGAACTTCGAGGTGGAGGATCCGGATGCGCTTTACATCGAATTCCAGGCTGAGGGTCTGCCCATCCTCAAGGCGCTCTGCGACGAGGATTTTGGACAGAGGCATTTCATTACAGCCGATCCGAACGGAGTCCTCATCGACATCATCAAACCGATCGCGCCGAGTGCAGACTTCGCCGCCCAGTATGACGCGTCGGCACTGCCTGCATGAAAATGGCGATTGCGGCCGGTTCTTTAGCACAGCGGCTGTTTTTCCTTCCAAACTGCTGGAAATGCATTATGACCGGACATCGGCTGACACGAACATTCCAGGCGGTTCCGGATGACAAAATTCGACGTACTCACGATCGGCAATGCCATCGTGGATATCATTGCGCGCTGCGACGATGCATTCCTTGTCCACAACGGCATCATCAAGAGCGCGATGAACTTGATCGACGCGGATCGGGCGGAGCTTCTTTATTCGCGCATGGGCCCGGCTCTGGAAGCCTCTGGCGGCAGCGCCGGAAACACAGCGGCGGGCATTGCAAGCCTTGGCGGACGCGCCGCCTATTTCGGCAAGGTCTCGAACGACCAACTGGGCGAGATCTTCATTCATGACATCCGCGCTCAGGGTGTCCACTTCGAAACGAAGCCGCTTGAGGGGCATCCGCCGACGGCACGCTCGATGATTTTCGTGACGGAAGACGGCGAGCGGTCGATGAACACCTATCTCGGCGCCTGCGTCGAACTTGGGCCTGATGACGTCGAGCCGTCCGTCGTCGCGGACGCGGCCGTCACCTATTTCGAGGGCTATCTGTGGGACCCGCCGCTCGCCAAGGACGCAATCCGCGAATGCGCCCGTATTGCCCACGAACACGGCCGCGACGTGGCGATGACGCTGTCCGACAGTTTCTGCGTTCACCGCTACCGTGCCGAATTCCTGGATCTGATGCGCTCCGGGACCGTCGATGTCGTCTTTGCCAATCGCGCCGAGGCCTTAGCACTTTACGAAACCGATGACTTCGAGCAGGCGCTGTCGCTGATTGCCAAGGACTGCAAGCTCGCCGCCGTCACGCTGAGTGAGGAAGGCTCGATGATCGTGCGGGGCGAAGAGCGGGTGAAGGTAGAGGCGACGTCGATCAGCCGCGTCGTCGACACGACGGGAGCGGGCGACCTTTATGCCGCGGGCTTCCTGCATGGCTATACGACCGGGCGAACGCTGTCCGATTGCGGCCGGCTCGGCAGTCTTGCCGCAGGCATCGTCATCGAACAGGTCGGCCCCCGCCCGATGATCTCGCTGGCTGCCGCTGCAAAAGCCGCGGGTCTTCTCTGAAGGGTCGTCTTATTTGAAGGCCTCGCCGGGATAAGCACCCCAGATTTCCCCCTGGGCTATCCAGCCGTCGGCGCCCTGGGCTTCGGCACGGCACCATTCGCCGTTGCACTCGCCGACATGGACGACAACGCCGGGTTCCACGCGGGCGATGATGCTGCTGTTTGCCTGCGGGTCACGCCGCATATTGACGAACACGCCGGCACCCTTGCCGCGCATCCATGGCGCCGTGACCGCGGTGCGTTCGCCCGAAAGAAGCGCCTGATTGACCCAGCCTTCCGTGCCGTCGGCATCGCGTATCCGCCGCCAGTTGTCATATTCCTGGATGATTTCCACGGGAACGCCGGCCCTCAGGTAGCGCCAGGCGACCGCGTAGTCGATGCTCGGGCCGATGCGCAGATTGACGCTCTTGGATTTCAGGCTGACAAAGCGGGGCAGCGGCAGGCCGCTTGCGCCCTTTGCCGCCTGCGCGAAGACAGGTGCTCCGTCGAATGCTGTCATCGGCAGGACGGCGACGGCGACGAAGAGGAGCCTGGAAAGGAAGTGACGCATGACGAAATCCGTTTTCCAAAGAAATTCGAGAACCTGCAGCCAAAGCTCTAAACCGGTTCTGCAGAAGGCAAATCGTCGGCACGATCTAGAGTTTTGTTTGTCTTCCCCACCGGGTCTGGTAGAAAACGAACTGCAGGGAGAACGATCACCCATCTTGGTTAAGAACCCGTCAACAAGGCGTGGCAGGCAGCAATGACACAAAAGAAAAAGCCCAGGGTCTATATCAGCCGCAAGCTGCCGGATGTCGTTGAAACGCGCATGCGGGAACTGTTCGACGCTGAACTGAACATAGACGACACGCCGCGCAGCCAGCCGGAACTTGTCGCAGCCGTCAAGCGCGTCGATGTTCTCGTACCGACCCTCACCGACAGGATCGACGCCGCGCTGATCGAGCAGGCGGGGCCTCAGTTGAAGCTGATCGCCAGTTTCTCCAACGGCGTAGACCATATCGATATCGATGCGGCGGCGCGGCATGGCATCACCGTTACCAATACGCCGAATGTTCTGACCGAAGACACGGCCGACATGACCATGGCCCTGATCCTTGCCGTTCCCCGGCGCCTTGCCGAGGGCGCCAATATCCTCGCAGACAGGCGTGGCGAATGGGCCGGATGGTCGCCGACCTGGATGCTGGGCCGGCGGATTTCCGGCAAGCGGATCGGCATTGTCGGCATGGGCCGCATCGGCACCGCCGTCGCCCGCAGGGCCAAGGCCTTCGGCCTGTCCATCCATTACCACAACCGCAAGCATGTCAGCGTTGCGACCGAGGAGAGCCTGGAAGCGACCTATTGGGACAGCCTCGACCAGATGCTGGCCCGCGTCGATATCGTCTCGGTAAACTGCCCTTCGACGCCGGCAACCTTTCACCTCCTGTCGGCGCGCCGGCTGGCGCTGATGCAACCGACGAGCTATCTCGTCAACACGGCCCGCGGCAGCATCGTCGATGAAACCGCCCTGATAAAATGCCTGCGCGAGGGAAAGATCGCCGGCGCCGGGCTCGACGTCTTCGAGAACGAACCCGCCGTCAACCCGAAGCTGGTGAAGCTGGCGACGGAAGGCAAGGTCGTGCTTCTGCCGCATATGGGGTCGGCGACGCTCGAAGGCCGGATCGATATGGGCGAAAAGGTGGTCATCAATATCCGCGCCTTCTTCGATGGACACCGACCTCCCGACCGGGTGCTGCCGAACCGGGCGTGACGAGCGACATCGGCTGCGACGCTGTCGGCTATGCGCGGGTCCATACAAGCCCTCGCCGCCGACGCGCGTCAGCCAGCCTTCCTTCGATATTTGATCGTCTCGAACCGGGCTGCCAGGGCGTCATACATCAACAAGCGACCGATCAGCGGCTCGCCGGCACCGGTAATCAGTTTGATGACTTCCATCGCCTGCAATGTACCGATGACGCCCGTCAGCGCGCCGACGACACCGGCCTCCGCGCAACTCGGGACGACGCCCGGCGGCGGGGGCGCTGGGAAGAGATCACGGAAACTCGGATTCCGCCGTCCATTGCCGGCTATCTTCCAGGGCCGGAGGACGGTAAGCGAACCGTCGAAGCGGCCGACCGCACCGGCGACCAGCGTGATCTGCAGCCGTTCGGCCGTGTCGGCGACGAGATAGCGCGTCTCGAAATTGTCGGAACCGTCGGCGACGATATCATAGCCGGACAGCAGCGCCGCCGCATTCGCCGCGTCGAGCCGCAATTCATGGCGGTTGACCAGGACATGCGGATTGAGCCGCGCGATGAAATCCGCGGCGCTGTCGGTCTTGGTCTTGCCGATATCCGCGGTGGCATGGATTACTTGCCGCTGAAGGTTCGACAGGGACACGGTGTCGTCATCAACGATGCCGAGCGTGCCCACCCCCGCCGCGGCCAAATACTGAAGCACCGGGGCGCCAAGCCCACCCGCGCCGATGACGAGAACCCGCGCGGCCTTCAGCGCCTGTTGTCCGCTCCCGCCGATTTCCGGCAGGATGATGTGGCGGGCATAGCGCTGGATTTCGTTCCGGTCGAGAGGTTGCGTGCTCATGATCGGAGTTCACCCTGAAACGCTGCCACTGGCAACCGTCAGATAGCGCGCCCGGTCGCCGAGCGCGGAAAACATCGACCTGTCAGTGCCGGTCATAAAAGCCTGGCCGCCGAGATCATCGACCAGATCGAAAAGAGCGGCCCGCCGCCTCTCGTCCAGATGGGCTGCAATCTCGTCCAGCAGGAGGACCGGCGCATGTCCTGTCATATTCGTCACCAGACGCGCATGGGCGAGGATCAGACCCACAAGCAACGCCTTCTGTTCGCCGGTCGAACAGCGCTCCGCCTCCATGTCCTTCGCCCTGTGGCGGATCAGGAGATCGGTGCGGTGCGGGCCATCCAGCGTTCGTCCGGCAGCCGCATCGCGGTATCGTCCGTTCTTCATCGTCTCCAGATATTGCTCCTCGAGATCGAAGGCAGGACGATGCCACTCGCCATCGAGAAAACCGGACAAAGCCAGATCGGCAGCCGGGAAAACGCCTTGCTGGTTTTTATCCACAAGCCCGCCGAGAAGCCCAAGCATCTCCTGGCGGGCAAGCGCCATGGAAATTCCCAGTTCCGCCATCTGCCGCTCCAGCCCCGTCAGCCAGACCGGATCGGCCCGTCCTTCCGACAGCAGCCTGTTGCGGCTGCGCATGGCGCGCTCGTAATCCGTGGCGCGGCGGCCATGTTGCGGATCGAGCGACAGGACAAGCCGGTCGAGAAAGCGGCGCCGATCGCTCGACCCGCCGGTAAAAAGACCGTCCATGGCGGGCGTCAGCCAGAGCACACGCAAATGGTCGAGAAGTTCGTCAATGGTTTTTGCAGGGGTGCCGTTCAAGCGCAGACGGCGCGACTGCCCCTCCTCTGTACCGGCCGTTCCTGTGCCGATCTCTACGGGGCCATCCATGCCCTCAAGGGCGGCAAAGACCGAGAAGCCATTGTCGGCTCCGACCCGTGCGGCATCGGCATAGGCGGCCCGGCGCAGGCCACGGCCGGGAGAAAGGAAGGAAACGGCCTCTATGAGGTTGGTCTTTCCAGCGCCGTTCTCGCCGGTGAGAACCACATGCCGCGCATCGAGCTCGAGCGACAGGCCCGCGTAATTGCGGAAATCACCGAGCTTCAGGCGATTGAGAAAAACCTTGTGCGGCATGAACGATACGGCCCTGTGTTGGCCAAGAGAGCTATGCCGGGAAGCACAGGATGGCAAGGCATGGCCTGCTTCTGTCCGATCGATCGACGGCCCGAAAAATGGCCGGCGGCATTTCTGTCTCCGGCCCTGGATATAGGCATCCGGCGAGGCCGGTCATTCGATGTCGAAGAAATCCTTCATGCGGGAGAAGAAGCCGGCCGATTCCGGATTGTTTTCCTTGGACGACAGTTCCTCGAACTCCTTCAAAAGCTCGCGCTGGCGCTTGGTGAGCTTTTGCGGCGTCTCGATCTGGATCTGGATATAGAGATCGCCAAGCTGGGTGGACCGCAGCACGGGCATGCCCTTGCCCTTCAGCCGGAACTGCTTGCCGGCCTGTGTCCCCTCCGGCACGGTCACACGCGACTTGGTTCCGTCCAATGTCTGAACGTCGAACTTGCCGCCAAGCGCCGCGGTCGTCATGGAGATCGGCACACTGCAATAGAGGTCGGCACCATCTCGTTGATAGAATTCATGCGGCTTGACCGACAGGAAAATATAGAGGTCGCCGGCAGGCCCGCCGCGCAGTCCGGCTTCGCCCTCGCCCGACAGGCGGATGCGCGTGCCGTCCTCAATGCCCGAGGGAATGTTGACGGAAAGAGCGCGCTCTTCCGTTACGCGGCCCTGGCCATGGCATTTCGTGCAGGGATCCGAAATCGTCTGACCGCGGCCGTGGCAAGTCGGGCAGGTCCGCTCGATGGAAAAGAACCCCTGCGCCGCGCGCACGCGGCCCGATCCCTGGCAGGTGGCGCAGGTCTGGGGCTTGGTTCCGGGTTTTGCTCCGGTGCCCGTGCAGACATCGCAGGTGATCGAGGTCGGTACGCGGATCTGCGCGGTCTTGCCGTTGAAGGCTTCCTCGAGCGAAATTTCCATATTGTAGCGCAGGTCGGCGCCGCGCTCGCGTCCGCCGGAGGACCGACGCTGCTGACGGGCACCGCCCATCATCTCGCCGAAAATATCCTCGAAAATATCCGAGAAGCCGCCCGCACCCGCAGCGCCGAACCCGGCACCGCCGGCACCTGGGCCACCGTTCTCGAATGCCGCGTGGCCATAACGGTCATAGGCTGCCCGCTTCTGCGGATCCTTCAGCGTCTCATAGGCTTCGTTGATTTCCTTGAAGGTCTTTTCCGACTCCTTATCGCCCGGATTCTTGTCCGGGTGATATTTCATCGCCAGCTTGCGGAACGCGCTTTTCAGCTCCTTCTCGTCCGCTGTCTTCGCAACACCGAGCAGTTCGTAAAGATCACGTTTCATACTTGCAGGTTGTCCCGTTGAAATAGCGCGTCAAGACCGGCCCCGTCAGGCGCCTGTTTCGTTAAAACAGGATTTAGTAAACCTTCAGGCGCGATACCATAGGCAATACACCATCCCTGTCACTTTTTACCGGAAAAGCTCGTTATTCCGGGCAGACTGTCTTTCAGGCAGGTCCAGTAAATCGAAAGAGCCCGGAGCTTGAGGCTCCGGGCTCGAAAAACACTGACATCCGCCGCCGAATTAGGCAGACTTCTTGCGGTCGTCCTCGTCGTTGACCTCTTCGTAGTCGGCGTCGAGGATATCGCCGTCGCGGGCAGCGTCAGCCTGCGCATCGGCATTGGCTGCTTCCGTCTGCTGCGATTCATACATCGCCTGTCCGAGCTTCATCGACGCTTCCAGCAGAACCTGCGTCTTTGCCTTGATGTCTTCGGCATCCGGCTCGGAGGCTTCGACGGTGGTCTTCAGCGATGCGATCGCATCGGAAATCGCCGTCCGTTCGGCTTCCGTGACCTTGTCGCCATATTCCTTGAGGGATTTCTCAGAGGAATGGATCAGGCTTTCGGCCTGGTTGCGCGCCTCCACGCCTTCACGGCGCTTCTTGTCGGTCTCGGCATTGGCCTCGGCGTCCTTGACCATCTTCTCGATATCCGCGTCGGACAGACCGCCCGAAGCCTGGATCCGGATCTGATGCTCCTTGCCGGTGCCCTTGTCCTTGGCCGACACCTGCACGATCCCGTTGGCGTCGATATCGAAGGTGACTTCGATCTGCGGAACGCCACGCGGCGCCGGTGGTATGCCGACAAGATCGAACTGGCCGAGCAGCTTGTTGTCCTGCGCCATTTCGCGCTCGCCCTGGCTTACACGGATGGTGACAGCGTTCTGGCTGTCTTCAGCCGTCGAGAAAGTCTGCGACTTCTTCGTCGGGATCGTCGTGTTGCGCTCGATGAGACGGGTGAACACGCCGCCGAGCGTTTCGATGCCGAGCGACAGCGGGGTTACGTCGAGAAGCAGCACGTCCTTAACGTCGCCCTGGAGAACGCCTGCCTGGATGGCGGCGCCGAGTGCGACCACTTCATCCGGGTTGACACCCTTGTGCGGCTCCTTGCCGAACAGCTGCTTGACGACTTCCTGCACCTTCGGCATGCGGCTCATGCCACCGACCAGAACGACTTCGTCGATCTCGGCCGCTGTGACACCGGCATCCTTGAGGGCTGCACGGCACGGGGCCATCGTGCGTTGAACGAGATCATCGACCAGGCTTTCGAACTTGGCACGCGACAGCTTCATGGTCAGATGCTTGGGGCCGGACGCATCGGCCGTGATGAACGGCAGGTTGATTTCGGTCTGCTGCGAAGCGGACAGCTCGATCTTTGCCTTTTCGGCAGCTTCCTTGAGGCGCTGCAGAGCCAGCTTGTCGGTCTTCAGATCGATGCCCTGATCCTTCTTGAACTCGGCTGCGAAATACTCGACGAGACGCATGTCGAAGTCTTCACCACCAAGGAAGGTGTCGCCGTTGGTCGACTTCACTTCGAAGACGCCGTCGCCGATTTCGAGAACCGAAATATCGAAAGTACCGCCACCCAGATCGTAGACGGCGATGGTCTTGCCATCCTTCTTGTCAAGGCCATAGGCAAGCGCTGCAGCCGTCGGCTCGTTGATTATGCGCAGCACCTCAAGGCCGGCGATCTTGCCGGCATCCTTGGTTGCCTGACGCTGGGCATCGTTGAAATAGGCCGGAACGGTAATGACGGCTTGAGTTACTTTTTCGCCAAGATAGGATTCAGCCGTTTCCTTCATCTTCTGAAGGATCATGGCAGAAATCTGCGACGGGGAATAATTCTGGCCGTGGGCTTCAACCCAGGCATCGTTGTTGTCGGCCTTGACGATCTTGTAGGGCACCATGGCCTTATCTTTTTGCGTCGTCGGGTCCTGGAAGGTACGGCCGATCAGTCGCTTGACCGCGAAAATGGTGTTCTCCGGGTTGGTCACGGCCTGGCGCTTTGCCGGCTGGCCCGTCAAACGCTCACCGTCATCGTTGAAGGCAACGATGGATGGGGTCGTGCGGGCGCCTTCCGCATTCTCAATGACCTTCGCGTCCTTGCCGTCCATGACGGCGACGCAGGAATTGGTCGTTCCCAGATCGATACCGATTACTTTAGCCATGTCGTTCTCTCCTTGCAGCGGACTGTCGGAACCCGTCAGGCATTCATTCGACAGTCCCTAACGGGATGGTCTGTGGAAGTTTTGCGAGCTTTGCCGCGGTGATGGGGCGTATATAAGGAGCAGTGTTTCGGACTGCAAGGCACGTTCTAGGGCGAGAACAGGCAAAAATCGGGCATTGACAGCCAAAAAACGCCCTAAATTTCCGTTCTTGGTCCGCCCACGTTGATCGAGGTTGCCGTGTTCTTCCTGCGCAGTCTCTCAGCCTTTGCGCAGCCTGACAACTGCTTTCCTTGCGATCTCTCTCAACCGCCGGTGAGGAAATCGAACAGGGTCGTCCGGCGCGTCGCGCCCGTGGTCTGCCCGACATCCGCGGGCGGCACCAAATCGGGATTGCCGGTGTCGGCGGCTGGCCCGGCTGTCTCCCTTTCAGCAGCGACAGGCGCGGGCGGAAAGGCGTCCGGTTCGCCGTTCCCGGCTGTACCGGACAGAAGATCGCCGATGGTTTCGGGGCTGGCCTGAGCCGGATCGAATGTCGGTTGCACACCCGTGGTTCCGAAGACCGGTGATGGCGACAGACCTTCATGGGCAGCGGTCATATAGTCATGCCAGGCCTTGGCCGGAAGGCCGCCGCCGGTGACTTTCTTCATCGACTTCCCGTCATCATTGCCGAACCAGATACCGGTGGTGAGATTGCTGGTGAAGCCGACGAACAGCGCATCCCGGAAGGATTGCGTGGTGCCGGATTTTCCCGCCGCCTGCCAGCCCTTCAGTTTTGCAGCCTTGCCGGTGCCGCGCTCGATGACGCCGACCATCATCTGGTTCATCTCGCTGACGACAGCGGGATCCAGAACGCGCGGCGGATTGTCGTAGGTATTTTCATAGAGCACGGTGCCGTCGGCGGTGGAAATCCGCCGGATGACATGCGGGGTGGCCTTGAACCCGCCATTCATGAAAGGCGCATAGGCGGATGTCAGTTCCACAAGGCTTACCTCCGACGTCCCAAGCGCAATCGAGGCGTTGGACTGCATATCCGATTCGATTCCCAGCCGATGGGCAAGCTTGATGACGTTTTGCGGCCCTACTTCCATCACGAGCTGCGCGGCGATGGTATTCAACGAATTGGCGAGCGCGGACGAGAGAGACACCTCGCCGCGGTATTTCTCATCGTAGTTTTCCGGCGTCCAGTTGCCGATACGCACCGGGGCATCGTTGCGGACGGATGCCGGTGTCCGGCCGATTTCAAGAGCCGCCGCATAAACGAAGGGCTTGAAGGCGGAGCCCGGCTGGCGCTTGGCCTTGACGGCGCGGTCGAACTGGCTTTCGGCATAATCGCGGCCGCCGACGAGCGCCCGGATTGCGCCCGTGCCATCGATGGAGACGAGCGCCGCCTGACTGACATTCAGCTTCTTGCCGGATTCGTCCAGACTGGCTGCCAGCGTCTCTTCGGCTTTTTTCTCCAGATCAAGATCGAGGGTCGTTTCGACCAGGAGATCCTGATCGATCGCGCCGATCATCCCAGGGAGCTGATCCATGACCATATCGGCGACATAGTACTGCGCGCCGGACCAGAAGCTCTTCGCCTCGGTCGGCGGCTGCGACATAGCCGTCTTGATCTCCGACTCGGTGATGAAGCCCTCTTCGCGCATGGCGCCAAGGACCAGCTGGGCGCGCTCTTCCGCAGCCTTTGGATCCCGCGCCGGAGACAGGCGCGACGGCGCCTTCAGAAGGCCGGCCAGCAGGGCCGCCTCGCCCAGGTTGACGTCCCTCGCCGACTTGTTGAAATAGCGACGCGACGCCGCTTCGACGCCATAGGCATTGGAGCCGAAGAACACCCGGTTCAGATACATCGCCAGGATCTGGTCCTTGGTGTATTTCTGCTCCAGCCAGACGGAGAGCAGGACTTCCTGAACCTTGCGCTCCAGAGTGCGCGCAGGTGACAGAAACATGTTCTTGGCGAGCTGCTGGGTAATCGTGGATCCGCCCTGCATCATGCGTCCGGCGGTGACATTGGTCAGCATGGCGCGGGCGAGACCCAGCGGATCAACCCCGAAATGCGCGTAGAAACGGCGATCCTCGATGGCGATGACCGCCTGCGGAATATAGGGCGACATGTTTTCAAGCGACAGCGCCTCGCCGCCGGTCGCACCCCGGTTGGCGATGATGTCCCCGCTGACCGCAAGAATCTTGACATTGGGTGGCCGGTCGGGAATGGCCCAGCTGGTCGCGCTCGGCATGCGCGCGCCGTAATAAAGCACAAGCCCGCCGACGCCGATCGCGCCCCATATGCCAAGCACGATGCACCAGTAGACGAGAGCGCGAACAGCGCCCGTCAGGCCGCTGCGCGAACCGCTGTGACCAGCACCCTTGTCGCGGCCCTTTTTTGCCGCAGACCTGGATCCGGCCCTGCCAGTAGCGCCGAAGCGATCTTTTACATCCGCCCTCAGGTCACTGTCGTCGCGTCCGCGCGCGCCCTCGAAGGACGGTTCGACTCGTTTCGGTGATTTGCGTTTGCCTGCCATGGCGGAGTAAGGGTGCTCCCGGGCGCACTGGAGAAAGCCGGCAACCTTTGCCGCCGTCGCGCCGTTGATGTCGAACAGCGCGATGAAGTGTAAATGCGGCGATTTAAGGGGAGGTTAAAAACCGGTTTCCGCAGGCGCATCCGCTTTCGGTCCATTGTACACCAATGGGGCAACACGGCCGCATCTCCCGGACGGGCAGCGGTTTATGGGACACCGGTGGAAACGAATCGACCGGCCTCCGAGCAAGATCAATCCACGGTATCTCTTGAATTGAAAATATCGTCTAAAAACAATGCGATACGAAAATCAGAAATAATAAAACTTGACCTTTTGCCACACCTAAACTATTTGAGTTGAGGTCGATATTTGTTAGATGACTTTGGTTTTTGCCGCCCAGCGTGCAATCGGACGAACTTTCCTTCAGATTCGAACACAAAATCCTCGCCGCGATACGTCGGCAGGGTCACTATAATTTGCTAGAGAAAGGGATCGTTATGGCCACTGGCACAGTAAAATGGTTTAATTCCACAAAGGGCTTCGGCTTCATTCAGCCTGACGACGGCAGCCAGGACGTTTTCGTCCACATCTCCGCTGTCGAGCGCGCTGGCATGCGCGGCCTCAACGACGGTCAGAAGATCAGCTTCGAGCTGGTTAAGGACCGCAAGTCCGGCAAGATGTCGGCAGACAGCCTCCAGGCTGCCTAACACATCTGGCGCGATGAACCGCGCCTGAAATGCGCTTCCGCGGTTGACCACGGATGTACTGGCATATGTGTCGAAACGCATTGGGAAAGGTCGGGTTTTGCCCGGCCTTTTTGTTTTTCTAGCCGACCGTGACGCCGTGCCACTGAAAAGAACGCCGTCGATCTTCAAATCGCCTTATCCGCAGTGACACTCGCTCCAACCGATCAAGGAGTAAGCGTATGAGGCCATTTCTCATCTCTTTTATCACCGGCGTCCTTCTGAGTGCATTCTGCGGCACGGCCATGGCACAGGATAGCGAATACATCGATGACCGCTCCGATGGAGCAGCGCTGGTTCGTTCGCTCTATAATGCCATCGGGCGGAAGGAATATGCGCGCGCCTACAGCTATTTTGCAGACGGCAAGGTCTTTGGCGACTACACATCCTTTGTGGACGGCTATGCGAACACGGTGGACGTCAAGGTGATCACCGGCACGGTGACACCGGAGGGCGCAGCCGGCAGTCTCTACGCACCGGTTCCTGTGGCCATTCAATCCACTGAGAAGGGCGGCGAAACAAAAGTTTTTGCCGGCTGCTACATAACCCGCATCGGCAATGCGGCCGTTCAGGAGCCGCCTTTCATACCGCTCCAGATCGACAGCGCCGAGCTTGAGGAAGTCGAGGGCCCGCTGGACAGCGCCTTGCCCAAAACCTGCCACTCGCCGTCCTGACCCGGGCTTATTCCACCCGGTCCGACTCTTCCTTGGTTTTGCGTTGCGCCAGATATTGCGACCGCTCGAACAGAACGACGACAACGAGCGCGATCAGGAAGGGTATGATCAGGTAAAACAGGCGGAAGATGGCCAGTGCCGCGAGTACGGAGGCCGGGTCTATCTCCGGCAGCGCCGCAATGAAAATCAGCTCCAGCACACCGAGCCCGCCCGGCGCATGCGACAGCAGCGCTGCGGAAAAGGACGCAAGGAAAACCCCCAGCACCACCATATAGCCCGGATTTCCCGCCTCCGGCAGAGCGAAATAAATGATGGCCGCGGCCGCAAGCAGTTCCACCGGTGCAATCAGCAACTGCCGCAGGGCAAGCGTCGGTTTTGGATATTGCAGGTGAAACCAGCGGGATTTCAAAGGACGGAAGCCGACGAGGCTGCCGACCACGTAGAGCGCGATCATGGCAAGGATGAGGATGGCAGCGGTGATCGAAGCGCCGATCGGGAGGAAGTCGGCGAAGCGCGCTGTAATTTCCGGCTCGATCAGCAGCACGATTGCGGACAGCATCAGCGTGCCGAGCGCAAATGTAATGGAACAGAAGGCGACGAGAACACCTATCTCACCGGCCGAGAGGCCCTTGGAACCATAGGCACGGTAGCGAATCACCGCCCCGGAGAACACGGATGCCCCGACGGTATGGGAGAGCGCATAGGCCGTGAACGAGCAGATCGTGATGAACCACAGGGAAATCCGCCGTTCCAGATGTTCAAGCGCCAAATGGTCGTAGGCCGCAAGCGCCGCATAGGCGGCGAGCGTCGCGCAGCCTGCGAGAAGCCATCTCCAGGCCGGGACGGCGCTCAGGCTGGCGAAAAAATCACGCGCCGAAAGGCCGTGCAGTTCGTGATACAGCCCGTAGAGCGAAAACAGGATCGCAGCCAGCCCTACAACCGGCCATGCAAATTTCCGCACCAGTTTCATGAAGCCGGATACCCCGACGCAGTCAAGTAAACCATCATTCGCGTGATGAGACCACCCCTGACTGGTCGGGTCAAGGGTGCTAACGGTTAACGACGAAAGCTGGGAAACCGTCAGCAAACGCGCTTGAGGATCAGGCGGCTAGTGCCGTGAGAATGCGGACCCATGAACGTATACCCTTGTGGAAGGACTGCAGCTCGTATTTTTCGTTTGGCGAATGGATGCGGTCGTCGGAAAGGCCAAAGCCAACCAGCAACGATTCCATGCCAAGCATTCTTTGAAAATCCCCGACGATCGGAATCGATCCGCCCATGCCGATCAGCACGGCAGGCTTCGGCCACTCCTCGGACAGGGCAACCTTGGCGGTGTTCAGCAGCGGCGAATCGTAGGGCAGATGGATCGCGGGCGAGCCACCATGGGGATGGAATTCGACGGTGCAGTCGGTCGGGATTTTCGACTGCACGTAACTGCGGAACGCGGCCCGCACCCTCTCCGGATCCTGATTGCCGACCAGACGGAAGGAAATCTTCGCCGAGGCTTCGGCGGCAATCACGGTCTTGAAGCCTTCGCCGGTGTAACCGCCCCAGATGCCGTTTACTTCGGCCGTTGGACGCGCCCAGGTCAGCTCCATGACCGAACGGCCTTTTTCCCCCGAAGGCACGAACAAGCCGATTTCACCGAGGAATTTTTCAGTCGTCATACCCAGAGTTTCCCAGGCAGCCTTGATCTGGGACGGCGTCTCCTCCACGCCCTCATAAAAACCGTCCAGCGTGACGCGGCCGGTGTCGTCATGCAGACCCGACACAATGTCGGTCAGAATATGAATAGGGTTGGCGGCAGCGCCGCCGAAATAGCCCGAGTGCAGGTCTCGGTCGGCGGCCTTGACGGTGATTTCCTCGCCGACCAGACCGCGCAGCCCGGCCGAGATGGCCGGCGTTTCGGCATCCCACATATTGGTGTCGCAGACTAATGCATAGTCGGCTTTCAATTCCGCGGCATTGGCTTCCAGAAAAGGCTTCAGGGACGGCGAGCCGGACTCTTCTTCGCCTTCGAAGAGAAGGGTGACAGCGCAGGGCAGAGCGCCGTCAACCTCTTTAAAGGCGCGGCATGCCTCGACAAAGGTCAGCAACTGGCCCTTGTCGTCCGAGGTGCCGCGGCCCGTAATGACCTTGCGGCCCCTATCGAGTTCCTTGATCGACGGCTCGAATGGCGCGCTGTTCCAGAGATTGAGCGGATCGACGGGCTGAACGTCGTAGTGGCCGTAGAACAGAACATGCGGAGCGTCGGGCCTGCCCGCGGCATGATGCGCAACCACCATCGGATGGCCGGGCGTGTCTCGAACCGAAGCATCAAAACCAAGCCCGCTCAGTTCGGCCACCAGCCATTCGGCCGCCTTGCGGCATTCCGCCTTAAAGGCTGGATCCGTGGAAATCGATGGAATGCGCACGAGATCGAACAGCCGTTCCAGGCTTTTCGGCAGATTCTCGTCCGCGCGGTTCAAAATGGTCGCCGTCTCTGTCATGTCTTTCATCCCTGTTGGCGATGCGGACCCTAGACAAAGACGACGGCGGCTTTAAGCAAAATATTCTGATCGCTTCATCATTCTGCGGGAAATACGGCCTCAACCGCGCGTGCCGTTGGCAATTGCCTTGCGCATATATTCGAGCAACAGCTCCCTTTCGAATTGCCGAAAGCCGGACAAGCGCGACCGATCGGCGGCAAGCGCCGCCTCCTTTGCCCCAGCCTCCATCGCTCTTGCCTTATCCGTCAGGAAAATCAGCTGGGCGCGTTTGTCACCTGGATGCTTCTTGCGCAGGATCAGGCCGTCGCGCTCCATCCGGGACAGGGTGTTGGCCATCGTTGCCTGTTCGACATCGAGCCGGTCGAGCAGCTGTTTCTGGGTGAGCCCCTCCTCGGTCCACAATTCCAGGAGGACGGGAAACTGGCCCGGCGCGAAACCGAGTTTCAGACTCCGTTCCTGCAGGGCGCGGGAAAAGCTTTTTGCCAGTAGGCTCGCCAGATATGTCGCAGAGTCCATGCGGTCGAAGGCCATGCCCATGGGTAACGCCCGAATGGCCGGAAGACAAGCTCCATTGCAGGCGATGGATTTCGCTATGCGAAGCACCGAGGACGCAACCAAGGAACCTCAAACGACAAAAACCGCCATGGCGGAGGCGGAGCCATGGCGGTTTTGTCTGAATTTGGACAAAGGCCCGGAGGGGGGATAGGCCTTTGTCCTACATCTGGCTGCGGCGGGGGACAGGCCTTGCCAGACGACGGCGCATCGTGCTGCCGTTGATGATGATTTGTGGTTGGGAATGTGGTTTTTCAAGGGATGTGGCGGCACCGGAGGCATTACAAATTGGTAACGTTGACGTGAGGGCCGATGGTGGTTTCAAAAAATTCTCGGTTGCCGGAATGACATATGGACGACCCTTTGCGCGCGCGGTATCCCTGTCGCCATGAAAAAAGGTGATCATCTCTTCCTCGTTGACGGCTCCGGGTTCATTTTCCGCGCCTTTCACGCCATTCCGCCGTTGAACCGCAAGTCGGACGGGTTGCCGGTGAATGCCGTGTCCGGCTTTTGCAACATGCTGTGGAAGCTGCTCACCGATGCGCGCGACACCTCCGTCGGTGTCACACCCACCCATTTCGCCGTTATTTTCGATTATTCCTCAAAGACGTTCCGCAACGAACTCTACGACCAATACAAGGCAAACCGCACGGCGCCCCCGGAAGACCTTATTCCCCAATTCGGCCTGATCCGCCACGCGACCCGCGCCTTCAACCTGCCCTGTATCGAGAAAGAGGGTTTTGAGGCCGACGACCTGATCGCGACCTATGCGCGGCTGGCAGAGGCGACCGGAGCGGACGTCACCATCGTATCCTCCGACAAGGACCTGATGCAACTGGTGACGGCGAATGTCTCCATGTATGACAGCATGAAGGACAAGCAGATCGCCATTCCCGAGGTTATCGAGAAATGGGGCGTCCCGCCGGAAAAAATGATCGACCTGCAGGCGATGACGGGCGATTCCACCGACAATGTTCCCGGCATTCCCGGTATCGGCCCGAAGACGGCGGCCCAACTGCTCGAAGAGTTCGGCGACCTCGAAACGCTCTTGTCGCGGGCCGGCGAAATCAAGCAGCAGAAGCGCCGGGAGAACATCATCGCCAATGCCGATCTCGCGCGCCTGTCGCGACAGTTGGTGACGCTGAGGACGGATACGCCGATCGACGTTCCCCTTGACGATTTCGAGTTGCATGCGCAGGACGGTCCGAAACTGATCGCCTTTCTGAAGGCAATGGAATTCACGACCTTGACCCGCCGCGTCGCAGCGGCGACCGATACGAATGCGGATGTCGTTGATGCGGCGCCTGTAGCGGTGGAATGGGGCGCAGCCGCACACGGACCTGATCTGGACAAGGGTGAGCTTTCGGCTGCACCGTCGCCCTCCGTCCTCTCCTCGACGCGATCGCCGGCGCTGGGAACAGCTGCCGAAGCCGCCACGACGCTTGCCGCCATCAAACCGGAGGCGCTGGGCAATACGCCGCAGTCGCTCGCCCAATCGCGCGCCGAGGCCTTCGCCGCAGCAAAAATCGATCGCAGCGCCTATGTCACCATTCGCGACATTGAAACGCTCGATGCCTGGATCGCGGCGGCCAGGGAAACCGGTCTCGTCGCCTTCGATACGGAGACGACATCGCTTGATGCGATGCAGGCGGAACTCGTCGGCTTCTCTCTCGCTATTGCCGACAACAGCAGAAACCCGACCGGCACGGATATTCGCGCGGCCTACGTCCCGCTGACCCACAAGACCGGCGGCAACGACCTGTTCAGCGACGGGCTCAAGCTCGCGCCGGACCAGATTCCGATCGGCATGGCGTTGGAGCGGCTGAAAAGCCTTCTGGAGGATCCGTCGGTTCTCAAGGTCGCGCAGAACCTGAAATATGATTATCTGGTGATGAAGCGGCACGGGGTCGGCATTATCAGCTTCGACGATACGATGCTGATGTCCTATGTCAGCGATGCCGGCGCCGGCGCGCATGGCATGGACAGCCTCTCAGAGAAATGGCTCGGCCATAAGCCGATCCCCTACAAGGATGTGGCCGGAAGCGGCAAGTCGGCCCTGAGCTTCGACCATGCCGATATCGACAAGGCGACGGCCTATGCCGCCGAGGACGCCGATGTGACGCTGAGGCTCTGGCAGGTCCTGAAGCCGCGGCTTGCGGCCAAGAACCTCAACACCGTGTACGAGCGGCTGGAGCGGCCGCTGGTGCCTGTGCTCGCCGCCATGGAAGAGCGCGGGATTACCATCGACCGCCAGATCCTGTCGCGTCTTTCCGGCGAACTGGCGCAGGGCGCCGCCGCTCTGGAACACGAGATCTACGGTCTGGTAGGAGAGAGTTTCAATATCGGCTCGCCGAAACAGCTTGGCGATATTCTCTTCGGCAGGCTTGGCCTTCCCGGCGGCGCAAAAACCAAGACGGGGCAATGGTCGACATCGGCTTCGGTACTTGAGGATCTGGCTCTGGACGGCCATGAACTGCCGCGCAAGATCGTCGATTGGCGCCAACTGACCAAGCTCAAATCAACCTATACCGACGCCCTACCCGGTTTCGTTCATCCTGAAACGAAGCGCGTGCACACATCCTATGCGCTGGCATCCACAACGACGGGGCGCCTTTCCTCGTCGGAACCGAACCTGCAGAACATTCCGATACGGACCACCGAGGGCCGCAAGATCCGCACGGCTTTCGTATCCACGCCGGGGCACAAGCTGATCTCCGCGGATTATAGCCAGATCGAACTGCGCGTACTGGCCCATGTGGCGGAAATTCCGCAGTTGAAGCAGGCCTTCTCCGACGGGATCGACATTCATGCCATGACGGCATCGGAGATGTTCGGCGTGCCCGTCGACGGCATGCCGAGCGAAATCCGCCGGCGGGCCAAGGCGATCAATTTCGGCATCATCTACGGCATTTCGGCCTTCGGACTTGCCAACCAGCTGTCCATCGAGCGATCCGAGGCCGGCGACTATATCAAGAAATATTTCGAGCGCTTTCCGGGCATCCGCGATTACATGGAAAGCACCAAGGCTTTCGTGCGGGAAAACGGCTATGTCGAAACGATCTTCGGTCGCCGGGCGCATTATCCGGATATCCGCTCCTCCAATCCATCACACCGGGCATTCAACGAGCGTGCCGCAATCAACGCCCCGATCCAGGGCTCGGCCGCCGATATCATTCGCCGGGCGATGATCAAGATGGAGCCGGCACTGGAGCAGGCCGGTCTTGGCGAGCGTGCGCGCATGCTGCTGCAGGTCCATGACGAACTGATTTTCGAGGTCGAGGATGCGGATGTCGAGCGATCCATACCGATCATCGTCAAGGTTATGGAAAACGCTGCCATGCCAGCGCTCGACATGAAGGTGCCGCTGAAAGTCGATGCGCGGGCCGCCGACAACTGGGATGAGGCGCACTGAATCCGGAGGAGGCAGCCGCCGCGGCTCTATGCGACTTCGCCAGCCTGCGGTTCTTCGGCCGTCGGCCGGAAACTTGCAAACAGCCGCTGCAGACCGTCCCGTCCTTCCATGGCAAGGTCGAAACGGCGGCCGAAGAGAAGCCATTCGCTGCAGAGCCCGGTCATCATCCAGCGCAGAGCCTTGGTTGCCGATTGCGGCGTCCAGGTCCGGCCCAGATAGCCGCCGATCCTTGCCTTGTCGAATGCACTTTCAAGCGCGGCCGTGTGCTTGTCATCGACCTCCTGCTGCCGCTCCAGAACAGGCATCAGATCCCCGACATAGGCACAGCGCAGCAGGATGGTGAAAATGCGCTGACGGTGTTCGTCCGCAGCCATGTCATCCAGCCATTCTCCGGCAGATTTTTCGATAAATCTGAGGACGTCGGCACTTTCGGTCTCGATTTCGCGGGCGATCATGTCCTCAGCCGGCAAGGAGACGGAATTGTAGAGCTCCAGAAACAAATCGGTCTTGTTGGAAAAATGCCAATAGATCGCGCCGCGCGTCACCCCGGCCGCCTTTGCGACATCCTCCAGAGTGGCATTGGAGACGCTTTTTTCATAGAAGACCCGTTCTGCCGCATGGAGGATGCTGTTGCGGGTCTCCTCCGCTTCGGTCTTGGTTCTACGCATGATCGCCTCCGGAAAGAGAGACCCGCCCGAGGCGGGCCTCTGCGATCGTCATTCGCCCGGCACCGGCGCCGCTGCCGGCGTTTTCTCGACTTGCCTGCCGTGACCGAACAGCTTCATGATGAACACGAAGAAGACGGGCACGAAGAAGATGGCAAGAACAGTTGCCGAGATCATCCCGCCCATGACGCCGGTGCCGATAGCGCGCTGGCTGCCGGAGCTTGCGCCGGTGGCGATCGCCAGCGGCAGAACGCCGAGGGTGAAGGCGAGCGAGGTCATCAGGATCGGACGGAAACGCAGATGCGACGCTTCTATCGTCGCATCGAGCAGCGATTTGCCCGCCTCCATCTGCTCCTTGGCAAACTCGATGATCAGGATCGCGTTCTTGGCGGATAGCCCGATAATAGTGATCAGGCCCACTTTAAAATAGACGTCATTCGACATGTCGCGCAGCAGAACGGCCAGCACCGCGCCGATGACGCCGAGCGGCACCACCATCATCACCGCGACCGGAATGCTCCAGCTCTCGTAGAGGGCTGCAAGGCACAGGAAGATCAGCAAGCAGGAAAGCCCGATCAAAAGCGGTGCCTGGGTGCCGGAGGCGATTTCCTCGCGTGATTGCCCCGTCCACTCATAGGCGAAACCCTGTGGAAGCTGGCCTGCCAGCTTTTCCATCTCGGCAATGGCATCGCCCGACGAGTAGCCCGGCTGCGCCTGACCGCTGAAGCGAACCGATGGATAACCGTTGTAGCCGATCGTCTGGGTTGGGCCGGTTTGCCACTCCACCGATGCAAAGGCAGAGATCGGCACCATTCCGCCATTGCTGTTGCGCACGTTGAGATTCAGCAGGTCGGAGGTCTGCATCCGCTTGGTATCGTCGGCCTGTACCGTCACACGCTGCAGACGGCCGGCATTCGGGAAGTCGTTGACATAGGACGATCCCATATTGGTCGAAATGGTCGCGTTGATATCGGCAAATGTTACACCGAACGTGTTGGCCTTTTCCCGGTCGATCAGCAGATTGACCTGTGCTCCATCCGGTAGACCATCGACGCGAACCCCCGTCACGATCTGGCTTTGGGACGTCAGGCCGATCAGCTGGTCGCGCGCGGCTGCCAGCGCCGCCGAACCCTGTCCGCCACGATCCTGCAGGCGGAACGCGAAACCATTCGTTGTGCCGAGACCCTGGATCGGCGGCGGCGACAGCGCGAAGGCGATCGCGTCCTTGATCTGGCTCATTGCGCCGGAAGCGCGTCCTGCGATGGCCGACGCGACGTTGCTGGCGTCACGCTCTTCCCAGTCCTTCAGCGTCACAAAGGCAAGGCCGGCATTCTGGCCCGTGCCGGAAAAGCTGAAGCCATTGATCGCAATGATTTTTTCGACACCGCTTTCCTTGCTGAAGATGTTTTCGACCTGCTTGACGACCTCAGTCGTGCGGTTGCCGGTGGCTTCCGACGGAAGCTGCAGGCTGACGATCACGAAACCCTGGTCTTCATCCGGAAGGAAGGAAGAAGGAAGCTGCAGGAACAGATAGGCGAGACCACCCAGCACCAGCACATAGACGACGATGAAGCGGCCGGTCCGTCGGACCATACGCTGAACCACGCCGCTATATCCATGCGACGCCCGATCGAAGCCCCGGTTGAACCAACCGAAAAAGCCTTTCTTCGTATGATTGTGACCCTTTGGAACCTGTTTCAGGAAACTGGCGCAAAGCGCCGGCGTCAGCGACAGGGCGAGCAAGGCCGAAAATAGGATCGACACGACCATGGTCAGGCTGAACTGCTGGTAGATGATACCGACAGAGCCGGGGAAGAAGGCCATAGGAATGAACACCGCCGACAGCACAAGCGTAATGCCGATGACCGCGCCGGTGATCTGCGTCATCGCCTTGCGCGTCGCCTCCTTGGGCGTCAACCCCTCCTCGGACATGATGCGCTCGACGTTTTCGACGACGATAATGGCGTCATCCACCAGAATGCCGATGGCCAGAACCATGCCGAACATGGTCAGCACGTTGATGGAAAAGCCCATGGCCAGCATCGCGGCGCAGGTGCCAAGGAGCGCGACGGGAACGACCAGTGTCGGAATGATTGTATAGCGGATGTTCTGCAGGAACAGGAACATCACGAGGAAAACCAGCGCTACGGCTTCCAGAAGGGTGTGAAGCACTTTTTCGATCGAAATCGCCACGAAGGGTGATGTATCGTAAGGTATGGAATACTCGACGCCCGGTGGGAAGAAGGTCTTGAGTTCTTCCATTCGCTCCTTGACCAAGGTGGAGGTGTTGAGCGCGTTGCCGGTCGGCGTCAGCTGGACACCGATGGCGGCGGACGGATTTCCGTTCAGGCGGGTTGAGCTGTTATAGTCCTGGCCGCCGACCTCGATACGGGCAACGTCGCGCAATCGAACGGACGAGCCGTCCTGATTGGCCCTGAGCACGATCGCACCAAACTCTTCCACGGAGGAAAGCTGGCCCTTGACCAGAACCGAAGCATTTGTCTGCTGATTGATCGGGTTGGGCTGGGCGCCGATGCTCCCGGAGGCGACCTGGGCATTCTGCGCCTGAATGGCGGCGGTCACATCGCCCGCCGTCAGGTTGAGGCCGACCATCTTGTCGGGATCGAGCCAGACGCGCATGGAGCGTTCGGTGGAAAACAGCTGGGCGCGGCCGACGCCTGGAATCCGCTGAACCTCGTTCAGCACGTTGCGGCTCATATAATCGCCGAGTGCGATAGCGTCGAGCGAGCCGTCCGTGGAGGTGAGCGAGACGATCAACAGGAAGCCCGAGCCCGCCTCCTCGACCTCTATACCCTGCTGACGCACAGAATCGGGCAACCGCTGCTCGACACGACCGACGCGGTTCTGGACATCGACCGATGCCTGGCCTGAGTCGGTCCCCGGAGCAAAGGTCACATTGATGGAGACCGCGCCGGCGGCACTGGATGTCGATTCGAAATATTGCAGGCCTTCAATGCCGTTCAGCTCGTTTTCGATGAGCCGCGTCACACTCTGATAGGTCTCTTCCGATGAGGCGCCGGGATAAACGGTGCTGACGGAGATCTGCGGCGGCGCGACGTTCGGATATTGCGAAATCGGCAGCATCGGGATCGAGATGATCCCGGCGATCATGATGAAAAGCGCGACGACCCATGCGAAGATTGGCCGATCGATGAAAAAACTGGGCATCGGTCAGATCCTCACTTTGCCGCTTCGGCAGGGGCGGCCTTGGCTTCGCCTTCGCCGGAAGGTTTTTCACCGGGAGCAGCCTGCTTTTCTGCGGCCGCCGGATCCCAGGCACTGGGAACGACCTTGGCGCCCGGACGGATTTTCTGGAAGCCTTCGACAACCACCTTCTCGCCGGCCTTCAGCCCTTCGATGACGACTGT
Organism: Pararhizobium gei; assembly: GCF_029223885.1. Lineage (NCBI taxonomy): Bacteria > Pseudomonadati > Pseudomonadota > Alphaproteobacteria > Hyphomicrobiales > Rhizobiaceae > Pararhizobium > Pararhizobium gei. The sequence continues at coordinate 271,637 of NZ_CP119409.1, read as the reverse complement.
CCTTTCCGCAATTGTCTGTCCGGTCCTGACGCTCCGCAGCCCGACCACATCCTCGGCATTGACGACGAAGACCTGGGCATTGCCTGCAGTGTCGCGCTGGATCGCCTGGGTCGGGAGCGGAATGGCGTCTTCGCGCATCCCCTGCTCGATCAGCACACGCACATACATGCCCGGAAGCAGATCGCCATCCGGATTGGGAAACTCGCCGCGCAACGTCACCTGGCCCGTCGTCTCGTCAACCGCAGCCTCGGAAAACAGCAGCTTACCCTCATGAGCATAGGGGGCGCCGTCGTCCATCAGCAATTTCACCTTGGCTTCGTTGCCATCACCGGACAGGGCGCCGTCCTGCATGCCCTTGCGCAGGCGGATGAGATCGGTGGCCGACTGGGTGAAGTCGGCATAAACAGGATCAAGCTGCTGGATCGTCGCGAGATTTTCCGTCCCATTGGCGCTGACCAGAGCGCCCTCTGTGATCAGGGCGCGACCGATGCGGCCGCTGATCGGCGCTGTCACGTTGGTATATTGAAGGTTGAGCTTCGCCGTCGCGAGACTGGCCTGCGCAATCGCAACATCCGCATCCGCCTGGGCCAACTGCGCCACGGCGTCATCGAACTGCTGGGCCGAGGCTGCATTTGCCTTGCGCAACTGATCCTGGCGACTGGCGGTCTGCCTGGCCTGCAACTGCACGGCTTCCGCCCGGCGCAACGTTGCCTCGGCGCTGGCGACCTGAACTTCGAAGGACGCGGGATCGATCCGGTAGAGAACGTCGCCTTCCTTGACCATGGACCCCTGCTGGAACACGCGCTCCATCACGATCCCGGTGGCGCGCGGCCGAACTTCGGAAATGCGCGTCGCAGCAATCCGCCCCGGCAAGTCGTTGGTGATCGGAACGGCTTCCGTCTCGGTGGTGATGATGGAAACCTGCGGCGGCGGAAAGACGGGCGCGGCCTGCTGCTCTTCTTCCTTTTGGCATCCGGCAAGCATAGCCAATGCCGCTAGGGCTGCAGTCAAAGTCAGTCGGTTCATCCGCATTTTCGGGATCCATGCAAAAGGCCGGCGCGCAACCGTTCCCGCTTGAGGATAGGAGGCAGCCGGATGTTAAATCTGCGCAAGATGCGTAGGCCGGAGCGTCACCGGTACCGCATCATTTATACAAACACATACGTATGTTAAATCGCAGCGAGGCGCAAGCGAATGATGCACTGCACAATTATATGTGATCGGGCTATCACGCAGCACTGTCTCCAGCGAAAGGACGGGTCCTAGCGGATGACCCGACCGTCGGCGCCGAAACGGTGCATGAGTGCCTTATCGGGTGTCGCATAGACGACGTCCTCGACATCGTAGCGATGTTCGCCAAACAACCGCACCGTCAGAAGACCGGTGACGTCCGTTTCCAGATAGAGAATGGTATCGGCGCCGAGATGCTCGACATGGATGACCTTGCCCTTCCAATCGCCAGTCTCACGCGACAGCGCGATGTGTTCGGGGCGGATGCCGACTGTCTTGGCATGGCCATCGCCCAGCCGTCCGGCCTCGATGAAATTCATCTGCGGCGAGCCGATGAAACCGGCGACGAAGGTATTGGCAGGCTTGTTGTAAAGCTCCATGGGCGAGCCGATCTGCTCGATCTCGCCGGCGTTCAGCACGACGATCTTGTCGGCCAGCGTCATGGCTTCCACCTGGTCATGGGTGACATAGATCATGGTTGCCTTGAGGCTGCGATGCAGCCTTGCAATTTCCAGACGCGTGTTGACGCGCAGCGCCGCATCCAGGTTCGACAGCGGTTCGTCGAACAGGAAGAGCTTTGGCTCGCGCACGATGGCGCGGCCGATGGCGACCCGCTGGCGCTGACCGCCGGAAAGCTCGGCCGGCCGTCGGGCAAGATAGGGCTCCAGCGACAGCATGCCGGATGCCTTGGCGACCTTGGCGTCGACCTCGGCCTTGGGGGCGCCCATCTGCTTGAGGCCGAGCCCCATATTGTCCTTGACCGTCAGGTGCGGATAAAGCGCATAGGACTGGAAGACCATGGCGATGCCGCGTTTGGCGGGCGGCGTGTTGATCACCTCCTGCCCGTCGATCCGCACACTGCCGGATGTGGCATCCTCGAGCCCGGCAATGACGCGCAGCAGCGTGGACTTGCCGCAACCGGACGGGCCGACGAAGATGACGAAGTCGCCGTCCTGCACCTCGAGATCGATCCCTTTGAGAACTTCGTGATTGCCGAAGGCCTTGCGGATGGATTTCAGTTGAAGTGATCCCACGGGAAGCCCTTTTCCTTGTTGCCTATGTCCTTCATCCCGATGCCGCGCACGGCAATGGGGCAGGCCACGTTAAAGTTTGACTGGATTGCCGGTGCGTATGCTCTCATCCGCCGCCAGGCAGATGCGCAACGACTGGACGGCGTCATTCATGTGCCGGTCGAGATCGATGTCCTCGCCGATCGCCTTCAGCACATAGGCCTGCTCGAAATCGCAGAGTTCCTGGTGGCCGGGCTCCCCGTCCATCTTCAAGTCCTCGTCCTTGTGCAGGAATTTTCCATCAGGGCCGGTCTCCGCCTTGTGGATGCGAATAACCGCAGTTTTCGTGTGGGTATCGATATCGTCGGATTTGGCATTCGGATCCATGACGATCGAAACGGACCCATTGGGAGACATGACATCCTTCACGAAAAAAGCGGTCTCCGAGATCATCGGCCCCCAACCGGCCTCATACCATCCCACCGAGCCGTCTTCGTAGGTCACCTGGAGATGGCCGTAATTGTACATGTCATCAGCGATTTCGTTCGAGAGGCGCAGACCCATGCCGCGCACTTCCACAGGTTTGGCGTCGGTGATCTGGCACATGACATCGACATAGTGGACGCCGCAATCGACGATCGGCGGCGTCGTCTGCATCAGCGCCTTGTGCGTCATCCAGGTCGGTCCGCTGGACTGCTGGTTGAGGTTCATGCGGAAGACATAGGGTGGCCCCAGTTTTCGCGCTTCCGCGATCAGCCTAATCCACGATGGATGATGGCGCAGAATATAGCCGACGACCAGTTTCTTGGCGGCTTTCCTCGCTGCAGCCACGACGCGCTCGGCATCAGCAACCGTTGTTGCCAGCGGCTTCTCGATGAAAACATCGCAACCGGCTTCAAAGGCCATGACAGCATAGTCGGCATGGCTGTCAGAATAGGTGCAGATGGAGCAAAGGTCAGGCTTCAGCTCCTTCAGCGCAGTTTCGAAATCCGGCAGGATTTCGTAAGCTTCCAGTTCCGGCGCGAGCACAGGCGTCGAGCGATTGACGAGGCCGACGATCTCGAAGCCGGGATTGTTGTGATAGGCCAGCGCGTGGCTGCGGCCCATATTGCCCAGACCGGCGACAAGGACGCGGATCGGTATGTCTGTCACTTGACGGCTCCTGCGGTAATGCCGCGGATCAGCTGCCGCGAGAAAATGAGATAGAGAACGAGGACCGGCAGGATCGCCAGCGACAGGGCGGACAGAACCGCATTCCAGTTGGTGACGAACTGGCCAATGAAGACCTGGCTGCCGAGCGTCACCGTCTTGGTCGCTTCGCCGGGAGCGAGGATCAAGGGGAACCACAGGTCGTTCCAGATCGGGATCATGGTGAACACCGCGACTGTCGCCATGGCGGGCCGTACCAGCGGCAGCACGAGCCGGAAGAAAATTGCATATTCGGAAAGACCGTCGATGCGCCCGGCATTCTTCAGGTCGTCTGAGACAGTGCGCATGAACTCCGACAGGATGAAGATGGCGAGCGGCAAACCTTGGGCCGTATAGACGAGGATCAGCGCCGTCAGCGTATTGACGAGACCGGCCGCCACCATGCCCTGCAGGATTGCCACCGTTCCCAGCCGGATCGGGATCATGATGCCGATCGCCAGATAGAGACCCATCAGGGTATTGCCCCTGAACCGGTACTCCGACAAGGCAAAGGCGGCCATGGCACCGAACAGCAGCGCAAAGAAAATCGACACGACAGTGACGATTAGGCTGTTCTGGAAATAGCCGGCAAAATCGCCTTGGTTCAGCACTGTCTGATAGCCCACGAGGCTGAAACTGTTTGCCGTCGGCGGTGCGAGCGGAGTTCGGAAAATGGCATTCCTGTCCTTGAACGAATTCAGGATCGTCAGCAGCACCGGGAAAAGGGCGATGACGGTATAGCCGGCGAGCGCCAGATGGACGAAACCCGAGCGAAGTGGCGACATGCGTGCCTTTGACATCGGTCTTCTCCTAGAACTGGTAGCGGCGAACCCGCCGCTGGATACCGAAAAGGTAAAGCGACACCCCCGCCAGAATGATGATGAACATCACGGTTGCGATCGCCGCCCCCATAGACCGGTCGCCGAGTTGCAGCTGGAAGCCGAAGAAGGTGCGGTAGAGCAGCGTGCCCAGAATATCCGTGGAACCATCCGGTCCGGCCAAGGCTCCCTGTACCGTATAGATCAGGTCAAATGCATTGAAATTCCCGACGAAGGTCAGGATCGACACCATGCCGATCGCCGGCAGGACCAGTGGCAGCTTGATCTTCCAGAACTGGCTCCAGCCGGTAATGCCGTCGCATTCGGCGGCTTCGATGACTTCGTCGGGGATGTTAAGAAGCGCCGCATAGATCAGCATCATCGGAATGCCGACATTCTGCCAGACGGATATCAGAGACACGGTGATCAGAGCCGAACCGGGCTTGCCGAGCCAGGGCGCGAAGAAAGATTTCAGTCCGACCACGTCCATGAAGAACGGCGTGATACCCCAGATCGGCGACAGGATCAACTTCCAGATAAAGCCGACGATGACGAAGGAAAGCAGCGTCGGCAGGAAGATCGCCGTGCGGTAGAAGGTGGCGAGCCGGAGCTTGGGGATCGATAGCATGGCGGCAAGCGCGATTCCCAACGGATTTTGCACCAGCATGTGGATCGTGAAGAAGATGAAATTGTTTTTCAGCGCCCGCCAGAAATCGGCGGCCCAACGTTCGTTGCCGAACAGAACCTGAAAGTTCGAGAGCCCGACAAAAGTGGACTGGCCGTCCACCGTGTTGAACAGCGACAGGCGCAGCGTCTCAATGAGCGGCAGTATCATGACTGCGGAATAGACGATAAAGGCCGGCAGCAGGAAGACAAGAATGTGCCAGCGCCTGGAGCGCCTCGGTGCCTTCATGCCGTCTTCAGAAAATGTGGCGTTGCTCATGCCCTGCCGCTCCGACCCGTTCTCGAAATTGCCGCTACATGCGACAAGGCTTGCGCTGCCGGTCCCCGCCGCGCATGCCACGCCGGCAGACCTGAAAGGCGCTGGCAGGATGGGATTTCAGATTACATGTTTTCGGCTGGATGCCTTGCTTTTTCGCATCGCGACATCCTGCATCGAGTGCTGCTCCTTTTCGCCCTCCCTTTCTCATGAAAGAGGGCGGGCACTATTTCCCCGTAAACGGGGCGAAGGGACAAGCCGCAAGCTCTGTAGTCCCCTCTCCCCGTTTACGGGGAGAGGGTTAGGGTGAGGGGGCAAGGCCCCAGAACCAAGTTTACTTCGCAGGCTTGTACCAGCTGTCGAGGCCCTTCTGGAGCTTCTCGGCGGCGACTTCAGGTGTATCGGTACCGTTGATCACGTTAGCCGATTCCACCCAGGTCTCGTTTTCGAGGTTCGGCGTACCGCGCGACAGGATCTGGTAGGTCGAGCGGATCGTCGGCTTGCATTTTTCACGCCAGGAAACGAATTCCTGTGCCAGCGGGTCCTTCATCGTCACCGGCGTCGAGTTCAGGCTGAAGAAGCCCGGCAGCGAATTGGCGTAGATGTCTGCGAATTCCGGCGAGGCGATCCAGGTCAGCAGCTTCTTGGCTTCTTCCGGGTGCGCGCTCTTGGCATTAAGGCCGACGCCGATGTCGTTGTGGTCGGAGATGTAGCAAGCATCGCCTGCAGCCTTGACCGGCGGCGGGAAGGCGCCCATTTTGAACTGGGCTTGCGTGTTGAACAGCCCGATTTCCCATGAGCCGGCCGGATAGATGGCAGCGCGGCCGAGCGTGAACAGGTTCTGGCTGTCCGGATAGGTCTGGGCTTCGAAGCCGTCGCCGAGGTAATCCTTCCACTTGGCAAGAACCTTGTAGGGCTCGACCCAGTCGGCGTCTGTGAGTTTCTGCTCGCCCTTGATGAGAGCGGCGCGGCCTTCCTCGCCCTTCCAGTAGGTCGGACCGATGTTCTGGTAGCCCATGGTGGCGGCTTCCCAAAGATCCTTCGTGCCCATGGCGAGCGGAATGAACGTACCATCCGCCTTGATCTTGTCGAGCGCCGCAAAGAACTCGGCTTCGGTCGCCGGAATAGCGATGCCGAGCTGGTCGAAGGCGTCCTTGTTGTAGATGAAGCCATGGATGACCGAGGCCATTGGTACGCAGAAGGCGGCAGCGCCATCATCCGTCTGCCACGCGGCCTTGGCGACCGGCGAAAAATTCTCCATGCCCGGAAGGCTGGTGAGATCGGCCAGATGTTTCTTGTTGTACAGTTCAAGCGACGCATCGAACGGACGGCAGGTCACGAGATCACCGGCCGAACCGGCGTCGAGCTTGGCGTTCAGAGCGGCATTGTATTCGGTCGGTGCGGTCGGCGCGAATTTCACCTTGATGCCCGGGTTTTTCGCCTCAAACGCCGGGATGAGCTTCTCCTGCCAGATGGCAAGGTCGTCATTGCGCCAGCTTTCGATCGTCAGCGTCACGTCTTCGGCCTGCGCCAGCCCGGCGGAGCCGAGAATGCTGGACGCGAGCAGCAAGCCTTTCAGAGTAGTGCGGGTCATTACGTTCTCCCTTTTATACGCGCCGCCAAGGGCGCAGTTTTGAAACCCAGTCAATGCGTTGCGACGTGTGAAAGGGCGCGGCGCAGGTTTTGCCCGGCCCCATCGAGTGCGGCTTGCGCCGCAGCAACATCCCTTGCCCCAGCAGCAAGAAGGATGGCAATTTTTACGGACCCCGACGACGCGGCGAGATGTCGGGACGCTGCATCCGGCGTGACACCTGAAATATCGGCGACGATACGCATTGCGCGGCTGCGCAACTTGTCATTGTCAGCCTTCAGATTGACCATGTGCCCATCATGCACATGGCCAAGATGGATGCCGACCAGGGTCGAAAACATGTTGAAGGCGATCTTCTGCGCGGTGGCGGCCCCCATGCGCGTCGAACCGGAAACGACTTCCGGCGGCGTCTGCAAGAGAATAGCCACATCCGCCCCTTCGAAAAGCCGGGCGCCGGCATTGTTCGCCATGGCCACGACCCGGGCACCGCGCCGGCACGCCTCGTCGCCGGCAGCAAGTGCGTAAGGCGTCGAGCCGCTGGCGGAAACGGCAATCAGGCAATCACCGGCGCCGATACCCGCCCCGGCGACATCGGCGCGTGCAAGCGCTGTGTCATCCTCGTAGCCACCGGCAAGATCGGTCAGGCTGGCGGCGCCGCCAGCCAGCAGAACCACGATCTTGTCATTGGGGATTCCATAGGTGCCGGGCAGCTCCAGCGCATCGGCCATCGCCATCAAACCGGAGCTTCCGGCGCCAGCATAGGCAAGCCGCCCACCGGCCGAAAGCACGTCCGCAGCCATCCGGGCAGCGGTGGCGATCGGCGCCATAGCCGCATCGACGGCCTTCGCCGCCGCCTGCTGGCCCAAGGCGAGCACTTCGAGCGCCAGCGCCGGATGCATGACATCCAGACCCATGGCCCTCTCGTGACGCTCTTCGGTTTTCGCTGCCAGCATGTGTTTCTCCCTCTCCGCAAATTAATGCCAAAAAAATACCAATTGTCTAGGGGAAATTAACTTCTGGAGACAGAAAATTTGATGTCAGCATCAAAAACTGAAATTAATCAGATAATTACAGGTTATTTTTGCCGATCTTCGAAAACCTGCTTGGTTAATGGTATTTTTTTGGTATCTTATTTCTCCGGAGGCATTCATGGCACATTATATCCTCGGCATAGATGGCGGCGGCACGAGCTGCCGTGCAGCGGTCGCAAGCCCGGACGGGTGCATTCTCGGCCGGGGCAAAAGCGGTGCCGCCAATATCCTGACAGATCCGGATACGGCACTCATCCATATTATTGGTGCGGCCGAGGCTGCCTTTGAGGACGCGAAACTGCCGGTCGCCGACATCGGAACGGCTTCCGCACTGCTCGGTCTGGCGGGCAGCAATGTCGGGGATGCGGTCCATTATGTGAAGGAGCGCCTGCCCTTTGCCAAGGCCGACATCGAATCGGACGGCCTCATCGCTCTCCAGGGAGCGCTCGGGGAACGCGACGGCGCTGTCGCCATTCTCGGCACCGGCTCGATCTATATTTCCAGAATAGCCGCTCAGGTCCGCTATATCGGCGGCTGGGGCTTTACCATCGGCGATCTCGGCAGCGGCGGCCGGCTCGGGCATGCCCTGTTGCAGGAAAGCCTGCTCGCCTTCGACGGCATCCGTCCGTCGTCCGCGCTGACAGATACCGTCATGGCTGAGTTCGGCAACGATCCGCGCGCCGTCGTCGAATTTGCACGTCTGGCGCACCCCGGCGCGTTTGGCCGCTATGCCCCGAGGGTTTTTGAATTTGCAAGCCGCCAGGACCCTGTGGCGATAGCTTTGCTGCAGGCCGCCGCGCAAACCATCGATGAAGCGCTCGACGTCGTGGCCAGGCGCGGCAGCCGCAGGATATGCCTGCTCGGCGGTCTGGCGCCGCTTTACCGTCCATGGCTTGCGGCCCGGCACCAGCCGCTGTTCGCCGAAGCCGAGGCGGATGCACTTACGGGCTCCGTGGCTTTGGCCGCCCAACGCTTCGGCACTGAGGCGAGGGTCAGGGCATGACCCAGCATCTGGAAGCCATATTGCCGCTGGAGACCCTGCAGGCTTCGAGTTCGGGGCCGCTCTATCTGAAGCTGCGGCAATCCCTGGAAGAGGCCATCCATTCCGGCAAGCTGAATCATGGCGACGCCCTGCCGCCCGAGCGCGATCTGGCCGATTATGCCAGCATCAGCCGCGTCACCGTGCGCAAGGCTGTCGACGATCTGGTGAAGGATGGCCTTCTGGTGCGCCGTCACGGATCGGGAACCTTCGTGGTCAAGCCCGTCAGCCGGGTGCAGCAATCCCTGTCGCGTTTGACATCCTTTACCGAAGACATGGCGCGGCGCGGCCTGACGACGACGGCGCAGTGGATCGAGCGCGGTCTTTTTCATCCGTCGTCGGACGAAATGATGGTGCTCGGTCTTGCTGCGGGATCCCTCGTCGCGCGGCTCGGGCGCCTGCGCATCGCCGACGACATGCCGCTTGCCATCGAGCGCGCCAGCATCTCCGCCGAATTCCTGCCCGATCCGATTCGTATCGGCACTTCGCTCTATGCCGAACTCGACCGGACGAAGTCGCGGCCGGTGCGGGCGGTGCAGCGGATTTCTGCCTGCAGCCTGAAGGATCCCGATGCGGCCATGCTGGGCGTGCCATCGGGGTCGGCAAGCCTCTCGATAGAGCGCATTTCCTATCTCGCCTCCGGCCGTGTCGTGGAATTCACCCGCTCGCTGTATCGGGGCGATGCCTACGACTTCGTTGCGGAACTTACCCTGCCGGACGCCTGAACCACGAAAGAGAGACGAGATCAATGCTGACGCATATGCGCCGCGAAATCAACGAGATCCCGGAAGCGGTGGCCCGCCTCCTCGACCGCTCGGGTGACGCCATTCGCAGGACGGGCGGTGCCCTTCGCGAAAAGAATCCGGCCTTCCTGGTGACCATTGCGCGCGGCTCGTCCGATCATGCGGCGCTGTTCCTGAAATATGCGATCGAGCTTACGACCGGGCGGCCTGTTGCCTCGCTTGGTCCGTCGCTCGCCTCAATCTACGGCGCAAGAATGCAGCTTTCCAGTGCCGCCTCCATTGCCATTTCCCAGTCGGGAAAGAGCCCTGATATCGTTGCCATGGCGGCAGCGGCTACCAAAGCCGGGGCAGTGACCATCGCGCTGACCAACACGTTGCCGTCGCCGATTTCTGACGCCAGCACCCATCCGCTGGATATCATGGCTGGCCCGGAGATCGCTGTCGCGGCGACCAAGTCCTATGTCAATTCCATTGTGGCCGGCCTTGCGATTCTCGCGGAGTGGACAGGAGATGCGGCGCTGCAGCGCGCCGTTGCCGATCTGCCGGTGCAGTTTTCCAAGGCTGTGGAACTCGATTGGCAAATTCTCGCGGATCAGCTTGGCGAGGCCGAGTCGCTTTTCGTGCTCGGCCGCGGCCCGGCGCTTGCCATTGCCAGCGAAGCCGCCCTGAAGTTCAAGGAAACCTCGGGCATGCATGCCGAGGCCTATTCGGCGGCGGAGGTGCTGCATGGCCCTGTGGCTCTGGTCGAAAAGCGGTTTCCGGTGATCGGCCTTGCCGCCCGCGACGCAGCGGAAAGTTCCGTCACCGGCATCCTCGATGATCTGAGCGGCAAGGGCGCGCTCGCTTTCGTCACGTCAGACATCGCAAGATCCGCAACTGCCCTGCCCTTCGTCAGCACCGGCCACCCGATCACCGATGCGCTGGCTCTTATCCTGCCATTTTACGGTTTCGTCGAAGCCTGGTCGCGGTCCCGCGGGCTGAACCCCGATGCACCGGTCGCGCTTAACAAGGTGACGGAGACCCAATGAACGACCGAACCGCCATCACAGGCGCCCGCATTTTCGATGGTCATGTCTGGCATGACGACCAGGTGCTTCTGCTGGACGGCGGAAAGATTGCCGGCATCCTTCCTGCTGACGCACTGGCATCAGGCACGGAGAAGGTGGAGGCCGGCGGCCGGCTTCTCGTTCCGGGCTTCATCGACCTGCAGGTCAATGGCGGTGGCGGCGTGATGCTGAACGACCGGCAGGATGCGGACGCGATCCGGACCATCTGCGCCGCACATGCCAAATTCGGCACCACCGCCCTTCTGCCGACCCTGATCACCGACACCTTCGAGATCCGCGCAGCGGCGATCGCAGCGGGACGGCGGGCCATAGCCGAAAACGTACCCGGATTCCTCGGCCTGCATCTGGAAGGACCGCATCTTTCGGTGGCCCGAAAGGGTGCCCATGACCCTGCTCTTATCCGCCCGATGGACGCGGCCGATCTCAAAGCGATGCTGGATTGCGCCGGTGCTTTCGACGCCATGATGGTCACCATTGCCCCTGAAAATGCGACGGCCGATCAGGTCGGGGCGCTCGCGCAGGCCGGCATCATCGTCAGCATCGGCCATACCGACAGCAGCTATGAAACCGTCGCGGCCTATGCCGCAGCCGGCGCGCGCACGGTAACGCATCTCTTCAACGCCATGAGCCCGCTCGGTCATCGCGAGCCGGGTGTGGTTGGCGCGGCGCTCGATCTTGGCGGCCTTCACGCAGGCATCATCGCCGACGGCTTCCATGTCGATCCGGTGTCCATGTCCTTAGCGCTCCGCGCCAAGAACGGGCCCGGCCGCATCTTCGTCGTCACGGATGCCATGTCGACGATCGGCTCCGACCAGACCAGCTTCCTGCTCAATGGCCGTGAAATTTTCCGCAAGGGCGGGCGGTTGACCCTCGCGGACGGTACGCTGGCCGGCGCCGATATCGATATGCTGTCATCGGTTCGCTTTCTTCACGAAAGGCTTTGCCTGTCTCTCGACGAGGCGATCCGCATGGCCAGCGCCTACCCGGCCGATGCAGCCGGCATTTCCGCATGCAAGGGTCGTCTGGCGCCGGGCCTCGATGCCGATTTCGTGCTCCTGACGGAAAATCTGCAGATGGCCGCGACCTGGATTGGCGGCGTTCAGGTCTACAGGGCCTGAAACGCGACCAGCCGGTCTTTCATCAGGCGAACGATCTCTTCGCTGGTTCGTCTTGTTTCTTCCGGCGCGAACCCGAGTTCCACGACGCGACGATCCTGAGCCGGCTCAGCGACGGAACAGGAGGAATGGATCTCGTGCACCGCGAGTTGCGGAAGCAGGCTGCCGATCGTATCCGGCGTGATGCCGGAACCGGGCATGATGGAGATGCGGCTGCCCGCCTGCGCCAAAATCGAGGATAGCGCGTCCACGGCATCAGGCGCCCTTTTCGCCCCGCCCGAGGTGAGGATCCGTTCGAAGCCGAGATCGACGGCTCTATCGACAGCATCCGCGACGTCGGGAACGAGGTCGAAAGCCCGGTGCAGCGTCAGGCCAAGACCAGCGGCGTGATCGACCAGCAACCGCAATGCCGTGCCGTCGAGCCGTCCGTCGGCAAGACTGGCGCCCAGAACCACGCCGGCGAGACCTGCGGACCGCACAGCATCAATCTCCCTGCGCATGATGCCGATCTCAACCGGTCCGAAGATGAAGTTGCCGGGCCGTGGCCGGATCATGGCATAGACCGGAACGCCGGCGCCGGCGGCCAACGCCATCAATCCGGGAGACGGCGTCAGTCCGCCGATCGAAAGCGCCGAGCATAATTCGATCCGGTCGGCGCCGCCCTTCACCGCCGCATCGAGGCCGGCCGCATCATCGACGCAAACCTCGAGGAGAATGCGGCTCATATCGTCTCCCCCGACAGTCCGAGAATGGCTGCCCCGATCAGGCCCGGCTCGATACGGCACGCCCCTGGCACGACCAGAGGCCGGTCGAAACGGCGGAGGATGCGTGCGCGCACGGCCGTGTCCAGGGCAGCGATCAAGGGCGCCACATTGGACAATCCCCCTCCGACCGGGACGATCGTTGCGCCGGTAATGTTTACCGTCAGCGCCAGTGGTGCGCTGATCAGATCGATAAATACATCGATGGTCCGCGCAGCCTGCGCATCGCCCCTTTGCCAGAGCAGGGTAATCTGCTCGCTGGCCAGCAAATGACCGTGCAAGACGGCGTGCAGCCGTTCCATGCCGCGGGCGCCGCCGATCGTATCGACGCAGCCGCGCTGGCCGCAGCCGCAGTCGAAGGTGGGAACGGCAACGGGAGGCGTGCCGGCCATGGCTGCCAGCGCCGGCCCATGGCCCCATTCGCCGGCGAAACCGCCCTCCGCATTGACGAGCCGGCCATCGACCACGAGCCCGCCGCCCACGCCCGTGCCGAGAATGGCTCCCAGCACGATCCGGTGGCCGCGACCTGCCCCGGCACCGGCCTCCGCAAGAGCAAAGCAATCCGCATCATTGGCGATGAGCACCGGCAACCCGAGGGAGGTCGACAGCGCCTCGAACAGGTTTCGGCCATCGATACAGGGTATGTTGGCGCATTTTATCGCCCGGGTCTCGGGATCAACGACACCGGTTATGGACAATGCGAGGCGATCCGGCCGCTCTCCGGCCTCGTCGATCACGTCCCGCAAGGTTTGGACGAAGGCAGCGAAATCATGCAGCGGCGTTGGCCGCCGGTCGAGCGGAACAATCGTCTCAACCGACCGGGCAAAGGCTCCCTTGATGGCCGAACCGCCGATATCGAAGCAGAGGATCATGCTTCACCGCGAATGACGGTTTCCGCAGCCAGTGCGGCGGAGAGCAGCACCGCGTCCTCGTTGCGCTGACCCGAAAGAAGAAACCCGACGGGCATCCCGGCATCGCCGGTTCCGCAAGGGATGGATATGCCGCATCCGTCGAGGAAGTTGCCGATCAGCGTGTTGCGCAACGTTTTGGCGTTCGTCTTGAAGAACAGGTCGTCGTCCTCGATCAGCGGTGCGATCGGTGGCGCCACATGGGGCAAAGTCGGGTGAGCAAGGAGTTCGCCGGGCTCCAGCTGTTCGGCAAGCGTCGCAATCATCCGCTGCCGCGCTTCCAGTATCGCGATATAATCCGCCATGCCGATCGTCTCGCCGAGCCGGGTGCGGGCGACCACGCGCCGGTCCATGCGGCCGGCATCGCTGCCCTGCAGGCGTTCCCTATGCAGGACATAAGCCTCGGCGGTTACGAGGGCGCCGTGGCGTGCCATCACCTCGAACAGTTCCGCGAAAATCGGAAATGCGCGACGCCGGACCCTCACACCCTTGCGCTCGAGTCTGGTGATCGCCGCTTCGAACGCTTCGACGACAGCCGCTTCGGCCTCGTCGAAAACAATCTTTTCCGGGACCACGAGTTTCAGATTGCCGAGATCGCCTCTGGCCACATCCGGAGCCGTGCGGCCGCGCAGGGCGGCATCGATCCAGACGGCGTCCTGCACGGTCCGGCACAGCGGCCCGAGCGAATCGAGGCTTTTCGACAGGGGATAAACGCCATCCATCGCATAGCGGCCGCGGGTCGCCTTGTAGCCGACGATTCCGTTGAAGGCGGCCGGAATGCGAACCGAGCCGCCCGTATCGGTTCCGATGGCGACAGGAACCAGCCCTGCGGCGACCGCGACGGCAGAGCCCGACGACGAGCCTCCGGGAAGACGTGGCGTATCCTTGGCGGCCGGATTGTGCGGCGTGCCGTAGTGTGGGCTGATGCCCAAGCCTGAAAAAGCGAATTCGCTCATATTGGTCCGGCCAATACTGACCATGCCGGCGCCGGCAACGTTGCTGACGACAGAAGCATCCCTTGCGGCCGGCGGGTTGCCGCTGAAAACCGCTGATCCGGCCGTCGTGACCGACCCGGCGGTATCGAACAGATCCTTCCAGGCAACGGGAATACCGTCGAGAAGCCCAAGCGACCTGCCCGCATGAAGACGTTTCGAGGCGGCCCCGGCCTCCAACAGCCCGCGTTCCTCAAGCAACCCCGTGAAGACAGCCTGATCCGGATAGCCGGCTATTTTCTCGAAGGTCGTCCGGGCAAGCTCCAACGGATCCAGCGCCCCGTTCTGCAAAAGAACGGACAGGCCAGCCGCCGACATGTTTCCATCCATTTCCAGTCTCCAGTCGCTGCATTGGTTTTCGAGACGATCATACCGATCAAGGATGCGATTGGCAGCGCGGCTCTTGCGCTTCGCACATGATTTTCGCAGAAGACTTGCCGGGGCGAGCGGGCCCGCTTACATGGCTCATGTGGCAAACGCCGCCTGAGCGCAGGAGCATATGATGATATTCGACGCGGCGCGGCTTTCCTTTGCCAATCTTTTTGCGCCGGAAACACGATCGGTCTTCTGGAAAGTCATCGGCCTCACCCTGCTTGTCCTCGTCGGTCTCTGGCTGACACTGCGGCAGCTCTTCGTCTATCTCGCCCTGCCCTGGATCGATTCGATGATACCGGGAACAGCGGGTTGGGAGGGCTGGCTGTCGCTGGTTCTCGGCATAGCGGCCAGCATCGGGATTGCATTGGCGCTTGCCCTGCTGCTGGCGCCGGTGACGGCCCTGATCGCCGGCTTCTTTCTGGACGATGTCGCAGAGGTCATCGAAAAGCGGGATTATCCTCTCGAACTGGCCGGCCAGCCCTTGCCGCTCGGCGAAGCCGTGGCGGGAACCCTCAAATTCCTCGGTGTCATCATCGCCGGCAATATCGTGGCTCTGTTCCTGCTTCTCATTCCCGGCATCAATCTCGTCGCGTTTTTCCTCGTCAACGGCTATCTGCTCGGCCGCGAATTTTTCGAATTCGCCGCCATGCGCTACCGTTCGCCAGCCGATGCGAGACTGTTTCGCGCCAAATATTCCGGAACCGTTTTTCTGGCCGGGCTGCTGCTCGCCGCCTTTCTGGCCATTCCGCTGCTCAACTTGCTGACACCGCTTTTTGCCGCCGGACTGATGGTGCATCTGCACAAGAAGCTTTCTCGCAGGGACCCGGGTTTCAACAAATTTTCTGCCGAGAAATAGACATTTTTGCATGGCTACATGCTGTCGTCCTTCGATGCGGTTTGATATGAGAATCAGGATTGATTGAAGAATTTGAGACGGCGTGACGCATAGTCGGATGGTCCGGTCGCCTGACACTTTGCGGTCTTAAACTGTATTTTATATTCTGACGCACCATCGGGTGCTCTACAGTATTTCTAAGAGTCAACGCCCGCCGGGGAAACAGAGGCGCGTACGGACTCCGTATTGACTTTTCAAACTGCCAAATTCAGTAATTTATAGCGATTTCGGTTGGGGAACCTCATGACAAACGCATCCGCCAGGCTGACAAGCCTCCTGGGAGCGATATGCCTTTTTACACCTGCCGCTTTGGCAGACCCCTTGCCGCGTCCCTCACCCGCAGCAGGCTCCGTCATTGCTCGAAAAGCCGGCGAGGAAGTTAGGTTCGTCGATGTTTCCAGCTGGCGCTACGTGGATCTGCAGCAGGATCTTCTCAATGGCGACGTGTTGCGCACCAATGCGACGGGCCAGCTTGCCGTCGTTTTTTCCGACAGGACGCAGGTGCGGCTTGGGCGCAACAGCTCGCTGCTGGTAAAGAAAATCGGCAGCGGCGGCGACGCCAGCCTTGAACTGCAGTCCGGTACCATCTGGGCGCGTGCCGAACGCGGCGGAGAGGGCGTTGTCATCGACACGCCAGCAGCGGCGGCGGCGATCCGCGGCACCGACTGGACCATGACCGTTGATCAAGACGGCAAGACCTCGCTGATCGTGCTCGAGGGGCTCGTGGAACTCAGCAATGCCTATGGCAGCGTTCAGGTGGCACAGGGCGAGGGAGCGGTTGCCGCCATCGGCAGGGCGCCGTCGAAGATCGTCATTGCCAAGCCGAAGGACAGGGAGCAGATGCTGTTCAACCTGTCGCTGCGCAACGCCTTCCAATTCATGCCCGCCACACCGCTGATCGTTCCGGAAATGCGCTCCGAAAGGCACCGCATCGAGAGCCGGGACGTCACGCGCCGGTCCAGCGAAGACTGGCTCAGTCTTGCGGAAATCTATCTTGTGCTTGATGGGAAGGTGAAGGCCAAGGATGCGATTGCCAAGCTGCGGCCACAGGATCTCAGCGGCGTCCAGCGCGCCAGGGTCACCCTTGTGGAAGCACTGATCGCAGGCTCCGAAAACCGATATGCGGAGGCCGCTGTCCTCTTTGAGAAATCAAAGCCGGGACTCGATGCAAAGCGGCGGGCCATTGCCGCCTATGGCGGTTATTTCGCGCGTTCGCTGGCCAACCCCAACCATGTCGAAACGCCTCCGAATATGGGCAGCGGCGGCTACGCGGCCATGGCGAAAGCCTGGACGGCCGGCTTTCGCGAGGGCATTCCTGCAGCGCTCGAAATTATCAAGGAAGGTGAGCGCAGCACGCCGGACGACCCAACCTTGCCGGCCGTCCGGGCGCAGATCGGCATTCTGCTGGCTGACGAGAAGGAAGTCGTGGACGGTTTCGAGCGGGCGCTTGCCATCGATCCGGACGACCCGACCGGTCTGCAGGCACGAGCCCATTACAAACTCGGCATTCTGAACGATCGCCAGGGGGCGCTCGACGATCTGAATCGCGCCCTGAAAACCGCGCCGGGCTCCAGTTCGATCTGGAACACGATCGGGCTTGCCCATTCCGACCGCGAGGCTAACCGGGAGGCGGAAGCTGCCTACAGAAAAGCGATCGATCTTGATCCGAACGACCCCGTGCCGCATGCCAATCTGGCACTGCTCTATCTGGTTCAATCGCGGATGAAGGACGCGAAGCGGGAAATTGACGAGGCGATGCGGGTCGATCCCTCGTTCGATATCGCGCTGATTGCCCGTGGCCGCTATCATCTGCAAACCGGCGAGATCGACAAGGCGATCGAGGACCTGCTGGCCGGCACAGCCGCCAATCCCGGATATTCCCAGGCGCAGTTGATGCTGGCCGCCGCGCATTTCGAGAAGGGCGACCGCGTGCCGGCGGCGCAGGCGATCGACAATGCCGAACGGCTCGATCCGAACGACCCGATCGTTCCGGTTGTGCGCACGGCGATTGCGATCGACGAATATGATTCCGACGGCGCCATCCGCAATGCCCAGGAAGTCATGCGCCGCACACGGGCGCGCGGCGGCGATGCGGCACCGCTCGGTGCAAACCAGCAGGCCGGTTCGACGTTGAACGACGCCTTCAGGCTTCAGGGGCTGGACGCCTGGGGACAATATTATGGCGATGTCGTTTTCGATCCCTTCGCCGGCACCAGCTATATCGACCAGGCCGTTCGTGGCAGCGTCAATCCCTTCACCGGCGCATCGAGCTATGATGGCCAGATCATCGAAAACACCGCAAACGCGACATCCTATTCGTCCTTCATCCAGGGCTTGCTGATCGATCCACACATGCTTGCCAGCCGCGAGCGCACCGTCAATCTCGTCCAGAGACCCTTTCTGGAAACCTCGCTGGGCGGCGGCATCGTGTCCGGCGACGGAAAACTCGGCTATAGCGGCCAGGCGGAAGTGCGGGCCTTCGACAACAGTGTCGTCCCGATCAGCGCCTATGGTACGCTGCAATGGGAGAGAACACCCCAGGGCCGCGCACTGGACGACCTTGGCGATTTCACGACCGAAACGGAACTGCAGGCCGGCAATGCCTATGTCGCCATGTCGCCGACACCGGATGACCGGCTTGTCTTTTACGCCAATTACGGCGAAAGCGATCTGGCACTGGATACGGCGGTGGGCACGCTGAGCGGAATCGACCTCGCAGCGTCTGCGTCGACGACAGGTCCGGCATTGTTCGGGCGGGGCCTGGATGTCTCAGCCGAACTGCTGAATGTCGGGGCAGCCTGGAGCCACACGATCGCCTATCACAATATCGTCAATGCCGGATTGTTCTACTCCTCCAGCAAAGCCGATGTTCAGGATATCGGTTATTTCACCGGTATTCCTCTTGTCCTGGACCAATGGCAAAGCGAGACGAGCAGTGCAATTGCCGCCGTCGGCCATATCTACGAGGCGGGCAACCTCACCTATCGCTACGGTCTCGAAGGCGGCTTCCTGAAACAGGATTTCAACTCCGAGCACATCAAGCTCATTCCGCCGGTCGAGTTCACCAACCTGTCCCTCAGCGACACCTCCCCGCTTGGCCGGATCTACGGGTCGGTGCTGGCGGAGCTGACACCCTCGCTCAAGGCGGAGGCCGCTGTCTTCGCGACCTATCTGGAAAGCGACGACGACGCGAAGGCGCGCCTGGAGCCGCGTCTCGGCATTGCGTGGAATCCGGTCGATCGTCACTGGCTGAGGGCGGCTTATCTGCGGGAAGGTGCCGGATCGGACACGCCGACGCTGGCGCCGGTCGGCATATTGGGGCTGCAATCCAACCAGCTCAATCTCGGCATGGACGGCAAGTCCGACACGTTTGCCTTTCGCTGGGACGCAGAGTGGACGGACCGGTTTTTCACCTCCGTCGATTATCAGCATCAGGAATTCACGTCTCTCAACACCATCCTGCCCTATACGATCGATACGATGTCAATCGACAACGGCCGGATCGACCGGGCGAGCCTGACGGCGAATTACTGGCTAGGGCACGGTTTTGGCCTGTCGGCCACCATTGCCGCCAATGAGTCCAGCGGGAGCGGCACCGCGGTCGGTGATGTCTTTGAAGGATCGCTGCCCTTCGTGCCCGACACGGCCGGCCGGGTCGCGCTGACCTGGGTTAATACCAACAATATCCGCGCGACCCTTGCCGCGAACTATACCGGAGAACGGGCAGACAATGCCGGCACTGAACTGGACGACTACTGGACGCTGGACGCCAGCGTCACCTGGGAATCCTTTGACAAGCGAATGCAAATCGATCTGTCCGCCTATAACCTGCTCGACGAGCAGTTCGAGATCGCGGACTCCATTCCCGGCTGGGGTCCGACCTTCAAGGGAACGGTGAAAGTGCGCTTCTGATGGGGCGGATCGGGGCGCGCGGGCATCGGGGTGCAGCATCGCCAAGACCCGCATCCGACGTTCGGGCGCGATTGCGGTATCTGAAGCTTGGCGTCCTCACGGCGGTCGTGGCAATGGTCGTCTCCGCCGCTTCCATGAGCACTGCCTTCGGCCTCGCGGATCTGCGCGGTTTCGATTATCTCTCGACCCTGTCACCACCCCCCTTGCCGGAGAATGGGCCGGTGATCGTGGCGATTGATGAACCGTCCATGGCCGAAATCGGCATCCAATGGCCCTGGCCAAGATCCCTGCATGCGCAACTGACAAAGGCTTTGCGGGCGGCAGGCGCAAAGGCCATCGGCTTCGACATTATTTTCGCGGAACCGTCTGCATCAGCCGAAAGCGATTTTGCGCTGGCGGAAGCGTCCGGCGCGGATATCGTCTTTGCCGGCGATGAAACGCTGATCAAAACACCGCAGGCCGAGCAATGGGTTCGTACCGAGCCGCTCGCCGAACTTCTGCAGAACGGAGCGCGCGCCGGGATTGCCTCCGTTCAGCTCGGCGGCGACGGAACCCTGCGACAAATCCCACCCTACCAGGACGGCTTTGCCGTGCAGCTTGCCGACATTGCCGAACGAGCGGCCCTGCCGGCTTCTTCCCGTGCCATGCTGCAAAGTTTCGGGCCGGCGCGGACGTATCCCACGGTCTCCTACTATCAGGCGCTGGACCCGACCACGTTCCTGCCGAAAGACTATTTCCGCAATCGCGTCGTGATCATCGGCCTCAGTCTGCAGAACGCGCCGACGCTGCAGGCCGGGGGCGCCGATGCATTTGCCACGCCGTTTACGATCCACACGCGGCAGCTCGTCGCCGGCGCCGAGATCCAGGCGACGATTTTCGACAATGTGGTGAACGGGCTTTTCATCGAGCCTGTGTCGTCACCCTTTTCCGTCGCGGCAATCCTATTCGCGGCCTTGCTGGCCGCCCTTCTGGTGCGTCGCTCGACGGGCTGGCAAACTGCGGTGTTCGGGACCGTGGGGGCACTGGTCTTTATCGGGGCAAGCTACGCGCTTCTCCGGTCCAGCCACATGTTCCTGTCGCCGCTCGGCCCGTGCCTCGCCTTTTTCTGCGTTGCCGCTGCCCAGACGGGTTTCGACTATGCCGAAGAACGCCGCGGCCGGCGCGACATCACGCGGGCCTTTTCCAGCTATCTTTCGCCGGCTATGGTCGAGCGTCTGGCCAACGATCCCTCGCAATTAAAACTCGGCGGCGAACGGCGCACCCTGACCATCCTGTTTTGCGACGTGCGCGGCTTCACGACCATCTCCGAAGCCCTGAAGGACGCACCGGAAGAACTGACCACGCTGATCAACCGGCTGCTGACGCCGCTGTCCGATGTGGTGATGGAAAGCGGCGGCACGATCGACAAATATATCGGCGATTGCCTGATGGCCTTCTGGAACGCGCCGCTTGATGATCCAGACCACGCCACCCATGCCGTCGGCGCCGCGTTGCGCATGCTGGACGCTGTCGACGTGCTCAACGGCGAACTGTTGCATGAGGCGCGGGCAGACGGCCGTGAGCCCCAGAGGCTCAAGATCGGAATTGGCATCAATACGGGTGATTGCGTGGTGGGCAATATGGGTTCGTCGCGACGGTTCGACTATTCCGTGCTGGGCGATTCCGTCAATCTCGCCTCGCGCCTGGAGGGCCAATCCAAGACTTACGGGGTACCTCTGCTGCTCGGCGAACAGACCGCAAGGCTCGTCGGCAAGAGTTTCACGACCGTCGAGCTGGACAGCATCGCCGTCAAGGGACGCAATGCCCTGTCACCGATCCACACCGTGCTGGATCCTTCGCCGCCGGCGGTCCTGCTTGCCGTGCATCGCGGGGTGATCGAGGCGAAATATGCAGGCGCGCTGCGCGCCGACGACGAGTCGCTCGTTCGGCTGGAGACGGAAATCCCCCAGCTCGCTGGCTACTACCGGATGCTGCGGTCAAGCCTGGAGCAGCAGTGATCGCATTCAGAAGTCTGCGCGTCGAATGCCTACGAGGGATCGCCGGCGGAAATCAGGGCTTGCCGCTTTATGTTTTTTCCGGCGATGGGCTCTATTTCGTTTCGCCGGGATCGACGGCCTGATCCAGCGCACGGCTGACGCTCAGGGCGACGATGGTGCAGATCGCACCGGAGATCAGATAGCCGCCAATGAAGATAATGCCGAAATTGCTGGCGAGACCGAGCGCCACCAGGGGCGCGAAACCTGCGCCGATGAGCCATGCGAGGTCCGAGGTGAAAGCGGACCCCGTGTAGCGGTAGTACTGCCCGAAACGCGAGGAAACCGCGCCGGAGGCCTGGCCGAAGGACAGGCCGAGAATACCGAAGCCGATGATGATGAAGGCATCCTGACCCTTGCCACCGGCATCGAGCAGGAAGGGTGCGGAGAACGAGAAGACAGCGATGATGATGGCGCCGATCATCAGCTGGTTGCGGCGGCCGATGCGGTCCGCGAGCAGGCCGGACAGAACGATCGCCACAAGGCCGACAGCGGCGCCGGTGACCTGTACCCACAAAAATTCAGCCGCCGACTGGCCACCAAAGAGCGTTACCCAGCTGAGTGGAAAGATCGTCACCAGGTGGAACATGGCAAAGCTCGCAAGCGGCACGAAGGCGCCGAGCACGACATCATGCGCATGCTTGCTCAGCATCTCGAAGACCGGCCGGGCCTGGAGTTCGTTCGCCGCCAGAGCTTCACCGAACTCTTTCGAGGCAACGATGCGCAGCCGGGCGAAAAGCGCCACGACATTGATGGCGAAAGCCACGAAGAAAGGATAGCGCCAACCCCAGGAAAGGAAATCAGCGTCGGACAGATTGGCGACGAAATAGCCGAACAGGATGCTTGCCAGCGCGAATCCCAAAGGTGCCCCGAGTTGCGGGATCATTGCATACCAGCCACGACGGTTGTCCGGCGCGCTCAGGCTGAGAAGCGAGGCCAGACCGTCCCAGGCGCCGCCGAGCGCAAAACCCTGCCCCAGCCTGAAGAGCGCCAAAAGGGCGACCGACCAGTAACCGATCGTCTCGAAACCCGGCAGGAAAGCGATCGATGCGGTGGAGCCGCCAAGAAGGAACAAAGCGATCGTAAGCTTGGTGCCACGGCCATAGTTGCGGTCGATCCACATGAAGACGAAGGAACCGACCGGCCTTGCCATGAAGGCAAGGGAAAAGACAGCAAAGGACATCAGTGTGGCGCTGACCGGATCGGCGGCAAAGGAGAAGACAAGCCGCGGAAACACCAGAACGGAAGCGAGACCATAGACGAAAAAATCGAAGAACTCCGACATGCGGCCGATGACCACGCCAATGGCAATGCTACCGGGAGAGATCGGCTTGTCATCGTGCATTTGACGCGCATCTTTTTCCATACCTGACGATGTGGGTGTGGAGACCGAGCTCATGTTAGTCCTCCTGACGGCAGACACCGCCTCTTCGTTCAAATGTTGATCAAACCACGCCAGAGATCAAGGACACCTTTTGACATCCGAGGGTGTCATGCCCGTTTCTCTCTGGCCGTTGCTTCATGTTGTGCTAGATTTCTGTTGGCGCCGGGCCGGCGACGCCTGTTTAAGCATCGATCCATAGCCTGATCAAACCTTGGGCGTCGGCTTTCGCAATGCGTCAAATTGTTGCACTGCGACGAAGCGCCTCATTCCAGGATGATGAAAACCACGATTAGTCACAATCAGACGAAACGCAAATTTCGAGCTCAAGATGCCCCTTCCGTTGAAATCCGCCGCACGGCTCTTCGCTCTCCTGCCCGCCGTGGCACTGGCCGGCTGCAATATGGTGGTGATGTCCCCTTCGGGTGACGTCGCCGTTCAGCAAAAGGACCTCATCATCGTTTCGACGGTGCTGATGCTTTTGATCATCGTTCCGGTCATCTGCCTGACGGTCTATTTTGCCTGGCATTATCGCGGCTCGAATACGGCGGCGAACTATGATCCCGAATGGCATCACTCGACGGGGCTCGAGGTTGTCATCTGGTCCGCACCGCTGGCGATCATCATCGCGCTCGGTGCCATCACCTGGATCAGCACGCACAAGCTCGATCCCTACCGGCCTCTCGACCGGATCGATGCGGCGCGGCCGGTTTCGGCTGAGACAAAGCCCGTCACCGTGGAAGTGGTGGCGCTCGACTGGAAATGGCTTTTCTTCTATCCCGACTATGGAATAGCGACCGTCAACGAGATGGCGGCTCCCGTCGATGTTCCGATCAATTTCAAGATCACCTCATCCTCGGTGATGAACTCCTTCTACGTACCCGCCCTTGCCGGCATGATCTATGCCATGCCCGGAATGCAGACCCGATTGCACGCCGTCATCAACAAGGAAGGCGTCTTTGATGGGCTTTCCTCGAACTACAGCGGCGACGGCTTCTCCCATATGCGATTCAAGTTCCATGGCGTACAGCAGGCGGGCTTCGACGAATGGGTCGCCCGCGTCAAGCAGCAGGGCACTGCGCTGAACCGCGACACCTACCTGAAGCTGGAAAAGCCAAGCATGAAGGAACCCGTCCGGTATTATGCCACCGTCGAAGAAGGGCTTTACGAGGCTGTTCTCAACATGTGCGCGCGACCGGGCCAGATGTGCATGAGCGAGATGATGCATATCGACATGATGGGCGGTGCTGGCAAGGAAAGCCGGGAAAACAAGGATCGTCTGCAACATGACAACCGTCATGCGGAGCAAGGCGAGGGTGCCCCTGCCTCAACCTTCCCGGCGACGGGCAATCCTTCCCGCAGCGAAGAACCTGCAGAAGGCGTTGATGATCAACAGATGAACCATGAGATGCATCAGGGTCATTCCATGGGACAAAGCGGCACCGGCCAGGACGGCGCAGCACCAGCGCAACTGAACGACAATAGCGACGCAAAGCCCTGAACCGCATCGGTTAATTGGATAGACACATGTTCGGCAACAGCAATCTGACGGAACTGATCTTCGGGCGGCTCTCCCTTGAGGCCATCCCCTATCACGAGCCCATTCTGATCGTGACCTTCATCGTCGTGGCGATCGGCGGCCTCGCCCTGGTCGGGCTGATTACCCGCTTCAAGCTCTGGGGCACTCTCTGGACCGAGTGGTTCACCAGCGTCGACCACAAGAAGATCGGAATCATGTATGTGATTCTGGCACTCGTCATGCTTTTGCGCGGCTTTGCCGATGCGATCATGATGCGGATCCAGCAGGCCATCGCCTTCAATGGCAACGAGGGCTATCTCAACCCGCACCACTACGACCAGATCTTCACCGCCCATGGCGTGATCATGATCTTCTTCATGGCCATGCCCTTCGTGACGGGCTTGATGAACTATGTCGTGCCGTTGCAGATCGGCGCACGCGACGTGTCCTTCCCCTTCCTGAACAATTTCTCCTTCTGGATGACGACGGCCGGCGCGGTGATCATCATGATGTCGCTGTTCGTTGGCGAATTCGCCCGCACCGGCTGGCTCGCCTATCCGCCGCTGTCCGGGGCCGACTACAGCCCCGGAGTGGGAGTCGACTATTACATCTGGGGTCTGCAGGTGGCAGGGGTCGGCACGACGCTGTCGGGCATCAATCTCATCGCGACCATCGTAAAGATGCGGGCGCCCGGCATGACCTTCATGAAAATGCCGATCTTCACCTGGACATCGCTCTGCACCAACATCCTCATCGTCGCCACATTCCCGATCCTGACCGCCACACTCGCACTTTTGACGCTCGACCGCTATGCCGGCACGAACTTCTTTACAAACGACCTTGGCGGCAATCCGATGATGTATGTCAACCTCATCTGGATCTGGGGTCACCCGGAAGTCTACATCCTCATTCTTCCGGCCTTCGGCATTTTTTCGGAAGTCGTCGCCACGTTCTGCGGCAAGCGCCTGTTCGGCTATGCATCGATGGTCTACGCAACCTGCGTCATCATGATCCTGTCCTATCTGGTCTGGCTGCATCACTTCTTCACGATGGGCTCAGGCGCATCGGTCAATGCCTTTTTCGGCATCACCACGATGATCATCTCCAT
This sequence comes from Pararhizobium gei, assembly GCF_029223885.1. NCBI lineage: Bacteria > Pseudomonadati > Pseudomonadota > Alphaproteobacteria > Hyphomicrobiales > Rhizobiaceae > Pararhizobium > Pararhizobium gei. The sequence goes on along the minus strand of NZ_CP119409.1, from coordinate 245,981 downwards.
CCCCACCGGGGCCAAGATGTTCAATTGGCTGTTCACCATGTACCGCGGCAAGATCCGTTACGAACTGCCGATGTACTGGACCATCGGCTTCATGATCACCTTCGTGATCGGCGGAATGACCGGCGTACTTCTCGCCGTACCGCCGGCCGATTTCGTGCTGCACAATTCGCTCTTCCTGATCGCCCATTTCCACAATGTCATCATCGGCGGCGTGGTGTTCGGACTGATGGCCGGCATCGTCTACTGGTGGCCGAAGGCCTTCGGCTACAAGCTCGATCCCTTCTGGGGCAAAATGAGCTTCTGGTTCTGGCAGATCGGCTTCTTCGTCGCCTTCATGCCGCTTTACGTGCTGGGTTTGATGGGGGTGACCCGGCGCGTTTCCCAGTTCGAGGATCCTTCGCTGCAGATCTGGTTTATCATCGCAGCCTTCGGGGCCGTGCTGATCGCGCTCGGAATTGCCTCCTTCATCATCCAGATTGCGGTCAGCTATCTCAGGCGCGACCAGCTTCGGGAAACGAGCGGCGATCCCTGGAACGGCCGGACCCTGGAATGGTCGACCTCTTCGCCGCCGCCGGACTACAACTTCGCCTTCACACCTGTGGTCCATGATCACGACGGCTGGTACGACATGAAGAATCGCGGCTACGAGCGCCCGCTAAAGGGCTTCAGGCCGATCCATATGCCGAAGAATACCGGCACGGGCGTCATCCTCGCCGGCCTCAGCGTCGTCTTCGCCTTCGCCATGATCTGGTACATATGGTGGCTTGCGATCGTTGCCTTGATCGGTCTGCTTGCAACAGCCATAGGCCACACGTTCAATTACAAGCGCGATTTCTACATCCCCGTTGAAACCGTCGTTTCAACCGAAGATGCGCGCTCGGCCCTGCTCGCGGAACGGAGCTGAGACCATGAGCCAAACCGACATTCAGCAGACCAAAAAGCCGGAATTCTACCTGACGGAGGATCATCATCCCGAAGGCAGCACCATGCTGGGGTTCTGGCTCTATCTGATGAGCGATTGCCTGATCTTCGCCGTGCTGTTCGCGACTCACGGCGTGCTCGGCCGCAGCTATGCGGCGGGTCCGTCGCCGGCCGACCTGTTCGACCTGCCGCTCGTTGCGGTCAATACGGCGATGCTGCTTCTGTCCTCCATCACTTATGGCTTCGCCATGCTGCAGATGGAGCGCAATGCCAAGGCGGAAACCTTGTTCTGGCTCGGTGTCACCGGCGTTTTCGGCGTAATATTTCTGGCGCTCGAACTTTACGAATTCTATCATCTTATCCATGAGGGCGCGGGGCCGACGCGCAGCGCCTTCCTGTCGTCCTTTTTCACGCTTGTCGGCACCCACGGGCTGCATGTGACCTTCGGTATCATCTGGCTGGTCACGCTGATGGTGCAGGTATCACTGCACGGCCTCATTGCGGAAAACCGCCGCCGGCTGATGTGCCTCTCCATGTTCTGGCACTTCCTCGATGTCGTCTGGATCGGCGTCTTTTCCTTCGTCTATCTGATGGGAGTTATCGGATGAGCACGCAACCACAGTCTCCGGCAAGCGAAGATGCCGCCAAGACGCATCACGGCCACAGCAACGGCCACGAGGCCGGCCACGGTTCACTGAAGGGCTATATGACGGGTTTTATCCTGTCTGTCGTTCTGACGGCCATTCCCTTCTGGCTCGTCATGGGCGGCGTCATTGACAGCAAGCTATGGATGGCTTTCTTCGTCATGGCCTTCGGCGTTGTGCAGATCGTCGTGCACATGATCTATTTCCTGCACATGAATCCGCGTTCGGAAGGCGGGTGGACGATCATGGCGCTGCTCTTCACGCTGGTTCTCGTCGGCATCACGCTTGCCGGTTCGCTCTGGGTCATGCATCACCTGAATGCCAACATGATGCCCATGTCACCGGAAGTGATGAAGAACATGCCATGACGCACGGCCGCAATGAACGCCGTTAGCATGGACGCCGACCCCACAGAACAGCCCCGTCGCGCGCCGCGGTCGCGGCTGATCTTGACTGTGGCGATGGCTTTCCTGGCGATCGTCTTTGCGGGACTCGGGACCTGGCAGGTGAAAAGGCTGGTCTGGAAGCTCGACATCATAGAACGCGTCGAGGCGCGCGTGAATGGGCCGCCCGCCGATGCTCCGTCTTCACCTACGAGGGTTACCGCCGAAAGCGACGAATATCGCCGCGTCACAGCCACCGGCGTGTTTCGCCATGACAAGGAGGTCCAGGTTCAGGCCGTCACCGCTCTGGGCGCAGGCTTCTGGGTGATAACGCCTCTGGTTCGCAAGGACGGTACGTCTGTTCTTGTCAATCGCGGCTTCGTGCCGACCGATCGGCGTGATCCTTCATCGCGCGTCATCGGCGCGACGGGCGCACCCGTTCGCGTCACGGGCCTGATCCGCATGCCGGAGCCGGGCGGGGCCTTCCTGCGCCGGAACGATCCCGCCAATGGCCGGTGGTATTCGCGCGATGTCGCCGCCATTGCCGCAGTGAACGACATGCCGCTTGCCACCGATTATTTCATTGACGCCGATGCGACACCCAATCCGGGCGGATGGCCGGTCGGAGGACTGACCGTCACCCGGTTCCGCAACAACCATCTCGTCTATGCACTCACCTGGTATGCCTTGGCCATCATGAGCTTCGCCGCAGCCGGCGCCGTCCGTCGCGGAATATTCCGATGAATCCCGGGAGAGCAGGTTGCCAATACATCGGGCCTGAAGATAACGCATTGCCAGGCGTCCCTAGCGATCGCTAATGCACCGTGGCGCGTAGCCTCCGCGAACAGGGGAGCGAGCAGCACCCGTGCCCGGACAGGCGTGAAGCCTTATATTTTCCGGCCCGACGCGTCGAACAGATGGAGATGATGCGCCGGGAACTGAACGGCGATATTCCCCTGCATGCCGAGAAACCTGCGGTCGAGCGTGAAAGCCTTGAGGGCGACCGGGCCGTGCTTGAGGTGAACGATATTGCCGAAGCCTGTGGGCTCAACGAGATCGACGATCGCAGGGATCGTGTCTGCACCTCCCGCGCCGAGCACGACATGTTCCGGGCGAATGCCGAGGGTTGCCCGACCGCCATTTTCCAGCGGATAGGCGTTCGGCAGCGGGAGTGTCACGCCGCCATCGAGCAGGAACCGTGCCGTATCCCCGTCCGCTTTATAGGTCCCTTCGAAGAAATTCATGCCCGGCGAACCGATGAAGCCCGCGACGAACAGGTTCGCCGGCCGGTCGTAAAGCTCGAGCGGGCTGCCGACCTGCTGGATGACGCCGCCATGCATGGCGACGATCCGATCCGCCAGCGTCATGGCCTCGATCTGGTCATGCGTGACGTAGATCGAGGTGGCGCCGAGATCCTGATGCAATTTCTTGATCTCGGCGCGCATCTGCTCGCGCAGGCGCGCATCAAGGTTGGAAAGCGGCTCGTCGAAGAGAAATGCCTTCGGCTGTCGCACGATCGCACGGCCCATGGCGACGCGCTGGCGCTGTCCACCGGACAGTGCCTTGGGACGCCGCTCCATCAGCGGATCGAGCCCGAGCTTGGACGCGGCATTCGCAACCACGGAGGCGATCTTCTCCTTGGCGGTTTTGCGCAGGCGCAGGCTGTAGCTCATGTTCTTCGCCACGCTCATATGCGGATAGAGCGCATAGGACTGGAACACCATTGCGATGTCGCGATCCTTGGGCGGCAGGTCGTTGACCCGCTTGCCATCGATGCGGATCTCGCCTTCGGTCACCACTTCGAGGCCGGCGATCATGCGCAGAAGCGTCGACTTTCCGCAGCCGGACGGCCCGACCAGCACGACGAATTCGCCATCCCGGATATCAAGGTCCACCCCCCGGAGGACCGGGTGGATTCCATAGGATTTTTCGACATTGTCGATCTGTATCGATGCCATGGGATCAGCCTTTCACCGCGCCGGCCGTCAGGCCCTGCACGAGGTAGCGTTGGATGAGCAGGAAGAACAAGCAGGCCGGCACGAGCGCCATGACGCCCGCCGCCATCATCTGCCCGAAATCGACCGAGAATTTGGAGACGAAGGAGAGTAGGCCCACGGGGAAGGTCGCCGCCGCATTGCCGGAGATCAGCATCAAGGAGAACAAAAGCTCGCTCCAGGCGGCGGTGAAGACAAAGCCGAGCGTTGCGGCAAGGCCCGGCAGTGTCAGCGGCAGGATGATCTGGCGGAAGGCCACGAACTGCGTCGCCCCGTCGATCATCGCCGCCTCCTCCAGATCCTTCGGAATGCCGTCGAAGAAGGACTGCATCAGGAAGGTGGCAAAGGGCACGTTGAAGGCGGTGTAGACGATGACGAGCCCGGTGAGACTGTTGGTCAGGCCGAGCGGCGACAGCATCTTGAAGATCGGCGCGACCAGCATGACCAGCGGGAACATCTGCGTCAGCAGCATCAGGGTAACGATCCAGTATTTGCCTCGAAAGGAAAAACGCGACATGGCATAGCCGGCCAGCGAGGCAAGAACCGTGACGATGACCGCGGTCGAGCCGGCAACGATCAGGCTGTTCTTGAAAAAGATCGGAAAGTCGCTGTGCCGCAGCACGAAGCTAAAGTGGTCAAGCGTCGTTTGCGACGGCCACATCCGGATGCCTTCGGAATAGAGCAGCTTGTTCGGCGTCACCGAGACTTTCAGCAGCCAGTAAAGCGGAAAGAGCGCGAAGACGACATAGCCGAGAATGGCCAGACGATGTGCGACTGTGGCTGTGATGTTTCGAGGCGTCATGGTCTCAATCCTTGTTCAGGAGCCATTGCCGCAATGCGACGATCAACAGGGAATAGGTGATGAGCAAAACCAGCAGCACCAGCGCGATGGCCGAGGCATAGCCGAAATCGAGGCGCTTGAAAGCCTGGGTGAAGATGTAGCTGGCGACGATCTGGCTGCGGTCTGCCGGTCCGCCATTGGTCATGACGATGATGAGATCGGCGAAATTGGAGATCCAGACGGTGCGCAGCAGCACCGTAATGGCGATGGTCGGAGCAAGAAACGGCAATGTGATCGACACGAAACGCTGGAAAGGCCCGGCGCCATCGATGCTGGCGGCCTCATAAAGATCGCGGGGGATTGACTGAAGGGCGGCCAGCAGCGTGATGGCGAAGAAGGGAATTCCCCACCAGATATTGGCGACGATCGGTCCCCACATGGAGAGCTGCGGATCGGCGAGAATATTGTCCGGCGCGCTCATGAGCCCGAGCGCGTAAAGCCAGTGCGGCAGCGGGCCGACGACGGGATTGAAGAGCCAGGCCCAGTTGAGACCGGCGAGAAAACTCGGCACCGCCCAGGGCAGGAACACCAGCGCCTGCACGAGACCGCGACCCATGAACGGCTTGTCGAGCAGAAGCGCGAGGATCAGGCCGAAGACGAATTGGAGCAGCACCGACCAGCCGGTCCACCACAGCGTGTTGCGCAATGCCCTGTAGAAATTCTGGTCGTCGGCAAGCGTGCGAAAATGATCCAGCCCGATGAAACCACCGGAAAACGGCTTCAGCAGCTGGATATCGCGGAAGGCGTATGAGATCCCAAGAACAAGCGGCACCAGCATGACGGTAACGATCAGGATCAATGCCGGCGCCGTATACAGATAGGGCGCGGAGGCATCGGCCATGCGCTTCCTGAAAGGCTTGCTATGATTGCCGGCTGCGTATGATGCCATCGTGAAAAGTCCGTTTCGTGGTTGCGGCCGGCGATGGCTTGAGGGAGCCCCATCTGCCTGCGGGCATCTTCCCCGCGGGGGAAGATGCGTCGGAACCGCGCGGCATATGAGCCCCTCCCCCTTGTCGGCAGAGGTTTGGGGAGGGGCTTGCGACAAGGCCTGGCAAGCGGATTACCCACCCGCCAAAGCCGCGATATCGGCCTTTACTTGCTGGCCAGGAACTTCTGCTGCGCCTTGGTGAGGTACTCCGCCCACTGCTTGGCCATCTCTTCCGGCGTGATGTCGCCGAGCAGCGCTTCCTGGCTGGTCTTGATCGCCATCGAATCCTTGAAGAACGCGAATTCCTCAAGGTAGGTCGGCATGACCGTGGGCACGGCGTCCTTGTCGGCCAGTTCCTCGAACCAGCCCTTGAACTGCTCGCTCTTGTAGAACGGATCGTTGGCGGCAGAGGTGAGCGCCGGCAGGGCACCGATGCGCTTGTTCCACTCGATATTGCCCTCCGGGCCTTCCAGCGTTGCGATCAGCTTCCAGGCGAGATCCTTGTTGGCGCTTGCCGACATCATCGACCAGCCGGCATAGCCGATGGTCGGGAAGGTCTTGCCACCCGGACCCTTCGGCATGGTGGTCACGCCGTAGTCGGCCGCATCCATCCGCTCGGAAATGGCAATGAGCGCATCCGGATCCTGGTCGAGCATCGCGCAGGTGCCAGTATAAAAGCCGGCGACGATCTCGTTGAAGCCCCAGTTGACGCTGTCCTTCGGCGCGTAGCCGTTCTTGTAGAGATCGACAAGCCAGGTGAAACCCTTGATCCAGCCTTCCTCGGTGAATTTCGAGGTGCCGTCCGCATTGAAATAGGTGTTGTCGCCGGCCGCCGTCGCGCCGAACATCATCCAGCCATTGAGACCGCCGGGGCCGCCGCGCAGGCAATAGGCATATTTGCCCGGCAGTTTCTTGATCTTCTCGGCAGCCGCCGTGAATTCGTCCATGGTCTTCGGCACGGTTTCGACGCCGGCTTCCTTGAAGATCTTCTTGTTGTAGAACATGGCGCGCAGATAAAAGCCGTAGGGCAGCATATAGGCCGTGTCCTTGACGTCGCGGCCAAGCTCCAGCGCGCGGTCCGTCAGGTTGGCGGTCTGATCCCAGGTTTTGAGGTAGGGTTCCAGGCTTTCGAGCATGCCGTTATTGGCATAGAGCGACAGCCAGGTGTCGGGCATTTCCATCACATCCGGGATTTCGCCGGCCGAGACCATGGTGGCGAATTTCTGGAAGGCCTCACCCCAGGGCAGCGAAATGATCTCGACGGTGGTGCCGGGATTGGCCGCCTCGAATTTCGCGACGATCGACTTCAGCGTTTCGGTGCGCTCCGGGCTGGTGATGACCTCCACCAGCTTCAGCGTCTCGGCGGATGCGGTGCCGGCCATCAGAGCGGCAAGGAGCGTCGCGGTCAGGAATGTTTTCAGTTTCATGGCTTTATTCCCCTTTTTATGATGATGGATCGCGTGAGTGTCAGCCTTTCGAAGCGACCGAAATCGCTGCTTCGAGATCGCTCCAGAGGGCCTCCGTTCCCTCCAGGCCGACATGGAGCCTTACGGACCGCGGCGAGATGCCGAAGGCCTCCGCGGAATTGGGTTGCGCCTTTTGCGACAGGACGACCTGTCCCGGCACGATCAGGCTTTCGTGGCCGCCCCAGCTGACGCCCAGCTTGAACAACGAGAGGTGGTCGGCAAAGGCGCGCACGTCCACGCCCTGCTCGAAAATGAAAGAAAAGAGGCCAGACGTGCCCTTCAGCCCCGGCGGCAGCTGGTTGGCAAGGCCGGGATAGCAGACGGTTTCCACTGCTTCATGCGCATGAAGCCGTTTCGTGATCTCGAGCGCCGAACGCTCATGCGCCTTCATGCGGAGCGGCAGGGTGCGAAGCCCGCGGATCAGCAGCCAGGCGTCGAAGGGTGACAGCTTGCCGCCGAGATAGGGATAGGCTTCGCCGCGAATGCGGCCGATCAGATCTTTCGAACCGGCAACCACGCCTGCGACGACATCGCTGTGGCCACCGAGATATTTTGATGCGGAATGGATGACAAGATCGACACCGAGCGAAATCGGCTGCTGGAACAGCGGGCTCGCCCAGCTGTTGTCGATGGTGGTCAGCACGCCATGGCTTTTGGCAAGCGCTGCAAGAGACGCGACGTCGTGCGCCTCCATGACCCAGCTCGTCGGGCTTTCCATGTAGAAGAGCTTGGCGCCCGGCAGCGCCCTTGCAACTTCCTCCTCGTCGCGCCCGTCGACATAGGAGACATCGATGCCCATGCGTTTGAAGAAGGTGCCAAACAGGCGGAAGGCATCGGGATAGAGATGCTTGACCGCGACGATCCGGTCGCCCGGCTCAACGAAGGAAAGAACCGTCGAGGAAATCGCCGACATGCCGCTGGCAAAGCCGATCGCATCTTCGGCGCCTTCGAGCCTGGCCAGCATCTCCTCGAACATGCGCACCGTCGGATTGAGGCCACGCGTATAAACAGGTCGAACCTTCTCACCCTTGTAGGTGGAGACCATGTCGTCATAGTCGGTGAAGGTGAAGAGCGATGTCTGCACGATCGGCGGCACGACCGCGTCATAGGCATTGCTTTCGTCATGCGCGACGGTCAGGGAGGCGTGGTCGAACGGATCGAAGCCGTCAGTCATCGGGACATGTCCTTGATGTCTTCCTCGACGATGGCGAGGATCTTCAGTGTTTCGGCCCGTGCGGCATCCGCATCGCCGGCGGCGATGGCGTTAAACAGCGTGCGGTGGAAGGGAAAGGAGCGGCGGGCAAAATCCGGCCGGTCGAAGGGTTTTTCCCAGAACCGCTCGAAGGCCTCGCGCATCTGCTCGAGAAGCTGTCGGAAGAGGGAATTGTGGGTCGCATCGTAGATGGCGAGGTGGAAAGCAAGATCCTCCGGGCCCGATGTGCCCTTCGACAGATGCACGCGTTCCATCTCATCGAGCTTTGCCTCGATATTGCTGAGGTCGTCGGCGGTGCGCACCCGTGCCGCGACCATTCCGGCTTCCGCCTCGATGCCACGCCGAACCTCGAGCGTTTTCAGCAGGACGTCGCGCAGATGCGTCGTTTCCAGCGAGAGCGGCATATGGATCGTGGTGCCGGAAATCGGCTTCAAGAGATAGGTGCCGCTGCCCTTGCGTGCTTCAACGACGTCCAGCGCCTGAAAATGGCGGATGACTTCGCGAATGGTGGAGCGGCCAACCGCCAGCGCGCTCATCAGCTCCCGCTCCGCCGGAAGCCGGTCGCCGGGAACCAAACCGGACTGCTCGATATAATCGGCGAGCGCCGCACGCACCTGCCTGCTGCGGTCCTGGGCGGGAAGCGGCATCAGCACAGCACGAGACCCGAGCTTCATCACACGATCACCAACAGCCTAAATTGGTCTGACATCTGATAGATTATTCATATCTTTGGAAAGGCGTCAAGACTACGGAGAGAGAAGCGCGCTTGGTCCGCGTCCCGGGACCATCCGATGAAAGAGGCTCGCTGTTCCACCGGATTGCCGCTGGCGTCCATATGCCACACCGTTCAATGGAAACCGACGGATCGATAGACGAAGCTCCCCGTCAGCCGCAAGCGTGGCAGGAGGTTGTCGTTGGCATCGGTGAGGGTTTCTGAACAGGCGCTTCCAGGATTGCCTGAGTTCACCACCCTGGCGATCCGGCCGAAGCCGTCATGGCATAGACCTAGTCGTTCAGCGTCCCAAGGCCGTTGATCGACAGGATGCGGCCGGTCTGGTCACGGACGAGCAGTCAAATTGACCTTTGTATGACTTTGCCGGATGAGTCCATTTCTCCAAACATCTCTTTAATTTCCTCCTGCCCGCTTCTGAACCGTCTGCTTGGTCACTGCACAATTCATAAAGCACCCCGAATATATCAGGCCACATTTGGCATCTTCAGAGGTTATTTGAGCGGTAACATAAACAGGCCGCACTTAGCGACTTCGGGACTCAGCAAGTCGAGTAACTCGGACGATTCAGCGACAATCAAGTCGGTACGATCATAGCCACCGATGACACGTACTCCGAAGTCTACGAAGTGCACGTCTGCAAATCGTTTTTCACGAAGACTACCCTTGAGAATTTGTTCAAGCTGCGCATCAATACGATCAAACTTTCGAAGCGGCCCAGGCCTATTGCAGATCACCCCACGCTGGCCGAGCACGCGATAAAGGCTGAGAAATTTATGTTCCCCAGCGAGATAATCGTCAAGTTTGCCGGCGTCCATGGCAATCGAGTAACTCATCAATGGGTTTGATTCAGCCTCGCCTTCAGAGAGCCAGCGGTCGAATACAGAAATATTGGCATAAGCAAGCCCCATGGCGGCCAAGTCACATTCCCCGAGGTCTAACTCAGGAAAATAAGCATCTAGCGAACGATCTATTTCCATCTCAACCATTCCTATTTTCGTAAAAATACACCATCTGAGCTCAGCGTTCCGATGTGTTCCCGCTCGGTCGATCAGCTTCCAAGCACTCCCTCAATGGGAATTGCCACGAGCATAGTATTTACTAATCTGATAACCTGATTTCGGGTCCTCTAAACGAGTTTCCCCGTCAACCTTCACTCGCTTACCGAAACGGTCCAAATTCCAGTAGCGCACGATCTCAAAGTGCTGCTGCGCGTTACTAAAGTCTTATTCTGCGGATCGGACGCGTCTTCTCAAACCATTACTGGGGTAATTTTCCACCAGTTCCATGCCTAGAGAACGTGCATCGAGACGATTGCTCATAGTGCCGTCTTCAGCTTCGCAAAAAGGTCCGGGAGATTCTGGGCAACCAGTTCTGCATCATCGCGCGTCATCCCGATAAAGGGAACTCTGACTATGGGCATCCCTTCAGATTGGGTGTCGAAGCCATAGCCCTCACCACCTCCGCTAGAAGCGAAGAGTAGGATTCCCGGCGCGTACTGCTCGACCTCGTATTCGCGATTGAAGTCGGCCAGTTCTTCAGCCTTCCAGAATATAATGTAGTTATCGCCAATGAAGCCTTCGCCGCCATTATGCATTTTGAGGAAATCGATATAGTCTTCGGGAAGCGCCACGCCCAAACTCGCTGGCAGGCCATCAACGAGCCCTGGGTCAACTGGGGCATCTAGATGCAAGTCGGTAAAACTATATCCCACCGCTATCTCCCAACAAGTCGGTCTCGAAGAGAATTTCTCTCTCATTTTCCACTGGATGGGCGGTATTCAATAGATATAGGTCCAATTGTCGGCAACGCTTGTTGCAAATTTTCGCTTCAGCGCTGCTGCAGGCTACGCACTGGAGTTTGGCTGCTGCGCTTTTCACCGAACCGACTCCTATTTTGGTGCCTGTGGCGACAGGTCCGCCGGCAATTGCTAAACCTTCAAATCAGTTCTTGGCTTCCTGAAGCGGCAGGGGTTCGCAGGATCAACCTCACTGAACATCGTCCGCCGGTGCCAGCTTCGGTGTCACGGCAACCGGCCGGACGCACATCGGCGTTCCCACGGGAATAGACTGGTCGGTTACGACGAGGGTGCCATGGACGGGATGCCGGGAAAAAATAGAGATCAGATCGCTGTTCTGATTGGCGCAAAACAGATGCTTCCCTGACGGGCTTAAGGCCAGGTTCCTTGGCGTGGAGCCACCACACGGCAGGCTCTGGATAGGGTCGAGCTTGCCCGATTGCGGATCGACCTTGAACACCGCGATACTGTCGTGCCCACGGTTGGAGGCGTAGAGAAATTGACCGTCGCCGGAAATTTGCACGTCGGCGCAGTGGTTGCCCTCCAGTGCCTCCGTTGGTACCGTCGGCTTTGAATCCAGTTGCACGAGCGTTCCTGCGCTCTGGTCGATTGCAAAGCTGGCCAGCGTCGAATCGAGTTCGTTGAGAACAAAAAGCAGCCGGCCTTTCGGATCCAACGCCATGTGGCGGGGTCCGGCGCCGGCTTTGGTTCTGGAAACGGCCTGCAGCGTCAGTTTCCCGTCGCCTTCGATCCTGTAGCTCGTCAGGCTATCGCACCCGAGGTCGGCGACGAGCAGCAGGTTGTCTGCAATTTCGATCACGCTGTGCGTATGGCTTCGCTCTTGCCGGTCTGTTTTCGGACCCGTTCCAGTCTGTCTTACGCTTGACATCGGCGGCGTCAGCCCACCATCGCTTCGAATACCGTAGACAACAAGAGATTGGTCGGGGCCCCCTTCGCCCAGACCGTAATTGACAACGAAAAGCCTGGTGCCATCACGCGAAATCGCATTGTGGGCGGTTATGCTGCCAAGCGAGGGCTGCATGTTGATATGGGCGAGGCTTCCTGTCCGGGGATCGAATGCAAGCGCGGTCACCAAGCCTTCGTTCCACCCGAAGATTTCCGAATTGGCGTAAACAACCTGCCGTTTCGTATCGACCGACAGAAAGGTCGGGTTCTCGATCGTTTGATGAGAAGCCAGAGCCTTCACGGCAAGTGTCTCTTCATCGAAACTGAAAACCGCCAGCCCCGTGCCGCGTGCGCCCTGGAAGTAGGGTGCTTCCCGGTTCAGCGTACCTACGAAGACATGATAGCTTTCACCCATCGCCTGCTCCTCCCGATGCGTCGCTGTTCCCGTGCTTTTAATCGATGCCGAGAATGCTGGATAGGCCTTGCAAAATCAATCCATATGTGAAAATTATCTTCACATAAGAAAACCTGGGAGGGTGTTCATGAACAGTTTTGCGCCGACAGTTGGCGTGTCATCGACCTTGCCATCCGATATGCCGGACGATCATGCAGCGCTGCCGGTCTGGAATGCCGAGAACTGGTTTTACGAGGATTGGCCGGTCGGCCAGAAAATCCGGTCTCTACGCCGCACGCTGGGCGAAACCGACAGCACGATCTTCAATACGCTGGTGACTGATATTCATCCCTATGTGCAGGATGCCATGTTTGCCGAGCGCGAAGGCATTTTCGGCAAAAGGCTGATCGCCGGCGCCTTCGTCTTCTCCGCCGGGCTTGGGTTGGTCGCCACCAATTGCGTCAATGCCTTCTCCTATGGCTATGACCGTCTGCGTTTCATAAAGCCTGTCTTCATCGGCGAGACGATCTACACGATCCGCACCAACCTCGATAAAAAACCGCGCTACCAGGAACTCGGGCTGATCCGGGCGAGCTATGAGGTCTTCAAGGGCGAAGGCGAACTCGTGCTGTACTGCGAGCATTTGCAGACGGTGAAATACAAAAACCCAGCCGACTTCGTCGGCAAAACGGAAAAATAACGACCATGAGTGCCGAAAACGAACTGCCGCTCAGCGGACTGGTTGTGCTGGACATGAGCCAGTTTCTGTCCGGCCCCTATTGTTCGCTGCGCCTGATGGATCTTGGCGCCCGCGTTATCAAGATCGAGCGTCCCGATGGTGGCGATCTCTCCCGGCGGCTTTATCTGAGCGATACGGAAATCGGTGGCGATTCGACCATTTTCCACGCCATCAACCGCGCCAAGGAGAGCCTGGCGATCGATCTGAAAAATGCGGACGATCTGAAGGCGCTGCGCACGTTGATGACGAAGGCCGATGTCGTCATCCAGAATTTCCGGCCGGGTGTGATCGAGCGTCTTGGGCTGGATTACGAAGCCGTGCGTCAGATCAATCCCCGCATCGTCTATGCGTCGATCAGCGGCTATGGCAATGACGGACCCTGGGTCAAGCGCCCGGGGCAGGACCTTCTGGCGCAGTCGCGCTCGGGCGTTATGTGGCTGAATGGCGACGAAGGGCAAGGGCCGGTGCCCTTCGGCCTTGCAATTGGCGACATGCTCGCCGGTGCGGCCGCAGCACAGGGTATCCTTGCGGCTCTGGTACGGCGCGGCATCAGCGGCAATGGCAGCCTCGTCGAAACCAGCCTTCTGGAGGTTCTGGTCGATTTCCAGTTCGAGGTGCTGACGACACATCTGAATGATGGCCGCCGCCTGCCGAAGCGTTCGGATTTCCGCAGCGCGCATGCCTATCTGTCGGCGCCCTATGGCGTTTATCCGGCTTCCGACGGCTATCTCGCCATCGCGATGACGCCCATTTCGAAACTCGCGGACCTTCTCGAGATGGAGGAGCTTGCCATCTACCGGGATGCGCCTTCGAGCTGGTTTACGGCACGCGACGACATCAAGGCGCTGATCGCGGCGCGGATTTCATCCAAGACGATCGATGAATGGCTGGCGATCCTTGAACCTGCCGACATTTGGTGCGCGAAGGTGCTGAACTGGACCGAACTGCTGGAGAGCGAGGGATTTCAGTATCTCGACATGCTGCAGACCGTGTCGCGCGACGACGGGGTATCGATCCAGACGACGCGTTCACCGCTCAGGGTCAATGGTGTGCGAGCAAAATCCGACCGCGCCGCGCCGCGCATCGGCGAACAGAGTGCTGCGATCCGCAAGGAGTTCGGACTGTGAGCGTCGTTCTCAAGGGCATGACCTGGAGCCATCCGCGCGGTTACGATCCGATGGTCGCCTGTTCGCGGCTGTTTATGGAGCGGACCGGCATCACCGTGGAATGGGACAAGCGCTCGCTGCAGGATTTCGAGACATATCCGGTGGAGGATCTGGCGCGCGCCTATGATCTGATCGTCATCGATCACCCGCATGTCGGCCAGATCACTTTGGAAAACTGCCTTTTGCCGCTGGATGTCGCCGGGCGCGAGGCCGAACGCAAAACTCTGCGGCAGGCAAGCGTCGGCGCGTCCTATCAGAGCTACAACTGGCAGGGCCGGCAATGGGCGTTTCCCATCGACGCGGCCACGCAAGTCCAGGCCACCCGGCCCGATCTCATCGATGCACCGCCCGCGACATGGTCGGATATGCTTGCTCTTGCGGCAAAAGGTCAGGTGCTCCTGCCGCTGCGGCCGCCGCATTCGCTGATGACGTTCTATACGCTCTGCGCCAATCTCGGAAAACCCTGCGCAAACGGGGATACCCGCATTCTGATCGACCCGCAAACCGGTGCGCGGGTCTATGAGATGATGCGCGAGATCGTGTCGTTGACCGATACGGCCTGCTTCGGCATGGATCCGATCGCCGCTCTGGAGGCCATGGCCGCGGACCAGTCGACGGTTGCCTGCTCTCCCTTGATCTACGGTTATGTAAGTTATGCGATGGCCGGCTTCCGGCCGCACCGGGTGCGGTTTTCCGATTGCCCACCGGCAGGCGACATCGGGCCGGCGGGTTCGGCCCTGGGCGGCACCGGCATTGCCGTATCCGCCTTCACCGCGGCACCCGAAGCAGCGCTCGATTTCGCCTATTTCATCGCAAGTGGCGATATCCAGAAGGGACTTTACGCGCAATCCGGCGGTCAGCCGGGGCATGCCGCCGCTTGGGAAGATGATGCCGTCAACGCCGCGACCGCGGATTTCTACCGGGGCACGCGCGAAACGCTGGAAGCTGCCTGGGTGCGCCCGCGCCACAATGGCTACATGGCTTTCCAGCAGGCGGCGTCCGACCGGATCAATGAAGGTCTTCTGGCAAAGCAGCCATCGGCTGCGGTCGTCAACGATCTCAGCAGACTGTTCTCGGAGAGCTTCAAAACAACGTAACCGCCGGCGGAGGAGCTGGCTATCAAAGGGAGGAAATGGATATGAAGACAATGACACGCGGCCTGCTGGCCGCGACCGCGATCATGACCGCGACAACGGTCGCCCAGGCGCAGGATGCCGTTGCGACGGTGGTGCAGGGCCTGCCCGATATTCTCAAAGCCCAGTACGAGGGTGCGCCACAAAAAGTGCTGCCTTCGGCATGGGACGATTTCAAGGCGCCGGCCAAGCCTTGGAAATGGTGCCACTCGGAATCCTACCAGGGCAATCCTTGGCGGGTGACGGTCACCACCGAACTGAAGCGACTGGTCGATGGACTGATCGCCGATGGCACGGTGGCCAGTTTCGAGGTTTCCGATTCCAACAATGATGCCAGCCAGCAGATCAACCAGATCCGCGCCTTCATCGACAAGGGCTGCTCGATCATCACCTCGATCCCGGGTTCGGCGACGGCGCTCGACGATGCTATCGATGCTGCCGCCAAAGCCGGAATTCCCTTCCTGACCGCGGCCGGTTCGGTCACCAGCCCCAATGCGATCAACGTCGATTCCAACTATGCGCGGTGGGGCTACGACATGATGAGTGCCATCGGCAAGGAATTGCCCGATGGCGGCAGCGTGCTTCTGGTCGAGGGCATTGCCGGTCATCCGATCGTCGTGCAGGAGCGCGAGGGCGGCGACAAGGCGCTGGCCGAGAATGCGAAGCTGAAGGTGGCGCGCAGCGTCAACGGCAACTGGACGGCGAACGTCACCAAGACAGTGGTCTTCCAGGCGATCGCCACCAATCCCGCGCCGATCGATGCCGTCTGGACCACGGGCAGCGAGAGCCGCGTGGTGGCCGAAGCCTTCGCGGAAGCCGGCCGGCCGGCCCCGATCATCACCGGGTCGCTGACCGGCGACGCCTTGGGATACTGGAAGGCCAATCCGGACAAGTACCGGTTCGAAGGCCACGCGCTCTTGCCGCATTGGACGGCACAGACGCTGTTTCGCATCGGTGCGCGCCTACTCGACGGACAGACGCCGAAGCTGAACACGCTGATGATCCCGATCCCCGCCATCCACAATGCCGATCTCGCAAGCTGGTACAAGGACTGCATGACGCCGGATTCGGTATCGGTCTTCCCGGTCCCGCCAAAGGATCCGATGCCGGAAGAATGGCTGGACGCCTATTTCAACGGCGCCAAGCCAACGCCGGGCTGGGATTATGCAAAGGTGCCGGACGCCTGCGCCAAGTAGCCGGCTATGGACCGCGCGGCAGCTTGGCCTGATGCGTGGTCTACAGCCCTTCCTTCTCCCCGCCTGCGGGGAGAAGGTGCCCGAAAGGGCGGATAAGGGACCGACCTGAACGCTCAGGACACCTTCCCTTCGAACCGTTCGACTTCCCATCACTTCAGAGACCGGACAATGCTCGAAATCAACAGTCTGTCGAAACGATATGGCGAGACGGTTGCCCTTGCGGGCGCCACGATTGCGTTTCGAGCCGGCACCATCCACACGATCCTGGGCGAAAACGGCTCCGGCAAAAGCACGCTCGTCAAGCTTCTGTCGGGCATCGTCCAACCCGACGGCGGCACGATCACGCTCGACGGGCGCACATTTAGCGGTGCGCGGCCAGCCGATTTCCAGTCCGCCGGTTTCGCGACGGTGTTTCAGGAGGTGCTGATCGCGCCGGATCGGAGCGTCACCGACAATATTCTGCTGGGACTGGACGGTCTTCTTCACCGCAGGATTCCCCGCGACAGGCGGCGCGAAACCGCAGCCGCCGCCCTGGCGCGTTTTGCGGTGAGCGAGGTGCCGCTCGATATCCCCGCCGGCAGGTTGCCCCTGGCGGCGCAGCAGCTCGTCGTGCTTGCGCGCGCCGTCGTGCGCCGGCCACGCGTGCTGATCCTCGACGAGGTGACGGCGGCGCTGGATTATGCCGACCGCGAATCTGTGTTTGCGCTGATGCGCCAGCTGGCCGACGAGGGTTCCCTTCTTCTCTTCATCACCCACCGGATGGACGAAGTGATGGCCCTGTCTGACCGCGTGTCCATCCTGCGCAGCGGGCGCGTGGTCGCAACGGAGGAACGCGGTGTCTCGACGCCTTCGGAACTGCTGCGGGCGATGGCCCCGCAAACGGCGGCGGAGCTTCACCATGCCTGACCGCTCGACGCTTCCGGCGCCTTTGCTGCGTGCGCGCGACATTGCGCTGCGCCACGATGCGCAACCCTTTTCGCAATCCGTTCGCGCAGGTGAAATCGTCGGCCTCGCCGGTCTCGACGGTCATGGGCAAGAGCGCTTCCTCGAAATCATGGCAGGCCTGAAAAAGCCGGCCCACGGCGCGGTCTGTCTCGGTGAACCGGATGCGGAAATACAGGTCAACGACTTCCGCAAGGCTGTCGCCAACGGCATCGCCTATCTGCCGCGCGACCGGCGGGCGACCGGCATTTTTCCCACACAGTCCGTTCTCGACAACTTCGCGATTTCGACTGTCGGACGGGATGCGCGCTTCGGCTTCATCAGCGCGGCCACCCGGCTGCGGCGCTATCAATCCTATCGCGACAGGTTGTCGATTTCTGCGCCGCGCCCGGATGCGGCGATTACCACCTTGTCGGGCGGCAACCAGCAAAAGGTTCTTCTCGCCCGGGCTTTAGCGCTTGAGCCGCGTCTGCTTCTGCTGAACGACCCCACTCGCGGGGTCGATGTCGCCACCCGCCATGTTCTCTACGACGTGTTTCGCGGGCTGGCCGCAGAAGGAATGGCGCTGGTGGTCCTCTCCAGCGAAATCGAGGAAATCCTGCTTCTTTGCCACCGCGTGCTGGTGTTCAGGGATCATGCGTTGACGGCGGAAATGACGGGGGCGGCGATGAATACCGATAGTGTGATCTCGGCCATGTTCGGGCGTGCAGCATGAGCGGCCCGGCCATGTCGTCCAGGCTTGGCGGGCTGTTTCGCAACACCGGATTTGCGATCGTACTGCTGATCGTTCTGCTGGCCGTCAATCTCGTTCTCAATCCGGCCCGATTCCATCCGGCCGCCTGGGGCGCGCTGATCGGGCTGGCTGCCCCTTTGATCGGCGCTGCTGTCGCATCCGCGCCGGTCATTCTTGCCGGTCGCGGCGGCATCGATATTTCCGTCGGGCCGCTGATGGGCTTCGTCAATGCCATGGTCATCCAGATGCTGTTCCTGAAGGCGGGCGTATCCTCGCCCTTTCTTCTCGTTCCGGCCGCCCTGCTGATCGGCGCGGCCGTCGGCGCGGTCAACGGTTTCCTTGCGACGATCGTTCGCATTCAGCCGATCGTGGCGACGCTCGGCACCTATCTCGTCCTGACCGGTGTCACGCTGACGATCCTGCCGGCACCGATCGGCCCAGCACCGGGCTGGTTGAAGGCGATGGCCGGTACATGGTCTGCACTGCCGCTGATCGCACTCTTTGCGGCCTGGTGGATCGTCCGGCGCCTGCCCTATTACGACCAGCTGATGGCGATCGGCAGCGACGACCGCGCGGCGTATACCGCCGGTATCGACGTGACGAAAGTCCGGTTCATCGCCTATGTCATGACAGGTGTGTTCGCCGCCGTCGCCGGCCTGATGTTGACGGCGCTGATCGGTTCTGCCGATCCCAATATCGGGCAGGCCTATACGCTGATCTCCATTGCCGCCGTCGCGCTGGGCGGGGTCAGCCTTGCCGGCGGACGCGGCGGACTTGTCGGGGCCGCCATCGGCGCTATCGACATCTTCCTGCTGCAAAGCGTGCTGACGTCCTTCAATGTTTCGACCTATGTGCTGCAAATCGCCTATGGCGCCATTCTGGTGGCGGCGGTGATCCTGACGGCGGTGCAGGAACGGTCAGCCGGACGCGAGGAGATTTGATATGGCCAGCATCCGGCGACTGCTTGCAAGCACTCATGGCCGCGTCCTGGCCGCCTTCCTGATTGCCGCTCTTCTGCACCTGATCGGCACGCTTGCCATCCCCGGCTATTCCTCTCCCTTCGCCATCCGGGCGATGCTGGTCATTGCCTCGCTGCTAGCCGTCGCCTCGATCGGGCAGACTCTGGTCGTCATTCTGGGCGGCATCGACCTGTCGATCCCATTCATCATCGGTTTCGCCAATGTGGTCGCGGCCCAGCTTT
This sequence comes from Pararhizobium gei, assembly GCF_029223885.1. Lineage (NCBI taxonomy): Bacteria > Pseudomonadati > Pseudomonadota > Alphaproteobacteria > Hyphomicrobiales > Rhizobiaceae > Pararhizobium > Pararhizobium gei. Next base: position 226,653 of record NZ_CP119409.1, on the reverse strand, counting down.
ACGGCGACGATTGGAATTTCGGTGCCGTCTGCCTCTTCGTGCTGGTGCTCGCCATGCTGATCGGCGCCTTCAACGGCTATATTGCACGGCGGCTCGATATCCATCCGCTGATCGTGACGCTTGGCACCGGGATGATCGTTCAGGGCAGCGTGTTGCTCTGGACGAAAGGATTTCCTTCCGGCTCGGCGCCAGCCGAAGTTTCGGCCTTCGTCTCCATCGGCGGCTCGGCTGGGCCGCTCCCGTTTCCCTGGGTGGTTCCCAGCCTTGTTGTCCTATCGGCTTTGATCATTCTGCTTCTGGCGCGAACGCCCTATGGACGCAGGCTTTACGCGCTCGGCAGCAACCCGGGCGCCGCACCGCTGGCGCTGATCGACCCGGTGAAGATGTGGATGTTGACATTCTCGCTGAGCGCCCTGTTTGCTGCCGTCACCGGCATTCTGTTGCTCGGTTTTACCGGCTCGGCCTATGGCGATGTCGGCCAGCCCTATCTGTTCCAGACGATCGCGGCGGTCGTCGTCGGTGGCGCGGCGCTGGTCGGCGGTCGTGGCAGCTACCTCGGCACTCTCGCCGGCGTACTGGTGCTCACCGAGATCAATACGCTGCTGATCGGCCTCGGCTTTCAGCCGGCCGCCGTGCAAGCGTCCCTCGGCGTCATCATCGTGCTGCTCGTCTCGATCTACGGCCGCGAGCGCCATGTGAGCGCTACGATTTAGGAATGTCTAGATTCCAGAGCCGCATTGCGTTGCCGGCAAGCAGGGCGTTGCGCTCGGCCAGGCTGCTGCCGGACAGAAGCGCGTGCGTCGTTGCCACCCAGGTGGAAAGGCCCCCGCCCAGGGTGCAGACCGGCCAATCGCTGCCCCAGACGACGCGCTCCCAACCGAAAGCCCCGATCGTGTGCTCGACATAGGGGCGCAGCGTCTGTGCCGTCCAGGTCTCTGGATCAGCATAGGCGATGACACCGGAGATCTTGCCGAAGACATTCGGCCGCCGGGCAATATCGCGCAATTGTTCACGCCAGACGCGGTCGTCGCCACCCTGAATATCCGGCACGCCGCAATGATCGAGGACGAAGATGCAGTCGGGAACCAGATCGGCAAGGGCCATTGCCTGCGGCATCTGGCGTGGCAGCACGCAGAGATCGAAGGTCAGTCCGGTGCCGGCGAGGCGCTTGATATTGTCGCGAAACAGGGTGCTTTCGGAAAGATCGTCGGGCATGACGTGAAGAACCCGGCGCAGCCCTTTCACGAAGGGGTTTTGCAATTGGGCATCGAGAAAGGCGGGAAAGTCCGGATCTTCCGGGCGACACGCCGAGATCGCACCGGCGATCAGACTGCCGCTCTGACCGGCGAGCGTCTCGACATGGGATGTTTCTCTCTCGATGTCCGCGGGCGCAACGTCCACTTCCATGTGTAGGCTAGCGGCGATCCCCGTCCGTAGCGCCTCGTTGCGATAGGTCTCATCGAGATAGTCGCGGTTCAGGGTCGGTACGGCGCTCAGCCAGGGGTAATCGAGAACCGACCGGTCGATGAGATGAAGATGCGTGTCGATGATCAAGAGACGGCTCCTCCCGTATGATAGGAATAGATATCTCACACGAGAAAGACTTATTCAAATAAGAATACGCCGCGATATGTCTACCTTTTGTCCTTTTTCCCAAACGTCAGGTGTCGTGATTGACGTCCGAACCGGCCAGCAACGACAGTTGGGCCGCAGTCTTCTGCAACATCGAAATCGTTGTTGTGATGTCCGGCGCGCTGGGCGCGTTCACGAGGCTGATATAGGGACAGGTCAGGGCTGCAATGCCTTTGCCGTCCGGCCCGAGGATCGGGGCGGAGAGATTGTATACGCCCGCCGTCTGTGCCGAGGCCATCATTTCGTAGCCGCGGGCGCGGATTTCGTCGAGCCGGGCGTAGAATTCCGGCGTCAGGGTTATCTCCTGCCGGCTCTTGACGTGTTCGGAGATCATCATCTCACGCTCTTCCGGAGACCGGAAGGCCAGAAGGACATGTCCCGATCCGGTATCGAAAAGACTGACATGCGAGCCGACCCGGATTGAAATTCCCCAGTAATCCGGCGCCTCCTGCTGGGCGATCACCACAGCCGAGCCCCGATCGAACACGGCGAGCTGGTTGGCCTGCCGGGTGCGCTGGGCCAGATCGCGCATCAGCGGCGTGGCATAGGAGGCAAGCCGCCGGGTCGGCGCATGAAGCTGCGCAAGACCAAACAGCTTCAGCGTCAGCGAGTAGCGGTCGCCGTCTATTTTCGTAATGTAGCCACGCCGGACGAGGCGGTCGAGCATGCGGTAAAATTCGTTGGGACTGCGGCCAAGCTTCTTGGAAATTTCCGCCTGTGTCAGGCCGCCGTCAACGCCGGCGAGCAGTTCCAGAATGTCCAGACCCTTGTCGAGCGCCGGTGCCCGGTAGCGATCGTCTTCTATCTCCACGGATTATCCCCTCTGTGAATACCCAACGGCATATACGAAGAATTCGCACGCTACAAAAGAAACTTCACCCTTGACGGAGGATAAAATCTTTGTTTGTATATGAATTAGTTTCTCACAAATGAGAGGCGGCGCTCCCGGGAGGAGTGCGGTCAAGGGAGGAGACCACATGAACAAGCTGCTTTCCGGCACGGCTGCCGGTGTGATTGCCGTACTCGGGGCCTTCGGACCGGCGTCGGCCGCCGAGCTTATGGGGAAATTCGATGGCGTGACCATCGACGCCAAGCTCATCGGCGGCCAGCAGTATGAACCGCTCTATGTGCGCATCGCCGAATGGGAAAAGGCGACGGGCGCCAAGGTCAACATTCTGTCGAAGAAGAACCATTTCGAACTCGACAAGGAAATCAAGTCGGACATCGCATCCGGATCGATCACCTGGTGCGTCGGCTCGAACCACTCGTCGTTTGCGCCGCAATATCCCGACCTCTACGCCGACCTCGCCGCGCTTGTGCCGAGCGAGATCGTCGGGGAGTTCGTCCAGACGACCATCAACGCTTCGACGATCGATGGAAAGCTGGTGATGCTGCCGCGCGCGCAGTTCGACGTTTCCGCGCTCTATTACCAGAAGAGCCTCTACGAAGACGAAGCGAAGAAGACGGCGTTCAAGGAAAAATACGCCTATGACCTGACGCCGCCGGATACCTGGAAGCAAGTATCGGATCAGGCGGAATTCTTCGCCGACCCACCGAATTTCTACGGCACGCAGTTTGCCGGCAAGGAAGAGGCGATCAACGGCCGGTTCTATGAAATGCTGGTGGCCGAAGGCGGCGAGTATCTGGATGCGGACGGCAAGCCGGCGTTCAATTCCGAAGCCGGGGTGCGCGCACTCGACTGGTTCGTCAATCTCTACAAGGCCAAGGCCGTGCCCGCCGGAACGACCAACTATCTCTGGGATGAACTCGGTGCCGGCTTTGCCTCGGGCACCATCGCACTCAATCTCGACTGGCCTGGCTGGGCGACCTATTTCAACGATCCGAAGTCCTCCAAGGTCGCGGGCAATGTCGGCGTGAAGGTGCCGCCAGCCGGATCCTCGGGCAAGCGGACGGGCTGGTCCGGCCATCACGGCTTTTCCATCACCGAAAACTGCGCCAACAAGGAGGCTGCCGCTTCGCTCGTCTGGTTCCTGAGCAACGAGGATTCGCAGAAACTCGAGGCGGCAAACGGTACGCTGCCGACCCGGACGGCAGTCTGGGAGTGGGACATCGCCCAAGCGGAAAGCGATCCTTACAAGAAGGAAGTTCTGACCGCCTTCCAGGACGCGGCCAGGGGTGCCTTTGCGGTACCGCAGACCCCCGAATGGATCGAAATCTCCAACACCGTCTATCCGGAACTGCAGGCTGCCATTCTCGGCGACAAGACGTCGAAGGAAGCGCTGGACGCGGCCGCCGCAAAGGCAACCACCGTCCTTGAGGATGCAGGCGCCCTTTGATCCGAACGACCACAAATGCCCGTGGCCGAAACGGTCGCGGGCATTTCATCCATTTTCATTCCTTGCAGCGCTTCGCTGAGCCCAGCCGTCTCGTGGCGAGCCATATTCCACACGCGCGAACCGCCCAAGACCGCCGACAGGTGCCAAGCATGTTTCGAAAACTATCCCCACCGGTGCTCTTGCTTCTGCCGGCGTTGATCGTGCTGTCCGCCGTCGTGCTTCTGCCGCTGCTTTTGTCGCTCTATTCGAGTTTCACACCGTTTCGCCTGACGCGCCCGGCCACATTGTGGGTCTGGGCGGGTTTCAGAAATTACGAGCGTATCCTTTCGGACTGGGTCTTCTGGGCCGCGTTTTTGCGCACCATCGTTCTTCTGACCATCGCGCTCAATCTTGAAATGCTGTTTGGCCTGGGGCTTGCCCTGCTCGTCAACAAGGCGACGCATGGAAAGCGCGCGCTTCGCACCATCATGATGTTTCCGATGATGTTTTCGCCGGTGTTGGTCGGCTTCCAGTTCAAATTCATGTTCAACGACAATGTCGGGCTGGTGAACAATGCCCTGCAGTCGCTGGGGCTGACCGATCAGGCCATTCCCTGGCTGATCGACGGCAATCTGGCACTGTTTGCGATCGTCGTTGCCGAAGTCTGGTCCTCGACATCGGTGTTCGCGATCCTCATTCTTGCCGGGCTGCTGGCCATGCCGCAGGAACCGGTCGAGGCGTCCAAGGTCGATGGCTGCACACCGTGGCAGACCTTTCGCTATGTCACCCTGCCTTACGTCATGCCGTTCGCCTATATTGCCATGACCATCCGATCGCTGGACATCGCGCGCGCCTATGACATCGTCAAGATCATGACGGATGGCGGCCCGGCGCGGCGCACGGAGCTGATCTGGACGCTGGTCGGACGCACCGCCTATTCGGATGCGCAGATGGGGCTGGCCAATGCCATGGCCTATGTCTCCATCCTCCTGTCGATCCTGTTCACCATCTATTTCTTCCGGAAGCTTGCTGCCGCCCGGACCCAGATCGGAGCGGAGTGGTAAGATGGATCGCAACTCCAAACAGCGCGTGAAGCGCCGCCTCCTGAATGTCGCCTATCTCATCGGCCTGTTCTTCGCGATGCTGATCATCTGCCTGCCGGGTCTGTGGATCGTCTTGAGTTCGCTGCGGCCGACGGTAGAGATCATGGCGAAACCGCCAGTCTGGATCCCGCAGGAGATTACGCTCGATGCCTATCGCGCGATGTTCGGCGGCGTCGGGCAAGGCGGTATTCCGATCTGGGATTACTTCCGCAATTCGCTGATCGTCTCGATCACCTCGACGGTGATTGCGCTCGCGGTGGGAATGTCCGGGGGCTATGCCTTCGCGCGGTTCCGGTTCAAGGGAAAATCCGGTGCGTTTCTCGGCTTGATGCTGACGCGCTCGGTTCCGGGCATCGCTCTGTCCCTGCCGCTGTTCATCGTCTATTCGCGCGTCGGCATCATCGATACGCATTTCGGGCTGATCCTCACCTATGTGGCGCTCAACATACCCTTCACGATCTGGCTGATCGACGGCTTCTTCCGCCAGGTGCCGAAGGATCTCGCCGAAGCCGCGCAGATTGACGGCTGCACGCGCTGGCAGGCCTTCTGGCAGGTCGAATTTCCGCTCGCCGGCCCCGGCATCGCGTCTGCCGGCATCTTCTCGTTCCTCACCTGCTGGAATGAATATGCGCTCGCCTCGCAACTGACCCGCTCGGTCAATTCCAAGACGCTGCCGGTCGGGTTGCTCGACTATACGTCCGAATTCACCATCGACTGGCGCGGCATGTGCGCGCTCGCGGTCGTCATGATCCTTCCGGCGCTCGCGCTGACTTTCGCAATCCAAAAGCATCTGGTGTCGGGTCTGACATTCGGTGCCGTCAAAGGCTGACATTCCATGGCTCAGGTCTCGCTCAAGAAACTGGTGAAATCCTACGGTGCGCTGCAGGTGGTGCACGGGATCGATCTTGATGTTGCCGATGGCGAATTTGTCGCTCTGGTCGGTCCGTCGGGCTGCGGCAAATCGACGACGCTCAGGATGATCGCAGGGCTCGAGAGCATTTCCGGTGGCGCGATCGAGATCGGTGGCACCGTGGTCAACGACCTGCCGCCGCGCGATCGCAATATCTCTATGGTGTTCCAGTCCTATGCGCTCTACCCGCATATGACCGTGCGCGAAAATATGGGCTTTTCGCTGAAGATCGCCAAGCAGCCGCAGAGCGAGATCGACCGCCAGGTCAACGAAGCCTCTGCGATCCTCGGGCTTGAAGCGCTGATGGACCGGCGCCCGGCGCAGCTTTCCGGCGGCCAGCGCCAGCGCGTCGCCATGGGCCGCGCCATCGTGCGCCACCCGGAAGTGTTCCTGTTCGACGAGCCCCTTTCCAATCTCGATGCCAAGCTGCGCACGCAGATGCGCACCGAGATCAAGAAGCTGCACGCCAAGGTGCAGTCCACCGTGATCTACGTCACGCATGACCAGGTCGAGGCAATGACGCTGGCCGACCGGATCGTTATCATGCGCGACGGTTATATCGAACAGGTCGGTACGCCGGACGAGGTCTTCAAGCGCCCGGCCAGCCGGTTCGTCGCCGGATTCATCGGCTCGCCTCCGATGAACATCGAGGAGGCAAAGATCCGCGATGGCCGGATGGTTTTCGGCAACGGCGACAGCCTGCCGCTGCCGGCGCAGTTTGCCGGCGCCGTCAGCGAGGGTCAGAAGGTGGTCTTCGGCCTTCGGCCCGACGATATCTTTCCAAGCGGACACGGCTTGAGTTCGGGCGGTGCCGGCATGATCCACGAGACCGAACTGCCGGTGTCGATCACCGAACCGCTCGGCAACGAAACGCTGGTCTTCGTGGAATTCGCCGGCCGCGAATGGGTGTCGCGTATGCTGAACCCGCATGCGCTAAGGCCGGGCGAAAAGATCGCGATGAGCTTCGATTTTTCTCAGGCTCACCTGTTTTCGGCCGAGACCGGCAAAACCCTGGCCCGACCGGTAAAGGACTGACGACATGGCACGTATCGAGAAAATCGACCTTTGCATGGTCGATCTGAAACCCAAGGTCAAGCGCACCGACGCGATCCAGAGCTTCGTCAGCCAGGAAACGCCGATCGTCACGATCACCGATTCCGACGGCGCCACCGGCGTCGGCTATTCCTATACAATCGGCACCGGCGGCTCCTCGGTAATGCGCCTTCTTGCCGATCATCTCGCACCGATCCTGATCGGCGAAGATGCCGATCGGATCGAGGCGATCTGGCACAAAATGGAATTCCACACGCACGCCACGACCATCGGCGCGATTACCGCGCTGGCGCTGGCCGCCGTCGATACAGCGCTTTGGGATCTTCGGGCAAAGAAGCAGGGTCTGCCGCTCTGGAAGCTCGCCGGTGGCGCCAAGGAAAGCTGCCCGCTCTACACGACCGAAGGCGGATGGCTGCATATCGAAAAGGAAGCGCTGGTCGAGGATGCCCTGCAGGCCAAGGCCAAAGGGTTTTCAGGTTCCAAGGTCAAAATCGGCAAACCGCATGGATCCGAGGATTACGCCCGGCTTTCGGCGATGCGCGCAGCCCTCGGCGACGATTACGAGATCATGACCGATTGCAATCAGGGCTTTACCGTCGATGAGGCGATCCGGCGGGCCGAACGGCTGAAGGAACTGGATCTCGCCTGGATCGAGGAGCCGCTGCCGGCCGACGATCTGGATGGCCATATCCGGCTGACGCGCTCGACGCCGACACCGATCGCCGTCGGTGAATCGATGTATTCGATCCGCCATTTCCGGGAGTATATGCAAAAGGGCGCCTGCTCGATCGTTCAGGTCGATGTCGCGCGCATCGGCGGCATCACGCCCTGGATCAAGGTCGCGCATGCGGCAGAGGCCTTCGACATTCCGGTCTGCCCGCACTTTTTGATGGAGCTGCATGTCAGCCTCACCTGCGCCGTGCCGAATGGCAAATATGTCGAATACATCCCTCAACTCGATGATCTGACGACCAAGGGCATGGAGATCCGCGATGGCCGCGCCTTTGCGTCGAACGAACCGGGGCTCGGGATTGCCTGGGATTTCGATGCGGTGAAGGCGAGCTGCGTGCCGGAATTCACCCGTGCGATCACCAAGGCTTGAGGGCGGCAAGATGCAACGCATGGGAATGGTCATCGGGCTCGAAGCCGACAAAATCGCGGAATACAAAGCGCTGCATGCCGCCGTCTGGCCGGAAATCCTTGCGCTGATCTCGGCCTGCAATATTGTCAACTACTCGATTTTTCTGAAGGAACCGGAAAATCTTCTGTTCGGCACCTGGGAGTATGTCGGAGCCGACTTTGCGGCCGATATGGCGAAAATGGCGGCCGATCCGAAGAATCGCGAATGGTGGGCTGTGTGCATGCCGTGCCAAAGGCCGCTCGAAACACGCAAGGAAGGCGAGTGGTGGGCCATGATGGAACAGGTGTTTCATCATGATTGATGGGTTGTTCCCCGCCATCGATGGGAGCATGGCGACGTGACTTCTGACGTTCACTCCCTGCGGCAATGGTGGCCGAAACCCACCCGTATGCGTCCCATCGTGATCTTCGGAGCCGGCAGCATCGTCGGGGATGCGCATCTTCCCGCCTATCGCAAGGGGGGCTTTCCCGTTGCTGGTCTGTACGATCCTGACCGGGGAAAGGCCGAGGCTCTGGCTCAAGAGTGGGGAATCCGTGCCTTCGCAACACAGGACGAGGCGCTTTCCGTTGACGAGGCGATCTTCGATCTCGCGACACCGCCTGCCGCGCACGCCAAATTGCTGAGGGGGCTGCCCGTCGGCGCATTCGCCCTGATCCAGAAGCCGATGGGCAGCGATCTTGCCGCGGCTACGGAGATCCTGGGCCTCTGCCGCCAGCGCGACATCCATGCCGCGGTGAACTTCCAGCTGCGGTTCGCGCCTATGATGCTGGCGCTCAACGATGCCGTCGCCAAAGGCCTTCTCGGCGACGTCGTGGATTTCGATGCGCATCTTGCCGTGGCGACACCGTGGGGACTCTGGCCGTTTTTGAAGGGCCTGCCGCGCATCGAGATCGCCATGCACTCGATTCACTATCTCGATTTCGTCCGCAGCCTGCTCGGAAATCCGATTGGCGTGCATGCCAAAACCATCGGTCACCCCAATCACGAAGTCGCGCAGACCCGGACGGCAGCCATTCTCGATTATGGCGAGCAGGTCCGCTGCCTGCTGTCGATCAATCACGACCATGATTTCGGCCGTAAGTTTCAGGCCTGCGAGTTTCGAATTTGTGGGACAAAGGGTGCGGCCTATATCAAGCTCGGGGTCAATCTGGATTATCCGAAGGGCGAGCCGGATGAGTTGTGGCTGAAGCTCGATGGCGGACAGGACTGGGTGCAGGTTCCGCTTGAAGGCACATGGTTCCCCGACGCCTTCCTCAACCGCATGGCCAATCTGCAGCGTTTTGCGAGCGGCGAGGACAATCATCTGATAGGCTCGGTCGACGATGCCTGGCAGACCATGGCGCTTGTGGAAGCCGCCTATCAATCCAGTGCGCAGCCGGCGACACCTGTTTGCCAATTGCCGGAGGGTCAAGAGTGATCGAACAATCCATCCATTTCGAGGAATACGACCTGGGGCATGTGCGCCAGACGACGGGCCGGACCATCACGGAGACGGATTTCGTCGTTCATGCCGGACATACCGGCGATTTCTTCCCGCATCATCTGGATGCCGAATTCGCCAAGACCCTGCCCGGCGGTCAGCGCATCGCCCATGGAACGATGATCTTTTCGATCGGCATCGGCCTCACCGCCTCCGTCATCAATCCCGTCGCATTCTCCTACGGCTATGATCGCCTGCGTTTCGTCCGGCCTGTTCATATCGGCGATACGATCCGCACACGGGTCACGATTGCCGCGAAGGAGGACGATCCGAAGCGCACCGATATGGGACGGGTTATCGAGCGGTGCGAGGTGTTCAACCAGCGCAACGAGGTCGTTCTGGCCGCGGATCATATTCTTCTTGTCGAACGAAAATCTAAATGAGGACCATGCTATGACGACAAAACTCAACGGCAAGACAGTTCTGATCACGGCTGCCGCGCAGGGCATCGGCCGGGCGTCGGCGCTTGCCTTCGCGGCGGCGGGGGCCACGGTCCATGCCACCGATATCAATCTCGACGTCCTGTCCGAACTTGCCTCCGAAAGCGGTATCGTCACGCACAAGCTCGACGTTCTGGATACGGCGGCAGTCGAAGCGCTGGTCATTGAGATCGGCGCGGTCGACGTGCTGTTCAATTGCGCGGGCGTCGTGCATGCCGGCAGCATTCTCGACATGCCGGACAAGGACCTGGAGTTTGCCTTCGATCTCAACGTCAAGGCGATGATCCGCACCATCCGGGCCGTTCTGCCTGGTATGATCGAGCGAAAGGACGGCGCCATCATCAACATGGCGTCCGTCGCCTCCAGCATCAAGGGCGTGCCGAACCGCTTTGCCTACGGCACCACAAAGGCGGCGGTGATCGGCTTGACCAAGGCCGTTGCCGCCGATTATGTGGCGGCCGGCATCCGCTGCAACGCGATTTGCCCTGGAACGGTCGAAAGCCCGTCGCTGGAAGGCCGGATGCGCGCGCAAGGCGATTATGAAACGGCCCGCGCCGCCTTCATCGCCCGCCAGCCGATGGGACGGCTCGGCACGCCGGAAGAGATCGCCGATCTCGCCGTCTACCTGGCCGGTGCTACCTATACCTCGGGCCAGGCCTATGCCATCGACGGCGGCTGGACCATCTGACACCCCTACCTCAAAGGACTAGACCCATGAAACTCGTTCGTTATGGCGCCATCGGCGCCGAAAAGCCGGGCCTTGTCGATCTCGACGGCAATATCCGCGATCTGTCCGGCCATGTCGCCGATATTGGCGGGTCCGTGATCGATCCGCAGGAACTGACGAAACTGTCGGCCATCGATCCAGAAAGCCTGCCGCTGGTTGCCGATGGCACGCGCCTGGGCGCCTGCGTTGCCGGCACCGGCAAGTTCATCTGCATCGGCCTCAACTATTCCGACCATGCCGCCGAGACAGGTGCCACGGTGCCGCCGGAGCCGATCATCTTCATGAAGGCGACGTCCGCCATCGTCGGCCCGAACGACGATCTGGTCATTCCGCGCGGTTCCGAGAAGACCGATTGGGAAGTCGAGCTCGGCATCGTCATCGGCCGCAAGGCGAAATATGTCGGCGAAGCCGAAGCGCTCGATTATGTTGCCGGCTATTGCACCGTCCATGACGTCAGCGAGCGCGCGTTTCAAACCGAACGTTCCGGCCAGTGGACCAAGGGCAAGTCCTGCGACACGTTCGGCCCCACCGGTCCCTGGCTGGTGACCAAGGACGAGGTTGCCGATCCGCAGGATCTGCGGCTCTGGCTAACCGTCAATGGCGAAACCATGCAGGACGGCTCGACCAAAACCATGGTCTACGGCGCTGCCTATCTCGTCTCCTATCTGTCGCAGTTCATGTCACTGATGCCGGGCGATATCATCTCGACGGGCACGCCGCCGGGCGTCGGCATGGGCATGAAGCCGCCGCGTTACCTGAAACCGGGCGATGTCATTGAGCTTGGGATTGACGGGCTCGGAGCACAAAAACAGACCGCCCGCGCCGACGTCTGACCAACAGGAGCCTGAAGTATTCCATGACCCGCATCACCGATCTCAAGGTCTATGACCTCCGGTTTCCGACCTCGCAGAGCCTGGACGGCTCCGATGCCATGAACCCGGATCCGGACTATTCGGCGGCCTATGTCATTCTGGAGACGGACAAGCCAGGGCTCGGCGGTCATGGGCTTACCTTTACCATCGGGCGCGGCAACGATATCTGCTGCATGGCCATTAAGGCCATGCGCCATCTCGTCGTCGGTTCGGAGCTTTCCGTCATCCTCGACAATCCGGGCCGCTATTGGCGACATCTGACCGGCGACAGCCAGTTGCGCTGGATCGGGCCGGACAAGGGCGCAATGCACCTGGCGACGGGCGCCGTCGTCAATGCGGTCTGGGATCTGCTCGCCAAGGACGCCGGCAAGCCGGTCTGGCGTCTGATCGCCGAGATGAACCCGGAAGACATCGCCGATATTGTCGATTACCGGTATCTGACCGATGTTTTGACCCGCGAAGAAGCCGTTGAGATCCTTAATCGTGCTGCGCCCGGCAAGGCGGAGCGCATCGCCGTCCTCGGTCAGGAAGGCTACGCCTGCTACACCACCTCCGCCGGCTGGCTCGGGTACGATGATGCCAAGCTGCGCCGTCTTTGCCAGGAGGCGATCGATGCCGGCTTCAATCACGTCAAGATGAAGGTCGGGCGCGATCTGGAAGACGATATCCGCCGGTTGACCATCGCCCGCGAGGTCATCGGCCCCGATCGCTATCTGATGATCGATGCCAATCAGGTCTGGGAGGTCGGCGAGGCGATCGATTGGGTCAACAAGCTGGCATTTGCCAAGCCCTTCTTCATCGAGGAACCCACAAGTCCTGACGATGTTGCCGGCCATGCCAAGATCCGGCGGGCGATCGGCGACGTGAAGGTGGCGACTGGTGAGATGTGTCAGAATCGCATCATGTTCAAGCAGTTCATCGCGGAGGGCGCCATCGATATCGTCCAGATCGACAGCTGCCGCATGGGCGGGTTGAACGAGGTTCTGGCCGTGCTGCTGATGGCGGCGAAGTACGACCTGCCGGTCTGGCCGCATGCCGGTGGGGTCGGCCTGTGCGAATATGTCCAGCATCTCTCGATGATCGACTACGTCGCCGTTTCCGGCACGAAGACGGGTCGCGTCATCGAATATGTTGATCACCTCCACGAGCACTTTCTCGACCCCTGCGTCATCCGGAACGCGGCCTATATGCCGCCGTCCAAGGCCGGCTTCTCGATCGAAATGAAGCCGGAATCGATTGCGGCCTATACGTTCAAAGGCTGATCGCAGGTTAGATATTTCTCATATATGAGCGGAGTTTTCATCATCAGGAAACTCCGCTTTTTTGTGCCTGATTTTCGGTCCGGATGGGACGCGTTCCAATTCACATAATCACTTGACCTGCCCTAATCATTCTTCCATAACTGATCTATTCGCATATGAATTACGCCCGAAGAGGAGTTCGGGCCAAGGGAGGGTCTCATGAAGACAGTCATATTTGCATCCGTCATAGCCGCATTGTCGTTTTGCGGTGTCGCTCACGCGCAGGAATACAGCCTGCGTTTCTCGACATCGCAGGTTAACCCCAACGAGCCGATCGTGAAGGCGATGAAGCTTTACGCCGACCGCGTCGGCGAGCGCTCGGGCGGACGGATTGCGATCACGGTGATGACCGGCGACCAGCTTGGCGCCCAGAAGAAGGTCAACGAGATGGTGATGAGCGGCGCCAGCCTGCTCAGCGCTACCGATTACGGACAGCTCGGTCAGTTCGAGCCCGACCTGTCCATTCTTGCAGGGCCTTACGTCTATCCGAGCATCGCGGCGAGCGACAAGCTGTTCGCGTCAGACGTCTACAAGGAGCTGTCGGGCAAGCTCGAGGCGAAGGGGATCAAGATCCTGATGCCGAACGGCCTGTTCGGCTATCGCCATATCATTTCCAACAAGGCTGTGCGAACCCCGGCGGATCTGGCCGGTGTGACAATACGCGTTCCGTCCTCGCCGATCATGATGGCGACTTTCGCCACCTATGGCGCACGTCCGACCGAACTGCCGTGGGGCGACGTCTACAACGCGCTGCAGACCGGCGTCGTCGATGCGGCCGAGGGACCATTCGGGTCGATCGCCGGGTCCAAGCTCAACGAAACCCGCAAGGTCATCTCCAAGACCGGCCATCAGGTGATGTTCACCGCCTGGGTCGCGTCGGCGACATTCTTCAACAGCCTGCCGGAAGACCTTCAGAAGGTCATGACGGAAGAAGGGCAAAAGATCGCCGTCGACCTGACGAAGATGACGCTTGAAACTGATGACGTCTATGCCAAGCAACTGTCCGACGCCGGCGTCGAGATCATCTCGGATGTCGATGTTCCCGCTTTCGTCGAGGCATCCAAGGCGGCCTATGGCAAAGTGCCCAACCTGACGCCCGGCATGTTCGATCGCGTTCAGGACGCCATGAAGTAAGGGCAGTCCTGCCAGTGTCACGTTCGTAGGACGGAATACCGTCCTCGGAAAACCAATGGGCCTGCCGGGGATGTCCCGGCGGCCCGCTTCGCAAAGAAGTGTGGACCCATGGACAATCTTGACGACAATACGCAGGGTGCGCCGCTGCTCAGCCTTCGGCGTGCGGACGAAGCGCTCGGTGTCGCGGCCCTGATCGTGATCGTTTTCTCGATCCTGTGGGGCGTGGTCAGCCGCTATATCTTTCCGCAGCCGGCCGCCTGGACCTACGAGCTCGCCATCCTTGCATTTTCTTATCTGGTCTTCTTCGGCGCGATTGCCGGCGTGCGGCTCGGAACCCATGCGGCGATCGACGTTCTGGTGACGGCCCTGCCGGACCGCTGGCAGGAGGCGGTTCGCTGGTTCAACTATGTATTGCTCGCCGCGTTCTTCGTTCTGATGACCCTACTCTTCATCTGGCAGGCCTGGACGTCGCGCAATGTGCACACCATCGCGCTCGATCTTTCGCGCAGCATCGCCTATGGGCCGTTGGCGCTGGCGTCGGCCGGCATGCTGTTTCAGCATCTCGCCGTCGAGAGGCCCTGGCGCCCGAGAACGCACCGCACCGTGGATTCGATCATATGAGTTTCCTCCATCTTGCCGGACCATCCCTGGTCATCGTCGTCCTGTTCCTGCTATCGACGCCGATCACTTGGGCGATGGCCATCGGGGCGCTTGCCTTCTTTTTTCTCAATATGGACATGATCCCGCTCTCCAATTTTGCGCAGGAGATGGCGGAGGGAAGCCAGTCGGTCTCGCTTCTCGCGCTGCCGCTGTTCGTGCTGGCTGGCTGTATCATGAATGCGTCGGGCATCACCCGTCGTCTGCTCAATCTCGCAGACGTTCTGGTCGGCCATATGACCGGCGCTTTGGCGCAGATGTGCACAGTGCTCGCCACGCTTCTCGGCGGACTGACGGCGTCGGCCAATGCCGATGCGGCGATGCTCGCAAAGACGCTGGGCATACAGATGGCGGAGCGGGGCTATAGCCGTGCCTTCGCCGCCGTGATCACGTCTTCGGCAGCGATCATCACGAGCCTTATTCCGCCCTCCATCGGGCTGATCGTCTATGGCTTTCTGGCCGAAACATCGATCGGTCGCCTGTTTGCCGCCGGCGTCGTGCCCGGCCTGGTGCTTGCGACCGGCTTGATGATCACCACGCATTTCATCGCGAAGAAGCGCGGCTACAAATCGCTGCGCGACAAGCGCGCCAGCGGCGCGGAAATGCGCGGCGCCCTCGTCGACGGCCTCTGGGCCATGTCAATCCCGGTCGTCATTTTCGTCGGCACGCGCTATGGCCTGTTCACGACAACGGAGGCCGGCGCGGTCGTGGTGGTCTATGTCCTGTTCGTTGCGATCTTCGGCTACCGGGAGTTTACCATTAGCCAGATTCCGGAGGTGCTTGCGGAGGCCGTACGCGACTCTGCGGTCGTGATGGTGATGATCTGCGCTGCTGCGGCTTTCGGCTTTTATCTGGCCTGGGAACAGGTGCCGCAGGCCATGTCCGGCTGGCTCGGCGGTGCCACAAGCAATCCGCTGATGATGCTGCTGTTGATCAATGTCATGCTTTTGATTATCGGCACGGCGATCGAGGGATCGGCGGCGCTGATCATCCTCACCCCGATGCTCATCCCGATCATAGACGGGGTGCATATCGACCGGGTGCATTTCGGCATCATTTTCATCACCAACCTCACCATTGCCGGCATCACGCCGCCCGTCGGCGGGCTGATGTACATCTCCTCCATGGTCATGCGCGTGCCGATGATGGCCTATGCCCGCGAGGTTGTTCCCTATCTCGCCATGATGATGCTTCTGCTCGGCGTGCTCAGCGTCTTTCCGCAGCTGTCGCTCTGGCTTCCGGATCTGATCTACGGAACACAAGCGGTGCAGTAAGCGTCCCTGCACAAATTGCGGAAGTCATCCGCCCGACAGGAGCTTTCGGGAACAAGGCAGCTTGGCACCGTCCCAAACCGTGAGACATCAGATAGAGCGCGAACCTCCACGAATTGTCATTGGGCCAGAATGGCAACGCGGCGCGCAAGAATCAGTCCGCTTTCAACTCTCGACTGAAGCTCGACCTGAACAGCAACCGGGAGCTGGCCGGATGCTCGCCAGCTATCCTGCCAAACGCGGGGCTCGCCCTCCTTGCCGGCCAGATAACGAAAGCGGATGGTTTCCGCGCCACGGTATAATTCTTCCGCCTGTGCTGACATGCTGTCATTGACAGGTGGCCTGTGCTGCCAGACAAGCCGGCTCACTATAGGCGGCGTTGCTGACCCATTCAGGCTATACTGGGCCTCCACGAGGCGACGAATGTCAAAACCCGTCCTCAAAACAGCGACAAATGTGACTCTGTCGGAGGAACCAACCAGGGAAACCGGATCTTCGCCGCCCCTGTGAAGCAAGGGGAGATTGAGCGCGCCGCCGATTTCCGCTGCCATGAAGTCGGCAAGGGTGTCGAGTTCCGCCTGCCGGAGCGCCCGCTGCTCGACGTGCCGCCAGTGCTGCATCTGCCTGATCGTGCCGAGCATCATGGCCGACATCAGGGCTGTGAGAACGAGCACGACCAGCATTTCGATCAAGGTGAAGCCGGCCTGGCTCGAAGCTTTACGGGCGATTTTCCCCCTCCGGCGCCTGTCATGGCTCGATCTGACGCGTGGGTTCCTATCGGTCATCGCGCACCGCAGCGACGGGCGCCACCCGGAAAGTCACGTAGCGCCCGGCAGACTTGCCGGAGGCCGAGACGATTTCGACGATCAGCCTTTCCACGATCACGTCCCCGAACGCTGCACCGAGATTGACCGGCTCGACGCGAACCGTCGGTCGCAATCCATTTTCTCCGCGGCCGTCATTTTTCGCGTGCTCAGGTTGGGTGATATCGTTGCGCGCCAGGATCTCTTCTGCCAGCAACGCAGCGTTGCGTGCCGACTCTGCCGCGGCAAGAGCACCAAATGAAGAAGACAGCGATTGATGTGCGGCCACGAGGGCTGCGGAGAGAATGACAAAGGCAATCAACACTTCGAGAAGTGTAAAGCCGCTTTCATCGTGGTCATCTGTTGCCATTGGCCGAATACTCGACAAGCCCCGTGAGCCAGTTGACGCGAACCAGGGCCTGCCCGCCGCTGGGAGAGTGAAATTCTATGTCGGCACCTGAAGACGTCCCGTCCGGCTGAAAGACAATCTTGCCGGCATCGCCAGACGCGAGCCTGGCACGTCCCACTGTAACAGACAGCGTCCAAGACGGTGGAAGCCTTATCCTTCTCCTGTCGAAGGGAATCGCGAAGGATTTTCCGGGCACGTCGACTTCGACCGTCTGGTTTTCCCCTGCATTCATGGCGCGATACCGGGCCGCGGTCAGGCTTGCGTAAATCTCCCTGGCAAACTCGACAGGCGGCCTGTTATCCCTCATTCCCCGCAAGGAGAGCGCCGAGATCCCGGCAACCAAGGCAACGATCGTCAGGACGACGAGCATTTCGATCAGCGTGAACCCGGCAGCGCGATCCTTGTCCGCTTCGCGTCTGTTCATTGAAGCGCCATATCGTTGATGCTCAGCAAAGCGTCCATCAGGGATAGAACGATGCCACCGATGGCAAGACCCATGGCAACCGTGACCGTTGGCGTCAGAAGCATCAGCATGCGTTGAATAGCCCTGGCGGTCCCGGAATCTAGCAGGAAGGCGGCGCGTTTCAGGGCGTCGGGAAGCCTGTTCGCCTCATCGCCGACTTCGATGAGGGACAAGGTCGTGGCATCGAACAGGCGCGATGTCCGGGCAACCGTCCGAAGCGGCGCGCCGGCCCCGACACTTTCCTGAATGGCCAGCAACCGCTCGCGATAAGCAGAAACAGGACAGGCTTTCGCGGCAAGACCCAGTGCCCGCTTCACACCGACACCGTTCTCCAGCAGCATTCCCAGGACATAGAGATAGCGTGCGCATCCACGTCTCGATACGATCGAGCCGAACAGCGGCACTTTCAGCACAGCGACCGACAGCTGCCGCCTTCCCGCAACCGTGCGCCCTGCAGCAATCATTGCCGCGGCAGCGGTCACTAAGCCGGCGAGGAGTGTCCAGCCATAGGCTAGGAGAAAGAGCCGCAGTGATGCCAGCATCGCAATGGATGCAGGACGCTTCTGATCCATGCCGTCGAACACCGGATCGATTGCCGGCACCAGTGCAAATGTGATGATTCCGGTTGCGGCCAGCATCATGACGACGAGAAACGCCGGATATACGAGCGCTTCCAGGGCCTCCGACGATCGCTTCCTGTCCTCCTCGAACATCCTTGAGAGAATGGACACGACCTCGCTGAGGCGGCCACTGTGTTCTCCGCTGATCAGCAGGGCAATAGAGGCCTCATCCGCTCCGGCGAGGCCTCTTGCCGCCTCTGAAAATGCCTTGCCGGCGGCCATGGCATCGACGACGGCGGCAATGTCTCCCTTTTTCCTGGTTGCGGCCAAAGCCCTGAGGGCCGCATCGATGGTGAAGCCAGCCTCCAGCAGTATGGACAACTCCGAAAAAAGGCTGCGAAAACCGAGCATGTTCCGCCGGGACAGGGAAAATCGTTTGAAAACATGTCCGCCGGCCGGGCCGTGCTCGCTAATATCCAGCAGCCTTTGACCGCCTTTCGAGACGAGGCGCGCGGCGGCCTCGCGACTGGCGGCGTCTACAGTTCCTTTGAACCGGCGGCCGTCGGCTCCCTGCGCGACGTAGTGATAGAGCGTCATCCATCCACCACAGTGTTGAGAACGCGCGACATTTCATCCCTGGACGTGACACCTGCCTCTACAAGACGCGCCGCACAATCCTCCATCGCCGTCATGCCGAAGCGCGCAGCTTGGGCCCGGATATCCCGTTCGGAAGCGCCGCTCTCGAGAAGAGCTTCAATTTCCGGCCCGCCTTCAAGAATTTCATAAACGACCGTCCGCCCGGAGTAACCCGTTCCTCTGCATTGCCGGCAGGACTGCGGCTGTTTTCCATGGCAGGAGGAACACGTCAACCGGACCAATCGCTGCGCTATCGCGCCGCGAAGCGTGGATGCAATCAGATATTCCTCTATGCCCATGTCCCTCAATCGCGTGACCGCGCCCGCGGCGGAATTCGTATGCAGGGTCGTCAAAACAAGATGGCCGGTCAAGGCGGCCTGTATCGCGATCTGCGCCGTTTCCCGATCCCGGATTTCGCCGACCAGAATAATATCGGGGTCCTGCCGCAGGACGGACCGCAAAGCGCGCGGGAAATCCAGCGATATGGCGAGGTTGACCTGCAACTGCGTTATTCCATCCAGTTGGTATTCGACCGGATCCTCGATCGTGAAGATCTTCACGTCCTCCCGATGAAGCATGGTGACAAGAGAATAAAGCGTTGTGGTTTTTCCGCTTCCCGTCGGCCCTGTGACAATCAAGATGCCATGGGATGACGATGCGAGTTTTTCGATTGTCCCGCAGGCTTTTTCATCGAAACCCAGCGTGGCCAGATCGGTGGATACATTGAGATTTCGCAAGATGCGCAGGACGATCGTTTCTCCGTGCATGCTCGGAACGACCGAGACGCGAAAATCTATCTCTGATCCACGCATCGACAGCCGCATTCTCCCGTCCTGCGGAAGGCGGCGCTCCACAATGTTCAAGCCGGACAGGATCTTGATGCGCGAAATGATGCCGGGCAGCATTGATTTCTGCACAGTTTCACTGCGCGACAGCACGCCATCGCGCCTGTAACGGATTTGCACCCGGTCGGACAGCGGTTCGATATGGATATCGGTTGCGCCGATGTCGAAGGCATTCTGAGCCATCCTTGCCACCAGATTGATGATCGGGGCTTCGAGGGCAATGTCCTTGAGACGGGAGACGTCCTGCTCAAGAAAAAAATCGTCCTGATCCGCCACCCCGTGAAGCGTGTCAGCAGATGCAGAAATCCTCTCCAGCACCGCCAGCAGACGCTTTCGGGCGACGATCCGAAACTCCACCTCCCGATCGAAATAGTACCGCAACATCTCCAGAAGAGGCTCATCGGTCGGATCGGCCAGCGCCACGACAATCTTGTCGCCTTCGCCGGATACCGGCATGGCGCCCTGCGCCTTCGCAAAGTCGAGATCGAATGTTTCGAATTCCGCATCCAAAACGAAGGGCTCGGGCATCGTCATCATCACGATGCCGAAATGCAAACTCAGTCGTTCGACCAGCGCCTCCTCGGTCAGAATACCCAGTTCTGTGACAACGACATCAAGGGGAAGAGAACTCGACCGCATGGCGGAAAACAGCCGGAGCGCAGATTCGGGCGAAACCACGCCGCTTTCTTGAAGATGATCGATAAATCCGCTGATGAGCGACTTCGTGCCGGTTTGCCGCATTATAGGAGCCCGATCAATTGTTGCACCGGCGCCTCACAGGGAATGGTGCCGCTGTTGGGAACACGCAGATCCATCAAATCGCCAAAACCGATTTCCTTTTCGACGATCTTCGGGATTTTTCCGTCCTCGAAGGAATTATCCAGCATGATCCTCGATTGAAAACCTTGCGATTGGCCGGCTTTGAATTCTGCGAGTGTTACAAGCGCAAACATCGACGAGCTCGCGCCTTCTATTAGGAAAACAGCATTTTCAGGCTTCAAGAGTTGCTGCTTCAACGCAGGCGGCGCTTTTGCAAGGCTAACGCTATCGGTGCGATTGTAGACCGAAAAAACCGCATTGGCGGGTCCGCCTTTGACAGGCCCGACAGGCAGAAAATCGCCGATTTCCGCGAGATTTTCGAATGGCGCGCGTTTAGGGTCAAAATCCGCTTCAGGCTTCTCGCCTGAAAATTCGGGTTCACGATAGTGTTGCGCGCGCAGGGACAGCATCTGCGCCTGGCTGTCGTCATACCCCATCGCAACAAAACCGGCGCGAAGCAGATCGCCACTCGCGCTGTTGAGCCCGATCAGGCCATTTTGATCCTGATGATGGATGTAGAGGACACGGTCCCCTTGCTCGCACCGTTGCCATGGCGAAAGAAGCGTTTTATTGTGATAGCCGAGGGATATGAGCCTGGAAAGGTCCGGGGCCAGGAATTCGAAAGCTACTTTGCGAATGTTGTAGCTTGATGAGAGTATCCGCGTTCGGCTCACGATCGCCAGAGGCGTGACCGCGGCCGCGATCAGAAGAATGAAGACGAGCGTCGCCACCAAACCAAATCCTTCATTCCGATCCGAGCATGGTGAACTCATGGGGCGATGTGTCATCTGTTTTCGGGGTAGAGCGACAGGGTGACTCTGGAACTCTGATCGTTCTCTCCGACAAGGTCGATTGTTTCGGCCGCAATTTTCGCAACCCGCCATCCCGAGATGACATCGTCTTCATGGACCCAGGTGCTGTCGTTGCTTTCTTCCATGACGACGAGTGCCGCTGGCCTTTGCGAACTGTGTTCGGTGCCGAGCAGCTTCACCGGTGGTCGCTCAACCGCGGCAACCGGCTCCTCCTCCGGAAATTCTGGCGGAGCAGGTTCGGCTTCGACTTCGTTTTCAGGGAGCCTGGCCGGTTCGAACGGCTTCCTGTCGGGATAAAACAGTGGTCGAGTTTCGATTTCGGAATCCAGTGGTTGGGATGGCGCAGCATCTTGCCGCGCCGGCAAGTCGAGTGCGGCAAACGTGAAATCCGAGGCTAGCGGCGTCATCGGCGCCTCCCATTGCCAGGCAGCAAGAATTGCCCCTATTCCGCTGCACAAGCCGGCAAGCGATATCGCCCGACGAAGCATTACGGGCGACCTTTTGCCGCTTCGGAGGCGCTCATCGCGCCGAGAAAGCTCACTGTGGCCGTCAGTTCTACCGGCACGTCTCCTTGATCCGCAAGTTGCTGATAATTGGAGTGAATCATCACCTGCCTGATCAGCAGGCGTGGGCGATTGCGCTCGATGGACGCGATTGTTCTGTGAACCGTTTCAAGGCTCCCGGACAGATTTATCTTCAGTCCGACCATCCTTACGCCAGCCTCAGGATTTTCAACGATGTTGCTGGACGAGTTGATCTGCCCGCCATTAGCCGACACAACCTCCTGGATCCAGGATTGCAGCGCCGCGGTGACGACAGCCTCGTTTTCCCCCCGCAGCAGCTTGGGATCGTCGAGATTTTCCGGAAACAATTGCTTGCGAAACGACGCCCCGGCCGTGGCAATGGCGTGAAGTTTTCCCAGTGTTTCACGCTGAGCCTCGATCGCACGCACATTCTCCCAAATGCCCGAAAGGAAGGCAAGAGCCGTTGTCATTGTGATCGCGGCCGCCAAAATGGTGGCGAACACGGCAGCCAGTTGCCGGCGTCGCGGAGGCAAATTCATCAGTTCCGTCAGCATCAGCCGCCCTCCGACTGGAAAGACAGAGCGAAATGTTCAGCCTGAAAGCCCGGAATACGGACAACGGGCGAGGTGAAGCGCGCCTGCCGAAAGGCCGGGCTCGTCTCTATGGCACTGATCAATGCGGCTGGTTGTTGTCCAAAGCCGGTGATTTCGGCAACGCCGTCCTGCAGGGAAAAATCAGTCAGGAACGCGGTATCGGGAACAACCCGAGTGAGTTCGCTCCAAAAAGCGATCACACTCGCCGATTCGGTCTGCCGCGCATCCAAGGCTCTCAGTTTTTCGATCCTGGCACTATATCGATCATATTCCTGACGGGCCGAATGCGCGTTTTTTGTTGCTTCCTCTATTTCTGCGCTCAACACTGAAGAAGCCTGCGAGGACTTCTGTTCGATGTGAACCAGGCCAAAGGTCCACAGCAGCACAGTCAGGACAGCCATTGCCTGCCACAAAGGCAGACGGCGCCTTGTCGGCAGACCGGCAGTTTTGACCGGAACCGCTGCTCCGGTTGCGCCCGAACCGAACAGAAGCCGGTCGATTTTCAGGGAAGCGATGGTGAGTTGCCCCGCAATGTCCTCCACGATGCCGTTTTTCAAAATGTAGAAGACAGCCCCGTCTTTCTGCTGCGGTGACACCACGATCCTGATTTCAGCCAGCGTGAAAGGCGTTCGGGTAATGACATCCAGCTCCGCAGCCCGCTCCAGTCTGGAATGGGGCAAGCGCCGGTCAGAGATGACCCGTTTCAGAAATTGATCCTCGTCTAAAACGAGAGTGACGGGGATCCTGCCGAGTTCTTTTGAAAGGCCGAGTGCCAGCAAATCCTGACCAAGTTCATCGATCGGTCGGGTCGGCGAACCATCGAGAGAAAAGCCGGCCTTCGATATGACCACTCGCGGTCCCGTCGGCGATGCGCGACTGACGGGCCAAAACGTCCGCATCTCCTCCCGCCACCACAGGAAGAAATCGTGAAATGCGGAGAACAGCGCAGCGAATGGAAAAGCCGGCTTACGGGATATCATGATCCTCGCCTTCACCGCCTGCTTTGCCGTCGCGTCCATAGGAGACAATCTTCAAAGGCATTTTCGCGTCCGGCGCCTGATACTGATAAGGCTTGCCCCAGGGATCCTGCAATGTGCTCGCATCCTTGAGATAAGGCCCGTTCCAAACCACGCTAGCGTCCGGCCGCACCGAAAGCGCAGCCAAGCCCTCTTCCTGGCTCGGATATCGACCCGTATCCAGAAAATAAAGTTCAAGTGCAGTTTCGATGTTCTTTACCTGGACCCTGGCTGTGTCGGTGCGCGCAGACCCGAGATAGCCCAGCACACGGGGGGCAACGATGGCCGTTGTAAGGCCGATGATGGCAAGGACGACCAGAAGCTCGACCAGCGAAAATCCGGCCTGTCCCTCATCCCCCCTCTCCCTTTTCTGCCGAAAAGCCAACCGCTTTTTCTTTCGGATTAAATTCATGCCTGCACACTTTCCAAAACGATCAACGGGATCGAATTCACCTGGCAAATCCATGCCAACATCAGACCGGATGCGAGAAACGGACCAAACGGAATTTTGTCGTCAGGCGCACCTGTCGCGACAAGGGACCATCGTCGGATCAAGGCAAAAGCGAGCGCCGCCAGGCTCGATGCTGCGAGGAAGGTCGGAAAGCTGTCCAGGCCAATCCAACAGGCCGCCGCAGCCGCCAGCTTTACATCGCCCATGCCGAGGCCGATGCGGCCGCTGATGTGAAAATGAGCCGCGCGCACGCCGGCAAAGCAACCCGCGAAGACCAACACGCCGATGCCTGTCCAGACCGGGTCGAAGCTGCCGAGCGCCCCTTGAAACAGCAGCCCGGACAAGGCCAGCAGAATGTTGCAGCGGTCCGGAATAATAAATGTCCGTGCGTCGATGACGGCAATCACGGCAAGCTGCAAAGCCAGGACAGTAAAGGCAAGGTTTTCCAGGGCGATCAGCATCCGTCTATTCCGCCAGCCGTATCAAGTCGCGCCGCATTCGCGCACCGGGCTTGTCGCTGCGCCCGAAATCGAACTGCTGGCGAAACTCATCGGTGACCTGTCGCGCCTCCTGCTGGTCGCGAACGATCCTTGGGCGAATGAAGATGATCAGCTCGGTGCGGTTGATCCCGTCGGTTTTCGATTTGAATGCATTCCCGAGAATAGGAATGTCTCCCAAGACAGGCATCTTTCGTTGGTTGAGCGTTTTCTTCTCCTGGATAAGACCGCCAAGAGCGAGGCTCTCTCCATCATGAACGACAACCCGTGTCGATATCTTCCTTTGCTGGATCGTCGGGGAGTCGATGCCCGACGTAGTCGTCGCCACGACATTGCTGACTTCCTGCTGGATATCGAGCATGACGCGACCTGAACTGTTGATCCGAGGGGTCACGCTGAGGATAATCCCCGTATCCTTCATTTCCACGGAATTTATGACGATTGCGTCGGCCGACGACGTATTGTTGCTTGTCTGCGTGACGATCGGCACCTGATCGCCGACCTGGAGTTTTGCCTGCTGGTTGTTGACGACCATCAGATTGGGGGAGGAGATGACCTTCACCTTGGTCACGCTGGAAAGGGCTGAGAGCGCCGTTTGAGCGTCCGTCGCCACATGAGTCCAATTGAAGCCGGGGAACGTTGCCGTGACCGCACCAGAGGCCAAATCCGACAGACCCAGCGCGTTGTTGCCGTTTTCAAGGTACCAGCGCAGCCCGAACTTGAGTTCGTCGTTCAGCGTCACTTCCGCAATGACCGCCTCCAGAAAGACCTGTGTCGGGAGAATGTCCAGTTGACGGAGGATCTGCTCGATCCTCTGATATTCCCGCGCCGTCGTCGAGATCAGAAGCGCGTTGTTCTCGACATCGGCGACAACGGAGGGAACGCCGCCGCTCACGGGCGCGGCGACCTGCTCCTGCTCCACCTGAGCCTCCGGAGAATAATCGATGCCTTCGGACTGCATGGTCTCCGCCACGAGATCCGGCGCCACCGCTGAGGGCCGGGCTACCTCGGCGCGGGGCCGCGCAGTGGCCAGCACATTTTGGAGAACCTTCGCGAGTTCGGCTGCCGGACGGTTCTGGATCTCGTAGACGAACAATTGCTCTTCGTTCGTCTGGGCAATCTTGTCGAGCTTGGCGATCCAGGCTGTCACCTTGTTGAGATAGGCCGGACGGGATGTAATCGCGAGGATGGCGTTCAACCGTGTGTTGGGAATAAAGCGAATGGTTTTGGAGTTTGGCCCGCCGTCGACACCGAAAACCGAATTGAGCTCTTTCACCAGTTCCTGCGGCTGCGATGTCTTCAAGGGATAGAGGGCTGTTGACATACCCTTCATCCAGTCGACATCGAAGACGGACACCGATTCACGGATCGCTGCCAGTTCGCCGTTGTTGCCTGCGACAACGATGTAGTTCCGGGCCGGATCGGTGCGGAGAACCGAGCCCTTCTTGCTGACCTGCTCGACGATATCGCGCATCTCGTCTGCGTCGATATATTTGAGCTGGATGACCTGCACCTTCATGCCCGGCTCGCGGCTGGGCAGACGCCCTCCGCTGATGATGACATTCGACGCCGTCGCTTCGGAAAGCGGCACGATTTCGTATCGATCCGCTTTCTTGACGATTGCCGCGTCGTTTGTGGCAAGCGATACTTCGAGAATATCAAGCAGACTCTGCTTCGACATCGGGCTGCTGGTCTGCAGGGTAATATTGCCGGAGACTTTGGGATCAACCATGTAGGTGTAACCCATAATGTCGCCCAGGATCTTCTTGGCGACCAAAGCCACCGGCGCATCGACAAGATTGATCGTATAGCCTTCCGAGCCGTCCGATGCAGGGCCGCTGGTGATCGACGCCGCAGACTGCCCTGTAAAGTCGCCGCTGCCCATTTGAGCGAATCCGGCTGGGGACGTCATCGTGTCTCGCTTGCCGGAAATGGTTTTGCTGGCCGGGTAACCGCGGACACTCTGTGTCTGCGGTCGCTCGACGCCTTCCACTAAAGACGTCCACCGATCATCGCCATTTTCGGAAGCGCATCCTGCCAGCATGGCGCAGACCATGCTGAAAACTATCCGAATTCTAAGCACCCCGGCCCCTCAACTTATGCTAGAGATACCCTATATGCTGGGGACCGAATGGGAAGGGGATGGCGGTGCCGGAAGAGCTTTCCCACAGTATTATGTTTGTCGTTTATTGAACAGTGCCGCCGCCTTATCGATAAAGCAGGCGAAGAACAGGGCGCGAGCGGCCTTCCTTGCGTCTTGATAGTCCTGCGTTTCCAGGCGGTTCTTCCCATATCATATCTCGCGCGGCGTCTCCATCCGCGAAATAGACGGCACCTGTGGTGATTGATCCAGTCCACGACAGTAGAGAGATAGACGAAGCCCTGGCCCTCGTCACCGAGCCGAGCTCCAAGCCTCGCCGGGTTGCGCCTCGGGAGCATACTGGGCCGGCAAAGTCTTTGAATGACCTCACCGCTGCCGGTAATGCCATGACCGTCATCTTTACAAGCAAGGCATGATCAGGCTTACCGCGTTACCTCGCCAGATGCTCGAACAAGCGGGCCACCGCTTCGGCACCCGGGTCGGCGTGACCTTCCAACTGCTTTGCATTGATGTACACGGCACGCCCGGCCTTGGCTTTTACCAGCTTGGCGGTTGAGTCAGCCCCAATGCGGGCTGCCATTGCCGCAGCCTTGATGCCGTTTTCGAACGCGTCCAAGGCCGGGCTTAGCGCGTCGATCATCGTGCGGTCTCCAACGGAGGCGCCGCCGATCTCCTGGATGCGGGCAAGTCCCGCCTTGAGGGCATCGCGCATGGGCAAGCCGCTGGAGGCACCGTCACCGGCGGCGGCGAAGAAGATGGCGAGGAGCACGCCGGAGGAGCCGCCCATGGTCTGGCTGAGTTCGAGGCCTATGGCGCGGTAAAGCTGGGTCTGATCGGACAGGGGCAGGCGGTCCATCGCCTTGATCAGCGCCCGCGCCGCGCCTGCAAGGGTCGACCCGGTATCGCCATCGCCGGATTTGGCATCCAGCGCGTTTAGATCCTGTTCGGCGGATATGAGGACATTGCAGCAGTCGATCAAAAATTTACGCGTCGGCTGATGATCGGACGGCAGCGGCGTGATCGGTTTCAGGCCGTCGGGCAGCGCCGTAACGGCAACCGGGCTCACGGCGTGGAGTCCGGGCCAGGCGGCCAGCGTCACCGTCTCTCCCAAAGCATCAAGATCAGCCTTCCCGGCCGGGTAGAGGGAGACCGAGAAGCCCTGCATGTCGAGTGAGGTCATCATCGGCGCCGGGCCGACGACATGGGAGATATGTTTGCCGATCTCCGAATTCAGCAACTCATGGGTCAGCACGGACATTTCCAGAACCGACGTGCCGCCCAGATTGTTGATGAGCGCCACATGCGGCTCCTCTCTTATGGTTGGCCGGAGCTTGGCCGCGACGGCCGCCATTGCCGTTTTTGCGTCCGTGAACGCGACCTGCTCGATTCCCGCCTCGCCATGGATGCCAAGGCCGAGTTCGGCCATGCCTGCAGGAATCCGGTTTTCCTTTGGCGAGCCGGGCACGGTACAGGTGTCGAGAGACATGCCGATGCTTTTCGTGCCAGCGATGACACGCTTGGCGGCGGTCGTGACGGTCTCGAGATCCGCACCGGTCTCTGCCAGCGCACCGGCAATCTTGTGCACGAACAGCGTACCGGCCACCCCGCGCGGCTGCGGCAGATCCGGCAGGGCGATATCGTCGTCGACGATGACCATGCTGACGCTGAGGCCGAAGGCGCGGGCGCGCTCGGCGGCCAGGCCGAAATTCAGCCGGTCTCCGGTATAGTTCTTGACGATCAGCAGGCAGCCGGCGGGGCCGGTGACCGCGAGGATGCCGGCCAGCACCGCATCAACGCTCGGGGATGCAAAGACATCGCCGCAAACGGCGGCCGTCAACATGCCCGCGCCGACGAAGCCGGCATGGGCCGGCTCGTGGCCCGAGCCGCCGCCCGAAACGAGCGCCACCCTGGACTTGTCCCAGTCGTTGCGGATGACGACACGGATATGAGGGTAGCCATCCAGGCGGGCAAGCATGCCGCCGGACGCAGCGAGCAGCCCATCGATCGCCTCCGTGACGAGATCTTCTCTTTTGTTGATGAACTGCGCCATTGGTCGCTCCCTTAAGCTAGCCGCATGCCGTCTGCATCGAAATAGAGCGGCTTTTTGGGTTGGATTTTTACGATATCGCCGTTGCGCAAGCGCGTATGGGCTGCCGTCACGGTGACAAGGTCGTGGTTTTTATAGGACAGATGCAGACGCGTCTGGTCGCCCAGATGTTCCACACGCCGGACGAAACTGTCCTCGCCCTGCCCTTGCGAAATATGCTCGGGCCGAAGGCCGATGGTCGAAGCGCCACGCGGAGCGGAAGCAAAAATATCTGCCGGCAGGAGGTTGATGCGCGGCTGGCCGAGCCGGGCGGCGGCATAGACGCTGACCGGGTTTTCATAGATGTCCCGCGGCGAACCGAACTGGACCAGCCTGCCCTGATGCAGGACGCCGACATGGGTTGCCATGGTCATGGCCTCGATCTGGTCATGGGTCACATAGAGCAGGGTGGCTCCGGAATTGGCCTGGATGCTCTTAAGTTCGATGCGCAGATCGGCCCTGAGCTTGGCATCCAGTGAACTCAACGGCTCGTCCATGAGATAGATCTGCGGATTACGAACCAGCGCCCGGCCGATGGAGACCCGTTGCATCTCCCCGCCGGAAAGAGCGGTCGCCCTATTGTCCAGCTTGTGGGATATCTGCAGGGTTTCCGCAATCGCGTTGACCTTCCGATTGATCTCGTCCGGCGGCGTGTTGAGGAGCGGCGATTTCAGCGGGAATTCCAGATTCTGCCGCACTGTCAGATGCGGGTAGAGAGAATATTGCTGGAAGACCATCGCGACATTCCGTTGCGCCGGCGTCAGCCCGTGCATTGGCTGGCCGCCAATGAAGATCTCGCCACTGTCAGGGTGATCGAGGCCCGACACCATGCGCAAGGTCGTCGTCTTGCCGGCACCTGTCGGTCCCAGCAGCACGACGAAGGAGCCGTTCGGCACCGTCATCGACATATTGGCGAGCGCGACATGCGAGCCGAATGTCTTGGTGACGCCTTCGAGCCGGATCTCAGCCATGATTCAGCACTCCCTCGTTCGCCACGGACAAAAGCGCCTGTCCGCGTTCCTCGAAGACGGTCAGCGTGCGACCGTCGAATTCCAGCCCGATTGTCTCCCCCGGATGGATGACATGCTCGGAGCCGGTGCGGACCTTGATGTCGCCATTCGGCGTCGTCAGCGTCACGATCTGGGTGGTGCCGAGGTATTCGGTGGCGATTACCCGGCCGCGAAACGTGGATGCGTCGGAGAACTCGATGTTTTCCGGGCGAACGCCGAGCGTCAGCTTGCCTGTCGCTCCCTGGCGCGACACCGGCACCTCGACCGTCTTGCCCGAAAGCTCGACCCTGTCGCCGCCAATGCCGATCATGCCTTCGAAATCGAGGAAATTCATGGGCGGCGAGCCGATGAACCTGGCGACGAACTTGGTCGCCGGCCAGTCGTAGATCTGCTGCGGCTTGCCGAACTGCTCGACGACGCCGTGGTTCATGACGACGATCTTGTCGCCCATCTGCATGGCTTCGAGCTGGTCGTGGGTCACATAGACCGTCGTCGCACCCATGCGATCGTGGAGCGCCCGCAGTTCCTCGGCCATATGCTCGCGAAACTCCGCATCGAGAGCGCCGAGCGGTTCGTCCATGAAGAAGGCCTTGGGACGCCGGACGATGGCGCGGCCGAGGGCGACACGCTGGCGGTCGCCTCCGGACAGGCCGCCGACGGGCTTGTCGAGAATATCCTCGATCCGGAGAATGCGGGCGATCTCTGCGACGCGGCTTTTCACCTCCGCCTTGGGAACACCTTGGGAGAGCAGCGGATAGGAGATGTTGCGGCGCACATTCATATGCGGATAGAGCGCGAACATCTGAAAGACGAAGGCGATGTCGCGCTGGCTGGCCGGCTTCATGCCGACCTCCTCGCCATCGATGTAGATCTCGCCGCTCGTGGGCAGTTCGAGCCCGGCCATCATGCGCAGCGTCGTGGTCTTGCCGCAGCCGGAAGGCCCAAGCAGCATGAAGAACTCGCCGTCCTCGATCGTGAACGTGGAGGACTGGACCGCCGTGAAGCTTCCGAATTCCTTGCGCACGTTTTCAATTCTGATTTGCG
Organism: Pararhizobium gei; assembly: GCF_029223885.1. NCBI lineage: Bacteria > Pseudomonadati > Pseudomonadota > Alphaproteobacteria > Hyphomicrobiales > Rhizobiaceae > Pararhizobium > Pararhizobium gei. The sequence goes on along the minus strand of NZ_CP119409.1, from coordinate 195,987 downwards.
CCATGATCACTCCGGAAAGTGGCTTACGATGATGAACATCACGGTCCCGATCAGGGTGACGATGAACGAATAGGAAAACAGGAAGACCGCGAAGGGCTGCATCAGCATGACGACGCCGGCTGCAATCAGGAAGGAAGCGACAAGCTCCCACTGGCTGCGCCGGAAGCGGCGCAATCCGTCGAGAAACGCGTTCATTTGCGCACCGCCCCAAAGGTAATGCCACGCAGCAGATGCTTGCGCAGGACGATGGTGAAGACCATCACGGGCACGAGGAACAGTGTCGCCCCCGCGGCGACCGCCGGCCAGTCCTGACCCGAAACGCCGATGATGGTGGGGATGAAGGGTGGTGCGGTCTGCGCCGTGCCGGACGTCAGGAGAACGGCAAAGGCATATTCGTTCCAGGCGAAGATCAGGCAGAAGATCGCCGTCGAGGCGATGCCGGTGGCGGCCTGCGGCAGCACGACCTTGTAGAAGGCCTGGAACCGCGTGTAGCCGTCGATCAGCGCCGCCTCTTCATATTCGACCGGGATTTCGTCGATGAAACCCTTCAGAAGCCAGACGGAAAGCGACAGGTTGACCGCCGTGTAGAGCAGGATCATGCCGGCATGGGTATCGCTCAAACCCAGCTGGCGGAACATCAGGAAGATCGGGATTGCGACGGCAATCGGCGGCATCATGCGCGTGGAAAGAATGAAGAACAGAAGATCGTCCTTCAACGGCACCTTGAAGCGCGAGAAGGCATAGGCCGCGGCCGTTCCGAGAACGATGCAGAGCACTGTCGAGCCGAAGCCGATGATCACGGAATTGGTGAAGCGTTCGCCAAAGCGTGACGGCCCGGCGATCACAAGCCCGTCCTTGCGGACAAGCCGCTCGTACCAGGTGGTGGGTTCTCCCATCTCCGCAAGGGTTTCAGGGGAAACGCGGGTGCGGGTGGTGAACAGGTTGACATAGCCTTCCAGCGTCGGTTCGAAGACGATTTTCGGCGGATAGGCGATCGCGTCCGACGGTGATTTGAAGCCGGTCGTGATGATCCACAGAAGTGGCATGATCGTCACCACCGCATAGAACACCACCAGGATTGCCGCGAAAAATTTCTGGCGGGCGGACGGCTCGGTAACGGAATAGCTCATCGCTGTTTGACCTTGTTGAGAGCTTTCACATAGATCGACGCAAGACCGAAGACGGTGACGAAGAGGATAACCGCATAGGCCGAGGCATAGCCCGTGCGCCATTTCTCGAAAGCTTCCCGCTTGAGGTTGATCGAGGTGAGTTCGGTGGTCGAGCCCGGACCGCCGCCCGTAAGTTGCACGACAAGGTCGAACATCTTGAAGTTCTCGATGCCGCGGAACAGGATCGCCAGCATCAGGAAAGGCAGGACCATCGGGATGGTAATCGTCCAGAACTGACGCCATTTGCTGGCGCGGTCGCATTCCGCCGCTTCGTAGATGCTGTCGGGAATGGAGCGCAACCCGGCAAGGCAGATCAGCATGACAAAGGGCGTCCACATCCAGGTATCGACGATGACGATCGCCCAGGGCGCCAGATTGACGCTGCCGATCATGGAAAAGCTGGAGGGATCGAAGCCGGTCAGGAAGCTCACGGCATAATTGAACAGGCCGATCTGCGGCTGGTAGAGAAAGGTCCAGAAGTTGCCGACGACGGCGGGGCTCAGCATCATGGGCAATACGATGATCGTGGTCCACAGATCGTTGCCGCGAAACTTCTTGTTGATGAGATAGGCCAGCGAAAAGCCGATCAGCACCTGCAGCACGATCGTCCAGATCAGGAAATGCGCGGTCGCCTGCATGGTCAGCCAGATGTCGCCATCGGTCAGGATGCGCCGGTAGTTCTGTAGGCCGACGAAGTCGATTTCGGCATTGGGCCGGTTGACGCGGAAATTGGTAAAGCTCAGCCGCACCGTCCAGATCAGCGGGAAGATGTTGACCGCCAGAAGCAGGATGATCGACGGCGCCACGAACAGCCAGGCGATCGACCGATCGGACAATCCCCGGATGCGGCGGGCGACCGCTGGCGGCGTCGCCCGCGCTGCGCGATCCATCGGTGTATCGGACATGATACGCCCTCTTCAGAAATGTGGGATGATTGGCAGGGCCGCATGGGCGGCCCTGCTGCTTGTTCCGCTCAGGTCAAGCTGCGGCTCAGGCCAAGCTGCGGCTCAATACTTGTCTTCGTCGGTGAAGACGTCGGTCCAGTCCTTGACAAGGCCGTCCAGCGCTTCCTTCGATGTTCCCTGACCAGCAATCACATAGTCATGGAAACGCTTCTGCGATGCCTGCAGCAGCGAGGCATAGGAGGGCTCGGCCCAGAAGTCCTTCACGATCGCCATGGAATCGAGGAAGGTCTGTGCATAGGGCTGGCTGGTCGCGAAACCGGGATCCTCAACCACGGCACGGAGTGCCGAATAACCGCCGAGGCTCCACCATTTGGCCTGGATATCGGGCTGGGCGAACCACTTGATATAGTCGAGCGCCGCCTCCTGCTTTTCGGAGGAAGAAACGACCGAAATGCCCTGGCCGCCGAGCTGGGCAAATTGCTTGCCGCCGGGGCCAGCCGGATTTGCAAAATAGCCGGACTTGTCGCCGCCGACCTTCGCATCCGCGTTGATGCCCGGCCAGATGAAGGCGAAATTCATCTGAAGCGCCACCTGCCCGGACTTATAGGCGTCGATATTCTCCGACATATAGGCGTCGGACGATCCGGGAGGGGCGCAGCAATCATAGAGCGCCTTGTAGAATTCAAGACCGGCAACGGCCTCCGGCGAGTTCACGAAGCCTTCCAGCTCATAAGGCTTGTCGGGATTGTCATACTGAAAGCCGAAGCTGTAGAGCACGTCCATCGCGCCCATAGTGATGCCTTCCGAGCCGCGCTCGGTATAGATCGCCGCCCCATAGACGGTGGTCCCATCGATCTTGCGGTTCTGGAAGAACTCGGCGACGTCCTTCAACTCGGCAAAGGTTTTCGGAACGGCGAGGTCACGACCGTATTTGGTCTTGAACTCGGCCTGAAGCTCGGGCCGCGAGAACCAGTCCTTGCGGTAGGTCCAGCCGACGACGTCGCCAAAGGCCGGCAGCGCCCAGTAGTTCGGGGTGTTCTTCGGCCATTCGGAATATCCGGTCACGGTGGCCGGGATGAAGTCGGCCATCTTGATGCCTTCCTTGTCGAAGAAGTCATTCAGCTTCACATACTGGCCGTTTTCGGCAGCCCCACCGATCCACTGGCTGTCGCCGATCATCAGGTCGCAGAGCTTGCCGCCCGAATTCAACTCGTTGAGCATGCGGTCTGCGAAGTTCGGCCACGGCACGAATTCGAATTTCATCGTGTGGCCCGACTTGGTCTCGAAATCCTTGCTGAGCTCGACCAGCGCGTTTGCCGGGTCCCAGGCGGCCCAGCATAATGTCAGATCGTCGGCGCGGGCGGATGTCGCGCCCATTGCGCTTGCGCCCATGAGGGCCGCGACGGCGACCATGGTATTCAGGCACTTCGACTGCATGTAATTACCTCCCTCTGTGTTCTCCAACCTCCATCGGAAAACGAACATGCCCTGGCAGGGCAAAAAGGGCAGGCTGACGTTGCGGACTGCCGCATCCTCCTCGCCCTTGCAAACACCAATTCCCTCCACCGGCACTTTGCCGGACCCACAGCAATTGTTGTCGGATCCTTCATAATTGAGGTGCGCACCTCAATGCAAGTAAATTTTGAGGTGCGCACCTCAATTTGTTGCTTTTTTTTTGTTTCTGTATGAGAACTGCGACGGAAGCGATTTGAAACAGGGACGACGGTGCCGATGCGGCCCACCACGAAGGATCTTGCCGAAGCGGCCGGTGTCAGTCTTGCGACCGTCGACAGGGTCTTGAACGACCGCGCCAATGTCAGCAAAAAAACCTATCGCCTCGTTAACGAAGCCATTGAAAAAATAGGGTTTTTTAAGAATCCCGCGGCCGTCAACCTGGCCCGCAACAAGACCTACCGCTTTCGCTTCGTGCTGCCGACCGCGGGCGATCAGTATCTGCAGGAACTGCTACAGCGGGTTGAGGAGGCGAAGGACGCCCTGCAATCCGACCTGACTGCCGTCGAAGCCGTGCGGATCCCGATCGGCGATCCGCATTCCGTCGCAAAATATCTGTCTGCGATCGATGCCAATACAATGGACGGCGTTGCGATCATGGCGCCGGAATCGCCGCAGGTCCGGGATGCAATGGCGCGGTTGCTGGAGCGTGGCATCAAGGTCGTGCAGTTTCTATCCGGGCAGGAAAAGCTCGAAAACACCGATTTCGTCGGCATCGACAATTTTGCGGCAGGTGCCACGGCCGGCAAGATCATCGGCCGCTTCCTGCGCGGAGAGGCTGGCAGGATCATGGTCGTCGCTGAAACCATGATGGCGCAGGACAGCATCGAGCGACGGTTGGGCTTCGACAGCATCATCAACAGCCAGTTTCCTCACCTCAAGAGCCTGCCGTCGCTGGAGACCTACGGCGACGAAAAACGCGCCCGGACGATCATTCAAAGGACTCTCGAAAACAATGTCGACATCACCGCCGCCTACGTCCTGAGCGCCGAGGCCCGCGTCCCGATCGCCGCCATCGGGCAAAACGGCGATCTCGCCAGACTGACCGTCGTCGTGCACGAGCGCACGCCGTTTACCGAAGATGCTCTACGCAAAGAGCAGATCGACGCAATCATTGCGCAAGACCCGGGGCATGCGGTTCGCAGCGCATTGCGTATTATGCGCGCCCGAACAGACTTGCGCGAGCCGCTGGCCTCCCAGGAAAAAATCCGCATCGAGGTTTTGCTGAAGGAAAACCTCTGAGGCATGTTGGCGGATCTTAAACCACTGCGGCGACCCGTTGCAAAATGTCGATATACCCTTCAACTGTCCAGGCGGCGCGGCCGATAAACAGGCCATCGATGGCCGGCTGGCTGATGAGTTCGGCGCAATTCTGCGGATTGACGCTGCCGCCATAGAGAATGGGGACGGTCCGTCCAAGACAGGTGTTGGCAACAGCGGCGATCCTTTCATGTCTTGCGTTGGCATAGTCCATCGTTGCGGGAATACCGTTGACGCCGATGGCCCAGACCGGCTCATAGGCAATCAGGATTGCCGCCGTCTTCTCCGCATCTTCAAGCTGCGACAGGGCGCTCTCGACCTGGCGACGCAAGACTTCATCGGCTTGACCGGCTTCCCGCTGGGCCAGCGTTTCGCCGATACAGACCAGCGGTATCAAGCCGTGGCGAACGGCCGCTGCCGTTTTCAGGCCGACTGACGTATCGGTCTCGTTGAAGAACTCGCGTCGCTCGCTATGGCCAATTTCCACCAGATCGAGATTGCAGTCCTTGAGCATGGCCGGCGAAATCTCGCCTGTCCAGGGACCGCCATCGTCCCAGTGCATGTTCTGCGCACCCACCTTGACGCTGGTGCCGGCCAGCCGCTCCTTCACCTGACGCATGGCCGTGAACGGCGGAATGATGAAACGCTGGACACGAGGATGGCTCTCCGCGTCAGCGGCCGCCAGCCCGTCGGCAAAGGCGAGCGCCTCGGCCAGCGTCTTGTTCATCTTCCAGCTTGTCCCGACCCAGAATGTCGACGTGGTCATGTCATTCTCCTCCCGGCGGCAGGGCCACCATTCTGCCTTTCAAGCATCTCTACCGATTGAAACCCGTGTCGATATGCGGTTCCCAGTAGGCGACGGATTCGCGGATCATCTCGACGACGTTGCTATCGGTCGGTTCCCGCTCCCGGAACGACAGTTCCATGCAGATTTCATTATCCGTGCCGCCGGCATCCTCTACGGTCCGTATGATTTTTTCCGGCTGAATGCGGCCATCCTTGTTGTGCTCGGCCGTGAACGGCCAGTGGCCGCCCTTGTTCATCGACGACTGCTTGACATGGATGATCGGCGATTCCTGCGGAAAAGCAGCGGCCCAGGCATAGGGGTCGATATCGTCAGGATTGCTCGAGGTGACGTCACCGTGATCGATGTCGACGATCATCTTGAACGGCAGGGACAGTTTGGCAGCAGCAAGACGCTTGTCGAAGGACCGGCATTCGGCGATCGTGTGGCCGAATTCACGCCCGACCGACATCGGCTCCCAGAACAGGTAGGAGAGGCCCGCCGCTTTTGCATGTTCGGCCACCTCGCGCCAGCAGTCGATCACGATCTCGATCAACGCTTCCCGACGGACCGGGTCGTCATAGTCCTTTTGCGTGAAGACGGCGAATTGGGTGCCCATACCGTACGCCCCGAGTTCGCCTGAAATATCGGCCAGTGTGCGAAACCAGTCGAGATAATAGCGGCGGACATCGGCGTCCGGATGGCCGAAATGATTGAGGCGCCCATAGGTGCTGGTCATGACGGATGTAACCCTCACGCCGGTCCGGTCCATCGCCCTTGTAAACTGCCGAACGCGCTTGGTGAGGACGGAGGCCGGCCAGGACGGATTGATGAATTCCGGCGTGAGCTGGATGTGGCCGATCCGGATACGCTCGGCCAGTGTGTCGACGAGGTCATCGACATCGGCGAACCGGTTGACCAGCGGATTTGTGTTCAGCGACAATCTGAGCGCCATGGTGATCCTCCTCGAATCATGACGCGGGCGGCCTTAGGCCGGGGTACCGCGTCTCTCATTCCTGACTATGATGCATGTGCCTTTGCGATGCCCGAGACGGCTTCCGGAACATCGGCGAACCGATCGATCAGGGCATCGGGCAGCAAGGCGGCAAGTGGTGTCTTGGCGTAGCCATAGCTCAGCGCGATCACCGGCACCCCTGCAGCCTTGGCCGTTGCGATATCGACTTCGGAATCCCCCACAAACATGATGAGGCCGCCACCGCCGGCTTGCCTTGCCGTTTCCAACAGATGCCGTGGATCCGGCTTTCCGACGCCAAACGTATCCGGCCCGGCAATGACCGGGAAAAAATGCGCGAGCCCGAGGTCGCGCAGGATCGACTTGGCGTAAAGCTCCATCTTGTTGGTACAGACCGCAAGTCGCCAGCCGTCGCCGGCAAGAAAGGCAAGCGTCTGTTCGACACCTGGATAGGCTCGTGTTTCCTGTGAAAGGCGCCGGGAATACAACTCGGTGAAGCGCTTGATTGCCCTCTTGCCCTGCTCATCCTCCCATTCGACCGCGCGCAGGGCAAATGCGCCTCGGACCAGATTGGGAATGCCATGGCCAATGAGTTTCCGCGTCGCCGAGACGCCGATAACCTCCAGGCCCATTTCTATCATGAGGCAGTCGAGAGAGCCCGCGAGATCCGGCACGCTATCCACAAGCGTTCCATCCAGATCGAAAACGATCGTACCCTTGTGTTCACTAAAAATCCCGGTCATCTCCTGGTTTCCTTACGCATGGATCGCGCGCCCTTCGGAGGCGAGAACCGCTTCATGAAGGGCTTCCGACAGCGTCGGATGCGGGAAAACCGTCGCAGCGAGCTGCTCGCGGGTGGCGCCCATCGCCATGGCGAGGGAAAAAACCGGGATGAGTTCACTGGCGTTCGGGCCGAGCATGTGCGCGCCGATGACCTGCAGGCTTTGCGCGTCAAACAGGACCTTGACCATGCCGTCTGTTTCGCCCAGCGTCACAGCCTTGCCATTGCCCCGCAAGCTGAAACGGCCGATCTCGAACGCACGCTTTGTTGCAACGGCTTCCTCCTCCGTCAGCCCGATGGACGCCAGCTGCGGATTGGCGAACACGCAGGACGGAACCGGTCCAAGAGCCGTGTGGCCGGCATGTCCGACGATGCCCTCGGCGCAGATGACACCTTCATGTTCAGCCTTGTGGGCCAGCATCGGCGGGCCGGCGACATCGCCGATCGCATAGATGCCCGGAACAGTTGTGCGCCCCTGAGACGATGTGCGGATCGTACCGTTCGACAGTTCGACGCCGAGACGCTCCAGTCCCAACCCCTCGATATTGGCAACGACCCCCACCGCGGAAAGCAGCTTTTCGGTATCGAGCATCCGCATCTCGCCATCCGCCAGCGTGATCCTGACGGCTAGACCGGATCCATCGGTCGGCGCGGCGGAAACGGTCGCACCGCAAAGAATGTCTATACCCTTTTTCTTCAATGCCTTGGCCATCAGGTCGGCGATCTCGGCATCCTCCAGCGGCAGGATGCGCGGCCTACGCTCGACCAGCGTCACCTTCGTTCCGAGCTCGGCATAGAAGGCCGCAAATTCGACGCCGATGGCGCCTGCGCCGACGATTAAGAGGGACGCAGGGAGCGCCGTCGCCGTCATGGCGTGGTAATAGGACCAGATCCGCTCGCCGTCCGGCGTCAAGCCCGGCAAGCTACGTTCACGCGCGCCGGTGGCCAGAATGATATGGGCTGCCTCATAGTCGCCCGGTGGCAGCGCGCCTTTTGGCCCATCACCGGAGGAAGCCTTGACCCGGACAAGGCCAAGATCCACGATTTCAGCGTCGCCCCAGATCGTATCGATCTTGTTTTTGCGCAAGAGAAACTGCACGCCGGCGTTCAACTGTCCGGCAACGCCGCGCGAACGCTCGACCATCCTGGACAGGCTGGGTTGAGGCTCGGCCACGTCTATGCCAAAGCGCGAAGCGGTGCGCAAGGCATGCAGGATTTCGGCCGACTGCAACAGCGATTTCGTCGGGATACATCCCCAGTTCAGGCAGATTCCGCCCAGATGACGGCGCTCGACCACCGCCGTGCGCAGGCCGAGCTGGGCGGCACGGATGGCGGCGACATAGCCGCCGGGACCTGCGCCGATGACGATGAGATCATAAGCTGGCATCGGCCTGTCCTTTCAAGCAGCAAAGTGAATACGCATTGACGCTTTGCCTCCCGTCAACCGCACTGCGCGCCCTTGGGAGCGTGCAGTGCGGCCGGGAGGTGAAGCGACGGATCAACCGGCGCTTCGAACGGTTTCCGCCACGAGACGCCCGACCAGCGAAGCGGCTTCAAGCTGTGGCAGATGTCCCACATTTGGCAGACGGTACAGGCCGACATGGGACGGCACGGAATCGGACTGCTCCGAAGGGACGATCTTGTCTTCCCGCCCGACGATGGCTCGCACGGGTCCGCCGAAGCGCAACAAGGCGTCGCGGATGGAGAAAAGCTGCGTATTGCCGGAGAAGACACCGGCAGCAAGCCGTGCCTGATTGCCCAGCATCGCCGTTCCCTCGCGCGCCGCAAGCGTTGCCCGGACCAGGACACCCGGCAGCGAAGCCGGATCATGGACCAGGAGTTCGAGCCAGACCTTCAGCGCCGCCTCGCTTGTCGAGGCGAGGAAACCGGCGATGTAGTCGCCATTGATCCTCGGGCCAAGCCCGGCGGGAGACAGAAGCGACAAGGACCGAACCTGGAGATCTCCGCCACCTGCGATGCTGGCGGCGACGGCCGCGCCGAGCGAGTGACCGACCAAGTGCACCCGGTCGATCCCTTCGGCGACAAGCGACGCATGCACGACTGCGGTCAGGCTTTCGAAATCGGCAACGACCGAGGATGCCGCGGCACCGTGACCTGGAAGATCAAGAGCAAGAATAGGGTTCGTCAGGCCGAGATGCGCAACGAAAGGTTTCCATGCGGAAAGTTCGCCGCCGAAACCATGGATCAACACGACCGGATCGCCCGTTCCTGATTGAAGCGTGCGCACGGGCAAAGCGCCGCCTGATGCGCGAACCGCGCTGCCGCTGAACGGCAGAACGGATGACGGGCCGGACCTGCTGCGCTGAAAAGCCTCGACATCGCGCTTGACCACGGCGCCGCGAGGGCCAGTGCCGGTGATCTGTGCAATATCGACCCCGGCGCTGCCGGCAAGCCGACGCGCCAGGGGAGACGAGCCACCGGTGCCGGTCTTCAGCCAGACGGTCTCGGTCTCACGGCCGGTTTCCACCGGCGTCGCCGCATCGCTTTCTGCAGCCTTGCTGACAATCTCCTGCGCATCCTCACCGGCAAAGCCGGCGGCGGCTGTGCTTTCCAGTACCTCGCCCTCTTCGCCGACCATGATGATCGGTTCGAGAACAATGGCCATATCGCCAACCTTATAGCGTACCTCCAGAACGGTACCGGTTTCGAAGGCTTCCACCTCGAACACGGCCTTTTCGGATTCAACCTCGGCGACGATATCGCCTTTCTTGACCTTGTCGCCGAGCTTGATGTTCAGCGCTGTAATCTTGCCTTCGGTCAGGTCCTGCCCGACCTGCGGCATAAGAATGGGACGTGCCATGACGTTTGCTCTCTTTCTCAAGCCACTCGGCGCCGGACGGACTCAACCGACTGGGCGACGAAATCGACGGTCTTGCGGGTCGCGGCGGCGAATTCGCCGGCCGTGGTGGCGAAGGCTCCGAACTGGGAAAATTCCTCCGGCCGCATGCCGTCGAATTCATATGCCTGCCGGAAATAGGGAATGCGCAAAAGCTTCTCGATGGTTTCAGCCGGCGCATCCTCATCGATGGCGCGCGGATCGAAATCGGGCAGACGATCTTCGGCCTGCATGAGCTGGGCGATATAGCCGGGTGGGCAGGTATAGACGAAGTCACCGCCTGCCAGTTTGGAAATATGCCAGCTGGAAGCCGTGCCACCCGGCCCCGTATCGGAGACGCGCATGGAACATTGCAGCATCTTGCTGGGGTGACCGCGCTCCTTGCCGTACCGGTAGGCACGCTTGAGAACGGCGAGTTCGCCAAGCAGAATCTCTTCAGGCGAAAGCACGATGCCGCGTGCGTCGGCTTGCGCCTTCAGATCACCGACATTGCCGAGCCTTGCCGACATATGTGTGATGACCGATCGCCATTTCGACAGATCGACACCATTGGCCTTTGCGCGCTCCAGACCGCGGGAAACCGCGTCCATGCAGGCGACATATTGCGGCACCGTGAAGGACGTCGTGTTGTTGGTCGAGATACCGCGGGCCGTCAGTTCCTCAATGACCTCGTAACCTTCCTTCGAACCCGGAATCTTGACCATGACGTTCGGGGCGATATCGGCAAGCTGCAGACCCTGTTCGAGCATGCGCGCCCGGTCGGTGACGAAACGCGGATCGACCTGGCCCGAGACGAGACCGTATTTCCCGCCGGAAATATCATAGACCTTGCGGATCATAGCGGCGCCACGGCGAACCACGTCGAGATAAATGGTCCAGTAGATGTGCTCGATATCGTCCGAGCCACTTTCGGTCGCAAGCTTGCGGATTTCCTCGGCCCAGAAGGCGGGATCGGCCTGGATCGCCTGCAGGCACAGCGGCGGATTGGTGGTCACGCCGCGAAAACCCATCTCACCGGTCGCCGACACGTGATCGGCATCGAAGAGGCGCGTCAGCTGCGCCTCCCAATCGGCACGCTTTTCCGCCGGTGCATCCTTGAGAACGGATGCTTTCCACCCCGGATAGATCAAGGGGGACGAATCCCACCAGATTTCACATTCCGGATTCGTGGCGGCCAGTTTTTCCAAAACATTCATAGACATCGTCGTTTCCTGTCCTGTCCAAAGATCGGTGATCATTCGGCGGCGAGCGCGAAAGGCTTGGCATGCAACGTACGGCGGGCAGCGACGACGATGTCGTCGACCTGCGGCACGCTGGCCTTTTCGAGCTCGAGATTGAACGGAACGGGGATGTTGAGACCGGCGACGATCTCGATCGGGGCATCGAGATCATAGAAGGCTTCCGCCTGGATGATCGAGGCGATGTCAGAGGCGACGCCGCCGCGGCGCACAGCCTCCTGCGCGATGACGACCCGGTTGGTCTTGGCGACCGAGGTAAGGATCATCGCCTTGTCGAGCGGCACCAGGGTACGCGGATCGAGCACTTCGGCGTCGATGCCCTCTTCGGCGAGCTTCGCTGCCGCTTCGAGGGCACGCGGGATCATGTTCGACCAGGCGATGATCGTCACGTCCTTGCCCGGACGCTTGATATCGCCCTTGCCGAACTCGATGATATGTTCACCATCGGGTACCATGCCCTTGGTCATGTAAAGATGCTTGTGCTCGAGGAACATCACCGGATCCTGCTGACGCAAGGCGTATTTCAGCAGGCCCTTGGCATCGGCGGGAACCGACGGCATGACGACCTGAAGACCCGGAATGTGGTAGAACAGGGCCTCGAGGCTCTGCGAATGCTGCGCCGCCACCCCGCCACCCGTTCCGCCCTGGGTGCGCATCACGAAAGGCACGCGTCCATCGCCGCCGGTCATCAGGCGAAACTTCGCCGCCTGGTTGACGAGCATGTCCATGCCGAGCATGGCAAAATCGACATAGAGGATTTCAACGATCGGACGAGCGCCGGCAATCGCGGCACCCACACCGACGCCGATCATGCCGGCTTCGGCGATCGGCGTATCACGGACACGCTTGGGACCGTACTTGTCGAGCAGCCCTTCCGTCACCTTGTAGGAACCGCCGCGCTCGGCGATGCCTTCACCGATGATGAACACCGAGCTGTCGCGTTCCATTTCCTCGTCGATCGCCTCGCGAAGGGCGTCACGGTACATAAGTTCTCTGGCCATTTTCGTTCTCTCTCCCCGGAAGCTCAATAAGCAGCAGCGAATTCGCGGAATTCCGCGATCGTCACTTCACCGCTCGCCTTGGAAAACTCGACCGCGGCCTCGAATTCCTGCCGGATCTCATTCTCGATCGCATCGATTTCGGACTGGTCGATACCGGACATCTCCGTCAGCGCAGCGCGCGCGCGATCGACCGGGTCCCGTTCCTTGTAGTAGGCAAGGCGGTCGGCCGGCATGTACTTGCCGGGATCGTTCACGTGGTGGCCCATATGGCGATAGGTCTTGGCTTCGATGAGGATCGGCCCCTCGCCGCGCCGGCATTTTTCGACGGCATCCTTCGTCATGTTGTAGACGGCGAGTGAATCATTGCCATCGACTTGATAGCTCTCCACGCCGATGGCGAGGCCACGCTTGTAGAGATCGACCTCGCGGGTCGATTCCTCGATCTTGGTGGAAACCGCATACTGGTTGTTCTCGACGACCAGGACGAAAGCGAGATTCCAGATCGCCGCCAGATTGAGCGATTCCATGAAGGTGCCGTTGTTCGACGCTCCATCCGTGGTGAAGGTGACAGTCACGGCATCGGAGCCTTTGACCTGCGAGGCAAGCGCCGCGCCGACACCCAGCGGGGTACCCGCGCCGACGATGCCGTTGGCACCGAGATTGCCGGCTTTGATGTCGGCAATGTGCATGGATCCGCCGTAACCACGGCAATAGCCAGTGTCCTTCTGCAGGAGTTCGGCAACCATCTTGTTGATGCTGGCGCCCCAGGCAATGCAGTGACCATGGCCGCGGTGGGTCGACGCAATATAGTCGCCATCCTTCAGCGCGGCACAGACGCCGGTCGCAATCCCTTCCTGCCCCAGATAGGGATGGAAGTACCCGCGGATCAGGCCCTGACGGTAAAGCTTGATCCCCTCTGTTTCGAAGACACGGATTTTATAGGCCGTCCTGAAAAGTTTCTCCAGGAGCTCCCGTGATGGGGCATTGGCGTTGCTGGATTGGGCTGACATGGATGCTTCCCTCCCGAATTGGTCCATTGTTTCCTCGTGACAATGTATCTAGCACCCCTCAATAACCCTGTCGAGAAAATTTTCTCCCTAATGATGGAATCGCTGCAAATGGCCATTTCCGTCGAGAGCTATCTTTATAATCAAACTATCTAACTGATTTTAAAACGTTAAAATATTCAATCCGCACAGAGGAAAATTCATTCTGCACGGGAGCAGGTAACCAAATTCCCGTAAGTACGTTGTAAAATTTGTCGATCAGAAAATTTCTTTCAAGATGGATGGACGATGCCAAGCCGAATTTTCTCCATAGGCTGCGCGCGCACGCAAAGCGTCGCAAGCCCTTATGGCACCTGCTTTTTCAGTGGAGAGAAAAGCTGGAACACTCGGGTGAAACTTTTATTCTTCTGTCGGGAATGCTAGAGAAGGGAAGTCTGCCGCGCTGGCAGCGCCACTCGCAGAAACGGACATCGTGCATGACTGAGCCTCGCCAGCTTTCGGACCTTCAGCAAAGCGATCTTCTCGAACGCATCCAGGAACGTTACGGTACGCTGCGCAAGTCCGAACGGATCGTCGCCGATTTCCTTCGCGACAATGCCAGCAAGAGGCTTGATTCCTCGATCACCGAGCTCGGCCGCACTCTGGGGGTCAGCGAAGCCACGATCAGCCGCGTCAGCCGCGCGCTTGGTTATGAGGGCTATCCCGACATGAAGCTGTCGCTGGCCGAAGGTGCCCGAAGCCGCCGCTCCTTCGTCAATATTCCCCTGGAAATCGAGGACAGTGATTCCCTGATCAGCACCAGCGGCAAGCTCGCCTCGCTGCTGATTTCAGGTATCGAGGGCACGCATCGCATGCTGGACGCGCAGCGGCTCGACCTTGCAGTAGACGCGTTGCACAAAGCGCGTAAAATCGTTTTCGTTGGCGTCGGCGGTGCTGCGTCCATCTGCGACGAGGCAGCCCATCTCTTTATGAAGGCCGGCTTCGACGCCACAAGCTATCGGGATGGTTACACACAGACAATCGTCGCCGCAACGCTCCAGCCCGATGACGTGATGGTCGGCATCTCGCACACCGGCACAACTGAAACGGTCACAGACGCGCTGCTTCTCGCCCGGGAACGGTCGGCAACAACGATCGCCATTACCAGCAACGCAAATTCAGAGGTTGCAAAAGCGTCCAATGTGTCCCTGATAACCTGGGGTGCCAGCCAGCAGCTCGTGCCGTTGCATGGGGATTTTCTGGAAGGCCGGATCAGCCAGCTGTTCCTGATCGATCTTCTCTATGTCGGCACATTGTTCCGGACCGGAGAGAAGACGGCGCAAAGCCTGCGCACGACAGGCGCCGCCCTTGAAAAACGCTACCGCCATCGCAACAACGACGAAGCCTGATCCTGCAGATGGCTCCGATGCCGCATGAAACCTGAAGGACGATCCGATAATCCATAGGGGTTTTCGGATCGTCGCGTTTGCTGCTCAGAGTGTTGAAGCCGTCATTTCCACGATCGCCCGGCAGGCCGGAATATCGATGCCTGCATCAAGGTCTGAAACGATCCTGTCCGCCAGGGTAAAATCCTCCTCGGCGGTATAGGACGATATCGTGACGACGCAGCGCATGCCCGCGGCCTTGGCGGCCCTCAGCCCGTTATTGCTATCCTCAATGACCATGCATGCGGAAGGGGTGAGCCCAAGCGTCGTTGCCGCCAGCGTGTAAATGTCTGGCGCGGGCTTCTTGGCCGCCACCACATCTCCGGCAAAGACGGTGATCTTGGCAGATCGCTGCGGCCCGAGCATCACGTCGACGACGGCCTGCACCGCCTTCTCGTTCGATGTGGAACAGACAGCGAGCGCAATACCGGCGTCGATAGCCTCATCGACGATCCGGCGAACACCGGGACGCAACGGCAGCGCACCGGTGCTGATCAGCGTCATGAAGATATCCGTCTTCAGGAGATGGATCCTGGAAATCAGCGCATCGTGGTCGGGATAGTTCTGTGGCCATCCGGTTTCATCGAAATGCCGCCGCATCCGCTCCTTGCCGCCTGCGGTCAAAAGCAGCGCGCCGTAGCGCTCGACATCCCAGACGCAATCGATACCCAACTGCGCAAAAGCCTGGTTGAACGCAACCCGGTGGCCGTCACGCTCCGTGTCGACGAGCACCCCGTCGCAGTCGAAGATCAGTGCCTGCATCATCGCTCAGCCCGCCGTGCCGGCAGCATGCGCGGCCTTGCCCTGGGAGCCGAAAGCGGTGATCATGTCGCAGACATCCTTTTTCATCGCATCATACTGGCCGATGATGAAGGGCAGCGGCTCCTCAAGCTTCGGCTTCTCCTGTCGCACACCGACAAATCCCTCGATGAAACGGATCTTGTGCATCGTCGAAATATTCACCTTGGCGCAACCGGCAGCGATACAGCGGTCGAACTGGTCTTGGCTGAGACCGGTGCCGCCATGCAGCGCGATGGGTATGGAAACCGCAGCCGTGATCTTCTCGAGCAGCGCATAGGCGATCTTCGGCTGACCTTTGTAGACACCATGCGCCGTGCCGATGGCTGGCGCAAAGACCGCAAGATTCGGCATGTTCTTCACGAATTCGAGGCATTCGCCGTAGTCGGCGAGAATGGCGGAATCCTCGGCGACGAACTTGTCGTCCTCAACGCCGCCGATGGCACCGATTTCGGCTTCAAGCCCGACGCCGGCCGATTCGGTCAGCCGGTAAATGGCTTCCGAGCGATCCCGGTTCTCGGCAAAGGGCAGAGACGAACCGTCGAACATCACAGATGTCCAGCCGGCATCAATGCAACGCTTGATGACCTCTTCGTCCGTGCAGTGATCGAGATGAAGCGCGACCGGAATGTCCGCATCTTCCGCCATCATCCGGACCCACGTGGCGATTGGCTTGAAGCCCCAGTGCCGGATGGTCTTCACCGAGACCTGAACGATAATCGGAGCGTTCATGCCGGCAGCGCCTTCCACGATGGAACGCGCGCTGTTGTAGTCGATCATGTTGAAGGCGGCGATGCCGTAGCCGCCGGCCTGCGCCCGCTTGAGCATCGGCCCCATCGATACGAATGCCATGTTCCTGCCCATCCTGTGCGTTTTTGTTGTCAAAGCCGTCGTCAGGCGAACCCCGCCCGAAACGTCGCGGGCCAACGACACCCTGCAACAAGTGATACCAAACGCAGACTTTTTGTAAATAATTTTCTTTTTCGCGACCCCTATAAATATTCAATTATTTCAACTCGTATTACCGAATAATCGAAAATTTGTCAGAAAATGAACTTTGGAAGGCTCCTTGTATCGAGCAGAATTCAGCACTCATGAAAATTATTTATTTCTACCATCGGCGAAACCCATGCAAAAGAACGCCCGGAGGATGACCTCCGGGCGTTTTGGTTCTTGCAATCACCATGTCAGTTTCGGTGCTTATTTCTGCCAGCTCTTGACCAATTCGTCGTAGTTTACGGTTATTGGCTTTTCCTTTTCGTTTTCGATCTTGAGCTGAGGGGCGAGGTTTCCGGCTTTGACGGCTTGCGCGTTCCAGTAGGCCAGATCGTGTTCTTCAGCGAGTTTGGGGCCGATATCGCCCTGGATGCCGGACCGTTCGAGGCGGCCCAGCACCTTTTCCTGTTCGGCGCACAGCGAATCCATGGCTTCCTGCGCGGTCTTTGCACCCGAGGATGCGTCGCCGATCGCCTGCCACCAGAGCTGTGCCAGCTTCGGATAGTCGGGAATGTTGGTCCCGGTCGGCGACCATTGCACGCGGGCCGGCGAACGGTAGAACTCGATCAGTCCGCCCAGTTTGGGCGCACGGTCCGTGAAGGACTTGTGCTGGATCGTGCTTTCGCGGATGAGCGTCAGGCCAACCTGGCTTTTCTTGACGTCAACCGTCTTGGACGAGACGAATTGCGCATAGAGCCATGCGGCCTTGGCGCGATCTTCCGGTGTCGATTTCAGCAGCGTCCACGAGCCGACGTCCTGATAGCCGAGCTTCATGCCGTCTTTCCAGTAGACGCCATGCGGGCTCGGAGCAAAACGCCATTTCGGCGTCCCGTCCGCATTGACGACCGGCAAGCCTTCCTTGACGAAGTCGGCCGTGAAGGCCGTGTAGGTGAACATCTGCTGGGCGATATTGCCCTGGGCCGGAACCGGACCGGACTCGCCAAACGTCATGCCCTGGGCTTCCGGCGGTGCATAGGCCTTCAACCAGTCGAGGTACTTCTGGATCGAATAGACCGATGCCGGGCCGTTGGTGTCGCCGCCGCGGGCAACGCAGGATCCCACAGGCTGGGACTTCTCGTTGACCTTGACGCCCCATTCGTCCACAGGCAGGCCGTTCGGCAGGCCCTTGTCGCCGTTGCCGGCCATGGAAAGCCAGGCATCGGTGAAGCGCCAGCCGAGCGACGGGTCCTTCTTGCCATAGTCCATGTGGCCAAAAACCTTCTTGCCGTCGATTTCGCGGCCGGTGAAGAATTCGGCGATGTCCTCGTAGGCAGACCAGTTGACGGGAACGCCGAGATCGTAGCCGTACTTCGCCTTGAAGTCCGCCTTGTTCTTCTCGTCGTTGAACCAGTCATAGCGGAACCAGTAGAGGTTGGCGAACTGCTGGTCAGGGAGCTGGTAGAGATCGCCGTCCGGAGCCGTCGTAAACTTGGTGCCGATGAAGTCGGCGAGGTCGAGACCGGGATTGGTGACGTCCTTGCCTTCGTTGGCCATCCACTTGGTCAGCGAGCGGGCCTGCTGGTAGCGCCAATGGGTGCCGATCAGGTCGCTATCGTTGACATAGGCGTCGTAGATGTTCTCGCCCGACTGCATCTGCGTCTGCAGCTTTTCGACGACGTCGCCTTCGCCGATCAGGTCATGCGTGACCTTGATGCCGGTGATGGCGGTGAAGGCCGGCGCCAGCACCTTCGATTCATATTCATGCGTGGCGATGGTTTCCGAGACCACCTTGATGTCCATGCCGGCAAACGGCTTGGCAGCATCGATGAACCACTGCATTTCGGCTTCCTGGGCGGTGCGATCGAGGGTCGACAACTCGCCCACTTCCGCATCCAGGAAGGTTTTTGCTTCATCCATGCCCGCGAATGCGGTCCCGGTAAAGGCCAGCAGCATGGCCGCCGTCGATGTCAATAGATGCTGTCGCATATGTTCCTCCTCAGGTTTTTGCGATTTGCAATATCCGGATTGTCCAATGGTTCCTCCCCAGGGCAATCCGTCCGTACGTCCTGTCTCAGACCAGTTTGAAGACGCCGACGGCGTAGACAACTGACAGAGCAAGAGCCCACCACAGGTCAGGGCCGCCAAGCCCCAGCCATGCGAGATGAATGAAGGCCGAGCCCAGCAGCGACACGAAGAGCCGGTCGCCGCGCGTGGTCTCGAACCGCAGAATGCCGACACGCGGATTGCCGCCCGGCGATACATATTCCCAGATGCCCATGCCGATCAGCAGAGAAAGGATCGTCAGGAAAAAGAGCGCCGTCGGCAGCGTCCATGCCATCCACGAAAAGTCCATGCGACTGCCTCCCCTATACCCGGCCAAGGGCAAAGCCCTTGGCGATGTAGTTGCGCACGAAGTAGATCACCAGCGCGCCCGGAATGATCGTCAGCACACCGGCCGCCGCCAGCACGCCCCAGTCCATGCCCGATGCCGAGACCGTGCGGGTCATGATGGCAGCGATCGGCTTGGCGTCGGTGGTCGTCAGGGTGCGGGCGATCAGAAGCTCGACCCAGGAAAACATGAAGCAGAAGAAGGCCGCCACACCGATGCCCGATGCGATCAGGGGCACGTAGATCTTCACAAAGAAGCGCGGGAAGGAATACCCGTCGATATAGGCGGTTTCGTCGATTTCCTTCGGCACGCCCGACATGAAGCCCTCGAGGATCCAGACGGCCAGCGGTACGTTGAACAGGCAGTGCGCCAGCGCAACCGCGATATGCGTGTCGATCAGCCCGAAGGCCGAGTAGAGCTGGAAGAAGGGCAGCGCGAACACGGCCGGCGGCGCCATGCGGTTGGTGAGCAGCCAGAAGAACAGGTGCTTGTCGCCCAGAAACCGGTAACGCGAGAAAGCGTAAGCCGCCGGAAGCGCCACCGAAACCGAGATGATCGTGTTGAGAACGACATAGAGGATCGAGTTGATATAGCCCTTGTACCAGGACGGATCGGTGAAGATCACCATGTAATTGCGCAGCGTCGGCGTCTGCGGAAACAAGGAGACGCCGGACATGATCTCCGTATTGGTCTTGAAGCTCATGTTCACCAGCCAGTAGATCGGCAGCATCAGGAACACGATATAAAGCGTCGGCACGAGCCAGGCCAAGCCGGTTTTCGTGCGCCGTGCCGGCAATGGAAGCGTGCCGGGGCGGCGTTCCGCCACCTGCGTCATGCCCGTCCGTAGCGTGTCGGCGGCATCCGTCTGTGCGGTCGGGATGGCGCTTGCGTGGGTGTTCATCACGCTCTCCTCAGTTGGCGGCGTCGCTGCTGGTCATCACGGTGTAGAACACCCATGAGAGCAGCAGGACGATCAGGAAATAGATGAGGGACATGGCGGCGGCAGGTCCAAGGTCGAACTGGCCGACGGCGATCTTCACGAGATCGATCGACAAAAAGGTCGTGGCGGATCCCGGCCCGCCACCGGTGACGACGAAGGGCTCGGTATAGATCATGAAGCTGTCCATGAAGCGCAACAGCACGGCGATCAAGAGCACCCGCTTCAGCTTGGGAAGCTGGATATAGCGGAACACGGCCCAGCGCGACGCGCCGTCGATCTTGGCTGCCTGGTAGTAGCTGTCGGGGATCGAGACGAGACCGGCATAGGCCAGAAGCACCACAAGGCTCGTCCAGTGCCAGACATCCATGACGACGACGGTGATCCAGGCATGCAGCGGATCGGAGGCATAGTTGAACGGAATGCCCAGGCGCGCCAGGCTGTAGCCGACAAGGCCGATATCCGCCCTGCTCAGCAACTGCCAGATCGTGCCGACCACATTCCACGGGATCAGCAGCGGCAAGGCCATGAAGACGAGACAGAAGGGGACGCCCAGCCCCTTCTTCGGCATGTTGAGCGCAATGAAGATGCCAAGCGGGATCTCGATGGCCAGGATGATGCCGGAAAAGAACAGGTTGCGCTGCAGGGCATCCCAGAACCGTGCGGAGTCGAGCACCTCCGTGAACCATTCCGTGCCGGCCCAGAAGAATTCATTGTTGCCGAACGTGTCCTGTACCGAATAGTTGACCACCGTCATCAGCGGGATCACGGCGGAGAAAGCGACCAGCACCAGCACCGGCAGCACCATCAACCAGGCCTTGTTGTTCCAGGTCTTATGCATGTCTTCAGCCCTCCGCGCCGACGCGCCAGCTATCGGCGTAGATGTTGATGGCCGCCGGATCGAAGGTAATCTTCGGTTCCGCCGGGATTTCCCCGTCCTCATGCAAAACGATGGCCATCGGCCGCCCGCCGAACTGCGCCCGCACGATCTTCTGGCGGCCGATATCCTCGACCTTGGAAATCGTCACCGGCATGCCCTCTCGCCCGAGCTTCACGAATTCCGGGCGAATGCCGAGTTCCGTCCTGGCGCCCGGCGCCACCTGCGGCGCGAAGGACAGATCGATCGTCTGGCCCTCAAGATCGACCGTGGAGCCCTCGATTTTCGCCGGCAAAAAGTTCATGCCCGGCGAACCGATGAAGTATCCCACGAACGTGTGCTTCGGCTTTTCGAACAGTTCCGCCGGCGTGCCGATCTGGACGATCTCGCCGTCATACATGACCACGACCTTGTCGGCGAAGGTCAGCGCTTCCGTCTGGTCGTGGGTAACGTAGACCATGGTGAAGCCGAACTGCTTGTGCAGCCGCTTCAATTGCGAGCGCAGCACCCATTTCATATGCGGATCGATCACGGTCAAAGGCTCGTCGAACAGGATGGCGCTGACATCCGAGCGCACCAGGCCGCGGCCGAGCGAGATCTTCTGCTTCTGGTCGGCGGTCAGCCCTTGCGCCTTTTTCTTTGCCCAGTCGGACAGGCCGATCATCTCGATGATTTCTCGCACACGGCGATCGACCTCGGGTTCGGAAACCTTCCGGTTGCGCAGCGGAAAAGCCAGATTGTCGTAGACCGTCATCGTGTCGTAGATCACCGGGAACTGGAACACCTGCGCGATGTTGCGTTCCTGGGTCGACAGGTTGGTCACATCCTTGCCGTCGAACAGGATCCTGCCTTCGGACGGCTGCACCAGCCCGGAAATGATGTTGAGCAGCGTGGTCTTGCCGCAGCCCGACGGACCCAGCAGCGCATAGGCGCCGCCATCGTTCCACTCATGGTGGACTTCCTTCAATGCGTAGTCACCAGGAGCCGACAGGCGAAGGCCGTAGGCGTGGCGGATATGATCGAGATTGATGCGTGCCATGATCTGTCCTCACGCCGCTTTCCGGCTGTCGCCGGAAATCGCCCTGCCATCCGCGCCGAAGGCCATCAGATGCCGGGTATCGACAAACAGGCCGACATCGGTATCGGCGTCGATATCGTGAATGCCATGTACCAGCATCACCCAGCGGTGGTCTCCAAAGGCCACGTGGATGAAACTTTCGGAACCGGCAATTTCCGAAATGATGATCCGGGCAGGCAGGACCGCCGCCGTCTCGTGCGGACGCCGGACCGAAAGGTGGTGCGGATGGAAGGCCAGCGTGCACGGGCCGTCCGGCAGGGCGGCAAGATGCTGCGGCACCGGCAGCACGGGTGCGCCGTTGCGCTGGAAGGCGGCGCCGGCTTTCGTGAGGTCGATCGTGTTCAGCGGCGGATCGGCAAAGGTTTTTGCCGTGACCAGATCATGCGGCCGGCGGTAGACGTTGATCGTCTGACCGAACTGGCTGATCCGGCCTTCGCTCATGGTTGCGGTGTTGCCGCCCAGCAGCAGGGCTTCCTGCGCTTCGGTGGTCGCGTAGACGAAGATCGATCCGGAGGCGGCAAACAGCTTGGGCAGTTCTTCCCGCAGTTCCTCGCGCAGCTTGTAATCCAGGTTGGCAAGGGGCTCGTCCAGCAGAACGAGACTGGCGTTCTTGACGATGGCGCGGGCAAGGGCCGTGCGCTGCTGCTGGCCGCCGGACAGATTGAGCGGCATGCGATCGAGAAACGGCGTCAGCCGCATCAGGTCGGCCGCCTTGCGCACCTCCCGGTCGATCGTCGCCTTGTCCCTGCCGGCGATCCGCATCGGCGAGGCGATGTTCTCATAGACCGTCATCGCCGGATAGTTGATGAACTGCTGGTACACCATCGCAACGCCGCGATCCTGCACCCGCAGGCCGGTCACATCCTTGCCGTCAAAGACAATCGTGCCCGTCGTCGGCTTGTCAAGCCCCGCCATCAGCCGCATCAGCGACGTCTTGCCCGACAGCGTCGGCCCAAGCAGCACATTCAGCGAACCCCGCTCAAGCGTCAGATCAGTCGGATGGATATGCGTATCCGCACCAACAACCTTCGTTATGTTCTTCAATTCAAGCATGGGCCGCAACACCTTCTCT
Source organism: Pararhizobium gei (assembly GCF_029223885.1). NCBI lineage: Bacteria > Pseudomonadati > Pseudomonadota > Alphaproteobacteria > Hyphomicrobiales > Rhizobiaceae > Pararhizobium > Pararhizobium gei. The sequence continues at coordinate 172,989 of NZ_CP119409.1, read as the reverse complement.
GAGCATCGTCCGTTTCCTGCAAGTCACGTCAGACTGCCAGCGCCTGCTGCAATCCGCTGTTCTCATAGGATGAATCCTCGCAGTCCTGGGATTGCGACCAGAGGGGTGCCACGACGTCGATAGCGGCGCGATAGATGTTGTATTTTGCCGTGAGAACCTTCGCCCTGACCGGGTCAGGCTCGAACCTCTGATCGACATGGACCATGGCGGCGATTGCAGTGGGAATATCGGCATAAATGCCGGTTGCGACCGATGCGCAGATCGCCGCACCCTTCGCCCCGAACTCCGTTCCGTTGGCAATCTCGATGGGAAGTCCAAGGCCATCTGCGAACATCTGCGCCCAGACAGCGCTTTTCGACGGTCCACCGGCCAGACGGATGACCTTGGGATCGGCGGCATCGGGTCCATCCAGCAGGTAGGACATGTCCTGGCGATGGGCAAAGACAACACCTTCGTAGACGGCACGGATGATGTCGGCGAGCGATACGCCCGCTTTGAGCCCGAGAAAACCGGCAGGGGCGCCCTGCGGGCCATCATACAGGAACGGGAAGAAGAGAATGCTGTTGCTGCGCGTCAGCGCTCCGGCCACCAGATCGTTGCAGATGTCGTAAACGCTGCGTCCCTCGAGCAGGGCCTGATGCGCTTCGGCCGACAGCATGGTCTTGCAAAGCCACTCCAGATTGCTGGCCGAGGTCGGCGTCGCGGTGGTCGCCAGAAATTGCCCGGCGACAGGATAGGGAGTCTGAATCGTCGGCAGGGGGTTGTGAGACGGCGTGCTGTGCACGGTCGAATGAATGCTGAAAGTGCCAGCGACGGCGGCCAGTTGATCCGGCCGCTCGACCCCCGATGCCATCGAGCAACCGACGACATCATAGACGCCACGCACGACAGGCGTCCCAGCGCGCAGGCCCGTCTGGCTGGCGGCCTTTTCGCTGACGCCACCGACGATCGCGACGCTCGGGCCGATCGGCGGAAGCTTGTCCAACCATGCTGTTATTCCCGCTTCGTGAAACGCTTCGCGTGAAATCTCCGTCCGCGTGACGTTGATGATGCCGGAACAGCCGGCATCCGTTGGATCGGTCGAGATGTCGCCGCAGAGACGCATGCGCAGAAAATCCTTGCATGCCATGACATGCGCCGTACGGCGCAGCGTGTCCGGCTCGTTTTCCTGCATCCAGGCCAGGATCGGCAGGGTCTGACCCGGCCATATCTGCTGTTCGATGTGCCTTGAAACCGCAGCGGCACGACCCGAGGCGGTCCAGCGCGCAATCAGCGGAATGGTGCGCGTATCGGTCGAGACCAGGGCGTTTCGAACGGGCACACCGTCCTTGTCGATCAAATAGACGCCACCGCCATAGCCCGAAGGGGTCACGGCAATGATATCGGCCGGATCTGTAGCGGTCTTTTTGAGCAGGATGCCGATACACTCGCACGCGGCGCGCCACATGCTGTCGGCATCGCGCTCGGTCCAGCCCTCGTGCGGCAACAGCATGACGTTTGTCCGCCGTTCGCTGCCGACCTCATTTCCGTTCAGGTCAAACAGGACGACTTTCGTCATCGTTCCACCGGCGTCAATGCCTATAAGGCGCTCGCGCATGGTTCCTCCTCCAGGCCGGTGCGCACTGTCTCCACTCAGCGCGCTGGGAAAGGCTTCCTGTCCGGCATTTTCCTCTGAAGCTAAGGCTATTGGACTAGGGAAAATTGTCAATCAGATTTGTAAGAAAATTTTATACACACATAAATAACTGAAAAATATTGATAATTATTATATCTTCTTTTTGAAGTTTCTTTATGTCTCTTCCAAAAGTAATAAACTGTCATTATGGGGAGTAGCCAGGAATAGTTTGGCAAGCATGGAGAGGGTGATGCGCAATCGCAACGAGGTTCTGCAGCAGCTCAGGACGATATCCGGGGACGGCAGCGCGCCCATCCTGATCGTCGGCGGCGGGATCAATGGCATTGGTCTCTATAGAGATCTGGCCCTGCAGAACGTTCCAACGATCCTGATCGACAAAAGCGATTTTTCATCGGGAACCAGTGCTGCGCCATCGCGCCTGATCCACGGTGGGCTGCGCTATCTCGAAACCGGTGAATTCGAACTGGTGCGCGAGTCGGTGATCGAGCGCAACCATCTGATCCGAAATGCGCCGCATCTCGTCAAGCCGATCCCGGTCTGGGTTCCGGCCTTCAGCTGGTTCGGTGGCATGCTTTCCGCCGGTCTGCGGTTCCTGAAGCTGAAGAAGACACCCGGCGCAAAAGGTATTCTTGTCGTCAAACTGGGCCTCGTCTTTTTCGACCGGTTCGGCCGCAAGAACCAGATGATGCCGACACACCGGCTGATGTCACGCAGCGAAAGCAAGCGCCGGATGCCGGGGCTCTCCGACAAGGTCTGCGCGGTCGCCGAATATTACGACGCGCGCCTTGTTCATCCCGAGCGCCTGGTTCTTGAATTGGTGAAGGATGCAGAACGCGATTGTCCGCAATCGATCGCCCTTCCCTATCTGTCCCTGGACGGAACAGATGGCGATCAGGTGCGCTTGAAGGATGAAATCAGCGGGGAGACGTTCACGCTGAAGCCACAGCTCGTGATCAATTGTGCAGGTGCCTGGGCCGACGAGGTCGATCGCCGGCTTCATATCGAAAAACGCCTGATCGGCGGGACACGCGGGTCGCACCTCATCATGCGCCGGCCCGATCTCGCCCGCCAACTCGGCGATGGCATGCTGTATTTCGAAACGCGGGATTTCCGCGCCTGCCTCGTCTATGCGCTCGACACGGACAATATTCTTCTCGGCACGACCGATATCCGCGTCAACGATCCGGACGGCGCACGGTGCTCCGACGCGGAAATCGACTACCTGTTCGATGTTCTCGAACAGGTCCTGCCAGGCGCCAAGGCGCGCAAGGAGGAAATCGTGTTCGCCTATGCCGGCATTCGCCCTCTGCCGTGGAGCGGTGATGCGACGACGGGATCGATCAGCCGCGATCACGCCCTTCATGAATTCGAACCGGAGACGAACCGCACCTTTCCTGTTCTAACTCTGGTGGGCGGTAAATGGACGACATACCGGGCCTGTGCGGAGCAGATTTGCGATGCGGTTCTGAAACGAATCGGTATGCGAAGAACCGGAAGCACCCTGTCGCAACCCATTGGTGGCGGACGAAATCTGGCAACGGACCCGGAGGGGCATGACCGGGCAATCGACGGGATTGCCACGGCATCCGGGCTGGAGCCGGCAGTGGCCGCGATCCTTTATCGCCGTTATGGAAGCCAGGCACGCCACGTGGCCGCCATGATGGCCGAGGGGGACGGCAAACCGGTTGGTGGCGATGGACTGTATTACAAGAACGAAATCCGCTGGATGCTGCAGACCGAGCGGGTAACACGGCTTGCCGACATCATTCTGCGCAGAACGCTTCTTCCCTTCGAGAATGCGATCACGCCGGCGGCACTTGCCGGCATCGCCGCGATTGCCGCAGGTGAACTGGGCTGGGACGATCTGCGGTTGGCGGATGAGATCGCTCACACCACATCCCTTCTGACCCGCCACCACAGGGTGACCTCACTCGCGCCGTAACGGCAGCATTCCACAAACATACAGCGCCCTCATCAACAGGGCACGCCGAAGGCAGAAGGGACGACCGATATGACACCGGGGAGCAAGCCGCTGATTGCCGGCAACTGGAAAATGAATGGTCTGCGGGCATCTCTCGATACACTGACGGCGATTGCAGCGGGTGTTTCCGCCTTTGCCGGCAAGACCGATACGCTGATCTGCCCGCCAGCGACCCTGCTCCATGAAGCAGCAACGCTCTGCGCCGGAACGGACCTGCGGATCGGCGCACAGGATTGCCATACTTCCTCCTCCGGCGCCTATACGGGAGAAACCTCGGCGGAGATGATCGCGGATGGTGGCGGCACATTCGTCATCGTTGGCCACTCGGAGCGCCGCACCCTTCAAAAGGAGACGGACGCACTCGTCTGCAGGAAGGCCCAGGCGGCGCATGCAGCCGGATTGATCGCGATCATATGCATCGGCGAGACGGAAGCCGAGCGGGAAACCGGAGAGACACTGAACGTCCTTGGGCGCCAGCTCGCCGGTTCGGTTCCGGATGGGGGCACCGCTGCCAATACCGTGATTGCATATGAGCCCGTCTGGGCGATCGGCACCGGACGGACGCCCACGATTGCCGATATCTTTGAGGCGCATGCCTTCATGCGCACCCAACTCGTCACCCGCTTCGGCAAGGAAGAGCAAACAATGCGCCTGCTTTACGGCGGCTCGGTCAAGGCATCCAACGCGGCCGAACTCATGGCCATCGACAATGTCGATGGCGCACTGATTGGCGGCGCAAGTTTGAAAGCAGCCGACTTTCTGGCAATCGCCGGAATATATGACACGCTCTGAGCCCGGACGGCGCAAGGAAGAACGACATCATGGTCACCATTCTCGACAAGACCTATCCCGCTGACGCGCCAGCCCGTCTGCGCCATCCGGAAAAAGCCCATAGACCCGATACGCAACTGCTGGCAAAGCCTGACTGGATCCGCGTCCGAGCCTCGATGTCACCCGGCTACATGGAAACCCGGTCAATCGTGAAGGAGCACAAGCTCGTCACGGTCTGCGAGGAGGCCGGCTGCCCGAATATCGGCGAGTGCTGGGACAAGAAGCACGCGACCTTCATGATCATGGGCGAGATCTGTACCCGCGCCTGCGCTTTCTGCAATGTCGCCACGGGCAAGCCGAACGCGCTCGACATGGCCGAGCCGGAAAACGTCGCCAAGGCCGTCAAGCAGATGGGCCTGTCCCACGTCGTGATCACCTCCGTCGACCGCGACGACCTGGCCGATGGCGGCGCCGAGCATTTCGAAAAGGTGATCCGGGCGATCCGTGCCGCGTCGCCGCTGACGACTATCGAGATCCTGACACCGGACTTTTTGAAGAAGCCCGGTGCGCTGGAGCGTGTCGTCGCCGCCAAGCCCGACGTCTTCAACCACAATATGGAAACCGTACCCGGCAATTATCTGACGGTTCGCCCAGGTGCACGCTATTTCCACTCGGTCCGGCTGTTGCAGCGGGTCAAGGAACTCGATCCGACGATGTTCACCAAGTCCGGCATCATGGTGGGCCTCGGCGAAGAGCGCAACGAAGTGCTGCAGCTGATGGACGACCTGCGCACCGCCGATGTCGATTTCCTGACGATCGGCCAGTACCTGCAGCCGACCCGCAAGCATCACCAGGTCATGAGCTTCGTGACGCCGGAGGAGTTCAAGTCCTACGAGACCGTCGCCTACACCAAGGGCTTCCTGATGGTCGCCTCCAGCCCGCTCACCCGCTCGTCCCACCATGCCGGCGACGATTTTGCGCGGCTCCGGACGGCGCGGGAAAGGAAGATGCTCTCGGCAGAGGCGTAGATTGAGTTTTACCCGTTTGCCTGTTCGGGGATTCTGATCAAGGTGCTGACTGGTGCAAGGGCACTGCGTTTTCAGTCGGCGAGTGCAAACCGCTGTCGGTCCCGGCCGTGTGCTTGAGCTGATCCTTCACAAATGCTTCGCTAAAGCGTCCGATGGTGCCGTTGGAGTGGCGTCTCGTCATCGGGGTATTTGGAAGCCGAGCATGGAAAGATACAGCGCTTCGCGCATTATAGTGTCTGTTCAAGTTCCGGCAGGATTGTGAAGAGATCCGCAACAAGGCCGTAGTCGGCGACCTGGAAGATCGGGGCTTCCTCGTCCTTGTTGATGGCGACGATGACCTTCGAATCCTTCATGCCGGCGAGGTGCTGGATGGCGCCGGAAATGCCGCAGGCGATGTAGAGCTGCGGAGCGACGACCTTGCCGGTCTGGCCGACCTGCCAGTCGTTCGGCGCGTAGCCCGCGTCGACGGCGGCACGGCTTGCACCGACGGCGGCGCCCAGTTCGTCGGCTACCGGCAGAATGATCTCCTGGAACTTCTCCGAGGAGCCCAAAGCGCGGCCTCCGGAAATGATGATTTTCGCCGAGGTCAGTTCCGGACGATCCGACGAGGAGAGCGCGTCGGAAACATGCGACGACAGGGCCGGGTCGGCTACGGCCGCGATTGTCTCGACAGTTGCCGAGCCGCCGTCCGCCGCCGAAGCAAACGAAGCCGTGCGCACGGTGATCACCTTTTTCGCATCGCTCGACTGGACCGTCTGGACGGCGTTACCGGCATAGATCGGGCGCTTGAACGTGTCGGCCGAGACAACTTCGGTGATTTCCGAGATCTGCGCGACATCCAGCAGGGCAGCGACGCGCGGCGCGACGTTCTTGCCGACCGAGGTTGCCGCCGTGATGATCGTGTCGTAGCTGTCGGCGAGCGAGACAATGAGAGCTGCCAAGGGCTCGGCGAGGTTGTTGGCGAGCGAGGCGTCGTCGGCAAGCAGGACCTTGGATACGCCGGCGAGTTTCGCCGCAGCATCCGCTGCAGGCTGTGCGCCGGAACCGGCGACCAGCACATGCACGTCGCCACCGATCTTTGCGGCGGCCGTCAGCGCCCTGGCGGTCTGGTCGGACAGGGTTTCGTTGTCGTGATCAGCCAGAAGAAGAATGGCCATGGTATAGTCTCCCTTTTCTAGAATTAGAGCACGCCGGCTTCGGTCTTGAGCTTCTCGACGAGTTCGGCGACGGACTTGACCTTCACACCGGCCTTGCGGCCTTCCGGTTCCTCGGTCTTCAGAACCTTGAGGCGAGCCGTCGTGTCGACGCCGAAATCGGCCGGGGTCTTCTTGTCGAGCGGCTTTTTCTTTGCCTTCATGATGTTAGGCAGCGAGGCGTAGCGTGGCTCATTCAGCCGCAGGTCGGTGGTGACGACCGCCGGCAGCTTGATCTCGATGGTCTGCAGACCGCCGTCGACTTCGCGCGTGACCTGTGCCTTGCCGTCACCGATCTCGACCTTGGACGCAAATGTGCCCTGCGCCCAGCCGAGCAGGGCCGAGAGCATCTGGCCGGTCTGGTTCGAATCGTCGTCGATCGCCTGCTTGCCGACGATGATCTGGCCCGGCTGTTCGGCTTCCGCCACGCCCTTGATGATCTTGGCGACGGCGAGCGGCTCGACCAGATCGTCGGTTTCGACCAGGATCGCGCGGTCAGCACCCATGGCCAGCGCCGTGCGCAGGGTTTCCTCGGCCTTGGCCGGACCCACGGACACCACAACGACTTCCGAAGCCTTGCCGGCTTCCTTGAGGCGCAGCGCTTCCTCGACGGAGATTTCGTCGAAGGGATTCATCGACATCTTCACATTGGCGAGTTCGACGCCGGAACCATCCGGCTTGACGCGGATCTTCACGTTGTAATCGACGACCCGCTTTATGGGCACGAGTATTCTCATTCATATCTCCTATATCCTGCAATTCATGCCCTGATGCCGCCCGAGGCACGTCGGTGGAGTACGCCGTTGGATCCAATCATTTCAGGGTGAACGGCGACCGAATTTGTAATGGCGATTACGGCCAAAAAGATTGAAGCTCGCAAAGCTCTTTCAACTCGCCCTACATTTGCTCGCCGTGGCTCAAGCAATCAGCATCTTGCTTTCGATCGGAACAAGTGCTTCTGCACCGTTTTCCGTAATGTGGATGGTGTTAGAGCAGCAAGCAGCGCCAACTCCTGCCTGATACAAGGCAGGCACGAGATGGAAAACCATGCCCGGTTCAAGCTTTTGATCATTTCCGGGGCTGAGTTTCATGATGTGATCCTCATCCCAACTTGGCGGGAAACCTATCCCGACGCTATACCCGGCGCGCACGGTGAAGTATTCCAGACAACCTTCGACAGCAATGGCGGCGCGAACGACTTGGTCAGCACTATGAGAGGTCATCCCCGGCCCGATGTTCTGCAGGGCCGCTAGTAAACCCGCACGAGAGGCTGCGTGCAGATACGCACCTTCGCTGTTCGGCGGTCCGATCGAACCTATCCGATATATAGGAGCGCAATACCGATCAACAGCCGCAGAAAACTCGAGAGTGATGAGATCTCCCGCACTTATTCTGGTCCGACCAGCAGTGGATTGGGTAGCGCTCAGCGGCCCAGATACAACGATTGGCGGCATCGCCAATTGATCGCTTCCAAGGGTCATGAGAGAAGAATAGGCCAAAGAAGCCAGCGTCGAGTCCGTTTGGTCCGTGTCGATGTGCGACACAACTTCACGCATCGCAGCCGCAGCCATTGCGCCCGCCTCGCGAAGGCGCTGGACTTCCAACGGTGACTTTACCGACCGCAATCGTTCGATAATTCCGGATGCGTTCCGGATCTCGCAGCCATGTACATGCCGGGAAATGGCATTGACCGCATTTGGCGAAATGGTGCACATGTCGAGTTCAAAACCCAATCGCACTCCGGGTCCCAAAAGCCGATTAATTGTTTCGCCAAAAACCTGATGGGCATCTTCCTCGTCTGCGATCGACCGCGCCATTTCAGACCAGTTTGCCACCTCTATAAATGAACTCACGCTCTTCATGTAGGTTCGGCGACCAATCCAGAACCCCCTTCCGTCAGCACACAGAACGAGGCCAAATAGGCCCAGGCTGATTTTTAAGGGAAGCCCAGATACATAATAGTAGTTTGCTGGCGTTGTGAGAACGATCGCATCGATATCCAATGCTCTTATAGCATCGCACGTTTGGGCACGACGGCGGGAAAATTCCTCGGGCGGGAAGGGTAACTTAAAGTTCGACGATTGATACTGTGATGCGCTCTGCGTCACGGCAGTCTCCATGAATATATCGAAAAGGGGATAGACTGATTCTTTCAGTCTTTTGGGGGCAGCTTGTTCAATTCAAAAAACTGCCTGGGAGGAAGCTGCCCGGAATCAGCTTATGAGTTCCGTTGCGTTGCGATGACACGCCACACGCCGCTCAACTCCGATTGTACGCTCCGGGGGTCTCGTCTCGTTACACTTTTCGACTATGGCGACCGGACAACGCGTGAAGAATGCACAGCCGATGCCTGGCAGACTAGGAAGATTTCCACTGTCCCCGACAGGGCGGAATTTTTCCATCTCTTCCTCAAGCCAGCCAATTCGCATCTCGGGAACGGAAGAAACGAGCAATTTTGTATAGGGGTGTGCGGGTTTCTCAAGGACCTCGCGCGCTGGGCCTTTCTCCACGATGGACCCGGCGTAGAGAACAGCAACCTGATCGGCGAGCGATGATACGGTTAAAAGGTCATGGCTGATGAACACGAACGATAAACCGGAGCTCTTCTGCAATCTCCTCAGAAGATCGACGATGTTGGCGGACACGATACTGTCGAGTGCAGAAGTGACTTCGTCACAGAGCATTACTTCCGGGTTGGCAGCGAGCGAACGCGCGAGGTTGACTCGTTGCATTTGTCCGCCAGACAGCTGTCCAGGGTAGCGTTGCGCCAGTTCGGGTTTGAGGTCCACCAATTTGAGTAGATCGGAAACCCGTTCCCGCTTTTTTGCGCCGCGGAGCCCGGAATAGAATTCTACCGGCCGGCCGACAATCTCGCCTACGGTGTGCTTCGGATTGAGCGCTGTGTCGGCCATCTGATAGACGAACTGAATTTTCCGCAGTTCCTCTTTTGACCGGCTTTTGTAAGATGGTGCCACTTCAAGCCCGTCAAGCCTTACGATTCCGCCAGCCTGCGGCAGTAAGCCGGCCGCAACCCGCGCCAATGTCGATTTCCCGCAACCCGATTCGCCAATCAAGCCGACGGTTTTCCCGTAACCAACCCTCAAATCGACCTCCCGGAGGACCGGGACGACCAGCTTTCCGTCGATGCTGGTACCGTAGCCTGCAGTAACACCGTCCAAAGTCAACGCTGCCATCCCTGCGGGTGAAGGTTCGTTCTCATTTGTCTCCGCCTTAAGCAACCTTGGTCGCGCGGCCTCGATGAGACGCTTTGTATAGGGGTGCTGCGCGTTGTTGATGATCGCGTCAGTGGTACCTCTTTCCTGGACTTCCCCCTGATAAAGGACCACAATATAGTCAGCTATCTGAGAGACGACGGCTAGGTCATGCGTTACATATATTGCACCGGCGCCTGAGTCGCGGATCACTCGCTTAAACGTTTTCAGAACTTCAATCTGCGTGGTGACATCCAGAGCCGTCGTGGGCTCGTCCAGAACGATCAAATCCGGATCCCCGCAAAGCGCCATCGCAGCCATCAGCCGCTGGAGCTGACCGCCGGAAACCTGGTGCGGGTATCGATTGCCAATCTGATCGGGATTTGGAAGTTCGAGCGCGCGATAGAGCTCAATGGCTCTTTCGTCGGCTTGTATTTGGGTCTTGCTGCCGTGACGAACTGGACCTTCCGTCACCTGCTCGTTAATGCGCAATGCCGGATTGAATGCCGCAGCAGCACTTTGCGCGACATAGGTAACACGCTCGCCCCGTATTGCCCGGATCGACCGGGCGTCCAACTTCAAAATGTTGTGTCCATTCAGTCGGGCTTCTCCGCCGGAGAATTTCAACCCCGGTCTGCAGTAACCGAGAGCACTTAGTGAAATTGTCGTCTTGCCAGACCCAGACTCGCCGATCAGGGCGACAATCTTGCCCTTGGGGACGGCAAAATCGACGTTTCTAACGATCGGAGTTTCACTCCCATCATGCTGAACTGCGCTCACACAAAGGCCAATGGCCTGAAACACAATTTTCTCTTCGGTCATGGTTACATTTTCCTCGAGAATTTGCTGCCAGCCTGTGCAGAGAAATCATCCACGATTAAGTTGATTCCAATTGTGAGGGTCGCCAACGCAAACGCCGGGGCAATAACTGGCACGATGGACGCCCCAAACGATTGGAATGCACCCAGGTTCTCCCGAACCATAGATCCCCAGTCGGCATGCGGCGGTTGAACGCCAAGCCCAAGAAAACTGAGGCTGGATAGGAACAAGGTGACGTAGATCAGCCTCAAACCGAAATCGGAAACCAGAGGCATTGCCGCATTTGGCCATATCTCTCGCATGACAATCCACCAGGGGCCCTCACCACGCGCTTGAGCGGCCTCGATGAAATCAGTCATCTTGATTTCCATTCCGATCGCCCTTGCCATTCGAAATACGATGGGGATGTACACAAGGCTCGCAACGATAATCAGCATCGATGTGCTTGAGCCGACCGCAGCGACCATGACCATCCCAAGCATAATAGTCGGGAGGCTAAGGAGCGCATCGTTTATGCGACTGAGGACCATGTCTGTTTTTGGACCCGCAATCGCGGCAAAAAAGCCCAACAGAATGCCGAACACATAAGCGATCGCAGTCGCGGTGAAAGAGATTCCAATAGTTCTTCCAGCGCCATAGATCACACGGGAGAGAATATCCCGGTCGTCTACGTCGGTGCCAAGCAAAGCTCCCGCCTGAGGCGGCTGAAACTGGCCGTAAGCATCCGGAAAAGGCAGGTCATTCTCGCCATAAGGCGCCACCCATCGTCCAAAGCCGGCGATAATCAGCCAAGCCAGGACTATTATAAGGCCTGCTTTGCCGGTGGCTGAGAACTTGAACCTTCCCACAGCCACGGCCTTCGTCTCGACGAAGTGGAAAGTCTTGCTTGAGGTATAAACAAAGTGTTCTTCCATATTGCAGGAATAATCTTTTTGAACACTCATCTTGGATGCCTCAGTTTTGGGTTGGATGCAATGATGCAGATATCGGCGATTAGCATAAGAAACACATAAGCTGCGCAGAATATCATGCCGATACCTTGGACCAATACATAGTCCCTTGTCAGAACTCCTTGAACTATCAGTGTTGAGAGGCCAGAATATGCGAAGAAAACCTCAACTACGATCACGCCAGTTGCGAGGTAAGCCAGGTTCAGGGCGACTACGTTGATGATTGGTCCGATCGCATTGGGGAGAGCATGCCGCCAAACGATGTGACTTTTTGTCATGCCCTTGAGAATCGCCATTTCCACGTAGGACGAATACCAACCGTCACTGATTAGAACCCTTGCGCCCATTTGCGTCGGCCGATTGACATGATCTTCCATGGTCGTTGCTGGAGGGTTCTCCAAGCGTAGCAGCAGTGGTCGACGATATCCTCGTAGGATTTGAAGACTCGGTTTGAGAGCCAGTTGTCCCTCATGAACTGCCAGATGTTTTCGACCGGGTTCAACTCGGGCGATTTGGGCGGCAGTGGCAGGATGGTGATGTTTTCTGGAACGACGAGATTGTTGGACATGTGCCATCCGGCCTGATCCATGATGAGGACGGCGTGTGCATGAACGGCGACGTTGCGGGATATCTCGATCAGGTGCTGGTTCATGGCATGGGTGTCGCACCACGGCATGACGAGAGCGGCGGCCTTGCCGTGCTTGGGACAGATGGCACCGAAGATATAGGCCGATCGGGTTCGCTGGTCGTGCGGCGCGGACGGCCTTGAGCCCCGCTTGGCCCAACGACGCGTGATCTTGTTCTTCTGGCCTATCCGGGCTTCGTCCTGGAACCAGATTTCGATTACTTTGCCCTTGGCGGGACCTGCGGCGATTTCTGCCACAGCGGCGGGGAAGTTTTTTTAAATGCCTCGGCCGCCTCGGCATCCTGCGCATGATGTCTTGGGCGAGCCGAGAGCTTGCGATAGCCCATGGCACGCACTTCGCGGCCCAGGGTCTCCTCGCTCACCGAGATGCGGAACTCTTCCCAAATCCATTGCGCCAGATCACACAGACGCCAGCGAACGACTCCATCCAGATACGGGGTCGGTCCGCGCTCTATGGCTTGCGCCAAAGCCGTTCGCTGTTCATCGTTCAGGAGAGAAGGTTTGCCCGGGGCCTTGCCGTTGATAAGGCCGGCGGGACCGCGTTCATTGAAGCGCACCACCCAGTCGCGCACGATCTGAACCGTCACACTGCCAAGCCGGGCGGCATCGGCGCGTGAGCCGCCATCATAGATCGATGCAAGTGCCAGAAGCCGCCGTGCCTGATCGGCATCGCGTGTCTGCCGAGCCAGAAGCCGCAACCTGGCTCCGTCGAAGTCCGATCGCAAAGAAACCGCTGAACCCATCACAAACCTCCAGTTTGCATCACAGATTCAGATTCGTTGGCTGCTGGGAACCCCCTTCAGAGTCATGCTCACTGACGGTTGGTAGAACTCATTACGTTAAGAACCGCAGCCCTTGTCATACGTATCAATTGAGACGCGATCACAAAACAAAGCACTGCGACCGGCATTCCAAAATGTGAAAGAATCTCAAAAAGCGTCATGGTGCCGACGTCGCCAATGACGACGGAACTGCCAATTCCCAAGGTGAACACAAAAATGAGAACAAGCAGAGTAGCCGTAAAGAATTCGGGCGTGGCGATAAGGGAAACAGATATCAGTGTTAAAAAACGATCATAAAGGCTGCCCGGAAACATCGCGGCAAATATTCCAAGGACAAGGGAAATGGGCACGCCAATTACAGCGGTTAAAACACTGACAGTCAGCGTATTCTTATAACGATCTGCGATCAGATTGGTGATCGGCACATCGCTAGATAACGAACGCCCCATGTCGCCCTGAGCGAAGGCCGACAGCCAATTCCAATATTGCTGCCAAAGCGGCAAATCCAAACCTAGCTTCGACCTGAGTGCGGCAACATTCTCAACGGTTCCAGCCTGCCCCAGTCGCAACTGAGCAGCGTCACCAGGCAAGACTCTCGTTCCGAGAAATATTATGATTGAGACCGCGAGCATTGTGAGCACGCCAATACCAATCCGCTTTGCAATCATCCCATACATAGATGTTCCTCGGGCAAATGCTGATTAAATGCATTTTCCAGGCCCTGCATTTGCAGGGCCGTTCTTTTCCGACAGAGTGCGGTTTATACGCCGTCAGGCATCATCGCGCCAAAGCGTGGGAGCTGACTCGCCACCCCCGAAAGTGTTCAGAGGCACGTATGTCCGACCCTTGACGTAAGCGGCCGCTCCATCGGTGTAGTTGCGGAAACCAGGCAATATGAGTCCGGCCCCCTCGTGGATCATCGTCTGCAGGTCGCAATACGCTTGCTTACGCGCGGATGGATCGGTTATTCCCCTGGCTTGAACGAGCAATTGGTCGAATTTCTCATCCTTCCAATGGGTTTCGTTCCATGCAGCTCCACTTTCGTAGGCTAGGGTCATCATAATATTTGCCGTAGGGCGCATGTTCCAACTTCCAACGCAGATCGGACTTTTCAGCCATACCGCGCCCCAGTAGCCATCCGCGTTCACTTTCTGAACATCAATGTTGAGGCCAATTTTTGCCGCTTCTCTTTGAAGGAAGAGGCATTGCTCTACGGCTCCTGAAGCAACTTCTGCGGTCACGATTGGAACAATCGTCGATCCGATCCCTGATTTCTTGAAGTGATATCGGGCTTTTTCAGGATCCAGTTGCCTCTGTGGAATGTCAGAGCAATAGTCCTGGTAAGAGGGGCCAATTGGCTGATCGTTACCAATTGTTCCCTCACCATTGAACACCCCCTTTACCAGCCGTTCCCGGTCCATCAAGTATTGCATGGCGCGAATAAGATCCATGTTCCCGGATGGCTGGACGTTCAACTGCGACGCGATATGGACGGTCATGCTTGACTTTACCGACCATACTTCCTTTCCGGCAGTGGCATTCACTTGATCGATGGCCCTGGGAGACAGGGGTCCGATGATATCGACGTCGCCCGCAAGGAAGGCGTTCAGACGCGCGACCGGATCTCCGATGGCAAATGTCTCCAGTTCGTCAAGGTAAGCTCCCTCGGTCCAATAGTTTTCGTGTCTGACACCGATGGCGCGAACAACTGGCTTGAATTCCTTTATCTTATACGGCCCCGTGCCGTTTGTGGTCTGGAACTCCGTTTGTCCGTCTTGGATAATTTTAAAATGGAACGTCCCCAATGCAATGGGAAGGTCAGCGTTAGGGGCGTCAAGAATAGCCTTGACCTCATACTTGCCGACTTTTTTCCACTCTTTAACCATGGAAACCAAGGACGAGGCCTTCGAGATGGAATCTTTACCCAAATGCCGGTTCATCGAATAGATGACATCGTCGGCGGTGAGTGTTCTGCCGTCGTGAAACTCGACACCCTGACGAAGCTTAAACGTCCATTCGGTAGCATCCTGATTGGGCGTCACTTGCTCGGCAAGTTCCGGTTCATAGGTCAAGTTCGCCGTCAGGCGGGTCAGTGAGCCGTAAAACATACGCAACCGGAAATAGTCGAGCGAGGACGTCGCCAGCGCTGGGTTCAGGGTATCGTTCGGCCCGTGCTGATCACTGGCCAAGATCAACCTGTCGCCCTTTTTGGGCGTGGCGGCCAACGCTTGGCTCACATCCGCGAAAATGGTGGAAGATGCGGCCGCAGTTGCGCCGGCGGCCATCAGCCAGCTCATAAACTGGCGCCGCCCTACGCCACAGCCCAGCATCTTTGTCATGAGTTGCATGTCGTTTGGGCTGATTGTGCCAAACGCGGGATCGTTGCTTCGCTTTGTCATAGATTCCCCTTTTTCTTCATTGTCGATCTGAGTAGTTTTGGAACTTATAGGTCAGTTTTTCCTATAGTTTTGAGCAAATCCGATAGGCGTCGTAGACTGCTGAGTGGATATCGCGGCTTGAAATCGCGTCTCCAATTCTATGCAACTCAAAACCAGCAGATTTGTCGGTGTTCTCGGCGCTAGAATCCGTTCCATCTACTAGGAGAGAAATCTCCGTGACTCCCGCGTTGCTTGAGTGTCTGCGCAACTCATGATAGATCTCATCAAAAGGCGCAGTGCCGAACTCAACAATTAGTTGAGATGCCACCACTTCAATTTCTTTCTCCGTGAGATCGATACGGAGGATCGCCGCGATCTTCTCTCCTTTTCGCTCCACTCTTACCAGTTGGGCTTGATTGATTATTGGAACGTCGTATTCAGCCAATCCTTTTCGGAAGCCTGTCCGGTCTTGTGGCGGCATCTCAATGCCGATGGCGTCATCAACGGTTGCTATTTGGACTTTGCATCCCTTTCTCGCGAGGTGCAGAGCACAGGAAGCGGCCGCCTGGCGGCCCGTGCCGTCATAGATCAGCACGTCGTCTTTGACGGGGGTGCTTCCGCTCAGGATATCCCAGACGGTATCGCAGTATTCGGCTCCGTCGACCCAATCGGCGTCGGGAGTTCCTCCGGTAGCCACAACAACGACATCCGGCTTTTCGGCCATGACGGCCTCGCCATCAGCAAAAGTGTTCAAGCGTACCTCGACACCGAGTCGATCCAGTTCGGAGACGCGCCAATCAATGATGCCAATAAGATCGCGGCGTGCCTTGGCGGAGGACGCCAAAACGATCTGGCCACCAAGTCTCCGTGCTGCTTCGAACAGGGTGACTTCGTGCCCGCGTTCCCTCGCGACGCGCGCTGCTTCCAAACCTGCGGGCCCACCGCCCACCACAACGAACCGCTTTGGAACCTTGGCCTTTTCAATGGTGTGGCTTAACGAAACCTCACGGCCGGTCGCCGGGTTGTGCACGCAAAACGGACTTTTGTAGAGACAGTAGGAGGCACCTACACACGGTCTAATCCGTTCCTCCTCGCCAGCGAGGAGTTTGTTCACCATGTGCGGATCCGCGATATGAGCCCGGGTCATGCCGATGAGATCGACGAGCCCCTCTGCTATGGCGTAGCGGGCCGTGGCGACGTCTCGAATTCCGGCGGCGTGAAAGACCGGCAACTTCGTTTCATTTCGGAACTGTCCAACCTCGGCGAGAAAGGGCGCGCTCTGAATGAACATTCCCGGCATGTTGTGTTCCGACAGTGTCTTCTCGGTATCCATCCTGCCGAAGATGCAGTTAAAGAAGTCCACGTGTCCTTCCCGTTCAAACAGTCGCGCCGTTCCAAGACATTCGCCAAGGTTATACCCTTCGTCTCCGCCTTCATCGATCGCCAATCGAATGCCGACGATAAAGTCATCGCCCACTGCACGCCTGACCG
Source organism: Pararhizobium gei (assembly GCF_029223885.1). Lineage (NCBI taxonomy): Bacteria > Pseudomonadati > Pseudomonadota > Alphaproteobacteria > Hyphomicrobiales > Rhizobiaceae > Pararhizobium > Pararhizobium gei. The sequence continues at coordinate 156,102 of NZ_CP119409.1, read as the reverse complement.
CCTCGTGAACCATAAGGCCGAACCGAGCTCGGTTCTCCAAAGAACCGCCAAAGCTGTCCGTTCGCTTGTTGGTTCGCGGCGACAAGAACTGGCCGATTAGATGACCGCCGGTCAGCGTCTCAACACCGTCAAGACCGCCATCGCGACAGCGTCTGGCGGCGTTGGCATAGTCCTGAACGATCCGTTTGATGTCAGCATCGTCCATCTCCTTTGGAATGTCCCGATGCAAACGCTCACGCACTCGTGACGGGGCGACCGTGGGCAACCAGTTGCCGGCGAATGATGTTCCTCTGCGACCGAGATGCGAAATCTGACACATAACGGCTGCACCGTGACTGTGCACTCGCTCCGCAAGGTTTGCAAAATGCGGAACCACGAGGTCATTCGAAAGATCAAGCTGGCCTCCACCCCAATTCGAATCTGGCGAGGTCATAGCGGATCCGCCGATCATCGTCAGCGCCAAGCCACCTCGGGCCTTCTCCTCGTGATACCGGACATATCTTTCCAGCGGCAGTCCGCCATCATCTACGTTGGAGGCATGGCTCGTGCTTATTATCCTGTTGCGCAGCTTCAAACCTTTCAAAAGGAATGGCTGCAACAACGGATCTTTGGAGGACTTGTTCTTGTTGATTTCAAGGACTGCTTGATTCACCCTGCGCACCTCTGGATCTGCCGACATACGAAAATGTCTTGGTAGACAATCTGCACCTACCCATCGTCATCGTGACGGGCCTTTCCCGGCGCCGCTTCCATTATTGAGCGCAATGCCATGAGCTGAATAGCTTGAAAAATATCATGGGGGGCATACAGTGAGCGTATGCCGTCATTCTCCCGTCAGTTCCCGAATGCCAGAACCCTGCTGATCTTCGAGGCGGCGCTCCGCCTGGGCAGCTTCACCGCTTCCGCGAAGGAGTTCAACGTCACTCAGCCATCGGTAAGCAGGAGCATCGCGCAACTTGAGACAGAACTCGGGGCCGTTCTCTTCGTTCGAAGCCCCACGGGGCTAAGCCCCACACCAGAGGGAAGGTTGCTCTATTCTGCCGTCAAAAGCGGCTTTGAAGAAATAGCTGTCGCCATTCAGAAGATTGGCGAACGACGTTCCGCTAAACCGGTTGTGACGTTGTCAATGTTGAGCGCGACGATAAGCTATTGGCTTGTTCCAAGACTCAGTAAATTCAACGCCCTTTTTCCCAGCGTGGACATCCGGTTCGAGCTGATAACCGGCTCACTTCAGGGTGGGGCCGAAAATGTCGACCTTGCCGAACGAATGATCGATCGTGATGATGTCCGGTATAAATGGTGGGCCTTCGCTCCAGAGGTTATTTTTCCTGTTTGTAGTCCCGGCTATCTTGCCGCGCACGGAATGTTAGACGACAGCCCCTCGGGCGAGGGTCATAGTTTTCTGCACTTCGCTAGCGCAGATTATCCATGGATGAAATTTTGGGATGCGGCTGCCAAGGGTAAAGGGAGTGCAGCGAAAACCATCGAATTCACTGACTACGCGGCGATTCTTCAAGCGGCGGTAAATGGAGAAGGCATTACGTTGGGCTGGATCGGTGTAATTTCTTCCCTGCTCATGCAGGGCCGGCTCGTTCCTGCATCCAACCGTCGTATTGAGACTGGGAAAATATATGGACTGGTCGCTCCTCGTCTACGGCCTATCAGGCCCATCATCGAAGATATTTGCGCGTGGCTACTGGAACAGATGGGACAGGAACTGGATGAAGTCAATACGTTGTTTCCTTTCAACTATTCGAATGCGGAGGTGATCGCCTTAATGTCATCCACCAAGGTATAATCCCCACTCGGTGGCCTACGGGCATTGGAGGGCTGCGGGAGCTCCCTCCGGCAGGAGATTGAGCTCAACAGATGATTTTTGGGCTGGTGGCGATCTTGAGCGCCTCTTTGGGGTGTCGTCCCCGCCGAGTAACTCTGCGTGCTGGTTTTGAAGGCCTGATATTCCGGGTCCGGCTGCGGCGTATTCGCTTCGGGTTCTTCGATCACACTGTCGGCCGGATGCGCCGAGCACGGCTCCGGCTCATTTCATCCATACAAAGACAAACTTCTTCTGCGGTCACAGGACCTGCGCATCGTCGATCAGAACCTGTGGGATGCAGTGAAGACACGGCAGGACCAACTGGCGCTGGAGCCCGGAACCCAGCCTGGCGACAATCGTATCCTGAACGAACGCCGCCGGCCAAAACACCTGTTCACCGGGCTCGTCAAATGCGGCTGCTGTGGTGGCGGCTATTCCATGATTTCGAAGGACATGCTCGGCTGCACCAACGCCCGGACCAAGGGGACTTGTGACAATCGGCTGAACATCCGCCGCGACACCCTCGAACAATCCGTTCTGAACGGGCTCGACAAGCATTTGATGGAACCGGAGTTCTGCAAGGAGTTTTGCGACGAGTTCACGCGTGAAGTGAACAAGGCGCGGATGGAGGCTCGTGTTTCCATCGACGCCGCGCAGACTGAGACGAAACGGATCGACCGGGAGCTCGAAAAGATCCTTGATCTCTATCTCAAGGACGCTATGCCGGTGGATATGGTCAAGGAACGCAGCACCAAACTCGAAGCCCGCAAGAAAGAGTTGGCCAGCTTCCTCGATGGCACAGAAGAACCACCTCCCCTGCTGCATCCCAATCTGGCAAAATATTATCATAAGGAGATCGCTGCTCTCCACGACCAGTTGGGCAATGAAGAAATGCGCGCAATGGCGGCCGACAAGCTCCGCACGCTGGTCAGCCGTATCGATCTCGTGCCCGATGGTGCGGAACTGGTGATCGTGCTGCGCGGCGATCTTGCCGCGATCCTGACGTTTGCATCTGGCAAGAGGAAGCCCGACTTTCTCAACGAGCAGGCAATTCTGGAAAAACTTATGGGCCGCGCCGGTGCGATTGAAGGGCAAAAACACAAAAAGCCCCACGAGGGGGCTTTATTGTTATCGCAGGGATGTTTGGTTGCGGGGGCAGGATTTGAACCTGCGGCCTTCAGGTTATGAGCCTGACGAGCTACCGGGCTGCTCCACCCCGCGGAATTGAATTGGGCTACTGTTGCAGCCCGGGTTGTTTGCCGGTCCTCGAAGGCTTTGCCTTTTGCGGTTCGGCGTGGCTGCTCCATCGGCGTGATACGGCAGCCTCTTGTCTCTGTTATCCGGGTTAGTATGGCCAAGCAAAAAGGCCGCTTGAGGGCGGCCCGCTGTTCGGCTGAGCCGGAAGGTGATGAGAAGATATTTTGTTTGGTATTTTCTTGCCTTTAGTAGACCTGGCAGCGACCGACTCTCCCGCGTCTTAAGACGGAGTACCATAGGCGCTGGGGCGTTTCACGGCCGTGTTCGGAATGGGAACGGGTGCAGCCACCCCGCAATAACCACCAGGTCAACTAAGGGCAAGATTTACACCTGCAGTGCAGGTGTAAATCTTGGTTTTTCCTGGCGCAGATGCCTTGTCCTTTTCGCTGAGGCTCAAAGGGGACCTGCGCCGGCCATACTGCAGATCCTTGAAGGAGGACACAGGTGGCAAACCAAGATTTCACACCGCAGTTGCGGGGTAAAACCAAAATGAGAAGCTGGTTCACTCTAGGAGTGATTAGGGATTAGTCGTTAGTGACTAGTCTTTTTTGAACACGTCTTTTTCAAGCTGCTTGAGGCACATCCGGAGCAAAGCTCCGCAAGGCCAAGGGCCGTCGCGCATCGTTGCGCGGCCCGTCCGGAGCGCAGGCCCAAAGGGCCGACAGCGTCAGGACAAAAGACAGCTTGGGATCATTGAAGCGCCATTGGCGCTTCGATGAGCACGAGCAATGAGAACAATCAAGCCAATCGAACGATTAGTACCGGTAAGCTTCATGCATTGCTGCACTTCCACACCCGGCCTATCAACGTGGTCGTCTTCCACGGTTCTCAAGGGAATACTCGTTTTCAGGTTGGTTTCCCGCTTAGATGCCTTCAGCGGTTATCCATTCCATATATAGCTACCCTGCTATGCGGCTGGCGCCACAACAGGTCCACCAGAGATATGTCCATCCCGGTCCTCTCGTACTAGGGACAGATCCTGTCAATATTCCTACACCCACGGCAGATAGGGACCGAACTGTCTCACGACGTTCTGAACCCAGCTCACGTACCGCTTTAATTGGCGAACAGCCAAACCCTTGGGACCTGCTCCAGCCCCAGGATGCGATGAGCCGACATCGAGGTGCCAAACAACCCCGTCGATATGGACTCTTGGGGGTCATCAGCCTGTTATCCCCGGCGTACCTTTTATCCGTTGAGCGATGGCCCTTCCACACGGGACCACCGGATCACTATGACCGACTTTCGTCTCTGCTCGACTTGTCAGTCTCGCAGTCAGGCGGGCTTATGCCATTGCACTCGACGAACGATTTCCGACCGTTCTGAGCCCACCATCGCGCGCCTCCGTTACTCTTTCGGAGGCGACCGCCCCAGTCAAACTACCCACCATACACTGTCCCGGATCCGGATAACGGACCGCGGTTAGACATCCATGACGATAAGGGTGGTATTTCAAGGATGGCTCCACGAGAACTGGCGTCCCCGCTTCAAAGCCTACCACCTATCCTACACATGCCGACACGAATGCCAGTGTAAAGCTATAGTAAAGGTGCACGGGGTCTTTCCGTCTGACCGCAGGAACCCCGCATCTTCACGGGGAATTCAATTTCACTGAGTCTATGCTGGAGACAGCGGGGAAGTCGTTACGCCATTCGTGCAGGTCGGAACTTACCCGACAAGGAATTTCGCTACCTTAGGACCGTTATAGTTACGGCCGCCGTTTACTGGGGCTTCAGTTCAAAGCTTGCACCTCTCCCTTTAACCTTCCAGCACCGGGCAGGCGTCAGGCCCTATACGTCGTTTTGCAACTTCGCAGAGCCCTGTGTTTTTGATAAACAGTCGCTACCCCCTGGTCTGTGCCACCCCATCTCACTTGCGTAAAATGGGGTCACGCTTCTTCCGAAGTTACGCGTGCAATTTGCCGAGTTCCTTCAGCATAGTTCTCTCAAGCGCCTTGGTATACTCTACCTGACCACCTGTGTCGGTTTCGGGTACGGTCTATAATGGTGGAGCTATTTCCTGGAACCGCTCCGCTGCCCACTCAATCCAATAAGAATGAACAACTTGTGCAATCCGTCACTACCACCAGGCCCACGAATATTAACGTGGTTCCCATCGACTACGCATTTCTGCCTCATCTTAGGGGCCGGCTAACCCTGCTCAGATTAACTTTAAGCAGGAACCCTTGGTCTTTCGGCGAGGGAGTCTCTCACTCCCTTTATCGTTACTCATGTCAACATTCGCACTTCCGATACCTCCAGGACCCCTCACAGGTATCCCTTCACAGGCTTACGGAACGCTCCGCTACCACACATATCCTAAGATATGTATCCTCAGCTTCGGTGCATGGCTTTAGCCCCGTTACATTTTCGGCGCAAAACCCCTTATTTAGACCAGTGAGCTGTTACGCTTTCTTTAAATGATGGCTGCTTCTAAGCCAACATCCTGGTTGTTTTGGGAGTCTCACATCCTTTCCCACTTAGCCATGACTTGGGGACCTTAGCTGGAGGTCAGGGTTGTTGCCCTCTTCACGACGGACGTTAGCACCCGCCGTGTGTCTGCCGACTAGTACTTCCGGGTATTCGGAGTTTGGTTAGGATCAGTAAGACGGTGAGTCCCCATAGCCCATCCAGTGCTCTACCCCCCGGGGTATTCGGTCGACGCACTACCTAAATAGTTTTCGCGGAGAACCAGCTATTTCCGAGTTTGATTGGCCTTTCACCCCTAGCCACAAGTCATCCCAATCTATTGCAACAGATGCGGGTTCGGTCCTCCAGTTGGTGTTACCCAACCTTCAACCTGCTCATGGCTAGATCACTCGGTTTCGGGTCTAATGCGACGAACTGAACGCCCTGTTCAGACTCGCTTTCGCTGCGCCTTCACCTATCGGCTTAAGCTTGCTCGTCACACTAAGTCGTTGACCCATTATACAAAAGGTACGCCGTCACTCTTGCGAGCTCCGACTGTTTGTAGGCAACCGGTTTCAGGTTCTATTTCACTCCCCTTGTCGGGGTGCTTTTCACCTTTCC